>CAWEVI010000044.1:0-568210 GCA_963812475.1 uncultured Alphaproteobacteria bacterium
CGGCACACACGCGGCGATCAAATTTGGAAACTGTACCTGCGTAGCAGCAGGATAGCCAAGGAAGGCTTCAGCGGGGCGATGGTCAATGAGGTCGAACAGCATGCACACAGCCGCCGGCGCTTCACCGCCGGATACTGGCCGCCGGCAGGCATCAGAAGGAGATCATTATGGCTGAGCATACTTCCCACAACAGTGCATCCGTTGTCCTGACGAACCTGGGCAAGCTGCTACCCGATCTTGAACCGCTTTATAAAGACATTCACGCCCATCCCGAATTGTCGATGCATGAGACGCGAACGGCCGGCATTGCGGCCGACAGGCTCAGGAAAGCTGGCTACGAGGTGACGACCGGGGTAGGCAAGACGGGTGTGGTTGGACTGCTCCGCAACGGTGAAGGGCCTACCGTAATGCTGCGCGCCGACATGGATGCGCTGCCAATCGCCGAGAACACCGGCCTCGCCTACGCCAGCAAGGTCTCAGCGAAGGATGATGATGGAAACGATGTTCCGGTAGGCCATATGTGCGGCCACGACATGCATGTTGCCTGGCTGGTTGGGGCGGCGACATTGCTGTCGCAGGCGCGCGACGCGTGGAAGGGAACGTTGATGGCCGTTTTCCAACCGGGTGAAGAGACCGCGCAAGGTGCGCAGGCCATGATCGATGACGGCCTACTGAAACGCTTCCCCACACCCGATGTCGTGCTTGGCCAGCATGTCATGGTCGGCCCCGCCGGCACCGTCGCCGGCAGCGCCGGACCGATTACGTCGGCGGCGGACAGTCTGCAAATCCGTCTGTTCGGGCGCGGGGCGCATGGCTCGATGCCGCAGGCGAGCATCGATCCCATCGTCATGGCGGCATCCGTCGTCCTGCGGCTCCAGACCATCGTGTCCCGCGAGGTTGCCGCAAACGACGCCGCGGTGGTCACGGTCGGCGTGTTGCAGGCCGGCACAAAAGAGAACGTCATTCCCGACGAAGCCATCATCAAGCTCAATGTGCGGACGTTCGATGCCGGCGTGCGCAAGCATGTGCTTGCTGCGATCGAGCGGATCGTCAATGCCGAGGCCGAAGCCTCGGGGGCGACGCGCAAACCGGAGATTACACCGCTCGACCGCTACCCGCTCAACGTGAACGACGAAACCGCAAGCAACCGTATCGCCGCAGCGTTTCGCGGCTATTTTTCAGCTGACCGGGTGAAGCATACCGGACCCGCGCCGGCCAGTGAGGATTTTGGCTGCTTCGGCACCGCGTGGCAGGTTCCATCGGTGTTCTGGTTCGTGGGCGGAAATGATCCCAAGACCTATGCCGAGGCCAAGGCAGCGGGAAAGCTCAATGAGCTGCCGGTCAATCACAGCCCGCAATTCGCACCGGTCCTACACCCGACCCTGGAAACCGGCGTAGAGGCGCTGGTCGTCGGCGCGCTGGCATGGCTCGGCGCAAAGCTGATGTTCGTATAGCATCGGCGGGTGTCGCGGGAGCCGTAATGGCCACAATTGAAAGCTTCGTGCCTATCCTGGACTTGGGCGGGACATTCGTTTTCGCGATCAGCGGCGCAGTCGCCGCGGTCAATCGCAGACTCGACATTTTCGGCATCCTCGTCCTGTCCTTCGTGACGGGAAATTTTGGCGGGATAACACGTGACGTGTTGATCGGCGCGGTGCCCCCGGCCGCCCTCACCGATGGCCGATATCTGCTGGTTTCCGTTCTGGCGGGGCCCATCACATTCTTCTGGTATGCGGGCGTCAATAGACTGCGCACCCCTGTGCTGCTGTTCGATGCGGCGGGACTGTCGTTCTTCGCAGTCGCCGGCACACAAAAGGCCGTCGAGTTCGGACTAAGTCCGGTCGCGTCGGCTCTATTGGGCATGTTAACCGGCATCGGCGGCGGCATGATGCGCGACGTGCTCCTTTCCGAAATCCCGCAGGTGCTGCGTTCCGATCTCTACGCCGTTGCGGCGCTGGCGGGCGCGTTGATCGTTGTAATCGGCAATGTGCTGGGTCTTTCTTATGGCGTCTCTGCGCTGGCCGGAGGGGCTTTGTGCTTCGGTCTTCGCTTCACGGCGATCAGATACGGTTGGCATTTGCCTCTCGCGCATCTCTCCGCGCAAGGACGCGCGGGAGTAGATCGGTCGAACGAAAAAAACACGACCAGGGAAGGAAACTAAATGGACAAGATACGCGACGTTGCCGTGATCGTCGGCAGCCTCAGGAAGATTCGATAAATCGCGGGGTGGCCAACGCGCTCGGCGAGGTGGCCCCGGGGGGCTGGACTCAGCATCAGCGAAATAGGGCAACTGCCCATCTACAATCTGGATGCTGACGAAAATCCGCCAGCGGAATGGACGGCGTTTTTCGCTAACGCATCGGGGCAGCCGACGCGGTTCTTTTCGTCACGCCCGAGCATAACCGCTCGGTGCCAGCCGTGCTGAAGAACGCGATCGATATCGGCTCGCGCCCCTATGGCAAGAGCGCATGGAGCGGTAAGCCGGGTGCAGTCGTCAGTGCCTCGCCAAGCGGTATCGGCGGGTTCGGCGCCAACCATCATTTGCGGCAGTCGCTTGCCTTCCTGAATGTTCCGGCGATGGCGTAGCCCGAAGCCTATATCGGCGGCGCCGGCAAGTTGTTCGATGCCGACCGCAAGGTCGCCAATGACGGGACACGGAAATACCATGCCAAAAAGGGTGCCGGCGCCATTCGCGCCGGCTAGGCTTTGCGCGGATCGTAAGGTGAGGTGCCGTAACCGATGATGCACAAGTCCGAGAAGTCTGAAGGTGCTGGACTGCGTGAGCGCGCAACGGACATGCCACTTTATTTACGCCGGCGGAGCCGATCAAGGACTGAAACGACTCATAGACGTTGATCTAACGTCAAAACCGTCATTTTGCTCTGAATTCGAATTCCAAACGGCAGAACCAGTCACCTCAGCGAAATTCTGAGTCCCAGCAGCAACGTGACAATCTGCGTGGCACAGGTTTCGCTAAGTTTGGTTGGCGCGGCGCGCGGCCCAGGCCGCGCCGGCCGGGGCCAAGCGGATGACCGACCATGAGGCCGGGGGCAGCGAGGCCGCGATAGTTCCGCCCTCAGCCGATATGCCAGTTAGCGTGGTCGGCTTGATCCGATCTTGGGCGTCGCGCCTGTTCGCGGCCTTCAGGTCAGCATCGTGCAGGGAGGTCGCTCCGGCAACCACAAGCCCGTCGAAGCCCCGCGCCGTGACCTCAAGCCGCATCTCGCTGGTCAGCTCGCGGTTGAGCGTGAACAGCGTAAGCTCGCCGGTGTCTCCGGCGACCGCCGCGAGCTTCAGATAAGGGACACCGGAAAGCGGCGTGCGGACCTCGTCGTCCATGCCGGCGGGATCGAAATACGCTGTGTCGTAGGTGTCGCAGGTGATCCGCGTGCGCAGCACATCACCGCGTCCGAAGCGACTGAAATCAGCGAACGGCCAGAAGATGGTCTGCCGCCAGGCGGGCCCGCCAGTCTCGGTCATGATCGGGGCGATCACGTTGACCAGCTGGGCGAGGCAGGCGCAGCGCACGCGGTCGGCGTGGTTCAGCAGGGAGATCGCCGCGCCGCCGAACGCGAGCGCGTCCTGCATGTCGTAGACCTCTTCCAGGATCGGCGGCGCAACCGGCCAGCCCGGCTTCACGCGTGCCTCGCGCGGGCGGCGCGTGCGATACCAGACATTCCATTCATCAAAGCTCAGCATGATGCGCTTGCGCGAACGCCGGCGCGCCGCGACCGCATCGGCAATCGCCACCACTTCCTCGATGAAGCTGTCCATCGCATCGGAGCTGGCGAGGAAGGCCGGCGTGTCATCGGCATAGTTGTTCAGGTAGGTGTGCAGGCTGATCCATTCGACTTGGTCGAAGCAGTGCTCCAGGACGCGATCTTCCCAGGCTCCGAACGTCGCCATCTTGCGGCCCGAGGATCCGCAGGCGGCCAGCTCGATCGAGCCATCGACCCACTTCATGATCTTCGCCGCTTCCTGCGCGACACGGCCATATTCGTCGGCGGTGCGCGCGCAGGTCTGCCAAGACCCGTCCATCTCGTTGCCCAGGCACCAGAACTTCACACCATGCGGCTGCTCCCAGCCGTGCTTGCGGCGCAGGTCGGCATAGTGCGTGCCGCCCGGGTGGTTGCAGTATTCGATGAAGTATCCGGCGTCCTGGGGACCGCGCGTGCCCAGGTTGACGGCGAGCATCGGCTCGATGCCGGCCATCCGGCACCAGTCGATGAACTCATTGGTGCCGAAGGTGTTCGGCTCCGTGGAGAACCAGGCGTAGTCGAGGCGGGCTGGCCGTTCCGCCACCGGGCCGACACCGTCTTCCCAGTTGTAGCCCGAAACGAAGTTGCCGCCGGGATATCGCATGATCGTGGGGCCGAGCTCGCGGACCAGCGCCATGACATCCTGGCGGAAGCCCTTGGCGTCGGCTGTGGGATGGCCCGGTTCGAAGATGCCGCCATAAACGCAGCGGCCCAGGTGCTCGACGAAGGCGCCGAACAGACGCTGATCGGTCCGTCCGATGGTGAAGTCACGGTCCAGCAGGACACGAGCGGTGCGCATGTCGGTTTCTCCGGAGGATCCGCGCCCGCTTTGAGCTGGTGCGGGTCTGTTTGATCAGCGGCCACGCAGCAGGGCCACGCTACGCTCCTGCGCGGCATCGGCGGCTTGTTCGGCGGTCTTGCCGGTGTTGATCACGTTGGCGATTTCTTCGCCGATCATGTTCTGGAAGCCGAACTGGCGGTGCACCTCGTGCGGCAGTGCGCGGCCGAAGGTGGGGATATCCACGACATACTGGCGCAGCGGCAGTTTCGCGTATTCCGCCATCACCGATTGCCTGGCGGGCAGGTGTCCGCCGCCGCGGGCCCAGTCGAAATTGTGGTCCCACAGGAACTTCAGGAATACCAGCGCCGCCTTGCGGGTCTCTGCGTTGGTGCCGCCCTTCGGCACGACCCAGCTATGGTTGTCGGTCCACACCGATTGGGTCTTGAACAGGTTGGGGAAGACGCGCGTGGTGTAGCCCTCGGAGAGTGGCGATCCGGGCTTGGCTGCGGCCGCCAGGAAGTCGTCGATGCGCCAAGTGCCGGTGAGGTAGACGGCGCCGTTGCCGTTGAGGAAGGCGCCGATGGCGCCGCCGCCATCCAGGCCCTTGGTGAGCAGGTCGGCCTTGGCAAGCTGCTCATAGGCGCTGAATGCGGCGAGCAATTCCGGGGTCTTGAAGTCGGCTTTCTCATAGCCGTTTGGGAAAATGCTGCCATTCTGGTCGTACAGCCAGGAATAGTAGCCGCGCGCACTGTTGGCGAAGTCCCCAGCGCCGGACGTTGCGATGATGATGTACGGCTTGCCGGTCTTCTCCTTCATCTGCCGCCCCTGGGCGATCATCTCGTCCACAGACTTGGGTATCAGCGGCTGACCCTGCGCGTCGACGAGCCCGGCCTTCTTGAACAGCCCAATATTGAAGTGCCAGAGCCAGGAATGCGTGTCCCAGGGCATGGCGTAGATCTTGCCGCCGACGGTGACTCCGGCGCGCGCATTTGCCGTAAAGTCCGCGGCGTCGATGCCAGCTTCCTTCAGCATGTCATCAAGCGGCTCCACGTAGCGGGTGTAATCGCCAAGCTGGGCAGTGTGCATGACCGCGATCGTGGGGATGTCGTGTGCCGCGATGCGGGCGTTCAGTTGCTGGTAGTACGGCCCCCATTCGATGATCTGCGGTTTCACCACGATGTTGTCCATGTTCGTAGCGTTGAACAGGTTCACCAAAGTGGTCATCACGCCGCACTCGCCGCGCGCATGCGCGACGTCCTGCGAGGTGCCGTAGTCCGCTTCGCAGGCACCGAAGAAGCGGGCGAAGGTAATCTCGGTCTTCTGCTGGGCTGCCACCGGGCCGGCGAGCAGCGTCGCGAGCGCGGCGGTGGTGATCGACAGCAGAGCGGGCAGCTTTCTTCGTATCGACATGGCGTCCTCCTTTGCTTTCAGAGTTTTCGGGTCGGCCTATCGGGCGGCACCGCCGGCGACGGCGCTGACGATGTGCCGTTGGAAGAACAAGTACAGGATCAGCACGGGGAGCCCGGCGAACACGGCCTGTGCCATCAGAAAGCCGATGCCTTCGGTCTGCGCGAAGTTGGTCTGCATCGAAGCCAGGCCGACGGTGAGGGTGTACATCTCCGGTTTGGTGGCAGACACCAGCGGCCAGAAATAATCGTTCCATGCATGTAAGAAGGTATAGATGCCGAGCGTTGCCTGCGCGGGGATCGAGAGCGGCAATACGATGCGCCAGAACACTTTCAGCCGAGATGCGCGGTCGAGCAACGCTGCCTCCTCAATCTCCGCCGGAATGGCGCGGAAATACTGCGTCATCAGCAATACGCCGAACGGGAAGGCAAGCCGCGGAGCGATCAGGGCGATGTAGGTGTTATGCAGGTTCGCCTGGGCGAACATGATGTGCAACGGCACGATCACCGCCTGCTCCGGCACGGCGAGCGCGGCCAGCAACAGCACGAACAGCACCCTGCGGCCCGGGAAATCCGTGCGGGCGAAGCCGTAGCCGGCGAGCGAGGCGATCACCAGCGTCAGCACGGTCTGGCCGACCGCCACGATGGCACTATTGCCCATCCAGCCAAACACCGAACTGGCGGCCAGGATGTCGGCATAGTTCTTCAGCGTGAAGGGGGGGAGGATGATCCCGCCGGTGCTGCGCATGAGCACCTCGTTAGGTTTGAAACTCAACCCGACCACCCAGACGATTGGCGCAATCCAGGCGATTGCCAGCAGCACCACGGCCAGCAGCAGCAGCCGGTCGCCCAACGAACGTCCGCTGCGCCAGCTTTCCATGCTCAGCCTTCGCGCCGCCGCGAGAGCCACATCTGCCCGAGCGCGGCTAACAGCATGAGCGCGAAAAGCACCTGCGAGGCGGCGGCGGCGAAACCCAGCTGGAGGTCGCGGAATCCCGCTTCGTAGATAAACTGCACGATCGGGCGCGAGTGGTTGTTGGGGCCGCCGCCGGTGATCAGCAGCGCCTGGCCGAAGAGCTGGAATTGCAACACGATCTCGATCACCGCCACGACCGCGATCGTGCGCCGAATCGAAGGCAACGTGATGCTCCGTAGCGTCGTGAAGCGGGATGCGTGGTCGAGTGCTGCGGCTTCGTAAAGCTCCGCCGGGATCTGTTGCAGGGCAGCGAGGAACAGCGTCATCGGCAGGCCGATGATCCACCACACGGTAACCACTGCGATTGCCGGCAGCGCCCAGGTCTCGCTGGTGACGGGGTCGAAGCCGTGCAGGCCGACCAGGCCGAGGACGTCGGCCGCCAGCCCGCGGTCCGGCAGGTACACCAGGCGCCAGATCAGCGTGACGATGGTGACCGAGAGGACCGACGAACCAAAAAACACCGCACGCAGCACCGCGCTGCGGCGTAGCGAGTCATTCAACGCGAGCGCCAGGAATAGCCCGAGTCCGACGAAGGCCGGCGTGGTGATCAGCACGAACACGACGGTGTTTCGCACTGTGCCTGGGAAAATTGAATCGTCCAGCAGATTGCGGAAATTGTCGAACCCGACGCTGCCGTTCCAGCCACCCAGCATGTCGTAGTCCTGCAACGACAGCCAAATGCCAAGCCCGAGCGGGACGAGCAGCAGAACAAGGAGGATGACGAAGTAGGGCAGCACGAAGAGCAGGTTGGCTGCGTGCTTCTCGCCGATCGCAGCGGCAGCGCTGCTGCGGCCGACCGCGATAGCCGGCTCAGCCACGGAGCGTCACCCCATCGGGGCCGAACAGGTGCGCGGCCGCGCCATCGAAACCGAGGCGCACTGGCTGGCCAATATCGAGCTGCACGTCGCCGGGTTCGTCGTACACCACCGTGCTGCCGTCGCGCAGGTCGGCGTAGATCAGCGTGCGCTCGCCAAGACGCTCGATGACGACGACGCGGGCCTCGGCGCTGTCGCCGGGCACGATGTGCTCGGCGCGGATGCCGAGCGTGAGGTCGCCGGAGGGCAGGCGGCCGGCAGGGACCGGCGTGGCGATCTCGGTGCCGTCGGGCAGGCACGCGACGACACGGCCGGCCCGCGCCTCAACGCGTGCGACGGGCAGGAAATTCATCGCCGGCGTGCCGACGAAGCCAGCGACGAAGCGGGTGCTCGGTTGCTGATACACTTCCATCGGCGTGCCGACCTGCTCGATGCGGCCCTGGTTCATCACCACAATGCGGGTTGCCATCGTCATCGCTTCCACCTGGTCGTGGGTGACGAAAACCATGGTGGTTTGCATGCGCTGGTGCAGGCGGGCCAACTCGATGCGCGTGCGGCTGCGCAGCGCCGCGTCCAGGTTGGAGAGTGGTTCGTCGAACAGGAACGCCTTGGGCTGCTTGACAATGGCACGGCCGATGGCGACGCGCTGGCGCTGTCCACCGCTCAGTTGCCCTGGCTTGCGATCGAGCAGCGGTGCGATTTCCAGCATTGCCGCTGCCTCGGCGACCTTGCGTGTGATCTCCTCCGGTGGGGTGCCGATATTGTGCAAGCCGAACGCCATGTTCTGCCGCACCGTCATGTGCGGGTAGAGGGCGTAGTGTTGGAACACCATCGCGACGCCACGGTCGCCTGGCCGCACGGTATCGATGCGGGTATCTCCGAGGTGGATCTCACCGGCGCTCGGTACCTCGAGGCCGGCGACCATGCGCAGCAGGGTGGATTTGCCGCAGCCGGATGGGCCCAGGAAGACAGCGAACTCGCCCGCCGGAATTTCCAACGACAGGTCGCGAATGACCTCCACATGACCGAATCGTTTGGAGACCTGCCGCAGGCTCAGGTTAGCCACGCTCTCCCCCCGCCGGTCCACCGGCGCTTCTCTTGCCACAACGGCGCCGCCCTTTTGCACCAGAACCACGGCGCATTACCAGCGGGGCCCGGCAAGTCGGTCACCAAACTTACGCAGGCCGACGTCCCGCACCCAGGCCAACCTTCGCGGTATGCGCCAGGGCACGCGCATCATTTCCCCATCCTGCGGGACGAAGCCGAAGTCACGCGCCAGGGAATCGATCTCCCACCGCATGCCGAGGTTGCGCGAAACCAGATTGTAGACGCCGAAGCTGATGCGTTCATCGTCGATCGCGTGTTCGAAGGCACGGCACAGATCACGGTCGCTGACCCACATCGCCTGGCCCCAGCGGCCGAAGGGAATCCAGGGTCCGTGCAAAAATTGTCGTGCGTCTGTGCGCCACGGCCGAAGCGATGGCCGACGACGACAAAGTTTGAGCTGGCAAAGACCACGCGCCGGGCACGGTGCTGCTGGGCTGCGGCCATGACGTTCAGCAGCAGATCGGTGTTGCGCGACTGGATCCGCGCCCTGCCGGCGCGCGGGCTCGGATCCGCTGCAACATGCAGCGCCGTATCGACACCGGCAAACTTGGCCGTCCAGTCCTGATCGAAGGTGCTCAGGTCCACGGTATGGACGGTTGGGTCGTTGCCGGTACTAAGGCAGAGCAGATGGAGCGCGTATTTCCCGTTCGCTTCGAGATGCGCGCGCAGTTTCCGTCCGATATTCCCCGTCGCCCCGGTGATGAGCACCTTCTTCATCGAAATGTCACCAATTGGCGATGGTGCCATCCCGCCGCAGCACCGCCTCCATCGACGCAACCTGCTCCTGCTCGAACGGGTGCTGCGCGGCGACTTTTTCATCGACCTCCACACCAAGGCCGGGGGCGGTCGGTAAGTCCCAATAGCCATCGACGCGGCGGATCGGGGTCTGCACGACATCAGCATACCACGGCACGCCGCCAGTGATTTCTTCCAGGATGGTGAAGTTCGGCACCGCCGCAGCGAAATGCAGGCCGACGGCGCCCGCGATCGGTCCCATCGGATTGTGCGGGCAGACGCCGATGCCGAAGGTGGCAGCAGTGGCCGCGATCTGCTTGCCGACGGTGAAGCCGCCGCAATGGCAGAGGTCCGGCTGCACATAGGTGACCGCGCGCAGGTAGCACAGGTCCTCATATTCCTTATGCGTGATCAGGCGTTCCCCAGTCGCGATCGGACACCTCGCAAGCTGCGCGATCTGCGCCATGGCGACGTGATCGCCGGGTTGGATTGGCTCCTCGACAAACATCGGGCGCGCCGGCGAGCATGCATCGATGTAGGCCAGCGCCGCGCGCGACGAGAACGGCCGGCCATGGAAATCGAGCAGGATGTCCATCTCATCGCCGGCCGCATCGCGTAAGGATTGCAGCAGTTTTTCAGTATGCTTCACCTCGCGCATATCGAAATCGTAATGGGTGTACGGCACCGGCCCCGTCTTCACCGCCGTATAGCCCTGCTCGCGCAGCTCGCTGGTCGATTCGGTGTAGCTGGCGATATCGCGGCTGTGACGTTTGATCTTCACTTTTCCGGCGCCGATATGGGTGTAGACGCGGACCCGGTCACGCACCTTGCCCCCAAGCAGCGCCCAGATCGGCTGGCCCAGTTCTTTGCCCTTGATGTCCCAGCAGGCCTGTTCGATCGCGCTGACGGCGGTGAGGCCGATCACCCCGAGTGGCCAGAATGATGTCCGCTGCAACAACTCGACGACGCGCGTGACGTCGCGCGGATCCTGACCCAGCATGATCGGCGCGAAATCCTCGACCGTGCCGACCACGCCGCGCGTCTTCCATTCCAGCGTGCCCTCGCCCCAGCCGTACAGCCCGGGTTGATCGGTTTCGACCTTGACGAACACCCAGTTGCGATGCGGCGGCGCAGCGACGGTCAGCGTGCGTATCCTGGTGATTTTCATTGCGAGATTCCCTCGATGGTGATTTGTTCAGGTGGAGAAGATCGCTCAGTCCAGCTCCGCAAAGCGCGGCGCGTCCTCGTACAAGAAGCAGCGTACCACCTGGCATCGGTTGGGCGCGTAAAGCGGCGGAAGCTGTGTGGTGACGACCGGCCCCTAGGGCCCGCTTGTATTCAAGACCTGTGAGACTGCCGTCACAATTTGTGCCGGAGCAAACGGCTTCTCGATGAGTATGCTGTTCGGCACGCCTTGGGAAGGCCATTCGTGCTTGTTGCCGCCGGTCATATAGACAGTTTGCGCAAGCGCCACGAACCCTGGGCTTCCTTCAAATCGGCGAGACGCGGGAGAGGCGATCCTGAATCCTTCGGCAACGCTAGACAGGCCCATCACCCCTGCATCAGAGCATGTTGGTGCGCAAGGTGCATCGGATGGCCGCCTCCTGCTTGCCACAGGGGCGGCGTTTCCGACCCGATCAACCAGGTCGCGTACTTGAAATCTGGGAGGGTCTTGAGAGCATCCTTTGTGCCGCCTGGCAGAACCATCTTCTTGTCGATAACCTTCAAACTCGTGAATGGCACCACTGCATATTTCGTGCCCATGCCGAGGAAGCCACCTACCGACAGAACGGCGTAGGGCGCCTGGCCGCCCGGGGTTACGATCACTATCACAACGTCAACGGCGCGCGCACGGTGAGGACGATGGAGAACGGCGCGGAAACCTATTGGGAGCTTGACCTAAGCCGCTTTCGTTTGACCCACTCAGCCACTCCCGCCTAGAACAACCTACCGCGATCAGGATGAACACCATGATCAGAGCCGCATTCGAGGCGGACTGTCTCCGTGACGGCTACGAGACCAGCAAACGCAATCTTGAGCCGAACCAGCAAAATGAGGCGCACGCCCACGGTTGTGACGCGGGCGTATTCGTGCTGGACGGATCTGTCACGCTCGCTTTCGGCGAGAGCCCCTGCAATTGTGAACTGGGCGATACCTTCTCCGTGCCTGCGGGACCATGCACGAGGAGCACGGAAGCCGACGACGTGCGATATATCGCCGGGCGGCGTTCAACTGCAGAAGCCGCCGGTTAGCTTTCGATGAGCAGCCCCTGCCATTTCCCGACGCGCGTATGAATTACAGGATCGTCCCCGTCTCCGACCATCCGGGAATGGCTCCCGCCGTCGCTGAGTGGCTGCTCGATGCGTTCCGTCACGACCTGAGTCCGTCGCATGACGAACAGGTGGCAAAACTCCTCGGCCAGAAGGCGCCGGAAGAGACGTTCGTTCTGTTCGATGACGATGTGCCGATTGGGAGCGCCAGCCTGGTCACGAATGACCTGCCTTCCCGTCCAGATCTGACACCCTGGCTTGCCAGCGTCCTCGTGAGGCCGCAGTTCCGCGGCAAGGGTTACAGCACGCTGCTGGTCAAGCATGTGGAGGCTGCTGCCACTGCGGCGGCGGTCAAGGTTTTGTGGCTCTATACCTGGGCAGCAGAGCCGTTGTACGCGCGTCTGGGTTGGCAGCGCGTCGGTCTGGAGCGCGATTTCGACAGGGATATCGAGGTCGTACTGATGAAGCGCGATTTGCCATGACCTTTGCCCAATGCCGTTGGATTAACCGCCCTAGGCACTGGCATCTGGACGGCGAACGTCTGCTCGTCGTGACCGACAACGCGACGGATTTTTGGCGCGAGACCCATTACGGCTTTACCCGCGACAACGGGCATCTCTTTGGGCACGACACTGGTAACGACTTCACGATGCAGGTCCGTGTCCGGGCGAACTATGAAGCCCTGTACGACCAGGCCGGGATCATGATTCGTCTTGACGAGCGAAACTGGCTCAAGGCCGGTATCGAAAAGTCCGACGGCCAGTGTCAATTGAGCAGCGTCCTGACCATTGATCGCTCGGATTGGGCGATTGGAGCTTATGACGGTGATCCGAGCGACTTCTGGATGCGTGCAACCGTGAGTGGCGGCGTAATCCGGCTTCAAGTATCCGCCGATGGGAAACGTTGGCCCCTTGTCCGTCTGGCTCCATTTCCAGCGGCGGCCTCGTATTTGGTCGGGCCGATGTGCTGCACACCCGAACGCGCCGGGCTGGAAGTGGAGTTTTCCGGCCTTCACGTCGGGCCGGCCAGCGTCAGGGACCTGCACGACCTCGCTTAGTTTGCCTATGCCCACCGGGCTGCTCGATCGTTGAGGAGGTGTGCCATGAAAGCCTTCAGTTTGGTCGGTGAATGTGCTGAAAAGTCCGAGCTGGTCAAACGTCTGGTCGTTGAGCTGGTTGAACGGGGGCTACAGGTTTCGACGATCAAACGTGTCTCGGACGCGATCGATCTGGAGAGGCAAGGGAGTGGAACGTGGAAGCATCGCGCCGCCGGCGCCGCGGAAGTGATGATCGCCAGCGCCAGCCGGTTCGCGCTGTTGCGTGAAATGTCTCCAGGCACCACAGAACCCGAAGTCAGCGATTTGCTGGCGCGCATGGCGCCCGTCGATATCATCCTGCTGGATGGTTTCCGGCGCAGCAGCTACCCCAAGATGGAAGTCGTGCCGGCTGGACAGTACCATGCGTTGCTCGCCCCCGGTGATTCGATGGTGCTGGCTATCACGACGGATGTGTCGATAGCGGCCGACGTTCCATGTTTTGCGCTATCGGATATTAGCGTGTTGGCGGATTTTGTTCTGGCGAACGCGCGGGACTTCATCCAGATACCAGCGATCTAGCTTCCGACAGCACACCGCCTTGCGCCAGAACGACCTGGCCTTTTCTGCGACAGCGTAAGGGCTCAACACCCGGACGGCAGCGGTGCCAATGAAGTGTGACGTGACAGAATTGGAAATGGTGCGATGACGAAAATCCTACTGGTGCAGGGTGCCAACCTGACGTTCCTCGGTCGGCGAGAACCGGAGATCTACGGAACGACAACTCCCGCCCAGCTCGACGCCATGCTTCAGCGACATGCACAGGATCACGGCTATCATCTCGGCATTTTCTACACCAACATCGAGGGCGAGGCGATCAATCGCATCTATCAGGGCGTGGATGAAGGCGCCGACGGGCTTGTCATGAACCCGGCGGGGTTCACCTACGCCGGTTACGCCTTGAAAGACTGCATCAAGGGCGCAGGCTTGCCATATGTGGAAGTCCATATCAGCAGCATCGCCAAGCGCAACATTCATTGCGTTCTGTCGGACGCAGCCGACGGAATGATCACTGGCTTCGGGATGCACTCCTATATCCTCGGGCTCGATGCAATGCTGGAGATACTGCGGAAGCGGGCGGCGACGCGCTGAGTTGATATCGCGGGGCATTCCACGGGTGAAAGCGGAATGCGCGATCCAGGCGCTCCTCTTTTTGGGAGGTTCTTGATGGCCTTCGGACGCCGCTCAACGTCCATATGACCGCTGTAGTGCCGTCTGGGACGCGGCGACCCCTGCGGCGATGGTGATAGCGGCGGCACTATCGGCTTCCTGCCGCTGTCGCTCCGCATATGGGAACTGGCATTGGCACATCATACCACCCGCGCTCACCCCCAAGGATATGATCGATACCGCGCGTCCCTGATATTTCTCGAGCCACGGGGACGAGGGTTGTCGGCACGGCCGTGGATAAAAGGCTCCCTTCAGAGGGAACAGAAAGCAGTCATGCCACGGTGAGCAATTGCATTTACGGCGGTTGACACCCAACGCATGGCGAAAACGGGCGAGCACCGGATCGTTGGTCATCAGTGGTTGTTGCGCGACTCGCCGCGCGTCTCGATGACATTGAGATACAGCGTCGCCGGCTCCAGACAGGCGCCGGTGCCAAGCTGTCCCACCATGGAACGATAGATCTCTTCCCAAGGCGTCATATTCATCAGTTTTGGGGGCTTCCAGGCACTGCGACGCGCCTCCAGTTCACCCAGCGGCAGCAGCACGTCCACCTTCCGGGTATTGAGATCGATGCGGATGCGATCGCCGGTCTTCAGCAGCGCCAGCCCGCCGCCGACCGCTGCCTCCGGGGATACGTTGAGGATGGACGGCGAACCCGACGTGCCCGACTGCCTTCCGTCCCCCATGGTCGGCAACGCATCGATACCGCGCTTCAACAACGCAGCCGGCGGCTGCATGTTCACCACCTCGGCGCTGCCGGGATAGCCAACCGGTCCGCAGTTGCGGATGATCAGCACCGACTGGTCTTCCACGCCGAGATCGGGATCTTCGATCCTATGGTGGTAGTCCTCCGGCCCCTCGAACACGATCGCCTTCCCCTCGAATACATTCGGCCGATCGGAATTCGACAGAAAGCGTTTGCGAAAATCTTGGTCGATGACGCACACCTTCATCACCGCGCTGTCGAACAGGTTGCCCGACATGACCACGTAGCCGGCCGCCGCCAGCAGCGGCTTGTCGTAGGCACGGATCACCTCGCGGTCGCCATCCGGCACGTCGCGCAAATTCTCCGCCAGCGTCCTGCCGGTGACGGTCATCGCGTCGCCATGCAGTTTTCCCGCGCGCAGCAGTTCCTTCAGCACCGCCGGCACGCCGCCGGCGCGGTGGAACTTTTCGCCGAGGAACCGACCGGCGGGCTGCAGGTCCACCAGCAGCGGAATCTCCGGACCAAGGCGCTGCCAGTCATCTATCGTGTGTTCAACACCCATGTGCCGCGCGATCGCCACCATGTGGATCGGGCAGTTGGACGACGCACCCAGCGCCGCCGCCGCGATCACCGCGTTGTCGAATGCGTGCTTCGTCATGATGTCCGAGGGACGCAGAATTCTCTTGCACCATCGCCACGATCCGCCTGCCGGTCTCATACGCCATCCAGCCGCGCTCGCGATGTGGCGCGGGGATCGCCGCGCAGCCAGGCAGCGACATGCCGAGCGCCTCCGCCAGGGAATTCATTGATGTCGCGGTGCCCATGGTGTTGCAGTGACCGATCGATGGCGCCGACGACGACACCATCTGCATGAATTCGTCGTAGTCGATCTTGCCCTCGGCGTGGAGTTTGCGACCTTCCCAAATGATGGTACCGGAACCGGACAGGCGCCCCTGCCACCAGCCATCCAGCATCGGGCCACCGGACAGCACGATGGCCGGGATGTTCACCGTGGCCGCACCCATCAGGCAGGCCGGCGTCGTCTTGTCGCAGCCGGTTGTCAAAACCACACCATCGATCGGGTAGCCGTGCAGCACCTCGACCAGACCGAGATAGGCAAGGTTGCGATCCAGCGCCGCGGTCGGCCGCTTGCCGGTTTCCTGGATCGGATGAACGGGAAACTCCAGCGGCACGCCGCCTGCGGCGCGGATGCCGTCGCGCACGCGGCTGGCCAGTTCGATGTGATGGCGATTGCACGGCGACAGATCGGAGCCGGTCTGCGCGATGCCGATGATCGGTTTTCCGCCGCGCAGTTCCTCCGGCGTGATCCCGTAGTTCATGTACCGCTCGAGATAGAGCGCCGTCATCGCCGGATCAGCGGGATTGTCGAACCAGCGCCGCGACCGCAAACGCCTGCCGTTTCCATCGTCCGCGGCCATGTCTCAGTTCTCCTGCTGACGGGTGCGTGCAGAGTTTGCCTACGTCCGGTTGGGCGTCAACATCACAAGTGCAGAACACCATTCCTGACTTTAACCTCGCTTATGGAACCAATGATCATTCCCTGGAAGTCAGGACAGACAGGTAATGCTCCATGGCGCGACGTTTTGATGCCGCGTCACCAACAATTCCGTTGAAATGCACGAGGCCCCTTGGACCCGCCGGGATCGGAAGCGGTCGCGTGACCGGGTCAACCCGGCAGAGGCGTGCGACGGTCGGCAGTGTGGCGTTCGACACCAGGTCGAACTTCTTCATGACATAACAGGCAAATGGCTGATCGTAACCTGCAAAGTGATGTCGGGTTCCGACTTTCTCTGCGTGACCATAGGCTGCGCGCAGCACCGCAGTGAAAGCCTGTTCCACCACGCCCTTGTTGGCGAAACCAAGAATGCCCGACGAAAAACCAGGTTCCTGGGGATTAAATATCATACCATCCGCTGCCATGAGACGCCAACCAAACCAGTGCCCAAAGGTCTCCTGTCCACCTTCGCCGAGACTCCCATCCGGTAGAACCTCGATGGTGCGGGACTGGACAAGCTTAAGACAAAGGTCGTCCAAGGGACCGTCGGAAATTACATCGACATCCAGATAAAGGATCGGTTGGTGGGTCGCGAATATCTCCGCGACGTTGGTCCGATAGCGTGCAAGGCACCAATCCAGGATATCCGCGCCGGGAACCGTCACGATATGCAGGCGACTTCCGAGGTTAAGGTCTGCGACAACTGCATTCACCTTCGGAAGGTCTTCGGATCGCGTCAGGATGGCGATGCTGTGGCTCCACTCGCCAAATGCCAGCAAGGAGACCATGGCAGCACGAAGGCATCCAAAAATATCATCGCTTCCGAAGGCAGCGTAATAGACCAGTGGCCGATAGAGCTTTAGAGGCAGGATCTTCCAACCATCGTGCGTCGGGCAAAACTCAAGAGAGGCGCCGACCGGAGCATTCGGGCGCGCTGCGATCACGGCCTCCACGTGTCGTTCTGTAAGAGCCGATCGCGATATCATCCCGACCAGTCAATGATGGGGTCACGGCTGTCAGGCTATCGGGCGTTATCCAGCGGCCTGCCAGGACATACTCAACCCATCGACGATCCGCGTCTTTTGGCCGGATTGGGTGTCCAGGCGCGGTGGCCTCGTAAATCACAGCTCAGACCCCCGCTTTGATGGCAGCGCCCGCCTGTGCCGCGCCCTATCAGATGGCCAATTTCATTCTGGCTTACGTCATCACGAATAGACCGGTTGGAGCCGAGAGGGGCAATGCTCCCGGCTCCATCACAATTCAGGATTGCGAGCCCTGAATCACGTCGCCGAACAGCACCCACGTCTTGCCGTCCCACTTCTCCAGCTGCATCGCCCGGATCGGGTGGAAGTTGGTCGGGCTGGTGTTGATCTTGATGCCGGGTATCAGCACCGGATTCTCGACATCGTGCAGGTTGGCGACCTGCTTCATGATATTTTCCCGGGAAAAGTCACCGTTGCACTGCTTCAGCACCTGCAACATCGTATGACTCAGCCCGTATGCGGCGATGTAACCCCCATCGGTCTGGTCGGCACCCGACATGTACTTGTCCATGAACGCGCGCCACTCGTTCATGCCCTTGTCGTCCTTCCAGGTTGGGTCGGACGAATCCTTGAGATACGCTGCGCTGATGATGCCGACGCCATTCTCCGGCCCAGCGGGAGTCATCACCGCGCCCACTGAAATGGCAACGTTCGACAGGAAGAACATCGGCTTCCAATTGAGGTCGTGCACCTTGCGGATCGACTGCGCGGCAAATTTGGGAATCGCCGCCACCAGCAGCACGTTCACACCCTGGCTTTGCAGCGTGGTGATTTGGCTGTCGATCGTCGGATCGGTCACCTCATAGGTCGCGGTGACCACCATCTTGTCGAACTTGTCGCCGAGCGCATCCTTCACGCCGGCCGGATAATCCTTCCCGAAGTCGTCGTTCTGATACAGGATGCCGATCTTCGCATCAGGCTTCTGCTGTAGGATGTACTTCGCGTAGATCTGTGCTTCGGTCCGATAGCTTGGCTGCCAGCCGATCGTCCACGGCGTATGCTGGTAATCGCCCCACTTGTCTGCGCCGGTCGAGACGAAAAGTTGCGGCACCTTCTTTTGGTTCATGTAACGCACGATGGCACTGTTGGTCGGCGTGCCGAGTGTGGCAAAGGTGAACGCGACCTTCTCCTCCTCCACCAGACGCCGGATCTGCTCCACCGTCTTCGGCGGGCTATAATTGTCATCGAGCGAGATGAAATCGATCTTGTGGCCGGCAACGCCGCCCTGCTCGTTCACCATGCCGAAGAACGCGCTCTCCAGTTTTCCAAGCACGCCGTAGGATGATGCGGGGCCGCTGTAGGGCACCGTGTTGCCGATCTTGATCTCGGTCGCGGTTACGCCAGGCGTATCCGCCATCGCTGCGCCGGCCGCGAGGGCCACAGCCAGGGCACCCACCGCCACAGTTGCCAGTCGTCTCATGGTTAATCTCTACCTCCCTGCCGGATCTCTTGCCCGCCCACCGTTCCGCAATTTCTCAAGAGATCGGCAGGCGGCGCACTCTGGGCATGACTGGCCGAGCGACGCAACACTCGCGGATCACGCCTAAGCCCGCGACAGTTCCGGAGCGTCGGTGGCTTCGGCGAATGCGACCAGCGTTTGGCCTTCGATTACGGCGTCTCCGACCCGGCACGACACCGTGGCCACGATGCCATCAGCCGGTGCGGCAAGTCGGAAGACCGTCTTCATGGCCTCAAGCACAACGAGGACCTGGCCGCGGGCGACTGCCATGCCTTGCTCGGCGATGACCTGCGTGACCTGCCCCGGGATCGGCGCAACAAGCCTGCCGCCCGCATCGTCCACCTCGGCCGCGGCGCTGATCGGATCGGGCAGGCGGAGACGCCAGGTTTCGCCGCCTTGGCGCACCGTGACGATTTCACCCTGGCGCATGACGGAGATGCGTTGGCGCACACCATCCACTGTCAAATCAAGGAGGCCATCCGATGCGCGAACCGCCGAGCCCGACACGCCGCGATCGAAAATGGTCAGGCGCCATGCCGCGCCGGCGCGTTGCACGCCAATCGGAAATTCCGTGTCGCCAGCGATGAAGTGCAGTTCACGGTGGGACGATGCGTTCGGCCACCATTGGTCGCGCGCCTGCCAGGGCGAATATGGGTCGTTGCCCGCTGCGGCCTCTCTGGCCGCCGCGTCGGCTTCGTCATGGAGCATGCCGAGCGTGGCAGCAGCCAGCACCTCTGCGGTCGGCTCGCGCTGCGCCATCAGCAGCGCGTCCGCATGGGCGGCAATAAGACCGGTGTCGATGCCGCCGGCCGCGAAGTCCGGATGCGCGGCGATCCGGAAAAGCAGATCGAGGTTGCTGGCCACGCCGACCACGTCGGTATCGGCCAACGCTTGGCGCAATGTGCGTAACGCCTCGTCGCGCGTGCGGCCGTGGCAGATCAGCTTGGCAAGCAGCGCATCGTAATGGATCGAGACTTCGTCACCGGTGGCGAAACCGGTGTCGATCCGAACGGAATCCGATGCATCGGGCGTACGGAACAGACCCAGCCGACCGGTCGAGGGTGCGAAATCGCGCGACGGGTCCTCGGCGTAGATGCGTGCCTCGATCGCATGGCCATCGACGCGGATTGCGTCCTGCGTCAGCGGCAGCCGCTCGCCGGCGGCCACGCGGAACTGCCATTCCACGAGGTCGAGGCCAGTGATCATCTCGGTGACCGGATGTTCGACCTGCAGGCGGGTGTTCATCTCAAGGAAGAAAAATCCGTCCGCGTCCGAGACGAACTCGACCGTACCGGCTCCCACATAGCCGACCGCGCGTGCGGCTGTCACGGCGGCGGCACCCATGGCGGCGCGGCGCGCTTCATCCAATCCGGGCGCCGGTGCTTCCTCGATAATCTTCTGGTGGCGGCGCTGCGTGGAGCAATCGCGCTCGAACAGGTGCACGACGTTGCCGTACGTATCGGCGAAGATCTGCACTTCGATGTGGCGCGGGTGTTCCAGGTAGCGTTCGATCAGCACGTGGTCGTCGCGAAACGCGGATGCGGACTCCTGCCGCGCGGCCGCAAGTGCCTGGGCGAAATCATTGGCCGCGGTGACGATGCGCATACCGCGACCGCCGCCACCGGCCACCGCCTTGATCATCACCGGGAAGCCGATGCGGATCGCCTGGTCGGCGAGAAAGGCGGCATCCTGGTTCTCGCCGTGATATCCGGGAAGCACCGGCACGCCGGATCGCTCCATCAGTGTCTTGGCCGCGGATTTGGATCCCATGGCGCGCATTGCCCTGCCGGGCGGCCCGACAAAGATCAATCCGGCTTCGGCGCAGGCGTCGGCAAATGCCGGGTTCTCGGAGAGGAAGCCGTAGCCGGGGTGGACCGCATCGACCCCGGACTGGCGCGCCGCGGCGATGATGAGGGGGATGTTGAGATAGCTGTCGCGCGCGGGAGCAGGGCCGATTGAAATCGCGCGGTCGGCGGCTTTCACATGCAGCGCATTGACGTTGGCTTCAGAGTAGATGGCGACTGTGGCGACGCCCATGCGTCGCGCGGTGCGCGCGATGCGGCAGGCGATCTCGCCGCGATTGGCGATCAGCAGTGTGCTGAACATTCTGGGCCCGTACGGGTCATTCCTGCGTTGAGATCCACCACAAAGACACAACGACACGAAGGGTCAGTGTCTTCGTGTCTTCGTGTCTTTGTGGTGAACCTATCCTCCGTCACATCCGGAACACCCCGAATTGCGTCCGCGGGATCGGTGCATTCAGTGCAGCGGACAGCGCCAGCCCCAGCACACGCCGCGTATCGACAGGATCGATGATGCCGTCATCCCACACCCGTGCGGTCGCGTAATACGGATGGCCCTGCGTCTCGTATTGCGCGCGGATCGGCGCCTTGAATGCCTCCTCCTGTTCCATGCTCTGGGGCTCGCCGCGACGCACCTGAGCCAGCACCATCGCCGCCTGCTCGCCGCCCATTACCGAGATTCGCGCGTTCGGCCACATGAACAGGAACCGCGGCTCGTAGGCGCGACCGCACATCCCGTAGTTGCCGGCGCCGTAGCTCCCTCCGACGATCACCGTGAACTTCGGCACCGAGGTGGTGGACACGGCGGTGACCAGCTTGGCGCCGTCCTTGGCAATGCCGCCGGCCTCGTATTTACGGCCAACCATGAAGCCCGTGATGTTCTGCAGGAACACCAGCGGTATGCCCCGCTGGCTGCAAAGCTCGATGAAATGTGCGCCCTTCAAAGCGGATTCGGAGAACAGGATGCCGTTATTGGCCAGGATGCCGACCGGATACCCAAAGATATGTGCAAAGCCGCAGATCAGCGTTGTGGCATACAGGTGTTTGAACTCGTCGAACTCGCTGGCATCGACAATGCGGGCGATGATTTCGCGGGCATCGTACGGCGCGCGCAGATCGACAGGCACAACGCCGTAGAGTTCGGCCGGATCGTAGCGCGTAGGTTGTGGTGCACGCAGTTCGATCTGCGGTTGCTTCACGTCGTTCAGGCCCGCGACGATACGCCGACACAGCGCAAGCGCGTGGCGATCGTCATGCGCGTAGTGATCGACCACGCCCGACGTCCGCGCATGCACGTCCGCACCGCCCAGGTCTTCCGCACTGACGATCTCGCCGGTGGCGGCCTGCACCAGCGGCGGGCCGCCAAGAAAGATGGTGCCCTGCTTGCGCACGATGATGGACTCGTCGCTCATCGCGGGGACATAGGCGCCCCCCGCCGTGCACGAACCCATCACGGCGGCGATCTGCGGAATGCCCTGCGCCGATAGGTTGGCCTGGTTGAAGAAGATGCGACCGAAGTGATCTCGGTCGGGGAAGATTTCGTCCTGCATCGGCAGGAAGGCGCCACCGGAGTCCACAAGATAAATGCAAGGCAGTCGGTTCTGCCGCGCGATCTCCTGGGCGCGGAGATGCTTCTTCACAGTGATCGGAAAATACGTGCCGCCCTTCACCGTGGCGTCGTTGGCGACGATGACGCACTCGCGGCCGGACACGCGGCCGATGCCGGTGACGATGCCGGCAGACGGTACTTCGTTGCCATAGAGGCCATAAGCGGCAAGCTGCGACAGTTCGAGAAACGGCGAGCCGGGATCGATCAGCCCGGCGACACGGTCACGCGGCAGCAGCTTGTTGCGCGCGAGGTGGCGCTTGCGGGCCGCCTCACCGCCGCCTTGCTCGGCCTCGGCAACACGGGCGCGAAGGTCGGTGACCAGGGCGCGCATCGCATCGGCGTTGGCGGCGAACTCTGACGAGCGCGGGTCGATGTTGGAACGCAGGAGAAGTCATTTGGCCGGAACCCTCACCCCGACCCTCTCCCACTCCGCGGGCGAGGGAGTCGTGTGGGGAGGGGTTGCCGACAAGTGCTTCACGTTGTCTCGCGAAACAGCTCGCGGCCGATCAGCATGCGGCGGATTTCACTGGTGCCGGCGCCGATCTCGTACAGCTTGGCATCGCGCAGCAGCCGGCCGGTCGGGTAGTCGTTGATGTAACCGTTGCCGCCCAGCGCCTGGATCGCCTCCAGCGCCATCCACGTTGCCTTCTCCGCCGCGTAAAGGATCGCGCCCGCGGCGTCCTTCCGCGTGGTTTCGCCGCGGTCGCACGCCTTCGCCACCGCGTACACGTACGCCTTGGCCGCATTCATCGTGGTGTACATGTCGGCGAGCTTGCCCTGCATGAGCTGGAACTCGCCGATCGCCTGGCCGAACTGTTTCCGTTCATGCACATATGGCACCACCACATCCATGCACGCCTGCATGATCCCCAGTGGCCCGGCTGCAAGCACCGCGCGTTCATAATCCAGCCCGCTCATCAGCACGCGCGCACCGTCGTTGACGCGGCCGAGCACATGATCGTCCGGCACCTCGCAATCGGCGAACACCAGCTCGCACGTGTTGGAACCACGCATTCCGAGCTTGTCGAGTTTCTGCGCCGTGGTGAATCCAGCAAACCCCTTCTCGATCAGGAACGCGGTGATGCCCTGCGGCCCCGCCTGCGGATCGGTCTTGGCATAGACCACCAGCACATCGGCATCCGGACCGTTGGTGATCCACATCTTCGAGCCGTTGAGCACGTAGCGATCGCCGCGCTTCTCGGCGCGCGTGCGCATCCCGACCACATCGGAACCCGCGCCCGGCTCGCTCATTGCCAGAGCGCCGACATGCTCGCCGCTGATCAGCGTGGGCAGGAAACTCCGCCGCTGCGCCTCGCTGCCGTTGCGGCGGATCTGGTTGACGCACAGATTGGAATGCGCGCCATACGAAAGCCCGACGGAGGCGGAGCCGCGCGAGATCTCCTCCATCGCGACGACGTGCTCCAGATAGCCCATGCCAGCACCGCCGTACTCTTCCTCGACGGTGATGCCGAGCACGCCGAGGTCGCCGAACTTGCGCCACAGGTCCATCGGGAATTCGTTGTCGCGATCGATGGCGGCGGCACGCGGCGCAATCTCGTCGGCCACGAACACCTCGACCGATCCGCGCAGCATGTCGGCCGCCTCGCCGAGGTCGAAGTTCAGGCCAGGGAGGCGGTTCGGCAGCGACACCATCGTTGTTCGCCGGCGTTACCCGCGCTGTATCAGCTCGATCGATACGTTCTGCGGCGCGGTCAGGAAGGCGATCCGCACGCCGGGGCGGATCGTCTTGGGCTCCATGGTGAAGGCCACACCCTTGCCCTTCAGCTCCGTAACCGCGGCGTCGATATTGTCGACCGTCAGGCCGATGTGCTCCAGCCCCATGTAGGGGATCTGCGGCGGGACGCCGGTCTTCGCCGGGTCCGCAAGCGCAATGAAGATCTTCTGGCCGGTCAGGTCGAGGTCGAAGCGCGTAGAGCCATCCGGCTGCGGCGTGCGGATCACCTCGGCGCCCAGCTTGTCCGCATACCAGCCCGCGGTGGCCGCCGGGTCCGGCGAACGCAGGTGAATGTGTTCCCAGGTGTACTTTGTCATGGTCCGGGTCCCCTTTGCTCGGAAAAATCCAATGGCATTAGTCCACCAGACCATGCAGCCGGCAAGTACGCCCCGTCTGCTTCCACGCTTCCCTTGGCCACCCGGTCCGCCGCACAATGCGCCCATGTCGCGGCGCACGGTGGAGATCACGGCTGACCTGATGCTGCGGGCCTACCGGCACGGGCTGTTCCCGATGGCGGAAACGCGGCGGGGTGAGCGGCTCTACTGGCTGGACCCGGAGCGGCGGGGTGTGCTGCCGCTCGACCGTTTTCATCTGTCGCGCCGCCTCGCGCGCACGGTGCTGTCCGATGCGTTCAGCGTTGCGGTCGATGAGGATTTCCCCGCCACCATCGCCGGTTGCGCATCGGCCGCACCCGGGCGCGAGGACACCTGGATCAACCCGCAGATCGAACGCTTGTTCGGCGAACTCCATCGCCTCGGCTTTGCCCATTCGGTGGAGAGCCGGCAGAACGGTTCGCTGGTCGGCGGGCTCTACGGCGTCGCGATCGGCGGCGTGTTCTTCGGCGAAAGCATGTTCAGCAAGGAACGCGACGCCTCGAAGGTCGCGCTGGTTCACCTGGTCGCGCGCCTGCGCCTGAGCGGCTTCCGGCTGCTGGACACCCAGTTCGTCACCGCGCACCTGGCGCAGTTCGGCGCCGAGGAGGTACCGCGCGAGGAATACAGGGCGCGGCTGACCGCGGCACTCGAGGTGCCGGCGCGGCTCGTCGCCTCACCCGAGCCGGACGCGCTCGCGGCCGAGATCCGTGCCCTGGCTGCATGCGGCCAGTGAATGACCATGTAACGGCCGGCCACGTCGCGGGACGGATGCGAGGACAGGTGAGGCGAAAAGTCGGATGGCGGCGATGATCGTTCCGTGGCGTGACCGGCATGGCCGCTTGCTGCCGCTCAAGGCGGTGGTGCTGTTCGCGGGCTTCATCCCCGGCGCGGTGCTGGCATTCTGGTTGGCGACCGGAGCACTGGGCGCGCGTCCGGTAACCGAGGCTATCCATGGCGCCGGCGACTGGGCGATCCGGTTCCTGATGATCGCGCTGGCGATCACGCCGGCGGCGCGCGTGCTGGACTGGCCGCGCATCCTGCTGGTGAGGCGGATCGTCGGGCTGACCGCGCTCGCCTACGCGGTGGCGCATTTCAGCCTCTACATCGTGGACCAGAACCTCAACCTGCTCGTGGTGGCCTCGGAGATCGTTCGGCGGTTCTATCTGACCATCGGCTTTGTCACGCTGCTGGGGCTTGGCGTGCTGGGCGCGACCTCGACCGATGGGTGGATGCACCGGCTCGGGCGCCGGTGGAAACGGCTGCACCGGGCGATCTACGGGCTCGGCGTCGTGGCGCTGCTGCACTACTTCATTCAGTCGAAATCGAACGTGTCGGAGCCGGTGTTCATGACCGGTCTGTTCGTCTGGCTGATGCTGTGGCGGGCGCTGCCGATGGGCTGGCAGCGCAGCCTCGCGGCACAGCTTGCGCTGACGATGGTGGCGGCGTTCGCGGCGGTCGGCATCGAGTTCGGCTGGTACGGGCTGACGACAGGGATCAACCCGTGGCGGGTTTTGGCGGCCAATGAGACGCTATCCTACGGCCTGCGCCCGGCCCACTACGTCGCGCTGGTGGGGCTGGCGGTAGTGGTGCTGTCGGCGTTGCGACGGATCAGGCGGCCGGTGTGGCCGCACACGTTTGGCGCGAGACGCGCAGCGGTGCCCGAACTGGATCCGGGCAAGCAGTCCCTCTGAGGGGCAGACACAAACCGCCGAGGATTACGCAAGTACGGGGCGGGGATGGTCAGGTTCCCGAACGCTCCCGCTGCGCCTGCGCCTCGGTGGTCAATGTGGCGGTGGGCCGCGCGTCCAACCGGCGCAGGTCGATCGGTTCGCCGGTGTCCTCGCAATAGCCATACGTGCCGTTGTCGAGCCGGATCAGCGCCCGTTCGATGTGCTGCAGTTGAGCCTGGGTGCGTTCGCGGCTGACGATGCTGAACTCCCGATCCACCGCCGCACTTGCCTGATCGGCCTGATCGCCCTCGCGGATGCTGTCATTCGCGCCCACCGGCGGGACCGCTTCCAGTTCACGCTGGGTGTCCGCACGCAGCCGCAGCAGTTTTTGGCGGAAATATTCCACCTGCGAGGGGTTCATGAACGCCTCGTCGGGCGATGGCTTGTAGCCGGCAGGCAGGTGCACTGGCATGTCGCTTACCGTGGCAGGGGGTGGCGGCTTCAACGCGGCAGTCTTGCTCGCCTCGGGGCAGCATGCCAATGGCGATCACATCACTTTCAGGCCGAATGGCAGAGCTGGCGGGCTGATCGCCGTCCTGGAGTCGTAGGCTCACCATCGTCTCAAAGTGCCGCTGCGTGAGACGTTGTCGCGGAAGCGGAGACTCGTGCCGGTTCCCCGGTGCCGTTGTGCCGCTGGCGGGCGTGCGCCTGCAGGATCGGGCTGGTGCCGTGGATGACGTCGTAGACCAGTTCGGGCTCGGGCGGGCCGAAGTCCAGGTCCGCGGGCAGCCCGCCCGCCGCACGGATGCGCGCGGCACGGTCCGGGTAGGTCACGGCGTACTGCTCGGCCTCGGTGAGCTGGCTGAACGGGTCCGCCGCGGCCGGGGGCACGGGGTCCGGTGCGGGCTCGGGCACCGTGATCTCGCGGAACCAGTAGCCGGCGCGCTCCATCGCGGCGGGATGCAGCGCGGCCAACTGCTTCTCGCGCGTCGCCTGCATGCGCAGCAGCGAGCGCAGCGCCGCGTCCGACTGGCGCGCCATGGACGCGGCCTGGGCACGGCAGCGGTGCATCTCGGCGGGGTCGGCGGCGGCGAGGCCGGCCGAGCGCAGGCTGTCGGCCGCGTGGGCGTCCATGCCGACGATCCGCGCGGCCAGTCGGGCCTCGAAGGCGTCGTAGGGATTGAGGGCGGTGACGGCGTCCATCGCGCCCCGCTCGCGGGCGGCGCGAGTGTCGGGGGTGTCGTCGGGGGATGGGGGGAGCATGGAGCAGACGAGGGCGTAGATTTCGCGGTAGTTGGAGCCGGGGGGACGGGGAGGGGGTGATGTGGATTGCATGAGGTTGCGCCGGATGATGGGGGAAAAGGGCGGATGTGGTAGTTAGTAGGAATGATGTCAAGTAGTCTGCTGTTCTAACTGAATCCCGCCGGCAACCAAGCGTTATCGCAACGACAACGCTAATGTCGGCCGTTGCTCTACGACCAATGATCTGCATTGAACTGACATGGTGTTACCTCACCACGACGACTGCCTAACCATGATACAGCACGCCAATGATGGCGCGCGCGTTCGTCACGCTTCGGAATCCTCTGTGCGGCTTTTCAACCGCGAGAATTTGCAACTCGCCTATGCCGCCGATACTTTCGAACTGGTGCAAGTGCGAAAGGTCTCCTGGAAGCTGTCCGGCGATCCGCTTGAAAACGCCAGATCCATCATCAAGCGTCAGCGCAACAAGCGTGCCCCTGTGAAGTCCCAGTTCATCAAGCCGGATGAGTTCTCCCCCAAGCACAACCTGCTTATCAAGCGCGAGAGGAACCGCACTGTCATCTCTCACACGGAAACTGAGCTGAATTCAACTCAGCAGGCTGCTCGCGTCGATCAGCACTGCTTCGTCCTGTCCGTTCTCGACCGCTATCGAGTGGTCGAAAATGATCCCAACAACCAGATGAATGGCGACTTCGATTTCCTGGAGAAAGATTGTCTTGGGGCTTCTTGTACGCGGGTCGGGGACATCCGCTGTGAGGCCAATTAGATCCCCATTTGCAGCGCGCACAAGGCGGCGCGCGTATGTGGCGCTTCCATGCCTAGCGATGACAAGCGATCTGTCGACCGCAGGGCCTGGCATTGCTTCGACGATAGCAATCGAACCACGCGGGGCCGCAAACCCGAAATTTGGTCGACGGAGATAAAAGGCAGCAACGTTGTCCAGAAGGTGTGCATCGAGGCGCTCCAGGGATTCTTGTGATGCGCCCGACGGCGACTGCTCCGTGAACGCGGCGAGGTCGGGGCACACCAGCACGTTCAACGCTGGGTGGGGCATAGGCGTAAGCGCTCGCGGCGCCTCGGCGCGGGGGCTATCCGCGGGTATATCTCTCCGCCTCCAGCGGTAACACTCCTCGTACATCTCCTCGACGAGTTCGAGAAGCACACTCAGATCATTCGCGCATTGCGCCACGTCGGCTGCCCTGATCTCCTGGCGCCGGCCATGATGGGCCTTATTCATAAGGACGATCACGGGCGAGTTGTCTGCCAAGGCGGGATGATCAACGAAGTTCCGAAAGGCGTTCGCGCTGAACATCCCTTGCGGACCTGCTCTTACGAGCGGACGTAAGCGCTGAATAAAAGTCGCAAGTGTCGGATCTGGATATCTGATGGCCCATGCGGCATGAGCAGGGCCATCGAACATGTCACCGAGCTTTGCTTCGAAAAAGACTCGGCAACCATCGGCGAAGTCGCGGGCGGGTTCTTCCGCATTCGTATCTTCATCGAACCGTCTCCTGCGCTGCTCGATAACTGGAAGCGGCGGCGTGGTCCGAATGAGCGGCTGTTGGCGCGTCGCTGGGTGCACTTCAAGGTGCTCGACTCCACCCGGTATCTGAAGGCGCGAGACACGGGCGCAGAAGCGCGGATCGTACGAGGCTACAATCAACTGCGCACTTGCTGCCACTAGCGAGGAGAGCGCGGCTGCGAGACGTTCCCGGTTTTCATCGTCTAGTAGTTCCTGCGGATCGTCGAGCACCAAGGTTGACAGCCCGCCTCGCTCCTTGATTACGTGCTCCCAGAAGGCGAGAAAGAATCCGACGAGGCTGGCGCGCAGAGCGGAGGCGTTCGTTACATGCTGTGCCGGCGCCGACACGCCCCCTGCCTGCACAACAAGGTCCAGCTCACCCTTGCGACCCATGCTCGTATCGACCAACTCGTGGACGGTATCGGGAAACGCCCCAAGGTAAATCCGTGGGCGCCAAACCGCTGCGTCCTTGCGCAAGATCTTGCGAAGTTGATCGACCTGTGCGTCTGCGAGCTGACCCAGACCGGCGAGGTTTTCTAAGGCCGCACTTGCGACAGCATATTCGCCAAGGCGCCTATCAGCAGTGCGGCGCGCCTTCAGATGATGCTGAAGCCGGCTGCATTGGACGAGCGCTTCGGAGACAGGCTCGGCAGCTTTCACCATGACGTTAAGATCGAGCAGCTTGCCGGTGAGCGATGTCCTTTCGGTGGGCCGTTCATCTTTGGGTGTGCGCCCAAGCACCCGGGTCAAGATATCGCGCGCGAATGTATCGTTTCCTTGCCGCCACCGCGCAAACCGGATAGCTCTGTCTAGCCGCTCCAACGTCGCTCCGAGCGTGTCGCAACCTTTCGGAAGCACGATCTTGGCGGGGTCGGAAAGAACCGTACGAGATTTGACGATCTCGTCAAATATAGATGCGGTCTGCGTCTTGAGATCCCCCAATATGCCGCTAAATGGTTCGAAGCCGAATAACTCATCGACGATGGCGCTCCGAAGCAGATCGGAGGGGTGCGCCGGCAGATCGGTCGCCATTTCTGCGCGTAGTGCCTCCGGCATATCGCGCATGAGATTGCCGTGTGCATTATCCGCCCAGCGACCGAGGGTTTGCGATAGCAGCGCTGCGTCGGCGGCGGCTTCATGCAAATGCGATTTGACAAGCTGCCCAGTTACCGGATCGCGTGCACACTCGAGATTGCCACCACAAATTACGCACGTGTCGTCTTTGCGTTGTGGGTCGGGATGATCCGCAATCCAGGTCGCTACCCGGGCATAGAGGCGGGAACGCGCAGCCGCCGTCGGGTTCTGTGCCAAAGCATCCAGGGCTCGTGCTTCAGCAAGAATTTCCAGGATCGTAGCATCTGCTGCATCGAGCTGCTCAGGCTTGAGCTGCCGCAGAGCGGCAAGCCGAGCGGCCGAAGTAAGGTGCTGCGGTTGGCTTGCCCGTTCAAGCGCGCGGCCAATGTTCTTCTCAAGATCCCATAAAAGCGCAGGATTGTTAGGGTCGAAGCGTCCACCGAGGATATCGCGCGCGGACTCAAATGCAGATGCTTTCGCGTGTTCGAGATGCTTGGTTACCTTGTCGAGGACTGGTTCTATTCCAGTATCATCGGACGACCAAGGTATATCCTCCTCGGGTTTCAAGCTCGGATGCGCAAGCATAATCTTCTCAAGGTCACCCCTTACGGTGCCATAGTCACGGTCCGCCCGGTCACGCTCGCCCGTCTTGGTCTTTACGAACTCCCTAATTCTCGCTTTTGCGCGGCGTGCATGCTCTGCTAGGTCGACGAGTGCAGACAGGCCAGTCAGCTGCGAAACGGCACGGCCCAATTCCGACTCCGATCCAACTTTAATCAGCGGAAGTAGTCCTGGCATGATAGTGCCGATGCGCACGGCGACCGGATCGACGCCAAGTACCGACAGGTCAGGTGGCGTTTCGACCACTTGCCTTGTGGCGAACGACCCTGGCCCCGGCGGATTACCGGCAGCTCTGCGCCGCTCTCGTCGGCGAAGGTCCACTCGACCCAGGTGTCTGTGGGCACCCATGCCCGCTCGGGGCGGTACTGCTCCACATTCGGCATCGGCGTTAGGGATGACAGCTTGTGTGTGGTCGGTTCGCCATCCGCGTTTACTGCGACGACCCAGCAATTGAAATCTTCGGCAGCTTCGGGAACTCGCTGTGGGCGTAGCATCTCACCAGTCAGAGCCCAGATGACCGCATTGAGTAATGATGTATTACCCGATCCGTTCCTACCCTCGAAGAGCGTAAGCGGCGAGGCAAATACATGGCTGTAGTTTTCAGGTGCAGCGCCGGGCGTTCCGTATTTATGGAGACCCGCGAACCTGTGTGCCTCCAGCTTCTTTAGCCGCAAGCGTCGGGTGTTTGCGTTCGCGGGCCGCGCGGGCAGCGCCGGCAGTTCAGGGGGCTTCAGGAGAATGGCGTCGACCAAGTCCTCGCCGAGTTGCGCAGTGACGTTGGCCGTCCAACCTGCGGGGCCCCTCTTACGGTACCACTCAAGTCCGCTACGCGTGCGCTCATCCTGGAAGGCAAAGCGCTGCCCCGCCCGTGTCTAACGGCTCTGCCGCTGACAAGGTCGACGATCAGTGAGTCCAGTGCATGAAGATGCAGCGGACGCGGTTCGAACTCGGGCACTTTGTGGACCGGCGATTGCGGAAGGGAAGAATCGTCGGCTAAGTGTAAGCCATTCCGCGTTCGGCTGTTAGGTTAATTCGGCCTATCGGTGTCCAGGTCGATGCTGTCCGTCCAGCGCCATCCATTATCGTTGACAGTCAGCTGGCCTACACTGGCAGCTGCGCTCCGGCCGGTGGATGCAACACGGCGAGACCGTCCCGCCGTCCCTACCCCTCCCCTCCCGCACGAACCGCTGCCGCGCCTGGATCTCCGCCAGATCCGCCGGCCGTTCGAACGCCTCTGGCATCGCCTCGCCCGGCCGCCGCGGCCTGCCGATAGCGCGGAACCAGTCCTCCAGCCCGGCCGGCGCGATCATCCACAACAGGCGCATCTGCCCGCTTCCGGTGTTCCGCACCGTGTGCCAGGCGGCGCGGCCGATCAGCAGCGTGGTCTCCGGCCGCACCTCGTGGCGCGCGCCGTCCACCTCCGCCCAGCCCTCGCCCGCATAACAGAACAGCACCTCGTGCTGGCGCTCATGCGCGTGGCGGCGGATATGCGCGCCGGGCTCCAGCACCTGGATGCCCAGCGAGAAGCTGTCGTGCGGCGTGTTGTACGGCGTCAGCTTGTTGACGATGTAGCCGCGCGAGGGCAGCGGCTGCCAGAACGACTCCCCCTCGTCCGGGCCGAGCACCACGATCGGCCCCTTGGTGAATGCGTTCATGCATGTCTCCATTCCGCGGTGATCCAGGGAGAAGGAGCCGACACCATGTCCGCAACCGCCGCAATGTGGCCCTTGTCGCGCGGCTGCCCGGCGGTTGGGGCTGTCGTCGACGGGCGACGGCGGCATGGTGTGGAGGAGGGGCGAGGTGGTCGAACCGGTTTCTGGAGTAGAGAGCGCCCATACGACTGATCGTGTGAGCGCTCGTAACCGGCGGATCGAGGTGATCACGCGCGGCGAGCGGCGACGACGTTGGTCTGTCGAGCAGAAGCGTGAGATTGCGGCGGAGAATCTGGAGCCTGGCGTATCGCCAGTCACGGTGGCTCGCCGCTACGGCACCAGCAGTGGCCTGCTTTCCACGTGGCGGCGGCATCTGTTGGAAGGATCGCTCGGCACCGCGTCCCGGCCGGTGGCGAAGTTCGCGCGTGTCGAGGTGATGGCCATGCCAGCGCTGCCGTGGCGGGCGACATCGCCCTCCCCGCAGCCGGCACCTACGCCGCATTCGATGAACCATCCGGATGGGAGGATTGAGATAGCGCTGCCCGGCGGTGTGATCGTGCGGGTTGATGCGAAGGTGGACAGCGGAGCACTTGGTCGCGTTCTCGCCGCGCTGGCGCGCCGATGATCGCGCTGCGGTCCGACCTCCGGGTCTACCTGGCGTGTGGCTACACCGATATGAGAAAGGGCATGCAGGGACTGCCGATGCTGGTGCAGCAGGTGCTGGCGGAGGACCGGTTCAATGGCGCATGCGTTCCGCGGAACGCCGCGGCAATCTGTTGAAGCTGGTTTGGCATGGCGGCAACGGCCTGTGCATGCTGACCAAGCGGTTGGAGTGCGGTCACTTTATCTGGCCGATGACGAGCACGGGCTCGATCGCGTTGTCGGCGGGGCAGTGGGCGACGCTGCTCGAAGGCTGCGAGTGGCGGGCAACGGCGCGCAACCTGAGGCCGGAGCTGGCAGGCTGATCCGAATCTTGCGTGATCACGCGGGAGTCGTTGGCCGCGACGCGACGGCGTGCGTCATCATGATGGCGTTGTGCGGATCGATCTCACGGCCCTGCCCCACGATCCGAATGTCCCTGCGGCGGATGCTGCGGGAAGTGGTTCCGGAGTTGCAGGCGGAGAACGAGAAGCTGTGGCAGCTGATCCAGCGTCTGCAGCGCCATCGCTACGGTCCGCGTTCGGAGAAACTCGACCTCGATCAATTGCAGCCGGTGCTGGAGGATGCGGAGCAGATCGCGGCTGAAAGGCCAGCCGGTCACGAAGTACGATGAGAAGGCCAGCATTGCCGCCAGGCGTCTGCGCATAAATCAAGATCCCTGCGACGTTAGAAGCTTGACCATCGGATAGCCGGAAGTCGTCCCGAATTCGCCGTCCGGCCGTCCATCCTCGACATAGCCGTTGGCCTGATAGAAGCGGTGGGCTGTTGCGGTGCTGGTGAGCGTGCACCGTATGTTGCCTCGCTCCGCCGCCCGAGCTTCAAGTGCGCCGAGCAATGCGCGACTGATCCCGCGAAACCTCGCATCCGGCGAGACGTAGTTAAGGGTGATCTTTCCAGCGTCGGTAACAGAACCAACCGCAAGGATTCTGCCGTCCTCGACCGCGACGAGCAACGAATTGTCGGGCTGTTTGATCCACGACATAAAGAATTCGGAGGTCTTGTTCCCCAGCCATCGCCCCAAAATCGCCGGGTCATCCTGGTGATCGACGCCGCACAGCTCCGCTATCGACCGCCTCAGCACTTGGCAGGCGGCCTCCGCGTCCTCAGCCACGGCATCCCGTATCTCCATTGCCGCAAGGTGCCACCCTGCATGAGGGGGCGACAACCTGCGACGGAGGCGCCATGGGATCGGGGTAACCTATATTGCGTAGCTTGAGAATTCCGCGGCGCGCAGCAAAACTCTGAATGATCAATAACATGGGTGCTGTGGTTGTCCGTCGCGATGTGGCCGCCCTCCTCGCCCGGACACCCCTTCGATTGTGCGCCGCACAATTCAAAGTTGTGTGGATGGGGTAGATTGTCGGGCAATTGCACCCCTATGATCTCTGCCATTCGTCCCGACCCGCGCCAGACCCGAGCAGGAGCCAGACCGTTGACGCTTGCCGCCGACATCGCGCACCCCAGGCACAGGAATTGGAAGATCCAGGCCGCGGAGGCGCTCGCCGGCACCGGGGTTCATGCATCGCGTCCGGTGCACGCCAACCTTACCGCCCCCGCGCTGGTTGCCGAGGCGGTGCGCCGCGACGAAGGCAGGCTGTCGGCCGATGGCGCCCTGGTGGTGACGACCGGAATGCACACCGGTCGCTCGGCGCAGGACAAGTTCGTGGTGGACGAACCAACGATCACCGGCGAGGTCTGGTGGGGCAAGATCAACCAGCGCCTCGCGCCGGAGAAGTTCGCGGTGCTGAAAGCGCGCGTGCAGGCCTATCTGCAGGGCCAGGAACTGTTCACCCAGGACCTCTACGCCGGCGCGGATCCCGCCCATCGGGTGCGCGTGCGTCTGGTGACCACGGGCGCCTGGCAGGCGCTGTTCTCGCGCAACATCTTCATCCGCCCGTCACCCGAGGAACTCGCGGGATTCCAGCCGGACTATGTCATCCTGCACGCACCGCATTTTCAGGCCGACCCGGCGATCGACGGCGTCCGCAGCGGCACCGCCATCACGCTGTCGCTGGAACAGCGCAGCATCGTCATCGTGGGCAGCGAGTACGCCGGCGAGATCAAGAAGTCGATCTTCACCGTGATGAACTGGATTCTGCCGGAGCGCGGCGTGCTGCCGATGCATTGCAGCGCCAATATCGGCGGCGAGGGCGACGTGGCGCTGTTCTTCGGCCTGTCGGGCACGGGCAAGACCACGCTGTCGTCCGATCCGCATCGCAGATTGATCGGCGACGACGAGCACGGCTGGGGCGACGACGGCGTGTTCAACTTCGAGGGCGGCTGCTATGCCAAGGTGATCAATCTGTCGGCCGAGCATGAACCGGAAATCTGGGCCGCCAGCCACCGCTTCGGCACGGTGCTGGAGAATGTCGTCGCCGACCCGCACGGCAGGCTGGATCTCACCGACCAGTCACTGACCGAGAACACGCGCTCCGCCTATCCGGTCGAGTACATCCCCAACATCGAGCCCTCGCTGCGCGGCGGACAGCCCCGCAACGTGGTGATGCTGACCTGCGACGCGTTCGGCGTGATGCCGCCGATCGCCAGGCTGACGCCGGCGCAGGCGATGTATCACTTCCTGTCCGGCTATACGGCCCTGGTGGCGGGCACCGAGAAGGGCCTCGGCGCGGAACCGGTCGCCACGTTCAGCACCTGTTTCGGCGCACCGTTCCTGCCGCGGCGGCCGGAGATGTACGGGCACATGCTGGCCGAATTGATCGCGCGGCATGACGCGGACTGCTGGCTGGTGAATACCGGCTGGAGCGGCGGACAATATGGCGTCGGCCAGCGAATGAGCATCCGCCACACCCGCGCCTTGTTGCGTGCCGCACTGGATGGCAGCCTGGCGCGCACGCGGTTCCGCAAGGACCGGTTCTTCGACCTGTCGATCCCGGAGCATGTTCCAGGCGTGCCGGCCGAAGTGCTGGACCCGCGCGAGGCCTGGGCCGACAAGGCGGCGTACGATCGGATGGCCAAGGACCTGATTGGCCGGTTCGAAAAGAACTTCGCCGCGTTCGAGGCCGGCGTGGGCGACGAGGTCCGCGCCGCCGCGATCCGCGCGGCCGCTTAGGAGACCAGGCGTTGTATGTTCCGCCGCACTTCAAGGAAGACCGCATCGACGTGCTGCATGCGGCAATGCGCGGCTCGGGCCTGGTCACCCTGGTCACGTTGACCGCCGATGGGCTGATCGCCAGCCATGTGCCGATGCTGCTCGACCCTGATCCGGCGCCGTACGGCACCCTGCTCGGCCATGTCGCCCGCCCGAATCCGCAGGCGCGCGGCGCCGTGCCGGGGGTCCAGGCGCTGGCAGTCTTTCAGGGGCCGGACGCCTATATCACGCCGTCCTGGTATGCGACCAAGCGGGCGAACGGCAAGGTCGTGCCGACGTGGAACTATGTGACCATCCATGCCTACGGGCCGGTCGAGTTCTTCGACGATACGGAGCGGCTTCGCGCCGTCGTCACCCGGCTGACCGAGCGGGAGGAGCACGCACGAGCCGAACCCTGGGCTGTTACCGATGCGCCGGCGGACTTCATCGACGGCATGTTGAGAGGAATCGTGGGCTTCGCGCTGCCGATCGCGCGGCTCGAGGGTAAGTGGAAGATGAGCCAGAACCGCCCTGCGCAGGACCGCGCCGGGGTTGTGGCCGGGCTGGAAGCCGACGGGGTGGACGACGTTGCGGAACTGATTCCGCGGTAGGCCCCCAACCCCCTCCCGCAAGGGGAGGAAGAGTTCGTCAGGGAACGACCGTGGTGAACAGGTAAACGCCAAAGATGACGAGGTGCACGGCGCCCTGCAGCACGGTGGTTTTGCCGGTGCCGAGTGACAGCGCCGCTACCAGCAGCGACAGCGCGAGAAGTATCGTTGAGCTGGGATCAAGGCCCAGAACCAGCGTCCAGCCCGTGGCGATCGAAACCACGGCAACGGTCGGGATGGTCAGTCCGATCGAGGCCATCGCCGAGCCAAGCGCGAGATTGAGGCTGGTCTGAAGCCGGTTGGCACGCGCGGCCGTCAGGGCGGCGAGGCTCTCGGGCAACAGCACGATCGCGGCGACGATGACCCCGACAACGGCCTTGGGCGCCTGAACGCTGTCAACGACCGCCTCGATCACCGGTGCCAGCGCCTTGGCCAGCAATATCACCGCGCAGAGACAGACGATGAGGAGAATGGCGCTGACGGCGGTCGCGCCGTTGCTGGGCCGCGGCGCATGCTCGATCGCGGCAAGCGCCGAATCCCGCTGCGGCTGAAAATAGTCACGGTGACTGACGGTCTGCACCAGCACGAAAACGCCGTAGAGCGCGAGCGAAACGACGGCGACGAAAGCCAGTTGACTGATCGAATAGCTGGGCCCGGAAGTGGACGTCGTCGCATTGGGCAGGACGAGCGTTATGACCGAGACGGCGGCCAGCGCCGCAAGCGTCGCGTTGACGCCGTAGAGACCGAAGGACTGCTCGCCGTGGCGCGAGGCCCCGAGCATGAGGCAGACGCCAACCATGCCGTTGAGGATGATCATGATCGAGGCGAACACGGTGTCGCGCGCCAGCGCTGCCGTGGCCGGGCCGCCGGTCAGCATCAGCGAGACGATGAGCGCCACCTCGATCACCGTCACGGCGAGGGCCAGCAACAGCGTGCCGAACGGCTCGCCCACGCGGTGCGCCACGACCTCGGCATGATGGACCGCCGCGAGCACACAGGCGATCAGGCCGGCGCCCTCCAACAAGGCGAACGCCGGATGCCGGACCACCAGGGCTACCGCCAGCAGCATCCAGCCGGCGAGCGGGGCGAGCCAGAGCCAGGGGGACACGGGGGATCGGATCATCGGCAAACTTTCCTTCTGTGCTGCGCCGCCGAGTTTGGCCGCGACACTCGTCGTCCCGGGAAGGCGGGGCCCAGGGGTGACGAGCGCTCGCCTGACGGGCACACTGCCGACACGCGACGGGAGGACGCCATGGGCGAGACGGAACTGCGCAATGCCGACATCGGTGCGGCGCTCACCGAGGCGAAGGAAGCCTATGTCGCGCGAAATCCCAAGAGTTTTTCCCGTTTCGTGGAAGCGACCGCGGTGATGCCGGGCGGCAACACGCGCACCGTGCTGCACTATGCGCCGTTCCCGATCGGCATCGCGCGCGGCGAGGGCTGCCGGCTGTGGGACCTCGACGGCGCCGAATACATCGACTTTCTCGGCGAATACACCGCGGGGATCTACGGCCATTCGCATCCCGCGATCCGCGCCGCGGTGGATCGCGCGCTGGATGCAGGGATCAACTTCGGCGGCACCAACCTGACCGAGGCCAAGTTCGCCCGTGCCGTGTGCCAGCGCTTCGGGCTCGAGCGGGTGCGCTTCACCAACTCCGGCACCGAGGCGAACCTGCTGGCGATCTCGGTCGGCCGCATCTTCACCAAACGCGCGAAGGTGATGGTGTTCGACGGCGGCTACCATGGCGCGGTGTTCGGCTTCGCCGGCGGCGGCTCGCCGATCAACGCGCCGTTCGACTACGTGATGGCGCCGTACAACGACATCGCCGCGACGCAGGCGCTGATCGAGCGGCATGCGGCAGACCTGGCGCTGGTCATCCTGGAGCCGATGATGGGCGGTGGCGGATGCATCGCCGCGGAGCCGGCGTTCCTGACCATGCTGCGCGAGGCGACCACACGGGTCGGCGCGCTGCTGATCCTCGACGAGGTAATGACGTCGCGGCTGTCGCCGGGCGGGCTCCAGCAGGTGCGCGGCATCACGCCGGACCTGACGACGCTGGGGAAATACATCGGCGGCGGCATGTCGTTCGGCGCGTTCGGCGGGCGGGCCGACATCATGGACCTGTTCGATCCCCGCAGGCCGGACGCGCTGCCGCATGCCGGGACGTTCAACAACAACGTGCTGACCATGTCGGCGGGGCTGGTTGGGCTGACCGAGATTTACACGCCCGACGCAGCGCGGGAGCTGAACGCGCGCGGCGATGCGTTGCGCGAGCGGCTGAACGCGGTGTGCCGGGCGCACGATGCGCCGATGCAGTTCACCGGCATCGGTTCGATGCTGTCGGTGCATTTCACGCGCGGGGCGGTGCGCTCGCCGGCGGATGCGGCGAAGGGCGATCAGAAGCTGAAGGAGCTGTTCTTCTTCGACATGCTGGCGCAGGGCATCTGGCTGGCGCGTCGCGGCATGTTCACGCTCTGCCTGCCGATCGGCGATGCCGAGTGCGATCGGCTGGCCGGCGCGGTGGAGGAGTTCCTGGCGTCGCGGCGGTCGCTGCTTGCCGATGCCACTGCTTCGGCAAGATAGATCGGCTCGGTGCGCCGGGACCGCTCGCACGAACCATTACAATGACGGCCGGAGGCGTTTCGGCCGCGAAAGGGAGAAGCGTTCATGTTGAAGACAGCTACACTTTCACGCCGGGGTGTCCTGCTCGGCGCCGGCGGTGCCCTGTTCGCACCCGCCATCGCGCGGGCGGCCACGCGCGGGGTCAGCGATACGGAGATCATCGTCGGCAGCATGGCCGATCTGTCCGGTGTCACCGCCGTGCAGGGCGTGAACAACGCGGGCGGCATGCGGATGGCCTTCGATGAGGCGAACGCCAAAGGCGGCGTGAACGGCCGCAAGATCCGCTTCGTCGTCGAGGACAATGAGTACATCGTCCCGAAGGCGGTGCAGGCGATGAACAAGCTGGTGAACCGCGACAACATCTTCGTGGCGTTGGGCAATGGCGGCACGCCGATGAACGACGCGGTGATGCCGATGATGTTCGAGAAGAACGTGCCCAACGTGTTCCCCACGACCTGCGCGCGCTCGATGTACGAACCGTTCAACAGGCTGAAGTTCGGCCAGTTCTCGTCGTACTACGACCAGATGCGCGCCGGCGTGAAATACTTCGCCGAGAAGCAGGGGAAGAAGACGATCGGCGTCATGTACCAGGACACCGATTACGGCAGGGATGTGCTCGCCGGCGCCGCCGCGCAGGTCGAGGCGATGGGATTGAAGTTGGGCGGCACCACCGGGCACAAGCCGACCGACACCGACTTCAACGGCGCCGTGGCCAAACTGCGCGATGCCAACTGCGACCTGATCGTTCTCGGCACCATCGTGAAGGACACGGTGATCATCCTGCAGACTGCACACAAGAACGGCTGGAATCCCGTTTTCCTGGGCAACTTCGCCACCTATTCCACCGCCGTGGCCGAGGCGCCGGGTGGTCCGGCTGAAGGGTTCTATTCGATGTCGCCGGCGCCCTACCGCTATCCCGACGACCCGCGGCCGGCGGTGAAGCAGTTCGCGACGACGTTCAAGAAGACCTATGGTTTCGATGTGAACTACCTCGGCGAGGCCGGCTACACCGCGGCGAGTTTCATGCTGGCCGCGCTGGAGAAGGCCGGCCGCGATCTGACGTTGGACAGCTTCATTGCCGCGATGGACGGCATGAACGACTGGCGCGACATCTTCGAAGGCCCGCCGCTGTCGCTGAGCCCAACCAACCACCACGCCTCCAACCAATCCTTCCTGTCGGTCGTGAAGGACGCACGTTGGGTTCCGGTCCTGCAGGAGCCGTTGAGCTTCTGAGAGCAATTGAGGGGATAGTCATGAATCGTCGCACTTTGCTTGCCGGCGTTGCCGCCGTCGCTGCCACTCCTGCAATCGGTCGCGCAGCCGAGAAGACAAAGATCGTTTGGTGGCACGCGATGACCGCGTCGCTTGGCGAGCAGGTGAACCATCTGGTCGATGCATTCAACCAGAGCCAGGACGCCATCGAGGTCCAGGCGATCTACAAGGGCGGCTATGCCGAAGTGCTGACGGCGACGATCGCGGCGTTCCGTGCCGGACAGGCGCCGCATCTCGCGCAGATCTTCGAGGTGGGTACCGGATCGATGCTTGCCGCCGGCAAGGCGACGAAGCAGGTGTGGGAGTTGATCCAGGAGACCGGCGTCGCAATCGATCCACAGGAATATATCGCGGCGGTGCGCGGCTACTACAGCCTCGCGGACGGTCGGCTGGCGTCGATGCCGTTCAACTCCTCGACCGCCGTGATGTGGTACAGCAAGGATGCGTTCCGCAAGGCAGGGCTCGATCCGGACAGACCGCCGGTGACCTGGGACGAGGTGGTGAAGGCGGCGGAGGCGATCAAGGCGAAGAACGCGGCGGAAATCCCGGTGACCAGCTCGTGGCTGAGCTGGATCCAGCTCGAACAGTACAGCGCCCTGCACAACATACCGTTCGCCAGCAAGGCGGACGGATTTGAGGGGCTGGACGCCGAGCTCGAGATCAACAGCGCGCCGCATGTGAAACACATGCAGCGTCTGCTGGAGATGTCGAAGGACGGCACGTTCAAATACGCCGGCCGCGACAACCAGCCGGATCAGTTGCTGGTCTCGGGCAAGGCCGGCATCCACTTCAACTCGTCCGGCGCGCGCGGCGATCTGATCAAGAGCGCGACGTTCGACTGGGGCGAGGCGTTCCTGCCATACGATCCGGACCTGATCAAGGAACCGCTCAATTCGATCATCGGCGGCGCGAGCCTGTGGACGATGACGACGCCTGGACGCACCGCGGACGAATACAAGGCGGTGGCGAAGTTCCTGCTGTTCATCGGCAAGCCCGACAACGATGCCTACTGGCATCAGCACACCGGCTACGTGCCGGTGACGCTTGCCGGGTTTGATCTGTCGGAGAAGCAGGGGTTCTACGACAAGAACCCCGGTGCGGATCTGCCGGTGCTGCAGCTGATGCGCGGCAAGGTGACCAGCAACTCCAAGGGACTGCGGTTGGGACGCTTGGTCGAGATCCGCAACATCATCTACGAGGAGATGGAAAAGGCTTTCCAGGGCGGCCAGACGGCGCAGCAGGCGATGGACAGCGCGGTGGCGCGTGGCAACAAGGTGCTGCGGGAGTTCGAGAAGTCGGTGAAGACTTGATGGGGTTCTACCCCTTCCCCCAACCCCCTCCCGCAAGGGGAGGGGGAGTATAGTGATGTACTGCAACGACTCCCCCTCCCGTGTGGGGAGGGGGTTGGGGGGCGCGGTCTGTCGGCCGCACTAAGTGGAACGCCGCACCACCTTCGACGGCTGGTTTCTGCCCGCGGTTCTCGTGTTGCCACAATTATTACTCACGGGCTTCTTCTTCCTATGGCCCGCCGGTGAAGCAATCTGGTGGAGCCTGACGCGCCAGGACCCGTTCGGTCTTGGTTCCGTCTTCGTTGGACTGGAAAACTTCTCCGAGCTGTTCGCCGATCCGCTCTACATCGACTCGATCGTCCGCACGGTGGTGTTCTGTGCGGCCGTCAGTTTGGCGGCAATGAGCATTGCCCTGCTGTTGGCGGTGTTCGCCGACCACGAGATCCGCGGTCGCGCGTTTTACCGCACGCTGCTGATCTGGCCCTATGCCATCGCACCGGCAGTGTCGGCCGTGCTCTGGCTGTTCATCCTGAACCCGCAGGTCGGGCTGCTAGGCCGCTGGCTCAATGCACACGGCATTGCCTGGGACTACCACATCAACGGCGGCCAGGCGCTGCTGATGGTGATCCTGGCCAGCGCCTGGAAGCAGGTCAGCTACAACTTCATCTTCTTCCTGGCCGGCCTTCAGTCGATCCCGCGCGCGGTGACCGAGGCAGCGCGGATGGACGGCGCCAGGGGCTGGCATAGCTTTCGCACCATGACCTTTCCGCTGCTCGCGCCGACGACCTTCTTCCTGCTGGTGGTCAATCTGGTCTACGCCGCATTCGACACATTCGGCACGATCTACGCGCTGACCCAGGGGGGGCCAGGCAAGGCGACCGAGACGCTGGTGATCAAGGTGTATCGCGACGGCGTGGTGAACCTCGATCTCGGTTCGTCTTCGGCGCAGTCGGTGGTGCTGATGGTGGGCGTGATCGCGCTGACCGCGATCCAGTTCCGCTTCATTGGACGGCGGACCAGTGCGTGAATAGACGGCCCGATTGGCTGGCGCATATTGTCTTGGGCATTGGCGTGCTGATGTTTGCTCTGCCGGTCTGGCTGGTGCTGGCGGGTTCCACGCAGGACTCCGGCGCGATCACGCGGGGCGATCTCTCGCTGTTGCCGCGCCTCGGCGGACTTGCTGTCTATCCGCGCGTGCTGATGCAGGGCACCATGAACACCGAGCCGGTCTGGCATATGCTGCTCGTCTCGAGCGGCATGGCGCTCGGCATTGCCGGCGGCAAGATCGTGATCTCGGTCCTGTCGGCCTATGCAGTGGTGTTCTTCCGCTTCCCGCTCCGCCGCACCGCGTTCTGGCTGATCTTCATCACGCTGATGCTGCCGGTGGAGGTGCGCATCATTCCGACCTATGCGGTGATGTCCGATTTCGGCCTGATCAACAGCTTCACCGGCCTGACCGTGCCGCTGATCGCATCGGCCACCGCGACGCTGCTGTTCCGTCAGGTGTTCATTGCGATCCCTGACGAACTGGTGGAGGCGGCGCGCATGGACGGCGCCGGGCCGCTCCGCTTCCTGCGCGATATCCTGATACCGGTGTCGGCCGCCAACATTTCCGCGCTATTCGTCATCCTGTTCGTGTATGGCTGGAACCAGTATCTATGGCCGTTGCTTGTCGCCACCGATCCAGGCCTGGATACGATCGTGATCGGCATCGTCAAGATGATCGGCGTGGAGACACAGACCGACTGGAGCGCGGTCATGGCGACCGCCGTGCTGGCGCTCCTGCCGCCGGTGGTGGTGGTCGCGGTGATGCAGCGCTGGTTCGTCGCGGGGCTGACCGAGGGAGAGAAGTGATGCCGCGGACAGAGGGAGCAGGCAGATCAATGGACGGAACGGCGAAGCCGGCGGCCGAGGGGAAGGGCCTGGCGCGGTCCGCGGGCGCACTGGCCGGGCTGAAGGTGGTCGACCTGACGCGCGTGCTCGGTGGTCCCTATTGCACGATGATCCTGTCCGACCACGGTGCCGACGTGATCAAGATCGAACCGCCGCAAGGCGACGAGGTGCGCGACTGGGGCCCGCCGTTCCACGAGGACGATGCCAGCTACTTCATCGGTATCAACCGGAACAAGCGCGCCGTCGCGCTCGACATCAGCAGGCCGGAAGGCCGGAAGGTCCTGCTGCGGCTGCTCGAGGACGCCGACATCCTGATCGAGAACTTCAAGCCGGGCTCGATGGAAAAATGGGGCATCGGCTACGACGAACTGTCGCAGCGTTTCCCGCGGCTGATCCATTGCCGGATCTCCGGCTTCGGTCCCGACGGCCCGCTCGGCGGTCTGCCGGGCTACGACGCGATCCTTCAGGCGATGACCGGCCTGATGAGCGTGAATGGCGACGCCGCCACCGGCCCGATGCGCCTTGGCACGGCGATCGTTGACATGGGCACCGGGCTCTATGCGGCGATCGGCATCCTGATGGCGGTGCACGAGCGCACGCGTTCAGGCCACGGGCAGTTTCTCGACATGGCGCTGTACGACTGCGGAATGTCGCTGCTGCATCCGCAGGCGGCGAACTACTTCCTCAACGGGAAGCGGCCGGCGGGCACCGGGAATCCACACCCGAATCTGGTGCCGTACGACAAATTCCCGACGCGGACGTGCAACGTCTTCATCGCCAGTGGCAATAACGGCCAGTTCCGCAAGCTGGCCGAAATCATCGGCCGGCCGGAGCTGGCGGACGATCCGCGATTTGCCGACAACGGCAAGCGCAACGTCAGCCGCGCAGCACTGACCGAGGTATTGGCCGCGGCGTTCGCCGAGCATGACGGCAACGAGCTGGCGCTCCGGCTGATCCGCGGCGGCGTTCCCGCCGGACCCGTGCTGCCGGTGGACGAAGCAACTGCCGCGCCGCACACCGCGCATCGCGAGATGGTCACGGAACTTGACTGGTATCGCGGCGTGGGCACGCCGATCAAGCTGTCGCGCACCCCGGGCGGCACGCGCCGGCCGCCGCCGAAATTCGCCCAGGACGGCGCCGAAGTGCTGGCACAGCATGGTTACAGTGCGGATGAGATCGCCGCTCTGGAACGCGACGGCGTGGTGCATACCAAACGCCGCAGATAGCGGCCCAATATGAGGCGCTGTTTGAGCAGGCTGCTGCTGAGCATCGCGCTATTGGCAATCGGCAGCATTCATGGCGCGCAGGCAGACACTCCGCCAGCCGTTACGCCCGATGAACTGATTGCCGCCCGCAAAGCCAGCATGGAGGCACAGTCCTCGCGGCTTGCAGCCATCATGCAGGCGATTGTCATCAATGCGGACATCAGGCCATTCGCGGCTACCGGCGAGGTAATTGCGACGTGGGGCAGAAACTTGCGCGATCTCTTTCCGGCAGGAACGGAAGTCGGGAACGACACGCAGGCGCGTCCCGCAGTCTGGTCCGATCGCGCCGGTTTCGAAATGGCCGCCGCCAGGCTTACGGACGCCGCGCACTCACTGGCAAAGGCTGCCGTGGGCGGTGATCAGGCCGAATTCATCAAGGCCTACCGTGGCACGATGCTCGCATGCGCCGCGTGCCACGTGATTTATCGCTCCGGCCGCAACTGACCGGGAAACCGTTCAGCCGATATCCTCCAGGCTGAACTGCTCCGCCTCCTCGTCGTAGCTGAACAGCTCGGCGTAGCGGCCCCAGGCGATGACGGTGCGCAGCGTGTCCTCCGCGTAGTCGGGCGACATATGGTCCTCCAACTCCTCGCGAAACCGCACGGCGGAGGCGCGATGGTTCCACCGCTCGTCCAGCACCTGGCGGATGGTGTGCACCAGCGGCACGTGCGCCATCAGCGCAGCGGCAAATTGGCGCTTGCGTTCCTCGGTGTCGGCGGCGACGAACCGGCGGCCTTCCTCGGTCAAATGGATGTCGCCTTCCTCGAGCACCGCGAAATGCAAAAGCTGCAACGTCTCGCCAAGCGGCAGCAGTTCGTCGGCCTCGTATTGCAGCGCCGTCGCCAGCGCCGGCAGATCGGCGCGGCCGTTGTAGGGCTCGCCCGCCAGCGCCTCCATCAGGCCTGCCATCTGGTTGGTCCCGACACGAAGCAGCGGAGCGGCAATGCTGACCGCCGCGGCCGTCGCCACCGCGCGGAGGTTCGGCACCGGACGGCGCGTCATCAGTCCGTAGATGTCGTCCACCAACTGGCGGAAATCCGGATCCAGCCGGTTGCGCGGATGCGGGAACGGGACGCGCAACTCGCTCGCCACGCGCCCGGGGTTCGAGGCGAACACCAGGATGCGGTCGCACATCAGCACCGCCTCCTCGATGTTGTGCGTCACCATCAGCACCGAGCGGACCGGCAGCTTGCCCTCGGACCACAGATCGATCAGGTCGGTGCGCAGCGTCTCGGCGGTCAGCACATCCAGCGCGCTGAACGGCTCGTCCATCAGCAGCAGGTCCGGATGCACCACCAGTGCGCGCGCCAGGCCGACCCGCTGGCGCATGCCGCCGGACAGTTCCTTCGGATAGGCGCTTTCGAAGCCACCGAGGCCGATCAGATCGATGGCGGCTTCGGCGCGGCTCTTGCGTTCGGTCCCCGCAACGCCGCGTGCCTCCAGGCCCAGTTCCACGTTCTCCTGCACCGTCAGCCAGGGAAACAGCGCAAAGCTCTGGAACACCATTGCCACGCCCTCGGCCGGTCCCTGCACCGGCCGGTCGCGCCACAGCACCTCGCCCGCGGTCGGCGTCAGCAGGCCGGCGACGATGCGCAGCAGCGTGGATTTGCCGGAACCCGAACGCCCGAGCAGCGCCACCATCTCGCCTTCGCGCAGGCTGAGGTTGACGTCTTCCAGCACCACGAGATCGGCGCTGGCATCCTTGTGATAGGCCTGCTTGCAGCCTCTCACCTCGAGCAGGCACTGCTGGCCGACGACGGTGTCCATGCGAGCCTCTTTCAGCCGAGCTTCAGGTGTCGCTCGGAATAAGCGTAGAGCGGCCGCCACAGCAGGCGGTTGAACAACAGGACGAACGCCGACATCACGACCACGCCCAGCACGACCCGGGCCATGTCGCCGCGCTCGGTCGCCTCCGCAATATAGGCGCCCAACCCGTGCGCCGTGAGCTTTGTGTTGCCCCATGACGCCACCTCGGCAACGATCGCGGCATTCCAGGAACCGCCGGACGCGGTGATGGCACCGGTCACGTAGTACGGAAAAATCCCCGGGATCATCACCTTGCGCCACCACAGCCAGCCGCCGACGCGGAAATTGCTTGCCGCCTCACGCAGGTCGCCAGGGAAGGCGGCGGCGCCGGCGATGACATTGAACAGAATGTACCACTGCGTGCCGAGCACCATCAGCGGCGTCAGCCAGATGTCGGCACTCAGGCTGAAATAAACAATGAACAGCACGACCGGGGGGAACAACAGGTTGGCCGGAAACGCGGCGAGGAACTGCGCCAGCGGCTGCGCCCGTCGCGCCCACACCGGACGCAGCCCGAGCCAGACGCCGATGGGGACCCAGACGAGGCTCGCGAGCACCATCAGGATCACCACTCGCGTCAGCGTGAACAGACCCAGCACCAAGGCCTGGCGCACGTCGCTCCAGTGCAGTTCGCTGGACACGAAGCCGGCGATCTTCCCGATCGCCCAGACAAGCACGACGGCGAGCGCGGCGAGCCAGACCGCATCGACCAGACGCGATGGCCGCGCCGGACCGGCAGTGCCCCGCTGCGGCGCGATCTCCAGGCGCAGCCCGCCGAGCCACATCGCGGCGTCGCCGACCGCATCGCCGAGCAGGCTGAGCAGTCTGGTGCGCCGCATCAGCCGAAGCAGCCACGGATCGGTGGCGGTCGCGCCGGCCGTCGTCTCGAAGCGGAATTTCGTGGACCATGCGACCAGTGGGCGAAACAGCAACTGGTCGTACGCCAGGATCACCAGCAGCATGGCGACGATGGCGTAACACACCGCCCGGATGTCGCGCTGTTCCAGCGCCAGGGCGACGTAGGAGCCGATGCCTGGCAGCTTCCAGTTGTTGTCGCCGACCGACACCGCCTCGGATGCGACGACGAAGAACCAGCCGCCGGACATCGACATCATGGTGTTCCAGACCAGACCGGGCGTGCCGAATGGCACCTCGAGCCGCCAGAACCGCTGCCATGGCGAAAGGTGAAAGCTGTCCGCGGCTTCCTTGAGGTCGGCGGGCACCGTCTGAAGCGATTGGTATAGGCTGAACGCCATGTTCCAGGCCTGGCTGGTGAAGATCGCGAAGATCGCCGCGAGTTCCAGCCCCAGCACGCGGCCGGGGAACATGTTCATGAAGAACACGACGGTGAAGGTGAGGAACCCGAGGATCGGCACCGACTGCAGGATGTCGAGGATAGGGATCAGGATCAGCGCGGCGCGCCGGCTCTTCGCGGCGGCGGTGGCGTAGGCGAAGGTGAACACCAGCGACGCCGCCAGGGCTGCGAACATGCGCATCGTGGTGCGCACGGCGTAGCTCGGCAGGCGGGCGGGATCGAGGCTGACCGCCAGCGCCTCCGGCGCATCGATCCGCACGAAGGTGCCGCGCGCGACATGCGCGACCGCGATCAGCGCTGCGACCACGCACAGGACGGCGGCGGCATCCCACAGGTTCGGCAGGCGCCTTCCGAGGGAGCGGGCGGGGTAGATGGTAGCTGGCATTTGGCTCGGATGGGGGTTGCGGCGAGCCCTGTTAACCCGCCCTGCCCCAGGAAGTCACGCCCCGCCGGCGTGGCAATCGCGTGACGGCGGTCAGTGGCCTGTGCTGCCGAAGCCGCCCTCGTTGCGGGTGGTGGCGTCCAGGCTTTCCACCTCGTGCCAGCGCGCGCGCACCACCGGCGCCAGCACCGCCTGGGCTATGCGCGCGCCGCGTTCGATGGTGAACGGCGCATCGCCCGCGTTCAGCACGATCACCTGCACCTCGCCGCGATAGTCCTCGTCGATCGTGCCGGGGCTGTTGGGCAGCACGATGCCATGGCGCAGCGCGAGGCCCGAGCGTGGGCGGACCTGAAGCTCGTAGCCGGGCGGCAGGGCGATGGCGAGGCCGGTCGGGATCAGCGCGCGCTTGCCCGGGTGGATGGTGACCGGCGCATCGACCGCGGCGAGCAGGTCCATCCCCGCCGCGCCGGCGGTGGCGTAGGCCGGAAGCGGCAGGTCGGTGTTGTGCGGGAGGCGGCGCACGGCGATCTGGATGGTCATGACGGCATGATGCGGCGCGCCCGGTGGGCAGGCAATTGCCATGCGGTCGTTCGGACGTTGTGTTGCGTTGTGACACGCAACGGCGGTCGTGCGGGGAGGGCGCGGAGGGTGGCCACGACCTTGCGGGAGACGGAGGTGGCGAGATCGGGAAGGGATCCCTGGTTCCGCTCTTCCCCGCCGTTCGTCGACGATGAACCAGCGTTCCGTTTGGCCCAACCAGCCGAGCCTCCGTCCCCCTTTTCTGGGAAGCTAAGGAAGATCCGAGTGCCGAAACCCGGCTTTCTCGAGCCTTACTTCAGGGGGCGCTGTAGCAGAATTTTTTGAGGGTGATCATCATCGGCGAATCCGGCGTCGGCGGCGACGTAAAGTCCGTCAGGAATTCGACAAAGGACTTCAGTTCGACATCCTGAGCCTCTGAACGACGCTGTCTTATCGCAATACCGGCCTGGGTGAGGGGGTTGTAGCCGATTGTCAGGAGGGAAGGGTTCGTGGGACTGGCCTGGACCGGGAAATAGGCCAGCGCACTCATGCCGGACGTTGGGTATTTGCCGTCGAGGCAGATCGCCGACATTGCCACAAATCCAACCGGATCGGTTTTTGCGATAACCGCGTTGAAGGCGGCGGTGATATTGGGATATTCGTGAACAAGGCTGTTGCTGGATAGAGGCGGTTTGAGACCATAGGTGCCGATCAGCACCGACTGTGCCGCTACGCCATACGGAGCAAGGTCCGGATCGGCAATGGCCACCGACGAATATTTGGTTGTGTAGCCGCAGGTGCCGGTTGCGCATGAAAGATCGACACCAGGCGTAGTGCTCAACAAGGCGAGAAGGCCCCTCGCGTAATTGAACGTGAACAGCGGCGGACGTTTGGATGAATTATACGGCGCAACGAGTTCGAAGTGATTACCATAAATCCTGCGGAGTCGCGGTATCGGCGGCGAGGAACAGATCCACCCCCGCCACGTTGCCGTTGATAATGTTGCTTTCAAGGGTAGCCGTGGCTCCATTGTCAACAACGGTCACGGTAAACCTCGGATGGAGGGTTTCGAACGCGTTGATAAGATCGGTTATTGCGCTATTCGATGGAGGAACACCGAAAAAGTTTGATGCGACCGCAAGGTTTATATTTGCCTCCTGCTCCGGTTCTTTGTAGGCCCCTGCGAAGGCCGCAAAGGAAGAGCACATAAAAATAGACGCGCTCACAGTTCGCCGATGTTGTCCACTTGACATTTTATCCGCTCCCGCTCGTTATTTCATTCTTCTGCCGGAACCCGACAAGGGAATGTGCGACGGTGGCCGCCGCTTCGAGTTCTCCGGCAACTATGTTATAGGCGCTTTCAGTCGTAATATCCCTCTGGACATAGCGGAGTGTGTCAAGGTTTCTCACGCATCCGTGAGAGTCTGGTAAGTCATTCAGCCGCGCTCAGCGGCAAACCGTGAGGGCGGCACGGCGAGCGCGCGGTTAACGAACGTGAAACATTATCGTTATTCCAACACCGTCGAAGCGGCTTGCTGCTGTTACGAGATGCAGCTACGCCACTTCGAATCCCGCCTCCACCGCCATCGCACACAAATTACGATACCCGAGCCGCGCATACGTCAGCGGATGCGCCTTGTGCGGGTCCTGTTCGGCCTCCACCACCAGCCACCCGGCATACCCCGCCTCGCGTAGCCGGCGCAGCAGCGGCGTGAACGCGATACAGCCATCGCCGGGAACCGTGAACACGCCCTCCAGCACCGCGCCCATGAAACTCAAATCCTTGGCCACCGCGCGATCGAACACCGCGCGGCGGACATCCTTGCAGTGCACATGCACCACCCGCGCGACGTGTTGTTCCAGCAGTGGGGCCGGATCGCCGCCGGCGAACAGGCAATGACCGGTGTCGAACAGCAGCCCCGCCGCCTCGCCGGTGCCTGCCATCAGCCGGTCGATGTCCGCATCGCTCTGCACGATCGTGCCCATGTGGTGATGAAACGCCATGCGCACGCCGAACCCGGCCATGCGCTCCGCAAGCTCGGTCACCTTGCGGCCGTACGCCGGCCAGTCCGCATCCGCCAGCGTTGGGCGTTGCGAGATCGGCGGAAAGCCGCCGTCGTGACGCCGGCCCGACGTATCGGCATAGATGACAACCTTGCACCCCAGATCGCGCAGCAGCGTCAGATGCGGTTCGATCGCCGCGAATTCCGCAACCACCTCGCGCTCGAAGATCCGGCCGTCGTACCAGCCGGAGACCAGGTTCAATCCGTACCGCAACAGGATCGGCCCAAGCTCGCCCGCTCTCCGGGGAAATTTCCCCCCGAGTTCGGTGCCGCTGTAGCCGGCTTCGCGCGTCTCGGCGAGGCATGTCTCCAGCGGAATGTCGCCGCCGAGTTCCGGCATGTCGTCGTTCGACCAGGTGATCGGATTGATCCCGATTTCAACGCGACTTCCCCTCGGACTCCCCTTGGGCATGCCAACCTCCAATCACTGCCCCAACGCAACCGAAGCGCGCTCCGCGGCCTGCAATGCCGCGACGGCGTCGTCCGCGGTCGCGCCCTCCGCTGCGCCACCCCTCACCCATGCCGCAAAACTCTCCGCCTGACGCCGCAGCGCCTGCATGAACACCAGCTCGCCATCCGGTGGCCAGAGGAAACGACACTCCTCGGCATCGTGCGTGCCGAACACCTCCACGCGGCAGACATCGCCGAGCGGAAAGCGCCGGCCAAGCGACACCAGTGCGGTGCTGCCGCCGGACAGCGTGCACAGCGCCTGAGCGCTCTCGGCGTCCCCCGCCGCAAGTGGACCGGCCGACACCGCGGCCACCGCGGGTGCGATGCTGCGAAACTCCTGGCCGCTGAGCCAGCGGATCTGGTCGAACTCGTGCACCCCCATGTCGATGAAGATGCCGCCACTGTCGGACTGAAACCGCATCGACGGCGGTTCGCCATCCCATTGGTAGCAGGCCAGGAAATACGGCGCGCCCATCTCGCCATCTGCGATACGTCGCCGCAGCCGCTGCAGCGCCGGCACGAAGCGACGCCAATACGCGACCTGCACTCGCACGTTGCGGCGCTCGGCGAGAGACGCCGCCTGACGGGCCTGCTGCGCCGAGATGCCGCAGGGCTTCTCGCACAGGATCGGCAATCCGGCATCCGCAATGCGCGCCACCAGATCCAGATGCAGCGTGCTCGGCGCCGCTACGAGCACGCCATCCAGTCCGCCCACGCGCAGCATCGCATCCACATCAGCATGGATCGCGATGCCGTCCTGCGCCACCGCGGCGCGCACCGGATCCGACGGCTCGGCCACCGCGACGACGCGCACCGCCGCGCTCCCGGACAACGCCCGCAGATGCGTGCGCCCCATCCGTCCGGCGCCGATCAGCCCGAGGCGGAACTCGACCATGGTCAGACCTCTACCGTCGCTCAGTGGTCGGCTCTGAGCGGATCATGCTCATCGCCGACGGACCACTCATTGACCAGCGTATAGCCAATTCCCAGCAGCACCGGCCCCAGGAAGATGCCGATCAGGCCGAAGGCGATGGCGCCCCCCAGCACGCCGAGCACCGTGAGGACAAAAGGCAGCTGTGCACCGCGGGCGATGAACCAGGGGCGGATCACGGAATCCGCGCCCGATACCGCCACCACGCCATACACGGCGAGGAAGATGCCCCAGCCGAGATGGCCACTGCTCATCAACCACAGCGCGCCGGGAATCCACACCAGCGGGGCACCGATCGGCAGCACCGACAGGAAGCCCGCGACGGCGCCCAGCAGCACGGGCCGCGGCACGCCCGACAGCCACAATCCGAAGGCGGTCAGGACGCCTTGGACGATCGCGGTCAGCAGAATGCCATAGACCACGCCGCGCACCGTCGCACCGGTGACGTTGATCAGCCGGTCGGCCCGCGCGCCCGCAATGCGATGTAGGATGACCCTCAGCCGCGCGGCGATCGGGTCGCCATACAGGTAGAAGAAGAACGCGATGAACAGTGCGAGCACGAACAGCAGCACGCCATTCGCGAGACCCAGCAGCAGACCGAGGCCGCCCTCCAGCACGATCCCGAAATAGGGTTGCAGCGCCTCGACCATGACGCTGATGTCGGCCGCCCAGCGGTTCCACAGATTGCCCAGCGTCTGGCCGATCAGCGGAATGTCGAACACCCAGCCCGGCGAGCCGGGCAGGCCCGCGCGCAATGCGTCATCGACGACGCCACGCAGGTGGTTCACGTCGGTGGCGCCGCCAGGTGCTGCGAGTGCCAGCGGCAGTACCAGAATGACGGCGGTCAGCGCCACCATCACGCCGGCGGCAGGCCCTCGTCGCAGTCGGGCATGCGTGTGCAGCCACTCGCACACCGGCCAGGTGGTGAACACAAGAATCGCGGCCCACAGCAATGCTGAGAAGAACGGATACAGCACGAGGACGCAGCCAACGGCGATCCCGCCAAGCAGCAGTGCCAACAGCACGCGTTCCGCGGTCATGCGCTGGTCATTCCCCCCGCTCGCTTGTAGCCTCCCGTGGCGTTTCCGGGGAGATCCGCGATGCCACGCCTGGCTGCCAACCTGTCGATGATGTTCAACGAAGTCCCGTTCCTCGACCGTTTCTCAGCCGCACGCAAGGCAGGGTTCGATGGGGTGGAGTTCCTGTTTCCCTACGAGCATCCGAAGGCGGAACTGCGCAAGCGGTTGGATGGCGAGGGCCTGAACCAGGCGCTGTTCAACATGCCGCCGGGCGACTGGGCGAAAGGCGATCGGGGACTGGCGAGCCTGCCGGGACGGCAGGCCGAGTTCCGCGACGGTGTGAAGCAGGCGCTGGACTATGCCGAAGCACTCGGCTGCAAGCTGGTGCACTGCATGGCAGGGATCGTGCCGGCCGGCGTGTCCCAGGTGACAGCCGCGAGCCTGTATGCCGCCAATCTGGCCTGGGCTGCCGAGCAGGCGCAGCAGGCGGGCGTGAAGCTGGCGATCGAGCCGATCAATCATCGCGACATGCCGGGCTACTTCCTGAACACGGAGGCGCAGGGGGCCGCGGTGGTTGAGGCGATCGGACGCGACCGGCTCGGATTGCAGTTCGACGTGTATCATTGCCAGACCACCGAGGGCGACATCACCAAGCGCATGGAGCAGTTCCTGCCGGTCATCGCCCACATGCAGATCGCCGATGTGCCGGCGCGCAATGAGCCGGGTACGGGCGAGATCGGCTGGAAGTTCGTGTTCCGGCGGATGGATGAGCTTGGCTACCGCGGCTGGGTGGGATGCGAATATCGGCCTGCGGGTGACACCGTTGCCGGGCTGAAGTGGCGGCAGGAATTCGGAGTTTGAAAGCAGAATCCACCACGAAGACACGAAGGCACAAAGTCTTCACGGAAAGCACCGACTTCGTGCCTCCGTGTCTGTGTGGTGAACCCTTGGGAGGCAGGAAATGAAGATCGGATTCATCGGCCTTGGCATCATGGGCCGCCCGATGGCGCTCAATCTGAAGACCGCGGGTCATGACCTGATCCTGCCGGAGCGCAAAAGCCTGACAGCGGAGGCGCGCGCCGCCGCCGAAGTGGTGGCGGACGGGAAGGCCGTCGCGTCGAAGGCCGAGGTGCTGATCCTGATGGTGCCGGATACGCCGGACGTCGAAGCGGTGCTGTTCGGTCCGAACGGCGCGGTGGAGGGCCTGAAGCGTGGGACGCTGGTGATCGACATGTCCTCGATCAGCCCGCTCGCGACCAAGGAGTTCGCCCGGAAGATCAACGCGCTCGGCTGCGACTATCTGGACGCTCCGGTGTCGGGCGGTGAAGTGGGCGCCAAACAGGCGACGCTGACCATCATGGTGGGCGGCCCGGAGGCCGCGTTCGCCCGCGCCAAGCCGCTGTTCGAGACGATGGGCAAGAACATCACCCACGTCGGCAACGAACCCGGCGCCGGCCAGATCTGCAAGGTCGCCAACCAGATCATCGTCGCCCTGAACATCCAGGCCGTATCCGAGGCGCTGGTCTTTGCGGCGAAGGCGGGCGCGGACCCGGCCAAGGTACGGGCGGCGTTGATGGGGGGTTTTGCCGCCTCCCGTATCCTGGAGGTCCACGCTGAGCGGATGCTGAACGGCACGTTCGACCCGGGCTTCCGCATCCGCCTGCACCAGAAGGACCTCAACCTTGCGCTCACGGCGGCCAAGGATCTTGGATTGTCGCTGCCCAACACGGCGATCGCCCAGCAGATGTTCTCCTCCTGTGCGGCGCATGGCGGCGCCGACCTCGATCACTCGGCTCTGGTACTTGCGATCGAAGGGCTGGCGGACTTTTCCATCCGATCCAAGAAATAATGCCTGGAGAGCCAGGAGAAACGAGTCGCATGGATTGAACAGGGGTTGAATTTCGGAGCGAAGGGGTCATAAGCTTTCCCGTTCGCGTCGGTCAGAGACTCCTGCCATGCACGCGGGGATTGCAGACGCGGGCCGAGAGGAAGCCCTTGATGTCCATGCGTTTCACGGAGATTGGCCAGCAGCTCAGGGCCTATCGTCTCGAGTCCGGGCTGCGCGCCGAGGAGATCGCGGCGCGGTTGGGCGTGTCTCGCGCCGCGCTCTATCGCTACGAAAAAGGCGAGGTGATCAAACTCGATACGATCAAGCGCCTGGCGGAGCTGTTGAAGATCTCGCCGCTCTCGCTGCTCGGCATCGGCGTCGAGTACTACAACCGGCCGATCGGCTACTTCGAGCGGGTCCGCCAGCTGGAGGAGACGGCTGACCAGATCCTCCAGTTGTTCGGTCCGATCTGTTATCCGACGACGTCCGATGCCTATGACAGCGCGCTGTCCGAATCGTTCGAGGAGGCTGCGGAGCAGGCGACAGCCGAACGGGCGGCGATGCGGTCGATGGCCGATCAGGTGCTGGGCATCCTCGCCGCCCGCAAGCGGATGTATGTCAACCGTCGGCCGGGGATCATCGCCATGGTGTCGATTTCCTCGGTGCAGCGGCTGCTGGAAATCGGCGTGGCAGGCGGCATCCAGGTTTCCGACCGGGTTCGACGGATCTGTCGGGACGTGGCGGTGACCGAGGTGGAGAACATGGCCGCGCTGATGGAAGCCGAGCCGATGGGCCTTCAGTTTGGGCTGCTGACGGGAGCGGAACCGTCCGCGGCGTTCAAGATCATTCGTGCGCGCGATCGGGTCAGCCTCGCAATCAATCCGTTCCGCACGGATACGCATCCCTCGGCACTGACGGGGGTCGCGATGATCACCGGCGCGGACGAGGCGATTGCGGCGCATCAGCGGGTCGCGGAGGCGAGCTGGCGGGACGCGCTCAAGGGGCCGGCCGGGGCGAACCGATTGCGTCAGATGGTGGCAACCACGGTTCCTGCCTGACGCCGAACCACGTTCAAGGCAGGCTCCCCTGGATTACCACCGGGGGTGGGCGCTGCGCCGCCGCTTCTCTATGCTGGCGACATGCCGTCCCGCACAGTCCCCAGCCTGCCCGCACACCCCGACGTCGAGATCTGTTCCGAACAGCGCGTGTGGAGCGGGCGGTTTCCTTTGGATGTCGTGCGCTTTCGCCACCGTCGCTTCGATGGGCTCCAGTCGGGCGTGAAGACGTGGGAAGTCTGGCGGCGCGGCCGGGCGGCGGCGGTGCTGCCGTACGATCCGGTGGCGGATGCCGTTGTTCTGATCGAGCAGTTCCGGCTGCCGGCGCTGGCCGCCGGCCTCGATCCCGTTCTGGTCGAACTGCCGGCCGGGCTCTGCGATGATGGCGAGACGCCGGAGGCGACCGCACGGCGGGAAACGGTCGAGGAGATGGGGCTCACAGTGAGCACGCTTCACCGCATCGGCAGTTTCCTGCTGACGCCCGGCGGATCGGATGAAGTGTGCGAACTCTATGCCGGCCGCGTGCAGGTGCCTTCCTCCGCGGCCGACGGGATCGCCGGACTTGCCGGCATGGTCTCGGAGCAGGAGGACATTCGCATCCGAGTCTGGCCGGCGGAGCAGGCGATCGAGGCGGCGCTGGCCGGTCGCATGCCGAATTCGGTGGCCGCGATCGGGCTGCTGTGGCTGGCGGCGCGACGCGGGTCCCTGCGGAAGGAGTGGATCACGACATGACGGAAAAGCTGTTCCTCGACGAACCTCGGCTTCGCTCGGCGACCGGGACGGTGCTGGCGAGCGGGCCAGAGGGCGTCGTGCTGGACCGCACGGTGTTCTACGCGCGCTCCGGCGGGCAGCCTGGCGATGTCGGCGTGCTGCGCTGGGATGGCAGCGAGACCGCAATCGCCGACACCGTGAAGGGCGATGGGGAGACGATCCGGCATCTGCCCACGCCTGGCGCGGCGTTGCCCGCGGTCGGTGCGGTGGTGCAGGGCGAGATCGACTGGGATCGCCGCTACCGGCTGATGCGCATGCACACGGCGATGCATCTGCTGTGCAGCCTGATCAAGGGCGCCGCAGTCACCGGCGGTTCGGTCGGCGCGGATCGCTCGCGGCTCGATTTCGACCTGCCCAACCCGCCGCCCAAGGAGGCGATCGAGGCCGGGCTGAATGCGCTGATTGAGGCCGACTACCCGGTGCGCATTGAATGGGTGGATGAGGCGGTGCTGGATGACGACCCGGGCCTCGTGCGCACGATGTCGGTGGCGCCGCCGCGCGGGACGGGACGGCTGCGACTGATGCGGATCGGCGAGGGGGATACGCTGGTCGATCTGCAACCGTGCGGCGGAACGCATGTCGCGCGCACCGGCGAGATCGGCCGGATAGCGGTGGTGAAGATCGAGAACAAGGGCCGACAGAACCGGCGGATCATCATCGCGCCAGCGGGGTAGTGGAACCTGACGCTCGCGTGCGACGCGTGGCAGGGCAACTCGCGTTACGGCATCGTGGAGCACCTGATCGGCGGGCGGCGTCTTTCTCCTTTCGGAGATCGATGCTCAGCTTTGGCGTCAGATGCTGATCCAGGCGAAGGGCTGTCTCGACCCGAGCCGGCAGTTCCGCGCCCGGGCGACGCAGACCGTCACTGTGCTCGACACCGGAGAAAAGCGGCTGGCTGCGCCGCCGATGGGCGGGGTGTCTCCGCATCTCGTCATCAATACGCCGGTCGAGGCCGAGCCGGGCTGGGATGACGATAGGCTGGACGCCGCGATGGACCAAGCCATCACTCGCCTGCGGCCGGTCTACGAGTGGGTCTCCCGGACAGCCAAATAGACCAACCCCCCGCGGCCAGGCGGGCGAGAGCCGGCGGACGGAGTCCTCGACGAGGATGAGCCCAGAGTCTGCTCGGGACTGTTGACGCGACGCCGATCGTCGAGGAAGTCAACGCGGAGGGCATTTCATAAATCAGGAATTGTGAGACAGGCGATTCCGTAGGCTGTATCGGCACTGTTCGTGTCCTGTTCATGGGGTCAAGGAACGCACATGGCCCGGACTTGTCAGAGCGGTGCCTCGACGCCGCCAACCTCCAGAGGGGGCGAGCCGCTCACCGGCAGGCATATCTTGGCGACTACAATTCAAGTCATCACTATAGCGCAAAAAGAAGTTAGATTGGTGCGGCCTCAACGATAGAGAGACGAGGAGTGACTTCGATGATCCGCTCCATGCGAAACCCTGCATTTGCCAGCAGGGCCGCGAACTCATCCGCTGTGCGTTCTTGTCCGTCAGGGGACACGAGCATGTTCAGATCGGAGGTTTTCGTCTCAAGGCCGTCATTCGGACCTCCGACGATCCGTTCTATGATCAAAAGTTTTGTTTCCGAATGAAATACCCGGCGGCATGCTGCCAGGATCGCGAGCGAGGCGGCGTCGTCCCAATCGTGAAGGATATATTTGAGCAGGTATGCGTCGCCACCCTCGGGAATGGTCTCGAAGAAACTGCCTCCCACCACGGCGCACCGTTTGGCGACACCCGCCGCTTCCAATACAGGTTGCGCCCGTGCCACGACGTCCGGTCTGTCAAACAGGATGCCATGAGTGTTGGTATGTGCTGCGAGGACAGCGGCGATCATCGCGCCTTGACCACCTCCGATGTCCACGACATGACCGAACGCCGAGAAGTTGTAAGCTGACACAATAGCCTCGACGACGCCGCGAGAGCCGCCGGTCATGGCGCGATCAAAGATCGCCGCTTCCTCAGGATGTCCGACGAGGTAATCCCAGAGGCCAACGCCATGGACGTGGCGGTAGGCGTTCTCGCCGGTCCGCACACTGTGCGAAAGCGACCCCCAGGCCTGCCACTGATGAGGACGCCCGATAAATGACGCCCAGGCCGCCATTGGCCGCTCTGCATCCGAGCGTAGGCATTCGCCGAGCGGCGTGAGAGAGAACCGCTTTTCGTCGTCCTCATGGAATACGCCAGCCGCTGCGAGTGCCCGGAGCACGCGATATAGAGCTCCTGCGTGGGAGTTGGTCGCGACTGCGAGGTCGGAGGCCGAGGCTGCTCCGTCCTTGATTATGTCAGCGATTCCGAGTGTCGCGGCAACGTGGATCGCCTGCGAGACGCGGTAGCCAGTGACCAACAGCACTAGTTCGGCAGCAGGGTTTGACGACGTCATTGCCGCTCCAGAAAAACCAAGGGTATGCACGTTGGCAGGAACCTCGTTACCTGTATACCAGTGGGTAATGGAGATGGAGGAGCCATATTTGCGAAACTCAAGACTTCCACAAAAAATTCTCGAGTTAGGTTGATCAATGGTTTGCTTGGTGCGGAAGTCAGGTGCGAATGTCGGCTTTGGGTCGAAAGCGGTCACTCCCGAAGTATATTCCAACTGCGACAATTCCGTCATCAGTCGCGCCGAAAAGCGTTCTCTGGCTGACGGCGGTTGTCGGTTATGCTCACGCCTCCGGATTCGACAACGATGGTATCAATACTGAGTTCGAGGTGGTGAACGGCTATCGGGACGATGAGCGCACGTTTGCTGGCGAATCTGACCACGAAGCGGCCGTTCAATGGAGATTACTTGAACCCCACCCATATTGACGGACCGACGGGCCCCCAGACGATTGCGCTCCCGCCGCTCTGGCCCTCCAATCCTTCGTCCCGTCGGGAGACCAAACGTGTCCGACCCTAGAACAGGCGGCTGCCTCTGCGGCGCAATCCGCTACGAAACCGTGGGCGAACCTGTGTTCACCCTGCGCTGCCATTGCCGCGATTGCCAGCGCCAGAGCGGTGCAGCGCACGTCGCCGCCGCCCGCGTCCCCAGCGCCGGGTTCCGCATCCTCCAGGGCATACCAAAGCGCTATGTTACGAAAGCGGACAGTGGTAACGACATTGTCCGCGTTTTCTGCGGTAACTGCGGCACGCCGCTGTACGTGCAGGTCGGGACCCGCCCAGACCTCGTCGGACTTCGCGTCTGCACCCTGGACGACGCGGGCTGGTTCCAGCCCGATGCCGACATCTTCATGAAAAGCGCACAGCCCTGGGACCACGACCAGCCCAACGTCCCGAAGTACGACGGTTACCCCCCTGGACAATCCTACCCGACCGCGCCGTCCCGCGAAGGATAGTCATCGATTACTGCGATGCCCGGCTCGGGCCGACAAGCGTGACGCCAGCACGGCGTTCTATATGCGCCTCGGTCTTTCCGTGCATAGCGACCAGGGGCACTACCGCATCCTGAGTGACGGAATTGGTTGGCTGATCCATCTATCGGCTGAGAGTCCCGAAGATTGGGTCGTTCGCGATCGAAATCCGAACGGCCTTTATCTTTATCTTGAAGACGTGGATGGACTCGCCTGCCGCGTGGCCGACCTACATGACGGCATCACCCTGAGCATAAGCCTTGGGGCATGTATGAGTCTGCCCTGTCCGACCCGACGGAACTTTGGTGCGGGTCGGTTGGCCGAGCCGCCGCAGCCATGTGCTTCCTACGGTGTCGCATATGGAACGGTCCACCTAATAAACCAATCGTGAGCGCAACCAGCGCTCAGCCAACTGTGCGGATACGCGTAAGAATCTCGTCCACCACGTGCTCAAGTGGTCGTGTGGCGTCTATTGTCACGCCGCTGCCGGGTATGGCCTCTTTCGTCTGATGCAACCTAACAATGATTTCCCGTTCCTCTGGTTTTGCGCCCCAGTCAGTTGGGTCCAGTGCCACTCGCTCATCAATCCTTCGGTTCAGGGTGTCAAGGTCAATCTCAAGGATAAAAACGGTGTCAAATAGATCGATGAATTTGGACGAATTCCTTGAGCCACCGCAGAAAAAAGTTGCCGCTTCATCTTGGTTGGCGACTAAGGCCTTTACCTTCTCTACATCCCAAATGTGGCACTCGGACATCCAGTTAGCCCTCGGTGTACCCGTTTGCGGCGTCGTCGGTGCACCCGTTTCCGGATCGCCTCGATACGCCAATTCCCGGTCACCATGAATGGCCTGATAGCCGCGCCGCTGCAATTCTGTGCAGACCGCCGTTTTGCCGGCGCCGGAAACGCCCTCAATAAGATGATTTCTCTTGCCCATAAGACTATCCATTACTTCGTCGGAGGCATAGCCGCGCCTGGCGGTCGAACTGTCAGATCACTTTTGACGATACCCTCACTGCGCCTCTGTCGCAGATTAACAACGGTGTGACGGCGGCGCCGCTGTGGCGGCTGTTGCCTAATTAAGTTCGACTTCGCCGAGCGGTGGCACGGCTGACTTAGCGGCCTTTCCCGAGCTTTCAGTTTTGAGCCGAAGCGCCTCGACGTCCGGCCCCTGAGCCTGTCACACAGCGCCGGCGTGGCCGTTCGTCATCCGTATTCATCCGTGGTCCAGTTCTCGCCGCACGCGACACCGTCTCACACGCGAACACCGTGACACCGATCCACATCCCGATCAGACCATCACATCCCGCCATCGATTGACTCGCCGCCGCCAGTACCGGCACTGCACCTCTGCGACTGGCAGAGGGAGAGAACAATGGACCCGCTGGTGACGACCGAATGGCTTGCCGCGGAACTCGGCAAGCCCGACCTCGCGATATTCGACGCCACGAAATACCTGCCGAACGAGAACAAGGACGGCCGCGCCGAATACCTGCGCGCACACATTCCGGGCGCACGGTATTTCGACATCGACGAGGTGGCGGACACCGATACCGACCTGCCGCACATGGTGCCGACGCCGGGACGGTTCGCGAAACTGCTCGGCGGGATGGGCGTCGGCAATGCGACGCGCGTCGTGTTCTACGACCAGAAGGGCCTGGCGTCCGCGGCGCGTGGCTGGTGGCTGATGGGGTTGTTCGGTCATGACCGTGCGGCCGTGCTCGACGGCGGCCTGCCCAAGTGGGTCCGCGAGGGTCGCAGGACAGAGGACGGCGCGCCGGCGCCGCCGTTGCCTGTCGCGTTCCGGCCCGACTATCGCGCAGGCCGGCTGCGCGGTATCGGCGATGTGCTGGGCAATGTTGGCACACGGGCCGAACTGGTGCTGGATGCGCGCGCCGCGGGACGGTTCACCGCCGAGGTGCCGGAGCCGCGGGCGGGGATGCGCAGCGGGCACATTCCGGGCTCCGCCAACCTGCCCTACACCGATCTGCTGAACGCCGACGGCACGTTCCTTTCACCCGATGCGGTGCGCGGACGCCTGGCGCAGGCGGGCGTGGATGGATCGCGTCCGGTGGTGACGAGCTGCGGGTCAGGCGTGACGGCCTGCATCCTGACGCTCGGTCTGCGCATCGCCGGGTTGCCGGAGGGTGCGGTCTACGATGGCTCCTGGACCGAATGGGGCGGCCGCGCCGACACGCCGGTGGAGACGAGGCGATCATGACCGAAACCTCGAAGCGCGGCTTCCGCACGCGGCTGTCGCACACAGGGCGGGCCGGCAAGCACACGCACGGCTTCGTCAATCCGCCACTGCTGCGTGGCTCGACCGTGCTGTATCCGACGGTGGCGGAACGGCGTGCCATGGCGGCCCGGCGCGGCGAGCGCGTGTTGACTTACGGTTTGGGCGGGTCCGAGACGCATTGGGCGCTGGAGGACGTGATCGCCGAGGTCGAAGGCGGCACGCGGTGCGCCATCGTCTGTTCGGGACTGGCCGCGGTGACCACGCCGCTGCTGGCGTTCCTGAATGCGGGCGAGCATTGCCTGATGCCGGACAGCGTGTACGGCCCCTCGCGCAACTTCGCCGAGGGTTTCCTGAAGCGATTTGGCGTGGAGACCACGTTCTACGATCCGGTGATCGACGAGGCGGGCATCACCGATCTGATGCGACCAAACACCACGGTCGTATATACCGAGAGCCCGGGCAGCCACACCTTCGAGGTGCAGGACATTCCGGCGATCGCGCATGCGGCGCATGCGCGCGGTGCCAAGCTGCTGATGGACAACACCTGGGGCATTCATCACTTCCAGCCGTTCAAACACGGTGTCGATGTATCGATCCAGGCGGCGACGAAATATCCAGCGGGGCACTCGGACATTTTGATCGGCAGCATCACGGTGAATTCGGCCGAGGACTGGGAACGGCTGCATGCGGCGTCGCGCGGACTGGGACAGTACGCCAGTCCGGACGATTGCTGGCTGACGCTGCGCGGCATGCGCACGTTGGGCGTGCGACTGGCGCAGCAGATGGATTCCGCGATCGAGGTGGCGCACTGGCTGAGCAGGCGGCCGGAGGTGAAGCAGGTGTTGCATCCGGCTTTGCCTGGCGCACCGGGTCACACGATCTGGAAGCGCGACTTCACCGGCGCATGCAGCCTGTTCGGCGTGGAATTCAAACCGGAGTTCTCTGCCGAGAGCACGCACGCACTGGTGGAATCGCTGGCGCTGTTCGGGATCGGCGCGTCATGGGGCGGATTTGAAAGTCTTGCCTTGCCGACGACGGGTTTCATCACCCGCACGGCGGGTGGCGGCAAATTCGAGGGTCCGGTGATCCGGCTGCATATCGGGCTGGAGGACGTGGCGGACCTGATCACCGATCTGGAGCAGGGGTTGCAGGTGATGCGGGCGTTTGGAAGGTAGATGGGTGGCGTGCAGCAACACCGTCCCGACTCCTTCCACTGGAAAATATCGCCCGGCGCTAAAACAGCGACATCTGCGCCTCTGCTGTCGGCGGCGTGCCATCGTCCGGAACGGCGAACTTCCCGCAGTCCAGTCCCTCACGCGCCTCGTCCAACCCCCACTGCCGCGTCGCCCGTGCAAAGCGGCGCAGCAACAGATCGGCGTACACCCCCTGTCCGGAGAAACGATGATGGAAGCGCGCATCGCTCAACGCGCCGGATCGGGTCTCACGGATCAGGTTCAGCACATGCTTTGCGCGGTCCGGGAAATGGGTGGCGAGCCAGTCCTCAAACATCTGACGCAGTTCGTGCGGCAGGCGCAGCAGCACATAACCGGCGTGGCGTGCGCCGGCACGGGCGGCGGCCTCGACGATCTTCTCCATCTCGGCATCATTCAGCCCCGGGATCATCGGCGCCACCATCACACCCGCCGGCACGCCGGCCCGCGTCAATTCGCCGATCGCATGCAGCCGCCGCTCCGGCGTGCCCGCACGCGGCTCCATGCGGCGGGCGAGCGCAGCATCGAGCGTGGTGACCGACAGATACACACGCGCCAGCTTTCGCTTCGCCATCGAGGTCAGGATGTCGAGATCGCGCAGCACGCCGGCCGACTTGGTCACGATGCCGACCGGATGGTTAAATCGGTCAAGCACCTGAAGCACCGCACGCGTCAGCTTCAGGGTGCGCTCGACCGGCTGGTACGGATCGGTATTTGATCCGAGTGCCAAGGTGCGCGCCGTGTAGCCTGGCTTGCGGAACTCCTTTTCCAGCAGTTCCGCGACCTCAGGCTTGAAAATCAGCTTCGTCTCGAAGTCGAGCCCAGGTGAATATCCGAGATAGGCGTGGGTCGGGCGCGCGTAGCAGTAAATGCAGCCGTGCTCGCAACCACGATACGGATTCACCGCCCGGTCGAAGCCGATATCGGGCGATGTGTTCCAGCTGATCGCCGAGCGGGTCGCATCGCGCGTCAACGTCGTGGCAAGCTTCGGCAGTTCGCCGAATTCGCTGCCGAGCGTGTCCCAACCGTCATCGAACGGGCTTGACGCCTGCGTGTCGTAGCGCACCGGCGGATTGGTGGTCGCACCTCGGCCGCGCCGGGCGAGCGACGGCATCGGCGTGGCCACGGACGCCTCGGTCAGCGCGTCGGCGTCGATTGTCTGCTTGCCAGAGAAGCCACGATCGTCCATGGTTCTGTTCCCCGTCCGTTCGCTCGCAGACTGCCAAAACGGCAGCGAGCGGTCAAGAACATTATGGGAACATGCTGTATGGGAACATGTTTTTATCGGTCGTGATCCCTGCGCTGAACGCGTCCCATTCACTGCGCGAAACCCTGGCTTCGATTGCGGCGGCGGATGAGGTGGTCGTGGCGGACGGCGACAGCAGTGACAAAACCGCGGAATTGGCGGCGTCGCTGGGCGCGCGGGTGGTGCGCGCACGGCGCGGCCGCGGCAGCCAACTTGCGGCAGGCGTGGCAGCCGCGCAGGGAGAATGGCTGCTTTTGCTGCATGCCGACACGCGGCTTGGGACAGGTTGGCAGACCTCGGTCGGAGCGCACATGGCGATCTCGCCGGGGCACGCGGGCTATTGCCGCTTCAGGCTCGACAGCGACGATCGGCGGGCGAGGCTGCTCGAGCGGCTGGTCGCGTGGCGCTGCCGGGTGTTCGCGCTGCCGTACGGAGACCAGGGCCTGCTGATCCATCGCGACCTGCTGCGCGAGATCGGTGGCATTAGGTCGCTGCCGCTGATGGAGGACGTGGACCTGATCCGCCGCCTCGGTCGTCGACGCATGGTGGCACTCGACATTGCCGCGATCACCTCGGCGGAGAAGTGGCAACGCGACGGATGGTACCGACGCTCGCTGCGCAACCTGTTCTGCCTGACGCTGTATTTCGCCGGCGTCCCGCCGCAACTGATCGTCCGGCTCTATGCATGAAGGACATCGTGGTCGTGTTCGCCCGGGCGCCTCGGCTGGGAGCGGTGAAGCGACGGCTGGCGCGCGAGATCGGCGCGCGGGCCGCCTTGCGTTTCCACGTCGCGACGCTGACCGGACTGATGCGCGCGCTGGTGGCGGACCGGCGCTACCGGACCGTGCTGGCAATCACGCCGGATCGCGCAAGGCTGCGCCTGCCGGTTCGGGTGACGCGAATACCGCAAGGCAGTGGGCACCTCGGTGTCAGGATGCACCGTGCATTCCGGCGGTTTCCGCGATGCCGCGTGGCACTCATCGGCAGCGACATTCCCGATGCGGCGCCGACCGATGTGTGGGCGGCATTTCGTGCCTTGGGCAGCGCACAGGCCGTGTTCGGTCCGGCGGCGGACGGCGGATACTGGCTGGTGGCGCTGTCGTCACGCCGCCCGGCGCGGCCGTTCACCTCGGTACGATGGTCGAGCGAACATGCGCTGGCCGACACGCTGGCGAATTTCGCTGGGCGGCGGATCGCGATGTTGCGCACGCTGCATGACGTGGACACGGCAGCCGATCTGAATAGGCTGCGTGGTCAGGAGAACGAACAATGACGACAACCCGCATTGGCATGCTGCTGTTCCCACGCCTGACGCAGCTCGACCTCACCGGCCCGTTCGAGGTGTTCGCGAAATGGCCGGACGCTTCGGTGCATCTGCTGTGGAAAACGCGCGAGCCGGTGGCCGCGGAGACCGGCATGCGCATCCTACCCGATACCACGCTTGCCGAATGTCCCCAACTGGACGTGGTCTGCGTGCCTGGCGGTCCCGGCGTGGCGGCGATGATGGAGGATGCGGAGGTGCTGGCGTTCCTGCGCGCGCAGGCGCGCGGCGCACGCTTCGTCACGTCGGTGTGCACCGGCGCCATGGTGCTGGGCGCGGCCGGGCTGCTGCGCGGCAAACGTGCGACAACGCATTGGGCATCGCACGATCTGCTGGGGTCGTTGGGTGCGATTCCCACCAAAGGCCGCGTCGTGCGCGACGGCAATCTGATTACCGGTGGCGGCGTGACGGCCGGCATCGATTTCGCGCTGACGGTGGTGGCGGAGATCGCTGGTCCGGCTGTGGCGCAGGGCATACAGCTGCAGATCGAATATGCACCGGCGCCGCCGTTTGAGGCCGGCAGTCCGGACACAGCGCCACCGGATGTGCTGTCGAGTGCGCTGCGGCGCAATGCCAGCATGCGTACCGCGCGCGAGGAACTGGTGGCGCGGATCGCGCGCACACTGGCGTAGTATCGACACCACTGCACGGCGAGTTGAGAGGAGCCTCACGGCAACCCTGATCCGACTGAGGTCGTTCCAAACCGGAATCAGGAGGTTCGTTCATGCGCGCATTTATCGTTGCCGTCGCTCTCGTGAGTGGGCTGGCAGTCGCCGTTCACGCGGAGGACAAGAAGCCAGCCGGCACTGCCAAGGGTGCAGCGGTGGGTGCCTTGGCCGGTCATGAGGTAGGCAGCGGTCATGCCGTTGCGGGTGCGGCGACCGGCGCAGTCATCGGACACCATCAGCAGGCGAAGGCGGAGAAAGAGAAGGATTCCGAGAAGTAGCGGAAGGCATCCACCGACATGGCCGGGGTCAAACCCGGGCATCGATGACGGCATCGTGGTTGCGTGGATGGCCGGGTCAGGCCGTTCAGGCCCGGCAAAGACTGAAGGTCGCCATGACGGTGGCCGGCAGGAGCCGGCAGCCATGCAACCAGAGCGGTGCCCCTACTCCGCCGCCGGCTTCAGATGTTCCTGCAATCGCGGCATCAGTTCCACCAGGTTGCAGGGGCGATGGCGATTATCCAGCTGTGACAGCAGGATGTCGTCCCACGCATCCTTCACCGCCCCGGTACTTCCCGGCAACGCAAACAGGTAGGTGCCCCCCGCAACGCCGCCCAGCGCGCGCGACTGCATCGTCGAGGTGCCGATCTTCTGATAGCTCAGCATGCGGAACAGCTCGCCGAAGCCCTCGATGCGCTTCTCCAGCACGCGGTCAAATGCCTCGGGCGTCACGTCGCGCCCTGTGACACCGGTTCCGCCGCTCGTGATCACCACATCGATCTGCGGATCGGCGATCCAGGTGCGCAGTTGCCGTTCGATCGCGCCGGGATCGTCCTTCTCGATCGCACGCGCCGCCACCCGATGTCCCGCCTTGGTGATCCGATCGACCAGCGCGTCCCCCGACGTGTCGTTTGCCGGCGTGCGCGTGTCGGAAACCGTGAGCACGGCGATGTTGACCGGAATGAACGCTCGGCTTTCGTCGATGCGTGCCATGATGCTGCCTCCTGACGCGCCGCCGTCAGTGCACGCGCGGCGCGGCGCCCGACAGTTTGCCCTGTGCAGCGAGCGGCGTGAAGCGCGGGAATTCACCCGCGGCAATCTCGTCGAGGCTTGGCGCGGGCAACCGCAGTCGGGCCGCATAGATCCAAGTGTAGGTCAGCACATGCTGGACGAAGGCGCGCGTCTCGTCGTTCGGGATCGCCTCGATGAACAGCAGCGGATCGTCCTCGTCGCGCACGGCGCCGCTCCAGCGCAGAAAGCTGCCAGGTCCCGCATTGTAGCTGGCGAGCAACCGGATCAGATCACCCTCGATGCCGTCCTGACGTCCGAGGTACGCAACGTAACGCTGGCCCACATCCAGATTGAGCGAAGGATCATGCAGCTTGGGATCGTCCAACGCAGTCGCCCATGACGTAGCGCGCCGTGGCCGGCATGATCTGCATCAGACCGAGCGCGCCGGCGGGCGACACCGCGGCCGCGTCGAAGTTTGATTCCAGTCGGGTCAATGCATAGACCAACGCCGGATCGATGCGGAACCCGCCGGCTGGATGAAGCCGCGGCACAGCGAAGCGCAATTCATCGCGCGGCTGTCCATCCTGCGCATCGGCCATCGCGGCAAGCTGCGCGGCGAATTCGGTCAGTCCGACGCTGGCTGCGATCAGCAGCATCGACCGGCGCAGTGGCGGATTATCCTTCATCGCGGGCCACAGCAGCCGCAATTCGGCCTCTGCCCGCTCCGGCTGGCCGACCTGCAACAGCGCGAAGGCTCGCCGACCGCGTGGCGTCGCGGCGATCGCCTCCACATCGGCTTCGATGGCCAGGTCTCCACCGGGCATCCGGCCGTCATCGAGGCCCAATGTGCGCCGGGCGATCAGCCCATAGAAGGTGCGCCGTTCCTCGGCCGCACGCCGCAGCCAGCCTACGTAGCCTGCCTCATCCCGCAATCGCAGATGCGCCCGCGCCGTCCAAAGTGCAGCGGCCGCACGCACGCGGGCCGGTCCACTAACCCCGGCGGCGGCCTCGAAGCAGGTTTGCGCCAGGTCGATGCGCCCGATCCGCCATGCGGCAAGTCCGGCGACCAGGCCAACCTCTCCAATCGGCTGGTCCGGCCGCGCCTTGTGCAGCACCGCCATGGCGTTCCGGAGCGCTTCCGAATCGCGATTGCCGGTGAACAGCGTCCGTGCCGCAGCGGCCGCCCGCGATCGGCCGCTGCCGCTGGCTTCATCGTCCGGCGGAGCGGCCGGCGATGCCGCGGGACCATCCGGGACGACATGGGGGAGAGCCGCCAGACCAGGCGGTGAAGGCGCTGGCGTTCCTTTTGGCAAACGGCGGATCAGCAGGGCGTGGATGGCGGGTGCATCCGGCAGGTCAGAATAGCGCTCCAGCCAGCTTGCCAGTTCATCCGGCGTCGCTCGGCGAAAGCGGCCAAGGTAGCGGTCGGCCAGGATGTGGCCGGCGAGCAGCGGATCCTCGATCTCCGCGGCAGCGCGTTTCGCGGCTTGGATGTCGCCGTGCTCCTGCCAGGCGAAGATCCGACGGATGCGCACGGCGTCGCTCGGGTCCAGCGGGTGGGGCAGCGCAACGCCGGGGTTTCTGCCGGGCAACGCCACGCGTGGGATCGCCATGGCGGTTTCGTCGGTATTCGCCGGCGCGCCGCCGGAGTCAGCCGAATTCCGCGTGTGCGGCGGCCCCCGCGAGTATCGCGGCCCCGGCGATCAGCGCCCGGGCAACGGGGAGGCGGGAGAATGTTCGTCCGATCCGTCGCATGGTCCAACCGGGCTACACGCTCCACCAGTGAGGCACAACCGCGATGACTGGGACTAATCTCTATTTTTAAGATGGAGTTTCCTTATTTCAACGGCTTAGACCGCCTTCTTGTGTTACTTTTTTGCAACATCGGCGTCCAGCGTTCGTCGCAGCAGCCGTAGATCGGCCCAGGCGGATCGGCGGTCGCGTGGTGTGCGCATCAACTCGCCGGGGCTGAATGTGGGCAGTGCAGGCAGTGCTTGAGACAGGCCTGGGATGGACGCGTCCAGCCAAGCGCCGCGCGGTCGGCGGCGCGTGGTCTGGACAAGCAAGGCCCGAGGCGCAAGCGGGCCAAGCAGAACGATGCGCCGAGGGGCGGCGAGCGCGACCAGACGGAACAGGAATGGCAGGCAGATCGCGAGTTCCGTCGGGCTCGGCGGCCGATCACCCGGCGGACGCCAGGGGATCAGCGGGCTCAACAACAGACCGGCTCGCGCCAAGCCGATGCTGGCGAGCATCCGGTCGAGATATGCGCCCGGCGCGCCGGCGAACGGCACGCCGGACCGATCGTCGTCCGCGCCAGGCGCATCGCCGATCAGCAGCAACCCGGACGATGGATCGCCCTCGGCGAAGACCAGATTGCTCGCGGTGTCGCGCAGAGCGCAGCCGTCGAAGCCGGAAATCGCAGCACGCAGGTCGGCAAGGGTGTGCGCGCCGGCGGCCGCCTGGGTTGCGCGTTCGGCCGCCGTACCGGCCCCCTCCCCAACCCTCCCCCGCTCCACAGGGGAGGGAGTTGAAGCGGCAGGGGAGGGAGTTGAAGCGGGGGAGGGTTCGGGAGGGGGCTGCACATGCAGGCGATCGACCGGTTCGACCTCCAGCGCTTCGTCGGCGCCCCACTCGATCTGCAGCCGCAGCGCCGCGAGGTCGTCCACCGCCGGCGCTACTCCGCCGCCTCGGCGCGGGCGTAGTCGATCGGTTCGGCGCACCAGCCCTCGCGACGGAACCGCCAGTAGGCGTCGTGCAGCGTTTCGGTCACCGGCCCCGGCCGGTCGTTGCCCAGGATGCGGTCGTCGAGCCGTGTCACGCCGATCACGCCGCCGGCCGTGGACGAGATGAACACCTCATCGGCGTTGCGCAGTTCCGCCAGCGGCACGGTGCGCACCTCGCACGGCAGCCCCAGCTTCTGGCACATCTCGATCACCGAAAGTCGCGTGATGCCTTCCAATACGCCGCGATCCGGCGTGGCCACCACGCCATCGGTGACTGCGAACACGTTGAATCCGGGACCCTCGGTGACGTTCCCGTCGAAATCGAGCAGCACGGGATTGTCGGCGCCCTTGTCCTGCGCCTCGAACAGCGCGCGCGTCATGTCGGCCCAATGAAAATTCTTTGCCCGAGGATTGACGCAGACTTCCGGGATGCGCGGGTTGGACGCGACAATCAGGTGCGCGCCGCGCTCGATAACGTCGCGCGGCATCAGCCACACGTACGGCACCGCGAAGGCCAGCATGTAGTTGCGCGCATTGGACGGATGCCGGCGCAGATGCGGCGGTGCGGCGCCGCGCAGGCAGTCCATCGCGACGTAGGCCTCGCGCAGCCCGGTGCGCCGCACCAGGTCGTGCAGGATGCCGCGGATGTCGGTGTCGCTCTCACGCGGGTGCAGGCGGAAATAGTCCATCGAGGCGCGGAACCGCCGCAGGTGATCGTCCAGCTTGAAGAACGCGCCGTCCCACACGCTGACCACGTCGTAGGTCACGTCGGAGCGACGATAGCCCCAGTCTGTCACCGGGATCATCGCATCGGCGACCGGCATGAAGCGGCCATCGACGTAGGCGGCGCCGGCGGGCCACATTGCGGCGGTTGCGGACATGGTGTCGGCTCCTTCCCTTGGGATCACCGCGAAATGGAGACACGCATGGACGCATTCGCCAAGGGGCATGCTGGAACCAGGTATCCAGTTGCACTAAGCGGTATATTCGGCTAGCCGGTCTCGGATATTCGGATTTCCCCGCAAGGGCGATGCCAATGCCACTCTACATCAAGGACGATGCGACGGCGGAGTTGGTGGCGCAGCTTGCCAGGCAACGCGGTGTATCCAAGCAGGATGCCGTCCGCCTGGCCGTGCAAGCCGAGTTGGATCGGATCCGCGAGGCAATCCCGCTCCGCGAGCGCATCGCTGCGTGGCGGCGCGAGCACCCGATGCCGCCGCCGACAGGGCAGGCAGCCGACAAAGCGTACTTCGACAATCTGTCGGAGGGCCGGATCGGCCAACAGTAAGGGGAACCGCAAACAACGCAAAACACGCAAATCACGCGCGTGCATGGCCAGGGCGCCAGACTTGAGGCGATGTCGCTGCAACCTGCGTTTTTTTGCGTTATTTGCGTTATTTGCGGTTCCCTTTCCTTGCTTCGATGCGATACCCCACGCGCCATGTCCTTTGCGGGAAAACGTTCAGGCGAAACAGCGCGTTACGGGCAGTGCATCGGAAAATAACCGCGGGCTGTGGTGATTTGCCAGGTTAGTAATGCAGAGTCCGCCGAGAACCTAGCGCGGCCGATTCGCCGCAACCAAACCAAAGCAAGGATCGAGCTGGTGTCTCTGGGCGTCGGTATCGGGCTGGATCAGCCAACAGTAAGGGGAACCGCAAACAACGCAAAACACGCAAATCACGCGCGTGCATGGCCAGGGCGCCAGACCTGAGGCGATGTCGCTGCAACCTCGTTTGCGTTATTTGCGTTTTTTGCGGTTCCCTTTCCTTGCTTCGATGCGATACCCCACGCGCCATGACCCTTGCGGGAAAACGTTCAGTCGAAACAGCGCGCTACGGGCAGTGCATCGGAAAATAACCGCGGGCTGCGGTGATTTGCCAAGTTAGCAATGCAGAGCGCGCAGAGAGGTTTCGAACATGCGCGCGCGACGCACTGCCTCACTTGCCTGCTGCGCGGTCTCGGAGGAGCTCGGCGAACCAAATCCCTCCGGCTCCGATTACCGCGAGATCTTCGCCCCTCCTCCACACCATGCCGCCGCTGCCTGTCGACGACAGCCCCAACGGCCGGGCAACGCGCGACAAGTGCCACATTGCGGCGGTTGCGGACATGGTGTCGGCTCCTTCCCTGGATCACCGCGGAATGGAGACACGCATGAGCGAGTTCGCCAAAGGGCCGGTCGTGGTGCTCGGCCCGGACGAGGGCGAGTCATTCTGGCAGCCGCTGCCCTCGCGCGGCTACATCGTAAACAAGCTGACGCCGTACAACACGCCGCACGACGGCTTCTCGCTGGGCATCGAGGTGCTGGAGCCCGGTGCGCACATCCGCCGCCACGCGCATGAGCGCCAGCACGAGGTGCTGTTCTGCTACGTGGGCGAGGGCTGGGCGGAGGTGGACGGCGCGCGCCACGAGGTGCGGCCGGAGACCACGCTGCTGATCGGCCGCGCCGCCTGGCACACGGTGCGGAACACCGGGAGTGGGCAGATGCGCTTGCTGTGGATGATCGCGCCGGCCGGGCTGGAGGACTGGTTCCGCGCCATCGGCCGCCCGCGTCGCCCCGGCGAGGCGATGCCGGAGGCGTTCGAGCGTCCGGCGGATGTGGCAGAGATCCAGGCGCGGCAGCGGTTTGTGCGGGAGGGGTAGGGGCCGAGTTCTCAGGATGCGGAGCAGACCGCAGCTGAAAGCGAGGCTGCCAAAGATGCGGCAGAGCGCGATCCAGAGCGTTCCTCACGCATCGACCATCCAGATGTTGCCGTCAGGGTGGATCAGTCGGTGAAAGACCAAACGGTGACGTGACCGCAAGCCAATCATTCCACGTAATCGCAGGCAGGACGTTCTGCTGCGCAGGATAGATCGACTGAGTTTCCTGCCAGATTTTGATTATACGCGTCGCCAGATATGTGAATCATACGGCTACCTATGGCGCCACTGAGATGGTTATCGCCGTCAGGCCATACGGTGTACTGAAGCCATCGAGCAGCCATTTCCTTGCCGACGCTGATATACTCTTCTCGACCGGTCCACGTCACCATCTTGCCTACTTCGGTCACCGGCGAGAGGCTCTGATAGCCCCTCTCATAGAACTTGACCCATGGCGTGCCGTCAGGTTTGCGAAAGAAGATTGCCTGGGCCTGATAACGCACTCCGTACAAAGGGTGATTTGGTACCCCGCCCAACACCATCGTTCCGGTGCAGGCCCTTTGCAGCATGGTGTCGAGAATGGGCGACTTGACCGGATCGTTCGTTATGGTGAAAGGGCTCTTGGACAACACGGGCGTGTCGCCGGCAGCCACCGGCTGATCGTGCCGGTGCGCCAGGACGTAGTGCAGGGAAATGTCTATATCGGCCTTCGGCTCGCCCTCCGGAAATGGCCGCACGAACCCTCCGCCGAACACCGTGTCGCCCGCCGTGTCGAGCGAGCGCGATCCCGAGCCTTCCACCACATTGATCGTCCAGATCTTGCCGTCAGGGAGGATAACCAGGTGGACTTTGACAGTGCCACCCTCATCGCTGTTCGACGCGTGTCTGGGATAGTAGGCGTGCGCATCCCACCATGCCTGCAATTGCCTCATCAAGTCGCGGCGCCCCGCGTTCGCCGGCTCCACCTGGTTCGTTATGCTGAAGTCCTGGCAAAACGCGGGTGCGTAGCCGGCGGCAACAGGCGTCAAAACAAAAGCCGCAGCAAAGGCAGATGAAGCGACCGACAACCGCACCGGGTATTCTCCCTTTATCCAGATCAACACCAACCTTCAGTTGAGACGAGGCGACAGACAGGAGCATAGGCCCGCGCCGGAGGCACGTGTCCAGGACCGTCTGGTTGATCGACAGCATTCTGCCCGCGCGAACACCTGGCGTGAATATCGCTATCTCGTGTCGGAAGCGGTGTTGTTTTTACCGGACCCTCGGGTCGCATCGGATCACCCGCCACTGTCCGCCGGGCGGTAGTGCAGCGTCAGCACGACATCAGCCGGCTGCGCGGGCGCGCCCGGCGGGAACGGCGGCAGATGGGCGTTACGAAACACGGCTACCGCCGCCGCGTCGAGCACACTCAATCCCGAGCCTTGTACCACTTCGATCGACGTGACCTTGCCGTCAGGGGCAATAACGATGTGGACCTTTACGTTGCCACCCTCATTGGTTTGCGACGCCTCCTTAGGATAGAAGGAGTGCTGGTCCCACCACTGCTTCAGCTTCCCCATCCAGGCGGCGCCATTGTTCGCATCGCTCGCACGGCTCGTGGCATTCTGCCCGGCCGGCGCGTGCGCAGGCGCCCCCGCCGGGTTGAGCGAAGCCCGGGCGGCGGCACGCTGTGGCGTCGCCCGCGGCGGGTGCGCCGGCGGCGGGGGTGGCGGGGGCACGTCCGGTGCGAGCGCCGGCGGGGGTGGCGGGAGCTCGGCTTGCTGAACCTGCGGGGGTGGCGGCACATCCGGTGCGGGTGCCGGCGGGGGTGGCGGGAGCTCGGCTTGCTGAACCGGCGGGGGCGGCGGCACGTCCGGCGCGGGTGCCGGCGGGGGTGGTGGGATGTCGGCTTGCTGAACCGGCGGGGCTGGCGGTATCTCTGCTTCCTGAACAGGTGTGGCCGGAGCAATCGGCGCGGCGGGCGGCTCCGGCGTCGCCTCTGCCGGCCCTTCCCCCATTATAACGTCCACCGCGAGCGGCTCCGATGCACTTGTGGGTGGCTGCGTCGGCGGAATTATCAGCAAGGACAGGAATAACGTCAGGTGGAGCGCCAGTGAAAGCAAGACCGGCCAGCCCAGCGCTTCGCGGCTGTGCACGCGCACCGCCATTTGTTGGCTGCTGCTTAGCATCGATCGAACCGCTGGTCCGAAATTCCTAAGTTTTCCAACAAGCTTCGCAACATCCCGACCCGCTTACGGCATCGCATAGACGGCTTAGTATCTTTCTTGGGTCGTGAAGGATGCGGCACCCGTCAGCGATCACGCAACGGGTTCCCGGATCGAGTGGGTTCACGTCAGCCCATGAGGGCGAAGCGAAACCGAATTCGATCTCGCCGCGGTTGTTTTCGAGCCACAAGCGGCGTGAACAGAGTTCTCCGTAATCCTCATCCTGCCACTTCTGCGGTCGAGCACCCACAGTGTTCCAGCCAATTGTGTCGAGCCATGTCGTTTCAGCCCGGAAGGCGCGCGGATTGGTCACGATCAGCACAAGGTCAATGTCAGAGCCCGCACCCGCCGATCCGCGTGCGTGTGAACCAACGAGAGCCACGGCCAGAATTGTCGACTGTGCCTTCGCCCAATCGGCAATAATCTGAATAATGCGTTCAGCCTGCATCCGGGCAGCCTGACAGGTCGTGCCGCGGAAGTCTTGATTTCCGCATCGTAGGAGGCGCGCCGAGAGGTTTGCAGTGCCGTGCGGCGGCAAGCGAGCGGCAGTCATGTCTGAAGCGGCAATCCTGACATAACGGCGTCAGTAGCGACGCGGTAAAAGGTGGCGTTGTCGCCAGGCCGATCAACACGCCCATATTGCTGGGCATCATGAAGACGACCGTTGAAATCTCCGCCCCCCTGTTGCGCGAAGGCCCGCAAACTCGCGACACGGCAGGGCGTCGCGCTGCGCACCCTAATTGAACGCGGACTGCACCGCGTCATCGACGGCGCAAGATCGGGCACGCCGTTCAAGCTGCGCCGGGCGAGCCTTAAGGGCCACGGCCTACTGCCGGTGTTCCGGGACGTGTCCTGGGACCGGTTGCGTGATGCGGCCTACGAGGATCACGGCCCGCCAGACCCGTGACCCCGGTCCCCGCCTGCGCTATGACCCCGGGAAAGGAGACCGCCCAACGTGAACCAGCCTTTCGGCGTGAACAGCCTGCGCAACGGCCCGGACGGACGCGGCCGCTTCGGCGAATTCGGCGGCCGGTTCGTCGCCGAGACGCTCATGCCGCTGATCCTGGAGGTCGAGCAGGCCTATCTGGCGGCGCGCGCCGACCCGGCGTTCCAGACGGAGCTGGACGCCTACCTGAAGAACTACGTCGGCCGCCCCAGCGCGCTCTGGTTCGCCGAGCGGCTGACGCGGCACCTCGGCGGCGCCAAGGTCTACTTCAAGCGCGACGAACTGAACCACACCGGCAGCCACAAGGCCAACAACTGCATGGGCCAGATCCTGCTGGCCAGGCGGATGGGCAAGACGCGGATCATCGCCGAGACCGGCGCGGGCCAGCACGGTGTGGCGACGGCGACGATGTGCGCGTTGTTCGGCCTTCCGTGCACCGTTTACATGGGCGCCACCGACGTCGAACGGCAGGCGCCCAACGTGTTCCGCATGAAGCTGCTGGGGGCGGAGGTGAAGCCGGTCACCTCGGGCGCATCCACGCTGAAGGACGCAATGAACGAGGCGCTGCGCGACTGGGTCGCCAATGTCGAGGACACCTACTACCTGATCGGCACCGTCGCGGGCCCGCATCCCTATCCGATGATGGTGCGCGATTTCCAGTCGGTGATCGGCGAAGAGGCCAAGGCGCAATTGCATGAGGCCGAGGGGCGGCTGCCGGATGCGGCGGTTGCGTGCATCGGCGGCGGGTCCAATGCGATGGGGCTGTTTCATCCGTTCCTCGATGATCCGTCGGTGCGGCTGATCGGCGTGGAGGCGGGTGGGCATGGGATTGAGACCGGCGAGCACGCGGCCAGCCTGACCGGTGGCAGGCCTGGCGTGCTGCACGGCAATCGGACCTATCTGTTGCAGGACGACGACGGGCAGATCATCGAGGCGCACTCGATCAGTGCCGGGTTGGACTATCCGGGGATCGGTCCGGAGCATTCCTGGCTGCACGATATCAAGCGGGTTGAATACGTGTCGGCGACGGACGAGGAGGCGCTGGCGGCGTTCCAGTTGTGCACGCGGACCGAGGGGATCATCCCCGCGCTGGAACCCGCACACGCACTGGCGCATGTGACGAAGTTGGCGCCGACCATGGGGAAGGACGAAATCATCCTGATGAATCTGTGCGGCCGCGGCGACAAGGACATCTTCACGGTGGCGGAGCGTCTCGGGGTGAAACTGTGATGCGTCCTACCGTCATGGCGGGCGAAGGCCCGCCATCCACGTCTTTCTCACCAATTGCCGCAAGAAGTCGTGGATGGCGGGCCTTCGCCCGCCACGACGATTGGCATGTGCGTGGCCTACGATGACCCGCATCGTTGCACGCTTCGCCGCTCTGAAACGCGAAGGTCGTGGCGCGCTGATCCCGTTCGTGGAGGCGTGGGACCCCGATGCCGCCACCTCGATGGCACTGCTCCGTGGCATGCCCGGCGCGGGTGCCGACCTGATCGAGGTCGGCATTCCGTTCACCGATCCGATGGCCGACGGCCCGATCGTCCAGGCGGCCGGCAAGCGCGCGCTGAAAGCCGGGGTCAAGGTCAGGCATGTCCTGACGATGGTGCGCGAGTTCCGTCGTGAAGACGATGCGACGCCAATCATTTTGATGGGCTACCTGAACCCTGTTCTGTCGTATGGCACTGAACGTTTCTGCCTCGATGCGGCGGCGGCCGGGGTCGATGGGCTGATCATGGTCGACCTCCCCACCGAGGAGGCCGACATGCTGATGCCGCCGGCCACCGCGCACGGCATCGACATCATCCGCCTGGTCGCGCCGACCACCGACGACCAGCGACTCCCGCTGGTGCTGAACGGCAGTTCCGGCTTCGTCTACTACGTCAGCATCATCGGCATCACCGGCACACGCAGCACGACGGCCGAGCATCTTGGTGAAGCGATCCCGCGCATCCGGCACGCCACCGGTCTGCCGATCGCCGTCGGCTTCGGTGTGCGCTCTCCGGCGCAGGCGGCCGAGGCGGTGCGGGTTGCCGATGCGGCGGTGGTGGGATCGGCGCTGTGCAGCACGATCGAGGCGAACCTGGGCAGTGCAAAGCTGGTGGGGGCAGTGCTGGATCAGGTGCGCGAACTGGCCGCCAGTGTGCGCGGAGCACGGGTGTCCACATGAGCTGGCTCACCGAATTCGTCCGACCGAAGATCCGCACGCTGTTCGCGCGGCGCGAGGTGCCGGAGAATCTCTGGCACCAATGCCCGGCCTGCCAGCAGATGATCTTCCATCGCGACCTGGTCGCGAACCTGAAGGTCTGCCCGCATTGCGGACACCACATGCGCGTCGGCGCCGTCGAGCGCCTCGGCTGGACCTTCGATCAAGGCACATTCACGCGCATAGAATTGCCGAAGGTGCCGGTCGATCCGCTGCGGTTCCGCGACACCAAGCGTTACACGGACCGGCTGAAGGAGGCCCGAGACAAGACGCACCTCGATGACGCGATCGTCGTCGGGCATGGCAGGATCGAGGGACGCCAGGCCGTCGTCGCGGCGATGGAGTTCGAATTCATCGGCGGATCGATGGGGGCCGCGGTCGGCGAAGGAATTCTGGCGGCAGCGCGGCTGGCGGTGCTGCAGGATGCGCCACTCATCGTGTTCACCGCTTCCGGCGGCGCACGCATGCAGGAAGGCGCGATCAGTCTGATGCAGATGCCGCGCACGGTCATCGCCACACGCCTGGTGAAGGAGGCGGGGCTTCCCTACATCGTCGTGCTGACCGATCCCACCACCGGCGGGGTGACGGCGAGCTTTCCCATGCTCGGCGACATTCAGATCGCTGAACCCGGCGCACTGATCGGCTTCGCCGGTGCGCGCGTCATCGAGCAGACGGTTCGGGAAAAACTACCCGAGGGCTTTCAGCGCGCCGAATACCTGCACGAGCATGGCATTGTCGACATGGTGGTGAAGCGTACCGAGCTGAAGGCGACACTCGCACGGCTGATCTCGCTGTTGCGGGTGAAGGAAATGGCCACGGCGGCGGCGTGATGGCGCAGCGTCCACACTCCCTCTCCGCCATCGGGGGCGGAGAGGGTCGGGGTGAGGTGGGGGTCCCGAACATGGCATCCCTCACCTTACCCTGCTCTCTCCGCCCCCAAGGGCGGCAAGGGACAATGCGCCGCCGATGACCAGCCGCATCGAAGGCATCGTCGCGCGGCTGCACGGCCTGCATCCGCGCCTGATCGACCTCAGCCTGGACCGGCTGCAGGACCTGCTGGCAAAGCTTGACCACCCGGAGCAGCGCCTGCCGCCGGTGATCCATGTCGCGGGCACCAACGGCAAGGGCAGCACCTGCGCGTTCCTGCGCGCGATGGGCGAGGCGGCGGGGCTGCGCGTGCATGTCTACACCTCGCCGCATCTGGTGCGTTTCAACGAGCGCATCCGCATCGCCGGCAGGCTGGTGTCCGACGACGTGTTGACGCACGCACTGGAGGAAATTGAGCGGGTGAACGCCGGCGCGGCGATAACCGTGTTCGAGGTGATCACTGCCGTCGCCTTCCACTTGTTTGCGCAAACGCCGGCGGATCTGTGCGTGCTCGAAGTTGGACTGGGCGGCAGGGGCGATGCGACCAACGTGATCGCCAACCCCGCTGCCTGCGCGATCACCTCGATCTCGCTGGATCATCGCGAACTGCTCGGTGACACGTTGGAAATCATCGCCGCCGAGAAGGCCGGCATCCTGAAGCGCGGCGTCCCGGTGGCGATCGGCGCACAGCCGGCGGAGGTGGCGGAGGTGCTGCTGGACGTTGCGGCGCGCGTCGGCGCGCCGGTGCTGATGCGCGACCGCGATTGGCGTGTGGCGCCGTGTCCCGCAGGCTTTCGGTTTGACGACGCGGCGGGCGTGTTCGACCTGCCGCCGCCGTCGCTGGCGGGTGCCTTTCAACTGGACAACGCGGGCATTGCGATCGCCGCCCTGCGCGCTGCGGGCATTGCGGTGCCGGACGCCGTGCTCGGCCGCGGGATCGCGACCGCGGAGTGGCCGGCACGGCTGCAGCGCCTGCACGGGCGACTTGGCGCGATGCTGCCAAGCGACTGGGAACTCTGGCTGGATGGCGGGCACAATCCGGGTGCCGGCGTGGCACTTGCCGAGCATCTGCGCTCCTGGACGGATCGGCCGGTGCATCTCGTCGTCGGCATGAAGCAGGCGAAGGATGCGTCCGAGTTCCTTCGCCCGATGGTTCCGTTTGCAACCACTCTGTGGGCCGTGGCGGAGCCGGGCCAGCACGACGCGCGCCCCGTCGAGGCGATCGTTGAAGCATCGGGCGGCCTCGCGCGACCGGGGCCGCACGTGGCCGATGCACTGCGCGCGATGCCACGGGATGCCGGTCCGGCACGCGTGCTGATCTGCGGCAGTCTCTATCTTGCGGGTGAGGTCCTGAAGCAGGACGGCTAGTTTGCCGTACCAATGCGCAACAGCCGCATTGCTGATGCGCGGCACGCAAGAGCGCGGCGCTTCCGCGGCAGGTGCCGCGCATAATCGCATGACCGGAAAATCATGCTCTGGAAAGCCCAGGCTTTGTGTGCCACGGTGACGCCCGAATTATCGGAGGCGCGCCATGAGCCAGGCCGAGATCGCCGACAGCAACGTCGCGGCGGACACCCAAAATGCTTCGTCGGCCTATGTGCCGACGCTCCAGCGCACGGCAGGGCAGCCGCCGCCGATCGCGGCGAACGGCGGCCTGTCCTATATGTCGTTCGACCGCGAGGGCGATGCGGGAACGGGCACGGCGATCCAGGACGCGCTCGCCGAGATCGCCGAGGGCGAGGGCCAGCGCGTAACCGAAATGATCAGCAGCGCCCCACCGGGAGCCGCGATCAAGACCAAGTGGGGCTTCGGGTTCCGGAAATACGACGAGTGCCTGGATTACATACGCAGGAACAATGCCATCAGGGCCCCCGAAGGGGGCGTGGCGGTGCCACTGCCCTATACGGTCTACGAGCGGCCGACCTGGTCCATCGTCCCGTCCAACGCGGTCTGGCACGACCCGGAACGCGCGGACGTGGCTGCGATCCTGCGCAAGAACGAGCAGGACGGCCGTAAGCGGGACCTCTGGTTCCCGCAGGTGATGCGCGACGCGCGGCGCATCGGCGAGTACTACCCGGGCCTCGCGCCCGATAGCCCCGAATGCATGGACCGGCTCGGTGTGTCGCTGGCGCACCTCGAGTCAAAATGCTCGAATTTTTACGACGCGGCCGAGGTGGAGCGCGTGTTCTACCCCGAGATCGAGAAGCTGCTCCTCGAGTTCTTCCCGGGTGCGACCGACGCGCTGGTTTACAACCACGACGTCTTCGACAAGGACTACGCGGGCGACCGTACGGAAGACCAGGCCAACAAGAACCCGGGTGTGAACGCCCGTTACGCCACTCTTGTGCACAACGACCTGAACGACAACAGCGGACGCGTGCGCTGCCGCGAGCTGCTCACCAAAAACCTGCGTAACTTCGGTCGCGAGCAGCACTGCACGGAGGAAGAGGCCGACGCGAAGATGTCGCGGCGGTTCATGTCGCTTAATCTCGCCAAGCCGATGGAGACGGTCGAGCAGTTCCCCTTCATTCTCTGCGCCTGGCCGTCCTTCGCCGACCAGCCGTACATCACCAACTACCGGATCTACGACGACCGCGTCGGCGAGACCACGCGCTTCACCTATCGTCCGGACCACGAGTGGTACTGGTTTCCCCGGCAGCAGCCGAATGAGGTCTCGATGCTCAAATGCTATGACTCGCTGACCGACGGCTCCGTCTCGCGCTACTCTTTCCATACTGCCTGTATCGACCCGACCGCGCCGGCCGACGCCCGCAACCGCAAGAACGTCGTGGTCCGTTCCTTTGTCTTTTTCTAGGAGGAAGGAAAACGGCAGCGGACAGAGGAAGCCGGCATGGCACTATCGAGCGCCCTGAATGTTGCGGTCCGACACCGGCTTCTAACATATCATGGCCGGGCTTGACGATTTTGCGGCGACGCCGAGCCTGTCCTAAGAGTCAACATTCGGGGTGCTTGGTATAAGCCGCCAATTGAGCGTCGAAAGCTCGCTTGTAGGCGGGCCGCGCTTCGCCGCGGGCGACATAGCCGGCCAGGTTCGGATATTCGTCAAGAATGCCCGATGATTTCAATCTGAGCAGCACCGACACCATCATCAGGTCGCCCGCGTTGAACGTACCATCGAGCCAGTCGGCATCGTCCAGGCGATCGGAAAGTTGCTCCAGCCGGTCGCGGACGCGATCCTCGACCAGAGGCAGGCGCTCCGCGTGCCAGGTCTCGCCGCCCTCCAGGAGCCTGGCGGTTCCAAGTTCGAGGATCGGCGGCTCCACCGTGTTCAGCGCGGCAAACATCCACGTGATCGCGCGCGCCCGGGCATTGGTATCGCCCGGCAGCAGGCCCGCATGGCGCTCGGCGATATGGAACACGATCGCCCCTGTCTCGAACAGGACGAGATCGCCTTCCTCATAGGTCGGAATCTGGCCGAAAGGATGAAGTGCCCGATGCGCGGGTTCCTTCATCGCGCGGAACGAAACTAGACGAACCTCATAGGGTCGGCCCACTTCTTCAAGCGCCCAGCGAACCCGCGTATCACGTGCCAGTCCTTTGCCGCCATCGGGTGACCGTTCAAAGGCGGTAATGGTGATGGTCATCGTGCGGCTCCTCGTTGGCGAACTGCGCCAATGTTCGGTTCGGAGTTTGCCCTTACCCGCCTATCGGTGACCACCTTGGGTCAAGACCCGCCCGTATTCCCAGGATCGGCAGCGCTGGGTGGAAACGGCCCGTGGAAGCGATGGAGTGCGTGCCCATGGCGAACGCCTCTCCCTTCTCAGGATATTCCTTGCCGGCCCGCAATGGCACGAAGATGGCTCCGTTGGCGCCACATCCCTCGTCGCACAGCAGGCTGAGATCGTCGATCTTGACGGGCCATTGCGCCTGGCGGTCGATTGCGGGCCGGGGCTCCGGAACGACGGCGACACGATCCATCCGCCCGATCCAAAACTCTCGGGCGGACCTGGTTGATAGTGGGGGCATAAACTCATGCCGGCGCGGCCTGTCCGACCGCTAGGAAAATGGAACCGCAAATCACGCAGAACACGCAAAGGGTGGCGGTGCCTTACAGGGTCAGGACGATGCGTTTGATCTCAAGGCGGGGCCTGCCGAAGTTGAGCAGCAGGCAGAGATGCAAGCCTGTGGCTTTCAGATAATTCAGACACTGCGCGATATGGATCGCGTCGATCGCCTTGGCTACCTTCAATTCGACGAGGACGATGTTTTCGACGAGTAGGTCAACAGCATATTCCCCGACCGCGATCCCATCATATCGAACGACCGCGGGATGTTGTTGCGAGACGGCGAGCCCAGACTTGCGCAGTTCGTGCACCAATGCGTTTTCATAGACTTCTCATGGAAGCCAGTTCCCAACGCGTGGACCACCGTCAGGGCGCAGCCAATGATTCGTTTGGACAGGAGGTTTATCCTGTCCTCGCCGGTATCTATTTGCGTGTTCTGCGTGTTTTGCGGTTCCATTTTCCTTGCTTACTGCCGGCACAACCTTTCCAATTCGTTGACGCCAGCAGTCCAGCAAAGACAACGCTCGGCGTCATGCTTCGCCGGCCATGACGCATGGCCCACCTGGCGTTGCAGCCGACCCCTGGAAGATATTCCTTGCCCCTGACCCTCCACCGGACGCCTTCTCACCCTCCTCCGCACGCTGATCGATTACGGCCGGCAACTCGCCGGCTCACTGCAACAGCGCACCGCCGCCACCGACACCGCCGATGTCACGCGAGACTTTGGCACCTTCGACATCGGGGAAATCCTCGCGCGCATCGCCCGCGGCCTGCTGCGCGCCGCCGCGCTCGAGACCAGACTGTCCAGCCGCCTCGCCCGCCAGCAGGCCGCACCGGCCGCCGTCCCGAGCGCCCCATCCCGCCGCCAGCCGCGCGCCGCCCCGCCCGTGGACCGCATCACCCGCGCCGCCGACCCGGGTCTCGCCCGTCTGCCCACGCCCGAGGACATCGCCGCCGAGGTGCGCCGCCGCCCGGTGGGCGCCGTCATCGCCGACATCTGCCGCGACTTCGGGATCGTGCCGAGCAACCCGCTGTGGCGCGAACTCTCCCTGGTCATCATCGAAAACGGCGGCAACCTCGCCACCCTGTTCAAGGACACCTGGAAGCGGCTCACCATCTGGCTGACCAATCCGCCCGCCGCCGCTGCGATCCCGCAACACCGGCACCCGACCTGCCATTCGCGGTGACCCCCGGCACCGGGCCGCCCTGAACCGGAATATCCGACCATCGAGGCGTCACGCACGGGCCTGCCCCGGCGAAGGCCGGGGGCCGGCCCTCGGCTTGTCCCGCCGCGTCGATTTGGCCGCTGCGCGTCGGCACGTCTCGCACCGTTGACCGCGCTCCCGCGAGTGTTACCTCTAGAACGAGCGACTGGAGGTCCCGTCATGGCACGCGCCCAGACTTACGAGCCCGAGGCCCCCATGACCCGGGATGAATTCCTGGCCTGGATGGAGCAGCAGCCTTCCGGCCGGTTCGAGCGTATTGACGGCGTCGTGGTCGCGATGGCACCCGAGCGGGCCTCGCACAACCGGCGCAAGCGCGCGGCGCGCGATGCGTTGCAGCGCGCTGTCAGCAAAGCGGGACTGATCTCCTGCGAGACTTTCGCGGACGGCATGACCGTTCAGGTCGACAACAGCGACTTCGAGCCCGACGCCCTCCTGCGTTGCGGACCGCTTCTGCCGGGTGACGCCACCAGGGTCTCCGACCCTCTGGTGCTTGTCGAAGTGCTGTCCCCGGACAGTGGCACCAGGGATCGGGCCACCAAGCTACATGCGTATTTCAAGCTGCCGTCTGTGCAGCATTACCTGATCGTCTGGCCTGAAGAGCAGCGCATCGTTCGCCACTCGCGCATGGCAAACGACCAGGTTGCTACACAGATTTTCATGTCTGGCGAAATCAGCCTCGATCCTCCGGGGATCCTGGTGACCGTTGAGGCATTCTATCTCGACTGAGCGGCGAGAGTGGTCGCCCAACAGCGTCGCGGCATCAGTGCCGGAAGCCGAACAGCTCCTGCGCATTGTGGTGCAGGATCCGGTCCACATCCTCACCCGGCAACCCCATCCGCGCGATGAACGCGAACGTCTCCCGGTACTCCTCGTAATCCTGCAACACCGGATAATCGCTGCCGGTCACCAGCTTCGCCGCACCGAACGCCTCGCAGGCGCAGGTGAATGCGGCCTTCGAGCCGTAGCACACCGTATCGTACCAGAACCGTCGTGCCGTCACGCTCGGCAGTTCCGCCAGACCGCCGAGATCGCGCACGCCCTGCTTGTCCAGCCGGTTCAGCAGCATCGGGATCGGCCCGCCGAGATGCGGCACGATGAACCGGATGTTCGGATACCGGTGCGGGATCTGCCGGGCGATCATGTGCGCCACGAACATCGCGTCCTCGACCGAGTTGCCGATCGCCGCCCGGAACCCCCAATCGTTGATCACCGGCGAGCACACACCCGTCACCGACGGATGCACGAACAGGATCGCACCGCGCCGGTTCATCTCGGCGTACACCGGCTCGAAGTCCGGCTCGGCGATCGAGCGGCCAAGACAGGAAATATTCATGTTGACGCCGACGCAGCCGAGCTCGTCGAGCCCGCGCTCCATCTCGTGCAACGACGCGTCGATGTGTGGCAACGGCAGCATGACATAGGACGCGATCCGCCCCGGATAGCGGTGCGCCAAGTCGGCATAACCGTCGTTCAGCAGGTGCAGCGCCCGCACGCACTCGGCTTCGTCGGGCAGGTAGGGCGGGCGGTGCGGCGACAGGATCTGCGTCGCGACCCCCGCGGCATCCATCAGTTCCAGCCGTCCCTGGATGTCGGCGGGCAAGTCCGAAACCGGATGCCGCGCAATCCCGGTCGGCGCCGACACCCCGATGCGTGGTGAGAAGCGGTCGCCCATGAAATCGCTGAACGCCTTCGGAATGTAATGCGCATGGACATCGCAGATCATCGGACGTTTCCTTCCCCTGCACCTGATCGGATGGCAGTCTGCGCCGGACATGGCGACCCTGGAACTCCAAGGCCTGCGCAAGAGCTTCGGCCTGATCGATGTGCTGAAGGGCATCGACCTCACGCTGACCGATGGCGAGATGCTGGTCATCGTCGGCGCCTCGGGCTGCGGGAAGTCCACACTGCTGCGCCTGGTGGCCGGGCTCGAGCGCCCCACCGCCGGACGGGTCGTGCTCGGCGGGCGCGACGTGACGCAGCTTGATCCGTCCGAGCGCGACATCGCCATGGTGTTCCAGAACTACGCGCTCTATCCGCACATGACCGTGTTCGACAACATGGCCTACGGCCTGCGGATCCGTGGCCTCTCCCGCGACGAGATCCGCCGGCGGGTGGACGAGGCGGCGGCACTGCTCGGTCTCGGTGAGCTGCTGGCGCGCAAGCCGCGGCAGCTTTCCGGCGGGCAGCGCCAGCGGGTGGCGATGGGCCGGGCGATCGTGCGGCACCCGAAGCTGTTCCTGTTCGACGAGCCGCTGTCCAACCTGGACGCCAAGCTGCGGCTCGCCATGCGCGCCGAAATCCGCCGTTTGCAACGCCGACTCGGGGTGACCAGCCTGTTCGTCACCCACGACCAGGTGGAGGCGATGACGCTGGGCGACCGTCTGCTCGTCCTCCATCAGGGCAAGCCGGCCCAGCTTGCCACGCCGATGGAGGTGTTCGAGCGCCCGGCCGACGCCTACGTCGCCGGCTTCATCGGCGCACCGACGATGAATTTCCTCCCCGCCGAGCTGGCGCGCGGAGGGACGGCGGCGCAACTGACGGCCGGGCCACTTATACCATTTGCCGATGGACGAAGGCCGGGCGCGGACGGGCACGCCCTGACCGTCGGTATTCGCCCCGAGCATCTGGAACCTGCCCCCGACGGCTTCGACCTGCTGATCGACCTGATCGAGCCGCTTGGCTCGGAAACCCTGGTACATGGCCATCTGACCGGCGCGGAGGAACAATCGCTGGTAGTCAGGCTGGCCGGTGACGCTCCGCCGGGCGAGCGTCTGACGGTCCGGCCGCAACCACGGCACCTGCACGTGTTCGATCGGCATTCTGGGCAACGAATTGATCCGAGCCGGCAAGAAAAGCCGGCGACTTGCCTTGCCGCTGCGGGCACGGCTGACTAGGGTTTCACGGCCGTTTCAAAAAGGTTGCCGAAACGCATGTCCGTTTCTCCGGCCGCTTCGGTCCCGTCGCTCAGCCCTGGCGAGATGCAGCTTTTGCTGTCCCGCGCCGGGCTCGCGCTCAACCCTGGCCAGGTCGCGGATCTCGTGCTCGCCTGGCGGCAGGTGGCAGGGCTGATCGCCAGCATGCCGCGCGACCGGCCATTGGCCGACGATATGGCATGCGCGTTCCATCTGGCGCCACCCGCCTCGGCGCCCGGCCTCGCACGCCCCAAGCCGGCCGGAACGGCAAGGAAGGCCAAGGCACCCGTGCAGCGCGCGCATCCCGCCGTCAAGGCCAAGGCGGCGCCCAAGCGGCGTGCGGCCCGCCCGGCGGGACGTAAATCCGGCAAGCGTGGGCGATGAACGGCAGCGTACCGCCGTTCCTCACCATCGCCCAGGCCGGCCGACTGATCGCCGCGAAACGACTTTCGCCGGTCGAGCTGGTGAAAGACCTGCTGGCGAGAATCGAGACGATCGACCCGCGATTGAACGCGTTCCTGCTGGTGACGGAGCGTCAGGCGCTGGCATCGGCGCGCGCTGCCGAACGCGCGGTGATGGCGGGGCGCAAGGGGCCGTTGCTGGGCATCCCGCTGGGCTACAAGGACATCTATGAGACCGCCGGCGTCCGCACCACGGCGCATTCCAGAATTCTGGCGGACAACGTGCCGGTCAAGGACGCCGAGACGGTGCGCCGGCTGCACGCCGAGGGCGCGGTCATGATGGGCAAGCTCGCCACCCATGAATTCGCCATCGGCGGACCGGCCTTCGATCTGCCGTGGCCTCCAGCGCACAATCCCTGGGACGTCAGACGCTTTACCGGCGGGTCGAGTTCCGGTTCGGGCGCCTCCGTGGCGGCGGGCCTCGTCCTGGGGGCGTTGGGCTCGGACACCGGCGGGTCGATCCGCCTGCCGGCGGCCTATTGCGGCATCGCCGGCCTGAAGCCGACGCCGGGCCTGGTGTCGCGCCGAGGTGTGATCCCGCTGGCGCCAAGCCTGGACACCGCGGGTCCGATGGCCTGGACAGCCCAGGACTGCGCCATCCTGCTGGATGCGCTCGCCGGCCACGACCCGGCCGATCCCGCCTCGGTGGCCGCGCCGAAGATCGGCTATGCCGCCGCCATCGCCGCGCCGTTGAAGGGTCTGAGGATCGGCCTGCTCCGGCGCTTCTATGAGCACGACGTGCCGGCCTCGCCCGAGATGCTGCACATGATCAATCGTGCCGCCGCGACGCTGAAGGGGCTCGGCTGCCGTGTCGAGGAGGCCACGCTGCCTCCGGTGCAGGACTACAACGCGGTCGGGCGGGTGATCATCTCGGCGGAGGCCTATACGCTGCACGAGCCCACGCTGAAGACCCGGCTGTCTGACTATTCGCGGGTGTTCCGCGTGCGGGTTCTGGCCGGTGCATTGATCCGCGCGGCCGACTACATCACCGCGCAGCGCCGCCGCACCGATCTGATCGCCGCCACGGCAAGGGCTTTCGAGAAGTTCGACGTGTTGATCACGGCGCCGACCGCCGGAGCGGCGCCGTTGCTGAACGAGCAGCGGCCGGATGACGGGTTTTCCCGGCCGTTGATCACGACGGTTGCGAATGTCGCGGCCGTCCCGTCCATGGTGGTGTGCGGCGGCTTCACGACCGCCGGGCTGCCGCTCGGTCTGGAGATCATGGGGCCGGCATGGAGCGACGCGACCGTGCTGCGTGTTGGCCACCAGTTCGAGCAGGCGGCCGGCACGCGGAGCATGCGGCCGGAGCTATAAGGCGTGGATCCGCGAGGCGATATCGCGCAACGCATGATGCGCCGACTGAACCGCCCCTTCCTGCCAGCCGGTGATGTGGGACACGTGCTCGCCGGCAAACAGGAACGGGCCATCGCCCCGGAGGAGTACCGGATAGTATCTGGTCCGCGCGTCGCGGCTCCATTCCGCCCAGGCCGATCCGCTGTAGGGGATGTTCTTCCAGGCCACCGACACGCCGCGGGCCAGATGCCGCCCATAGCCTGGATGCAGGCGTTCGCCATCCGTCAGTGCGTGCTCCAGACGCTGGGCCGGCGTCATGGCGGCGAACCTGTCGCCGAGTTCTTCGGTCCAGATATACGCGCCCACCAGAATGCCCTTCTGCCGGTGGACGCCAGCCGATGGATACCAGACCTGGGTGATGTCGCGCGTCGTCCATGAGATGCCGCCGTAGATCGCCTCATCCAGCTCCCAGAACCGGCGCTCGGCCTGGAAAGCGATCTTCACCGCCGGAATGTAGTCCACCGACTCGATCGCAGCGCGGGTTTCCGGGGCAAAATCGGCAGCGATCGTGCGCAACACCGGCAGCGGGATCGTCACCACGACCAGCGGCGCGTCGATCGCGTGCCTGGTGCCGGTCTTCGTGTTCTTCCACGCGACGCGCGCACCGCTTCCGCCACGGCGCAGTTCGGTGACTTCGGCGTTGTAGCTGATGTCCGCGCCAAGCTTCTTGCCGAATGCCTGGCCGATGCGGCCCATGCCGCCGACCGGCTGGAGCATGGTCGCGGCCTGATGCCAGCCTTCGCCGAAGTTCGTCTCGAACTCCCAGAAGCTTGCGGCAAGGATCGCGCGCAGTTCCAGCGGATCATTGCGCCTGCCTGCCTGGGCTCCGGCGCCTGGCGGTTCGGCATAGCCGGCGCGGCCGGAACCCTTGTAGGTGAGGTCGCGATCGAGCGCGCCGAAGGAACGCAGGAACGCGCGGATGCGCTCCTGATCGTCGGTGCCGACCGGTTGCGCCAGCGCTTCATGGTCCACCGCCTTCGCCGCCAGCTCGGCAATATAGCCGCGGATGTCGTTGACCACCTGGCGGTTGCGCTGCGGCCTGCCGTCGAACGCGGCATCGTCGTGCAGCAGCGCGCCGCGATTGTCGTTGCACATGACTTCGAGCGCCACGCCAAGCTCGCGACAGTAGGACAGGATGCCCTGGTGATGGTACGGCAGACGGGCGGGTCCCGGATTGAGATAGAGATGCTCGCCGGCGTCCCAGCGGACGTGCTGCACGCTGCCGGCTTCACGGATTTCGTCGCCGGCGCGCAGCGACCAGTTGCGGCCGCCGGGCCTCGGGCGAGCCTCCAGAATGGTCGGCGCATAGCCGGACTTGCGCAGTTCCCAGGCCAGCACCATGCCGGCGATACCCGCGCCGATGATGACGATCTTCTGGCCGCTGCCGGGCGGCAGGTCGGGTGGCCCGGCATAGGCGTCCGGGGTCGGCAGCAGCCCCATGGCCGCCATGGTCCGGTAGGCCGCCGCGACGCCGCCGGCCTTGCCGACCCGATGGATCAATGCCCGTCGCGACAGGGTCATGTAGGGTTGCGGGCGAACGCCCGCCCATCAAGCTCGAAGGCGGCCGGACGTGACCCGGCCCTCATGATGGTCGTCGGGCCCGCAACGCCGTGGCGAGCGTGCCTTCGTCCAGCACGTCGAGCGCTCCGCCGATCGGCACGCCCTGCGCGACACGTGTGACGGCGACCCCGAGCGGCCTCAGCCGATCTGTCAGCCAGTGTGCGGTCGTGGCCCCGTCCACCGTGGCGCCGAGCGCCAGGATGACCTCGCTCACACCGCCTTCCGCGATGCGTGCGAGCAATGGCGCGACGTTGAGGTCTTCCGGTCCCACGCCGGACAGCGCCGAGAGCGTTCCGCCGAGCACATGATACAGCCCACGATACACCGAGGCGCGTTCCAGCGCCCAGAGATCGCCGACGCCTTCGACCACGCAGATCATCGCCTGGTCGCGATGCAGATCGGTGCAGATGAAGCACGGATCGCGGCTGTCGAGATTGCCGCACCGGCTGCACGACTTCACGGCACGCGCCGCATCGGCGAGCGCCGTGGCAAGCGGCAGCATGCGGGCCTCCGGCTGCTGCAACATCCGCAATGCGGCACGACGTGCGCTGCGCGGTCCCATGCCGGGCAGTCTGGCCAGCAGACCGATCAGTTTCTCGATTTCAGGGCCGCCCATGGCGCGTTCGGTGTCATGTCAGCTTGGGGCCACGAGCCATGCGGATGAGTGCTGCCGGAAACGTGGGGAGGGGGAGGCGAAAGGCTCCGTGCATCAAAACGGCAGCTTCATCCCCGGCGGCAATTGCAGCCCTCCGGTGACCTTCTGCATCTCCTCGGCCGCAGCTGCCTCGATCTTGCGCTTCGCATCGGCGTGCGCGGCAACGACCAGGTCTTCCAACATTTCCGTATCGGCCGGATCTATGATCTTCGGATCGATCTTGATCCGCCGCAGATCGCCCTTGCCGTTCAGCGTCATCGTGACAAGACCGGCGCCGGCTATCCCCTCGATCTCCAGGCCCTCCAGCTTCGACTGCATCTCCTGCATCTTTTCCTGCATCTGCTGGGCCTGCTTCATCAGGCCGGAGAGGTTCTTCATTCATCAAGCTCCATCTCTTCGAGAGGTTCAGCGTCCGGCGTCGGTTCCGCTGGAAGTCCGTAGGCGTCCGTGCCGGTGTCATGAACCGTGTCCATCCGGGCGCCGGGGAACGCATCCATGATCGCCCGCACCAGCGGATGGTCGGCCGCGGCCGACCGGCGAGCGGTATCGGCCGCGCTGCCCTGTTCGGCAAGGGTTGCCTCCCCTTGAGCGGCAGACAGTGCGATGGTCCAGCGGGTGCCGGTCGCCTCGGCCAGCAGCGCGGCCAGGCGCGGGGCGAGGTCCCGCGGCGCGTCCGGCTGCGGGCGCAGCTCGATGACCGGCGGGGCGAAGCGGACCACGTGCACCGAGTGCACCAGATGAGCATGCAACATGGCCTCGCGCCGTTCGGCCACCAGGGCAGCCACATCGCGGAAGCTCGCCAGCCGCGGCGCGGTGGCGGCTGCGTCGGAGGCGACGGCCGCCATCGTATCAGGTCCGGGGGCCGGTTCGGGGTCACCGGCCGGCGCACCGCCGGCGACCGCACGAACACCCCCACCCCCGCCTGGCAAGGACGGTGCAGTGGTCCCCTGCGTCGAAACCGTCGCACCTGATGCGAGCCGGCGAACCAGCTCCCCGGGCGGCGGCAGGTCCGACACGTGGCACAGGCGGATCAGCACCATCTCGGCGGCGGCGCGGCGATCCGGAGCGGTCTCCACCTCGCCGACGCCCTTCAGCAGCATCTGCCAGGCACGGGCGATCACCGGAACCGACAACCGATCGGCAATCGCCGCACCACGTGTGCGCTCGGCCTCCGGCAGTTCCGCACTGTCGCGTAGCGTCGGGACCGACTTCAGCCGCGTGATCGTATGCAGCAACTCGAGCAGATCCTGCAGCAGCGTGCCGAGATCGGCGCCGCGCTCATAGGCACGATCCGTGATCTCCAGGGCCTGCCGCGGCTGACCCGCCATCACGGCGTCCAGCAGGTCGAACACCAGTTCGCGATCCGCCAGCCCGAGCATGTTGACGACGGCTGCCTCCGTGATGGCCCCCTCCGCCTGGGCGATCGCCTGGTCGAGCAGCGACAGTCCGTCGCGCACCGAGCCATCGGCCGCGCGCGCGATCTGATCGAGCGCCGCGGGCTCGATCGCAACCCCTTCCGCCGATGCGATACGGGCGAAATGCGCGGACAGCTCGGCCATGCGCACGCGCCGCAGGTCGAACCGCTGGCAGCGCGACAGCACGGTGATCGGCACCTTCCGCAGCTCGGTGGTGGCGAACACGAACTTCACGTGCGGCGGCGGCTCCTCCAACGTCTTCAACAGCGCGTTGAACGCATTGCGGGTCAGCATGTGGACTTCGTCGATGATGAAGACCTTGGTGCGGATCGTCATCGGACGCGAGCGGCTCACTTCGATGATCTCGCGCACATCGTCGACGCCGGTGCGGGACGCGGCATCCATCTCGAACACGTCGGGTTCGCGTTCGGCCAGGATGGCGACGCAGTTGGGGCAGACGCCGCACGGGTCGGCGGTGGGCCCGCCGGTGCCGTCCGGGCCGATGCAGTTCAGTGCGCGGGCGATAATGCGGGCGGTGGTCGTCTTGCCGACGCCACGGACGCCGGTGAGCATGAAGGCATGCGCGACACGGCCGGTGGCGAAGGCGTTGCGCAGCGTGCGCACCATCGCCTCCTGGCCGATCAGGTCGTTGAAGCTGGTCGGACGGTATTTCCGCGCCAGCACACGGTACGGCGCGGCATGCGCTGGCGGCACGACGGCCGCCGGGTCGCCGAACAGGCCCGGGCCCTCCGGCATCGGGGGTGCTTCAGCCTGTGGCGGGTCGTCCTGAAACAGACCAGACATTCGGGGCGGTCTCCAGCCGCCGCGGCGGCCCCCTTCTTTCGTGGCAGGCAAACGGTGGGAGGCCGGACAAACGACCCGAGCGGAAACTCACTGCGGCTGCTTCCTTCCGGACCTGACCGGGTTGGCGAGGCGCCCGTCCGCCGCCGACCTCCCAGGGGTGCATATCATGTTTCGGGGGATCGGTGGCAACCGCGGGTGCACGCCGCGAAGCCCTGGACCCCCGCTTTCGCGGGGGTGACATTGCCAGGAGCGTCTGCCTCCGTCAGGCCGGGTGGAACACCAGGGTCCTGATCTCGATACTCTCGCGGGGCAGCGCATCCGCCGGCGCCGTCGGGTCGTCGAACGCGGTATGCGGAGCGAAGCGGGCGCGTCCATCGGTCGCGGAGTCGAAGCACTTCAGCAGCAACGCTTCATCCGGCTGCATGTCAGGCACATAGAACCAGCGATGCGCCGGATTGTAGGTCACGCCATAGGTCTCGCCCACGCGATTCTGGTAAACGAGATCGGATGACACCAAGTCCCCCGGCGCAACCGAGCCGGCGTCGCACACCGCCAGCGGCGCGTCCCGCAGCGGCCCACGGATCGGCCGCCATAGATTGATCACCTGGACCCGGCCACGCAGCAATTCCTCCGCCTCGTCGCCGAAGAAATCGCGCACCCGCTGCGGGCCGGACCTTGCCGTGTGGTCCACGTGCACGCGGGTCGCGGGCTGACGCGGCGCGCCGGCTGCCCTGTCGTCAACGCCGCGAACCCGACGCCGGAGGGTATGATCGAAGATATACACCTTGCTGGCGCCGGTCGCCTCGGCCAGGACCCGCTGGACTTCGGGATAATAGACCCGCCGCACCTCGTCCTCGTCCCAGAAATCCTTGACCGCACTCTGGTAGTGCAGAAGGGCAAAGCCCTCGCGATCCAGCGAGATGTCCAATTCGACGGCACGCGCGTCGTGCACCGCCACGGTATGCGCCTCATGCGTGGAATTGGAGCGCGGGACGCCCGGCGGCGGATCGAAGGTGTAGTTGCGCGGCCGGTCCGTCATCGGCGCGAGGTAGTTCAGTGTGGCTTCGACGTGAGCCAGATCGCTGGTTCGTTCTGCGGTTACGCTCATACCTGGGTCCTCCTGGTTTGTCTGGTCCGGTGGCGCGTCAGCACGGTGGCGGGGCCCGCCAGAATGGGGTCGCTAGCTCGCGGTAAACGTCGGCGGTCGAAGCACCGAAGTCCGCCAGTTCGCGCTGCGTGAGTCTGGCCAGTGCCGCGCGCTCGTCAATCCGCCGACGCCACTGTCGGAGATTGGCGGCAAGCCGCGACAACAACCCGGCCCGGCGGCTTCCCGCCGCCGTCGATAGCTGAGAATTTGTCAGTGATTGATAAGCGAAGCCGGCCATCACAGGCCTCCTGCAATTGTCTTGCCGGCGCTAGATGGCCCTGCCGGCCACGCCCCACAAAGGATGATTTGTCAGCCTTCACATGACTAAATATCATGATATGATGGACGCATGGCGGTGCCGCTTCCCTCGCTGAACGGATTGCGTGCGTTCGAGGCGGCAGCGCGCCATCTGAGCTTCACACGCGCCGCTGCCGAACTGAACGTCACCCAGACCGCGATCAGCCATCAGATCCATCGGCTGGAGCAGCAGATCGGCATCCCGCTGTTCGTGCGGCGGAATCGCGCCCTGCTGCTGACCCGCGAGGCGGAAGCCTATCTGCCGTCGGTCCGCACCGCGTTCGAGGATCTCCGCCGGGCGACCGCGCGGTTGCGCCGCCCTGACCGCGAGGGTCTGATCACGGTCAGCACCACCGCCTCGCTCGCCGCGAAATGGCTGGTCACCCGCGTGGCGGCGTTTCAGGACGCCAATCCGGGCATCGAGGTGCGCATCACGACCTCGCCACATCTGGTGGATTTCGAGCGCGAGGAGGTGGATATCGCCGTCCGCTACGGACGCGGCAGCTGGCCCGGATTGCGCGCCAACTGGCTGATGGCGGAGGACATCTTCCCGGTCTGCAGCCCGGCACTCCTGCGGGGCGACAGGCCGCTGCGCCGCCCCGAGGACCTCGCGCACAACACGCTGCTGCATGCGACCGTATCGCGCGAGGACTGGCAACTCTGGCTGACCGCGGCCGGTCTGCCGGTCACGCTCGCGACGCGGCGTGGCATGAGCTTCGATCAGAGTTTCATGGCGATCCAGGCGGCGGTCGAGGGCCTTGGCATCGCGCTCGGCCGGACCCGCTTCGTCGAGGCGGACATCGCGGCCGGACGCCTGGTCGTGCCGTTCGATATCGTGCTGCCGGCGGATGCGGGCTTCTACGTCGTTGCGCCGGAGGAGACCGCCGATACGCCGAGGATTGCGTTGTTCCGCGACTGGCTCATCGGATCGGTGGCGCCAGGCTCGGTGGCGCCGCCGCCGCCGTAGCCTGTGCTGCGTCGCGCTTTACTCGCGCCGCGGGCGACGGCGCACGTCAGCGCGCACGTAACGAAAGTTCAGGATCGCCGGGTCCGCCACCACCGGTCCCGGCGCGAGGCCGACGATGATCGTTTCCGCGATCGGCCCGAAATCGGCACGGAAATGCACCGAGGATTTCAGCACCAGGATCGGACATTCGCTCGGTTCGATGCCGACATGGCGCAGGATCGCCTGGTCGAGCGCCTGCATCTTGTGCGACACCACCATGACCCGCACGCCGTCGATGCCGATCAGCGCGCACGGGCCGAGATTGCCCGGATTGCCGGCGCCCATCGGTCCGGTCAGCGTGAAGCGGCCGTCGGTGAGTTTCAGAACCCGCGCGGTGCACTCCAACGGCAGACCATCGGACTTGCCGCCGAGCGAGAGTGCGACAGCGGCGCCCTCGCCTGCCGTCTGACACGCCGCAACGCTCGCCGCATCGTTGATCAGGCAGAGCACAGCGCCGTCGGCCTTTTGGTGGACCAGTTCGGCGAGCAGGCCGGTCGTGTCGCCGTGTCCGCCGCCGCCGGGATTATCCTGCGTGTCGGCGATCACGATCGGCTTCGACGCGCCCGCCGAAAGGCGCTTCGCCTCCGCCACGGCTTCGGCCGCCGGCAACGTATCCTGGACGAAAGCGCTCTCACGCGCGGCGACGTGGGCGGCGAAGGCGTCCGCTGCTGCATCGGCCTTCGCCTGCGTATCGGCATAAACGGCGAGTGCTGGGCCGCAATCGGCGAAATCCGCGTACGGAAAGCCGAAGCAGAACGCCAGCTCCGTCACGCCAAGGCGTTCGGCGAGCGAGGCGCGTTCCGCCATCACCTCCTTCATCGGCTGAAGCAGGGTGCATTGGCTGCCGATCGGAATCCAGAAGTCGAACTGGCGAAAGGTTCGCGCCCATGGTGTGCCGCGACTGATGCACTGGAACAGTAGCCGCATCGCCTGAGCGCCGGCTTCCTTCATGTCGACATGCGGATAGGTGCGGAACGGCACGACGGCATCGGCGAGCGTGACCATCTGCGATGTCAGGTTGGCGTGCGGATCGAGGCTGATGGTGATCGGCGTGTCGCCAACGATCGCGCGGACCCGACGCAGCAATTCGCCCTCGGCGTCGGGAAAGCTCTCGACCACCGCGGCGCCATGCAGATCGAGATAAACGCCATCCAGCGGCGCTTCATCCAGCACGCGCGAAAGTTCAGCACAGATCAGCGCAGCAATTCGTTCGAACGCCTCGTCCTGCACCGGGCCGGCAGGATTGGCGAAGCACCACGCCAACGGGATCACGACGACGCCGGCTGCATCGGCGACAGCAAGTGCCCCGGCAGCGGGCACCGATGTGGCGCGCACCGCATCCAGCAACGCGACGCCCTCGCTCAGCGGGGGAAATCCGGCAGGACGCACGAAATCGGCGTAGCTGGTCGGCCGCGGCGCAAACGAGTGGCTCTCGTGCAGGAAGCCGCCGATGGCGATGCGCTGGGTCATGGTCGGGCTCCGGACGAACAAATCGTTGTGGCATCTTACTCAAGCAATTTTTCTGCTCGAGCACTATACGTGCTGATGCGGCGTTGCCCGGCCTCTCGCAGGTCGTCTTTCCACCAGCGCCACGAGCCGTGTTATGCTGATAACAGGATGTCGGACATAGTCGCATGGCTGGAGAGTTGGGGACTAGGGCAGCTCGCCTCGCGTCTGGCTGAACAAGATATAGACCTTCACGCGCTGCGGCACCTGACCGAGGACGACCTCAAAGAGCTCGGGCTTACGATCGGTTTGCGCCGGCGTCTCATGCATGCAATCGAGGAAGGGTTGCGCCGGCCCGCCGCGGAAGCGGTATCGCCTGCGCCAGCGGCCGACAAGCCCGCAACGAACGCCAACCAGGGCGCCGAGCGACGACAATTGACGATTCTCTTTTCAGACCTGGCGGCGTCAACAGAACTCGCGTCTCGGTTGGACCCCGAGGAGATGGGAGTCCTTCTCCGTGCATATCAGGCGTGCTGCACGACCGCCATCGAACAGAGTGGCGGCCAGATCACGCAATTCAGCGGCGACGGGATATTGGCGTATTTCTGCTACCCACAGGCGCACGAGGACGACGCGGAACGCGCTGTGCGTGCAGCACTTTGCATCGTGCGCGACGTCCCGCTTCTGCGTCCGCTCGGCGACATCGTGCTCAGCGTGCGCATCGGGATCGCCACCGGCCAGGTGCTGGTCGGCGAACTGATCGGCGAGGGCGAGTCCGAACAGATCAACGTCGTCGGCGAGACACCAAACCTCGCGGCGCGGTTGCAAGCCCAGGCGCCGGCGAATGGCATCATCATTAGTGCTGGCACGCATCGACTGATCGAGGGGCTGTTCGACTGCGCCAGCCTGGGCACGATGCGTCTGAAGGGCTTTCCCGTGCCAGTCGTCGTGTGGCAAGTGAAAGGCGAGAGTGCGGCAAGAAGCCGGTTCGACGCCCTGCATGCCCACGCGGTGACCCCTATGGTCGGGCGCGATCGCGAGTCCGGTCTGCTGATGCATTGCTGGGAGCGCGCCGGCGGGGGCGAAGCGCAGGTGGCGCTGATCTCGGGCGAAGCCGGCGTTGGCAAGTCGCGTCTCCTGCACGCGCTGCGCACGGCGCTGGAGCCGAGCGGGCCGCTCATGCTGACGCTGTATTGCTCGCCGTACCATCAGGCGAGCGCGTTGCATCCGGTGATCAATTACTACGAGAGCCTTGCGGGCATTGCGCACGACAACTCCGCCGCACGGAAGCTGGCCAAACTCGAAACCCTGTTGATCGAGAACGGAGCGGACCTGCAACGGACGGTGCCGATCCTGGCGACCCTGCTGTCAATTCCTCTGGGCGACCGCTATGCGCCGCTGGACCTGACACCGGAGCAGCTGAAGGAGCAGACCCTGCATCTGCTCATGCACCGGATCAGGGACATCTCGCGGCAAACGCCCGTGCTTTGCCTCGTCGAGGACGCTCACTGGATCGATCCGACAACTTCGGAGCTGCTCTCGCGGATGATCCCCGCACTGAAGACGTCTCGCATGCTTCTGATTGTGACCTCTCGCAAGGCCACGGAAAATTTTCAGCTGCAGCACGAGACGCCACTGGTGCACCTGCCGCTTGCCCGGCTTGACCGGCAGCAGGCGGAGGAGTTGCTGCGGCACAATGCGGCCGGCCGGCCGATGTCGCCCAAGGTGAGCGCCGAGATCATCGCGCGCGCCGACGGCATTCCGCTGTTCGTCGAGGAATTAAGCAAGACCGTGATGGAATCCGGCCTGGCGGACGGCGCCAGCGCCGCGCTGCACGGTCAGGCACCGGAGGCCGTGGTTCCGGCGACGCTGCACGACTCGCTGATGGCCCGCCTCGACCGCATGTCGCTGATCAAGCCGGTCGCACAGTTTGCCGCCGTGCTCGGGCGCGTGTTCACCGTGCAGCTCCTCTCGGCCGCGGCTCCGCTGCACTGGCAGCCGATCGACGCGGCAATCACTGCTCTGGCATCGGCCGAAATCATCCTGCCTGTCCAGCTGGGCTCAAATCCCACCTACCAGTTCAAGCATGCCCTGTTGCAGGACGTCGCCTACCAATCGCTGCTGAGGACGACGCGGCGCGAGTATCATGGGCGGATTGCTCATGTGATCGCCGAACAGTTCCGCGATATCGCCGAAACGCAGCCCGAAATTGTTGCCCGCCATTTCACCGAGGCCGGAGTGCCTGACAAGGCGGCAGACTACTGGCTGAAGGCCGGACAACACGCGACGCGGCTTTCATCCAATCTGGACGCGATATCGCACTTCGAGCGCGGCCTGGCGCTGCTCGACCTTATCGAGGATTCGAGCAAGCGCGTGCGGATCGAGTATAAGTTCTGCCTGGCCCTCGTCACACCGCTAATTGCGGCGAAGGGTTATACTGCGCCCGAACTAGAGCGTATATTCGAACGAGCCTTGCAGCTGAGCGAGGAGCTCGGCGACACCGAGGAGATTTTCCCGGCCCTTTACAGCCGACAGGTATTCGAGCTCGTCATCGGGCAATTCGACCGCGCTGCCGTGCATGCCGAGGAGGCGATTCAGCTCGCCAGGCGTAACCCCTCGTCCGATTCCGCCGTTTTCGCCGGCAGGCTGCTGGCAACACTGAAGTTGTTTAGCGGCGAGACGATAAGCGCAAGCGAACAACTTCGGCAGTTTCTTGCACTTTACGATCAGGTACGACATGGTACATCGGCGCACAAGTTCGGTCAGGATCACTTTGTCGCATGTGCCTCCTATCTGACCATGGCGCTTTGGCATCTCGGTTTCGTCGACCAGGCGCGGGTGTATAGCGAACGTGCCATCGAGTACGCGCGGTCGCTCGGCCACTCGAACACACTACAATTCGCGCTGGCTTACGGCGGCGCGTATTTCGCAGCGCTTTGTCGCGATCCGGAGTACCTGCAATCGACGTGCACGGAGCTGCTGGAGATCGGCAAGGCGCATGTGTCGCCGTCATGGAGTGCGGCCGCGACCGGATTGCACGGTAAGCTGCTGGTCGAGCGCGGACAGAAAAGTGAGGGCATTGCAACATTGCAGGCCGGTATCGAGGCACTTAGGCAGCGACGATCGACGCTCTGGCAGCCGGCGTTCTGCGCTTGGCTTGCCGAGGCTCATGCGGCCAGCGGAGAGGCCTCACAGGGGCTTGCCGCAGTGGAGATGGGCAGGCAAGCCGCAGCCGGCGGGGCGCACTGGCTGGATGCGGAATTGAAGCGCCTGGAGGGCGAACTTCTGCAAGTCGGGCCGCTGGCCAAACCTGCCTGCGCGGAAGCCAATCTTCGCGAAGCTCTCGTCGTTGCCAGAGCACAGATATCTCACACGCTTGAATTGCGGGCCGCAATGAGCCTTGCGCGGCTGTGGTTAAGCCGGGGGCGGGCCGGCGAGGCGCGTGACTTGCTCCAACCGACCGTGGCATGGTTCACCGAGGGGCATGATACCACCGATCTGCGCGAGGCGGTGGCGCTGCTACGAACGTTCAGCTGAAAACACGACTAAGGCGGCACTCCAATTGCGAGCGGCAATCGAATAGATTTGCCATATAAGATACAGTCGCAAGTCAACGAACGAAAGCGCTCCAAGAGGAGCCAGGCGATGCCGAGGCCGCCACGCCATCAGGTGCTCAAGCCACGGTTCACAACCGTTGAAATGTATCGTCTGCTCGACACGTACCTGCGTGCGGGCGAGGACATCGCTGGTCGTCCCTTGCGGGTCACGCTCGACGCAATGCGACGGACCTCTCACCTGGTCGTGCGGGGGCTGCTCGGCCCTTGGAGCACCGAACAGGTGGTGACAGGGCTCGCTGAGGAATTTGCCAACTGGCTGTATGGACTGATAACCGCGGCGCCGACCGCGATAGAATCGATAAGGCACGGACCGAGGCGTGTCTGTTCTCAGTCGATCCGACTCCGCTGCTCGCGCTCATCGATCAGACCCGGTGATTAAGCGGGCGCTGGACAGACCATCGTGTCGCGGACCTTTTCATCCAAAGCTTGTGCCGGCACAATCGTTAGTGGCGAATGCCACCGGAGGACGCGATGAAGTTCATGTGGTTCCACCTCATGCCGTACACGGAGTTGCCCGCGGATTTCCGCGAGAAGCACCCGTCGGTGTGGGTCGATATCCATTCCTCGCTGTTCGACCCAAAGCGCGCGCACCACATGTACAACGATTTCATGGACGAACTGGAATACGCAGCCGCCTGCGGGTTCGATGCGATCTGCGTCAACGAGCATCATTCCAACGGCTACGGGCTGATGCCGTCGCCCAACCTGATCGCGTCCTCCTTGTCCCGCCGCACCACCGACACAACGATCTGCGTCATGGGCAACTCGCTCGCGCTGTACAACCCGCCGACGCGCGTGGCCGAGGAATTCGCCATGATCGACTGCATCTCCGGCGGGCGGTTGATCGCGGGATTTCCGGTGGGAACGCCGATGGACACCTGCTTCGCCTATGGCCAGAACCCGTCGCAGCTTCGCGAGCGCTACCTCGAGGCGCACGATCTGATCATGCGGGCCTGGACCGAACCCGATACCTTCGCGTTCAACGGCCGCTTCAACCAGCAGCGCTACGTCAACATCTGGCCGCGTCCGATCCAGCGGCCGCACCCGCCGATCTGGATACCCGGCGGCGGATCGATCGAGACCTGGCAGTGGTGTGCCGAAATGGACTACGTCTATTCGTATCTGTCGTATTACGGCCACAAGATCGGCAAGGCGACGATGGACGGTTTTTGGGCGGAGATGGACCGCCTGGGCAAGGATCGCAATCCGTATCGCGCCGGTTTCGCGCAGACCATCGCGGTGGCGGAAACGCGTCAGCAGGCAGTGGACCTCTACAGCGAGGCCGCCGAATACTTCTTCGGCCGCTGCCTGCACATCGATCCGCGCTATGCTGCACCGCCCGGCTACGCCACCGAACCCACGCAGCGCCTGGGCATGATGAGTCAGGTCAGCGCGGCCGCCGCCAAATCAAAGTCACGCCCAGGCGACATGAAGGAGCTTGTGGACAGCGGCTACCTGGTCATCGGCACGCCCGACGAAGTTGCCGAACAGATCGATGAACTTGCCACCAACCTGCATGTCGGCAACCTCATGCTGCTGATCCAGTTCGGCAACATGAGCAAGCAGCTGACCAAGTACAATACGCGCCTGTTCGCCGAGCAGGTGATGCCGAAGCTCAAGTTTAAATTCGCCGAATGGGAGCACCGCTGGTGGCCTCGGCCGATGGACACCGCCCAGCGCGCCGCGGTTCCCGGCTATACGCCGCGCCTGCACGCAGCCGAATAGCCCATGGGCGACATCATCTCGACCCGCTGCTGCATCGTCGGCGGTGGCCCTGCCGGGATGATGCTCGGCCTGTTGCTCGCGCGCGCCGGCATCGAAGTCGTCGTGCTGGAGAAACACGGCGATTTCCTGCGCGATTTCCGCGGCGACACCGTGCATCCGTCCACCATGCAGGTGATGCACGAGCTTGGCCTGCTGGACGCGTTCCTCACATTGCCGCACAGCGAGGTTCGCTCGCTCGGCGTGCAGATCGGCGCTGAATTCTTCGAGTTCGCCGACTTCTCCCACCTGCCGACGCGCTGCAAGTTCGTCGCCTTCATGCCGCAGTGGAACTTTCTGGATTTTCTGGCGGCCGAGGCGAAACGCTATCCGAGGTTCCGGCTGTTGATGAACACCGAGGCGACCGGCCTCATCCGCGAGAACGACAAGATGGTCGGCGTGTCGGCGCAGGGACCCGACGGTTCACTGGAGATCCGAGCCGAGTTGATCGTCGCCACCGACGGCCGCCACTCGACGCTGCGGGAGGCAGCCGGTTTCGAGGTCGTCGATCGTGGCGCGCCGATGGATGTGCTGTGGCTGCGCCTGTCAAAGCAGGCGAGCGATCCCGAACAGACGCTCGGCCGCGTGGACGCCGGGCGCATTTTCATCATGCTGGATCGGGACGATTACTGGCAGTGTGCCTACGTCATCCCGAAAGGTGGCATTGAAGACGTGCACGCGGCTGGGCTCGATGCATTCCACGCCGACATCGTGCGGCTCGCGCCTTTTGTCCGGGACCGGGTGCATGAGCTCGCGTCGTGGGACGACGTGAAGCTGCTTACCGTGGCGGTGAACCGGTTGGATACCTGGTATCGCCCCGGCCTGCTGTTCATCGGCGATGCCGCGCACGCCATGTCGCCGGTGGGCGGCGTCGGCATCAATCTGGCAATCCAGGACGCGGTTGCCACGGCCAACATCCTGGTGCCCCGCATGCGACAGGGCGCCGCGACGCTGGATGATCTCCGCGCCGTGCAGCGCCGGCGCGAACTGCCGACACGCCTGACGCAACACATGCAGATTGCGATCCAGAACCGGGTCATCAGCAATGTTCTGCGCGGCACGACGACCCCGAGGCCACCCTGGGCAGTGCGCATCCTCGGCCGGTTCGCAATGCTGCGACGGCTTCCTGCGCGAGCCGTCGGCATGGGCTTCCGGCCGGAGCATATCAGGCACTGACGCCGCGACGCAAAAAGTGATTGCGGTTGTGAACCGGCTCACATCTCTTGCGTGTGCCAGGTGCTAGATGATCATGCGAGCCACAAGGTTCTTCGGGCGCAACACCGCCGGAGCAGGCACATAGCGGGGAGACTGTCGATGAAGAGCGCCCGTTGGACTGAAGAGACCGGCTGGATTGTCGAAGACCTGCAGCACGACTTCTGGCAGCCCCCGACACATCCGAACCGGCGCTTCACGACCGCGATGTGGGTGCTGATGCTGATCGGAGCATCGCTGATCTCCTGGTCCGCCCTGGCGCACAATCCGAGCTGTCCCGAGTTGACCTCGCGGCTGCACGCGCTGCCAAACGCTCACGGCGAATCATGTGAGGCAGCGGCGATGCGTCGTGCTGTCATCCCCGCGCATCTTACTGTCGTCCCCGCGAAAGCGGGGACCCAGGCGGCGACCGGATCCCGCTTTCGCGGGGATGACGACATGACGGCAGGCGTGTCGTAACTGGCGCGGCAGTACGCGGCACGCAGCATCACTACGAAGACTGTCACCCGTGGTGGCCGCTACGTGTTCGGCCGCCGGTCGATGACCCGCCGCGCCTTGCCCACCGACCGTTCGATGCCGCCCGGCGGTTCCACCACGACCCGCGTGGTCAGTCCGATCGTATCCTTGATGCGTGCGACCACCACCTTCGCCTCCGCCTCCAGCAGCACCGGATCGAAGAATTCCGGCCGCGCCTCGACATGCACCGCAACGTCGTCCATGCGGCCTTCGCGCGTCAACACGATCTGATAGTGGCCGGTCAGCACCTCGCTCTTCAGCAACTGCTCTTCCACCTGCGTCGGGAACATGTTGACCCCACGCACGATCACCATGTCGTCCGACCGGCCGGTGACCTTCTCCATCCGCCGCATGGTGCGCGCGGTTCCCGGCAGCAGACGCGTCAGGTCGCGCGTGCGATAGCGCACCACCGGCATGCCTTCCTTGGTGAGCGAGGTGAACACCAGTTCGCCCCGGTCGCCTTCCGGCAGCACAGCGCCCGTCTCCGGGTCGATCACCTCCGGGTAGAAGTGATCCTCCCAGATGTGCAGGCCGTCCTTCGTCTCGATGCACTCGTTCGCCACACCCGGACCCATGACCTCCGAAAGTCCGTAGATATCCACGGCATCCATCGCAAAGCCGTCCTCGATCTCCCGGCGCATCGCGTTGGTCCAGGGTTCGGCGCCGAAGATGCCGATCTTCAGCGAACAATCGCGCGGATCAAGGCCCTCTCGGCGGAACTCGTCGAGAATCGCCAGCATGTAGCTCGGCGTCACCATGATCACGTCGGGGCGGAAGTCGGCGATCAGCTGCACCTGTCGTTCGGTCATGCCGCCCGACACCGGCACCACTGTGCAACCGAGCCGCTCGGCACCGTAATGCGCGCCCAGGCCGCCGGTGAACAGCCCATAGCCATAGGCGACATGCACGATCATCCCCGGCCGCCCGCCCGCGGCATGGATCGACCGCGCGACGACGTGCGCCCAGGTCTCGATGTCCTTCTGCGTGTAGCCGACGACGGTCGGTTTGCCGGTCGTGCCGGACGATGCGTGCACGCGCACCAGCTTTTCGCGCGGCACGGCGAACATGCCGAACGGATAGTTCGCGCGTAGATCCTGCTTGGTGGTGAACGGGAACTTCGCGATGTCTTCGAGGTTGCGGAAATCGTCCGGGTGCACACCGGCGCGGTCGAACGCCGTGCGGTAGTGCGCTACATTCGTATAGGCATGGTTCAGCGTCCACGCCAACCGCTCGCGCTGCAGCGCGGCAATCTCGTCGCGCGACGCCGTTTCGATCGCATCGAGCCCTGCCTGCGCCATCGCCTACCCCTCCGCGAAGAACCTGCCGCCGGTGGTGCGCGAATGGCCGCGGAACTCCGCCACCGTATCCCCGGCCGCATCGCAGACGCGCACGTCGTAGATGCCCGAACGCCCGGCGCGTGACCGTTCGACCGCTTCGGCCGATAGCGTCTCGCCGCGCCGCCCGGGGCGGACGAAGGTGACCGCGCAATGCTGCGCCACCGCATACTCGCCGTAGGAATTGCATGCGAACGCCATGGCGGAATCAGCCAGCGCGAAAATGAAGCCGCCGTGGCAGATGCCGTGTCCGTTCACCATCGCCTCGGTCACCAGCAACGACAGCCGCGCCCGGCCCGGACCCACATCCTCCAGGCGCATCCCGAGGCCGCGGCTGGCGGTGTCGTCCGCCCACATCGCATCGGCACAGGCACGCGCCAACGCGGCGGGATCGCTCATGCGCGTCCCCGGAACACCGGCGCGCGCTTTTCCAGGAACGCGCGCACACCCTCGGCATAGTCGGCACTCCGCCCCGCTTCGCCCTGCATCTCGCGTTCGAGATCAAGCTGCGCGTCAAGCCTGTTGGTCGGGCTCGCGACGAACATGCGCTTCATCGCGGCTATGGCGTCGGTCGCCTGCGTCGCCAGATGCGCCGCCAGCGCCTCGGCTTCCTGCTGCAATGCAGCGTCCTCGACCACCTTCCAGATCATGCCCCAAGACTGCGCCTGCGCGGCATCCACCGCCTCCCCGAGCATTGTCAGGGCACGCGCACGCGCCTCGCCGATCATGCGCGGCAGGAAGAAGGTGGCGCCCGAATCCGGCACCAGGCCGATCTTCACGAAGGCCTGGATGAACTTTGCGCTCCGCCCCGCCAGCACGATATCGCAGGCGAGCGCGTAGCTGGCGCCTGCCCCGGCCGCCACGCCGTTCACCGCACAGACCACCGGCAGCGGCACGGAATGCAGCCGCCGCACGAGGCGGTGATGCAGGTCGGCGACCCGGCCGAGGTCGGGCGGTCCGTCGGCGCCTGGCATCATGGCCGGCCCCAGTTCCTGCCCAGCGCAGAAGCCACGCCCCTCGCCGGTCAGCAGCAGAGCGCGACAGGTGCGGTCCGCCTCCGCCGCGTCGAGCGCGGCGATCAGCGCCGTCAGCATCGCCTCGTTTGCGGCGTTCAGCTTTTCCGGCCGGTTCAGCACCAGCTTGCGCCAGCCATCGCGCATCTCCACGCGAACTTCATTGCTCATGTCTGCCTCCGCCATTCCGACCACGAGACCCGTCCCAGTTTCGGCCGTGGCGCTTCATCCAGCATGCAGATGAACTCCAGCGAATGGCCGTCCGGATCATCGAAGTAGACGCTTGCGGCCGGCATCCAGCACAGCACGCACGGCTCCTCGACCGGAGTTCCACCGCCCGAATCGAGCGGCGTCAGGCCGGCCGCCCGCAGCGCCTGCACGGACGCGAACACCTGTGGCAACTCGACATGAAAGGCGATGTGCAGCCGCATCCGCAGCGGCGATGTGCCGATCGACCACAGACCCAACATCGCCTTTTCCGGTGTCGGCACCCAGAAGAATGCCACCTGCCGCTCGGGAATCCGCGTGGCAAGCGGCAGCCCCAGCACGTCGCGATAGAACCCGATCGAACGATCGAGATCGCTCACGGTCAGGTGTGCCTCGAACAGTCCGCGTATCGGCACGATCGTCATGGCGACCTCCGTTGTCAGAAAACTATCGCCCCACCGCACTCCCGCGCACAACTCATGCGTTGCGTACCGCCTCCCTGGCGGCGCGCCGGCCACGATCACATGTATGCAGCGTAGACAGGGAACGGCAGAATGCCGCCCGCTCTGTGGAGAGATGACCCAAGATGGATATTGGTCTCGGCCCCATCGTCGCCACGTCCACCGACACGCCTCCCAGCGAGACGACACTGGAGAGCCGCTTCCTCGATCTCGACAGGCCCGTGCTGCTGACCGGCATCCAGGCGTTGGTTCGCGTTCTGCTCGAGCAGGCCCGCCTTGACCGCGCCGCCGGCCTGAATACCGGCGGTCTCGCATCCGGCTATCGCGGCTCACCGCTTGGGGGGCTCGACCAGGAACTCTGGCGTCGCCAGACTTTGCTGCTGGCCGAGAACATCCGCTTCCAGCCTGGTGTCAACGAAGACCTGGCCGCAACCATGCTGTACGGCACGCAGCAGCTTGACGCGTTTCCCGGCAAGCGCGTCGATGGCGTGTTCGGTATGTGGTACGGCAAAGGCCCCGGCGTCGATCGCGCCGGCGACGCGCTGCACTGCGGCAACTTCATCGGCACCTCGGGGCATGGCGGCGTTCTGGCGGTGGCCGGCGACGACCACGGCGCACATTCATCCACCTATCCGCATCAGACCGAGCACGTCTTCGAAGGCGTGTTCATTCCCGTCCTGAACCCAGCCTCCGCGCAGGACATCGTCGATCTCGGCCTCGCCGGCATCGCGTTGTCGCGCTTCTCCGGCCTGTGGGTGGCGCTGAAGACTACGGCGGAGACCGCCGAACAGGCCGCCACGCTAGTGATCCCCTCGTTCCGCAATTTCGTCACACCCGATTTTCCCGTGCCGCCGCACGGGCTGAACTTTGATCCAAACCTCCGCTTCCCCGCTGACCGAATGGAACTGGAGCGACGCGTTGTGCAGGAGCGACTTCCCGCCGTGCTGGCCTGGGCGCGCGCCAACCGTCTCGACCGCCGCATCTTCGGCGAAGACGATGCACCGATCGGCATCGTCACCGTCGGGCGCGCGCACGAGGACACAATGCACGCGCTGCGCATGCTGGACCTCGAAGGCCACAGGCAGATCGCGCTCTACAAGGTGGCGATGACCTGGCCGCTGGAAGCCGCCGGGCTGCGCGCGTTCGCCCGTGGCAAGCGCGCACTGCTGGTGGTGGAGGAAAAGCGCAGCTTCGTCGAAGCGCAGATCCGCGACGCTCTGTACAATTTGCCCGCCGCCGACCGGCCGGAGATCAGCGGCAAGACCGATCCGTCCGGAGCCCCGCTGCTGTCGCCGCTGATGGAATTGTCGCCGGAGGCGGTTGCCGTCGGTCTCGCGGCATTCCTGCGTTCGGCCGCGTTGAACATCGCCGACCCGCCGGCCGCACGTATGCCGGAACGCCCGCCCGGACTGCTGCGCCGCATCCCTGCATTCTGCGCGGGCTGTCCGCACGGCACGTCGACGCGCTTGCCGGAAGGCAGCTTTGCGACCGCCGGCATCGGCTGCCACTTCATGGCGCTGGATGATGGCGACCAGACCCGCACGTTCACCCACATGGGCGGCGAGGGCGCGCCGTTCGTCGGCATGGCGCCGTTCACCGACACCCGGCACATGTTCGCAAATATCGGCGACGGCACCTACACACATTCCGGCATCATGGCGATCCGCCAGGCAGTCGCCGCGAAGGCGCGCATCACCTACAAGATCCTGTTCAACGACGCGGTGGCGATGACCGGCGGTCAGCCCGCCGAAGGCGGCTTCCCGGTCACCGCGATCGCCGCGCAGGTGGCGGCTGAAGGGATTTCCCGAATTGCCCTCGTGGCCGATGAGGAAGACCGCCTGCCGCCCGCGTCGGCCTTGCCCGCCGGCACCACGCGCCACACACGCACCGAACTCGACGCCGTGCAGCGCGAGCTGCGCGAGTACCAGGGCGTCTCGGTGCTGATCTACGATCAGGTCTGCGCCACGGAAAAGCGCCGCCGCCGCAAACGGGGCAAGATGGCGCAGGCGACGCAGAGCGTCGTGATCAATGAGCAGGTGTGCGAGAACTGCGGCGACTGTTCCACGCAATCGGGCTGCATCGCGATCGAGCCGGTGGAGACATCGCTCGGCCGCAAGCGCCGCATCAATCCGACAAGCTGCAATGTCGATCTGTCGTGCCTGAAGGGCTTCTGCCCGAGCTTCGTCACCGTCGCCGGTCCGCCGAGTGCGCCGGACGCCGATCCACACTGGCAGGCGCGCGAGGACGAACTTGGCGCCGGCCTGCCGCAACCGCCGGTGCCTGCAACGCAAAAAGCGTGGCGCGCGCTGTTCGCCGGCATCGGCGGCGGCGGCATCATCACGTCGGGCGCAATCCTCGCCATGGCTGCGCATCTGGAAGGCAAGAAGGTCCGCACGCTCGACTTCACGGGGCTGGCGCAGAAGAACGGCACGGTGGTGGCGCATGTGCAGATCGCCGACGAGGAGTCGGCGCTCGATGTGGTGCGTGTCCCGCTCGGCACCGCCGATGTGATGATTGCCGCTGATCTCGCCGTTGCGGCGGGGCCCGGCGTGCTGGAGCGCAATGCCAAATCCGCCGCGGTGATCGGCAATCTCGATCTCGCCGCCACCGCCGCATTCAAGCATGACGCCAACCTCCAGATCGACGCGGTGCTGCACCGGCGCACGATCGAGCGCGCGACCGATGCCACGCGTTCGGTTTATCTGCACGCCGTGCGCCTGGCCGAGCGGTTGTTCGGCAACGCGCAGGCGATGAACACGCTGCTGCTCGGGCTGGCGTGGCAACGCGGCCTGGTGCCGGTCGGGCAGGCAGCGATCCTGCGCGCGATTGAGCTGAACGGCGCGGCGGTTGCGATGAACCGTCGCGCCTTCCTGTGGGGCCGCATCCTCGCGCATCGTCCGGAAATGGCGGACGAAATCCTGGTCCATACGCTGGAGACGCCGCCCGCCACACTTGAAGCGCTGATCGAGACGCGCGCAGCCGCGCTGGCGGCGTATCAGAATTCAGCCCTGGCAGCGCGCTATCGGTCGGTGGTGAACGAGGTGGTTGCGCGCGAGGCGCAGGTGTTCGGCGCGCCAGGCCGTCTGTCGCGTGCCGCGGCTGAAGGCCTGTATCGTGTCATGGCATACAAGGATGAATACGAGGTCGCGCGCCTGCACGCCGATGCGACTTATGGCGACAAACCGGTGTTCCATCTTTCGCCGCCGCTTCCGACCGGGATCGATCCGGCGACCGGCCGGCGGCGCAAGATCGCGGTGCCAGGATGGCTCGCGTTGCCGCTGTTCCGTGTGCTGCGGCATGGCAGGCATCTGCGGGGCACCGCGCTCGACCTGTTCGGCCGGCAACATGAGCGGCGGATGGAGCGGGCGCTGATCGAGCAGTATATCGGCGACCTTCGATCGACTGTGGCGGCGCTGCGGGCGGACACGCTGGACGTCGCGGTGGCCATCGCGCAGCTGCCAGACATGATCCGGGGCTTCGGGCCGGTAAAGGAGGCCAACCGGATGAAGGCGCAGGAGCAGCGCAGCGCGCTGCTGCCGCGTCTTGCCGACAGGCCCGTGCCGGTTGCGGCGGAATAACGCCTGCCGCGAAGCTTCGTTGCGTTGTTGCCCTAAAGGTTGACTCTCAGAACAGGCTCAGCGTCGCTACAAAACCGTGCGTCACGGCCCCAAGGACCACCTTCTTTGCGTCCACTCAGGAAGCGATGCCGAGCAGCCGGGCTGCGGTTCCGCCGAGGATGGCGATCCGCTCGTCGTCGCTCAAGCCTGGGGTTTTGAGCACGAGATCGACCTCGGTGCTGGTCCACGGGAATGGATAGTCGGTGCCGATCATGATCTGGCCGGGACCGGTTTCCGCGATCAGATGGCGCAGCGCCTCGGGTGTGAACACGATCGTGTCGAAGTAGAGCTGACCGTCCCGCAGATAGGCAGTGGGGTGCTTCTTGGGCAGCGGACCGACCCGGTCGGGGAAGCACCGGATCACCGCGTCGGACCGGTTGGCGTAGGACGGCAGGAAGCCGCCGCCGTGCGCGGCACAGATCTTCAATCCGGGAAAACGATCGAGCGTGCCTTCGAAGATCAGATGCGATAGAGCGATGGTGGTCTCCAGAGGGTTGCCGATCGTGTTCGTCAGCAGGCCGCTGCCGGCGAGCCGGCCACTCGGCTCCAGTTCGCGCGTGCCGAGCGGGTGCATGAAAATCAGAACGCCGAGTTCCTCGCACTTTGCCCAGAACGGATGGAATTTGGGATTGGCGAGTTCCTCGCCGGCGACGCTGCCGCCGACGCCGACGCCGCGGAAGCCGAGCGTCTTGACGGCGTACTCCACCTGTTCCGCCGCGAGTTCGGGATGTTGCAGCGCCGCGGTGGCGAAGGCCACGAAGCGGTCGGGGCTGGCCGCGCAGAATTGCACCAGCGTCTCGTTCTGGACCTTGATAAGCTCGGCCGCGGCGTCCCGCGGGGCGCGATACCAATAGGGGTTGATGCTGAGCGCCTCGACGTCGATCCCCTGCGCGTCCATCGCCGCGATGCGCGTACTGGTATCCGCCATCAGCAGGCCCGGCGCTTCGAGCGGATGGTTGATCAGCGCCGCGGCCGCCGGGACGATGCAGTGGGCATGGACGTCGATGGTCTTGACCCGTTTGCCATTGACCACGACCTCCCGCCGGCGCGGTTGGGGGCTCGGCGCTGGCGCAACGCCTGCCATCGCGCATGGGATGAAGGCGATGGCGGCGAGCGTGGTGGTGAGCAGATCCCCGGCTATCGGCATTGGCGTTTCTCCTGATGATGTGCGGTCGGTTTGCGACGCTGGTGCGCCTTGGTCGTGGCATGGTCACACTTCGACGGATTGGATGCCAAGTCTGCCGATTGACCGCGAGGCCACCGCAGCGGCCTGACTTGCCCGCGGATCGGCCCGCCACCACAGTATCGCCGATCCCGGAGGCTGTCCCATGCCCGCCAGCTTGTCGTCCGAACAGATCGCGCAATACCAGCGTGATGGCTTTCTCTTTCCGGTGGATTGCCTGACACCGGAGGAAGTCCGCCATTACCGCAATCGGCTCGAGGACTTCGAGCGCGAGCAAGGCGACACCTTCGGCAGGCTGCCGGATCTGGTGCGGTCGAAATCGCATTTGCTGTTCACCTGGATGGACGAATTGGTGCGCCACCCAAAGGTGCTCGACGCGGTGGAAAGCGTGATCGGGCCGAACATCCTGATCTATCACCTGACGTCCTGGCTCAAGGAGCCAAACGATCCCGCGCACGTCTCCTGGCATCAGGACGGCACGTATTTCGGCCTCGAGCCCGCCGAGCAGATCACTGCCTGGATTGCGCTGACCAACTCAACACCGGAGATGGGCTGCATCAAGTTGCTGCCGGGCACCCACATGATCGGGCAGCGGCCGCACAAGGACACCTATTCGCCCGGCAACCTGCTGTCGCGCGGACAGACGATCGAGCACGGGTTCGACGACACGCGCTCGGTGATGATGCCGCTCAAGGCTGGGCAGATCTCGCTGCACCATACCCACATCGTGCATTCGTCGGAGCCGAACCGTACCGAGCAACGCCGCATCGGCATCGGCGTCAGCTACATCCCGCCGCATTGCCGTCTGATCAACGACGTGCGGGTGAGCGCCGCCCTGGTGCGCGGTCGTGACGACCACGGGCATTTCGATCCGGAGCCTCGGCCGACTGGAGATTTCGATATCGGCTCGCGCGCGGTTCATGCCGAGGCGGTGGCGCGGTTCTTCGAGTCGAACAAACTGCTGGCGGCGCGGCGCAGATCGGGCAACGTCGGCATCTGATTGGACGGGCGGCGAAGAAAGCGAGGATCGCACATGGAGATCATGCCGGGCTTCACCCTTACCGACATCGAGACCACCGGGGCGCGGATCCGCCTGCGCCATGGGGGCAGCGGACCACCGCTGCTTCTGCTGCACGGCAACCCGCTGACGCATGTTTCGTGGCACAAGGTGGCGCCGCGTCTCGCCGAACGCTTCCATGTCGTGGCCGCGGATCTGCGTGGCTATGGCGACAGCTCCGCGCCGCCCGAGGACCCGGGCAGCGTCAACTATTCGTTCCGCGCGATGGCGCAGGACCAGGTCGAGGTTATGCACGCGCTCGGCTTCGATCGCTTCTACGTCGCCGGTCACGATCGCGGCGGGCGGACCACCCACCGCATGTGCCTCGATCATCCGGAGCGCGTGATCAAAGCCGCGATCATCGACATCGTGCCGACGCTCGACATGTGGGCGGCGATGAACAAAGAGGGCGCGATCGGCGGCTGGCACTGGCCGTTCATGGCGCAGCCGACCGATTTTCCCGAACGCATGCTCGGCAGCGTTCCCGCCGACTGGTTCATGCGCAAGAAGCTGCTGAAACTGACCGCCGACCTGAACCACATCCCGCCAGCGATCTGGGACGAGTACGTCCGCTGCTTCAACGAGAAGACGATCCGCGGCTCGTGCGCCGACTATCGTGCCGCGGCGACCATCGACTGCGAACTCGACACCGCGGACCTCCACCGCAAGCTCGCGATGCCGATCCTGGTGCTGTGGGGAAACAGCAGCAGCGTGGGCAAGCGGTTTGCCGATCCGCTTGGTCTGTGGCGGCAGCGTGCCGAGGATGTGCGCGGCGAGGCGCTGCCGAGCGGACACTATGTGAACGAGGAAGCACCGGACCAGGTGCTGGAGTGGTTCCTGCGGTTCTTCAGGGACTGAGCCGTCTTTGGCATCCACCGTCTGGTCGGCAGGCAACGATGGCGATCGGCGTTTCGGCTTACACGGGCAAGGATGCCGTGCCGCATCTGCCGGTACTGGCGCGATTGTGCACGGTGGTGTTTCGCGAGTGGCCGCATCTGTATGACGGTGATGGCTCGTATGACGCAGACCATCTGCGATCGCTCGCGGACAGCTCGGGGACGATGCTGCTTGTCGCCTATGACGGCGCCGAGCCGATCGGTGCATCGACCTGCCTGCCGCTGCAAGACGCAACGCACAATGTGCAGGCACCATTCAGAACGCGCGGTTGGCCACTTTCCAACTTCTTCTATCTGGCCGAGTCGGTGATCTTGCCACCCTATCGCGGCCGTGGCACAGGCGCGGCGTTCTTTGCCATGCGGGAGACGCATGCAATCAGGATTTCAAATTGTGATTTTACCTGCTTCTGCACGGTTGTGCGCCCGCAGGGTCATCCAGCGTATGGTTCAAGTACGCGGTCGCTGGAAGGATTCTGGCGACGACAAGGATATTTGCCGGTATCCGGTCTTTTTTGCCATATGATGTGGCGGGAGATCGGCGGAACAAGTGATAGCGAGCTGACCCTGCAGTTCTGGGTAAAGTCGCTGACCGGAAACACGCTGAAGTTGTAATTTTCCCAACTTGGCGTTGCCGACAAACGCACCTAATATGGTGTGGTTGTCAAGCTTGTTCATTGGCAACATTTCTGACAAAAATCAAATATGGGGAGCACGATGGTCGACGAAGCGAAACTTCACCAATTCATCGGGCAGATGCTGGGTGATCTCGGAGGCGCTGCCAGCATCAGCATGGTGCGTATCGGCGATGCGCTGGGGCTCTACCGGGCGCTCCACGCCACGGGAAGCATGACGTGCGACGAGCTGGCCAAGAAAGTCGGCGTCAATGAGCGCTATCTGCGCGAGTGGCTGTCGCATCAGGCAGCATCCAACTACCTGCACTACGAGCCGGCCAGCGGCAAATTCACACTGCCGCCGGAGCAGGCGATGGTCTTCGCCAATGAGGACAGTCCGGTCTATATGCTCGGCGGGTTCGACCTGATGGCGTCATTGATCGATGCGCAGCCAAAGGTGCAGGCGGCGTTCAAGACCGGCGGCGGAGTCGGCTGGGATGATCACACCGGCTGCATGTTCTGCGCCGTGGCGCGGTTTTTTCGGCCCGGCTATTACAATAATCTGGTCGCGAGCTGGCTTCCGGCGCTTGAAGGGGTGGTCGAGAAGCTGCAACGCGGCGCCGCCGTCGCCGATGTCGGTTGCGGTCACGGCTGGTCAACGGTGCTCATGGCGAAAGCCTTCCCGAACACGACGTTTGTCGGTTACGACTTCCATCCCAGTTCCATCGACAATGCACGTAAGCACGCACAGGAACATGGCGTTGCCGCCAACACCCAATTCGAAGTCGCTAAGGCCAAGGAGTTTCCCGGCACCGGTTTTGATCTGGTGACGTTCTTCGATTGCCTCCACGACATGGGCGATCCCGCCGGGGCCGCCACCCATGTCCGGCAATCGCTGAAACCCGATGGCACCTGGATGATCGTCGAACCGATGGCGGGCGATCGGCTGGAAGACAACCTCAATCCGGTCGGACGGCTTTTCTACGCCGGCTCGACCATGATCTGCGTGCCAACATCGCTCTCGCAGGAGGTTGGCGCGGCGCTTGGCGCCCAGGCAGGCGAGGCAAAACTGCGCGAGGTGATAACCGGCGGCGGTTTCCGTAGCGTACGGCGGGCGACGGAGACACCGTTCAACATGATCCTGGAGGCGCGACCCTGAACCGTTCGGTTGGGCGAGAGGTTTGGTTTCACCACTAGGACACAAAGACACGAAGACGAATTATCAAGACTGAATGGCTGGACGTGCGATGATGCGATTGAGCGGGCGCGTCATCGGTTTGGCCATCGAAGTCCATCGCCAGCTTGGCCCTGGGCTACTCTAGTCGGCATACGAAGAGTGTCTGTGCTTTGAGTTGGCTGAAGCCGGCATTGAATTTGCGCGGCAGATTCCGCTGTCGCTCACGTATCATGCCTATTCACAAGGCGCAGTTATTGACCTACCTTCGACTGAGTGGGCACAGGGTAGGATTGCTGTTGAACTTCAACACGGTCGTCCTGAAGGACGACATCCACCGGCTTGTACTCTGATCTTTGTGTCTTTGTGTCTTTGTGGTGAACCTGATGGAAGACAGCATCGTCATCGACATGGTCCGCCGGTTCTCCCAGGACCGACTGGCCCCCCACGCCGCCGCCCGCGAGAAGGCCGGCGCGATCGAGCCGGAGATCATCCGCGAACTTGGTGAACTTGGCATTTTTGGCGCCACCACACCCGCGCGGTGGGACGGCTCGGAGATCGATCCCGTCACCTACGCGCTGCTGCTCGAGGAGATTGCCGCCGGCGACGGCTCCGTCTCCACCATGGTCAGCGTGCACAATTCTCCGACCTGCATCATCTTCGATCAGTATGGAACCGACGCACAGAAGGATCGCTGGCTGCGCAAGCTCGCGACCGGCGAACATGTGGGCTCGTTCGCGCTGACCGAGCCGCAGGCCGGCTCCGACGCCGCGAACCTGCGTACACGCGCGGTGAAGAAGGGCGACCGTTATGTGATCAACGGGGCCAAGCAGTTCATCTCCTCGGGCGGCATTCCCGGCAGCACCGTGCTGTTCGCGGTGACCGATCCATCGGCTGGACGGAAAGGCATCTCCTGCTTCGTCGTCGACAAATCGATGCAAGGCTATGTCGTCGCGCGCAAGGAGGAGAAACTCGGCCAGCGGGCGTCCGAGACAAACGCGCTGCTGTTCGAGGACATGGAGGTAGCCGAGGACCAGCGCATCGGCGCGGAGGGCGAGGGCTATCGCATCGCGCTGTCGACATTGGAGTCGGGCCGGATCGGCATCGCCGCACAGAGCGTCGGCATGGCGCGCGCCGCGCTCGATTACGCCGTGGCCTACGCCAAGGAGCGTCAGGCCTTCGGCGGCCGGATCATCGATCTTCAGGCGGTGGGATTCCGTCTGGTGGATGCCAAGACCCGCCTTGAGGCGGCGCGTCAGATGACGCTGCACGCCGCGCGCCTGAAGATGGAAGGCAAACCGGCGATCGAGGCCGCCTGCATGGCCAAGCTGTTCGCGAGCGAGGCGGCCGAGGCGGTGTGCACCGCGGCGATCCAGACGTTGGGCGGGTATGGGTATCTGGCCGACTACCCGGTTGAGCGCATCTATCGGGACGTTCGGGTTTGCCAGATTTACGAAGGCACGTCGGACGTTCAAAAGCTGATTTTGCAGCGGATGCTTTAGCCGCCATGCGGATACCGCGGGCTGCGAGCATTGCCGCGATCCTGCTGACCTTGGCTGCCTCGGCGCAGGCCGGCGGCACGCTGCGCATCGGCATGCAGGACGATCCCGACGCGCTGGATCCCGCCCGCGGCGGCACGTTCGCCGGGCGCATCGTCTTCAGCGGCCTGTGTGACAAGCTGGTGGACCTGACGCCCGATCTGAAATTTGCCCCGCAGCTTGCCACCGGCTGGTCATGGTCCGCCGACGGCAAGACGCTGACCCTGACGTTGCGCGACGGGGTAAAGTTCCAGGACGGCGAACCATTCGACGCCGATGCGGTGCGCGTGAACATCGAGCGCTACCGCACCGCACCGGAAAGCAACCGAAAGGGCGAACTGCGCCCCGTCACCGCCGTGGAGGTGGTCGATCCGAAGACGGTGCGGCTGGTGTTGTCGCAGCCCTATGCGCCGCTGATCGCGGTGCTGTCGGATCGTGCCGGCATGATGGGCTCGCCCAAGGCGATCGAGCGGCTCGGCAAGGATTTCGCCACCGCGCCGGTGTGCGCCGGCCCGTTTCGCTTCACCGAGCGGGTGCCGCAGGACCGTATGGTGCTCGACCGTTTCCCCGGCTACTGGAACGCGGATGCGATCCATCTGGACCGCATCGTGTTCCGTCCGATCGCGGATTCCACGGTGCGCCTGGTGAATTTGCAGACCGGACAGCTCGACATGTTGGAGGAACTGGCCCCCGTCGATGCCGCGAAGGTGGAGAAGGATCCGAAGCTGAAGCTGCAGGCGGTGACGTCGCTCGGCTACGAGGCGATCGATATCAACCTGACGCACGGACCGGCGGCGGACAATCCGCTCGCCAGGGACCCGCGCGTGCGCGCCGCGCTGGACGCTGCGATCGATCGCACGGCGCTCAATCAGGTGGTGATGGACGGGCGCTTCGTGCCCGACAATCAGGCCGAACTACCGACCAGCCCCTATTTCAACGCGAGCTTCCCGGTGCCTGGCCGCGATGTTGCGAAGGCGAGGGCACTGCTGAAGGATGCCGGGCTCGATCGCGTAGCATTCAGTCTGCGCACGCTGAACACGCCCGGCGACACGCAGATCGGCGAGGTGCTGCAGGCGATGGCGGCCGATGCGGGGATCGACATCAAGCTCGTTGCCGGTGAAACCAACGCAAACATCCAGGCGATGAATGCCGGCGACTATCAGGCGAGCCTGGTGATCTGGAGCGGGCGTTCCGATCCGGACTTCAACATCGTGCAGTTCCTTGCCTGCGACGGGTTCCAGAACTGGGGGAAGTACTGCAATCCGAAGTTCGACGATGCGCTGAACCGCGGCCGCGCGGCCACGGACCCGGTGCAGCGCGCAGCGGCCTATCACGACGCCGCGTCGCTCTATCTGGCGGAGCGGCCACTGATCTTCCTGTTCCACATGACCTGGCTTTACGCCCACAGCGACCGGCTGAACGGTTTCTCCCCGGTCCCGGACGGACTGATCCGGCCGCAGGGACTGACGCTGGAGCCGTAGCCGGCCCTTCTCAGTACCCGAGAGCCAACCCGTCCTTGCGTGGCTCGGAGCCGCCGATCAGGCAGCCGCGCTCGCGGTCGATCCAGATCGCCTGGCCGCCACCATGCGGACGCTCCACCGTCTCCAGTTCGTGGCCGAGGCGCGCCAGCCCGTCGCAGATCGCAAGCGGGATGCCGTGCTCGATCTGCACCTTGCCGCGCAGCGGGAACAGCCGCGGCAGGTCGATCGCCTCCTGGATGTCGAGTCCGTATTCCAGCATGTTGGTGAGGAACAGCGAGTGGCCCATCGGCTGGAAGTGCCCGCCCATCACGCCATACGGCATCACTGCTTCCCCGTTTTGCATCACCATGCCCGGGATGATCGTGTGCATCGGCCGCTTACGGGGCGCGATGCAGTTGGGGTGGCCGCGCTCGACACGGAAGCCGAAGCCGCGGTTCTGCAGCATCACCCCCGAGCGTTCGGCGAGGATCGCCGAGCCGAAGCCCTCGAACAGCGAGTTTATGAAGCTGCATGCGTTGCCGTCCCGATCCACCACGCAGAGATAGACCGTGTCCTTGTGCGGCGGCAGCAGCGTCTCACCGGCCGATGGCAGCGTCCCCAGCACGGCGGCATCGTCGATCAGCGTGCGCAGCCCGTCGAGATACGCGGGGCTCAGCAGCTTCTTCACCGGCACATCGGCTTGCGACGGATCGGCAACGAAGGCGTCGCGGTCGCGATACGCGAGCCGCGCGGCCTCGATGTGGCGATGATAGCGCAGCGAGCCGAGAGGGCCGTCGCCGGCGGACTGCATGCCGTCGAGTATGCCCAGGATCATCAGGGCGATGATGCCCTGGCCGTTGGGCGGGCACTGGAACACGTCGTAGCCGTGCCAGTTCAGCGTGATCGGATCGACGAACTCGGCATTGTTGAGGCCGGCGCCGAAGTCCTCCTCGGTATGCAGGCCGCCCCGCGCGCGCAACGTGGCCACCATGTCGGAGGCAATCGGACCTTCGTAGAATGCCTTGGCGCCGCTCCGCGCGATGGCGCGCAGCGTGTCGGCCAGCGCCGGCTGGCGGAAGTTGTCGCCGGCGCGCGGCGCCTTGCCCCCCGGCAGGAAGTGATGCGCGCCGTTCTTGCGCAGCTTCGCCTCCAGGCGCTTCCAGTCCCAGGCTACCTTCTGGTGCACCGGCCAGCCATCTGCGGCGTAGCCGATGGCTGGCTGGAGGAGTTCGTGCAGGTCCTTCCGCCCGTGTGCAGCCAGCAGCGTCTCCCACGCGTTGACCGCTCCGGGAACGGTCACGGCGTGCGCCGATGTATTCTCCAACGCCGTGATGCGCCGCTTCTCGTACCAGTCGATCGTGGCGGCCGCCGGCGCCCGGCCCGAACCGTTCAGCGCGATCACCCTGCCCGCGCCGGCCGGCGCATACAGGCAGAAGCAGTCGCCGCCGATGCCGGTTGATTGCGGCTCGATCACGCACAGCACGGCCACCGCGGCCACCGCTGCATCGAGCGCGTTGCCGCCGGCGCGCAGCACGTCCAGTGCGGTCAGCGTGGCGGCCGGCATCGAGGTGGCGGCCATGCCGTGGCTCGCATACACCGGGCTGCGGCCCGGCAGGTGGAAATCGCGCATTCCTGGTTCGCTCCGGTAGTCAGTTGTCGGCAAGTCCGTCAGTATGGCGCAGCAACCGACCCCTGGCCACCGGAGTGCAACAACGATGTCCGACACCATCGCATTCGGCGACTTCGAGCGTGTGGACATCCGCGTCGGCACCGTGGTGGACGCGCAGCCCTTCCCCGAGGCGCGCAAACCTTCCATCAAGCTGGTCATCGACTTCGGCCCCGGCATCGGCACCAGGCGCTCGGCGGCACAACTCACCGTGCACTATCGACCCGATCAGCTCATTGGGCGCCAGGTCTGCGCGGTGGTGAATTTTCCCCCGCGCCAGATCGGCCCGTTCATGAGCGAAGTGCTCACGCTGGGGATGCCCGACGATGATGGCTCGGTCGTGCTGGTCCGACCCGACTTCAAGGTTCCAAATGGCGGCAAGCTGTTCTGATGGCCGCCCACTACTACACCGTCACCTGGGACCAGCTGCATCGCGACGCGCGCGCTCTGGCATGGCGCCTGATGAATCTGGGACCCTTCGCCGGTGTGGTGGCGATCGCCCGCGGCGGCCTGATCCCGGCGGCCATCATTGCCCGCGAGCTGGATGTGCGGCTGGTGGAGTCCGTCTCGATCGTGACCTACGCGGCAGGCAGCAGCGGCTCCCTGATCGAGGAGGAAAGGCGCGGCCCGCCGGTGGTGATCAAGCCTCCTGTCGCGGCCGGCGACGGAACAAAGTTTCTGATCGTGGACGACCTGGTGGATACCGGTGCGACCGCGCGCGTCGTGCGTGCCTTGCTGCCGCGCGCGCACTTCGCCGCGGTCTATGCCAAACCGGAGGGACGCGACGCGGTGGACAGCTTCATCACCGAGGTATCCCAGGATACCTGGATCCTGTTCCCCTGGGACACCGAACCGCAGTTCATCGCACCACTTGCGCGGCGTGGCGTGTGAGCAGATCCTCGGCCTGCGCGACCATTGCACGAATGGTGTCACCTGCCGGCACCAGCGCATCCATGATGCCGATCGCCTCGCCGACGTAGACCGCGATCTTGTCGGCATCGCCGGCCGCCATGGCGTCGAGGTACGTCGGGCGCACCGCATCGGCCCGGGTCCGAAGCTCGGCTTCGTTGCCGGCCCAGCGGTCAGTGAAGCTGTTCCGCAGCACGCGTCCGGTGAATTCGGCGGGCCACGCGGCGCCGCGGGCAATATCGCCGGCGGACTGGCGCAGCGTTCCATCACCGTCCGAGCCAAGGGCCGCACGCTGCAGATTTGAGTGCACCAGCGCTTCGGGACTGGCCCACAGTCGCGAACCGACCAGCACGCCATCGGCGCCCAGCATCAGCGCAGCGCCGAGGCCTCGTCCATCGGCGATGCCACCGGCAGCAACCAACAGTGTCTCGGGGCTGCGCCGCGACAGCAGGTCGGCAACTTCCGGCACCAGGGTCATCGTTGCGCGCCTGGCGCCATGGCCACCGGCTTCGGTGCCCTGGGCCACGACAATGTCGGCGCCTTCGTCCAGCGCAGCACGCGCGTGCTGCATGTCCTGCACCTGGCAGATCAGCAGCCGGCCCGCCGCCTTGATGGCCGGCGCGAACGGACGAGGATCGCCGAATGACAGCATTACCGCGGCAGGCGCATGCGCCAGCGTCACGTCCAGCGTCGCGGGGTGCTTCGCCAGCATCCAGGTGATGAAACCGCAGCCGACGCGGACGTTGCCCGTCTCGGCGAATTCGTGCGCGACCCAGTCGGGATCGGCGGAACCACCCCCGATCAAACCGAGGCCGCCGGCGGTGGTGACCGCAGCGGCCAGCTTGCCGCCTGCTGCGCCACCCATGGGCGCATTCAGGATCGGGTGTTCGATGTTCAGGCGCACGGTCAGGCGCGTGCGGATTGCCATGGCGACTACTCGAATACCGCGACGGCGCGGATCGGACTGGCGGTGCCACCACGGATCTTCAATGGGAAACCGATGAAGCGGAAACGGCCGCGCCCGATCAGCTTGTCCAGATTGGCGAGGCATTCCATGTGCGTGATGCCGCGTTCGGCGCAGGCCATGTGGGCGAGGTAGTTCGGCTCGCCTTCCGGTGCCGGACTGATCGCCTCGACGCCGAACATGAGGATGCCGCGATCGGCCAGCCAGTGCACCGATTCAAGCGCAAGGCCCGGAAAGTCGTGCAGATAGCCCGGCTTGCCAAGCAGACGGTCGTTGGTCGCCATGTAAAGCAGGACCGTGTCGCGTGGGCGGATTTCCTGGCCGGATTTCTCCAGTGCCGCTTCCATCTCGGGAACGGTGATCGCGTGCTTCAGCGGTACGTGCGACAGGTCGAGGCAGATCGCCGATGTATAGAAGTTCTCCAGCGGTACCTCGTCGATGGACGGCGCGCCCGGCCGCGGATCGAAATGCACCGGTGCGTCGACATGCGTGCCGGCGTGATCGGACAGCGCGATCGACAGGGCCTTCGAGGTGAACACCGTGTCGCCGGCGAATTTCTTCTCCGAGTGATCGCCCCAGACCGTGACGATGACCGGCGGGTGCGACGGATGGGTCTGCGTTCGGTGGAACAGTTCGCGGCTGAGGTCGATGAGTTCCATGAGGTCGCCTCCCCTTCGCGGCTCGTGTACGCCAGTGCTACGATCACGCGTTGAGCGGGAGGAGGCAACCATGGCGACATTGTCCGACATTCTGGAGACGACGGCGTTCGAGAAGGTGGCAGGCGGATTCGTCTTCACCGAGGGTCCGCTGTGGCATCCCGACGGCTTCTTTTATTTCGTCGATGTTCGGTCGAGCATGCTGTACCGCATCACGCTCGGCCAGGCGCACCAGGAAGTTCGGAAGACGATCGGCGGCAACGGCACGACGTTCGACCTTCAGGGTCGCCTGATCCTCTGCGAAGGCGACGGTCGGCGGGTTACCCGCACCGCGCTCGACGGAACGGTGACGACGCTGATTGATCGCTTCGAGAGCAAGAAGCTGAATCGCCCGAACGACGTGATCTGCGCCTCCGACGGCGCGATCCTGTTCACCGATCCTTCATTGCGCGTGCCGTTCGCCGAGCGCGAGGTGGAACATGCGGCGGTCTACCGCATCACACCCGACGGAGCGGTTGGCATGGTCGCCGCATTCGAATATCCGAACGGCCTGGCGTTGTCGCCCGACGAGCGGACTTTGTATGTGGCGAACACGCGGTGGACGAAGTATATCCACGCGATCGAATTGAATGGCGCTGGCGAGATGGTGCGGCGGCGCATCTTCGCCGATATGTCCTCAGACGGAACGAATGGCGTTCCGGACGGGATGAAGGTCGATGCGGCCGGCCGCGTTTACTGCACCGGGACCGGCGGCGTGTGGGTGTTCGAGCCGGACGGCACACGCATCGGCATCATCGAGACGCCGGAGGTCTGCGCCAACATCGCGTTCGGTGGTGCGGATCTGCGGACGCTGCTGTTCACCGCAAGCACGTCGGTCTACACGCTCCGGGTCAAGACGCCCGGGCAGCCGCTTCCGTACTATGCGCGGGCCGGGCGCAGGTGATCGCACGGCCCGCGTCGTGAAAGCCGTTGCATTGCTGCTCATGACCGCGTTGGCGCTGTCTGCCTGCGGTCTGCCGCGAACCGACGTTCATCCGAATTTCGGTCCGCATTACGGGGACGGCGGATCGGGGTGACGCCGGTCGGCGGCGAAGGGCCGGTTCAGCCCTTCGCCACATCCCAGAACACCGGTGCCGGCCCCTTCAGCGGCGCCGACAGTTTCTTGCTCCATGCTGCGCGCGGCATGTATCGACCGAGCGGAATGAACGGCACCGATTCAAACGCCGCCAACTGGATCTCACGCTCCAACCGCGTCTGCTCGGCCTTGTCGTCGGTGTCCAGCCACGCGTTGTAGGCCGCCTCGATGCGTGGGATCTCCGGCCAGCCGATCCAGGCGTCCTTGCCGTTGCCGCGCAACAGCGAACCCAACAGCGGGTCGCGATACTCCGGTACCGGTGTGACGCTGACGAACAACGACCAGCCGCCCTTGTCCAGCGGCTGTTTGCTGGAGCGGCGCTGCAGCACCGTACCCCAGTCCATCGCCTGATCGTCGATCTGGATGCCGACGCGAGACAGCGCATCCGCCACCACCAGCGACGCTGAATTGTAGAACGGCTGGTCGGTCGTGTGCAGCATCACAAGGCGTTCGCCGTGGTATCCGGCATCGTCCAGCATCGCCTTCACGTCAGCAATGCTGCGGCGCTTCGTCAGCGCCTCGATCCCCGCCATGTCCACGTCCGGGTTGCCGGTCGCCAGAAAGCCCATCGGCGTGATGACGCCGTCAGGGTCACTGCCCATCATGGCCTGCATCACGTCGCGCTGGTCGATCGCCGCCATGATCGCACGCCGCAGTTTTACGTTGCTTGTCGGTGCAATCACGTGGTTGGGCCGTAGCTGGCTGATGAAACCCCAATCGTCAAGCCGCCCGATCACCACATCGGGCGCCCGCTTCAGCACCGGCAACAAATCCGGCAGCGGCATTTCCACCCAGTCAACCTCGCCGGTGACCAGTGCATTCGCGCCGGTGGCGGCGTCGGGGATCATCTTCCATTCCACGCGATCCACCAGCACGCGGTGACCACCGGATGTGAAGCTCGCCGGTTCGTCGCGCGGCACGTAACGTTCGAACGGCGTCATGGCGGCGTGGCTGCCGATCACATACTCGTCCGCCAGGAACCGGAACGGGCCGCTGCCGATCGTTTCGGTCATCTGCTTGAACGGATCGGTGCCGTTGGCGATCCGCTCCGGCACCATTACCGCCGCGGTCTGGAATTTCGACAGCAGCGTCGGCAGCGCGGGAAACCTCTTGTTCAGCCGGAGCACGATGGTGCGATCGTCCGGCGCCTCCAGCGCATCGAGCCGCGCCTCCAGCGTCGCACCGCCCGGATCGCGCTTCATCCAGCGCCGCAGCGAAGCGGTGCAGTCGCGCGCGAGAACTTTTTGTCCATCGTGGAACCACTGGTTCTCGCGCAGCGTCATGACCCAGCGCTTGCCGTCATCCTCGACGACGTAGCCTTCGAGCATCTGCGGCTTCGGGTTCATTGCGGCGTCGCGGCCGAACAGAACATCGTAGATCATGAAGCCGACGTTCCGCGTCGTCATGGCGCTGGTCCATACCGGATCGAGGCTGGCCAGCGGCGATTGCGGCACAAACATCAGGGTTTTGGCCGTGCCGCCGATGGCCGGGCGCGCGAGCGTCGCAGCACCGGCGGCAGCCAGGAAGGTTCGTCGTTTCATGCAGTCCGCCTTTGCAGCGATTTCATCGCGTCAGCGAAACAAAGGATTTTGCAACCGCAGATGAACGCAAATGAACGCAGATAAGATTAGAGTCACTCGGCCGATATTGGCGAATCCGGCACCGACGGTGCAAACGCAATCTGCGTGCATCTGCGTGCATCTGCGGTTCCATATCTTCTTACTGTTCACCCCTTCGTCACGTTCCAGAACACCACGGACGGCCCCTTCAGGATCCCTTGGACATTGTCGCGCCAGGCCGCGCTTTGCCGATACCCACCGAGCGGAATGAACGGCAGCGACGCGAACGCCTCGAGCTGGTAGTCGCGCTCCAACCGCGTCTGCTCCTCGGGGTCCGTGGCGCCGAGCCACGCATCGTAGATCTGCTCGATCTTCGGATCGGTGGGCCAGCCGAACCACGCTTCCTTGCCGTTGCTGCGGATGAAGTTGGCGAGCAGCGGGTCGCGGTAGTCGGGGGTCGCCACAACCGACGGAAACATCGACCAGCCGCCCTTGTCCAGTTGCTCGCGGCTGGCGCGGCGCGCCTGGACCGTGGCCCAGTCCATCGCCTGATCGTCGATGTTCATGCCAGCCGATGACAGGCTGTGGGCGATGACCGACGCGGTCGGGTTGAAGAACCAGTGGTCGGTGGCGTGCAGCAGCACCATGCGCTCGCCGTTGTAGCCGGCCTTGTCCAGCATCGCCTTTATCTGGTCGGACGTATGCTTCTTGCGGACGAGTTCCATGCCGGCGTCGTCCACCTCCTTGTTGCCGGTGTTCAGGAAGCCGACGCCGGTGAACATGTTGTTCGGATCGCCGCCCATCGAGGCCGCCATCACCTCCTGCTGATCGATCGCCGCAAGCATTGCCTGACGGATCGCCGGGTTGCCGGTGGGCGTGGCGACGTGGTTCGGCCGCAGGAAACAGATCTGGCCGTATTCGTCGAGCACGCCGGTCGTTACGCGCGGCGCCTTCCTCAGCATCGGCAACAGGTCCGGCAGCGGGATCTCGATCCAGTCCACCTCGCCGGTCACCAGCGCGTTGGCCGCGGTGGCGCCGTCGGGGATCATCTTCCACTCCACGCGATCCACCAGCACGCGATGGCCGCCCGCGGTGTAGCTCGGCGGCTCGTCGCGCGGCACGTAGCCGTCGAACTTCGCGAAGGCGGCGTGGCTGCCCAGCACATGTTCATCCGCCAACCAGCGGAACGGACCGCTGCCGATGGCCTCGGGGATCTGTTTGAACGGATCGGTCAACGCCAGCCGCTCCGGCATCATCACCGCCGGAATGATGAACTTCGACAGCAGCGTGCGCAGATGCGGGAACGGCTTGTTCAAACGCAGCACGATGGTGCGATCGTCGGGCGCCTCGATCGCATCGATCCGCTCGGACAGCGTGACGCCGCCCTGGTCGCGCACCATCCAGCGTCGCAGCGATGCGATGCAGTCGCGCGAGCGGACCCGTTCGCGGTCGTGGAACCACAGGTTCTCACGCAGCCGCAGCGTCCAGCGCCGGCCGCCGTCCTCCATCAGGTCGCCCTCCACCATCTGCGGTCTGGGGTTCATGGCTTCGTCGCGGCCGTAGAGCAGGTCGAACACCATGAATCCCAGGTTTCGGGCGATCTGCGAACTGGTCCAGACCGGGTCGATGCTGTTCAGCGCCACCTGCGGGACGATGCTCAGGCTTTTCCCGCTGCCCGCAATGGCGGGGCGTGCCAATGGCGCGGCGACGGCGGCAGCGGCCCCCAGCAAGAGGCTGCGGCGGTGCATTTCCTGTGGTTCCTCCGAGTGTTGCCGCGAGCCTAGCGCAGCGACGCCTGATCCTCCATCGCGTCGCGCACCTCGTGCTCGATCGCATCGAGCAGCCTTGCGGGAAAATGGCGCGGTACGCCCTGGGTGATGAAGACCAGGCGCGTGGTGTGATCGGCCGATGGCCATTGATCCAGGAATTCGGGCGGCGAGAAGACGTGCTGTACGCCGTGGATCACCGCGGGCTGTTCGGGCATTTCCTCGATGTGCACGAGTCCCTTCAACCGCAGCAGGCGCGCGCCGCAATGTTCGGCCAGTGCCTCGAGCAGCAGGGTCAGCGCCAGGGCGGGAACAGGGCGATCGCGTTGCACGACGAACGTCTCGATCCCATCGCTGTGCTGCGCGCGATCGAACGGATTGCTAACCGGAGCCGCAGGCAAAGTGGCGAAGCGCGCCGCAACGTCGGTACCGGCGAACAGCAGTCCTGGCGCGACATCGCCGGCGACATGCTGCGCCGCGCCGGGATTGAGTGCGACGAGGCGCTCGCGCAGTGCCGTCGCCGGCCCGGCGATATCGATCTTGCTCAACAGAAGAGAATCCGCCAGCGCTGCCTGCCGACGCGCCTCCGGGTGGCGGTCGAGCGCCGCCGCGCCATGCAGCGCATCGACCACGGCAACGATGCCGTCGATGACAAAATGGTGCGCGATGTCGCGATCGGTCATCAGCGCGTGCAGGATCGGCGCCGGATCGGCCAGCCCAGAGGTCTCGATCAGCACACGATCATAGGCGATTGCCCCCGCCTCGCGGCGGCGGTGCAGATCGAGCAGCGTGGCGACCAGATCGCTGCGCACGGCGCAGCACAGACAACCGGTGGTCAGCGCGATCAGGGTCTCGTCGCTGCTCTCGATGAGTTCGTGATCCAGGCCGATCTCGCCGAACTCGTTGACGATGACCGCGGTGCGGGCGAATGCGCGGTCGCGCAGGACACGCGAGATCAGCGTGGTCTTGCCGCTGCCGAGAAACCCGGTGACGACGGCGACCGGCACGGCCGCGGAGGGCGTCATCGCGCTCAAACCGGCGCCAACCGCAAAATCACCGCCCCGGCCGCGATTGTGGCCGCCCCGGCCCAGCCGCGCCGCCCCGGCCGCTCGCCAAGAAACAGTCGGGCCAACACCACACCGAACAGAATGCCGGTCTCGCGCAATGCGGCCACCGGCGCGACCGGTGCGCGGGTCATTGCCCACAGCACCAGCGCATAGGCGCCGATGCTGGCACCCGCTCCGCCAATCCCACGCGCTGTTTCATATTGGCTCGGCCAGCGCGGAGGCACAGCGCGATGCAGCCACAGCAGCGTTGGCACCGCGGAGAGCGGAAACATCCACAGAGTATAGACCAACGGCGCGTGCGAGATGCGCACCCCGACGGCATCGTTCAGCGTGTAGGTGGCGATCACGACGGCATTGGCCAGGGCAAATCGCATCGCCGAGGCCTCGCCCGCGTCACCGCGGCGGCGCGCCAGCAGTCCGACGCCGGCACATATCGTCGCCACGCCAAGCCACGCCACTGCGGGCAATGCCTCGCCCAACAGCAGCCAGGCAGCGATCAGCGTCAGCATCGGTGCAACCCCGCGCATCAGCGGATACGCAAGTGCTACGCCGCCGCGCGCATAGGCTTCGGAAATCAGCACGAAATACAGCCCGTTCAAAGCCGACGACACGAGCAGATAGGGCCACGCCACCACGGGCAGCATCGGCAGGAACGGTAGCAGAACAATCGCAATGAGCGAACCGCCGGCAACCAGCAAGGCCGTCTCGCGGCGACGGTCGCCGCCGGCACGGACGACGACATTCCAGCCGGCATGCAGGATCGCGGACAGCAGAACTACGCCGACGACGGGAGCGGAAAGCACCGTCAGTCCGGGTCGGCGTCCTTGCGGAACGGCGACTGCTCCGCCAGCGCCGCCATCTCGGCGCGAATGCCGGGCCGCTCATCCTCCAGATAATTGGCGATCGCCCGACGCAGGCCGGAATGCGCGATCCAATGCGCGGAGTATGTGGGCCTTGGCAGGTAACCGCGCTGGATCTTGTGGCGGCCCTGTGCGCCGGCCTCGACGCGCTGCAGGCCGTGCTCGATCGCCCAGTCGATCGCACGATAGTAGCAAAGTTCGAAGTGCAGGAACGGCCAGTCGCCGCGGCAACCCCAGTTGCGGCCATACAACGCCTCGCTGCCGGCCAGGTTCAGCGCACCCGCCACCGGCTTTCCCGCGTTCTCGGCCATCATCAGCACAACGCGGTCGCCCAGCCGCTCGCCCAGCAGCGAGAAGAACGACCGCGACAGGTAGGCCGAGCCCCATTTGCGATCCACCGTCGAACGATAGAACCGGTAGAACGCGTCCCAGTGCGCCTCCTTGATATCGGCGCCATTCAGCGCGTGGAATGTCAGTCCACATGCGTTCGCATCACGCCGCTCGCGCCGCAGCACCTTGCGCTTGCGCGACGACAGCGCGCCGAGAAAGTCGTCGAAGCTCGTGTAGCCGGCGTTCTCCCAATGGAACTGCTGGCCGATCCGCTGCAGCCAGCCGGCCTCGCCCAGGCCCTGCCATTCCGCCTCGGTGCAGAAGGTCACGTGCACCGACGACAGATCGAGCGAGCGGCAGGCCTTTTCCAGCGCGGAAGCAAGTGCGGCGATCGGCACGCCCGCATCCGGATGGCGCAGCAGCCTAGGACCGGGCGCGGGACTGAACGGCGCCGCGACCTGGAGCTTCGGATAGTAGTCGCCACCGGCACGCTCCAGCGCGTTCGCCCAGCCGTGGTCGAACACGTATTCGCCATAGCTGTGCGACTTGGCGTACATCGGGGCCACGGCCACCACCTGCCCCGCCTCGCCGCGCAGCACCGCGTGCTGCGGCAGCCAGCCGGTGCGCGCATTGGCCGAACCGCTGTCCTCCATCGCGCTGAGGAACGCGTGGCTGACGAACGGATTGTCCGCTCCGGCGCAGGCGTCCCACTCGGCCGGCGAGACTTCGGCGATCTTGGTGTGCAGGGTCAGCGTGAGAGTCGCGGAACCATCGGGCATGGGACGAGCTTAGTTGATCTCGAACAGTCCCTCTACCTCCACGGCGGCATCGGCGGGGAGTGCCGGCACACCGATCGTGGTTCGCGCGTGGCGGCCAGCCTCGTTGAACACCGCCACGGCAAGGTCGGAGGCGCCGTTCATCACCTGCGCCTGCGAGGTGAACCCGGGTGCCGAGGCGATGAAGCCGCCGAGCCGCACGACCCGTTTCACCCGATCGAGGTCGCCGCCGCACGCCGCCTTCAGATGCACCAGCACATTGATGAAGCAGAGTCGCGCCGCCTCGATCCCCTGGTCGAGCGACACCCCCTGGCCAACCTTGCCGGTCACCGCGATCCGACCATCCACCGCCGGGACCTGGCCGGATACGACGACGACATTACCGGTGACGACATACGGGACGTAGTTGGCGATCGGCGGCATCGGGCGGGGCAGAGTGATGCCAAGTTCCGCCAGTTTCATGTCGATGCGACCGGGCATTTCTGGGTGGTCCTTCTGGTTGGCTGCAGGTCGAACGATGCACCACAAAGACACGAAGACACAAAGGTTGGCCCGACACCGGGTCGCGCGAAGCCAATTCGATTGCTACTTCGTGTCTTTGTGTCTTTGTGGTGAACCTTCTTTTGGCATGTTCACCGGGAAACCACCCTGAAGCCCCGGCGTCGTGCGCGCGGCGAGGCTTCCGCCGGCAGGTCCAATGGCAGCAGCGGCGCATTGTCACGGCTGCCGTCGCCAACCGTGTCAGCCTCTTCGACCTCGGCCTCCGGGATATCACGCCGGCCCAGATAGTTCGCGGCCAGATGACGGAACGCGTAGTCCAGCAGCGACGTCGCCTGCGTCACGGCGGGATCGCCTTCCACGGCGCCCGCGGGTCCGAACCGGGTGAAGGTGAACGCCTCGACATAGGCCTCCAGCGGCACGCCGTGCTGCAGGCCCAGGCTGACGGCGTGGGCAAAATTGTCCATCAGGCCGCGAAACGCCGCGCCTTCCTTGTGCAGGGCGATGAACATCTCGCCCAGGGCGCCGTCGTCATACTCGCCTGTCCGCAGGAACAGCCGATGTCCCCCGACCGCGACCTTCTGGGTGTAGCCAGCCCGGCGCGCCGGGAGTTCACGCCTGCGTGCGGCATTGGCGGGTTGGCGAACCGGCTCGGGTCGTGCCGGCATGGTGTGCACGAAAGGCGCCACCGCATCGTGCATCGCGATGTGCGCTGCGGCGCCCGGCGCCGGGAAGGGGTTGCGACCGGCCAGCGATTCCGCCAAAGCCGCCTCAGGCGTGACGCCGCGCGCACCCAGCCAGGCCCGCGCGGCACGGGTCAGCCTTCCTGCCGCATCGAGCGGTGAGAAGGGCGGCGCGATGCCGCCGGTCTCCACGCCAAGCAGTGCATCCGCTGCTTCGGGATCGGCGATCGCCGTCAACCCGATGTGCCGCAGTCCGTCCAGTGTGCCGGCCGTCTGCCGGGCGGCTTGGGCCGCTTCGGCGAGGCCAGCCACCTGCGTCGAGGACGATGGCCGGGGCCAATCGGTCGAAGCCGGCGCGATCGAACCGAACCGCCGTGCCAATGCGCCCGATGCCACTTCAGCCCGGCCTCGCAAGATGGCGGCGAGTGCCCGCGCGACGCCACGCGCGTCATCCGAGCCATAGTCGATGCCAAGCAGAGCCAGCAGTCCGGCAAGGTCCGCCATGCTCACGGCGATCCGGTTCGCCGATGGAAACGCCAGTGTCAGCGCGGTCACCGCGTGCTCGACCGCTTCGGCAAAAGCGGACGAGTCGAAGCCGCCCGCGGGATCGTGAAAAGCGACAAGATTCAGAACAAATCCGGGGACAAATTCGCTGTGGCCTTGCCAGACGGACGCCGTGGGTGCCCCACGGCGAAGCAGCAGCATGCGATGCAGCCGCTCCACCAACGGGTCCTCGATCCCCGCCCGCAACGCTCGCTCGGCGATCGGACGGATCCAGTCATCCGCGGCTGTCGCCAATGCGACCGGCCCCTCGCCGGGCGCCAGAGCGGCCAGAGCGGAGGCGACCGTATTGTCCCAGGACGCCGGGAGCGTCACCAACCGGGGCGGCGCGTCCGGGTCGGCACCCGCACTCACGCACCGCATCCGCACGCCCTGCCATGTCCGGTTCGTCTTCATGCGGGCATGCTAGAACCGCTGCCGCGCCTAGGAAAGCGCATTTTGGGGGTAGTAGCGAAGCGGACCACAAAATACTGTGGATGACAGGTCCTCCGCAGGTTCGTATATCACCCGGCATGAACCTCGGTACCTGGCTGTTCACGATGATCAAGGGCCGGCGCGTCGGCGCCGATGCCTACGGCAACGTTTACTATGACGAGAGGCGTCCCCGTGCGGGTCACCGGCTGCGCCGATGGGTTGCCTACGCCGGCGCGCCCGAAGCATCGCTGGTGCCGCCGGAATGGCACGCCTGGCTGCACTACACCACCGATGCTCCGCTGGTGGAGCAGACCAGGCGCCCGTGGGAGAAGCCGCACCTGCCGAACACGACGGGCACCCCGGCTGGCTATCGCCCGCCCGGTCATGACTACCAGGGCGGCAAACGCGACCGGGCGACAGGCGACTACGAAGCCTGGACCCCGGAAGCCTGAGTCGCACCGCATGCGTCGTCGCAGCATCGCGGAGGTGCTGACCGGAGCGGTTGTGCTGCTGGTCGCTGCCGGTTTTCTTGCCTATGCCGTGGCGAATTCCGGGCGCACCGGCGCTTCGGGCTATCCGCTGTTTGCCAGGTTCGAGCACATCGACGGGCTCGGCGTCGGGGCTGACGTGCGCCTTGCCGGGGTGAAGGTGGGCAGCGTGACCGACGAGCGCATCGACCCGCAGAGTTTCCTGGCAGTGGTGCGGCTGAGCGTGCGCGACGACCTGAAGCTGCCTAAGGACAGCGCCGCCATCATCACGAGCGAAAGCCTGCTGGGCGGCAAGTACCTGTCGCTGCAACCGGGCGGCGACGAGGCGATATTGCAGTCGGGTCAGACCATCACCATTACCCAGTCCTCGGTCAGTCTCGAGGAACTGTTGGGCAAGTTTATCTTCAGCATGACGAACGTGCAGAAGCCCGCGGCCGCCGGCGCCAATCCTGGTGAGACCCAGCCAGGAGCGCCGCCGAAGTGATCCCGGCCCCACCTGCCACGTGGCCGCAACCCGACGGCGCTCCGGTGTCGTGCCGCGAGAAACTGCGCATGCTGGCCGAGAATCACGCCGAACTCGCCCAGGCGCTGCAGGATGCGTTCGAGGATGCGGTGCTGATGGGTGTTGACGAACAGGCAATGCGCCGGATTCTGGCAGGTATGGTCGAGGGCTTGGAATCGCCGCGGCGCACCGGTCGATGAGGCCGGCGCTGGTCCGGCGGTGCTGGCGGTAATCATCGCACCGATCGCGGCCTCGGCGCAGTTCCAGGCGCCGATCACCGCGGCGCCACTGTTGCCGCCCACCGCGCAGTATCCCGCGCAGCCGCCGCCGGCGCAGGCCGTCCCAGGGGCACCGCCCGCCGCCGCACCGCCGAGCACGTGGCTGCCGCAGGCCACCGCCATGCTGCAGGTGCTGGACAAGGTGAATGCGGAGAACGCGGTGCTGACGGTGAAGGTTGGCCAGTCGGCGCAGTTCGGGTCACTGACCATCCAGGTGCAGGCCTGCCAGATACGCCCGCCGGATCAGCCGCAGGATGCCACCGCCTATCTGACGATCACCGACAGCCACAAGGATGCACCTGGCTTCCGCGGCTGGATCCTGGCCAATCACCCGTCGGCGTCGATGCTGCAGCACCCGATCTATGACGTGCGGGTGGTGGGGTGCCGGGCCTGATCGATGGCGCCCCCGCTTCCCCCCATCGCACGCAGCGCCCTGCTGCTCGATCTCGATGGCACGTTGCTGGATATTGCGCCGGCGCCCGACAAGGTGGTGGTGCCGTCAGGGCTTGTCGGCACGCTGCATGCGCTTAGACCGCTGCTCGGCGACGCGCTGGCGGTGATCACCGGGCGGCCGGTCGAGACCATCGATGCGCTGCTGGGGGACGCGCCGTTCGCGGTCGCAGGGGAACATGGCGGCGCGATCCGTCACGGTCCGGGGCTGGCGCTGGAGCGACCCCACCTCCCGGCGCCGTCCGAGGCATGGCTTGCCGCGGCGGGGCGCATCGCGGCGGCGCATCCCGGCGCGTTGCTCGAGCGCAAGGCGCGTGGCTTCGCCATGCATTTCCGTGCGGTGCCGTCGGCCGGCCCCGAACTGCACGATGAACTGGCTGCGTTGCTGGCGGGGTCTGCTGATTTCGAATTGTTGGCGGGACAAATGATGTGGGAGGTGCGGCCCCGCGGCGTCGACAAGGGTACTGCGGTCGCCCGTCTGATGGCCCGCGCTCCTTTTCTTGGCCGACTGCCGGTGTTCATTGGCGATGATGTGACGGATGAGGACGGGATCGCGGAGGCGTTGGCGCTGGGTGGCGTCGGCCTGCGCGTGCCCGACACGTTCGGCGACGCTGCCGGTGTTCGCGCCTGGCTGGAGGCGACGGCGATAGCGGGGCATTGGCCAGGCAGCTCGCCGTAAAGTTCGTTTATCGCTGTGCCCTGATGGTCGGTTCCATGCCGCGCCGACCGGTTGGGTGCGGGGCGCACGGACAATTGATGCGGGAGCAGCTTTCGTACTGATGACGGAACAAGATCGGGGCTGGATACGCGGCGGCGTTATAGCGCAGTTTCCTATTCGTTATTTAGCCGAATTTGTGCGATAAAAAAGATGCCTCGGGTTGCGCCGATGTCGTCTGGCGCCCGAGCTGCTTGCACCAGCAGAAGCTTAGGAGCTGCGCAAAACGGCTTTTAATTGCCAATCATTGAACTGCACACTACTTGACGGGCTTGACGCAGTTCTTGCGGTTTGTCATAAACCCGGCGACGCAGTAACGGGCAATGCGTCAAAGATACATGCACTTTCAGTCAATTGAGATTCCCAATGTCATACGTGAGCGGCCAAACGACGTCCCCGGACAGTCAATTTCGCTTGCTTGTCGAGGCAATCACCGACTTTGCGATCTGCAGCCTCGACACGGACGGGGTGGTGATGACCTGGAACTCAGGGGCTGAGCGAACAAAAGGCTACACCGCCGCGGAAGTTCTAGGCCGGCATTTCTCGTTGTTCTTTACACCCGAGGATCGGGCTGCCGGCAAGCCGGCGCAGGCACTCGCCCGGGCACGAAGCCCTGGGCGATTTGACGAGGAGGGATGGCGCGTCCGCAAGGATGGAACCCGATTCTGGGCCAGCGTCGTCATCAACCCAGTCCTGGATGAGAACAGCCAAATCGTCGGGTTCGCAAAGATCACGCGCGACGTGACGGAGGCACGGGTCGCTCAGGAGGCTATCCGACAGAGCGAGCAGCATTTCCGACTTCTCATGGACAGTGCCGTCGCTTATGCGATTTATACCCTTGATCCAGCAGGGCTCGTGACAAGCTGGAATTCCGGTGCGGAGCGCACCAAGGGTTACACCCGCGACGAAATGCTCGGCCAGCACTTCTCGAGATTGTTCACATTCGAGGATCAGGTTGCCGGCAAGCCCGCACAGGTTCTCGCCGCCGCACGGGAAAACGGACGCTTCGAGGAGGAGGCCTGGCGGGTCCGCAAGGACGGAACTCGATTTTGGGCCAGCGTCGTTATCGAGCCGATGTGGGACGCTGACAACCAACTCCTCGGGTTTGCCAAGGTTACCCGCGACATCACGGACAGGCTGGTGCTGGATCAAGCGAAGGAACGACTGTACCAGACGCAGAAGATGGAACTGGTCGGGCAATTCTCGGGCGGCGTGGCGCACGACTTCAACAATCTTCTCTCGATCGTCATTGGTAGCGCTGAGCTGATATCAGGACTTACCGCTGACGAGAGGATTCAGCGTCTCAGCCAGACAGCGCACCGCGCTGCGGAACGAGGCGCGAAGCTGACAAATCGGCTTCTCTCCTATTCACAGCGCCAGATTCTGCAGCCGCAGGTTTCCAACGTCAATGATCTGACCCAGGGTTTTGAGACCCTGCTCATGCATGCATGTGGCAAATCCACCGACCTGCGGCTCGACCTCGTTTCCGATCCATGGCTGACCGACATCGACCCCAGCCAGTTCCAGTCCGCATTGCTGAACCTCGTCGTGAATGCGCAGGAGGCCATGACGAAGGGCGGCAGCTTGACGATCCAGACCCAGAATATCTTCGTTGATCCTATAGCTGCTGCAGAACTGACCGAAATTGAATCTGGACCGTATGTCGCGATCACCGTTCGGGACACGGGCATAGGGATGACCCCGGAGGTCAGAGCGAGGGCGGTGGAGCCCTTTTACAGCACGAAGAACATCGGACGCGGCTCGGGGCTGGGACTAAGCCAGGTTTACGGCTTTGCGCGGCAGTCAAACGGACAGATCAAGATCAGCAGCGAACCAGGGCATGGTACATCCGTCAGCATTTATCTGCCAAAATCAACCATGGTCAAAGCAGAGGATCTCGCGACTGCGCTGCATGCGAACGACCATGATCGAAAAATAGTTCTGGTGGTGGAAGACGATCCCGATGTGCTGGAGATGGCCACCGAGGCGGTCCGGAACCTGGGTTACGAAGTGCTTGCCGCCCCGGACGCGGCTGCGGCCCTGGAGATCCTGCGACGCGATCAATGGGTCGATTTACTGTTCACCGATGTTCTGTTGCCAGGCATGAATGGTGTCGAACTGGCGCGCGATGCGCGCCGCATTCGGCCGGCACTCCGCGTCCTTCTGGCCTCGGGTTATCCCCGCGACGCGCTGCGCGATCGTCTCAAATACGGAATGGCGTTTATTTCCAAACCATATACCATGTCGGCGCTCGGCGCGAGTCTGGCCGGACTGATTGTCGGGACGCTCAATTAGCCGAACCGCTCTTCACTGCCGCCGTTGGGACGCCTTTTTCGAGCTGAATTGCCGGACTGATGCCGGCGCCGCCCGACCCATCCGTATTGCTTGATCCGGTCTCTCGCGACAGCATCGAGGTGCCGCCGGCCGGCGCGCCAGCCGCAACAACCTGGATCGCGCCCACCCGAAACCTTGCGACAACCCTGCAAGCTGATCAAAATTGCTCACGTAAAGCTGGCCGAACATGAAATGCAGGGCACGAGCGCCAGGGGAATGTTGACCGCGAAGGCGGTGACCGATGCTACCGCGCCGCTGACCGCCGCAGAGGCTGCGTTCTGGGCTGCGTTCTGGCTGACGCTTCTGGGCTGCGTTCTGGGCTGCGTTCGGACATCTCCTGTTCTGAGGGCATCATGCGAGGCTCAACGGCTCCTCCGATCGCGGCCATTGCTATCGTCAGCGTTCTGTTCGTAACGATGATCGGCCTGTCGATCTGGTACCTGACCCGGCAGGAACCGCTGGTGGTGCAGGGCGAAGTCCAGTGCAGGACCTTCGACATGGCCGCGCGGGTTGACGGACGGGTCGCGCAGATCGCCGTGTCGCGATCGGAGAATGTCAAACAGGGCGCTCCGATCATCCGGATCGAAAATCCGGAGCTGATCGCGAAGTATCGCCAGAGCGAGGCTGACCTGGCCGTTGCGCAAGCGGAGCTGGCCCGCGTCAATGCAGGATTTCGCGCCGAGACGATCGCAGTCCGCAAGGCCCAGGTGGAGCGGGCATCCGCCGATCTGACGCTCGCGCAGCAGACCTACGAGCGCAAGCGTCAGCTCGCCGCCAGCCACGACGCTCCCATGGCGGATCTCGACAAGGCCACCGCCGAGCTTGCGGTCGCGGAGCGTGGACTGGAGCAGGCCCGCTTCGCCTACAACGAGGCGGTCGCAGGTTTCACGCGTGAGGATCAAGGCGTCGCCCAGGCCAAGGTCGAGACCGCAAAGGCCAACGTGGAGACGCTGAAGGCGCTGGTCGATCAGATGGTGGTGCTCGCGCCGGCCGACAGCCAGGTGTTCCGCATCCCGGTCGAGGACGGCGAATTCGTTCTGCCCGGAATTCCTCTGATCACACTGGTCGACCTGGCCGACATGTGGGTGCAGTTTGATCTGCGCGAGGATCTGCTGCGCGATTTGAAGGTCGGCACGAAACTCAGCGTGCGGGTTCCGGCCCTGCACGATCGGCAGATTGCGTTGGAGGTTCGCGTCATTGGCGCCAAGGGCGAATACACCGGCTGGCGTGCGACGCGTGCGACCGGAGACTTCGACCTCCGCACCTTCGAGATTCGCGCGTATCCCACGCAGGGCGTCGAAGGCCTTCGGCCGGGCATGAGCGTCTATACCGACTGGTCGGATCTGCATCCATGATGATACCCCGCCCGGGATTACTGGCGGTGATCCTGCGGGAGGTTCGCTGGATTCGACGCGATCACGTTGCTGGCTTCCTGCTGTTCGGTGTGCCGGTGATTGCCTTCGCGCTGCTGGGGCTGACATTCAGCTCCGCCGTCGTGCGCGGCCTTGGTGTGGTCGTGGTCGATATGGACCACTCGGCGATGTCGCGGATGTTCATCCAGACCGTGGCGGCAGCGCCGGGCATCGCGGTTGCCAAACGCGCCGACGACCTCGGCGCGGCGGCAAGCGCGATCCGGTCGGGAGAGGCGATCGCCGCGATCTACCTGCCGCCCGAATTCGAGAAGGATCTGCTGGCCGGTCGCCGGCCGCGTCCGATCGCCTATTACAACACGCAATACTTCACGCCCGGCAACAGCGCTTCGAAGAGCATCCGCGACGCCATGACCGCGGCGTCCACCGCGGTCGCGCCCGCGACGGTGGCCGTCCCGCAGACGGAGGAGACGACGCCGGGATTGCTGCCCGAGGAATACGTCCTGACCAACCCTGCGCTCAGTTACGCCGCGTTCCTGCTGCGGGCGGTGCTGCCGACCGTGCTCCACGTGGTGATCGCGATATCCGCGGCTTACGCGGTCGGCTCGGAGTTCCGTCGTCGCGGCATCCGGGCGTGGTGGGAAATCTCGGGCCGAAGCATCGCTACAGCGTTGGTCGGCAAGCTGCTGCCATATTGGCTCGTTCTCTTTACAATGTTCGCGTTGATGGTGGGCATCCTCGACGTGGCGCTCGGGGTAAGCTTTCGGGGCAACGTGCTATTGACGGCCGTCTCCGCCACATTGCTGATCGTTGCGTACCAAATGGTCGGCTGCCTGATGCAATTGCTGGCTCGCAATCTGGCCGTGGGGCTTAGCCTGACCGCCATCATCGTCTCGCCCGCCTTCGGCTACGCCGGTGTCGGCTTCCCGGTGACAGCGATGGGATGGTTCCCGCGTGCCTGGGGCGCCATTCTGCCGCTACGCTGGTACGTCCAGATCCTGTTCGATCAAGCTTCACGCGGTGCGCCGCTGCGTGAAACAGCCGCGCCATTCGCCATACTGTGTGCCCTCACGATCGTACTAACGTCGCTGGTATGGCTGCGCTTCCGCTCACTTGCCCGCAGTGGCTTTGGCATCCCCCGCGAAGAAGAACCGACGCCGGACCGCACAGTACTTGGCGTCGCCGGCGCGTTTGCCGCCGAGTGGCGGCGCGTGCTGAGCGATCGCGCCGTGCTTGCCCTGTTCATCCTCGCGCCGGTGTTCTACGCATTCTTCTATCCGCAGCCGTACCTAGGCCAGATCGTTCGCAACGTTCCGATCGCCGTGGTCGATCAGGACGGCACTGAACTCAGCCGAGGGCTGATCCAGGCCATGGCCGCGCATGGCAATCTGTCGATCGCACTGCAAGCCACCAGCTATCGTGAAGCGGAGGACGCAATCTTCGCGCGCCGCGCATTCGGCGTCGTTGGAATACCGCCAGACACCGAGCGCAATGTATTGAAGGGCGTTCAGGCCAGATTGCCGATCTATGCGGATTCAACCTATTTCATCCTGTTCAATCGCACGCTGCAGGGCATCCTGGAATCGGTGCAGGCTTATGCGGCCGACGCCATCGAGCGCGGCAGTCGTCCCGAGGGTGCGGCCGTCCAGACCGCCGCTTCCACCCGCAATCCCGTTCAGTTGGTCATGGTGCCGCTGTTCAACCCGACAGCCTCTTACTCCAGCTACGTCGTGCCGGCGGCGTTTGTCCTGATCCTGCATCAGACGTTGCTGATGGGTTCGGCAATGCTGGGCGGCGCCGCGTACGAACAGGGTGGGACCGTCGCCCGGCGGGCGCGCGCTTCCGGCGCCGCGATCCTCGGACAGGGTCTGGCGCACTGGACCATCTACGTCCCTGCGCTCCTGCTCTACTTCGTGATCATGCCTCGCGTGTACGGGTTCTCGACGCTTGGCAGCATCTGGCAGATCGCGGCCTTGTCCTTCCCGTTCATCCTCGCGACAAGCTTCCTCGGCCAGGCGCTGGGCCTGATGTTCCGCCACCGCGAAACCGCCGTTCTATTGGTGCTGGCGACCAGCCTGCCGCAGTTCTTTCTGGTTGGCGCGTCCTGGCCGGAAGAGGCCATTCCGCCGTTTCTGCGGTCCGCGCGCGAGATCCTGCCGAGCGTCAGCGCGATCGACGGAATTGTGAGGATCGGCCAGATGGGCGCCAGTCTGTTCGATGTGCGCCAGCGCTGGGAAACGCTGTGGGTCCTGACAGTGCTGTATTTTGCACTGGCGGGTCTTCTCGCCTATCTGCGCCGGGTTCGGAATCCAGCCCATGCACCGACTGGCTAACGCTAGGATGCTCGGCGTCGGCGCGGTCATCATGGCCATTGTCGCGCTTGGGATTTGGTACGAGCGGTTCCGTCACTCCGACGACTCCGCGGTTGTTGCCGGCGTGGTCCGCGCGACGGAGATCCACGTCGCACCGGAAATCAGCGGGCGCCTGGCCCGTGTGCTGGTCCTTCCAGGGCAATCAGTGCAGCGCGGCGAACCGCTCGCGCTGCTCGGCAATCCCGAATTATGGGCGGCCGTCGCCGAAGCGCGCGCCCAGGCCGACAAGGCGGCCGCCGAGAGGGACCGCGTGTATGCCGGCGTCCGGCAGGAGGAAGTGGAAACCTTGCGGCGCGAGATATTCAAGGCGCAGGCGGTCCTGGTGTACGCACGACAGGAGGTTGACCGGAAGTCCGTGCTGGCCGCGCGGTCGGATGTCTCGCAGCAGGACCTGGATGAGGCGCGCGCTGAAGCGGCGCATGCCGCAGCTGACGTCGCGGTGGCGGAGGCAAGTTACGCCGAGGCCCAGCTTGGTCCGACATCCGAGGAACGCGCGTTGGCGGATGCGCAGGTCAAGGCCGCCGAAGCGGCGCGCGATGTCGTGGAGGCCAGGGCCGCGAAGACGCTGCTACGCGCGCCCGCCCCTGGCGTGGTCGGCCTTGTCGTTCCGGAGATCGGCGAGGCAATCGTCCCAGGTGAGCCGGTTCTGACCGTGGTTCCCGACGGTGGGCAATGGTTCGGCTTCAATCTGCGTGAGGACGCATTGGGGTCGCTTGCGATCGGGTCGCGCGTTTCGGTGGAAACGCCGGGGTCTTCGACGCCGGCGTCCGGCACACTGACCGAGATGCGCGACTGGGGTGAATTCGCCACATGGCAGGCCGCCCGCGCGAGTGGCGACCACGATCTGCACACGTTCTTTCTGCGTCTCGATCCGGTGGCGCCGATGCCGAGCCTTGGCGTCGGACAGACGGTCTGGCTGCACGCCGCGCGGTGAACGATCGAGTGGGCTACACGACCTTGCCCGCGAGGTGCTGCCTGTAGGCTGGCCGTTCCAGCAGCCGGTCGTACCACGCGCGCAGATGCGGCACCTCCGGGCGGTCGAAGTCCATGTTGAACCAGCGGTGCAGATGCGGCCCCCAGGGAATGTCGGCCAGCGTCAGATCGTCGCCGGCAAGGTAGCGATGCTTGGCAAGCTCCGCCGACGCCATGCCCCAGACGCGCGCCGCGTCCTCGATACCCTGTCTGATCGCCGTCATGTCTCGCTTGTCGGGCGGGGTGCGGACCAGGCCCCAGAACACCACGCCGATCGGCCGGCCCAGCAGGGTCTGCTGCGCGTCCATCCAGCGATCGACGTTGGCGCGTGCATGCGGTTCCTGCGGCCAGAGCGTCGAGTGCGGCGCATGGTCGTGGCACAGATAGCGGCAGATCGCATTGCTCTCCCACAACGTAAAATCGTCTTCCTGGAGGGTGGGCACCAGCCCCGTCGGATTCATCGCGCGGTATGCCGGGGTATCGGTCTTGCCGAACGAGCCGCCTACGTCGATACGCTCGTAGGGAAGGTGCAACTCCTCCAGCGTCCAGATCACCTTCATCACGTTGCTGGACGTGGCGCGGCCCCAGAGAATGCGACGCATGGTGGTCCTCCTGAACGCTTTGCCGGCGGCGAGCCTAGCCTGCATTTCTCCGGCATTTCAAACCGACCGAAGGAACGGGACGGCGGTTCGCGCCTCAGCTTTGTGGACGGTCCCGCCGTCCACGCCATCGGCATCACCTTGCGCCGTCTTGCGAACCAGGGCACATGGCGGCCATGACGATGCCCGGCACCCGGACTGTCGCGCTGGTCTGCGCGCTTGGCGCGGGGTTCGCGCTCGGACTGGCGCTTGCCTCGGAGTATTGGGGCGGCCTCGTGCCTTGCGCCCTCTGCCTGCTGGAACGCTGGCCTTATCGGGTGGCGATCGTGCTGGCACTCCTGGCGCTCGTGGTTCCCCGCGGCTTGGCGCGAGTGCTGCTTTTGCTGGTTCTGCTGTCGATGCTGACCGCCGCGGCGCTCGCGGTCGTGCATGTCGGCGTCGAACAGCACGACTGGGCGAGCCCGTTGCCGGAGTGCGCCGCGCCAAGCTTCAGCGGCGGATCGATCGCCGAGCGTCTGGCGCAGATGCCCGCGCGCCCGGCCAAGCCCTGTGAAGACGCCACGTATCTGATCCCCGGACTGCCGGTGTCGATGGCGGCGATGAACCTGCTGTATGCATTGGCGTTCGCGATCGTGCTCGGCGCGTTCCTGTGGCGTGACCGCAGGAGCGTGGCGTGAGCGGCACCCGGCGACATCTGCCTGGCGATCCGCCGCGGGAGGCCGAGATCGGCCGGATGATCCGGGTGGACCATGCCGGTGAATACGGTGCGGCGCGCATCTATGCGGGCCAGCTTGCCGTGCTGCGGCGAAGCAACTCGGCGTCCGTGCTGCGCGAGATGCAGGCGCAGGAACAGCAGCATCTCGATCGGTTCGCTGACTTGATCGTCCGTCGCCGCGTGCGGCCGACGGCGATGCTGCCGCTGTGGCATCTTGCCGGCTTCGCACTGGGTGCGGCGACGGCGGCGTTGGGCGAGCGTGCGGCGATGGCCTGCACCGTGGCCGTGGAGGACGCAATCGAGGCGCACTACGCGGGCCAGATCGCGGCATTGGACGATAGCGAACCCGAACTGCGCGCCACATTGGAACAATTCCGCGACGACGAACTGGCGCACCGCGAGATCGGACTGCGGAACGGCGCGGAACAGACGCCTGGCTACCGGCTGCTGTCGGCGGCGATCAGGCGCGGCTGCCGCCTGGCGATCCGCATCAGCGAACGCATATAGTCAGGCCGATGGACCGTCTCTCCGTCCGCGGGATCGACCTGGAAGTTTTGCGCAAAGGCACGGGGCATCCGATCCTGCTGCTGCACGGTCCTGACACCATCGATCCGGATGCGCGCTTCGTCGAATTGCTGTCCGAGCACGCCGAGATCATCGCGCCGTCGCATCCGGGCTTTGGGCATTCGCCGCGGCCCACTGACTTCGACACGGTGTATGATCTTGTGCACCTTTATCTCGACCTGCTCGAGGCGCTGCCGCACCGCACGGTGACCCTGCTGGGTTGTTCGTTCGGTGGCTGGCTGGCCGCCGAAATCGCCGCGGCGTGCTGCCACCGTCTGGACCGGTTGATCCTTGTCGACGCGTTTGGAGTCAAGTTCGGCGACCGCGAAAGCCGCGACATCCTTGACCTGTTCAACACGTCGCCGGCAGAGGTGCTGCGCCGCAGCTGGCATGATCCGGTGAAGTGGGCGCCCGACTTCAACGCGATGTCGGATGACGCACTGGTGGTCCACGCGCGCAACCGGGACGCGCTTTGCCTCTATGGCTGGCAGCCGTTCATGTACAACCCGAACCTGACGCGTTGGCTGAGCCGCATCGCTGTGCCGACGCTGGTGCTGTGGGGCGCGAGCGATGGCGTGGTGTCGCCTGACTACGGACGAGCCTATTGTGGGCGCATTCCCGGCGCGCGGTTCGAATTGATCGCCGATGCCGGTCACTACCCGGAGATCGAACAGCCCGAGGTTTTCGCCGCGCATGTCGCGGCATTCCTCTAATTGTGCGTTGCCGGCAGGAATTTGAATGGTTCGGCCGGCTTGAACTGATCGGCGACTTCGCCGGAAAAGACCTCGCCATTCTGTATCGTCAGCTTCTTCACTGGCGCTCCAGGCCTGAGATCGAGCCTGGCCAATGAAATCCAGAACGTGTTGGGTCGGGTGGCAGAGTCGAAGTAATACACCAGGTTCTTCTGATCCGACACCGTCCGCCAGATGGTGGACGAGATATTCGGCTCGTCAGGGGTTGTTATACCCAGCGGAACACTGACGGCGCGCTGCACGCTCAATACGCCGGCGACAGCCTGATATATATAGGAATGCTCCGGAACGCCTTTGATGAAGTGCGGGTCGAGTTTCCTGGGGATGGCATTCAGGAGGAACGACGCACGCGCAAAGCGATCGGCTGCACGGTTCGTGCCCGGCAGAAACACCAAGCCACCAATGTCTTTCCAGTATTCGTTCAGCGCCAGTTGCTTGTCGTAGACCGGCGAGTTTGTCATCACGGCATATTGCCTGCCGTGATGAATTTTCAATTTACCATCGACGTACTCGAATATGGCGGAATCACCGGAAGCGTCCGATATCGCCAGATGAAGAGCAGCCTCCGCGCCGTTCGGCAAGGCCGGTGCCAGCATGTTGAACGGCTCTTTCTGCAGCGCATCCACCGCCTCGGCGACCGTAGCATAGTTGTCCAGCACATACTGCGGCCACGCGGCGATGGTCAGGTACGGGCGGCCTTCATCCGGCTTTCCGTAGTTCGACTCCGCCAGGTAAAGCAGGTTTGCGACCACGCCCTTGTCGTTCAGGCCATCCGTGCTGCCGGCTTCATAGCCCGACACAACGACACTCCCGTATTTGGACGTCCATTGAACGGATCTGGCTCCGGCCGCGCCATCACGCTTCATGCCTGCGGGGAAAACCCACAGGTTGGAGGACATGTCCTCCTCCCAGTCCATGTTGCGCCCGGTGATAACCGTGTTGTCGTCGCCGACCTAAAGCGTCCGCGTGCAGGCAATGGCGGCCTCGGTCATCGGGGCCATGAAGACGGCAACCGAAAGAACGCAGGTTACAAACTTCCGTGAATGACGTTGCATTTTTTGGATTCTCCGGCCTGATTGCGATATTGAAAGGTCAAGCTTTAAGATTTATGTAAAGGCGTGCAGATTTAGGACTGCGCGTCGGATGCCGCAACACATTCATTTGGCTCAGCCGGGCGGCATCATGCCGCATCGCGCGATCAGACGGAGGCACGACCGTGAACGAGCGCCTTGGCGGGCTGCCATCGTAATGGGAAACCGGCTCGGACAGTCTCTTGGTTGCCTCGCCACGTGTCTGACGGGACTGTTCGCACTGGTGTCGTTGCCGTCTCATGCCGCGGACCCTCCGCTGGTGCTGGAACGGACGATTGCGCTGCACGATGTCCGTGGCCGCATCGACCACATGGCAGTCGATCTCCCCCGCAAGCGGCTGCTGGTCGCCGAGCTTGGCAACGACAGCGTCGATGTGATCGATCTCGCTGCGGGCGTCGTCGCGCACCGGATCACCGGTCTGCACGAACCGCAGGGTGTCGGCTATGCGGAGAGTGCAGACGTCATCCTGATCGCCAACGCCAAGGACGGATCGGTCCGGCTGTTCAGCGCCGTGGATTTCTCGCCGGCCGGCAGCGTGGCACTCGGCGATGACGCAGACAACGTCCGGATCGACTCGCGAAACGGGCGCGCGGTGGTCGGCTACGGTGGCGGCGGACTCGCTGTGATCGATCCGCACGCGCATGCGAAAATTGCCGACATCCGCTTGCCGGCACATCCCGAGGGATTCCAGATCGATCCGCGGACGGGCCTTGCCTACGTCAACATTCCCGACGCCCGCCAGGTCGCCGTGGTTGACCTGGACGCGCGACGCATTGTCGCAAGCTGGCCGATGCGGGATCCAAGCGCCAACTACCCGATGGCGCTCGATCCGGCGCAGTCGTTGCTAGCCAGCGTGTTCCGCTCGCCCGCCGCGCTTCTGTTGCTGGATGAGGGCACCGGCGCCGTGCGGCAGCGGTTGCCGGTGTGCGGCGATGCCGACGATGTGTTCATCGATGCGCCACGGGCGCGCATCTACGTCAGTTGCGGCGCCGGCGAATTGGCGGTGTTCCATCGCGACGCTTCCTGGCAGCCGCTGGAGTTGGTGCACACCGCGTCCGGCGCGCGCACTTCGCTGCTGGTGCCGCAACTGGACCGTCTGTACGTGGCCGAACGCGCCGGATTGCTGGGTTCGGACGCGGCGATCCGGGTGTATCGGCCCGCGCCGTGATGGCACTTTGAATCTGTTCCGGATTGACTGCGACAATTGCGATCAGACCTGCCGCTTTTGTTGTCACCCCGCTTTCGCGAGGATGACACAAGAGTCACCAGCCGTGCCGAAAGTGTTTCGTTTAATTTCCAGCGGGCCCTTGCGCCGACATGAAGGCGATTGCGTCGTCCTCCAACACCGCGCAGGTGAGCCTGCCGCCGCAACCGGCACCGGTATCGAGACCGATCCGGTTCGGCTTGATGGTCGGTGCAGGGCTCGCGGTATGGCCATGCACGACGATGGCGCCGAAGTCCTGTTCGCTCGCGAGGAAGCTCTGACGAATGCCGAGCAGGTCGTCCTCGGTCTGCCGATCGAGTGCGACTTCGGGTCGGATGCCGGCATGGACGAACAGGTAGTCGCCTTCGCGGTGCTCGAGGCCGAGGTCCCGCATGAAGTTCAGCTGGGCGGCGGGCACCCTGGCGCGCCAGTCGCCGCGCGGCACGTCGGTGGCGATGCCCCAACTCGCGAGCGTTGCCTCGCCACCCGTATGCAGCCAATCCGTCGCCGCCGCACCATCGCCTGACAGCGCATCCAGTGCCGTGCGCTCGTGATCGCCCATCAGATTGACCGTCGCCAATCCGGCGATCGGCGGACCCTTGGCGAGCAACCCGAGAACGCCGGCGCTGTCGGGACCGAAGTCGATATAGTCGCCAAGGTGCACCAGTACCGCCGAGACGGGCGGTCGCATCAACAGGTCGTCGGCAATCGCCGTGTGCAGCAGACTGAGTTCCGCGCGGCAGCCGTGGATGTCGCCGATCGCATAAACCCTGCGGCCGCGCGGCAACCTGCCCGGCGCCAGCACGAATGCGAGCGATGCGGCGTTCGCTGTCGCGATGCGCGGCGGACGCCAGGTCGGCACGGCGGTCGCATCGAGTTCGGCGCGTGTGCGGGGCCGCGAGACGCGGCGAACGGGGCGTCGCATGCGGCGCATTATGCCGTGTGTCGCATCGGACGGGCAATGGACCGATCGGAACGTTCGGTGACGCGCGGCGTGGCGGATTGCGCTGCGCTTAGCCGCCCTACACGTCACCGCAATGGGCTGCTAGGCTTCGCTCCGGGTCGACAAAGGATCGGAGGAAACCGTTGGCGAAGATCACATTTCCCGTCGAGGCGGGCCACATCATGCTGTTCGCGCGCGCCATCGGCGACACCAATCCCGTCTATCAGGATGCCGATGCGGCGAAGCACAGCGAAGTCGGCGGCATCATAGCACCTCCCACCTTCCCGCAGGCGGTCGCGCAGTTCGATCCGGACTATCCGCTTCGCTGGCGTCCGGGCCAACCGTGGTTCGGCTCGGGCAAGACGCCGAGCGGGGTTGAGGATCGGCCGTCCGGCGGCGGCGGCCTGCACGCCGAGCAGCACTTCGAATATCACCGTCCGCTACGTCCGGGCGATGTGCTGACGGTGGAATCCAAACCGGGCAAAACCTGGGAACGCGAGAGCAAGCGCGCCGGCAAGCTGACGTTCCGCGAGCGCGTCACGGAATATCGCGACCAGAAAGGCGAATTGGTGGTTACCGCGCGCAGCGTGGGCGTGACCACGGAACGTCCCGTGGAACAGAGCTGAGGGGGGAACGCGCCATGGCACTGAAAGTGAGTCAGCTCAAGGTCGGCGACACACATGTCGAACGCGTGGTTGAGAACCTGACGCGCACGGAAATCGTGATGTATTGCGGCGTCTCCGGCGACTACAACCCGCTGCATGCCGACGAGGTCTATGTCACCCAGAAGGCCGGCTATCCCACTGTCTTCGCGCACGGGATGCTGACCATGGGACTGACCGGCAAGATGCTCACCAACTACGTCGGCGATGGCAGGCTGACCAAGTTCGGCGTGCGCTTCACCAATCAAGTGTGGCCAGGCGACAATCTGGATGCCAAGGCGACGGTGACCGCGCTGCGTGAGGAGGGCGGGCAGCACTTCGTCGATTTGACCCTGTCCACCACCAACCAGGACGGCAAGGAAGTCGCCAGCGGAAGCGCGACCGCACGGATCGATTCCTGAACCCGATGGTCGCGGGACATCCGCGCCTGTCGCGCGACAAATCGCTGCAACGAAACGGCACGATCGATCTGACGTCCGAGGAACGCGCATCGGTCGGTCTCCGGGAGGTCGACAGGCTGGATGCCCTTTGCCGCGCCCATGATGTGCCGCTGCACATCTGGTTCGGCGGGGCGTTGCGCCAGCGTGTGACGCTGGCGGTGGCGCTGCCGCTCGATGCGGTTACCGCCGTTCCAGGTGCCGTTCGCCGTGTCGTGCTTGCCAGCGCCGAACCGGACGTCGCCACTGTGATCGCACAGCTTGACGCGGCTGCGGGCACTTTGGGGCCGAACGTCGAACTGGCTCTGCAGCTCGACGCGCAGTTGCATCCTGCTGCGCTGGAGCTACTGCGCGCGGCCGGGCGGCAACTGAAGCTTGCCTATATTGCCGACCCCTGCGGTGAACTGGCGGAAGCGTGTCGCGCCTTTGCCCTGGGCGCGCCGCCGTTGGCCGTATCCGTGCATCGTCATGCGCCGCGCGATCTGGCGCGCGCGATGATCGACGGCGGCGTGCAGATCGTGCTGGTGGACCCGGTGCGCGTCGGCGGACCGGAAGCCGTGCGGATGTGGGCGACCGCTGCGGACCTGACCGGCGTTGAACTGGGACTGCTGGCGCATGACGACAGCACCCGCGCCGCCCGCTATGCAGCGGATATCGCAGCAACCCTACATGCGTGCACGCAGCCTGTGGTGATCGGTCCTATATCGGTTGCGGATCTGGCAGGCGTTGAGGCCGGGTTCGCCGTTTGCCAGATCAGCGCCGCCAAACGCCCGACCGTCACGCGCATCACGCTGCATCGCGTCTCGGTGCCGATGCGCCAGCTCTACGTCAGCGCGATGTACATGCGCCGCACCACAGAGCGGATCATCGTCGAACTGGAGAGCAGCGACGGCGCGCGCGCGTTCGGCGAAACCAACGGTACCGAGGAGGTGCTGCAAAGCTGCATCCGCATGGCGCAGAAGCTGATCGGTCAAAGCCCGCTCGACAGGTTGCGGCTGCGCCAGGTCATGGCGGGACCGACAGTGGGATCGCGCAACGGTCTCGCCGACTGGGCGGCATTGGCGGGACTGGACATGGCACTGTTCGACTGGGCCGGGCGTCACCACGATCTGCCGATCTGGCGCATGCTTGGCGGCGAGGACGGGCGCGACTTCGAGGCGGTCGCGCACATACCCGCGCTGCTGCTTGACGAACCGGTGGACCGGCGGGAACTGCCTCGGCTATTCACCGACCCGGCACGCATCCGCGAACTTGTGGATCATGCGCTGCATCTGCATCACGACGTCGGCTTCACAGCCTTCAAGGTCAAATGCACCGGCACCAGCCCGACATGGGATGTCGCCATCCTGCGCGCGTTGCGTTCGGCGCTCGGCGATGCGGTAAAGCTGCGCTGGGATCCGAACGCATCCTACCCTCCGGCACAGGCCACCGTGCTGTGCCAGCAGCTCGAGGAACTCAACCTCGAATACTACGAGGATGCGACACGCAGCATCGCCGGCATGGCGCAGCTTCGTGCACGCATGAAGACACCGCTCGCCACCAACATGTGCGTGGTCAACTTCGACCATCTCGCCACTGCGCTGCGCCAACCCTGCGTCGATGTGGTGCTGGCCGATCTGGTGATGTGGGGCGGCCCACAGAGCATGGTGGAACTGGGCGACGTGACGCCGCTGTTCGGCTTGGATCTCACCATCCACAGCGCATTCGAGCTCGGCATCGGCATGGCGGCCAATCTGCAGATGGCCGCGGCGCTGGACCCGGTGCGCCGCGCCATCGACTTCGGCCTGGAGAACATGGTTCACGAACTGATCGTGCCGCACATCCCGGTGCATGGCGGCCGCGTCGTCGTGCCGGATGGCCCTGGCCTTGGCGTCGAGCCGGACTGGGACGACATTGCGCGCTGCAAGATGGACAGCACGACGATCGCCGCATAGCGGGAGAGCGACATGGCCGACACGATCTATCAGCCGTATGATGACGGCAACCAGACGCCGCATCGCGTACAGGGCTACGCGCGGACCTTCAGCCGCACCCCCGATGCGCCTTTTGTCGAGCGGCCGTTGACGCTGACCGAGCGCACCGGTCCGCTCGGCGTCGGGCAGCGACTTGCCGTGGGATCGGCGGACTTCACGCGCACCAGCCCGGACGGTCCGCGCGCGCAGGGTCCGCTGATGCTGTTGCACGGCCGCGTGGCGGATCAGGACGGCAGTCCGGTCGCCGGCGCCATGGTGGAAGTCTGGCATGCCAACGCGTCGGGCAAGTACATCCACGAAGACGATGGCTTCAACGCACCGTTCGATCCGAACTTCACCGGCGGCGGCCGCGTCGTCACCGATGCGGATGGCCGCTTCACCATCACGACGGTGAAGCCTGGGCCGTATCGCGCCGGACCCGCGTCGTGGCGCGCGCCGCACATCCATTTCTCCATCATCAGCGTAAGCTGGATGGACCGGATGGTGACACAGATGCATTTTCCGGGTGAGCCGCTCAACGACTTCGACACGCTGTTGAACGCCGCGCCTGACGGGACACCACGCAACTCGATGATCGCACGCGCTCTGCCGCCGAGTGTGGAAGCGGGAGATGCATCGGCATTCGAGCATCTGTTCGTGCTGCGCGGACACACGGGGGGAAACGCCGTTGCCTGACCCCAGCGTCTGGCAGACGATCGGGCCATTCTTCCCGACGCGGCTGGCGGAGCCGACCTGCACCGACCTGACGGAGTTGCGTGGCCGGTCGGCGCGCGGCACGCGCATCACATTGTCGGGCCGGATCATGGAGCGCGACGGCCAGCCGGTGAAGAACGGTATCGTGGAAATCTGGCAGCCGGACGCTGATGGATTGTTCGCGCATCCCGCCGATCCGCGCGCCGCATCGGCCGATCCGAATTTCCTCGGTTGGGGGCGTTGCGCCACCGACGGCAACGGTTGGTATCGCTTCCGCACGATCATGCCGGGACGCCGCGCGGACAACGAGGGCGGAGCGCGACTGCCGCACATCAACATGATGCTGCTGGCCTCCGGCATCATGCGCCGGCTGACCACCACGGTGTTCTTTGGCAACAATCCGGACACTGCGGAGGATCCGGTGGTGGCCGTGGTACCGCTCGCATCGCGCGGTCGCCTGTTCGCGCAGCGTGTGCCGGAACTGGATCGCGTGACGGACGAAGGCTGGCGCTTCAACGTCGTCATCCAGGGCGCCGAGGAGACGCCGTTCTTCCTCGACTGACGTCCCTCTCCCGGTGCGCCGACCTTTCCCGCAAGCGGGCGAGGCGTACCGACAGGTGGCCGTTATACCCAGCGCAGACTGGGCTGGCTGCCGAGAAGATGCTGGCCGATCGTCTCGAAATGCGACCTGCGGCCCTGCACCTGCTGCGTCACCGTGTTCACGTCGCGGAACCGCCGCTCGAACGGATTGGCATCGAAGATCGCGGTGGAACCTGCCTCGTGATACGCAACATCCACCACCTCCTTCGCCTGATGGATCGCATGGGTCGAGGCTTGGCGGATCCTCATGCGATGCTCCGTCGGCACTTCGCCCGCGAGTATCGTCGCCTCCTGCGCGTCGCGCAGGACAGCAATCAGCCAGGTGCGCGCTGCATTCAGCTTCGCGTCCGCAATGCCGATGGCGGACTGGATCACCGCACTGTCACGCAGCGATGCCTGCATGAGCGCCGGGGTCTTCCCGCTGGCGAGCGCGATGAATGCATCCAGCGTTGCACGCCCGATGCCGAGCGCCACCGCGGCGAAACCCGATGCGTAGATCTGCATTGCGGCGAAGCGATAGATCAGGCCAGGTTCGCGGCGTTCCTCAGGTCGGTCGCGGGTGATCGAGTGCGCGTCGTCAACGAACAGGTCCTGCACCGAATACGTGTCGCTGCCGGTTCCGCGCAGGCCGACCACCTGCCAAACGTCCTTGATCGTGGCGATCTCGCGACGGAACAACATGGTGCGGTCCCATGGCCTGCCGTCGGCGTGGCATTGCGGCGTGCCATCGGCGTCGAAGCACGGGCAATGCGCGCCGAGCCACGTTGCATGGCGGCTGCCGCTGGCAAAGGCCCAGGTACCGGTGATGCGCCAGCCGCCGTCGGTGCGGATCGCCTTGGCGCCGGGGCCCATGCCCCAGGCGAGCACGTCGCGTTCGCCGCCGAACACTTCACGAGCGACGCGTGGTTCCAGATAGCCGGCAGACATCGAACAGCCGGATCCCTGGTTCATGCACCAGGCAACAGAAGCGTCTCCACCGGCGATCGCCTCCACGCACTGGATGTAGGTCGCAGGGTCGAGTTCCGCTCCGCCGATCGAACGCGGCACGAGCAGTCGGAACATGCCCGCTGCGTGCATCGCGTCCAGCACATCGGGCGGCAGTTCGCGCGCCGCGTCGATGCGCGCCGCGGCTGCGGTCAGCAGCGGCGCGAGCTTGCGGGCCCGGGCGATGTGGTTGGCCGCAATATCCGGCCGCCCGGCCTCATGCACATCCATCGGATCGTTCCTCTGATCGTTCTTCGCCGACGCTATACCCTTGCCGGCAAGGGGCGCAAAACGTGGCGGCTGGCTGAATGGCAAGCAATCAAGCGGACACAGAGTTTCACAGAGTGCACACAGAGTTACACGGAGCAGGCGCCAGTGCTGCCGTGTGCCGGCCATGTGTACCGCCCGTCACGAATTCATGCACGAAGCGCAATAAGACTTTCTCTGTGAAACTCTGTGTGCACTCTGTGAAATTCTGTGTCCACTTGATTGCTTGCTTCGCAGCCGGCACAGCTGGAACTTCGGCGCGTCCGCACAGTATAATCGCAAGCATGAACAAACACGCCGCACTGATGGCCGAGATCGCGGCCGAGATGCGGGACACCGCGCGCTGGACCGGCCGAGTGCGGCTTTCGCCTCGCGTGGCAGACGCGCTTGCCAAGGTAAGGCGCGAGGCATTCGTGCCGTCGCGTTCGGCGGACGCTGCCTATGCCAACAGGCCGCTGCCGATCGGTCACGACCAGACAATCTCGCAGCCTTTCGTCGTCGCGCTCATGTCGGAGCTTTTGGATTTGAAGCCGGACGACAGCGTGTTGGAGGTCGGCACCGGCTCGGGCTATCAGGCGGCGGTGCTTGCCGAATTGGCCGGCAAGGTGTTCTCGATCGAGGTGATCCCTGAACTGGCCAGCAGCGCGGCGGCCGCCTTGGCGAGCGAGGGCTGCACCAACATCGTGCTCCGCACCGGAAATGGCGCGCTCGGTTGGCCGGAGTATGCCCCGTTCGATGCGATCATCGTGACGGCCGCGGCACCGGATATCCCACCGGCGCTGATCGAGCAACTTCGTCCAGGCGGCCGGATGGTGATCCCTGTGGGGCCGCGGCACGGCGATCAGGAACTGATCCTGCTGACCAAGAGCGAAGCCGGCGAGGTGACACGGCGCACCATTCTGCCGGTTGCATTCGTGCCGCTGACCGGCGGTTGACTTACCTGCAGGGCGCACAGAATACTGACCAGTAGTGGACGTGCCTGCTACTGAAAACGCGGAGACGGCGCATGAAGCTGATGTGGTTCCACCTGATGCCCTACACGGAACTGCCGGACGATTTCCGCGACAAGAATCCGTCGGTCTGGGTGGACATTCATTCCTCGCTGTTCGATCCGAAGCGCGCTCACCTGATGTACAACGACTTCATGGACGAACTGGAATACGCGGCGCAATGCGGCTTCGACGCGGTTTGCGTGAACGAGCATCATTCCAACGGCTACGGACTGATGCCATCGCCGAACCTGATCGCGTCATCGCTGGCGCGCCGCACCACCGATACGGCGATCTGCGTAATGGGCAACTCGCTGGCGCTGTACAATCCGCCGACCCGCGTCGCCGAAGAATTCGCAATGATCGACTGCATCTCGGGTGGTCGGCTGATCGCGGGCTTCCCGGTCGGTTCGCCGATGGACACGTGCTTCGCCTATGGTCAGAACCCGTCGATCCTGCGCGACCGCTACCACGAGGCGCACGATCTGGTGGTGAAGGCGTGGACCGAAAGCGACACCTTCGCGTTCAACGGTCGCTTCAACCAGCAGCGCTACGTGAACATCTGGCCGCGCCCCATCCAACATCCGCATCCGCCGATCTGGGTGCCGGGCGGCGGCTCGGTGGAAACCTGGCAGTGGTGCGCGGAGATGGACTACGTGTACTGCTATCTGAGCTACTACGGCTACAAGGTCGGCCACGCCACGATGGACGGGTTCTGGAACGAGATGTCGCGGCTGGGCAAGGACCGCAATCCGTACCGCGCCGGGTTCCTGCAGTTTGTCGGCGTCGGCGAGAGCCGCCAGCACGCGATGGATCTGTATGGCGAGTCGGCAGAGTATTTCTACGGCAAATGTCTGCACATCGATCCACGCTTCGCCGCGCCCCCCGGCTACACCACGGAGGCGACGCAGCGGATGGGGCTCGAAAGCCAGGTCTCCAAGGCCGCATCCTATACCGACAAGTTCAACAAGCTCGCGCGCGAGATGGACGCGATCGTGGACAACGGCTACGTCATCATCGGATCGCCGGACGAAGTGGCCGAGCAGCTGCGCGAAGTTGCGACCAACCTCAATGTCGGCCACCTGATGCTGCTGCTGCAATTCGGCAACATGAGCAAGGACCTGACACGCTATAATACCAAGCTGTTCGCCGATCAGGTGATGCCGAAGCTGAAAGGTCATTTCCCCGGTTGGGAGGATCGCTGGTGGCCGCAGCCGATGGCGACGGCGCAGCGCGCTGAAGTCCCGGCCTTCATGCCGAAACTCGCAGCCGAATAATTGGAGCATGCCGTGAGCGAACTCGAGACGTTGACCGTCGATGTCAACGGCTTTGCCACCCGTGTCTGGCGCAAGGGCAGCGGCCCAAAGCTGGGCTTTCTCGCCGGTTTCGGCGGACTGCCGCGCTGGGTGCCGTTCCTCGACGAACTTGCCAAGAGCCGCACGGTGATCGTGCCGTCGCTGCCGGGGTTTCCGGGCGGCGACCGTGGACATTCGGTGCTTGACACGCATCTGGACTGGCTGCTTGCGGTCCGCGATCTGCTGGCAAAGGCGGAGCTCGATGGCGCCGACATGGCCGGCAGTTCAGTCGGCGCATCGCTGGTCGCCGAAATGGCGGCACTGTGGCCTGCCAGCGTGCGGCGTCTGGCATTGATCGCGCCGTTTGGTCTGTTTGACGAAGCCGACCCGCCGACCGATCCGTGGGCGCAACGCGGCGATGCGGTGCCAGGCCTGATGTGTGCCGATCCGGAAATCTGGAAGGCCCTGAAGGCGGTGCCAGAGGGCGCCAACTCGATCGAATGGCCGATCGAGCAGACGCGCGCCAACGAGGCCGCGGCGCGCATCTTCTGGCCGCTCGGCAACACCAGGCTGGAGAAGCGGTTGAAGCTGATCCAGGCTCCGACTTTGCTGATCTGGGGCGAGAAGGATGGGGTCATACCGCGCAGCTACGCCGAGCGTTTCGCCAAGGGCATTTCCGGAAAGTCGGACACCAAGGTGATCACCGGCGCGGGCCATCTGGCAGAACTCGACGAGCCCGGCGAGGTTGCCGCTGCCATCATCGACTGGACCAACTGAGGAGTCCGCGCATGCCGCTCGATCCAGATGCCGAAATCCTGCTTGGAATGATGCGCGCCGCAGGGCGTCCGCCGATGGAGACGCTTACGCCGGACGAGGCACGGCAGGCGTTCAAGGCGGGCCGGGCGGTGACGCAGCCCGATCCGCAGGATGTAGCAGAGGTGCGCGATCTGTCGTGCCCCGGTCCGCACGGGGCGATTCCGCTGCGGGCCTATCGCCCGATCGGCACGCAGGCGGACCAAATGCTGCCGGCGCTGGTTTACTATCACGGTGGCGGCTGGCTGCTCGGCGATCTGGATTCGCACGACGTGGCCTGCCGCCACTACGCCAACGCTGCGCGGTGTCGCGTGGTGTCGGTCGATTACCGCATGGCGCCCGAATACAAGTTCCCCGCCGCGGTGGATGATTGTGCCGCGGCGACCGGCTGGGTGATCGCGCAGTCGGATGCGCTCGGGATCGATCGCAAACGCGTGGCGGTGGGCGGCGATTCGGCGGGCGGCAACCTTGCGGCCGTGATGGCGCTGATGGCGCGCGACGGCGACCTGCCACCGCTGGCGTTCCAGTTGCTGGTATATCCCGCGACAGACATGGGGATGACGCATAAATCCTATCAGCGCGTCACCGACGGCGTGCCGCTGACGGCGAGGACCATGGACTGGTTCATCGATCACTATCTGCATGGCCCGAATGACCGCCGGGACTGGCGCGCCTCACCGCTGCGCGCGGCCGATCTGTCCGGCACGGCGCCCGCTTTGGTACTGACCGCGAGTTACGATCCGCTGTGCGACGAGGGGGTTGCCTACGCTGAACGGCTGGAACGGGAGGGGGTGCGGGTGATGCATCTGCATTTCTCCGACCAGCTTCACGGCTTTGTCGGTCAAGGCAGGATCATCCGCGCCGGTGGCATGGCGCTGGACATGCTGTCGGCCGCGCTCAAACGGGCGTTGTGGCAAGAGTAGGCTTGCGGCCGTTCGCGGAGAGCCGCAAGCCTACGCCGATGCCGGAAGCTTCGCCGCGACCTTGCTGCGAGCGCCAACCATCTGCAACGCGAGATCGGCCATGCGCTCGCACATCTGATCCAGCCCCAGCCGACCTTCCGGTCGATGCCAAGTATAGGCCCACGAGATCATGCCGCCGATCGCCAGCGCACCGAGACTCACGTCCGTGATGTCGAACTCGCCGGCCGCGACGCCTTCGGCCAGCAGCTTTGACAGCACGCGATCGAACTTCTTGCGAAGAGCGTTGATCTCCGCCAGCGCGTCGGGCGACAGGTTCTTTTCCTCGCGAAAATAGATCGCGATATTGGGCTGGCGCGACAGCACCACCTGGGTGAAATCCACGACGGCGCGATACAGTCGCTCGGTCGGTGATCCCGGTCCCATCGACGCGTGCATGACCGCATCGAGCGACAATTCAATGGTCGGGCTGCAGATCGCAGCAAGCAGATCGGTCTTGCTGCGGAAGTGCGTGTAGATGAACGGCTTGGTGACGCCAAGTTCCGCGGCAATGTCGTCGAGCGTCGTGCCGGTGAAGCCCCGTTCATAGAACAGCTTGACCGCCTCTTCCAGAATACGCTCGCGCTTGTAGGCCAGTATCTCCTCGCGCATCGCCCACTGATCCATTGTCCAGTCCGGTATGCTAGCCTTGTCGCGCGACAATGGAAAGAATCTTACCCGAGGAGGAAGCAATGGCGGGACTGCTGGACGGCAAATCGGCCCTGATCACCGGCGGCGGCGGCGGCATTGGCCGCGCGACGTCGCTGGCTTTTGCACGCGAGGGGGCGCGTGTGGCGGTCGCCGATGCGGTGGAGAAGACGGCGCAGGACACCGTGGCGCTGATCAATGCCGCCGGCGGCCAGGCGATGTCGGTGACCGGTGACGTCACCGACGCGGGCGCCGTGGAGGCGATGGTGAAATCGGTCGTCGCCGCGTATGGCAGGCTGGACTGCGCATTCAACAATGCCGGCATCGCGGGGTTCCAGGTGGACGCCAGCGGGAAGAAGACCGCGGACTGGTCGGAGGCTTCGTTCGACCGGATGATCGCGGTCAACCTGAAGGGCGTCTGGCTCTGCATGAAGCACGAACTTCCTCAGATGGTCGCGCAGGGGGGCGGTGCCATCGTCAATACCGCCTCGATCGCCGGGCTGATCGGACTGCCCACGTCGTCCGCATACGTCGCCGCGAAGCATGGCGTGGTGGGGCTGACCAAGACCGCCGCGCTGGAATATGCCGGAGACAGGATCAGGGTGAACGCGGTGTGTCCGGGCTACATCGAGACGAAGATGACCGAGGACACCATGCGTCGTCGCGGTGCCGAACTGATCGAGAAGGTGCCGTTCCATCGCATGGGCAAGCCCGAGGAAATCGCCGAGATGGTGCTGTGGCTGTGCTGCGATCGTGCGTCGTACGTCAGCGGCGCGGCCTACAATGTGGACGGGGGCTACATGGCAACTTGACGGGCGGAACCCGTCATGCCGACGCAGGTCGGCATCCACGTCTTGTGCACAACGTCAGGCGTTGGTGATGCCGCCGTCCACCGTGATGGTCTGCCCATTGACGTAGGACGAATCCCGCGAACACAAAAACCAAATCACCGACGCGACCTCGGCGGGGTGACCGTAGCGTTTTACCGGGATTTCGTTGCGGTAGGCCTCACCGCGTTCGGCGATGGTTTCCGCCGCCATTCGCGTGTCGATCAGACCGGGTGCGACGGCATTCACCAACACGTCGGGCGCCAGCCTGCGTGCCAGCGATCGCGTAAGCCCGACAAGGCCCGCCTTGGCCGCTGCATAGGGCGGATAGCCGGCGGCGCCGCGGCGATAGGCAACCGAACTGGTAAACACGATGCGCGCCGGACCGTCGCGCTTGTCGAAGCGCGTGGCGAAGGCCACCGCAAGGTCATAGGCGTTGGTCAGGTTGGCGGCGATCGCCCGGTTCCAAACGCCGTGGTCGTTCGGATCGAGTTTGTCGCGCTCGAACAGGCCGGCCAGGTGGATCAGCGCCGCGACCGGACCGGCGGCGGAGTCGAGCGCCGCGGCGCACGCTTCCGGCGTGTCGATCGCCGACTGCCATGTTGCGATGCGCGCGGTGCCGAGTGTCTGCCGCGCCTGAGCGAGCCGATCTGCGTCAACATCCACCAGGACCACGTGCGCCCCGTGGGCGAGCATCGTACGCGCCGTCTCCACGCCGATGCCGCCCGCGCCACCGGTGATGACGATGCGCTTGCCCGCGAATTCCGACATGTCACGCCACCAGGCTTTGGTAATCCAGCGTTGCCATCACCTGCACGCGGCGCATGTAGCGTGGTTCATCCGCTGTGTAGTCGCCGATGGCATTGTGCACGGTGCCGATGTTGTCCCACATCAATACGTCGCCCACCGACCAGTGATGCGTGTGCAGATACTCCGCGCGCTCCTGATGACGGAACAGAAAGTCGAGAATTTCGCCGCTTTCCTGCGCGTCCATGCCGTCGATGAACATCGTGTAGCCCGGGTTGGCGTAGAGCACGAGGCGGCCGGTGATTGGATGGCGGCGGAAGATCGGCTGGGACACCGGCGGCTTCGTCGCCCTCTGCTGCGGCGTGAGCGGTTTGCGCGTGGAACCGGCGCGCGCCAGCATCATGTCCCAGAACTTGGCGAAGTCGTGCGTGGCGGTGCGGCCTTCCAGCCGGTGCTTCAGCGCGTCAGGAAGATCCTCGTAGGCGGCATGCATGCTGCGGAACTGCGTCTCGCCAAGCGGCTTGCCGTTGCGGTGTGGCACGTGCTGCGCGTGCAGGATGTTGGCGAGCGCGATGTCGTGGCTGTACGACATGTCGGTGTGCCAGCCCTGACCGGCGTCGTTGGCGCCGATCTGTTTCCCCCCGCGCTTCATGTTGGACAGGATCATCATCTCGGGGTGGTTCGGCTCGTGGTAGGCGTTGGCGACGTTGATCTCCAATTCGCCGAAGCGGCGGCCGAAGGCGGAGAGATGATCCGCATCCATCGTCTGTGCCGCGAAGCAGAGTACGCCGTGTTCGCCGAGCGCGCGCAGGATGTTACGGAAGTCGTCATGCGACAGTGGTTGCGCCAGGTCGATGCCGGTGATGCGAGCGCCGAGTGCCTGGCCGGTCGGGGCTATTTCCATCGCGAGGGTGTCCTAGGAATTGCGGGTGGCATCAGACCGATTATCCGGGCGGATGGGAACTGGCGGCATTCGGCGGATTGCGCTCTGCCTCGCGGCTCGTAGGGCGGATAAGCGCAGCGCAATCCGCCGCCACACCTCACACCCGCCGCACGACATACGACTTCTCCAACGCCTCGAGTATCGCATCGGCATGCAACGGATCGCGCGCCTCCACCATCACTTCCAGCTCCGCCGCCTGCACCGATGATGCCGCGAACAGGCGCTGGTGCGACACTTCGATGATGTTGCCGCCGGTGCTGCCGATCTTGCCCGCAATGTCCGCCAGCACACCCGGTCGGTCGGGAATCTGCAAATGCAGCCGCAGCAGCCGCCCGTCGCGCAGCAGATTCCGCAACAGCACGTTTGACAGGATGCGCGCGTCGATGTTGCCACCGGTGATCGCGATGCCCACGCGCCTGCCACGGAAATGCTCGGTGTAGGCCAGCAGCGCTGCAACGCCCGCGGCGCCCGCACCCTCGGCCACCACCTTGGCGCCCTCCACCAAAAGGCCGACGGCCTGCTCGATAGTATGTTCCGGCACCACCAGAACTTCCACATCCAGCTTGCGGATGATCGCCAGCGGCCTCTCGCCCACGTCGCGCACGGCAATCCCCTCGGCGATTGTCGCGCCGCCGACCGAGACGGTCTCTCCGGCCAGCCGCTGCGCCATCGCCGAATACGCCGCAACCTCCACCCCGTACACCGCGATGCCCGGCTTCATTGCCCTGGCCGCAACGGCGCAGCCGGCCAGCAGCCCACCGCCTCCGACCGGGATCACCAGCGCATCCAGATCAGGCGCGTCCTGCAACAGTTCGAGCGCCAGGGTGCCCTGGCCCGCCATCACGCCGAGGTCGTCGTAGGGATGCACGAACACCAGGTGACGCTCCACCGCCAGCGCCCTGGCATGGGCCGCCGCCTCGGCCAACGTTTCGCCATGCAGAACAACATGCGCCCCCCACGCAGCAGTGCGCGTCACCTTCGTCGCCGGCGTGAATTTCGGCATGACGATGGTGGCGACGACATTGCTCAGGCTGGCATGCCGCGCCACCGCCTGGGCGTGATTGCCGGCCGACATCGCGATCACGCCGCGTTCGCGTTCGCCATCGGTCAGCAGCGCCAGCCTGTTGGCCGCGCCGCGCTCCTTGAAGGCGCCGGTGACCTGCAGATTGTCCAGCTTCAGCACCACCTCGGCGCCAGTGGCACGTGAAACCGCGTCGCTGGGCAGGGCGGGCGTACGCAGCACGCGGCCGGCGATACGATCGGCCGCCGCCGTCACGTCCGCAAAGGTCAGCACGTCAGATGAACTTGATGCTGAGGATTTCGTAGGAGCGGTCCCCGCCAGGAGCCGGCACCGAAATTGTCTCGCCCACCTTCTTGCCGATCAGCGCCTTGGCCAGCGGCGACGAGATCGACAGCCGCCCACCCTTTATGTCGGCCTCATGCACACCGACGACCTGGTAGGTGGCTTCCTTCTCGGTCTCCTCGTCCACCAGCCGGACATGGGCGCCGAACATCACATGATCGCCGGATAGCGAGGACGGATCGATCACCTCAGCCGATGAGACTATTTCCTCCAGTTCGGCAATGCGGCCCTCGATGAATGACTGACGTTCTCGGGCGGCATGGTATTCGGCGTTCTCCGACAGATCGCCATGCGTGCGCGCCTCGGCAATCTGACGAATGATCGCTGGGCGCTCAGACGCCTTCAGATGGCGGAGTTCGTCTGCCAGCCGCTTCAGGCCTGGGGCGGTCATCGGGAACTTCTGCACGACACTCCGTCCTTCGATGGTCCAATGCAGGGAAAGGTCAGCCTTGCAGCCAAGCGCAAGCGTCGCGGCAGACCCGCGTCTGGCCGCGACGGACGCTTCAGAACGATCCGCGAAAGTAGGACTGCAAGGGCGCAACTTCAAGCGTTCCCGTCTTCAAGGCGGCGATGGCGTGCACCGCGGCCCGGGCGCCCGCCATCGTCGTGTAGTGGGGAACGCCGTGCGTGAGGGCGCTGCGGCGGATGGCAAAGCTGTCGGCGATCGACTGTGGCGTCGAGGCAGTGTTGATCACCAGCTGCACCTCGCCCGACCGGATCGCATCCACGCAATGCGGGCGTCCCTCCAAGACCTTGTTGACGACCGCGACCTGAAGGCCGGCGTCGCGAATACGGGCAGCGGTGCCCCGGGTGGCCAGTATGGCGAAGCCCATTTCAGCCAGCCGCCGTGCGATCGCCGGCAGGCCGCGCTTGTCGGCATCTTTGACCGAGAGAAACACGGTGCCGGCCTCAGGCAGGATCACGCCCGCGCCGAGTTGTGACTTTGCGAAGGCGCGCTCAAAGCTGGAATCGAGGCCCATCGCCTCGCCGGTGGATTTCATTTCGGGACCGAGGATGGTATCCACATTGGGGAAGCGGGCAAACGGAAATACCGCCTCCTTCACCGCCACATGCGGCGCGACGCTCAGATCGTCCAGACGGAAATCCGCAAGCCTGGCGCCCGCCATGACCCGCGCGCCAATCTTGGCGATGGCCACGCCGGTCGCCTTGGCAACGAACGGCACGGTGCGCGAAGCGCGCGGGTTCACCTCCAGGACGTATATCACATCGTCCTTGATCGCGTATTGCACGTTCATCAATCCGACCACGCCGAGCGCCTTCGCCATGGCCTCGGTCTCGGCCTTCAGTTCGGTGACGGTGGCGGGGGAAAGCGTGTAGGGTGGCAGCGAGCAGGCGCTGTCGCCGGAATGGATGCCGGCTTCCTCGATATGCTCCATGACGCCGGCGACATAGACGGTCTCGCTGTCGGCGATGCAGTCCACATCGACCTCGATCGCGTCGTTCAGGTAGCGGTCGACCAGCACCGGCCCACGGGACAGATCGCCCCCTGCGATGCGCACCGCCTCGAGCATGTAGCGATGCAGTCTGGCACGGTCATAGACGATCTCCATGGCACGACCGCCAAGCACGTAACTGGGGCGGATCACCACGGGATAGCCGATGCGGTCGGCGATGGTTTCGGCTTCCTCGACCGACCGCGCAATGCCGTTCTCCGGCTGGCGCAGGCCAAGGCGATGCAGCAGCAGTTGAAATCGTTCGCGGTCCTCGGCGATGTCGATCGCATCGGCGCTGGTTCCGAGGATCGGAATCTTCTCGCGTTCCAGCGCCTGAGAGAGCTTCAGGGGCGTCTGTCCGCCGTATTGCACGATGCAGCCGAGCAGCGTGCCGCGGCTTTCCTCACGGCGGATCAGCGCGACAACGTCTTCGGCCGTTAGCGGTTCGAAATAAAGCCGGTCGGAGGTGTCGTAGTCGGTGCTGACGGTTTCGGGATTGCAGTTGACCATGATGGTCTCGAAGCCGGCGTCTCGCAGTGCATACGCGGCGTGGACGCAGCAATAGTCGAACTCGATTCCCTGGCCGATGCGGTTCGGTCCGCCGCCGAGGATGATGATCTTCTGGCGCTCGGTGGGGTCGGCTTCGCAGACCGGCGTGCCATAACCGCCTTCATAGGTTGAATACATATAGGGCGTCGCGCTGGCGAATTCGGCGGCGCAGGTGTCGATACGTTTGTAAACCGGCAGCACGCCGAGACGGATACGCCGCGCGGCGACTTCATCCTCGCCTTGCGCGGTGAGTTCGGCCAGCCGCTTATCGGAGAAGCCAAGCGCCTTGATGCGGCGCAGGGCACCGGGCTCGTGCGGCAGGCCGCTGGCGGCGATGTTGCGTTCGGCGTCCACGATGCGTTCGAGTTCGCGCAGGAACCAGGGGTCGAACTTGCAGGCATCGTGTATGTCCTCGACGGAGAGGCCGGCGCGCAATGCCTGCGCCGCCACCAGCAGCCGATCAGGACGCGGCGACGACAGCGCGGCGCGGAAGGCGTCGGGGCCGCCGTCGCCGGGTGGCTCGATCTCGTCGAGACCGGCCAAGCCGGTCTCCATGCTCCGCAGCCCCTTCTGCAACGCCTCGGTGAAGCTGCGTCCGATCGCCATCGCCTCGCCTACGGATTTCATCGATGTGGTCAGCAGCGCCGGCGTGCCGGGGAATTTCTCGAATGTGAAACGCGGGATCTTCACCACGACGTAATCGATGGTGGGTTCGAAACTTGCCGGCGTGACACGGGTGATGTCGTTGGCGAGTTCGTCCAGCGTGTAGCCGACGGCGAGCTTTGCCGCGATCTTGGCGATCGGGAAGCCGGTGGCCTTCGACGCGAGCGCAGACGACCGCGAAACGCGCGGGTTCATCTCGATGATGACCATGCGGCCGTCGGCGGGGTTCACCGCGAACTGCACGTTGGAGCCCCCGGTATCGACGCCGATCGCGCGCAGGCAGGCGATCGATGCGTCGCGCATCCTTTGGTACTCTTTGTCGGTCAGCGTCAGCGCCGGGGCGACGGTGACGCTGTCGCCGGTGTGGATGCCCATCGGATCGACGTTCTCGATCGAGCACACGATGATGCAGTTGTCCGCATGATCGCGGACGACCTCCATCTCGAATTCCTTCCAGCCCAGCACGGATTCTTCGATCAGCACTTCCGCGGTGGGTGAGGCCTCCAGGCCGCCGGTGACGATCTGCTCGAACTCCTCACGATTGTAAGCGATGCCGCCGCCGGTGCCGCCGAGGGTGAAGCTGGGACGGATGACGGCAGGAAGGCCGACGCTCGCCAACACGGTGCGCGCTTCGTCCATCGAGTGCGCGATGGCGCTTTTTGGCGACTCGATCCCGATGGCGGTCATGGCATCGCGGAATTTCAAACGGTCTTCGGCGCGCTCGATGACGTTTGCGCGGGCGCCGATCAGCTCGACGTTGTGGCGCGCCAGTGCGCCCGACCGCTCAAGCTGCATCGCGGTATTGAGCGCGGTCTGCCCACCCATGGTCGGCAGCAGCGCGTCGGGCCTTTCTCGCTCGATAATGCGTTCGACAATCGCAGCGGTGATGGGTTCGATATAGGTGGCATCGGCAAGTCCGGGGTCAGTCATGATGGTGGCGGGATTGGAATTCACCAGAATGACGCGGTAGCCCTCGGCCTTCAGTACCTTGCACGCCTGTGCGCCGGAGTAGTCGAACTCGCACGCCTGGCCGATGACAATGGGGCCGGCGCCGATGATCAGGATGGAGGAGATGTCGGTGCGCTTGGGCATGCTTAGAAGCGCAATGTGTGTTGCAGCCTGTCCGGCAATCCGCGCGCCACGTCCGCGCCGTTTGGCGTCAGTTCCAGATGCCAGTGGCATTGCAGCGCGCCCTCCGGCAGGCGGATCGGTTCGCGTATCAGGCCGTCGCGCAGGCAGGCGGCGAGGGCATCGCAGAATGCCTGGTAGTCAACGGAACCACCGGTGCACGACTGAAAACGTTCGAACCCAGCCTCGATATTCGCTTCGTTGATCCTGTGTCGCAGCGCAGTGGTCAACAGCAGTGCCTTCGCGTCCATGTCACACCCGCCCATCGATCATCTCGATGAACCGTGCGAACAGATAATGACTGTCGCTCGGCCCTGGGCTTGCCTCGGGATGGTACTGCACGCTGAACGCGCGCCGATCCGTGCAGGCCAGCCCCTCGTTCGATCCGTCGAACAGCGACACATGCGTCACCTTGGCGGTCGGCGGCAGCGTTTCGGGGTCAACCGCGAAGCCGTGGTTCTGGCTGGTGATCTCCACCGTCCCGGTCGCGAGATCCTTCACCGGTTGATTGGCCCCCCGATGACCGCGCTCCATCTTGTAGGTGCGCGCCCCCAGCGCCAGCGCCAGCAACTGATGGCCGAGGCAGATGCCAAACAACGGCACTCCGGCATCCAGCACGCCCCGAATTGCCGGCACCGCATATTCGGCCGTCGCCGCGGGATCCCCTGGCCCGTTGGACAGGAACACGCCGTCCGGCTTGCGACGCAGGATGTCATCGGCGGTCGCAGTCGCCGGCACCACGGTCACGCGGCATCCCGCCGATGCCAGACACCGCAGGATGTTGCGCTTCGCCCCGTAATCGACCGCAACCACGTGGTGCTTCGGCGCGCTCTGGCGTCCAGTTCCAGCGGGCCATGCCCAGCGTGTCTCGTCCCACTCGTAGGACTGGCGGCAGGAGACCTCCCTGGCAAGGTCCATTCCCTCCAGGCCCGGCCAAGCCTCGGCCTGTGCCCGCAACGTGGGCAAGTGGAACCGCCCGTCGGTCGGGAAAGCCAGCACTCCGTTCGGCGCGCCGCCGTCGCGGATGCGGATCGTCAGCGCCCGCGTGTCCACCCCGGCCAAGCCGACGACACCCTGTGCCCGCAGCCATGCATCCAGATGCTGCGCCGCCCGCCAGTTCGACGGCTCCGTTACGTCCTGCTTCACCACGAGGCCGCGCGCCGCGATCGTGGTTGCTTCGATATCCTCGATGTTGGCGCCGATATTGCCGATATGGGGAAAGGTGAAGGTGATGATCTGCCCGGCGTAGGATGGATCGGTCAGCGTCTCCTGATACCCGGTCATGCCGGTGTTGAAGCAGACCTCGCCCACCGGCGCCGTGGCGGCCGTATGGGCCCCGAACCCCCGACCCCAGAAGACCGAGCCATCGGCCAGCACGAGCGCAGCCGTGGCCCCCTGCGGCACTTCGGTCGGCTCCGTGCGGACGGGGCCGGTCGCAACGCCTGACAGTTCAGACAGCGACAGCCCGGTGGCGGCAATGACCGCAGCCCAGTGCCGCGCGGGAATGGTTCCAGCCTGACGCCATTTCCGCACCGCTTCGGTGCCGACGCCGGTCAGACGCGCGGTGGCATCGGCCCCGCCCAGTCGGTCGATGATCGATTCGACGCTCGCCATCATGTCCGACAACCTATGGGAAGGAATTTCCCGACGCAACTGGAGCGCAGGTCTCTGGGAATTTTTCTCCGTCCCGCACATCCGCGCCACTTCGCGTATTATAGGGGGACAATTTTGCCGCGGAGAGATGCCATGAGCCTCAGGGAGCAGTTCGCCGAGCAGCTCAAGGTATCGATGAAAGGCGGAGACGCGCCACGCACCTCCACCATCCGGATGATTCTAGCCCGGCTGAAGGACATCGACATTGCCGCACGCCCAAAAGGCGTGGACCGCGTCCCGGACGAGGAGATCATCGCGGCGCTGCGTGGCATGGTGAAATCCCGGCGCGAATTGGTGGAATTGTATCGGCAGGGCAACCGGCCTGAACTCGTCGCCAAGGAGGAAGCCGAGATCGCGGTGATCGAAGGCTTCCTGCCTTGCCAGATGGACGAGACTGCGACGGCGCAGGTGGTGGCGAATGCGATTGCCGAGACTGGCGCGGCCGGCATCAAGGACATGGGCAAGGTGATGGCCGCGCTCAGGGTGAAACATGCCGCGACGCTCGACATGGCGAAGGCCGGTCAGATGGTGAAGGCAAGGCTGTCGTGAGGAGGCTTCGACAAGGGCGGGCCCTCGCTTTTGCGGAGGTGGCGGATAAGCAGAGTCCTCCCCCTCCCTTCGCGGGAGCGGGGAGGGGGAGGGGGTATCTCAACGTCGCATCTTCTGATGTCGAGTGGCTTCACCCCTCCCCCCAACCCCCTCCCACGAGGGGAGGAGGAGGGAACTGATGGCCCTGCCGGCTGCATTCCTGGACGAGCTTCGGGCACGCACGCCGCTGCCGGCGGTGGTCGGGCGCCGGGTCCGGCTGGCGCGGTCGGGACGGCAGTGGAAGGGCTGCTGTCCGTTCCACGGCGAGAAGACCCCGAGTTTCTACGTTTACGACGACGGCCATTATCATTGCTTCGGCTGCGGTGCACATGGCGACGCGATCGGCTTCGTCATGCAGAGCGAGGGTGCCGGATTCATGGAGGCGGTGGAACGACTGGCCGCCGAAGCCGGCCTCGAGGTCCCGAAACCGACGCCCGAGGCGGCGGAAGCCGAGCGGAAACGGCACGACCTCGCCTCGGTGCTGGAGATGGCCCAGGCGAGCTACGCGCGACGGCTGTTCCTGCCGGAGGGGCGCGAGGCGCTGTCCTACCTGTTGGGACGCGGCCTTTCGGAGGCGACCATCCGCCGCTTCGGGCTCGGCTGGTCCGGCCAGGGCCGGGGCGCGCTGGCGGCGGAACTCGCGCGCGACGGGGTCACGACCGATCTGTTGCACGAAGCCGGATTGATGCGGCGCGAGCCTGCCCTCGGGCGTGACCCGAGGGATGAAACCGGCCGGGCCTTCGATCTGTTCTTCAATCGCGTGATGTTTCCCATCCGCGACCGCCGCGGGCGGGTCATCAGCTTCGGTGGTCGCATCCTTGGGGACGGCCAACCGAAATACGTCAACGGGCCAGAGACGGCGCTGTTTTCCAAGCGTCGCACACTGTACGCGCTCGATCTGGCGCGTGAGGCGGTGCGCGGCGGCGCGCCTCTGGTGGTCGTCGAGGGATATATGGACGTGATCGCTCTCGCCCAGGCGGGGATCAGTGGTGCGGTGGCGCCGCTCGGAACCGCGCTGACCGAGGAACAACTCGAGGAACTGTGGCGGCTCGCGCCGGCGCCGATCCTGTGCTTCGACGGCGACGCTGCGGGTGCACGCGCCGCCGCCCGCGCCGCGGAACTGGCACTGCCACTGCTGGCCCCGGAGCACACGTTGCAACTCGCGACGCTGCCGGCCGGCGAGGATCCCGACACTCTGGTGCGCCGGCAGGGAGCGGCTGGCTTGCAGACCGTGCTGAACGCGGCGCGTCCTCTGGCCGTGGCCCTCTACGACCTGATGCGGGAGGCGGGCGGAGAGGCGACGCCGGAACAGCGTGCCGCCTTCCGTGCTCGCCTCGAAGCCGCGGCGAAGCGCATTCCGGATCGGGCGCTTGCGGGTGAATACCGTCGGGTGCTGCTGGATCGGTTTTATGCCGCCCGATCCGGGCCGGGCCGACGGCCGACGGCTCCGCGCCGCATTCCCGCGCGCACGGCGCCGGTCGCGGGCGCCGACGCGGCCGAGCGGTCGCGCATTCTGACGGCGATCCTGCTGCGGCATCCATCGTTGCTGCCCGATGTGGAGCCCGCGTATGCCGTGCTCGTTCTGCCGGAGTCCCTTGGCCGGCTCCGCGAGGCGTTGTTCAACTGGGCAAATACAGCCGATGTGCTTGACTCATCGGGTCTGACGAACCACCTCACAAAGTCTGGATTACAGGCCGAAGCTGAAAGGGTCCTGGCGGCGGAACCGTTTCCGCTGCCGGCTTGCGCGTTGCCGACTGCGATGCCGGCGGAGGCCGAGGGAGGGTGGTATCACTACTATGGCCTGATGCGGCGCAACTTGCTGGACCATGACGTAGAGGCCGCCTTGCTCCGCTACCGTTCTAACCAGAACGAACACAATCACCGGGTTCTCAAGAACCTGAGTATCGTGCGGGAGCGGTCGAACCGAGCCCAATTCGAGGACGAGGACGAGGCCTGATTCCGATGGCCGCCACTGTTGGAGTGCCCTAACCAATGGCCACCAAGCCGAACGTTGCCAGTGATACCGTGACTGCCGACCAGGACGTGGAGACGACGCTGCTCGACGTGCAGACCGCCGCAGTGAAGCGGCTGGTGGCGCGGGGCAAGGAGCGCGGCTACATCACCTTCGACGAGCTGAATCAGATCCTGCCGCCGGATCAGAACAGCTCCGAGCAAATCGAAGACGTGATGGCCAATTTCTCGGAAATGGGCATCCAGGTCGTCGAGGGCGAAGAAACCGAGGACGGTGACGCGCCGGTCGCGAAGGTCGAGAAGACCGAGGAGGCCGAGGGCGAAGAGGAGCAGACCGGCAACGTTGATGAGGCGAGCCTCGGCCGCACCGACGATCCGGTGCGGATGTATTTGCGCGAGATGGGCAGTGTGGAGTTGCTGTCCCGCGAGGGCGAGATCGCCATCGCCAAGCGCATCGAGGCCGGCCGCGACATGATGATCGGCGGCCTGTGCGAGAGCCCGCTTACCTTCAAGGCGATCATCTCCTGGCACGACCAGCTCAAGGCCGGGCGGATGCTGCTGCGCGACATCGTCGATCTGGAGGCGACGCAAGGCGCCGGCACGCCCGCGCCCGACGGCAGCGTTGCGGCCGCGCCTCCCGCGCCGCCCAATGGCGCCGAGGTGTTGGACGGCGCCGAGGACCTCGATGGCGACGAGGATGGGGAAGGCCCAGGAATTTCCCTCTCCGCGCTCGAGGAGAAGCTGAAGCCCGAAGTGCTCGCCACGTTCGAGGAGATCGAGGCGCTCTACAAGAAGCTGCACAAGATGCAGCACCGCCGGCTCGAGACCATGACATCGGGCGAGGAGGTCACCGTCCGGTCCGAGAAGTCCTACGAACGCCAGCGGGAAGAGCTGGTGAGCAAGGTCGAGCAGGTTCGGCTGCACAACAACCGCATCGAGGAGCTGGTAATGCAGCTCAAGCAGCTCAACCAGCGGCTGACCGCGCTGGAGGGCCAGCTGATGCGGATGGCGGAAGGCAGCAAGGTGAACCGTGAGGAGTTCCTGAAGAACTACCGCGGCCATGAGCTGGACCCGAACTGGCTGGAGCGGGTTGGCAAGCTGCCCGGCAAGGGCTGGAAGATGTTCGTCGCCAAGCACACGACCGATATCGGCAACGCCCGCGCGCAGATCGCCGCGGTGGCGAACGACGCCGGGCTGCCGATCAGTGAGTTTCGCCGCGTTTACATGACGGTGGGCCGTGGGGAGCGGGACAGCGCGCGGGCCAAGAAGGAGATGATCGAGGCGAACCTGCGCCTGGTGATCTCAATCGCGAAGAAATATACCAATCGCGGGCTGCAGTTCCTGGACCTGATCCAGGAGGGCAACATCGGCCTGATGAAGGCGGTGGACAAATTCGAATACCGCCGCGGCTACAAGTTCAGCACCTATGCGACGTGGTGGATCCGCCAGGCGATCACCCGCTCGATCGCCGACCAGGCGCGGACGATCCGCATCCCGGTGCACATGATCGAGACGATCAACAAGCTGGTGCGCACGAGCCGGCAGATGCTGCACGAGATCGGCCGAGAGCCGGCGCCCGAAGAGTTGGCCGAGAAGCTCGGTATGCCGCTCGAGAAGGTGCGGAAGGTGCTGAAGATCGCCAAGGAGCCGATCAGCCTGGAGACGCCGATCGGCGACGAGGAAGATTCGCATCTAGGGGATTTCATCGAGGACAAGGCGGCGGTGATCCCGCTCGATGCGGCGATCCAGGCCAACCTGCGCGAGGCGACCACGCGGGTGTTGTCATCGCTGACGCCGCGCGAGGAGCGTGTGCTGCGCATGCGCTTCGGCATCGGGATGAACACCGACCACACGCTGGAGGAGGTCGGCCAGCAGTTCAACGTGACGCGCGAACGCATTCGCCAGATCGAGGCGAAGGCGCTGCGCAAGTTGAAGCACCCGAGCCGGAGCCGCAAGCTGCGGAGCTTCCTGGACGACTGATCACATTGTCATGGCCGGGCGCGACCCTGGCGCGACCCGGCCATCCGCATCACACCGGTACCACGACGCCAGCCGGGACTGGCCCGGCTATGAAGAGCGGTGTCGGCTGACCGGCGCACGGATTAGGACCGTCATACACTCCTCAGCGTCCGCCGCAGTCAGATCGCCGCGGAACACTTTCGACCACAGCACATTGCCCGCCTCGGCGCGCCAATAGCCCGGTGCTCGGCCTCGGCGGCACGTCCGCGCCGCCCGCTGCCTGAGGGCCTCGACGAGGCGATCGTCCAAGCCACGAACTAAAAGTTGCCCCCATGAGATACTCCGACGCGCCATCACCATATGACAGCACAGTGGTCCGCCGCTTCAGCCGTCAGTTTCGATGACCCCACCCCACCCAATCCGCCCCGCCTCACGCCACCGTCGGCGAACCCCCGAAACGGCGCACGACGTTCTCGAGCAGTTGCGAAATCGGTCCCTCGAAGCCGTTGCGCCACAGGCTGCCGCAGAAGGTGATCGATCCGACGGAGAACACCGCGCCACCGGACGGCGTATCGAAATACACGATCTCGCCGCGTGCCAGGTCCTCGACCTTCTCGCCGTTGATCGTAATGGTGTTGGACAGCAACTCCTCGGGCACGGTGAGGAACGACGGCAGCGGGTTCTCCGAGCGCGCCAGGATGAACGCCCCATCCGGCGTGCCCAGCAAGGGATCCGCACGATCCAGTTCGAAGCCAGCGGCACCACCACCCGACAGGCCGTAATCGCCGAACGCATCATCCTCGATGCCGGCGAACATCCAGGCGAACCGGGCGTCGCGCGACGGCGGCAGGCGACGGTAGCGGGTCCCCTCAAACGCCGCCTGACAGGAAAAACCGACGCCGACCAGCATCTGCGGCGGACGCCGGTTGCGCCGCCACAGCCCGCCAAGCTGGCCGTCTGTCGCGTGGTAGTATTCGCCCGGTTCCGCCGCCCAGGTGCGGATCCCACCCTCCGCGCGCCGCAGCTCGATCGCGTCGGGCGTGGTCTGGCTGCGCGCGACCCGCCAGTAGAAGCCGTTGCCGCCGAGATACGCCAGCCTGCCGCCCTGCCGCGTGTACGCGGTCAGAGCATCAAGCGTGCCAAGCGTGTGATACTCGGGATGCGAACTGGTCAGCACCGCGCGATACGGTGCGATCAAACCGATCCCCTCCTCGTCCAGGTCCTCGTCCGTGACGATATCGAACGCGATCCCCTTCGCCTCCAGCCAGGCGAGCAGATGCAGATCCGCCGGGTAATGCCGCAGACCCGAACCGCGCAAATCGTTGAACGTCAGAAACCCGGGCCGCATCGTCAGGATCGGTCGATGCCGCGACGAGAACGAAATGCCGCTGCCGTCGCGATGTTTGTTATAGGTTGAACGTCCATAGATCGGATACTGGTCGGGATTATACGGATAGGCGCCCCAAGCCGCGACACGGTCGTAATACGCCTGATCAAGGCTGGAGCGCGCGTGGTTCGCATAGGCCTGATAGGTGAAGGTGGAAGCCACGAACGCAACCGGAGCGCATGGTCCGCCGCGGCGTGGCGTCACATAGAATGGCAGCCAGTCCTCGCCCAACTCGCACGTGAGATGCAGCGCATACGCACCACTGCGCAAATCATCCGGCACCGTCCACGTGAAATCGGCCTGCCATCCACAATCGCCGAGATCGTCGTCATGGAAATGGATTGCGCCATAGTCGTGGGGTGCATGGCGCCAGCATTGTTCACACCCGGTCCATCGCACACCAACCACTGCACGCGTCGGCATATTCACCAGCCGGCCGTGGCACGCCTGCGGACCGATGTCGAATATGGACTGACTGTCGATGCCGCGCGAGAAATCCCAGCCGGCCAACAGCTCCGGTACCTGCGCATCCAGCCTTGCATCCGGATCGTTCCATGCTTCGACAAAGCCGGATCGGATCGCCGGATCCTCGAGCTTGCCCGTGAAGTGATGGCGCGGCGCGGCGGCATTCTCGGCCGCGAACATCACGGCGCCGCCGGACGGCAGGACAAGCCCAGGTAAACGCTCTTCCCCCGCAACCGACGCTTCACCATCGAGCGGTTGCTGGCCCACGAGGATACGCCCGGTCGCTGGGTCGGCGCTGGCCCAGACGCGATACCAGCGGAACGTCTGCATCGCCGCTCCGGTCGCGACCTCGATTGCGGAACCCATTGAATTGATCCGCACCGTCGCGCCGCGCTCGCCGAGCAGGAGTGCGATATTGGCGTCCTTGCTCTCCTCCGCCAGCATGACCTGGCCGGCGTCCGAAAGAGTGGGCCGAACCAGCACGGTCCATGTGCAGGCCGCCGTTGCGTCACGCACCGGAGCCGCATCGACGATGCCGGAGGACCCGAGATGTATCGCCTGCCGACGCCCCGGCAACGACTGGTCGAAGCGCCGCGACAGATCCTCGAAGCGCACACCGGGCCCGGCCGGATTCGGATCACCGCTCAACACCCGCACCAGCCATGTCCGATACGTCCCGCCGTCGCGAACACTGACAAATGCGGTGAAGCTTTCGCCCGGACGGTGCGAGAAGCGGTCAAGGTAGCCGGTGATCGGCAGCTCTGTCTTGGTCATTTGGCCAGAGGCTGGCGGCCGTGCCCGGGCGATGTCAAGGCAACGACGCAGCGTCCGGCCGAATGACTTGACGGCCTATTGTCGCCTCGTCAGGTTTCAGCTGAAAGCAGCGATCAGTCTGCGAACCGGGGCGGTCAACCACGCCAGAGGGGCTTCATGCGACGCGCGCGTCTACTATCAGTTGGCCTGTTGTCCAGCCTGGCTTTCGGCTTCGCTCCGGCGCATGCCGAGCCGTTCAAGTGCCCGCATGTCGGTGGCGATTTCACCTTCGGTCAAGAGGCCAACATCAACAGCCTCGATCAGATGACTTCGGGCACGATCTCCACACGCAACATCGCAATGAACATATTTGAATCGCTGATGACGCGCGATGAGAATTTCAGCCCGATCCTCGAACTGGCCGACGCCATGACCGAATCGCCGGATCACCTGATTTACACATTCAAGTTGCGGCAGGGAGTCCACTTCCATAACGGTAAGCAAATGACCTCGGCCGATGTCGCCGCCTCGTTCGACCGCTATGCCAGGATCGGACTGTATCGCAGCACGCTCGGCAACGTCGACCACTGGGACGCGCCCGACAAGGACACGTTCGTGATCACATTGAAGAAGGTGCAGCCGACCTTCCTCGAAATTCTCAGTTCGTTCAGCGCTCCCATCGTCATCGTCCCCGCGGAGGAAAAAGACGATCCACCGATGCAGCTCAAGTCGATCGGCACCGGTCCGTGGCAGTTGGTGGAGTCCATTCCCGGTGGCTACGTGAAACTGAAGCGCTACGACGGCTACCGGCCAAACACCAATTTCGAGCAGAAGACCGGCTTCGGCGGCTACAAGCAGGCGTGCTTCAATACGGTGACATTCCGTATCGTCACCGAGCCGCAGGCGCGCGTCGCCGGCCTGAAGACCGGTGAACTGCAAGGAGTCGAGGACCTGCCCACCAAGTCGCTGCCCGACCTGAAGGTCGATCCACACATCACGATCATCCCGCTGCAAAACTGGTGGATTCAGATCGCCCAGCCAAACACGTCGGTCCCACCCACCGATAATCTGATGTTCCGCAAGGCGGTGCAGGCAGTGCTCGACATGGATGAGATCATGGATGCGGCGTCGGATGACAATTATCGACTGAACGTCGGATTCCAGTATCCCAATCAGGCCGCTTATTCCGATGCCGGCAAGGAGACCTACAATATCAAGGACCCCGCCCTCGCGAAGAAGTACCTGGCGCAATCGGGCTACAAGGGTGAGCCGGTCATCCTTCTGACCGACAAGGACTATCCGGCGATGTACAACTCGGCGCTGGTGATGCAGCAGCAGATGCAGGCCGTCGGCATAAATGCGCAGTTGAAGGTGGTGGACTGGCCGACCTCAGCGCAGATGGCGCTGCATTCGGACACCGGCTGGAACCTGTTCTACACCGGCTGGGGCACGCAGCCGGCACTCGGTGCGCTCGCCACCATGCAGTTCTTTGTTGAGCCCGGCGCCGTGTACCATCCGAAAGGCGAGATCGACGATCCGGAGATCCTGGCGCTCTGGAACGACATGAACAGCCTGCCGACCGTGCAGGGGCGCAAGGAGGCATTCGCCAAGATGCAGAAATACGTGCTGGAGCAGGTCTATACGTTGCCCCTGGGCTCGCTGACCAAGGTGCAGGCGGTGCGCTCCAACGTAAAGGGCTACGTGCCCTATCGCATTCCGCGCATGTCGAACGTCTGGTTCGAGAACTGAGCGGGAGGCATGGGCGGCATCATCCTCCGGCGATTGGGTAGTGCGGTCCCGATCCTGCTGATCGTCAGCCTGATCACCTTCGCGATGATCCATCTGATCCCGGGCGATCCGGCAGCGGCAATCGCCGGCCTGTCGGCAACCCAGGAGCAGATCGCCAATATCCGCCACGACCTGGGCCTGGATCAGCCGCTGCTGACCCAGCTTTGGCGTTGGTACGCCGGCCTGCTGCACGGCAATCTCGGCCGCTCGCTGCTGCTCGGACAGCCGGTGGTGCAGGCGACGATGCTGCGACTGCCGGTGACGCTGGCGCTGTCCGCCTATGCGCTGGTGATCACGCTGTTCATCGGTCTCGGCAGCGGCATCATTGCAGCGCTGCGGCAGAATTCCTGGGTGGACCAGACGGCCATGATCTTCGCCATGATTGGCATCTCGCTGCCGAATTTCTATCTCGGCCTGCTGATGATCATCTTCTTCGCCGTCGATCTGCGCTGGCTGCCGACCGGCGGCTACATCGCCTTCACCGACGACCCGCTCGGCTGGCTCGCGACGTCCACCATGCCGGCTGTGTCGCTGGCACTGTTGCTCGCGGGACTGCTCGCGCGCATCACACGATCCACCATGCTGGAGGTGCTGCGCCAGGACTACATCCGCACCGCGCGCGCCAAGGGCCTGCCGAGGCGGCTTGTGGTGGTGAAGCACGCGCTGGCGAATGCGCTGATCCCGATCACGACCGTTGTCGGCATCATCGTCAGTCTGTTGATCTCCGGTTCCGTGGTGACGGAGACCCTGTTTTCCATCCCGGGCATCGGCCAATTGCTGACCCAGGCGGTGCTGAACCGCGACTACCCGATGGTGCAGGGCGGCCTGTTCATCACCACGGCGCTGCTCGTGCTGGTGAACATCGGCGTTGACGTGTGCTACGCGCTGCTCGATCCGCGGGTGCGATACGATGGCGCCTGATACCGCCATCGCGCTGACGGCGGCCGGCATTGAAGACGACGTCCCTGACCGCCGTTACAATCCCGCATGGGCGACGGTGCGGCGGTTGCTGCATCATCGTCTGTTTGTCACCGGGTTGGTGCTGTTCTCCATCATCGCGGTCGTGGCGGCGCTGGCGCCGTGGATCGCTCCGGTCGATCCGAACAAGCTGGCGATGCGCCAGAAGTTCCTGCCGCCGTCGCTGGAGCATCTGTTCGGCACCGACAATTTCGGCCGCAGCCTGTGGTCGCGTGTGGTGTGGGGCGCGCAGCTTTCGATGATCATCGGTTCCGCCGTGGTGGCGATCAACGCCGTGTTCGGCACGCTGATCGGCGCGGCGGCGGGGTACTTCCGCCCGCTCGACAATGTGCTGATGCGGATCAACGACGCACTGATGGCGTTTCCTGCCGTGCTGCTGGCGATCGGCGTCACCGCGGTGCTGGGGCCGTCGGTGAACGACGTGATCATCGCACTCGGTGTGGTTTACACGCCGCGCACCGCGCGCATCGTGCGCTCGTCGGTGATCGTGCTGCGCGAGATGGAGTATGTGCAGGCGGCGGTGGCGGCCGGGGCGGGTCACTGGCGCATCCTGCGCCGGCACATCCTGCCCAACGCGATGGCGCCGCTGATCGTGCAGCTTTCGTTTTTGTTCGCTTACGCCGTACTCACAGAGGCGACGCTGTCGTTCCTCGGCGTCGGCGCGGTGCCGCCCACGCCGACATGGGGGAACATCATGGCTGAGGGGCGGCAGTACATGATCGATGCGCCGTGGATCATCACCATTCCGGGGGCCGCGCTGATGATCACAGTGCTGGGTTTGAATCTGCTGGGTGATGGACTGCGCGATGTGCTGGATCCGAGATTGAGGATCCAGCAGTGACGCGCGTCACTGCACTCCCCCACCCCTTGCGGGAGGGGGAGGACGTGGCGACGTGACCCTCCTTTCCGTCACCAACCTCACCACCGCGTTCCAGACTTCACGCGGCGAGATCATCGCCGTCGAGAACGTCAGCTTCAGCCTCGACGCGGGGGAGATCCTCGGCATCGTCGGCGAATCCGGCAGCGGCAAGAGCGTCACCGCCCTCACCATCATGGGCCTGCTGCCGCAACCACCGGCACGCGTGGCTTCCGGCGAGGTGCGCTTCGACGGCCAGGTGCTCACCCGCCTTTCCGATGCCCGCATGCAGCGCATCCGTGGTCCCGGCATCGCGATGGTGTTCCAGGAACCGATGACCTCGCTCAATCCGGTGTTCAGCATCGGCGAGCAGGTGATGGAGACGTTGCGCGCGCATGAGCGGCTGTCGCAGCGGGCACTCTACAACCGTTCGCTGGAAATGCTGGAGAAGGTCGGCATCCCATCGGCCGCGCGGCGCATGGGCGACTATCCGCACCAGCTGTCCGGCGGCCAGCGGCAGCGCGTCATGCTGGCCATCGCGCTCGCCTGCCGACCGCGCCTGCTGATCGCCGACGAACCCACCACCGCACTCGATGTCACCATCCAGGCGCAGATCCTCGACCTGATGATGGATCTGCGCGATGAATTCGGCATGGCGATCATCGTCATCACGCACAACATGGGCGTCGTCGCGGAAACCGCCGACCGCGTGCTGGTGATGTATGCCGGGCGCATGGTGGAGGAAGCGCCGGTAGCGCGCCTGTTCGATAAGCCGCTGCATCCCTACACACGCGGCCTGCTGGAGTGCGTGCCCTCGCTGGGGCAGGACCACGAACGGTTGGTGGCGATCCCCGGCGCGCTGCCCGATCCGGCGCGACGCCCCGCCGGTTGCCGCTACGCACCACGCTGCGCCTACGCAATCCCCGCGTGCATCGCGGGAATCCCGCCGCTCGAGGCCTTCGACCCAAACCACACCGCTGCCTGCATCCGGGCGGCGGAGCTTGCCGGCACGTGACGAAACTGATTGAGGCCACCGGCCTGACCAAACACTTTCTGGTTCACGCCGGCGGCTTTTTGCATCGCAACACCATTTCGCTGCGCGCTGTGGACGACGTGGCGATCGACATCGTCACCGGCGAGACGCTGGGTCTGGTCGGCGAATCAGGCTGCGGCAAATCCACCCTCGGCCGCCTGCTGATCCGGCTCATCCCGCCGACCGCGGGACAGATCCGTTTCGACGGCACCGACATCACACAGCTTGGCGCCGCCGCGCTCCGCGAGAAACGGCGCTCGATGCAGATCATCTTCCAGGACCCGTACGGCGCGCTCAACCCGCGCATGTCGGTGGAAGACATCATCATGGAGCCGCTGTTGATCCACGGCGCCCGGGCCGGCGCGGAAACCCGCGGCCGGGTCGCCGCCATGCTGGAACTTGTCGGCCTGCCGCCCCGCGTGCGCGACCGTTTCCCGCATGAGTTCTCCGGCGGCCAGCGCCAGCGCATCGGCATCGCCCGCGCGCTGGTGCTGCATCCCAAATTCGTGGTGTGCGACGAGCCGGTTTCCGCGCTCGACGTTTCCGTGCAGGCGCAGATCGTGAACCTGCTCCAGGACCTCCAGCGCGAGCTGGGCCTGACCTATCTGTTCATCGCCCACGACCTTGGCGTGGTGAAGCACATCTCCAGCCGGGTCGCGGTAATGTATCTCGGCAAGATCGTCGAGGTGGCGGACAAGCGGACGCTCTACACAGACCCACTGCACCCTTACACCAAGGCGCTGATCGCCGCCGTGCCGGTGGCCCATCCAGCGCAGCGCAGCCGGGGACGGAAGGAGCGGGAGAGGCTGACAGGCGATATCCCGAGCGCACTGCATCCGCCCTCAGGCTGCCGCTTCCACACGCGATGCCCACACGCCATGCCGGTCTGCCGCGACCAGGAACCGCGTATCACCGAGCCTGCGCCAGGCCGGCAGGTCGCCTGCCACCTCGTCGGCTGACCGGCCGTCGGAGACGGGTCGCGCGCCGGCACTGGCCGGACGATCAACGGCATGGCACTCTGCCGCCCGATACTCGAACTGAGAGACGCGGCCCATGCCATTCGACGCGCTTGTCGCCCCCGCACGCCCGCGACTGCTGGCCGATGTCCTGTCGGAACAGGGCCTGGCGCCGGTGAACTGGCAGACACTGACGGAGCACAAACGGGCGCAGTTGGAGACGTTCAAGCCGAGCTTCTGGCATCAGCACCAGACATGGCTGCCGGTGGGACTGATCGGCTCGGTCGGGTGCATGGCGGCGAGCGGCGGTTTCGCCAACCGGATCATGCCGGCGTCGATGCTGCCGTCCTGGCTGGCCCTCGGATGGATGTGCGTGATCGCAATGCTGGTCGTGTTCGGCGTGTTCCGCGGCCACGCCGGATCGCAATGGCAGGAGCGATGGGTCGCCGGCGGCTGGTTGCGCGCGCTCGGCGTGCCGGAGCCGATCGCCGCGATCGCGTTGAGCCTGCACCGCGACGCGCCCGGATCGACGCTGATCCTTGGCGAGCTGGTTCAGGAGGAAGTGGTGCTCGATCCGTATCTTCTGTTGGCGCGCGATGGCGAACTTGTGTGCCTTGGCATTTGGGATAACGGACGCATCATCGCCTGCGCCGGATAGGCGCCTCGCCTCGAAGCATTGGCACGCCGACACGGCGTCGAAACGTAGCCTTCAAATCACCAGGCCGCCATCGACATGCAGTGCCTGCCCGGTGATGTAACTCGCGGCCGGTGAGGCCAGGAACGTGATCGCCGCTGCCACTTCGTCCGGTAGCCCGACACGGCCGAGCGGCACCGCGGCGACCTGTTGACGCAGTCGTTCCGGATCGATCGCGGCGTGCGCGCCCGGATCCTTGCGGACGAAGCCAGGCACCACCGTGTTCACCGTCACCCCGGATTGCGCCAGCTCGATTGCAAGCACGTGCACCAACGCTTCCAGCGCCGCCTTCGCCGCGGCGGATGCGGCGAACACCGTCGCATCGGTGCGGAATGCATGGGCGACGAAGCTGGATACCGCGACAACACGTGCATCGCGTCCGGTCTTCAAATGTGGAATGGCGGCGCGCGCCAGGCGAAAGAACGCGCCGTGGATCACCTCCATCGACCGCGCCATCGCCGCGTCGGTGAGATCGGCGAACGCCGTTCGATCGGCAAAGCCCGCGTTGCTGACCAGCACGTCCAGCCCGCCAAACGCCGCCACGGCCTGTTCCACCAGCGCCTCGGCAATGGCCGGGTCGCCGAGATCGCCAAACCCCACCTCGGCATCGGCACCGGCTGCTTGCGCCTCGGCGGCGACGTGTTCCGCGCCCGCACGGTTCCCGCGTGTGTGCACCAGCAGCGCAACGCCTGGCGCGGCGATCGCGCGGCACACCGCGGCGCCGATGCCACTGGCTGCTCCGGTCACCAAAACCACGCGTTTGCGGCCCATCCGTTACACCACGTCGTGTGGCCGCAACCGGCACAATTCGGCATCGGCGCCGGTCTCGACCTGGAGCGTCGCGTGGCCGATGCCGAACCGGTCACGCAATGCGTGCGTCACATCGTGCAGGTTGCGCTCCTTGGGTTCGTCGGCGCAAACCAGATGCGCGGTCAGTGCGGTCTCCGTCGTGCTGAGACCCCAGATGTGCAGATCGTGCACTTCGATCACGCCGGGCACCGACGCCAGATAGTCCTGCACGTCGTCGTGCGCCACGCCGCCCGGCACGGCGTCCATCGCCAGATCGATCAATTCGCGGAGCAGTCCCCACGTGGTGATTACGATCACCGCGGCAATGCCCAGACTGACTATCGGATCGAGCCACAGCCAGCCGGTCAGCAGGATCAACAGGCCCGCCACCACGACCGACGCCGAGACGCCAGCATCGGCTGCCATGTGCACAAACTGCGCGCGGACATTGATGTCGCCGCCGCGGCCGCGCATGAACAACAGTGCGGTCGCGCCGTTCACGACAATGCCGGCGGCGGCGACCAGGATCACGGTGATCTCCGTCACCGGTTGCGGCGCGATCAGCCGCTGCAGCGCCTCCACGCCGATCGCGCCGACGCTGATCAGCAGGATCGTGGCATTCAGCAGCGCCGCCAGGATCGAACTGCGGCCCCAGCCATAGGTGCGCTGGCGCGTGGGCGGTAGGCCGCTGAGCCAGGCAGCGCCCCAGCCAAGCAGCAGCCCCAGCACATCGCCGAAGTTGTGCGCCGCGTCGGCCAGCAGGGCGATCGAATTGGCGGCAAGCCCGAACACCAGTTCCGCCGCGACAAAGCCGACATTCAGTGCCGTGCCGATCGCGAAAGCGCGGCCATGACCGCGCTGGCCATGGCCATGCGCATGGTCGTGGTGATGAGGATGATCGTGCGACATGCAGACCGGATTATGTCATGGCGTCACGCAGGTTGCCGAATCATTCTGCTTCGGCCAGTAACGCTGCATGAGCGTACTGCAGGCCATCATCATCGCCATACTTCAGGGCGCCACCGAGCTGTTCCCGGTCAGCAGTCTGGGTCATGCCGTGATATTGCCGGCACTGTTGCACTGGCCGGTCGATCAGCGGTCGCCTGAGTTTCTGCCTTTCCTGGTGATGCTTCATCTCGGCACCGCCGCTGCGCTGCTGCTGTATTTCTGGCGCGACTGGTGGGCGCTGGCGACCGGCCTGCTGGGTCTCGGTGCTGCGCACCAGGTGAGTGAGAGCCGTCGCGTGTTCCTGCTCATCGTTATCGCCACCATCCCCGCGGTGATCGTCGGCTTCCTGCTCGAGAGGTTCCTGCGCGGCCTGTTCGGCGCGCCACTGGTCGCGGCGTTTTTCCTGGTGATCAACGGGCTGCTGCTGATGGGTGGCGAGAAGCTGCGCGGCCAGGGCCACCGGCCGCTGTCCACCCTCACGATGCTCGACGCACTGGTGATCGGCTGCTGGCAGTGCACCGCGCTGATCCCCGGCATATCACGTTCCGGCGCGACGATCGTCGGCGGATTGCTGCGCGGTATCGACCATGAAGGCTCAGCGCATTTCTCGTTCCTGATCGCGACCCCGATCATCCTCGGCGCGACCGTGCTCGAGGTGCCGAAGCTGCTGCACGAGAGCGTTCCGCCTGGCACATTCGGGCTGGCCACTCTCGCCGCTGTGGTCGCAGGCGTCACAGCCTTCGCCAGCACCGCGTTCCTGATGCGCTACTTCCGCCAGCATGATGCCTGGGCATTGAACCCGTTCGCCTACTACTGTTTCGTCGTCGGCGCGGGGAGCCTTCTATTGCTGCTGCTGGCATGAAGTTGCGTCCCGGTGCCCTAGACGTACACGCCCTTCATCCCGCCCGCCGGATACCGCGTGCCGGCGGCAGCGCCACTTGGGATCGCCGCTGAAATCCGCGCCACATCGTCGGGCGTCAGCCTGACCCGCAGCGCTCCGACATTCTCGTCCAGCCGCTGCTTGTACCGTGTGCCCGGAATCGCCACCACGTCAGGACCCTGCGCCAGCAGCCATGCCAACGTGAGCTGCGCTGGCGTGCAGCCCTTCTCCTGCGCGATCGTCTCAACCTGTGCGACCAGTTCGCGGTTGCGCGCGAAGTTTTCCTCCTGGAACCGCGGATGCGCCGCGCGGCGGCCATCGATGTCGGCGAAGGTCTGGATCGCGCCGGTCAGAAACCCGCGTCCCAGCGGCGCGTAGGCCACGAAGCTGATGCCCAGCGACCGTGTCGTCTCCCGCGTCTCCTCCGCCTCGGTCCGGTACAGCAGCGAATACTCGGTCTGTACCGCGGCGATCGGATGCACCTTGTGCGCGCGGCGGATCGTCTCGGGCGCCGCCTCCGACAGCCCAAGGTGCCGGACCTTGCCCTGCTGCACGAGCCTGGCCATCGCACCCACCGTGTCCTCGATCGGCACGGACGGATCGACGCGGTGCTGGTAGTAAAGATCGATCGTGTCCACGCCGAGTCGCTTCAGGTTCGCCTCACAGGCCTGCATCACGTACTCTGGCCGGCCGTTCACCCCATTGGGGCCACCCGGATTCTGCGTCTGGCCGAACTTCGTTGCTAGCACCACGCGGTCGCGGCGGCCCTTGATGGCGCGGCCGATGACGTCCTCGTTGTGCCCCCAGCCATACATGTCCGATGAATCGAGATGGTCCACGCCCTGGTCGATCGCATAGCGGATCAGGTCTTCGGACGCCGCGTCATCGGCCGCGCCGTAAATCCCCGACAGCGACATGCAGCCAAGACCGATCGCCGAGACCGATAATCCGTCGCGTCCCAGCGAGCGATGCTCGAGTTTTTCCATCTGTGCCATGATCCTCGTCTCCTCCCTGGAAGCCAGTTCAGCGGCTCGATCAGACCCGCCGCGCCGCTATTGAAAACCAGAACATACCGCCATAAGTGCCGGCCCCTGCCAGAGCGGGATCGTCCCACAACGGTTGCAGCGTTGCGTGTGGCGCGGGCGTATGGCTCAGGTAGCCGACCGGCAGCTCGACCCGCAGATTGTCGCCGCCGAGCAACCAGCAGGCAAGCAGGTATTGCTCCGAGTACCAGCGATCGTACCAATCCGGAGGGTAATCGAACGGCAGGAAAATGTCGTGCACGCCAACCAGCGTGCCTACCGGCAGCATCGGCACGATCTCGGTGAAGAAGATGGTGGCGTCGCTGTTCTGCAGGGTGCGATGGCTGCCGTCGAAGAACAGCATGTCTTCGGCGGTCACGCTCTGAAAGAAGCCGAGCGGCACGTCCTGGAGCGGCTGCCGCAGCACTTCGTCGCAGATCGCGTCCACCTCTGCGCGCGGCGAGGGGTCGATCGAGACCAGACGCGTCGCCAACCGATGGTCGGTAATGGCCCTGCGCACGAACAGGGTGGAATTGCCGGAACCGATCTCGATCAGACGCCGCGGCCGCCGCGTCGCGATATAGCCGTACAGCGATATGGCGTCGAAGGTGGGAAAATAGCCATTCACCCAATACGGCTGGCCGGGCTCGATCTGTTGCAACGTGATGCGACGCAGGGCGGAGTGGAGCGGCAGGAAGCTTTGCAAGGTGGTCCGATAGCGATCCTCGTGCGCTGCGAGCAGGGCGAGCAACTGGGGATGCGGCGGGCGGTCCCAACCATGGCGGACCTTCGGACGCACCGGGTAGTCGATCTCGATCAGCCGGCCCGACGCGCTTAGCGAGGCCAATCGCCTGGCTTCGTGCAAGTCGCCCAGTCCAATCTTGCGCAGCACCATCTGGCGGAGTCCTCGTCCCTTGAGAGCACCCAGCATTGCCTCGTCATCCCCTCTCGCCCAACTGGAACGTCGCGGCATGAGCCGAAGTGTCCGCGGGCGGGATCGGCGGTATAGTCGAGAGCGGAGCGTCAACCAAATCCGCGGGAGAATTCCATGCCAAGTGAAGCACGCGTTGCTCTGATCACCGGTTGCGGCAAGCCGGTCGGTATCGGCAATTCAACCGCACGTGCGCTCGCCGCCGCCGGTGTGACCGTCGTCGTATCCGATGTCGCGCCGACCGGGCTGGCCAACGAGCACAACGTGCAGGGCGACATGGACGCCAACTGGGGCGGCGTGGACAGCCTGGTCGAAGCGATCGGCAAGGCCGGCGGCATCGCCTCCGCCACGCTGGGCGATGTCAGCAAGGAAGCCGACGCGGCAAGAATGGTTGCCGAAGTGCTGCGACGCCATGGCAGGCTCGACATCCTGGTCAACAATGCAGGAGCGCCGCAGGGCGCCGACCGAAACGAGATCGAGGATGTCCCGGTCGCGGCCTGGGACCAGACGATGGCGGTGAATGCGCGTGGCGCCTTCCTGATGTCGCGTGCGGCGGTGCCGGCGATGCGCAAGGCGGGCTGGGGCCGCATCGTCAGCGTATCGTCGCGTGCCGCGTTCCGCCCCGGTCCGCGCCGCGCGACCTATGCAGCGTCCAAGGCCGCCATCGTCGGTTTCACCAAATCGCTGGCGTTGGATCTCGCGCCGCTCGGCATCACGGTGAATGCGGTCCTACCCGGTCCGATCCGCACATCGCGCGCGATCAGCACCAACCGCCGCGAATACGGCGACGATATGGAAGTCGGCTTCAGAGAGCGCGCCAAGGACATCCCGGTCGGCCGCTTCGGTAGTCCCGACGAGGTGGCATCGATGATCGCATATCTGGCCTCGGACGGCGCTGCGTTCGTGACAGGTCAGGCGATCGGCGTGGATGGAGGGTGGTGACGCCGGCGGTTCATGATGACCACCATCCCCGCGAGCGATCGTCATTCCCGCGAAAGCGGGAATGACGACGTTGGGGGACGACGACGTAGCGGAACGACGAACTTTGAGTGCAATCGCCTCGTGCTTTTCAGCTCATCCCATGCGCACCGGTGGGCGTGATCTCGTACGTCACCCGCACTTCGCCTGGCTGCGCGAACGGATATTTGTCCTTGCCGAGATACTTCTTTGCCAGTGAGTCGATATGGGCGTCGGCGCCTGCCTCGGTCATGCGCGTGACCTTGCCGCGCACCTGGATGTAACGGTACGGGTTGTCAGGATCCATGATCGACAGCGCGACGGGTGAGCCCTCCTTCATGTTGCGCTGCTTCACGCGCCCCTTCGCCGTGTTCACGCGAACCAGACCGTTGGTGTAATCGAACCAGACCGGCGTCACCTGCGGCGAGCCGTCCGGCATTACGGTCGCCAGTTCGGCGAACGTCTTCTTTTGCGTCAGCAGGTCGAGATAAGCATCGGGGATCACTGCCATTGTCGAAGGCTCCTTGTCACGCGCCCCTTGCCGGGCGCCGCATGGGAAAGGAAATTACCGCACTCCTCAGATGGTGCGCCTCGGGGGAAAGGGAACCATGTCCAGCCAATTGATCAGCTTCTACAGTGGGAGGCCGAAGAGCCCCGGCTTTCGCCGTACGGCCGCGTGACCGACTCGCAGTCAGCGCTGACATGGCTCGCGGCGCAGCCGATGGTGAGTGCAGCGGGGCTGGGCATCTATGGCACCAGCTACGGGGGTGCCAGGATCCGCTGGCGCGATCGGCCGCCGACCGACACGCTGGGCTTCCATCCCAAGTGGGTGGTGGACCGGATCGCGCCGCGACTGGTGCTGTATCTGCCGCCGCGGTAGTGGATGGGTCCGCTGTTCGGTGCGGGCCGTCGCAAAGTAATCAAGCGGACACAGAGTTCCACAGAGTAGATTATTATTGGCGCTTCGCGCAGGCGGCCGGTAGTTCAATCAAAGCGCCTTGCGCGAAGCGCTCATTGCCTTCTCTGTGAAACTCTGTGTGCACTCTGTGCAACTCTGTGCCCACTTGATTACTTGATTGCCTGCTGCCGCACGCGCCCTCCCATGGGGATTAACGCGCCATAAACCGCCACGCGTGATCCTGCCCGACATGAACATTCCAGATCCCAACGGCCTTACCCGGAGGATCATCGGCCTCGCAATGCGAGTCCACACGCGCCTAGGCCCGGGTCTGCTCGAAAGCACCTATGAACGTTGCCTGTGCCATGAATTCGATCAGAACGCGCTCGCGTACGCTCGCCAGGTCGATCTGCCACTGAATTATGACGGCGCACATCTCGACTGCGGCTACCGCGCCGACATCATTTTCACCGACGAGGTGCTCCTGGAATTGAAATCCGTCGAACACGTCCTGCCGTTGCACGAGGCCCAACTCCTTACCTACCTGCGCCTCAGTCAATGCCGCATCGGGCTGCTGCTCAATTTCAATACGCTGGCACTGAAGGACGGCATCCGCCGGCGTGTCGTTTGACCTGTCGCGCATGCGGTCGCCGGCGGGAACTCGACGCCCCGCCCGGCCGGTCGTAGGCTGGCGGCCACTCTTCGGGAGGAATAGTAGCGATGCCGAGCAATGGCCCTGAGACCTGTCTGACCGGCGTGAAGGTGTTGGATCTGACACAGTTCGAAGCAGGCCCGTCCTGCACCGAGGCGCTCGCGTGGATGGGCGCCGATGTGGTGAAGGTGGAGAACCCCAGGCTTGGCGATCCTGGCCGCACAGCGGGCGGCAAGCCGGGGCAGGACGCCTATTACTTCCTGCAGGTACAACGCCAACAAGCGCTCGGTCACCGTCAACCTGAAGGACCCGCGCGGCGTCGAACTGGTCAAGGAGATGGCGAAGAAGGCCGACATCTTCTGCGAGAATTTTGCCCCCGGCGCGATCGAGCGCCTCGGCCTCGGTCCTGACGTGATCCGCGCCATCAACCCCTCGATCATCTATTGCCAGACAAAGGGTTTCGGCGCCGGCAGCGCGTTCGAGAAGTCCCTGGCGTTCGACATGATCGCGCAGGCGGCCGGCGGGCTGATGAGCATCACCGGCGAGGAGGACGGCCCGCCCTGCAAGCCCGGGGCGACGATCGGCGACACCGGCACGGGGATGCTGATGGCGATCTCGGTGATGGGCGCCTACGTGCGCCGGCTGCGCACCGGCCAGGGCGAGCACCTGCAACTCGCCATGCAGGACGCGATTCTGCACTACATCCGCAATTCGTTCACCTACATGGAGCGCACCGGCAAGGCGGCGCCGCGCGCGGGATCCAAAACGGTGGGCGGCGGCAATCCGCCGATCGGCGTCTATCCGTGCAAGGGCGGCGGCCCGAACGACTACGTTTACATCTATTGCAGCCGCGCCAACCCGGAGCATTGGAACCGCCTGCTGAAGGTGATGGGTCGCGAGGACCTGATCGGCGATCCGATGTACGACACACCCGACGCACGCACCCAGCATCGCGAGGAGGTGGACGCCATCGTCGCCAACTGGTCCAAGCAGCACGACAAGCACGAGGCGATGCGGCTGGTCAGTGCAGCGACCATTCCGTCGGGCGCCGTGATGGACACGATGGAACTGGCCAACGACAAGAGCTTCGTCGATCGCGGCATCCGCCAGGTGATGCACCATCCGCAGGTCGGCGACTACACGATGAGCGGTTGGCCGGTGCGCTTCTCCGGCACGACACCGCCGGTCAAGCCGGCGCCGCTGCTTGGCCAGCACAATAGCGAGGTGCTGGCAGACTGGCTGGGGCTCGACAAGGGCAAGATTGGCGGTCTGCGGAATGATGCGGTGATCGGCGAATGATGCTCCGTCCTCGTCATCCCCGCGCAAGCGGGGACCCAGGCTCGTGTCGTGCGACACGCGTCCCCCTGGATCCCCGCTTGCGCGAGGATGACGGGAACGGAGCGCCATGCCGATGAGCCACCGCTATTGCATCGTGCAGGACGAGGGGCAGGTCCGCATCGTCACACTGAACCGGCCCGAAGTGCTGAACGCGTTGCACGCCGACGCGAACGACGAACTCGCATCGGTGTGGGACGAGTTCGCCGCGCGTGATGACCTGTGGGTCGGCATCATCACCGGCGCGGGCGAGCGCGCGTTCTCCGCCGGCAACGACCTGAAGGTGCAGGCCGAAGGCCGCCGCCGACCGAATGGACCCAACGGCTTCGCCGGCATCACGCATCGCTTCGATCTCGACAAGCCGCTGATCGCCGCGGTGAACGGCTGGGCGATGGGGGGCGGTTTTGAAACCGCGCTCGCCTGCGACATCATCATCGCCGCGGAGAACGCGCTGTTCGCCTTGCCGGAACCGCGCGTCGGTCTGATCGCCGGCGGCGGTGGCGTGCATCGACTGCCGCGCGTGATCCCGATGAAGAAGGCGATGGGGATGATCCTGACCGGCCGGCGCGTGCCCGCCCGCGAAGGTTTCGAACTCGGCTTCGTCACCGAGGTGGTGCCACAAGGCCACGCACTGGAGGCGGCGAAGCGCTGGGCGGCGATGATCCTGGAATGCTCGCCCAAGGCGGTGCGCGCATCGAAGCAGGCGGCCTATCGTGGCCAGGATGCGGCGTCACTGGAGCGCGCGATGCGCACGGTCTATCCGGCGCAGCAGGAGAACCTGGAAAGCCAGGACTACATCGAAGGACCAAAGGCGTTCGCGGAAAAGCGCAAGCCAAACTGGCAGAACCGTTAGGGGAGAAGACATGAAAATACACAACCTGTATTGCGACGCGAACGGCGAGTCGCACTGGCGCGATATCGAGGTCGAGTGGGTCGAGGAGCGCAATTTTTCCAAGATATCGGCGCGCCTGCCGGCCAACGGCATCATCTTTCGCGAGACCTCGGGCGACTACGACCTGTCATGGCATCCGGCGCCGCGCCGCCAGTACATCATCAACCTTGACGGCGGCGTGCAGATCACGGCAAGCGACGGGCAGGCGCGGGCGATCGGTGCCGGCGAGGTCGTGCTGGTAGAGGACACTACCGGCAAGGGCCATCTGTCGAAGTCGGTCGGCGGCAAGATGCGGCGCTCGATCTTCGTTCCGGTTGAATAGGGGGCAATCATGAAGCTGGCGTTTTTCGATGACTACAAGCTGGGCGTGGTCAAGGGCGACAACATCGTTGATGTGTCGGCGGCGGTGCGCGATATTCCGCATCTCGGTCCGCACGACCTGATCAACGGGCTGATCGCGCGGTTCGGCGATTACAAAAAGCGCCTGGAGGATGCCGCCGCCAGCGGCAAGGGCGTGCCGGTCTCCAGCGTGCGCCTGCGCGCTCCGCTGCCGAAGCCAGGCAACATCGTCTGCATGGCGGTGAACTACATGGAAAACGGCACGCGCAAGGAACCGGCGCCGATCAACGCCTTCCACAAGGCGCCGACCTCGGTGCTCGGGCCGGGCGAGACCATGGTGCTGCCTGATGTGCCCGCTACCATCTTCGAGGGCGAAGCCGAGATGGCGCTGGTGATCGGCAGGCGCGCCAGCCACGTCAAGGCAGCCGATGCGATGAACTACGTGTTCGGCTATACCAACTTCATCGACGGCTCGGCGCGTGGGCTGCCTCCGCAGAGTTTTTTCGCCATGAAGTCGCGCGATACATTCGCACCGATCGGACCGTATCTGGTGACCGCGGACGAGATTCCCGATCCGCACAAGGTGGCGGTGAAGCTGTCGGTGAACGGCACGATCAAGCAGGACTTCAACACCGACGACATGGCGCACAACATCCCGCGCTGCATCGAGTGGGTGACGTCGATCCACACGCTGGAACCCGGCGACATCCTGGCCACCGGCACCAACCATCGCGGACTGTCCAGCTTCATGGACGGGGACACGGTTGAGTTGGAGTGTGCCGGCCTCGGCAAGCTGAGCTTCAAAGTGCGCGACGATTTGAAGCGCACCTGGTCGCGCGAGACGCGTCTCGATCGTCAGGGACAGGGGTTCGACACACCGACGCCGCAGGTCAGCGGAAAATACGTACCGGCGAAGTAGGCAAGGCCCCCTCCCGCAAGGGAAGGGGGAGTTCGTCAAATTCTCCCTCCCCCGCTTGCGGGGGAGGGCCGGGAGAGGGTGCGGCTACGTCGCCTGCCGCTTCCAGCCCAACCAGTCGCACACACCCTGGCCCATCACAAGTTCCAGGTCATTGCCCTTCAGCCACGGCAATTCCTCGGTGAACAACGTGACGCATTGCCGATAACTGCACGGCATGCGCGTCAGGTCCGTGCCCCAGAAGAACCGCCGCGGCCCATACGCATCGAAGATCCGATGCAGCCCGTCATGAATATCGCGGAACGGATAAGTCAGGGCGGAATAGCCAGGCGCGCCGGTCGCCTTGATCGCGACGTTCGGCAGCTTCGCCAACGCCAATAGCGCATCCAGATCGACAAATGCCGCATCGCCCTTAGCAGACCGCACCAAACCCAGATGATCGACCAGCAGACGCAGATGCGGATGCCGCTCGGCGATCTGTCGGAACTGCGGCAGGAAGCGCCACGCCATTGTCGCGATCGGCGTGCCGGCGCGTTCGGCCGCCGGCCACACCCAGTCCATCGTGCCGTCCTTGTGCCAGTTCTCCTGCTCCGGCCGCGTCAGCGACCAGCGCAGACCGAGCATGCCGGGCCGCTGCTTCCAGGTCTCGATACGCTTGCGCTCTTCGGGCTTGTCGAGCGGAAACCAACCGAGGATGCAGAACCTGTCTGGATATTTCTTCGCCGCCTCCACCGCCATCTCGTTGGACCCGGCGTCCCAGCTTGGCGGATGCAGCACCGCGCCGTTCACGCCGGCCTCGTCCATTTCCTTGATCAGTTCCTCGGCCGTGTAGATCGAGGTCTGTCGGTGATGGCCGCTCGGCGTGCCGCTGCCCCAAATGTGCACCTGCGCGTCGATGATCTGCATGGTTCGTCTCCTCCTGCCCGCGTCATGCTGGACGTGGCGGGCGCGACGCGTCAAACAGGGACCCGACAGTGAACCGGAGTGCGAGCGTGCTGGATCGAATTCTGCTGACCAACGACGATGGCATTGATGCGCCGGGGCTCACCGTGCTGGAGGCGATTGCAGCCGAGTTGGCGCGCGAGGTTTGGGTGGTGGCGCCCGAACACGACCAGAGTGGCGTATCGCACGCCATCAGCCTGCACCATGCGCTGCGGGTCAGCCAGCACGGGCCGCGTCGATTTGGCATCTCCGGGACGCCGGGCGACTGCGCGGTGATGGGCATCTGCCATCTGATGACCGATGGCGCGCCACAACTGCTGCTGTCGGGCGTCAACCGAGGGCTGAATCTGGGCATGGAGACAGTATTCTCCGGCACCGTCGGGGGTGCGATGACCGGCATGATGCTCGGCGTGCCGTCGATCGCGCTGAGCCAGGCGTATAAGGATCGCAACAACGTGCTGTGGGACGCGTCGCGCACACTGGGAGCAAATGTGGTGCGGGAACTTCTGTCGATCGGCTGGAGCAAGGATGCGTGCCTGAATGTGAATTTCCCGGCGTGTTCAGCGGCAGAGGCAGGGCCTGTGACATTGGCTCGGCAGGGCGTCGGAATGATTGCCGGCATGCACGTGGATACCCGCACGGATCCGCGCGGCATGACCTATCATTGGCTCAACTTCCGTCGCGGCGATCGCCAGCAGGGACCGGAGAGCGACTACGACGCACTGCGCGCCGGCAAGGTCGTGGTCACGCCGCTGCGGTATGATCGGACGGACGAGGATGCGTATCAGGCGTTGGCCGAGAAGCTGCCACGGTTCAAATAGGGGTTCACCCCAAAGGCACGAAGGCTTTGTGTCGTCGTGTCTTTGTGGTGAATTCCTTACAGCCCACCCGTCACATCGATCGTCAGCCCAGTGACAAAATCCGCATCCGACGACGCCAGGAAGCAGATCACCTTCGCCTGGTCCGCGGCCTCGGCTATGCGCCGCAGCGGTGTGCGCTCGATCTCCGCCGCCTGATCCTCCGGCGACTGCTGGTTCCAGCGCGGCCGGATGCGTTCGGTCAGCGTCCGGCTTGGCGCAATCGCATTGACGTTCACCCCAAACGGTCCCAACTCGAACGACAGCTTGCGCGTGAATGCGATGATACCGCCCTTCGCCGCGCTGTAGGCGCTGCTGCTCGATACGCTGAGCCCGCGCCCGGCAATCGACGCAAGATTGACGATCTTGCCGTTGCGCCGCTTCTTCATCTCCGGCGCGACCGCATGACAGAACAGGAATGTCCCGCTCAGGTTGAAGTGGATCAGACGCTGCCAATCTTCGAAGCTCAGTTCGTCCACCGTGGCGCCCGGCCTTTCGATGATCGTGCTGCCGCCGACGGCATTCACCAGGATGTCGATGCCGTAGTTCTTTGCAGCCCAGGCGACGGTCTCGTCCACCTCCGCCGGATTGAGCGCGTCGATGTGGCGACCGAATGCGCGACCGCCGGTCATGTTGATCTCTTCCATGGCCATGTCGAGCCGACGCTGGTCGTTGTCGACACCAATAATCACCGCGCCTTCGCTCGCCATGATCGTGGCCGTCGCGCGGCCGATGCCGCTGGCGACCGCGGTGATAAGCGCCACCTTGTCCTTGAAGCGCATCGTTTCCCTCCCCTAATTGAGCCGCGCTGCCTGCGCCATCACCTCGACCGCCTCCGGTTGGCGGGAACGCACAGTGAGGCTGGTCGCCCCTGAAATCCTCCCACGCACGGAACCGCTGTTTGATCCGGTCCGGCGGTCCGACCAGCGATTTCTGATCCACCCATTCGTCCGGCACCGCCGCAATCGCCTCTTCTTTACGATGTGCGAGATACAGTTCCTGTATTCGCTCCGCTGCATCCCCGAAACCACGCCGGATCATCATGTCCTTATGAAAATTCTTGTCGCGATGGCCCATGCCGCCGACGTACAGCGCAACCTCCGGCTTCATCTTCGCCAGCGCACCCTTCACGTCGCTGTCCACAGCGACGTGCACCGAGGCCTGGATTGCGAAGTCGCGCAGGCTCTTACCGTTGCCGGCGCGACGGAAACCCTCCTCGAGCCAGGGCAGATATTCGGGCAGCGATCCTGGCACGAAACCCAACGGCAGCCAGCCGTCCGCGATTTCCGCTGTCAGCTTCACGGTCGTTTCGTTTCCGGTGCCGAGATAGATCGGGATGTCGGGATTCATATGCAAGATGGATTTCAGCGGCTTGCCGACGCCGAGCGCGCCCTCACCGGTGTACGGCAGGCTTATCTCACGCCCTTCATGTGTCACCGGCGCTTCACGTCGGAAGATCTTCCGCATGATCGCGACGTAGTCCTTGTAGCGGTAGTACGGCCGGCCCCATGGCTCGCCGTACCAACCCTCAACGATCTGCGGTCCCGATACACCGAGCCCGGCGATGAAACGTCCGCCGCCCGCCATCGCATCGACGGTGGCAGCGCACATCGCGGCATTGGCGGGCGTACGGGCAGCGAGCTGCATGATGCCGGTGCCCAATTTGATCCGCTTCGTCAGCGCGGCGAGATAGGCCAGCGGTGTGACTGCATCCGTGCCATACGCCTCCGCTGTCCATACGCTGTCATAGCCAAGCTCCTCGGCGCGCTGCACGAGCGTCACGGGGATTTCCAGATGCGCGCGCGAATAACCGATGGATAGACCGAGTTTCATTATGTGTTCTCCATCGGAGGGGTCGCACGCGGGATCGGCAAACCGAGATTCTCCCGCAGCGTCGCGCCCGTGTAGTCCTTGTGATACAGGCCCCGCCGCTGCAGCTCCGGCACGACGTGGCGGACGAAATCCATGTAGGTGCCAGGCACGTGGGTGGCGGCCAGCACGAATCCGTCGGCGACCGGCTCGGTGAACCATTGCTCCAACCCGTCCGCCACTTCCTTCGGCCCACCGACGAACGGATTGTTTGGACGTGCGCGATGGCTGTAGGTGACGAAGTCGCGCGGCGTGGGGTTGGTGATCCCGCTTGCGCGCAACACCCGGTCGCGCATCGACTGCGTGCCGGAGATGTTTGCCAACTCGTTGTCGGTGAACGGTTCGTCCATGCCTTTGGACGCGAAATCAAAGTTCATCGCTTCCGACAGCAACGAAAGCGCATCCTCGTCCGTCGCCAGTGTCTCGATCAGCGCCATCTTGTCCTCGGCCTCGGCTTTGGTCTCGGCGCAGACCACATAGGCGGACGGCGTAATCGAGAAATGATCAGGGTTGCGTCCCTGCCGCGCGACATCGTCCTTCAGTTCGCGGTAGAGTTGCCGTCCGTGCGCCATGCTGGTGTGCGTGGACACGAAGATCAGCTCGCCCCACCGTGTCGAGAACTGCTTGCCGCGGCCGCTCTGCCCCGCCTGGATGACGACGGGTTGGCCCTGTGGCGAACGCGGCACGGTGAACGGGCCGCGCGAGCGAAACCAGCGACCCTGATGGTCCAGTCGGCGCACCTTGTCGGGATGCGCGAACAGTCCGGTCCGCTTGTCGATGACGATCGCGTCGTCGTCCCACGAATTCCAATGCCCGAGCACCACTTCCATGAATTCGTCGGCACGGTCGTAGCGTGTATCGTGCTCCAGATGCTCGTCGTATCCCATGTTCAGCGCTTCGCCATCGTTCATGGACGTGACCACATTCCATGCGGCGCGGCCGTTCGTCATCAGGTCAAGCGTGGCGAACGTGCGCGCGACATGGAACGGTTCGAAATAGGTGGTGGAGCAGGTGGCGGCGAGCCCGAGACGTTCGGTCGCCATGCCCATCACGGTAAGTACGGTGATGGGATCCATCTTGACGCAGCGTATGCCGTGCTCGACGGTGTGGCGATGATCGTTCCCATAGCGGTCCGGCATCGCCAGGCGATCGTCGAAGAAGCCAATGTGGAACTTGCCCTCCTCCAGCACACGTCCGATCGTGCGGTAATAGTCGGCCGACATGGAATCGTCGCGCGATTCCGGATGACGCCAGGAACTGACTAAATTCGTGCAGTTCTGCGCCTGCAGGAAACCGACCATGACCATCTGGCGCATTCTGTCGCTCCGTCGCGGGAAGCCAGATCATCGCGCGGAACCGCGGTTCGGGCTAGCCTTCCGCGAATGGTCGTGCGCGAAAGGAGGCATTCATGCTCGCCCTGGTCAACACCCCGAACGGCAACGCCCCCGTCGAACTGCGCGAACTGCCGGAACCCCAGCCTGCGCGAAACGAGGCACTCGTCGAAGTGCGCGCCTTTTCGCTCAATCGCGGCGAACTTCGATCGTTCCAAAACAACGAGGAAGGGTGGGTGCCGGGACAGGACGTCGCCGGTGTCGTGCTGCGCCAGGCCGAGGATGGCAGCGGGCCGCCGGCGGGAACACGTGTCGTCGCGCTGACGGACGAATTCGGCTGGGCCCAGCGCGCCGCGGTAGCCGGTCATCGCATGGCGGCGTTGCCCGATGGGGTGAGTTTTTCGCAGGCGGCAATCCTGCCGGTCGCAGGCCTCACCGCCCTTCGCACATTGCGCCATGGCGCACCGTTGCTCGGCAAACGCGTGCTGATCACGGGAGCCGCCGGCGGCGTCGGCACCATCGCTGTACAGCTTGCGGCGCGTTCTGGCGCGCGGGTTACGGCGGTGGTCGGTCGGCCGGATCGCGCCGCGGGAATGACCGAACTTGGTGCGACGGAAGTGGTTCATGGAATCGACAGCGCACGAGGTCGCTTCGGGTTGATCCTGGAATCGGCAGGCGGTGCATCGCTCGCCCGAGCGATCCAGCTTGTCGAGGCCAAAGGCACGGTTGTGGTCTACGGCAACTCGTCGGCCGAACCAACGATAATCAGCTTCGCCGACTTCCGTGGCGCGCAGAATTCTCGTGTGCAGGGCTTTCATTATTTTACCTCGGAATCCGAAGACCGCTTTGCGCCGGATCTCGCGCTGCTCGTCTCCTTGATCGCCGACGGATCGCTGAAGCCGCGGATCGGCGTGGAGCGGACCTGGCGTGATATTGCCCAGGTGGCGGAGCAGTTGCGCGCGAGGTCTGTATCCGGCAAGGCAGTGCTGCTGGTCGATTGATAATCGTCGTTGAAGAGGGAGGACCATAACCATGGAATTCGCCGGCAAGGTTGCGCTGATCACCGGCGGCGGCGGCGGGATCGGCCGCGCGAGTGCGATCGGCTTCGCGGGACGAGGCGCCAAGGTCGTGGTAGTGGACGTCGACGAAACCGCAGGCGAAGCGAGTGCCGAACTGGTTCGCCAGCGTGGCGGCGATGCGCGGTTTGTGCGCGCTGACGTCACCAAATCCGCCGATGTGCAGAACTACGTCAAGGCAACGCTGGACGTCTACGGCGCGATCGACTGCTTCTTCAACAACGCCGGCATCGAGGGCAAGTTCATGCCCACCCAGGAATACGACGAGGCGATTTTCGACGCTGTGATAGGGGTGAATCTGAAGGGGGTGTTTCTCGGGATGCGTCATGTGCTGCCGGTGATGCTGAAGCAGGGGCGCGGCGCGATCGTGAACACCGCATCGGTCGCGGGGCTGTTCGGCGGGCCAGGGATGGCGCCCTATGTTGCCTCCAAGCACGGCGTGCTGGGACTGACCAAGGTCGCGTCCGCGGATGTCGCGCGTCTCGGCGTAAGGGTGAATGCCGTGTGTCCGGGGCCGGTCGAGACGCGCATGATGCGCTCGCTCGAGGCGCAGCGGAACCCAGCCGACCCACAGGCGGTGCACGATGCAAATGCCGCCAACACGCCGACCGGACGCTACGTGTTGCCGGAGGAAGTGGCGAACGTGGTGATGTATCTGTGCTCGGACTTCGCCAGCGACATTACCGGAACGCACATCGTCATCGACGGCGGACGTTCCGGATCGGGCGGCGCGCCGTCAGCCCCGCAGCGCTGATAGGCGTTCTTCGGCTCGCTTGAGATTATAGCGTGCGATGGCACGCTGCTGGATGCGTTCCGGACCATCGAGGGCGGCCAGTGCCCGGCGATAGATGGCGATGGCTTCTTCCAGATGCGCGCCGCTCGTCTCGCTTTCGGCCAGGGCGGCGAGCGCGTTGGCGAGATTCGTGCTGGCCATCGCCCACTCCAGCGGCGTCGCAGCGTTGGTATAGACCTCCAGCGCTGCGCGACATGCCGCGACGGCGTCACGCAGAATATCCCTGTCGCCGTCGCGTTCCCCAAGCACACGCAAGGCCTGGCCAAGATTGCTCTGGGTCAGCGCCATGTCGAGCGGCGAATCCTGCTGGGAATATTCTTCCAATGCGGCGCGGTAGTGATCGACCGCATCGCGCAGGGCAGCGGTATCGCCCGTGCGCTCGCCGAGCAGCGACAGCACCGCGCCGCAGTTCCGCTGCATGCGTGCCCAATCGTTTGGGGCCGCGTCACGCGTGTACACTGTCGTTGCCGTACTGTAGCTGCTGAGCGCTGCCTGCAGCCAAGCCGGATCGCTGTCGCGCTCGCCGAGCACGACCTGCGCAGCACCGAGCAGCGCCATGGTGCGGGCCCAATCCTGCGGTGTTGTGCGCGGCGAATAGACCTCCAGCGCGGCGTCGCAAGCTGTCATGGCCGCGTGCAGCATCACCGGATCATCGATGCGCGCGGCCAGCGCACGCAGCGCGGCACTCAGACGGCTTTGCGTCTTCGCCCAGTCGAGCGGCACCTGCGTGCGCGGCGCCAGCTTGAGCGCGGCATTGAATCCGGAGACCGCGTCGGCGATGACCGACATGTCCTCGGCCGCCTCGCCCTCCTGCAAAAGAATCTCGGCCCGCGCCATCGTCTGGCGCCAGGCCTCATCGGCGCTCATCTCTCGGCGCGCATTTCCGCGAAGGTCTCCTTGGCCGTCAGTAGTGCCTCGCGGATCAGCGGGACGCCGACATACCCGCCGAGGTGCAATAGTGACTCGACCAGTTCGTCCTCGGTCCAGCCCTGGTTGCGTGCCATGCGCAGATGCAGTTTCAGCTCGGGATCGCGACCGTTGGTGGCATCGGAAATCACGCAGATCAGCGCACGGGTTTTCAGGTCAAGTCCGGGTCGCGTCCATAACGCGCCAAAGATCGTCTCCTGCGTCACCTCGGCGAATTTGCTCATGATCGGGTCGTTGTAGACGGTCTTGTCGATCCGCTCGACCGCCGCGTCACCGAGCAACTTGCGCCGCATCTCGCGGCCTTTCTCTCGCAGCGTGCTGTCTGCCATTTGCTGTCTCCTTTTGCACTGATTGTCATCCCCGCGAAAGCAGGGAGCCAGCCCTGGGTCCCCCGCTCTCGCGGGGGTGACGTACGTTATTCCTGTTACAGTTCCAGCACCACGTAGTTCTGCTCGACTGACACAGGTACCGTCTCGGCCACGAACGGTCCCTTGGCCAGAGCCTCGCCGGGCACAATATCCACCTGAAAGGTGCGCGCCTTGACGCTTTCCGGGTGACACCAGGACTGTCCGGTCTTGATGTCGAACTCCCAACCGTGCCAGGGGCAGCGCAGCATCTCGCCGCGCCGCTCCAGGCGATATTCGCCGGGCCGGTCCGCGGTGAACCGGCCCAGGATCGGCCCGATGCACAATGGCGCCCCTTCATGCGGGCAGCGGTTGATCAACGCGAAGAACTCGTCATTCACATTGAAGATGCCGATCTCCCGCCCGGCGACGGAGACGATCTTGCAGGTGCCCGGCGCGATCTCGCTGACGGGTGCGACAACGTGCCGGGCCATTCCGTTACTCCAGGCCGTAGAACGCCAGCGCGTTCTCGCGGAACACCATCCGCTTTTGCTGTTCGGTCAGCGGCGCCTTGAAGGCATAGCGCGGGTCGTCCTGGTCCCAGTGCGGATAGTCGGTGGAGAACATGATGCGATCCCAGCCGATCCACTCGCAGGTCGCCAGCAGATCCTCCGGCCGCTCCGGTTCCTCGATCGGCTGTGTCGTGACCCAGATATTGTCGCGGATGTATTCCGACGGCAGGCGCTTCAGGTGCGGCACTTCAGCGTGCAGACGCTTGTAGTGCTTATCGAGCCGCCAGGTCAGTGACGGCAGCCAGGCAAAGCCACCTTCCACCAACGCCACGCGTAGATTTGGAATATGTTCGAACACGCCCTCGATAACCAGCGACGTAACCAGCGCCTCCTTGCTCTGCGGATAGGACGGGTGCTCCTCGTGATAGAACGACGGCCAGCCGCCGCCAGTCGAGGGATGCCCACTGGTGCCGCCGAGATGCAGCGCGATCGAGAAGCCGTTCGCGGCGCATGCCTCCAGGATCGGCCAGTAGCGGCGGCGTCCCAACGGCTCCAGTCCGCGCGGTGGGATCATCACGTGGGTGAACCGGCGGTCGCCCGCGCGCTTCTCGATTTCCTTGATCGCAGCCTCGGTGTATTCCAACGGGATCTGCACGCCGGCCTTCAACCGAGGTTCGCGGTCGCACCAGACCTGCGCTTCCCACTCGTTCGCCGCGGTCGCCATCGCCGCCCCGAATTCGACATTGCGTTCATCGGAGCCGCGGCCGAGCAACGGCATCATCAGGCCGTAGGAAACGTTGAACAGGTCCAGCAACTGCGCCTGCATCATCTCCAGGTCGGAGCCAGGGTGCGTTCCGTCCTTCGGATAGGAGTCCATGCGCATGCCGGTGAACGGCGACATGCGCGGATAGTTCGGCGCATTCGAGAACGGCGCACGCGAACGGCCGCCGACCGACGCACGATGCTTGCGCCAGCGCTCGGGCAGGAACGCATCCAGATCGGCGGACGATTTGGTGTAGGGATGCACGTCGCAATCGACAATGCCGAGCCTGGTCTGCGCCGACGTATCGGCCTGGCGGTCCATAACCGTGACGTTCATCGGATTGACTCCATCTTCACGCGGACAAACGGGGGAAGGTCTTCAGGGCATTATCGATCAAGATCTTCCGAACCAGCGGATCGGGCAAGCCGTCCGGGAGGGCATCCTTGTCGTCGAAATGCCAGTGCGGATAGTCGGTGGCGAACAGCAGCATCTCGTCGGAGCCGATCTCCTCGATGATGCGCTGCAACTGATCCGCCCGCGGCGGCGCGTCGAACGGCTGCACGGTCAGGCGCACATGCTCGCGCGCATAGGCAGCGGGCGACTTCTCCAGCCACGGCACTTCGGCACGCACGCCACGCCACGTCTTGTCGGCGCGCCACATCCAGCCGGGCAGCCAGGTCACACCGGATTCCATCAACACGACCTTCAGGCGCGGAAACTCCACGAACACGCCTTCCGAGATCAGGCTGTTCAGTACGCCGGCGAATCCGGTGGACCACGAGACGTAGTCCTCCAGGTAGTAGGACGGCCAGCCGAGATTGGTCGGAGGATGGCGGTAGCTGCTTCCCGCGTGGATGCCGATCGGCAGGTCGAGGCGTTCGGCCGCGCGATAGATCGGCCAATGCTGGCGGCGGCCGAGCGGCAGTTCGCCCATCTCCCACACCAGCACCTGGACGAAGCGCTGGTCGGCGGCCACGCGTTCGATCTCCTTCGCGGCGAGTTCCGGGCTATGCATCGGCACCACGATGGAGGCGCGCAGGCGGTCGTCCTTCGACAGCCACTCGGCGGCGAGCCAGTCGTTGATGGCGCGGCACATCGCCGCGGACAGATCCTCGCTGAACACCGCCGGCGCGCCGTGCAGCACGTTGCAGATGGCATAGCGCGTGCCGAACGCATCCAGTGCCTGGGTGCGCAGCAGATCGGGATCGGTGCCGGCGTCGCCCTTCGTGGGCTTCCAGTCGGGTCGGACGTTGATCGGCGCATTCGGCGGAAAGGCGGACGCGGTATAGTTGTCACGTTCCAGCCCGCGCATCAGTACGTGCGAGCGCCAATACTCGTCGAAATAGGGAACGAGCGCCCGCATGCTGGGCAAGGCCGGATGGATGTCGCAATCGATCGCGCCAGGCGCGGGAACGGTCACAAGGCAAAACTCCGTGTCATATCCAGGATAGGGCCACACGGGCGTGGGTTCAATGGCGGGGGTTCACGGTCGTTTCATGTGTGCGCAGGATTGTTACGCCTACGCGCCCCAAAATCGTCATACCCGAGAAACATGTCCCCGTGGAGGCAGGGAGCGGGAACCCAGAACTCATCCCCTCGCCGGGCTCAACCGAGCCGGCAGCATAAGCGCCAACACAAGCGCCACGACGGACAGCAGCCCCGCCAGCAGGTAAGTGTTGTGCAGTGCGAGCGCCACCACATCGATCAGGCGCGTGAGTTCCGCCGCCGCCAAGCCCCCACGCTGCGCGGGATCCAGCAGTCGGTCCACCATATGCACCGCCTCGGGCGCTTCTCGCAGCATCGTGAGGTTCAGCACGGCACCGAACGCCGCGGCACCCACCGACTGACCGGCGAAGCGGAGGAACATGCACGACGAGGTGGCCGCGCCGCGCTGGTGCCAGGGAACCGCGGCCTGGATCGATACGATGAACGTCGTGTTGCACAATCCCATCCCGATGCCGATCAGCAGCGAGCCGGTGCTGGCCCAGATCACGCCGCGCTCGGGCGTCAGCGCGATCAGCACGGCGCTGCCCGCGATCAACGCCAGCGTTCCCAGGATCGCCGTCAATCGATACGTCGTGCGCACCATCAGCCGACCGCCATAGAAGCTCGCGATCGCCCAGGTGACCGACATCATGCCCAGCACCAGTCCGCCAGCCGTCGCACTGCGGCCCATCGCACCCTGCACATAGGTCGGCAGAAATGCCGACACGCCGATCATCACTGCGGCGATGACGGCACCGCCCAGACTGCCGACAAGGATGATCCGGTTGCGCCAAAGTTCCAGCGGCAGCATCGGTTCCGGCGTGCTCCTTTCGTGCGCCCCGAGAAACGCCAGTGCCGCGATTGCGACGGCCCCGATGGCAACGGTCGCCATGCCCGGCAGACTGCCGCCCTGTACCAGCACCAGCATCAGTGCACCGATTACAACCATCAAAAGCCCCGAGCCGAGATAGTCGATGCGATGCTGGCGATGTTCGACGGTTTCCTCCAGGAATGCCGCGACCATTGCGATGGCCGCCACGCCGATCGGCAGATTGACCCAGAACACCAGCTGCCAGCTCACCTGCTCGACCAGGAAGGCGCCAAGCGACGGCCCCAGCACTGCCGACACGCCGAACACGCTGGACACCAGACCCTGCACGTGGGCGCGTTCGGTCGGCGTATAAATGTCACCAAGGATCGTGGTGGCGATCGGCTGCACGCCGCCGGCGCCGAACCCCTGCAGGGCGCGGAACAGAATCAGCGCCAGCATGCTGTGCGAGAACCCACACAGGGTCGAGCCGACCAGGAACAGTCCCGCTCCTGCGTAGAACACCTTTTTGCGGCCGTAGATGTCGGCGAGTTTTCCGTAAACCGGAATGCTTACCGCCTGGGTCAGCAGATAGACGGCGAAGACCCACGAGAACAGGCTGAACCCGCCAAGATCGGCGACGATGGTCGGCATGGCAGTGGCGACGATCGTGCTCTCCACCGCGGCCATGAATGTCGCCATCAGACAGGCAGCGAGAACCAGCCTCCGGCGCGCCGATGGCACCCGGGTCACAAGGATGGGATCGGTCCTTGCGTGCCGCGCGGTGTGCAACCCCTCGTCGGGCACTGTTCGCCTCGTTATGGTTTGGACGCGGCGTGCTTCCTGTCATCCCGTCACGGGGCTGGCAACCTGCACAGCCGCAAGGCTGCCGTGCCATCCCGGCACCGCAGCGGGGGCGGATCGTGTTCTCGCCAGACCTCACGCGCCCTTGAACACAGGCCTCCGCTTGGCCAGGAACGCCTCGCGCCCCTCGGCATGGTCCGCTGTCAGGAACAGCATGCTTTGCAGTTCGCGCTCGCGCTCCAGCGCCAGGTCGAGGCCGTCGGCGAGCAGGCCCTTTGTCAGTGCAACAGGCAGCGGCGCGGCGTCGGCAAAGGTCTTGGCGCGCCGCAAGGCCAGATCAAGCGCGCCGCCCTTCGGCACCACATGATCGATCAGACCGAAGCGTTCGCCGGTGGCAGCATCCATCTGCTCGCCGTACAACAGAACCTGGCGTGCACGCCCCGTGCCGATGCGCGCCGGCAATGTGTGGTTCAGCGCAAGGTCGGCGATCAGTCCGATGCGGCCGAAGCCCGCGCCAAAGCGAGCATCCTCCGCCGCGACGATCGTGTCGCAGCACAGCGCGAGCGAGAGGCCGGCGCCAACGGCATAGCCCTCGACCGCGGCGACGATCGGCTTGCCACAGCGGATCATCAGCCGCACCAGCCGATGCGTAATGCGGAACCGTTCCAGCCCATCGGCCAGACCCTTGACGTTCATCGCGGTGATGTCGCCACCGGCGCAGAAGGTGCCGCCGGCGCCGGTGAGCACCACGGCGCGGATGGTTCGATCCGCCTCGATGCGCTCGAACGCAGCGATCAAGCCCTCGCGCAGCGGCATGGCGAGCGCGTTGCGCCGCTGCGGATTGTTCAGTGTAAGGACGATGGTCGTGCCATCGCGCTGTTCGATCAGCGTCGGCACCGCGGCCGCGCCGTCATTCATCGTCCTGCTCCACCGGTGCAACAACGCGAAAGCGCGCGCGATGCACCGAAGGCGGACCATAGAGCGGCGCCAGCACCATCGCCTTTCGCAGGAAAAGTCCAATGTCATAGGCGTCGGTGTAGCCGATGCCACCGTGCAGCTGGATGCAGGCGCGCGTCACCACCATTGCCGCATCCGACGCACGCACCTTGGCGCGCGACACCGCGGCCTGGCGCTGCGCAATCGTGGGCGCGGCATCCAGCGCATGAGCGGCGGAACCGACCGTTGCACGGGTCAAGGAGATTTGAATCTGCATGTCCACCGCGCGATGCTGCAGCGCCTGGAAGCTGCCGATCTTGTGGCCGAACTGCTCGCGCGTCTTCATGTAGTCCAGCGTTATGGCGAAGGCGCGCTCCATCAGGCCGAACATGTAGGCCGATGTGGCCATGATGGCGTGTTCCAGCGCGTCCGACGCATCGCCGTCGATCGCCTCGGCCGGCGCCGCGTCGAGGATCAGCGTGCCGAAGTTTCCGCCGTCCTGGGTCTGCTGAATTTCAAGCGTTACGCCCGGCGCGTCGCGCTCTACCAGTGCGAGACCGCCCGGCACAGTGACCAGGAAGGCATCGGCGCCGGCGGCCATCGGAATGAACGTCTTGCGCCCGCTGAGTTTGCCGTTGCGCAGCACCGTCTCGCCGATCGGCTCGATGCTGTTCGGCTTCTCCTGCCATGCCGGCAGGATGATGCGCTCGCCGGCAAGCACTGTCGCAAGCTGATCCGGTGGAAGAAGTTGTGCCGCCATCGCGGCCGGGATCAGCGGCTCCGGCACCAGCCCGGCGCCGAGTTCCTCAGCCAGGCCGCAAAACTCGCGCGCGCCGAGACCCGATCCGCCCGCGTCTTCCGGGACGCGGAGCCCAAGCCAACCCATCTCGCACATCTCGCGCCAGGTGTCGCGATCGAACCCGGGCTCCGTGAAGCGGAGTTCGCGGATGCGCTTGAGGTCGCCCTTGCGCGGCGCAATACCTGCCGCGCTGTCCTTCAGCATCTGCAGATGTTCGAGCGGGTCCATCATGTTGGGTGCTCCGACAGCATTCACACATCGCGACAAGTGTGGGCGCAAACTCCCTCTCCGCCCCTCGGGGCGGAGAGGGCCGGGGAGAGGTGGGGCCTATGCCTTTGCGAGGACGAGGTAATCGAGAATATCGGCCGAGTCCTGTAGGTCGTGCTGCGCGCTGGAAGGGGCCCCCACCTCACCCTAACCCTCTCCGCCCCCGAGGGCGGAGAGGGAATTGTGCCGCCTAGTGATCGCCACGATGCAGCTTCGCGTCCGTCTTTGACTGCAACGCGTCAAATGTCAGGCCGGGCGCGATGTCGAGCACCACGAAGCCACGGTCGGTCACGTCGATCACCGCCAGATTGGTGTAGACGCGCTTCACCGCACCGAGGGCGGTGAGCGGATAGGAGCAGCGGTGCACCAGCTTGGACGTGCCGTCCTTGGTGGTGTGCTCCATCATCACCCAGAGCCGCTTCGCCCCGGCGGCGAGGTCCATCGCGCCGCCGACCGCGGGTGCGGTGTCGTTTTCGCTCGTCGCCCAGTTTGCGATGTCGCCGTTCTCCGCCACCTGAAATGCGCCGAGGACGCAAAGATCGAGATGCCCGCCACGAATCATCGAGAAGCTGTCGGCGTGGTGGCAGAAGCTGCCACCCTCGCGCAGCGTAACATACTGCTTGCCGGCATTGATCAGCCAGGGATCGATCTGGTCCTTGGGCGGCGCGGGCCCCATGCCGAGCACGCCGTTCTCGGAATGGAAGATGACCTCGCGCTCCAGGGGCACGTGGTCGGCAACCGCCGTCGGGATGCCGATCCCGAGATTGACGTACCAGCCCTCCGGTATGTCGCGCGCCACGCGGGCGGCCATCTGGACGCGGCTAAGCGGTTTGAAGTCGATGGCGACGGTATCGGGCATTGCTGCCTCCTGTCAGAAACCGATGTGATGATCGTAGGGTACATACTGCACGCGGTCCACGAAGATGCCGGGCGTCGTCGCCTGTGAGCGCCGCCATCGCGACCACCGACATCGCGTGCGGCACTCAGCGGAATAGCGCCGCGGCCTGAATGCCAACGCCAGGCAGCAGTTGCGGCTCCAATTCGCCGTCCTGTCCGACACGCACCGTCGCCGCGTAGCCGTCGGCCTCGGGCTTCCGGCAGACTTCAACTTCCCCGGCTGTAAGATCAACGATCCAGAGTTCCTGAATGGCGTGACGGGCGTAGAGCGCGCGCTTCACGGCGTGGTCGTAGTTCAGGCTCGTGTCGGCCACTTCGATCAACAGCAGGACATCGGCAGGCCCCGCGTGGCCGTCCTGGTAAAAGTCCGGCCGCGGCTTGAGGAGCGCGATGTCCGGCTCCGGCTCGCTGAATTCATCGAGCCGAACGGGGCCTTGCACCGAAACCACAGCCCGCTCGCCGACTGCCTGCACCAGGGAATGGTTGAGCTTGTTCACCGTGCCGTGGTGATAGCTGCCGATCGGCGACATGGCGACAAGCTCTCCCTCGATGAGTTCGACGCGGTCGCGGTCCCCCAGGATGCCGACCTCGCCCATGCGGTGATACTCGCTTACCGTGATGGGACGGCGGGTGACCCATGGATGGGCGGCCAGGAGTTGCGGTTCGTCGAGCATGGCCGTCTCCTTGCTATCGGCGCTTGGCAAAATAGACCCTGCGGCGGCGGCGCGAATGCGCATGCTCGCGCGTCAGAACCCCGTCGGATCACCGTAGGGCACATGCAGGACACGGTCCACGAAGATGCCGGGCGTGACCACGTGGTCCGGGTCGATCGCGCCCAGTTTGCGGATGTGCTGCGTCTGCACGATCGTCAGCTTGGCAGCCATCGCGATCACGGGATTGAAATTGCGGCCTGACTCCCGGAACGTCAGGTTGCCCCAGCGGTCGGCCTCCCACGCCTCTACCAACCCCACGTCGCCGGGCAGTGCGCGCTCCATCACATAGTTGCGGCCGTCGAACTCCTGCGTCTGTTTGCCCATGGCCATCTTGGTACCGACGCCCGTGGCGGTGAAGAACGCGGGGACGCCTGCACCGGCGGCACGCATGCGCTCGGCGAGCGTGCCCTGTGGCACGATCTCGAGCTCGATCTTGCCCGCGCGATACAGCGTCTCGAACACCACGGGGTCGGACGATCGCGGAAACGAGCAGATGATCTTCCTTACACGGCCCAGTTCCATCAGCCGCGCAAGCCCGGCATGGCCGACGCCAGCGTTGTTGGCGGCGACGGTAAGGTCGGTGGCGCCCTGCTCGATAAGTCCCTCGATCAGCGCGTTCGGCTGGCCGACCGCGCCGAAGCCGCCGATCAGCACCGTGGAGCCGTCCTTGATGCCGGCCATGGCGTCGGCCATCGACTGGACGATCTTGTCGATCATGGGTTGCGTTTCCTTTGGGCGTTTCCGTCAGTCGTTCTCAGGCAGCCAATCCCCAAGCACCTGCGCTTCGGTATAGGTCACCGAGTCGATGTCGATCCGCGGCTGTTCGCCGTAGTCCTCGAAGTTCGCACGCACCAGCGCACGCACGCGCGACGTTTGTTTTACGATCAGGCCGGCGACCTCGCACCGTAGGCTGGGACTTTCTTCCAGCACCTCCTCGATCTTCTGGCGTACACGCCGGATCGTATCCCGCCATCCGCGCGCAGGCTCGGTCGCCGGCGACGCCTGCAGTTTCAGCAGGTGCTCGATGACGAGCGCGATATGGCTGGCAAGCGCGTGGCGTTCGGATCTGCCCAAACTCTCGATCTCCTCGGCCACGTTTTCCCAGTCGATCGGCGCGTTCCATCCCGCACCAGCCGCCGCACGCAGCGCGCGCCCCTGCTCCTCGCTCCAAAGCACCAGGTCCTGATCGTAGAGGTCACCCATGGACGGCAGCATACCATGGCTGAACGGCGGACCGGAAATCGCGTTGCAAAGCCGCCCGGCTTCATGGCGCCCTGGCGATCCACCCGATGAACGTGAGCCATAGGCCGATCAGCACGAGCACGCCGAAGCCGATCCGCACCATCGCCATCATGTTCATCGCCGCACCGGCGGCACTTTCAATCAGTTGCGGCGCAGCCAGCAGCACCACGCCACGCAGCGCCAGGTACCAGCCGAGCAGCGAGACCAGGATTGCAGCCAGGCTCGACCAATACTGGTGGTGCGCGATGATCAGCAGGCCACCGAACAGGAGCAGGCCGCCGGTCAACCACGCCAGCGCCGGGTTGTCGAAGAACGCGGTCAGTGCCGTCCCTGTCTCAGGCGCCCGCACCGCGACGATGCCGGGCACAATCACAAGGAAGGGACCGATGACGCGGGAAAAGGCGCGCGTGCGGGCTTTGGTTTCTGGCGTGGCTGGCATCGGACTCACTGGCTCACGATGAAGCTTGCGCGGCAAGGTCGAGCAATGCAAAACGGGACCCAAGGGAGAACATGTCGAGAGGCCAAAAATGGCACAAGCGGCACTGTCGGCGGCCGAAGCCGCGCTTGAGAATCAACGGATCGGTGCCTTGCAGATTCGGGTCGCGGCATTGTGCACGCTGGTGCAGATCTGCGACGGCTACGACCTCAATTCGGTCGCATGGGCGGTGCCGTCGCTCATCCGGGAGTGGCATCTGCCCCCGCCCATGTTCGCAATGGCGTTCCTGTGGTCGAGCGTCGGTATCCTGATGGGCGCGCTTTCCGCTGGACCGATCGGGGACCGCTTCGGCCGCCGGCCGCTGTTGCTCGGCAGCCTTACGATCTTCGGGATCGCCTCGCTGCTCAGCGCAACGTCTGGTTCGCTTGGCATGCTGAGCCTCTGGCGCTTCTTCACCGGTCTCGGTATCGGCGGTGGATTTTCAGGGGCGGCCGCGCTAAGCGGCGACTACGCACCGCACCGGCTGCGTGCCACGATGATCATGGTCACGTTCACCGGTGCGCCCATCGGGGGCTTCGTCGGTGGCCAGATCGTGGCGTTGCTGCTTGCGCATTTCGACTGGCCGGTGATCTTCATCCTGGGCGGCGCGTTCCCGCTGATTCTGGTGCCGGCGCTGGCGCTGTGGCTGCCGGAATCGCCGCGGTTCCTGGCAGCCAGGGAAAACCTGTCCCCGCGCCATGCCGCCTTGCTTCGCCGCCTCGACATCGTTCCAACGCAGAGCGATACCGTTGACATAGCGCGAGGAAACCCCGTCAGGATGCTGTTCGGCAGAGAGTACGCCTTGCAGACCATCCTGCTTTGGATCGTCTACCTCTGCAGCCTATTGAATCTGTTCCTGTTCGCCTATTGGATGCCGACGGTCTTGAGCATGATCGGCTATAGCCCGGCACAGTCTGTGTTCGCCTCGAGCATGAGGGACTTTGGCGCGATCTTCGCCGTCCTGTATCTCGGCCTGGCGATCGACCGGATCGGACCCGAGCGTACCTTGGCGTTGCACTACGCCGCCGGAGCCGTATTCATCGGGGTGATCGCGCTTGTTGCACTGCCCTATGCAATGCTTTTGATAATGACCTTCCTGGCTGGAGCGACGATCATCGGCAGCCAGACCGGCGCCAACGGGACCTGCGGCAAGCTTTACCCGGCGCGCATGCGCACGAGTGGCCTCGGCTGGGCGCTCGGCATAGGACGGCTCGGCGGCATCACCGCGCCATTGCTTGGCGGGTACTTGCTGTCGCGCGGCGTGGCGCCGACGCACATCTTTCTGAGCGCCTGCGTGTTTGCACTCATCGCGGCTGCCGCCACGGCTCTGCTGGCCTTTCGCGGCAGCCGCGTACGGGTAGCCGATGTCGAGGAGCTTGCATCGTAAGAACACGTTTGTTCGTCATCCCCGCGAAGGAAACCGAGGCTGACAACAAGGCGGCGGCGTTACTCCCCCACCTCGATCACCGCATCCGCCGCGAATGCCCCATGCCCCTCCGGCATGGCGAACACCGGATTGAGGTCGATCGAAGCCAACCTCGGGCCGGCCGCGTGCGCGAACGCCGACAGCCGCGACAGCATGTGTGCCAGCGCCCTGATGTCCACCGGCGGCCTGCCGCGTGCTCCGAGCAGCAGGGGCGCCCCCTTGATGGATCGGAGCATCTGCTCCGCCACGTCGTCGCCGAACGGGCAGCGACGGAACACCACGTCTTTCATCACCTCGACGAAAATGCCGCCCAGTCCGAACATCGCGATTGGTCCGAACACCGGGTCGCGGTGGATGCCAAGAATGCATTCCACGCCCCCTTGCAACTGCTTCGCCACCAGCACGCCTTCGATGCGTGCGGTCGGAGCGGCCCGCTTGGCGCGAGCGAGCAGCAGGTCGTAGCCGTCGCGCACTGCCGCGACATCGCTGACGTTCAGCAGCACGCCGCCGATCTCCGACTTGTGCAGGATATCCGGCGACAGGATTTTCATCACCACGGGAAATCCGAAGAGCTCGGCAGCGGCGACGGCTTCCGCGGCACTGTCGCACGGCTGTTCCGGTGCGGACAGGATGCCGGACGCTGCCAGCAGCCGCTTGGCTTCCGCCTCGCTCGGCGTCGCGGCGGGCAACGTCACCTGCCCCAGCGTTGGTGGCGGCGCCGAATCCGCGGCGGCGAACGCGGCGCCGTAGCGACCCATCGCGGCGATCGCGGTCACCGCGCGCGTCGGGTCCTCGTGTACCACCCAGCCATCGGCTTCCAGCTCATCGCGCCGGTCCTGCGGCGTGATCACCGATAAAACATAGAGCCGGTTCGGGTATTTTGCCTTGACCAGATTGAGCTGCTCGCGGATCGACGGCCAGCGGCGCGACGATGCCGTCATGCTGAAGAAGCCGAGCACCGACGCGTAACCGCCATCGCCGATCATGGCGTCGGTGAACTTGTTGATGAGCGTAACGTCGTTGCTGACCTGCGCCGTCGCATCCACTGGATTGCGTGGTGCACAGAACGGCACCAGTTCGCGGAGCTGCTTCTGCGTCTCGATCGGCATCTCGGGCATCGGCAGACCGACGCTCTCGGCCACGTCGCTCATCAACACGCCGGCGCCTCCGGATACGGTGATCACGCCGAGCGTGTTGCGCACCGGATAGATCTTCCGGGTTGCGGTGTGGGCGATGTCCAGCATCTCCTCGGAGTTGCGCGCGCGCATCACGCCGAATTCGGCCATCACCGCTTCCGTGACCGCGTCGTCGCCGGCGATCGAGGCGGTGTGGGACTTCGCCGCCTTGGTGCCAAGTTCACTGCGGCCGACCTTCTGCATGACGATCGGCTTCTTCGCCGCGCGTGCCGCCTGGAATGCCGCGATCAATCCCGCCGACTCGCGAATGCCCTCGGCGTAAACGGCGATCACGTCCACTTCCGGATTCTCGGCGAGCCAGCCGATGCATTCACCCACCGTCACGTCGGCTTCGTTGCCAGTCATGATGCAGAGCGACGCGCCGATGCCGCGGTTGCGCGCCAGCGTGTAGAGATGCGTGCCGTAGGCGCCCGACTGCGACGCGATGCCAATACGGCCGGGCACCGGCCAGCCGGAATCGAACGACGATGAGAACGTCGCGTAATAGGCGGTGCGGCTGTCGAACGCGCCGAGGCAGTTGGGTCCGAGAATGCGCATGCCGTGCGCGCGTGCCGACGCAACCATGCGGTTCTGCGCGGCTTCGCCGGCCTCGTCCATCTCGGCGAACCCGGCGGTGAACACCAGTGCGCCTTTGACGCCGCGCTTCGCCAGGTCCGCCACGCCCTGCAACGCATGTTCGGCAGCGACAGCGACGATGGCGACATCGGGCGTCTCGGGCAGGTCGGCAACCGAGGGATAGGCCTTCAGACCCTGCACTTCGGTGCGGTTGGGGTTCACCGGGTAGATCGCACCCTTGAAGCCCTGTGCCTTCATGTAGGCGATCGGGCGGCCGCTGATCCGCGTCGGATCGTTGGAAGCGCCCAGGATTGCGATGGATCGCGGCGCGAGCAGTGGCGTGAGGCTGGCGAATCTGGCGTCAGGCATGATCTCGGACATTCCCAGGTGATGACGATGCGCGGGGTCCACGCGCCCCGTTCCGGTCAGTTTGACGCCGGGGATTGGCTGCGGCAAGGCAGTGCGACAGGCTCGCCGCCATCAGGACGGGAAAACCAGATGCGTCCAACGTTCTCCGTATGGCTCATCCTTTTGGCAATGGCCGGTTTAATCGCACCCTCCTCGGCGATCACTGGGGCAAGCGCACAGACGATCACACTGAAGCTCAGCCACTTCCTCGACCCGAGCGGCTTCTTCGAGGTCGATTTCGCGCAGCCGTGGGCCAGAGAGCTGGAAGCGAAGACCAGCGGCAGGGTGAAGGTCGAGATCTACAACGGCAGCTCGCCAATCGGGGAAGTGACGAAGCAGGCAACCCAGGTCAGGGATGGCATGATCGACATCGCACTCGGGCTGCGCGGCGCGGAGGGAGACCGATTTCCGCGAAGTTCGGTCATCGAGTTGCCGTTCGTCGTCCATGACGCGCAAAGCGGTTCGCGGGCGCTGTGGAAGCTGTACAAGGACGGTGTGTTTGGAGCCGAATACCAGGACTACAAGGTGCTCGCGCTGTTTGTGCACAATCCTGGCCTGATCCACACGGCGACAAGACCGATCACCAGCCCGGCGGATTTGAAGGGCGTGCGGCTGCGCGCGCCGAACAGGACGGTTGCCGTGGCGTTGGAATCGATCGGTGCGGAACCCGCCATCCTGCAGGTGAACGACGTCATGCCCGCCGTACGGGACGGCAGGATCGACGGCATCGTCACCAACTGGGGCAATCCACTGCCGGGATTCAACGATGCCATGAAGTTCCACACCGACATCGCATTTTACACATCGGTGTTTTTCGTAGTGATGAACAAGGATAAATTCGCCAGCCTTCCCCCCGACATCCGCGCCGCGATCGACGAACTTTCCAACGAGGCACTGGTGGACCGCTTCGGTCTGCTATGGACCAGGTGGGACAAGCCGGTGCGCGACGGGGCGTCGGGGCCGGGGCAGGAGATCATCGTTCCAGACGCAGCAACTATCGTGCAATGGCACGAAGCGCTGCAACCAGCCACCGAGCGTTACCTCGATGGTCTCGTCTCCGGCGGCTTTACCGGGGCACGTGCCGCCTACAACGAACTGGTCGTCTCTGCGGGGCGCTAGGACTGTGCGTTTGGCGACAGCACGAGGCAACTCGCGCGGCCATGCGCGAGTCGCTCGCAGGCCTGCACCGCGGCGTCTCGCGACAGACCGGTCAGCCTGGCGCGGTACAGCACGCCGCGCGGTTGCCGCACCCCGGCGACCGAGGGATGCGCCACCGCCAGTTCCGCCCATGCCCGCTCGCGCGCGGTGCCGACCGCGGCATGCGCCATCCCCTCGGTGGAATAGGCGCCAACCTGGATCGCCCACTGGCCGGAGGGTGAACCGCCGTGATGCATCGGGACCGGTTCAGCCACTGCCTGCGGGATCAGCCGGAACCCCCCGCGACCCGAAGCAGGCGGGGGCGGTGGGGGAATGACCAGGGCATACTGCTGCGGCGTGGGCTGAGCCATCGGCCGTGGCGGCTCCGGCAGTTGCGCGGTCTGGATCGACCCGCGCGCCGGCACCCGCCCGCCGCTGCCGCGGTTGCTCGCCAACTGGACCGCGCGGCCGTAGCGCGTACCAGGCGGGATATCGATCGGCAGCGCGTTCATCGCATAGTCCTCGGCCGGCGAACGACTGATCGGATAGACGCCCACGATGTTCGGCCCGATCATCGCCACATAGCGCCGCGTTTCGTCAGGCAGCGGCCGGTTGTTGCTCAGATAGTCATCGAGTCGCCGAGGTCCGGCATTGTAGGCGGCAAGGAATCCGGGTGAGCCGTAGATGTCGTACATCTCGCGCAGATACGCCGTGCCAGCCAGGATGTTCTCGTGCGGGTCGAACGGATCGTCGCCCAGGTTGTAGCGTGCGCGCAGCTCGTCGTAGGTCTCCGGCATCACCTGCATCAGACCCATGGCGCCGGCGCTGGATGTTATCAGCTGACCGTTCTGATACTCGTTGCCGCCCGACTCGACATGCATCACCGAGCGGACCCAGATCTCCGGCACGTCGAACCGCTGGGTGGACTCACGGATATAAGGTCCCCACGGATCATCCGGCGGACCCGGCGGCGTGTAGTTTCCGCGGGCGTGCGCGGCATAGCGCGCCGCCTCCTGGGTCGCGCTATGCTGCGGCGCATGGGCCGCGCAGGCCGCAAGCAGCCCAAGCAGGGCCATGCAACCAACGCCACGAAGCAGCGACGCATGCGCAGAAAGGCGGTATTCGGAGTGGTTGTGACGCGTCATCCGAGGCAAACCTCCGTCGTCGTGGCGCGGCCGCAATGGCCGGAGGGCACGGCGGCCGGATGGCCGTCGCTCAGGTAACTAATCAGGATTCGCCCCTAAGCCCTTATCGCAGATCGCTGTTCTCTGCAAGATCATCTCGCGCAGGTGATTGACCGGCACCGCAACCGCATCGGTCCCGGAATGTCGTCGATGATCCCCAGGGGTGATTGGGAGCGTCGGTCGCAGCGGCTAAACTCATCACGGCGGAAACGAAGGGGGCACGGTCGATGACGCTCGCCGGATGCGTTGGTCTGCTTGCTCTGCTGGGCATCGCCGGATGCGCAAACGCCGTCACAGGCACCGCGACGGCCCCAGCCGCGGCAACGGCACGTTCCCTGCCCGCCACCGAGGGCACCATCCTGTCGCTGCGCGCCGTCGCCGTGCACAGCGATCATGATCCGTTGCGTGTCGCGCTGCTTGCCGACGCAAGCGGCACGGCAACCGCTGTCAACGACGGCAACAGTCAGCTGACGGAATTCATCGTGCGGATTGATGGCGGCTCCACAATTTCCGTTGTACAGGCCAATGAACTTGGACTGCGCGCCGGCGACCGGGTCACCGTAATGCACGACGGCCACACGCGCATCGCACGTCCGGGTTGACAAACATCCGCGGGAAACCGAGAGGTTCGGTCCGCTGACTGGCTGACCGTCACGAAGAAGATCGGATTCCGCAATGGCGATCCTGCCGCTCGAAGGTCTTGTGGTGCTGGAGTTCAGTCACACGGTGATGGGCCCGTCGTGTGGCGTCGTTCTCGCCGATCTTGGTGCCGACGTGATCCGCGTGGAGCCTGCGCCGGACGGCGACCGCACCCGCCGGTTGCACGGCTTCGCAACCGGATTCTTCGCATATTTCAACCGCAACAAACGCTGCATCTGCATCGACGCAAAATCGCCCGACGGGTTGGCGGTTGCGCATGATCTTGTGCGCAAGGCCGATGTGCTGATCGAGAATTTCGGTCCGGGCACGATGGAACGGCTCGGCCTCGGTTGGGATGCGGTGCACGAGTTCAATCCACGGCTGATCTACTGCGCGCTGAAGGGTTTCCTGCCTGGCCCCTACGAGCATCGACCGTCGCTCGACGAGATCGCGCAATACATGACCGGGCTCGCCTACATGACCGGCCCGCCTGGCCAGCCGCTGCGCGCCGGTTCCTCGGTGATCGACATCATGGGCGGCGTGATGGGTGCGCTTGCCACACTGGCGGCGTTGCGCCAGCGCGACAAGGACAACCAGGGACGCAAGGTCACCAGCGCGCTCTACGAATCGTCCGCATTCCTGGTGGGCCAGCATATGGCCGGCGAGGCCGCAACCGGAACACCTTCGCCGCCGATGCCGGCGCGCAGCGGCGCCTGGGGAATTTACGAAACGTTCCCGACGCTGAACGGCGAAAAGCTGTTCATCGGTATTACCTCCGACAACCACTGGCGCTCGTTCTGCGACAAGTTCAGCCGCCCTGATCTGCTGGCGGACGAACGTTTCCGCAGCAACGCCGACCGGGTGAAGAACCGGCCAGCGCTGCGCGAGATCGTCACGGCGATCGTGGCTGAACGCGCGATCGCCGAGTTGGAGCGCATCATGGACGAGGCGAATATTCCGTTCTCGCCGGTGCGCACGCCGTCGGATCTGTTCGACGATCCGCAACTGAACGCGTTCGGTCGGGCGCTTGCGATCACGATGCCGAGGGGCAACGTGGCAAATCTGCCGGGCCTGCCTTTCTGCATCGACGACGAGGCGCCTGCGTTACGGATGCAGCCGCCGCGCGCCGGTGAACATACCGATGCGATCCTGATCGCACTTGGTTATTCGACAGAGCGGATCGCCGAATTACGGCAGGCGGGTGCGATTAGCTGACCCCTGCCCCCGACCCCCTCCCGCAAGGGGAGGGGGGAGCAGAGTTCCTAGGCCTGAACCGTGATCTGCCCGCGCATGTGCGGATGCAGCCCGCACATGTACTCGTAGGTTCCCGCCCGATCGAACCGATGCACGAAGCTGTCGTCGGTATCCAGCGCATGCGACGCCACGTTCAGCGCGGGACAGACGATGCTGTGGGGAATGTCGTCGTGGTTCACCCACTTCACGTCGCTTCCTACAGTTACGATCAGCGGCGTCGGCGAGAACGTGAAGTTGTCAATCACCACTTCGTCTTCCCGTGCGGCGGCCTTGCGCGCGACGGTGCCGATCAGCACCACGACGCCTGCTCCCAGAGCACGGCGCAGCAGAGAGCGCCGGGCGCAGCCGCCCGGTTCCAGAATTCCAGTCATGGTCGATCCTTCAGTTCGCCAGCGGTGTGTCGACGATGGCCAACGGCGCGTTGGACGACACGAGACTCACGCGCGCGATGCCAAGATGCTGTTTCAGCTCCGCCGCCGGAACCAGCATCGGTCCCGGCCCCTTGGCCGTGCCGGGCGCGGGCTGCGGGAACGCGGTCGAGCACACCGTGTGAAATGCCACATTGCCCTCCACCTTCTGCATCGTCTGGTGGATGTGGCCATTCAGCACGGTGACGGAGCCGAACTTCTTCAGGTAGCTCAGCGCCTGCGCGCCGTCGGATGTGCCCCAACCCCAATCCGCATAGACAACCCACAGCGGCACATGCGCGAACACCACGATCGGCGTGCTGGCGGTGAGTTGCTTCACGTCGGCTTCCAGCCACTCGAGCTGCTCGTGGCCAAGGGCGCCGAGACCGTTGCCCTGCAGGTTGACCACGTTCACCAGGCCGATGAAGTGCACGCCGTTGGCGTCAAAGCTGTACCAGCCGTCGCCCTTGGTGCCCTTGCCAAAGCGGTTGAGATAGCTCTTGCCCTCCTCCTCCAGGATGTCGTGCTCGCCGGGCACCGTGTGCACCGCAAGCTTCGTCGTGCCCAGAAGCTGCTGCACGGTGTCGAACTGCGCCGGCTTGGACAGATGCGTGAGATCGCCGGTGTGGATCATGAACGCGGGCTGCGTCGGCATGGCCGCGATCTTGCTCAGCCCCTCCTGAAGCGTCGCGGTCACATTGGGATTGGCCGGCTTGTCGAAGCCGATATGGCTGTCGCTGAACTGCACGAAGGTGAACCCCTCGCTCGCCGCGGCCTGGGCGCTGCCGATCAGGCGCGAGCGCGGCACGCCGCCCGCCACCGTCCAGACCATGGCGGTGCCTGCCCAGGTCATGCACTTCAGAAAGCCGCGGCGCTGCATGTCGCCCGGTTCCGTGCCCGGCTCGGTGATCGAATCGCTGCTCATGGATGAACTCCTGCTTGCCCGGGTCCGCCCTCCGGCCCCGGCTGCAGGCACTACCGGGTTTGCGATGGGGTTATTCCCGCCGCTTCCAGGAATAAGATGACGCCCCGCCGGGTATGGAACCCGGGAGCCCCCAGGGGAACGCATAAGTCAGGACCAATGCCTTGGCCCACGATGATCGACGCAGACGCTTCGAGTTGCTTGCCTTGCCGCATCTCGATGCCGCCTACAACCTTGCCCGCTGGCTGGCGCGTAATCCGTCGGATGCCGAGGACGTGGTGCAGGACGCCTATCTGCGGGCATTTCGGTACTTTGATACCTTCCAGGGAGGGAATTTCCGCGTGTGGCTGCTGACTATCGTTCGCAACGCCTTCGTCAACTGGGTGAAGGAAAACCGCTCGGGCCGCATGGTGTTCCTGCCCGATACGCCCGTCGCGGACACGGCCGAAACCGAGGAAACGATGTGGGGCAGCCGCCCGCGTGATCCCGAGGCGCTGCTGCTGGAGAGCATCGACAGCCAGACCCTGAGCCGCCTGATGGAACAGTTGCCGGCGGAGTACCGCGAGGTGCTGCTGCTGCGGGAGGTCGAAGACCTTGCCTACAAGGAGATTGCCACGGTGACAGGCGTACCGATCGGGACGGTGACGTCGCGTCTGGCACGGGCGAGGCTCAGTCTGCGGAACCTTTGGCTGCGGCAGGCCGAGACGGAGAACGCGCATGGAGTGTGATCGCGCCGCCGGATTGTTGTCGGGGCTGCTCGACGCCGCGTTGGGACGGTTCGAGCGGTTACGCGTGAACCGCCACGTCGCGGGCTGCGCCAACTGTACCGCCAAGCTGGAGGAGTTGCGCGCCATGCAGGCGGCGATCCGTACCAATCTGCCATACCATCGCGCTCCGCCGGGGCTGGCCGCGCGCATCGGCGCGGCGCTGGAACGCGAGGCGCCTCCCGCGTCCGCGGCGATGGTCGTGCGGCCATGGTTGCGCTGGCCGGCCTTCGGCATGGCCGGCACCGGGCTGGCCGGCGCGCTCGCGGGTGTGGCGATGACGGTTCTGGTGCTTGGCGGGCGGCCGGGCGGCCGGGACGACGTGATGCAGGACGTGATCGGCAGCCACATTCGCTCGATGCAGGCCGATCATTTGACCGACGTGCCGACCAGCGATCAGCATACTGTCAAGCCATGGCTGTCGGGGCGGCTGGATGTGTCGCCACCGGTGCGCGACCTGAAGGACGCGGGGTTCCCGCTGGTCGGCGGCCGGCTCGACTATGTCGATGGGCACCAGGCGGCGGCGGTGGTGTACCGGCGCGCGAAGCACGTGATCAACCTGTTCGCATGGGCCTCACCCGGGAAAATCGACGAACCGTTCCACGCCGAGTCGCGGCAGGGCTTCAACGTGGTCACCTGGCGGCGCGGCGGCATCACCTACTACGCAGTGTCGGATGTGGAGGCGGACCAGCTTTCCGAGTTTGCACGGCTGGTGGCGCAGGGCGGGTAATTACTTCGCACGACCCCCGGGCCCCCGCTTCCGCGCGGTGACGAAGAGGGCGCGCGCGGTTCCAGAGCGACGTCATCCCCGCGAAAGCGGGGACCCAGGGAGATATGGCAACGTCAGCTACATCATCCGGTCTTCCGGCGGCACTTGGTACTGCGCCGTCTCCCCGGCCAGCGCGCGCCTGATATTGGCGATTGCGCGCCGCAGGCCGACCGCACCGGTTCCCGATATCGCCGCCGCCGAGTTGTGCGGCGAGCCGATCACGTTCGGCAGGGACATGAACGGCTGGTCCATGCGGAACGTACCGTGGCGTATCGGCTCGATCCACCACGCGTCGATGCAGGCGCTGAACTTCGGATACGCCAGCAGCCGTTCATACAGCGCACGCTCATCGACGATCTCGCCGCGCGCGACGTTCACCAGGATCGCATCCTCCTTCATCCGCGCAAGCTGTGGCGCGCCGATCATCCCCAACGTGGCGGGCGTCAGCGGCGTGCAGATCACCAGCAGATCCGACGCCTCGAGCAACGCATCGAGCCGCTCCGGCGTGCCGATCCAATCGGTAGGCTCCTCGCTGCCGCCGCGCCGGTTGATCGCATGAACACGCATGCCAATACCACGCGCCAGTCGTGCCGTGGCGACACCAATGCCGCCGAACCCGAGGATGCCGCACACGCCACCGGCCAGCATGCGATTTCGGTTGAACTGGTTGAACTCGCCGCGCGCCAGAGCCGCATGCTCCACCAGCAGTCGTTTCGCCGCCGCCAGAGCCATCGCCAGCGCATGCTCCGCCATCGGTTCCGCATAGGCCCCGCCATTGGTCGCCACCGGAACGCCCGCCGGCATGTCCGCAAGAGGCACGAAGTCGATGCCCGCATTGATGAACTGCACCAGACGCGCATCCTTCAGCAGCGCGATTTCGCCCTGCCGCAGTTCCCTGGTGGTGCGCGCCAGCACGGCGTCCGCTTTGCGCAGCGCATCCGCCCGCGCCGCGTCATCGAGATCGGTCAGGTAGATCGCCTCCGCCGCACCGCCCAGCGCATCCTCCACGACCCGTCTGCCGCCCGGCTCAAGATCATAGACCACCACCAGTGTGCTCATCCGCGCGTATCCCTCAGAACCAGGTGGCCTTGTCGACGACATTGCGCAGCGGCTTGCCATCAAGGAAGGCACGGCAGTTGTCGATCATGATCTGGTAGCGGCGGTCATCCAGATACGGCCCATGCCCCGCCATGTGCGGCGTCAGCAGCACGTTCGGCATCGTCCACAGCGGATGTTCGGCGGGCAACGGCTCTTGCTCGTAAACATCCAGCGCCGCACCGGCGATCTCGCCGGCGTTCAGCGCCGCCACCAGATCATCGAGCTTCGTGGTCAGGCCGCGACCGATGTTGATGAAGAACGCGCCGCGCTTCATGCGCTGGAAGCGCGCACGGTTCATGAAGCCCTCTGTCGATGGCGTATGCGGCACCGTCAGGATGACGAAATCCGCCCGCGGCAGCAGCGCATCGAGCGCATCCGGCTTGTGCAGTTCGGTCACGCCGGGCGGCGCCGCGGTGCGCCGCGCGTCGGTCGCCACCACCGTCATGCCGAACGCCGCCGCAAGCCGCGCTGTCTCCGCCCCGATCCCGCCGACGCCGACGATCAGCGCGGTCGCCTCCGGCAGATGCACCACGTCACTGTTGTCGCCCGGCTTCTTCCACTCGCGGCGAAGCTGCTGCGGGATGTACGTCTGCAGCCCGCGTGCAAAGGCCAGCACGAAAGCCATGATGTGCGTGCTGATATGGTCGTTGAAGATCTCGCGGAAGTTGGTGACGGTCAGCGAATGCTCGATCAGTTCGGGATAATAATACCCCGCCGGCGGCGCGATCTGCGGCGCCTGCAGCCAGCGCAGCCGGCGCGCCTTCGCTAGCACCTCGCGCGGCAGCCGGCCGAATGCCGCCTCGGCATCGACGATCTCGCGTTCCGCCGCCGCCTGATCCTCCGCAATCACCACACGCACCTCGGGCATCGCATCGGCGAGTTGTCTGCCCCAGCCGCGCGTGATCTCCGACTGCGGCGGCAGCATGACGAACTTGAACGTGTTGGCACCTGACATGGCCGTGTCTCCTCGCTGCTGTTGTGCGATTATGGATACAGCGCCCTTCGCTGCAAAGTGGAGCTCATGCCACCGCTGCTGACCGCCGGCTTTCGTCCGTTCTTCCTCGCCGCCGCGGCATGGTCGGCGGCGTCCCTGGCATTGTGGCTGTCATTGCTCGCCGGCGGCATCGATCTGCCGAGCCGCTTCGATCCGATGAGCTGGCACATCCATGAAATGCTGTTCGGTTTCATCATGGCCGCGATCGGCGGCTTTCTGCTCACCGCGATCCCGAACTGGACCAATCGCGCGCCTATAGCGGGAACGCCGCTCGCGGTGCTTGCGGCACTGTGGCTGCTCGGCCGGTTCGTCTGTCTGATCTCGGCGTTGATCCCCGGCTGGCTCGCACCGGTGGCCGACCTTGCTTTCGCGGTCGCGTTGGAAGCGGTAGCGGCGCGCGAACTCGTCGCTGCCGGCAACAGGCGAAACTATCCGCTGCTCGCCCCGGTTATCGTGCTGGCGATCGCCAACCTGCTGATGCATCTGCAGTCGCTCGGTGTCGCAATCCCGATCGGGCTTGGCTGGCGTCTCGGCGTCGCTGCGGTGATCGTGCTGATCTCAGTGATCGGCGGACGGATCGTGCCGGCGTTCACGCGCAACTGGCTCATGACGCGAGGCAGTCCTGACTTGCCGTCGCCCGCCGGCATGCTGGACCGCGTCGCGCTTGGCACGCTGCATGTCGGAATGATCAGCTGGGCGTTCCTGCCGGACTGGCAGCCGATGGGCATTGTACTGCTGGCTGCGGCGGGATTGAATGCCGCCCGGCTGGTACGCTGGCGCGGCGTCGCAACCCTCCCCGACCCGATGCTGCTTGTCCTGCACGTCGGCTTGCTCTGGCTGGTGGCCGGCGTGGCCCTGCTCGGGCTATCGCTTTTGACCAACTCAGTCCCGCCCGCCGCGGCAATACACGCGCTGACCGCAGGTGCGATGGGTACGATGACCCTTGCGGTGATGACCCGCGCGATACTTGGCCACACCGGCCGTGCACTGCACGCGGATGCACCGACCATCACGCTTTTTGCCCTGGTCAGCACGGCGGCCGGGTTGCGCATAGCCGCCGCGTGGTCGATCGAGGCGCAGGCGGATCTGATCGAATTCTCCGGGCTGGCATGGATCGGCGCTTTCGCCCTGTTCCTTGCGAAATACGGACCGATGCTGGTGGCGCCGCGGAGATGACAAGGCAATACTGCGCGGCCGGCAGCAAGGGGTTGTGCAGATGAAAGCAGTGGTGTGCGAGGCATTCGGCGGTCCGGAGGTGCTCGCACTGCGCGACGTGCCGGATCCGCCGCCTCCCGGTCCCGGTGAACTGCGGGTCCGCATCGAGGCGCGCGGCGTGCAATACGTCGATGTGCTGATGCTGGCAGGAAAATACCAGTTCCGCCCCGAGCCGCCGTTCATTCCCGGCAGCGAGGCGGCAGGGGTGGTCGTGTCCGTCGGGCTCGGCGTGACGCAGTTCCGTACCGGCGACAAGGTAATGAGCCGGCACAGTCTCGGCGCCTGCGCCGAATTGGGAAATGCGAAAGCCGCGTTATGCGATCTCGTGCCAGAGGGTATGTCCCTGGAGGCAGCGGGGGTGTTCCGCGGCGCGTATGGCACCGCCTATCACGCGCTGTTGCAGCGGGGCCGCATGAAGGCTGGCGAATGGGTGCTGGTACACGGTGCCGCGGGCGGCATCGGCATCGCGGCGATCCAGGTCGCCAAACTGTTCGGCGCAAAGGTGATCGCCACCGCCAGCACCGACGAAAAGCGCACCGCCTGCCTGGAGGAAGGCGCCGATCACGCGATCGACTACCAGGGCGGCTTCGTCGACAAGGTGAAGGAACTGACCGGCGGGCACGGTGTCGATATCGCCTACGATCCGATCGGCGCGCAGGTGTCGGACGAATCGCTGCGCTGCCTGGCCTGGTGCGGGCGGCTGCTGATCCTGGGCTTCCTAGGTGGCGGCCCGACCAACATTCGCAGCAACTACCTGCTGATCAAGGGCATCGACGCGATCGGTGTACGCATCGGCGGTCTGAACGAAGCGGACCCGCCGCTGGCGATCGCCAACATGAACGCGCTGACCGAACTTGCCGCGCAGGGCAAGCTGAAGCCGCGAATTTCGCATCGCTTCCCGCTCGCGCAGGCTGCGAATGCGATGCAGGCGGTCATCGATCGCAAGGTGATTGGCAAGGCCGTGCTGGTGGGGTGAATAATCAGGCGGACACAGAGTTACACAAAGTGCACACAGAGTGACACAGAGGAAGGATTCGTGGAGGGCTTCGCGCCGATGTCCACGCGAAGGCGCGAAGCGCAACAAGTTTCCTCCGTGAAACTCCGTGTGCAGTTTGTGTAACTCTGTGCCGCTTGATTGCTTGGCTCTCGTGCCGACAGCCCTGCGGGTTGCCGCAATATCACTCTCGCCCTAGCCTATTCGTTCAAGCAGGAGGAACCTCAGCATGGATCGCACATCGTTCGAGGCCGAGTTGCAGCGCGACGGCTACCAGGTCGTCGTCAACACGATGCAACCGGACGCCGTCAATCCGGAGCACGCGCACGACTTCGATGCGCGCCTGATGGTCGTCGCCGGGGAAATGACGATCCTCGTCGCGGACCGGCGCAACACCTACAGGGTGGGCGACACGTTCAGCATGACAAACGGCTGCCGGCACGCCGAACATGCCGGTCCTGAGGGCGCCACCTACGTCGCCGGCCGCCGTAAGCCCGCGACCAACTGAATCGAGGACTTGCCCATGCCAGAGCCAAGCCGCGCCCTGCCCCAACCCACACCCGAAACGCAGCATTTCTGGGACGGCACGCACGCAGGCGAACTGCGCCTGCAGCGCTGCGACACCTGCAGCAACGTGTATTTCCCGCCACGTCCGTTCTGTCCTGCCTGCGCGTCACGCGACGTGTCGGTGGTCCAGGCCAGCGGCAAGGCAATCCTGGATAGCTATGTCATCCATCATCGCAAGGTGGCCGGCTTCGAGCCGCCCTACGCGATCGCCGTGGTGAAGCTTGCCGAAGGCCCGCGCATGATGACCAACATCGTCGAATGCCCGCAGACACCGGAGGCACTGGTACTCGACATGCCGCTCGAGGTGGTGTTCGCGAAACAGAATGACACCATCACGCTGCCGCTGTTCCGCCCGGCGAAGGGGTAAGGCCGATGCCGCACAATACAGTCGCCGTCGTCGGCGCCGCGGAAAGCACGAAGCTTGGCGTCATTCCGGACACATCGCAGATCCAGCTGCACGCTGATGCGGCGCTGAACGCGATGGCGGATTGCGGGCTGAAGCCGAAGGACATCGACGGCGTCGCCACCGCCGGCGAGACACCGGTGCAGATCGCGCACTACCTGGGCATTACACCGACCTGGGTGGATGGGACATCGGTCGGCGGCTGCTCATTCATGATCCATGTCCGCCATGCGGCGGCTGCGATCGAGGCGGGGCTGGCGAAGACGATCCTGGTCACCCACGGCGAAAGCGGGCGCTCCGGAATCGGCCGAGTGCCACGCCCGGTGCCAGCCTCCAGCCTGAACGGACAGTTCGAACAGCCGTTCGGCCCGATGGGTCCGCCGAGTCTGTTTCCGATTCCGGTGCTGCGCTACATGAAGACCTATGGCGTGACGCACGAGCAGCTTGCGATGGTCGCGGTGGTGCAGCGCGAATGGGCCGGCAAGAATCCGCGCGCGACGTTCCGCAATCCGATCACCGTCGAGGACGTGCTTGGCTCGCGGATGATCGCCTATCCGTTTCGCCTGCTGCAATGCTGCCTGGTGACCGATGGCGGCGGCGCACTGATCCTGACTTCCGCTGACCGCGCCAAGGATTTTCCGACGAAGCCGGTCTATATCCTGGGCACCGGCGAGAGCGTCGAAACGCCGATGGTCAGCCAGATGGAAAGCTTCACCTCGTCGCGCGCGTTCAGCGTCGCCGGACCGACCGCGTTCCGCGAGGCGGGGATCGCACACAAGGACGTGGATCATCTGATGATCTACGATGCGTTCGCGCATCTACCGTTGTACGGCCTGGAGGATCTGGGTTTTGTGCCGCGCGGCGAGGCCGGCCGGTTCATCGCCGAACGCAACACGGCGCCGGGCGGCAAGCTGCCGTTGAACACCAACGGCGGCGGCCTTTCATATATGCACTCCGGCATGTACGGCATGTACGCGTTGCAGGAGAGCGTGCGGCAGATGCGCGGGACTGCGCCGGCACAGATTCCGGGAGCGAAAATCTCCGTCTGCCATGGGGTTGGCGGCATGTTCGCCGCGTCGGGGACGATCATCTTTTCTAACCAGGCGCCATAATCCAATGAGCAACCACCTGTTCTCGGACCTGAAGGTCATCGACTGCGCGAGCTGGATCGCTGGTCCCGCGGCCGCGACGATCATGTCGGACTTCGGCGCCGACGTGATCAAGATCGAGCCGCCTGGCGCCGGCGATCCCTGGCGCGCACGCAGCGCCAGCGGCGCGCCGAACGACTATTACTGGCAGTTGACGTCGCGCAACAAGCGCAGCCTGGCGCTCGACCTCAAGCACGCGGCGGGTCGCGCCGTGCTGCATCGACTGGCCGCGGACGCCGATGTGTTTGTCACCAACTTTCCGCTGCCGGTGCGCGACCGGTTGAAGCTCGCGCCCGCCGATCTGCTGCCGCTGAATCCGCGGCTGATCTATGCATCCTTTACCGCTTATGGCGAGGCCGGCGAGGAGGCGGCGAAGACCGGATTCGACTCCACAGCGTACTGGGCGCGCACCGGTCTGATGGATGCCGTGCGCGCCGACCCCGATACTGTGCCGGCGCGCTCGGCGCCGGGCATGGGCGATCATCCGAGTGCCACCGGCCTCTATGCCGCCATCGTCACTGCGCTGTATCGCCGCGAGAAGACGGGGCTCGGCGGGGTGGTCCGTTCGTCACTGCTGCAAAACGGCCTTTGGGCGAATGGCTGCTTTGTTCAGACGCGGCTGTTCGGCGAACCCGTGCCGCATCGACCGCCGCGCGAGCAGGCGCCGAACGCGATCGCCAACCATTATCGCTGTCGCGACGGCCGTTGGTTCATCATGGCGCTGTGGAACGAGGAGCGGCAGTGGCATCCGTTGCTGAATGCGATCGGCCGTGAGGACCTCGCCGACGATCCGCGCTTCGCCACGAAGGAGGGGCGCAAGCAGAACGCGCAGGCCCTGGTAGTGGAACTTGATGCGATATTCGCCACGCGTGACATGGCCGATTGGCGCACCATCCTCGACTCTGTCGGTGTGACCTTCGGCGTGGTCGGCAAGACCGACGACGTGACGGACGATGCACAAATGCAGGAGATCGGCGCGCTGGTGCCGTTCGCGGATGGGGAGGCGCTGACTGTATCGAGCCCGTTCCAGCTAGAGGGCGAAGCAAAGGTCGCGCCACGCCGAGCGCCGACCGTCGGTCAGCACAGCGAGGACGTGCTGCACGATGCAGGTTACTCGGCCGACGAGATCGGACGCTTGAGAAAGCAGGGTGTCCTGGCCTGATCAGCGAACATGGCGCGTCCTGCTCGCGTATTTGGCCATCAACGACAGGGGAATTTCGTGACGATGAAGTCATTGAACGGCTGGGGCCGATGAAGGTGAGCACAATGATCCGCCTCGGACCCGGGGCGGAATATCACGGTGGGCTGGTTGCCCGAATGGCTGACTATGCACGGCGGATCGAAGCCAGTGGGTTCCCCGGTATCTGGGTGGGAGATTCGCTTGGCCGCGGCCGGCCCACTTTGGATCCTCTCGTGGCCTTGGCCGCACTTGCGGCGGCAACCGACAAGGTCGAACTCGGGATCGGCGTGCTGCAGGTGCCGCTGCGGAACCCGATCGAACTCGCCCATCGCGTGCAGTCGGTTCAGGCGCTGTCGGGAGGACGGCTGCGGCTCGGCGTCGGCAGCGGCTCGACCGAGGACGATTTCGTGCTCCTCGGCTACGACTACAGCAAACGGTTTCGCACGCTTATGGAATCGCTCGACATCATGCGGCAGGCGTGGCGTGGCGAGGCAGTCAACGGTGGCGGCACACTCTCAATCTGGCCGGGATGCGAAGGCGGACCGCCGATCCTGCTCGGCGCCTGGCGCAGCCCTCGCTGGATCACCTATGCGGCGAAGCAATGCGCTGGCTGGACTCCGTCCGGCCGCTACAGCAGTTGGGACGATCTCGAACATGGCATGCGCATCTATCGCGAGGCGGGCGGCACCAACGCCGTGCTCGCGAACGTCGCCGTCGACTTCGACAACCGGCCTGAATCCGCGGGCATCGCGGCGGCATCCAACGTCGCACTCACCTGTCCGCCAGACGAAGCACGGCAGCGACTGAAGCGGATGGAGCAGCTTGGCTTCGACGAGGTTCTGCTGGTCTCGCAGACCGGCGTGCTGGAGGACATCGAACGGGCACGCGACTTCCTTTGATCGGCGTCTTGTCCATGCCGCTGGACAATCGATCGTGGCTTGACCCTCCCTCGGTTGTCATCCCCGCCTTTGCGGGGATGACAACCTGGATCGCGATCCGCGCCCGCTCAGCCGCCTGGTGCGCCCTGAGCCTCGACATATAGCGCGTACACCGATTGGCTCGCGGCCATGAACAGCCGGTTCCGCTTCACGCCACCGAAGCAGACATTGGCACAGCGCTCCGGAAGCAAAATGCGGCCGATCAGCTTGCCGTCGGGGGCGAACACCGCGACGCCATCCTCCTGCTCTCCGCCCGAGAAGCCGCACCATACGTTGCCCTCGGTGTCGCAGCGGATGCCATCGGCCCAGCCCGGCGTCGCGAAGAACACGCGCCCGTTCACCGCCTTGGTGCCGTCTGACGCAATGTCATAGACATGCGTCGTCTTCGGTTCGGCGGGGGTGTCAACGACGTAGAGCCGCTGTTCGTCGGGCGAGAACGCCAGCCCGTTCGGGCGCTGCATGTCGCCAATTGCAATGCTCATCTCACCGTTGCGCCCGTCTATCCGGTATACGCGATACGGCAGCTCCGGTTCCGCCTTATGCCCGAGGTAGTTGCCGCGGATGCCGGCGCCGTTGTCGCTGAACCAGATCGAGCCGTCGGATTTGACAACCACGTCGTTTGGCCCGGTCAGCCGCTTGCCGTCGAACCGGTCCGCCAGCACGGTGACCGTGCCGTCGTATTCTGTGCGGGTCAGACGTTGCGCGTCCATCTCGCAGGTGATCAGCCGGCCCTGACGATCGCGCGTGTTGCCGTTCGCATGTTGTGACGGCCTGCGAAATATGCTGACCGCCCCGGTCTCCTCGTCCCAGCGCATGATGCGATTGTTCGGGATGTCGCTGAACAGCAACTGGCGCGTGTCGCCGAACCAGACCGGGCCCTCGGTGAAGCGGCAGCCGCCGGCGATGCGTTCGATCGCCGCATGGCCGAGCGCGATTCGCTCGAAGCGTGGATCGAGCGATACGATGTTGGGATCCGGATAGCGGATCGGCGCCGGCTCTGCCCATCGCGATGTCATGTCCCGTTTCCTCCTCCTGGCATTGGGCGCATTGTGTGCCCCAGATAGCGGAGGGACAACACCATGCAACTCGGCATCCATCTGCCGCACGCCGGCGAGCAGGCGACACCGGCGCTGATCCGACGCCATGCGATGCGCGCCGAGGCGCTGGGATTCGACGACGTGTGGGTGAGCGAGCACATCATCGTGCCACGCAAGGAGTTCCCGCGTTCACCGCTGTTCTACGATCCGGTGGTGACGCTCAGCTACGTCGCCGCGGTGACAGAACGCGTGCGGCTTGGCACCACGGTGCTGGTGCTGCCGATGCGTCATCCGCTGCCACTGGCCAAGGAGCTTGCCAGCCTCCACAACCTGTCGAATGGACGGTTGATCCTGGGCGCCGGCGTCGGCTGGCTGGAGCCGGAGTTTGCCGCACTCGGCGTGCCGTTCAGGGAACGCGGACGGCGCATGGACGAGGGCATTGCGATGATGCGCGCGGTGTGGACGCAGGATCCGGTGACGTTCGAGGCGAAATACATCCCGGCGAAGATCACCAACATGACGATGTTGCCACAGCCAATCAGTCCGATTCCGCTGTGGATCGGCGGCAGCTCGGACGTGGCGCTGAAGCGTACCGCGCGGATCGCCGATGGCTGGCACGGCAGCCGTGAGACACCGGAAGAAGCAGAGCCGATCGTGCAACGTCTGCGCGCGGAGCGGCCTGGTGCCGACTTCACGATATCGATGCGCACGCAATGGAACGGCAAGGATCTTGGTGAATTGCGCGACCGGCTGGCGGCGTACGAGGCGGCGGGTGTACAGCACGTGCTGGTCGCGCCCGAGAATCGCGAAGTGGACGACTGGGACACCGTGATCGAGGGCGCCGGACGGCTGGTGCGCGGCTAGCCTGGGACCCGGCCGTTCACACGCGGTGTCGCGGAAGACGCTACTGGCGGGAGACGATACTGGGCGTATGACGTTGGCCGCTGAGCACGCGGCGGCGCGATTGCGGTCGACGGGCCCTCAGGCGTCAAGCCGGCCGGTCTGTGGACGCAGCCGGAGCTCTTCGAGGTCCAGTTCCTGCTCGAGCACTTGCAATGCGTCATCCTCGATCTCCCGCGATCGGTGCAGCCGGAGCAGCTCGGTCCGACTGGCCGCAAGGGCCTCGCGACGCAGGGAAAGCCGTGCGGTACGTTCCGCGCGTATGACGGCGTCGTTCTCGTTCACGCGCACCAGCCAGCCGGCTCGGTCGCGGTATTCGCGCAGCATGTCGGATGCAATCGCGCCTTCCAGCGGGTCTGACGCGCGCTCTTCGATCACATGCAAAGCAACGGCGGCGATCGCGGCGCGCAACTGTCCGTACGCGGGCGCCTCATCGTCCATCGGCAAATTGAGCTTCAGAGCACCTATCACAACGCTCAGAGTGCCGCCTTGTATCAACAGGGTTACCAGGATCACGGTGAAGGTGATCAGCAGAATCGGGTCGCGGTCAGGGAAGTCGGCGGGAAGTGCCAGTGCGGCGGCGAGGCTGACCGCGCCGCGCATTCCGGCCCATCCGATCACCAGTGGCGCCGCGAGCGGTGGGCGCGGCTCGCGGCGGCGAATCACCGGAACAAGCAGACGAGGCAGATAGGTGGCAGGAAAAATCCAGGCCAGCCTGGCGACGATGACACCGACCGAAATCAGCAACGCCAGCGGCAACAGGTTGGTCACGGCATGCCCGTCGAACCGCGCGAGCATTTCGCGCAGCGACAGGCCGACAAGAATGAACAAAAGCGCTTCCAACGCGAATACCGCGACCGACCACGCGGCGCGCGCCTGCATCCGTGTCTCCGGCGAGAAGGTTGCGTGCTGGTACCAGCCCATCAGCAGGCCGCAGGTGGTCGTGGCCAACACGCCGGAGACCCCGATGGCCTCCGCAGCCAGATAGCTGGCCCAGGCGATCAGAAAGCTCGCCGCAATCTCAAGGTTGGTGTCGTGCAGGTGGCGGAACACCCAGATCGAGCCATAGCCGCAGGCGGCGCCGACAACGATGCCGCCCGCGAACAGCAGCACGAAGCTGGAGGCGGCGTGAAGCAGATTGAACTGGCCGGTCATGGCGGCCACCACGGCAACCCGGTAGAGCACCAGGCCCGACGCATCGTTCACCAGACTCTCGCCTTCGAGGATCGTCACGATGCGTTCCGGAATGCGCAAGCGCGCGAGCACCGCTGTCGTGACCGCCGTGTCGGTGGGTGAGATGATCGCCCCCAACGTAAATGCCGCAGCCCATGGCATATCCGGCAACAAGATCCTGGCGGCCCAGCCGATCGCAAATGCCGTGAAGAATACCAGGCCGACGGCAAGCAGCAGTATCGGCCGCAGGTTGGCGCGAAAGGCGCGCCACACGGTGAAGAATGCGCTTGCCTGTACCAGCGGGGGCAGGAATAGCGCCATGTACAGGTCGGGGTCGAGATCAAGCGTCCGGATCCCCGGTGTGAGCGCCAGGAGCATGCCGCCGAGCACAAACGCAACGGCGGGGGGCGTGTGCAGGCGGCGCGCAACAAGCGCGAGCATGACGGCAACGGTCAGCAGCAGCAGGACGAGTTCGAATGCACCAACCGGCGTCACGGCTTGACCATCGGTCGCCGAAGCCGGGCTATGCGCCGGTGCGTTGCAGGTTGAGCATGTAGGTGCAGCCCGGCGAACCAAATCTGCCCATGGTGCTTAGTTGGCCGTGAAAGATGGCGCCTTCGAATTGGCCGACGATCCAGTCCTGCCCATAGACCATCTGGAGGCCGCCGTCAGAGGCGATCGTGCCACGAAATCCTCCGAACCGCGCCGACGTTCCGCGCACGTCGAAGCCGGAGACGTTCAGCGTATTGGTGCACAGACCTCCCGCGGTATCCAGCACGGCAGCGGTGCCTGTGTAGACGCCATCACGGCTTACGCCTTGCGTGGAAATTGGCGCAGACGGCTCCAGGCCCGGTGGCGGGGCGGCCAGACCACTCGGCATGACGGGCGCCGGCGCGTTCAGTGGCACCACTCCGGTTGGCGTGTCGAGCAGCACTGTCGGAGGCGTCGAACATCCAAACAGCAACAGGCACGCTGGCACAAGGCATGCCCTAAAGCCGTCGCGCATTGACCTTGCGACGTTGATGGGCCGAACGCGGTCGATCCACAGGAACATGCTCGGTCCTACGACTTTCGGCGTTTCATTGGTGGCTGCGAAGGATCGCGGCAGCGATCTGTGCCGCACGCGGCTCGTCGTTGCTCTCGAGTGCCGCGAGCACCGCTTCGGCCAGATCAGGCCTGCTCCGCGCGATCCGTCCCAGGAGCACGAGGCATTCTTCATCGGCTATTGCCGATACGGCATCGATCACCTCGAACGATGGGGCCTGACGCAGCAGCAGGGCAAGAGCAGGGCGGCCCTCGATGCTGCCCATACGCCCCAGAGCACAGGCCGCAGCCGATGCAACCAATCCGTTGAGGTCGCCAAGCATATCGATCATCAGGGAAATGGCCTCGGAACCGGAACGGGCGCAACGACACGCGCTGGCACGAATCGTGGGATCAGGATGACGGAGGAGCGACACGACGACAACCGGCGGAAGGTTTGCGCTGAGTGCGGCGGCCGCTTCGGCGGCGACCCGCAGGCCGGGCCCCTGCACGATCTGGTCGACGATGATTCGCGCCACGGCCTGCGCCGCGTCGCGACCCCCGATCAAGCCAAGACCGTGAAGTGCCGCGATCTGCTCGGGGATGGAGTGCTCCACACCGAAGCCCTTGAAGCGTCGGCACAGCGCCTCGAGCGCGGGTACGGCACCGGCCAGCCGCCGCTGCCCGACCTCCGTCGCGAGGTCGTGGCAGTCGGCGAGCGATGCCCTTGGGATCGCGGCGACCAATGCGTCATCATCGAGGGCACGCGGCGTCAGAGGCGCCCGTTGCAAGCCGGCTGGAACCGTGCACTCCGGGCGGTGCCCCGCGGCACCGAAGAGATCAAGTTGTCGGTGTGACATGACATTCTCGCACCTTCGAGGATGATCAACCCAAGCAGACGCCTCAGCCTCGGCGCGAGCCAGGAAGGTAAGATGGCCCCACCCGGCGCTGCGGCCTGATGCTTTCGCGCTGAAAATGTAGCGCGGGAAGGTGAAGGCGGGTAGCTTCGTTCGAGGCTGATCATCGGGACAGCGGATTGTCGAACCTGGCAATGTGACGTGCGATCGCGGCGCGAGCTTGCGCTTGGCTTCGATGAAAGCCATGCCTAGGGCGGAACGTGGATTGGGGCAGGATTGGACCGGGGTCACCCCACTCGCGCGTGTTACATGTTCTTCTGCGGGACTGAATGAACGATGAGGCTCCCAACAGTATTGCGGACGTGGCTGCGTCCGGTGATCGCGCCGGTTCGCGCGGCGGTGGACCGCAGGGTTACCGCGCTGGTCGATGCCCGGATTTCCGAGTTGACCAACGGGCGCGCTCCGGACCGGACCGAACCGCCGGCGCGGTTGTTCGACCTGGTGGATGAGCGATCTCACCCGAATACAAATGAACTTTGGGTGCTGCTCCGCGACCTCAACAATGCGAAGCTGACGCTCAAGTTCTTCGGCTATGAACTGGGGCGAAGACTTTCGGTTGCGCTGCCGCCGCTTACACATCTTGTGCCCCAGCATGTCGGTCTGGAAAGCAAACCGTCAACTCAGGCCGATCTTGAGAGCGACTGGGCGGGCTATTGGATCGGCGAACTCAAATCAGCGCGTTTATTCCATCGCAAGCTGTGGGAACTCGCTTACGTGCTCCAGGCGATCCACGAGAACGGGCACCTGCGCTCCGGGGCACGCGGGCTGGGCTTTGGTTGCGGCGAAGAGCCGCTTCCGAGCTATTTTGCCAATCACGGGATTGACGTCACCGTGACAGACCTCGATCCGGGAGCGGCTGCGGCGCAAGGCTGGGTCGATACCAACCAGCACACGTCGTCGCTCGACATGGTGTATCAGGCCCATCTTGTCGGTCGTGAGCAGTTCGACAAGCATGTGTCGCTCCGCCATGTCGATATGAACGCGATACCGCCGGACCTGCGGAATTATGATTTCTGCTGGTCGATCTGCGCGTTGGAGCATATCGGTTCGATCCGGAAGGGCCTCGATTTCATCGAGAATTCGCTTCACACGCTACGCTCGGGCGGTATCGCCATCCATACGACGGAGTTCAACTATCTCGACGACGAGCACACGATCGACGATTGGCCGACCGTCCTGTTCCAAAAACGACACTTCCGCGAACTCGCCGAGCGGCTGGAGAGCCAGGGCCATCGTGTGGCGCCTCTGGACTTCGACGTCGGCAATAAGCCGCTCGATACATTCATCGACCTGCCGCCCTATCATCACAACTGGAATTCATATCAACGCGACATTTGGAAGGATGAAATCCAACATATCAAAGTGTCGGTTGACGGATTTGCCGTTACATGCTTCGGGATCATAATCCGGAAAGCATAGCGCTCAGGCAGCCAGAGTCTTGGTAAACCGATCAAAGCAGTCGAGCACAAAACCCGCACGGTAGGTGACGAAGGTCAGGCCAGACGCCGATGGTTCCTCGGTGAAACTGCCGGAAGGCGCGGGAAACAGACGTTCCGGCGGAATGTGCGGGTGGCGATGATTAGTGATCACATGAATGTTTGGATAGAGAAACTGATGCATCGCGGCGGCATGCACATTCTGCAATCCCAAATTGGGGATGTCCAAACCCGCCGACATCGCCCACATCATCGAATTCACGGTCACCATACAGAGCGGCATGGCATCCGCTTTAAGCGCGGTCAGCATACCTGCGGTATCGTTTGGCGTGATCGTGGCCACATCAACCACGATCAGGCCATCATTTGCCAGACTGACCCTCGAGAACGACACGACAAGGTATCCCTTGGCGATCAGTCCGCGGATGAGCCTTTCGCCGTGCGGATAGACATATCCCGACGAACGAACGTCGAAGTGACAGCAGACGATGCCACGAAACTCGTGTGTTGCCGTCGTTCGACGGATCGCCCGCAGGACAGCCTGCGCGGGATCGGACAGCGGTCCCGGATAAAGCACCGGTCGAGGGATCGGCCAAACCTGCGGCAGACCGAAAGTCTGCTGCAGTGACGCGACGCGATGTGGAACCATCCGATCCGTGTCATTGTAGATCACGGGCAAGATCAGAAAATTCGCCGGAATGTCCTTGGCCGCATCGCTGAAATCATAATCCTTCCAGTACTTGGTCTGCCGGCCTCTATACACGAAGACCTGGTCTATGTTGGGATTGCCGCGCAGCATTCCGGCCAGCAGAGGAGAATTGATCTCATCCATGGTGTTCGATGCGTAAGCGTAGATCGGCAGATCACGATACGCGCGGCGCAACGCCTCGAGCATCGGCGTAGCAATCAGATAGTCGCCAAGTCCCATGAAAAAGATGAGCGCCAGGCCATCGATGTGCTGCGCGCTGCGAGCGGCGGCGATGTCGTAGGATCCATAACGAGTGACCGGCGGCGCTATCCGCACCGGGCCGACGGCATCTGAAAGCACACTCCGGTCGTGAGCAACTGGTGCGGTCGGGGGCTTCCCGTCGGCGGCAGTCGGCGTCAGGACAACGCCCAGGCGGCGATACGCCGCGGTCATCTGTTCGGCATGGGCAGCGAGTGAGAATTTCGCGGCTTGCTGTTTTCCCATAACAGCCAGTTCCGCTCGTTTTCCCCAGTCCGACGCCAGGTCGCGAATCTCCCGCATCATCCCGGGAACATCGAGCGGGTTCACCAACACGGCCGCATCGCCCGCAACTTCGGGCAGCGAACCGCCGGTCGAAGTCAGCACGGGCACACCGACCTGCATGGCTTCAAGCACCGGAAGGCCAAAGCCCTCATAGACCGAGGGGAATGCGAAGAACGAACAACACTGCATCAATGCAATCACATGGCGTCGCGGGAGGTAGCCGAGATGCTGCACCAGGGGCTTGTCGGTGCCGGGCACCGCGCTGGTGCGGAGCCGCGCGATCAGTTCCCGTACGTCAGCGTTCAGCCAGCCTGGCAGGCCGGCCAGCAGCAGTTGCTGACCGGTGTTGGCAAGCGTGAAGGCCTCGATCAAACGATACAGGTTCTTCTTCGGTTCCATCGCGCCGCAGAAGAACGCGTATTGTCCTGGTTCGGCACCGTAGACGTCGGAGACGAGCCGTTCGGCATCCTCCTGTCGCAGAATCGGGGGCGGCACGGAGTGCTGATAGACCACGCTGATGCGTTCGTCCGGAATCCCAAGTACCGACACAAGGTCCTCGCGGGAGCGTTCCGACGTGGTGATGACATGATCCGCCCGTCGCGCAATCATTGCATGCATCCGCGCCGCCCGTCCGCCGATATCGACGCCGAAATGCGGGAAACGCAGTGGAACCAGATCATGCAGCGTATAGATGTTCGGCATCCCGCGTACGGCGATCGGCACGGGGCCGGCCCAGTGCATTGCACTGAATTGTTGATCGATGGCGATCTCGGTGAACATGCCACGCCGCGCGAAGACCACGTGCGCATGGTCGCGAACCTGATTCGCGTTGAACAACACGCTATGCGGCGGCAGGCGCGGCTCCAAAGTATCGAGAGCCATGCCCTCGACCGGTACCGGATATCCGGCCAGGCGACGACGGTATCCGAGGCGGGTGCGCCACAGCATGCCCAGCGCCTGTATTCGCGGCGAGCGTTGCGGCATACGGCCGAACACCTGGGTGGCCATGGTGATTCCCGGTACATGCCGCAAGGGTCGTGCCGTACCGCTCAAAAGCAGATCGACCCGCACACCGGTCGCCTGCAACACCTGTGCAAGCGCGCGGGTATAGGAGCCAATCCCGGTCTGGTCCGCCTGCAGAAGCAGTGATCCGTCCAGCAGGATTCTGGGCGCACCGGAGCGGCCTCCGTGCGCATCGTCGGGATTGCCTGATCGCATTCTGGTTCAGCCCTTGGACCATATGTGGACCGCGTGACGCTGCCGAATCTCAAGCGCGTCGATCGCGCGTTGCCGCGCGGGAATGGCCATGACGGAATTCGCCGGGACGTCCCGCTTGAGCTGCATATTCCCCCAATTCGTTGAGACACGAGATATATCAGCCTGAATTGATGGAACGCCTATGGCAAAGGTGGAGAGCCTCGTTCCCTCGGCTTGACGTACTCCTTGAGATGCCGTATCGAGCGGACCCAAATCCCAATGCATCTGCGGCATGCCGCAAGGCTGTGCCAAGTGGGACCTGACCCAAATCGGGAAGGGAAGCTTGGGGCCGTCATGGTTTCATCACGACAGCCGTACATCGTGGTCCGTGGCAAACTCTGTGCTTGAAAGGATGGGAGCTGGGCGTGATTGAAACCATGGCATGCAAGATTTGTGGAGCGCCCTCCCACGAGACGTTTCGCATACCGGCATCGAAGAAGACGGGACATCCCATTCCTGACCTTCCGGACGATTGTCCCTACTACGAATGTAGCAAATGCGGTTTTTGCTTTTCAACTCTTCTGGATTCAGCCGACCACACCACGATATACGATGAGTCGTATTGGACTGGCCAGGACCCCGACTGGTACGGTCGGGTCTCCGAAACCCTTCGCCTCGTGTTGCTTGCAAACGGGCTCGTGCAGCGGCCACCGGACAGTCTCGAGATCCTTGACTTTGGTTGCGGTATGGGAACATTTGTTGAGACCTGCCGCAGAAATCTGCAACTCGATGCGTGGGGCACGGACATCATCAAGCCGAAATTCGGGGCTGACTACTTTCTGCCGAACGTGAATCGGAAATTCGACATCATTGTCGCATGCGAGGTGATGGAGCATATTCCGACGCCGAGCGAAACCTTCCGGGCGATCCGCGGCATGCTGAAGCCGGGTGGCGCTTTTGCGTTCCAGACCGCGGAATACGACCGCGTATCGGGGCGTGATTGGTGGTATGTCGGACCCGACAACGGTCATATAAGCCTCTACTCACGCGGCGCACTCGATAGCCTGTTCAAGCAGTTGGGCGGTCGCACGCGAGCGATGTGGCGCGATTATCCGGGAGTGCAGGCGTGGCAGTTTGAACAGCCGCAATTGAATGCCGAGGAGGGCAGGTATCGCGCGCTCGAGGAAAAACTGGCGGCGGTTCATCGCAGTACGTCCTGGCGCGTTACCGCACCATTGCGCGGCGTCGGCAACATCTTTCGCAGGACGACAGATATGGCCCTCAGTCCTGCCAGGCTCCTGTGGCGTCGATCGGAGCCACGGCTGGCGGACGCCGCGACCAGGGGCTAGCCCGTGCGAGGACACGACATGCGCGCATTGCCACCGGACAGCTATGCTGGGCTGGGCCATCGATCAACGGGAGGAACGCCATGACGTGGCGCAGGCAAGGGCCAATGGACATGAACACGGCGGTGCTGATCCTGACGATCGGCCTGTTCACCTATTCGGCGTGGCTCACGTCGATCGTCTTCTGCTCGGTAAATGACGAGCGCCCTCTGCTGATCGCCGCCGCGGCCTTCTTCCCGGTCGGCGTGGTCCACGGCGTCGGCGTATGGTTCGGCGGATGGTGAAACCAGCCACAGAGCATGTCCGTGGGTAAGATCCTTGCCTGGCTGAGTTCAGCCAAGTCGGCCGCCCTCTCCGATGACAGGTCCTGTGTCGCCGCGTGACGGGACAAGGTCGTAGGTTGCATTCAATCTTGTGATTATGCGCTCGACGACCCCCGCTATCCTGGTTGCCGAGCGCTGGATAGCCGGATCGCTGCTGTGCTGAAGTCGATCCGCGATCAGCGCGGCCGGCGTGATTGCGCCCCGGATATCGTGCCGAAGCGACGATACCAGCTTTTCCAGTGCCTCCACGCGGGCCTCGATCGATTGCTCCATTGGCGTTGTTCTCGATATGGTGACGGAAGCCAGGGCGACGCGCCTGGATGGTCCTGCATGTCCTGCGCAGAAGCCGCTACTGCATGAACCAACCGTGGCTTACAACCATTGATTGGCCGGTCATCGCGTTGCTCCGCGCGCCGGCGAAGAACAGTACCGCGTCGGCAACGTCGTCGGTCGTGGTGAACTGGCCGTCCACCGTTTCCTTCAGCATGACGCGCCGGATCACATCGTCTTCGCTGATGCCAAGTGCCTGGGCCTGCTCGGGGATCTGCTTGTCCACCAGCGGCGTGCGCACGAAACCAGGGCAGACCACGTTGGCACGGACGTTGTATTCCGCGCCCTCCTTGGCCACCACCTTGCAAAGTCCGATCAGCCCATGCTTCGCGGTGACATAGGGCGCCTTCAACACCGATGCCTCCTTCGAGTGCACCGAACCCATGTAGATCACGCTTCCCGACCTCGCCGCGTACATATGCTTCAGGCAGGCCTTGGTGGTCAGAAATGCGCCATCAAGATGGATCGCCATCAGCCGCTTCCAGTCGGCAAAGGGAAAATCGACGATCGGCCTGACGATCTGGATGCCGGCGTTGCTGACCAGCACATCGATGCGGCCGTATTTCGCCATCGTATCGGCGACACCTTTTTCAACCGCATCTTCATCGGCGACATTCATCGCCACCGCGAATGCATCGAAACCCTTTGCCTTGATCTCCCGCGCGGTGGCTGCAGCGGCATCGAGATTGAGATCGGCAATCACCGGCGCGCCACCCTCGGCCGCGAAGCGCAGCGCGATCTCCTTGCCGATGCCGCTTGCGGCGCCGGTAACGATGGCGACCTTTCCGTCGAAACGGGACATTGCAAAGCCTTCCTTTCGGGTTGCCGCGAGAGCCGGGCGGTTTGTGCCCTCTCGCGGATGGAATAGCCATTGCCCTGTCGGCGCAACCGGGAGTCCGATCAGACCGCGCGGGACGCTGGCATGACCGGCCCGGACGATGCGTTTGCGGTCCAGGGCGCCACGCCCGACGTGAAGCGCCGCGTCAGAAACTCGAGCAGGACGGCGACCCGAATTGGGCGCGGCCCGCCGGCCGGCGTCAGCAGATGCAGTGCCAGCCTCGGCGCGGTCCATCCGTCGAGCACGGTCACCAGTTTGCCGGCCTTGATCGCGTCCCAAACAAGAAAGTCGGGTTGCAGCGCCAGCCCCAGATCGGCCTCCAGGGCGAAGCTGAGCGCTTCGGCGTTGGTGGCGCTGAGCGGCCCCTTCACCGTCACAAACTCTTCGGCGCCATTGCTGTCGGTGAAACGCCAGGTCTCGCCCGTGGCGAGGTACAGATAACCCAGACAGTCGTGGTCCAGCAGATCACGCGGACGAAGCGGCCTGCCATGCCGCGCGAAATAGGCGGGCGTCCCGACCACCCAGCGCCGCACCGGGCACAGCCGTCGTGCGATCAGGCTGGAATCCGGCAGGTCGGCGATGCGCAGCACGATATCGATGCCACCGGCGATGACATCGACGATCCGGTCATCGAGTTGAAGATCGACCGTGACCTCGGGGTAGGCGGCCAGAAAATCCGGCAGCGCCGGCGCGATATGGCGCATGCCGAACGACATTGGCGCGGCCAGCCGCACGCGCCCTCGTGGGACTGCCGATTTGGTGTGGGCCTCAGCCTCGGCCGCCTCACCCTCGGCCAGGATACGGGCCGCCCGCACTGCCAGCACCCGTCCAGACTCGGTCAGCGCGAAGCGGCGGGAGGTGCGGTGGATCAGCCGCTCGCCCAACCGAGCTTCGAGCCGTTGCACTGCCTTGGACACGGTCGGACCGGACAGCCCCAATTCAGCCGCGGCGGCGGCAAAACTTCCGGTTTCCGCCACCTTGGCGAAGATCGCCCACGCCTCAAGGTCGGGAAGGCTCACAGGGCTACCTCCACGGATGGAAACCATGACTTTCCATCCTTTCGGTTTTCGAAGCTTCCGTCGAGCACCATCTGGTGGCTAGCACCGGGGCAAACGCCTCGATATCGAACAGGAGCGACCGTCATGATCGAACGCAGGAAATTCGCCGAGTTGGGTGGCGCCGACCACGGCTGGCTCAAGGCGAAGCACCATTTTTCGTTTGCCAGCTACTACGATCCAAAGCGGATGGGCTGGGGCAATCTGCGCGTCTGGAACGACGACGAGATCGCCGCGCAGTCGGGCTTCCCGCCGCATCCTCACGCCGACATGGAGATCATCACCTACGTCCGTGACGGGGCGATCACCCACAAGGATTCGATCGGCAACACCGGCCGCACCCCGGCGGGTGATGTCCAGGTGATGTCGGCGGGGTCCGGCGTCCGCCACTCGGAGTACAATCTGGAAGACGCCGCGACGCGGATCTTTCAAATCTGGATCGAGCCGAGGGAAAGCGGCGGCAAGCCTGCGTGGGGCGCCAAGCCGTTCCCCAAGGCGGACCGTTCCGGACGGTTCGTCACGCTGGCCAGTGGCTTTGCGCATGACGCCGAGGCACTGCCGATCCGCGCCGATGCCCGGGTGATGGGCGCCACGGTGAAGGCCGGCGAGCGGGTCACGATCGAGCTCGATCCGAAGCGACACGCCTATCTGGTGCCTGCGTCCGGCACCGTCGAGGTCGGCGGTATGCGCATCGAGGCACGCGACGGCGCGGCGATCACCGATGTCGCGAACGTCGAGATCGTTGGGGTTGAGGACGCCGAGGTCGTCCTGGTTGACGCTGCGTAACAACAGAAAGGCAGAATAACACGGATTACACGGACAGGATTTTATGCGCTTCGCGCGAAGCGCAATCCTGTTCTGTTCCGTATAATCCGTGCAAAATCCGTGTAATCCGTGTTATTCTTGCTTTCTTATTTCCAGCGGCTCGCCGGATTGCGGAGACAGGCATGCTCGATCTGGTCATCGAAGGCACACGCAAGGACCTCGGCGGCGGGTTGGAGGTCGGACGGGTGCTGCCGTTCGCCCGCCGGCGCATGGTCGGTCCGTTCATCTTTCTCGATCACATGGGACCGGCCGATTTTCGCTCGGGTGAGGGGATCGACGTTCGACCACATCCGCATATCGGCCTCGCGACGGTCACCTATCTGTTCGACGGCGAGATCCATCACCGCGACAGTCTGGGCGTCAGCCAGAAGATCAGGCCCGGCGAAGTGAATTGGATGACCGCCGGTTCCGGCATCGTCCATTCCGAGCGGACCGACCCGTCGTTGCGATCGAACGGTGGTTTGATGCACGGGATGCAGGCCTGGGTGGCACTGCCGCGGGAAGACGAGGAGGTCGATCCGGCATTTGCGCATCATGCGGCTGACGCACTGCCGGAATTGTCCGAGCGCGGCGTCTGGGCGCGTCTGATCGCGGGTTCCGCCTATGGGCTGGGCAACGCCGTGCGGACGTTCTCTCCGTTGTTCTATCTGCATGTCGAACTCGCGTCCGGCGCCAGCATCGCGATGCCGGGGGACCACGACGAGCGCGCGGCATACGTGGTGTCCGGCAGCGTCGTGCATGAGGGCGTGCGGCATACGGCCGGACGGCTTCTGGTGTTTGCCGGCGGCGGCGAACCTGCCATCGCGGCCGTGGACGGGCCGGCGCGTCTCATGCTGCTCGGCGGGGCGAGCATCGGTCCGCGCTTCATTTGGTGGAATTTGGTGTCCTCGCGCCGCGAACGCATCGAGCAGGCAAAGGCGGACTGGAAGTCCGGGCGGATGATGTTGCCACCGGACGACAATCGCGAGTTCATCCCGTTGCCGGACGATCCGCCGCCGCCGCCGCCGGAACCGACACATCCCGTCTGACCGGCGCGCGCGCCGCGTCATTGGCGCGCGGTCGCTGCATCGCTACGCTCCGCCCCACCACATTGGGGATGGAGCCCGGCTCATGCGTGACGATCTTCCCGCCTGGCGTTCGCTGCTGTTCGTGCCGGTGACGGCGGAGAAATTCGTGCGTACCGGCGCGGATCGAGGCGCCGACGGCATAATTCTCGATCTCGAGGATGCGGTGGCGCCATCGGAAAAGGCGCGCGCCCGCACCCTGATCGCCGATGCGATCCCACACGTGTCGCGCAAGGGCGCCGATGTTCTGGTGCGGGTCAACCGTCCCTGGCGGCTGCTGGTACGCGACCTGGAAGCCGCGGTGATCCCAGGCGTCGCGGCGCTGATGCTGACCAAGGTGGACAGCCCGGAGTTGGTCCAGGCAGTTTCCGACATCGTCGCCGAACTGGAGGCCGAACGCGGCCTTCAACCGGAAAAAATCCAGTTCGTCGTGCTGGTGGAGACGGCGGCCGGTTTCTTCCGCATCGAGGCAATCGCGAAGGCGCATCCGCGTGTCGTGGCGCTCAGCCTTGGGACCGAGGATTTCACCGCCGATGTCGGCATGATGCCGGACCCCGAAGGTTTGCTCTATCCCAAGCAGCACACGCTGTTCGCCGCGCGGGCAGCAGGCATCCTGCCGATGGGTTTCGTCGGCTCGATCGCCGACTTCCGCGACCAGGAGGCGTTCCGCGCCATCATTCGGCGCTCGAAGCGTCTGGGATTTGTCGGCGCGAGCGCGATCCATCCGTTGCAGATACCGGTGCTGAACGAGGAATTCTCCCCCACCGCGGCTGAGGTGGAACGCGCCAAACGCATGGTCGCTGCCTACGACGCGGCATTTGCGCAGGGTCTCGGCGCGGTGCAGTTCGAAGGTGCGATGATCGACGTGCCGGTGGTCCAGCGCGCGCACAACGTGATCGCGCGGGCGGCGGCGATCGCGCGGCGGAACCACTGACAGGGACACCAACCATGCAAGCCAATCCACTTCGCGCCGCGCTTGAACGCGGCGAACTGCAGATCGGCACGTGGGTCAACCTCGTGCGCAATCCGGCGGTGCTGACGTTGCTGAAGTCTGCCGGTCTGGACTTCGCGCGGGTGGACATGGAGCACACCGCGGCCTCGATGGAGAGCATCGCCAACATGGCACTGCTGTCGCGGGCGCTGAATTTTCCCATCGCCGTGCGGCCGCCCGAGGCCAATCGCGAATGGATCACGCGACTGCTCGATTGCGGCGTGTGGAACCTGCACTGTCCACAGGTCGAAAATGCCGCGCACGCCGCTGAGATCGTCGCCGCCTCGCGCTATGCACCACGTGGACTGCGCGGCAATGCGGGACACAGCCCGGGCACCGACTACGACATGACCGGCACCGCGGCGGAACGGCGCGCGTTTGCCAACCGGCAGGTGTTCGTCACGGTGATGTTCGAGACCGCCGCCGCGTTCGATGATCTGGATACGATCGCCGCGATGGACGGGATCGATGCGCTGACCATTGGGCCGGCGGACCTGGCGCAGGACCTTGGAGTGTTCGGCACGCCCGATCAGGCGCGGGCGCTGGACGAAAAGCGGGACCTTGTATTGGCGGCCGCCAAGAAGCACGGCAAGACGTGTGCGATGCTTTGTTCCAGCCAGGAGCAGGCGCAACAATGGAAGGCAGCCGGTGCATTGCTGCTCGCCTATTCCAGCGACAGCGAGGTGCTGCATGGCGCGATGAGCCAGGCGATTGCCAGGATCAAGGGATAGTTTCAGCATCCCCCGGGTTGGGTCATGGCAGGGGGAGACGGGCAGGGCAATGGAACCGGTGGCGCGGGTCACCGTGACGGTGACGTTCCTCCGAATGGACCGGCCGCCGGCGGGTCCGTCCCCGGGACTGCCGAGCGACTTCCAGGTCGTGCGCCTTGCCGCGCCGTCCGTCGCCTTTTACCGCTTCATCTACAATACGGTCGGGGCCGACTATGTCTGGTGGCTGCGGCGCACCATGCCGGATGCCGAACTGAGCGCGTTGCTGCGCGATCCACTGGTGTCGATCCACACGCTGTACAACGGCGGCGAGCCGGCGGGTTTCTTCGAACTCGACGGGCGGGGTTGGCCGGACGTGAACCTGAGCTATTTCGGTCTCATGCCGCACGCCATCGGCGCCGGCGTCGGCTACCCATTCCTGCGCCAGGCAGTCGATACGGCCTGGCGCCAGGGACCCCGGGGCATGACGGTGAACACCTGCACCGCGGATCATCCGCGCGCGCTGCCGACATACCTGCGTGCCGGCTTCCGGACCGTCCGCCAGGTGCGCGAGATTTGGAGCGTGCCGCTGAAGTTGGGCATGCGCATCCCGGAGCATCTGAGGCGTTAGCTGCCCGGGGTAGCGGGCGCTCGCGATGGGTCTTTACCGGAACCAAGCATCTGGTTCGTCGTAGCCACGCGCCCAGTTGGTTATGCCTCGAGAATATGCCCGAGCGCACGCAACGGCCGCAGATCGTCGCAGACGATCTTGGTGATGGCCAGCATCGGCACCGCGAGGATTGCGCCAGGAACGCCCCACATCCAGTACCAGAAGATCAGTGCCAGGATGACCATCACGGGGTTGATGGTGAAGCGGTGCGCCATCAGCATCGGCGTGACGATCTCGCCTTCCGCCACATGAACCGCGAGATAGAGACCGACCGGGAGTACGGCCCACCAGTTCACCCCAAGCGACAGCACGCTGGCCATCAGGAATACGACTACGCCGACCATCGCACCGAGAATCGGCACGAAATTCAGCACGAAGGCGATGACACCCCACAGCAGCGGATTGGCCACGCCGCACGCCCACATGACGCCGAAGGTCAGCAGACCGACCACACCGTTGATCAGCGTGACCGTGATCAGATACAGGGAAATGTCGTGCTCGATGTGCACGGAGATTTCCACCGCCTGCCGCTTCTCGGCAAATCGAGGCAACACCTCGACCAGCCGGCGGAGAAATGTCTCGCCGGCGACCAGAAGGTAGAACAGCACGATCAGGGTCGTGAACAACCCGGCGGCAATTGTTGCGGTGCCGCTGAACAGCGCACCCATGATGTTGACCGGACGCGCAGGCGCCGCCTGCGGAACCGTGATTGCGCTGTCATTGGTTACGCCCTGCAGCTGGCCCAAGACCCACTGCATGCTGCTGATCGGCCGCGCCAGGAATGCCAGCTTCTCCTGCACCTGCGGGAGCGCCTGAGGCAGCTTGCCCGCCCATGATGCCGCCGGGCCGGCGATGCCGCTGATGACGGCGGCGAGCCCGACGACAAACAGGATGACCGCCAGCAGGGCGCCTATGCCGCGTGGCACTCCTACGCGGTCGGTAATTCGAACCACGGGTTGCAGCAACAGCTTCAGAACAATCGCCAGCACGACCGGCAACACGATCTCCGACGCGACGTAGAGTGCGGTCAGGAGGGCGAGAACGAACAATCCGGCGAGAAAGATCGTGCGGGGTTCGGTGGGCAGCGGCATTTCTTCCCGCTCATCGCGGGCGACGGCGGGTGATCCTGCCTGACTGTCGGCATCGACTGCCTCCGCCTCGATGAAGTCGGGCGGAATCGCGTGGGCCTCCGCAACCTGGGAATTCATGCCGGCGTCCCTTTCAGAGCATCCGAGCCATCGGCAGGAACGCTGCCGCGCCCGACCGGTTCGTCAGGCGATCGGAACGTTGATCTCACGCGCCAGCTTCTGCTTCATCGCCGCGGCAAATGCCGGATAATCCTGGCACGTTAGCGCGAAGGCGCCCGGGCCACCGATCACCTCTGCGGTATAGGACTGCAAGAGGTCCGGCTCCTCGTGGAGGATGCAAAGCCCGTTGATGGTGATGCCGGCCGAAGCCATCCGATCGCGGATCGGCCCCGGTGCGATCCCATCGTTGGAGCGGCCGTCGCCGATGACATTCACCACCTGACGTTTCGGCAAGTCTGGGAGGTGGCCGAGCAGGGTCAGCGATGCGAGCAGCGCCTCGCCGATCGCGGTCTTCCCGGCAGGCACGATGCGCGGCATGTTGTCGATCGCGTCGGCGAAGGCATTGGCGTCGGCGTCGGAGGCAATCAGCGCCCAGTCGGCGACGACCTCCTGAGCGCCGACGCCCGACCAGAGCAGCAACGAACACAGACTGGCCTTGGCAGGGCCGCCGATCAGCCCGGCGATGATCGCCGGCTCGCGTAATGCCGCCGCCATGCCGCCGGCGATCAGGCCGAATTCGTCGTAGGTGACGCTGGCCGAACCGTCCACCGCCAGTACAAGGGCAAGGTCCGCCGCCATCATGACCGCTCTCGGCGGTGTCCGCCGGGCCTGTCGAAACCGACGACGGTAACGGTGACGTTTTCGCTGCCGCCACTCGCGGCTGCGTGGTCATCGCGGAACGTCAGACGATGGTTGGTCGCGCGAGCCATGACGCAGCATAAGCCTTGTCCGAGACGTTGGGCAGAAACCATGGCATCGAACGTCCGGGCGAGTGCGATGTTCCGAGAGATGCGGAGCATGCCAGCCCAACACTCTTGAGCGTTTGCCGATTGCGGCAGAGTATCCGCCTCAGACCAGAAGGAGACCAGGGATGCCGGAGAGCCCCGCCGACAAGTCGTTGCTGAGCCAGACCCGCCTGCCGCTGAACGGACTGAAGGTGCTGGACCTGACCCTGGCGCGTGCGGGGCCTACCGCGGTGCGTCATCTTGCGGACTGGGGCGCCGATGTGATCAAGATCGAACCGCCCGCGACCGGCGGCGAGGACGTGACCGGCAACCGCCACGGCTTCGACTTCCAGAACCTGCATCGCAACAAGCGGGCAATGACGCTGAACCTGAAAACGCCGGAGGGCCACGCCGCGTTCATGCGCTTAGTGAAGGGCGCCGACATCGTCGTCGAGAACATGCGCGCGCAGGTGAAACATCGGCTGAAGGTGTCGTACGACGACGTGAAGGCGGTCAACCCACGGATCGTCTACGGCAGCATTTCCGGGTTTGGCCAGACCGGGCCATACGGCCATCGCGCCGGGGTGGATCAGATCGCCCAGGGCATGGGCGGGCTGATGTCGATCACCGGGCTGCCTGGTCAGGGGCCGGTGCGCGTTGGCATTCCGATCGACGACCTGACCGCCGGCAATCTGCTGGCGCTCGGCATCATGATGGCGATCTTCGACCGCGAACGCACCGGCGTCGGTCGCTGGGTGACCACCTCGCTCCTGGAAGCGCAGATCTTCATGCTGGACTTCCAGGCCTCGCGCTGGCTGATCGCCAAAGAGGTCGCGCCGCAGGCCGGCAATGACCACCCGACCGGCATTCCCACCGGCGTGTTTCCGACCAGCGACGGCCATATCAACATCGCTGCCAGTTCCGGCCGTGTATTCGAGCGGTTCTGCGACGCGATCGAGCGGCCCGAGTGGAAGCAAAAGGAGGAATGGAAGACCCAGAAGTCGCGCAGCGGTCACCGCAAGGAGATCAACGCGGCAATTGGCGAGATCACCCGGACGAAGCCGTCGGAGGACCGGATCGAATTGCTGGAAGGCGCCGGTGTGCCGTGCGGGCCGATCTACACGATCGATCAGGTGTTCGCCGATCCGCAGGTGCAGCATCTGCAGATGGCGACGCCGATGGACAGTCCCGTGGCAGGCACCAAGGAGGTGGTGGCCTCGGCGATCAGCATCACCGGCTTCTCAAAGGCGATCCGCAAGGCGACGCCGGAACTCGGCGAGTGCACCGAAGAGGTGCTGGGATCGGTCGGGTATAGCGCCGACGAGATCGCCGACATGCGCAGGAAGGGGGCGATCTGATATGGACACGCTACCAGGCGGCGGCGTCACCCGCGAATATGCCGGCGGCAAGATGCTGGCGGCGAAGGACGACGGGGTCGGGCTGATCACCTTCAACCAGCCCGAGAAGCGCAATGCCATGTCGATGGAGATGTGGGCGGGACTGGGCGATATCTTCGACGAGTTCGCCGAGGATGGATCGGTCCGCGTGGTGATCCTCAGCGGGGCGGGCAACAAGGCGTTCGTATCGGGCGCGGATATCAGCCAATTTGAGAAGAACCGTTCGAATGCGAACGCCCAGCAGGAATACGACCGGCAGACCAGCATCGGACGGGCGAAGTTCGCCGCTTTTCCCAAGCCGGTCATCGCGCGAATCCGTGGGTTCTGCCTTGGCGGCGGGCTCGCGATCGCAATGCAGGCGGATTTGCGGATCGCGGCGGTGGACAGTCAGTTCGGCATTCCCGCCGCGAAGCTTTCCATTGCCTATGCACCTGATTCGGTGAAGCGGCTGATCGACCTGGTGGGACCGGCGCATGCGCGGATGATCCTCTATACCGCGAAGCGGATTGATGCGGCGGAGGCCGAACGTATTGGGCTGATCAACCGGATGGTCGAAGACGAAGAGCTGAATGACGAAGTGCTGGATATCGCGCGAACCATCGCGGACAATGCGCCTCTGTCGGTGGCCGCGTCGAAGCTGACGATCGGGGAGATGCTGAAGGACGAGAGTCAGCGGGATATGGCAGCGATCGCGCGGATGATGCAGACGTGCTTCGACAGCGCCGACTACAAGGAGGGCCGGACCGCCTTCATGGAGAAGCGCGCACCGAGGTGGGCGGGACAATAGGCGGATTGTCCGGTGGCGGCACGCCGTCACCGAAGCGGCAACGACTATTCGCCGAGCATATCCGTGAGCACGACGCTCCGTGCCTCGTCGAGATCGAGATCGTGCGCGGCGATCATTGGCGCCGCCTCCGCCAGGATCGCATCGACGTCCTGCATCAGCTTGAGCCGCTTGAACAGGTCCGGGCGAGCAAGACCCATGCTCTCACCGACGAGTTCCAGGAAGTTGACGACCTCGAACGGCCAGTCGCGCTCGTGCGTACAAAGCTCGCGGTGACACGCGTGGTAGATGCCGGCCAGCGTTGTGACGCCAGCATCCGCCGCGGCCTGAAGCTGGTTCCGATGGACCTGCCGCTTGTACGCCGGCAGCGGGTTCAGCGTGTTGCACATCCAGCCGATCCGCGGCTGCTCGAGGTCGACGAAGTCGAGGCCTGGGATCGCCAGCAGGATGGCGCGCGCGGCGTCGCTCACGCCCTGCACGCCGGGGTGCTCATGAAGTCCAACGCGCTTGTTCACCGCGTGCTTCAGCAGGGGGCGCAGCTCGTCGAGCCGCGCGGCTAGGAACAGCAGGAACGGCTCCAGCTCCAGCTTCGTGTCCGTCTTGCCGGGAACGACCACCTCGCCCAACTGCACCTGGCATGTCGGGCACCAGGACAGAACGCGATTGCCGGCGCTCGCAAGGCGCTCGACCGTGCGGTAGGCGATGCGACCCGAGGTCGCCAGATCGCCGGCACGGAACTGGAGCACGCCGCAGCAGTGCGACGGTCCGCCCATCACCCGGTAACGGATGCCGAGCGCGTCCATGATGTCGAAGCACAGCAGCGCGATGTGCGGCGTCTTCAGCAGGTTGCAGCCGGTGTAGAATACCACGTCCGGTGTTTCGTCAGTGTCCTCGTCGGGGCGAAAGCGCGCCAGCAGATCGGGCGGAAGCTGCAGGCGGGACAGCACGCGCACGCCGGTCGTCATTCCGGTGAAACGCGAGAAGCCGGTGCGCCGGCGATCAATCGACCCGGTCTGCTTTTGCTTGGCAAGACGAGCCATCGCCAGCATGAAGCGCGGGTTGACGCCGTAGTGGCAGGCCGGGATGCAATGTCCGCTGCCGGTGCACACGGCGGCCCAGCGGGCGGACGCCTCAGGATGGTCCTCGCCGCGCAGGATTGCCAGCACGCCTGATGCCAGTGCCGATGAGTCGCTGGCATCGATCCCAGCGGGTCCCGGCATCGGGCAGACATCGACGCAGGCCCCACACGATGTGCAGCGCTCCAGGATTTCGGCCACGCGCGCATCGAGGGCCTGTTCAAGCGGGGCGGCGGCCATCGCGTCCTCCTGTTTCATATTCGCCGAAGGATCGCCGGCTGCTCCGACCGGAAGGGCGGATGATCGACCCGTCCGGGCAATACATCCGGCCAGCCCCAGGCGGGCGTCGCGAACATGCGCCGCATGGCGTCGAGGTCGCAATGGAACGGCGGGCCGCCCGGCCCGTCCATCTGCATGAACAGCACGAAGAGCGATCCGCCCGGCCGCAGCCAGCGATGCAGACGGCGCACATAGTTGGGCCACAGCGCCGGGGGCAGCGCGCAGAGGCAGGTCTGGTCGTAAACTGCATCGAACGGTCGATCCGGGTCCCAGGCGAACAGGTCCGCCTGCTCGACCCGCGCCGGCGCCTTGATGCGATCGAAGCGTGCCCGCTGCGCCGCGACCGCGGTTGGTGCCGCGTCCACCACCGTGACATCGAAGCCGGCCTCGGCGAGAGCCAGGGGCTCCAGGCTGCGGCCGGCGCCAGGGACCAGGATGCGGCACGGCGCCATTTCGCCCAACTCGCGCCAGCCGAGGAAGGCCGGATTGAGGCCGCGACGCTCCCACCCGGTGGCGCCGCCGCGATAACGCTCTTCCCAATCAACCGCCTGAGTCTCGCTCATGGTTCGTCGCTTAACAGGTCGTCGAGCTTCCAGGGGCAGACGTCGGGCAATGGCTGCGGCGTAAGTCCGTCGATCTGCTTCGGCACGCGTTGCAGCGCACGGCGATAGATGCGCGCGAGGTCGAGCCGCTGCCGCATGGCCGGGGTGTATCTGTCGAAAGCGTCCTGGCGGAATTGAAGCTCCTCGTCCTGCCACCCGGCAACGGGCGAGGACTGCGGCCACGCCATTACCTTGAGCCGGTGAATGATGGCCTGTCGAAGCAGAGACCGGACCGCATGGAGCTGTTCGCGTCCCACACTCTCGATCTCCTCGGCGATATTGGGCCAATCCAGCTCGGCGTCATTGACCCATTCGCCCGTCGCGCGACGACGCAGCAGCTCGCTCTGGCGCTCGCTCCACAGCAGGATGTCGGCATCATAGTCGCTCATTGGCCCACGAACTCCGGGAGAGCCATCCAGGCGGGGACGCGAGGGGATCAGCGTCGCATCCGCCACATGTCAGAGTGTCACGCAGCGCCTCGATCCGCAGCACCGCCAGGCCCGATCGGTCACGGCCCGAGCGCATCGTCCCAACCTCCACGGCGTCCCGGAGCACCGGCGTGCCGGGCGGTGGCAGGGCGCCGGTCACCGAAACAGGGAACCAGGCGACGCTTGACCAGGCCACGGTACTTCGTGCGCGCCGTCAGTTCCTGGCCCATGTAGCAGCCCTTGGTCCAGGACACGCCGCTCAGCTCGTCGAAACTGGCCTCCAGCAGCACGGTCTTCTCCGCCTCCAGGTCACGCGATCCGTCGGGCAGGCCGAGCGCCAAGCGGTGACGGTCCCAGTCCGCCTCGAATGCGGTGGCGGGCAGTGGCGTCGCGGCCAGCAGTCGCCAGCCGGCCTCGGGCACACGAGGGTCGGTCGCCACGATCGCCGGCCCGGCGGTCGGCCCGGCGGTCGGGATGCCGTCCCAGGCGGCGTAAACGGACAGCTCCTCGGCTGCACGCAACGTTACCCTGGACCGCAGACGAAAGCGCGACAGGCGTTGCACCAGCGATGGCACCTGAGCGCGCTCGCAGTCCAGCAGCAGTCGGTCGCCATCCGCCAGAATGAAAAAATCTGCGAGCCACTTGCCCTGCGGCGTCAGCAGCGCGGCCCACACCGAATGGCCGGGGATGGCGTGCGTGACGTCGTTCGACACCAGTCCCTGCAGGAAGTTTGTTCGATCCTCCCCGCCGACCTCGATCACACTCCGTTCGGGCAGCGCTGCCAGTCGTGTCATAGTGAAAGAGTGGGCTTTGGCACGAGAGCCCGCAAGAAGTGATAGAGACGAGCCGGCGAACCGTAAAACCCGGGACGGGTCCTGGAACTGGGCTGGCAATCGGAGAAGAAAGTAAGAATAACACGGATTACACGGATCAAGGCAAGGGAGTTGCACGGAAAAGGGATCAAACCACTTGGGCTGTTGCCTCTGGCCAAAGCGCAGGTCGCAAGGCGCTTGAAGTTCCTTTCCGTGAAACTCCCCGGTTGCCTGAATCCGTGTAATCATTGTTATTCTGGCTTACTGTTTCGCTTACATCGCCCAGCGCAGCAACCCATCTGCAAAGACACGCCGACATGAGGATCGCACAGGTGATGGCCGGTGCGCCCATAGGCGGGGCGGAGCTCTTCTTCGAACGGCTGACCATCGCACTGGCTGCATCCGGCGAAACGGTTCTGCCGGTGATTCGAGGTAATGCGGCGCGGGCGGCGAGGCTCGCGTCCGCAGATCTTGCTGCAGTGCAGCTGGGTTTCGGAGGGCCATTCGATCTGTTGACCGGCCCCCGGCTGCGAACCCTGTTGCGACGGTTCGCGCCACGCGTCACCGTTGCCTGGATGAACCGTGCTGCGCGCTTCACGCCGCCCGGTGATTGGGTGCTGGCGGGGCGGCTGGGCGGCTATTACGACCTGGCCTACTACCGGCACTGCGATCACCTCATTGGCAACACGCGAAGCATCGTCGATTGGATCACGCATCAGGGATGGCCCGCCGCGAGGGCGCATCATCTGCCGAACTTCTCGCCGGACATGGCGAGCGCTATCCCGGCGTCGCTCGGCCTGCCGAACGGTGTTCGGATCGTGCTTGCCCTTGGCCGGCTGCATCCAAACAAGGCGTTCGACGTGCTGGTCCGCGCCCTGCCGGCGCTGCCAGGCGTACATGCCGTGATTGCCGGAGACGGTCCGGAACGTGCCGCCCTGCTCGCACTTGCCGGACGCGAAGGGGTCGTCGACCGGCTGCATCTGCTGGGCTGGCGCGGTGACACCGCTGCGCTGCTGGCAGCGGCAGATCTGCTGGTATGCCCGTCGCGTCACGAACCGCTGGGCAATGTCGTCATGGAAGCCTGGTCCGCTCGCCGTCCCGTCGTGGCCGCCGCGGCCGATGGCCCGCGTGAGCTGATCACATCCGGGAGCGATGGAATGCTGGTGCCGCGGGAGGACCCGAAAGCGCTGGCCGACGCCATCGGCAGCCTGCTGGATGATCCTGCGCGTGCATCGGCTCTGGCCGAAGCGGGGCGTCTCCGCTACGAAGCGGAACATGCCGAAGCGCCTGTGGTTGCGCGCTGGCGGCAGTTTCTCGCGACCGTGGAGAAGCCCTGATGTGCGGCATAGCCGGCCTTGTCCTTGCTTCCGGCGCGCCGCCGCCCGACCCGGCCACGCTGTCCCGGCTGATCGATTCGCTGGCTCACCGCGGACCCGATGGCACCGGCCACGCCGTCGTCGGTCGCGTCGCTCTGGTGCATAATCGCCTGTCAATCATCGATCTGGTGACCGGCGATCAGCCGCTGTTCGCCGGTCCCGCCACGCTGGTGTGCAACGGCGAGATCTATAACTATCGCGAGTTGCGTGTCGCGATGCCGGGGGTGAATTTCGCAACCAACAGCGATTGCGAGCCGCCGTTGCATCTTTGGCTGCGCGAGGGTGCGGATTACGTCCAGCACCTGCGCGGCATGTATGCGATCGCCATCCACGAGCGCGTGAAGCGCACGGTGACGCTGACGCGCGATCCCTTCGGCATCAAGCCGCTGTACATCGCGCAGATCAGCGGCGGGCTGGCGTTTGCGTCCGAGCCGCAGGCGCTGCTGGAAGCGGGACTGGTTTCACGCATGGTGCGGCCGGCGGCGCGCGAGGAGTTGTTGCAACTGCAATTTACCACCGGTACCGACACCATATTTGAGGGCATCCAGCGCCTGCTGCCAGGCGAGACCTTGACCTGCGCCGACGGCCATGTCCTGGACCGGCGGCGCGTGTCGCTTGTGCCGGAGGGCGGGCCCGAGAACATCGACGAGGACGCGGCACTGGCGCGGCTCGATCGCGCGCTGGAGGAAAGCGTCGATCTGCACCAGCGCAGCGACGTGCCGTATGGGATGTTCCTCTCGGGTGGCATCGACAGTTCCACATTGCTTACACTGATGGCGCGTCTGAATAGCCGGCCGGTGCTGGCGTTCACCGCCGGGTTTGATGCGCCGGGCGCGTCGGATGAGCGCGAGCATGCCGCGACGGTGGCGAAGGCACTGGGGGCGCGCCACGAGACGATGGAAATCACCGAACAGATGGTCTGGCAGCATCTGCCGGAGATCGTCGGCTGCATGGACGATCCGGCGGCGGATTATGCGATCATTCCGACGTGGTTTCTGGCACGGCGCGCGCGGCAGGATGTGAAGGTGGTACTGAGCGGCGAAGGCGGTGACGAGATCTTTGCCGGCTACGGCCGTTATCGCAGCGCGATGAAGCCATGGTGGCTGGGCGGGCGCACGATGTGGGCGCGCGGCAGCTTCGACCGGGTGGACGTGCTGCGCGCACGACCCTCGATCTGGCGCGACGGCATTGCCGCGGCCGAGGCGGAGGCTGCGGAGGGTGGCCGCTCGCGTCTGGCTGCGGCGCAGGCGACCGACATGGCCGACTGGTTGCCGCACGACCTGCTGCTGAAGCTGGATCGCTGCCTGATGGCGCACGCGGTCGAGGGGCGCACGCCTTTCCTCGATCCCGGCGTGGCGAATGCGGCGTTTCGTCTGCCGGATGCGATGAAGCTGCGCGATGGGCTGGGCAAGTGGATTTTGCGCAAGTGGCTGGAGAAACATTTACCGGTGGCACGGCCATTCGCCCCGAAGCAGGGCTTCACGGTGCCGGTCGGCGAGTGGATCAAGGGCCAGGGCTCTCGGCTGGGTCCGTTGGTGGCTGCGCAACCGGGTGTGGCGGAAATCGCCGATCCTACCAAGGTGCGCGCGCTGTTCAGCGATATCCGGCGCTGGCGCCACGGGTTCGCGGCCTGGAAGCTGCTGTTTTACGCGCTATGGCACCGGCGGCACATTTTGGGGCTGCCGCCGGCGGGGGATGTTTTCGAGACACTGGCCGCGGTATGAGAGCGGGCCGCGAAAGACTGCCCCGTGGACGAAGCCACGACCGTGATGGCCGCGCCCTCGCTCGGATGTCGACCGCTCGTTGATTGGCGATCCGCGAACGAGCCCACGTGACCATGTCAGGAATCAATGTGGCCTCTGGCCGCTGGCGATATGGAACTGTGTCGGCGCGGCGAAACCATCTGGCGTCTCCCACTGGCCTAGGGTCGTACGAACTTCGGCCCAGGCGGCGTCCTGAACGGATTGGGGCTGATCGTCGATGATACCGCGGACCGCACCAAAGGCTTCCTGAATCATGACGAGGGCGTCGTCGATTGAGGGAAGCCCGCAGATCGCATCCAACGTCGTGATGGTCACGTCTGTCAGGCCGGCGCCGGCGAACAGGTCGGTCAGCAACTCCGGGTCGGCGAGAGCGAAAAAACCGGGACCAGAGGCTGGCGCCGGTTTATTGGCGTGGCGACGCAGGATCGACGGCACGGCGACATAGAACGGGTTCGCGGCGGGCGAGGACATGACCAAGCCACCGAGGCGGCCGCCCGGCCGCAGCACGTCACGTACGGCGGCGACGGCGGCCGCCGGGTCCGGCAACAGCATCAGGCCGCAGCGGCAGATCGCGGAATCGAAGGGCGCGTGATCACGCGGCAGGTTTTCCACCGCGCAGGCATGTATCGCAATATTCGCGAGATCGGCAACGCGGGCTTGTTCGGCGACGAACTCCAGCATCGTGGGGGAGATATCAGTCGCCAGGACGAAGCCCGCAGGTCCGACCCGCCGGGCCGCTGCGCGTGCCTGGTCGCCCGCGCCGGTGGCGACGTCGATCACGCGGCCACCCGCGGCCACGCCGGCGCGATCCAGCAACACCTCGGTCGCCGCCGCAAGCATGCGATTACTGACGTGTTCCCACTTTATCCAACCCGGGGCGACACCGTCCCACTGGCGAAATGCCTCGGCGTTTTCCATCCGGACGCCTCTCTTTGTCCAATGCTTCCCAAGTCGACGGCGGCGCTTGGTTGGCATCAGGATAGTCGAGCTTCGGTTGAAACGGAATTGGGATGATTCTCCTGACCGACCAATTCGGCCGTGCTGCATACCGCGGGCCAGCCGGGCGACTGTCGCTTCGGGCGGCAATGAAATATGCTCCGACAACCAGTCAAGTTCTCGGTGCCGAGGTACTAGCTCATGCCCACACATTTCGACCTGCTGATCCGCAACGGTACCTGCGTTCTTCCATGGGGTGTTGAGCGCGCCGATGTCGGTGTGCGCGACGGGCGCATCGCAGCACTCGGCGTCGCTGCGGACAACACTGCTGAACGGACCATCGATGCCGCTAACCTGCACGTGCTCCCTGGGCTGATCGATCCACACGTGCATCTGAGAGACCCCGGCGACAAGACGGTCGAGACCATTCCCACCGGCACCAAGGCTGCCGTGCTCGGCGGACTCGCGGCGGTGTTCGACATGCCGAATACCGCGCCGTCGATAACCGATGCGGACCACCTTGCCTGGAAGCAGGAGTATGTCGAATGCGAATCGTGGTGCGACATCGGGCTCTACGTTGGCGGAACCAAGCAGAACATTCCGGAATTGGCACGGCTGGAACTCGGCCGCGGCGTTTGCGGGATAAAAATCTTCGCCGGCAGCTCGACCGGCGATCTGCTGGTGGAGGACAATGAGCACCTGGAACGCGTGATGCGGTCAGGACGCCGACGCATCGCCTATCATTCCGAGGATGAATACCGGCTGCAGGAGCGCCGCCACCTGTTCAAATCCGGCGATCCCTATTCGAAGCACATGGAATGGCGCGACGAGGAGACCGCGTTCCTCGGCACGCGCCGCCTGATGGCGCTGGCACGCGCCACTGGGCGGCCAGCGCACATCCTGCACGTTTCCACCGCCGAGGAGCTCGATTATCTGAAAGACTTCCGCGATCTCGCCACCTGCGAAGTGCTGGTCAACCACCTGACGCAGGTGGCGCCGGATTGCTACGACAACCTGAAGGGCTTCGGCGTGATGAACCCGCCGATCCGCGGGCCGCGGCACCTTGAGGCGGGATGGCGCGCGATCAACGACGGAACGGTGGACACGATCGGCTCCGACCACGCCCCCCACGCGCGCGACAAGAAGCTGCTGCCGTGGCCGGATTGTCCCGCCGGTTTGACCGGCGTGCAGACGCTGGTGCCGGTGATGCTGAACCACGTGAATTCCGGCCGGCTCTCGCTCACCCGCATGGTCGATCTGATGTGTGCCGGGCCGGCGCGCGTCTATGGCGTGGTCGGCAAGGGACGCCTTGCCGCGGGCTACGACGCGGACTTTACCCTGGTGGATCTCAAGCACCGCCGGCGCATCGAGGAATCCTGGATCGTATCGCCGTGTGGATGGACGCCGTTCGCCGGCATGAACATCACCGGCTGGCCGGTGGCCACGATCGTGCGCGGCCGGACGGTGATGCGTGAAGACGAAGTGCTGGGCGCGCCGACCGGCCGGATGGTGCGGTTCATCGGATAGTGCATTCGCATCGCGCAACCGTGCGTTCTGTCTGCGCGTATAGGCGCGGCGGAGGTCGGAGATGGATGAACGTATATTGAGCGGGTTCATGCTTATCGTGCTGAGTGTCGTATTTGGCGCCTACGGCATATGGTCACTCCGCGTCGCATATCGGACCGGCGACCGGAAAGCCTGGGCTGACATGGCAATCCAAGGCGCGCTTGGTGTCCTCGCCAGCGGAATATTCGCCGACCTTTCGACGCGCTTAATGATCTGAGCGCGCTTCACTGCCTCAACCGCAAATCCTTGTTGGTACCGAGGTGTTTCTGGCTCGCGTCCCACCGCTCCTCGTTCACTGCCTACACATAGGCGGGATTGGCTATGGTAGCGGTTCAGGCAGTGGCGGCGGTGATGAACGACCCTGCTGCGGCGATGGCGCGCCGTCCGTCGGTCAATTGCTGGTGGAACAGCGGCCACGCATGGATCATGTGCGGCCAGACCTCGAGCGTGACCCTGACGTCCGCCGCGGCGGCCCGCGAGGCAAGCCCGATCGCATCATCAAGCAGGGTTTCGGCGCTGCCGACCTGAATGAGCAGCGGCGGCAAGCCGGCGAGCTCCGCGTGCAGCGGAGCGGCAAGCGGCGTGCGCGGCGCAACGCCGCCGAGATACCAGGCGGCCAGCTCCAGGATGTATTCCCTGCTGATCATGGGGTCGATCGCAGCCTTGCTGGCATAGCTGTCGCCGCGCGCCTCCATATCCACCCAGGGTGAAACGCACCATGCGCACGCCGGCAAAGGCAGGCCGCCTTCCCGCAGGGAAACCATTGTGGCGAGCGTCAGTCCGCCACCGGCACTGTCGCCGCCGATCGCAATGCGGCTCGGCTGCACGCCTTGCGCGAGCAGCCAGCGATAAGCCTTGAGCGCATCATCGAGTGCCGCCGGAAACGGATGCTCCGGCGTGCGCCGGTAATCGATTGCGAGGGTCCGCGCCCGCGCCGCCCGGCCTGCCTCGGTCACCATCGCGCGGTGGCTGACGATCGAGCCGGCCGAGAAACCTCCACCGTGAAGATAGAGCAGGACGCGCGCGGCGTTCGCGCCAGGTGCCGTGCTCCACTCCGCCGGCACGCCGTCGGCATTTGTTGGTTCAAGGCGGATATCGCTGGCAGTCGGATACGCTTCACCCAGAGCGTCAAGGCGCGCGCGGCGTTCGGCGACGCTGGCAGGTCGCGGACGCGACGTGAGCAACGCCCGAAGTACCGCGATCTCCTTCTCGCTCATTGTGTTGCTCCAACGAATGGACAGCCTTGATCGTGTCGGCGCCGTTCTCCGCGCTTATGATACCGCTCGAACAGAATATCAGGCCAGGACCATGCATTTGGGCACTATTGATGTCGAGCGGCACGTCGCCCGCGACGGCACTGCCGACCGCGCTGGCATGCTCGAAAGTGCCGGCCGGTGACTGAGGCCTGGACCATTAACGGCCTGCTGCGCAGCCTTGCCGATCGCCGCCAGCACCCGGCAGTGCTTGTCCCGGCGCAGACCGGCACCACGATGTTGGATTGTGGAACGCTGGCGGATTACGCTGCGGCGCTTGCCCGCGGCCTTCGGTTTGCGGGGGTAACGGCGGGGACCTCCGTCGTGCTGTGGGCGCCGAACAGCCCCGAGTGGATTGCCGCGTCCTTGGCGATTCTGGCCGCAGGCGGTATGCTGGTGCCGGTGGACGACTCCGCGGATGCGGCGCAATTCGCCCTGGCAATGGATATCAGCGGTGCGCCGCTGGTCTTCACCGCGCAAGGCCACCTCGCCATTGTGCAGGCTTACATCCGCGCACACGGCAAGCAGGTTTTTCTACTCGACTCCGCCGAACCGACCGGCCCTGTACCGTCTTGGCGAGCGCTGCTTCGACATCAGGGCGATGCGCTGCCCGCGCCCTCGGATGACATGCCGGCGGCTCTGCTCTTCACGTCCGGCACGACAGGCGCGCCAAAGGCATTCCATCTGACGCACCGGAACATCGCTTCAAACGTGGCTGCGCTGGCGGCGCTGCGCATCGTGGGCAGCGAGGATCGGGCACTGCTCCCGTTACCGCTGCATCACGCCTACCCGTTCGTCGTAGGTACACTCAGCGCGCTCACCCTCGGGACAACCATCATCCTGCCCGCCAACGTCTCCGGGCCAGCTATCCTGAAGGCACTGCGCGACGGACGGGCCACGACCATCATCGGCGTGCCGCGGCTCTACGACGCCATCGTCGGTGCCATCGACTCCCGTATCGCGATGCGCGGATGGTTTGCCCGCTCCGGCTTGCGTGGCCTGCTGCGCGCGGTCGCGAAGCTGCAGGCATTGACGGGCGTACCGTTCGGCCGCGTGCTGTTTGCGCCGATCCGCCGGGCAGTTGCTCCAAGCCTCCGCATTCTTGTTTCGGGCGGTGCCAGGCTTGATGCCGAGACGGCAGACCGGCTCGAGGCATTCGGATGGATGGTGCTGGCCGGATACGGTCTGGCCGAAACCGCTTCGCTGTTCACCGGCAACCGGCCGAGGTCCCGCAAACGGGGGAGTGCCGGGCAGCCTCTCGCAGCAGGCGAGATACGCATCGCTCGACCCGACGAGAACGGAATCGGCGAGATCGAATTGCGCGGTCCCTCCGTCACGGCGGGCTACATCAACGATACCGAAGCCAACCGCAGCGCATTCACGGCCGATGGATGGTTCCGTACGGGCGATCTTGGCTACGTTGACCGTGACGGGTTTCTGTTCGTCACCGGCCGCGCCAAGGAGATCCTGGTGCTCGGCGGCGGCAAGAAGGTGAACCCGGAGGATATCGAGCGCATCTACGGCGCGGCACCACAGTTTTTGGAAATCGCAGTGCTGGAGGAACAGGGGGCGCTGGTCGCACTTGTCCGACCGGACCTGGCGAAGCTGCACGAAATGGGATCGACCAACATCCACGACGGCGTGCGTGTCGTCCTGGCGGAACTGGCGCGGGAGCTTCCGTCGCACGAGCGCTTGTCGGGCTTCGCGCTGACGGACCAGCCGCTGCCGCGGACACGGCTCGGCAAATATCGCCGCTTCATGTTGCGCGATCTCTACCAGCAGGCCCTATCGGGCAGCCGCAGGCGCACGGCTCGGGCGCCTGACGCCGAGGATGCCAGTCTGCTCGCAAAACCTGTCGCGCGAGAAGTCTGGGATCTTCTGCGGCAGCGTTACCCTGCCGGCGCCATCGATCTCGATGCAAGCCCGGCATTGGATCTGAACTTCAACTCTTTCGCGTGGATGGAACTCACGGTCGAATTGGCGGAACGGTTCGGCGTGCATCTGACGGATGTCGATATCGTTGGGATCAATACGGTGCGGGACCTGCTGAAGCTCTGCATCGAGCGGCAGGGGACCGTCGGCGTGGCGGCTTCGACCGGCGAGGCGCCGACAATTGCCGAGGACATCGACCGCTGGCTTGCGCCGACGGGACCACTACTGACCGCTGTCGGTGTGTTCCTGTACGCCCTGAACTGGCTGGTCATGCACGCGGTGTTCCGGCTGCGCGTCACCGGCAGCGAGAACCTGCCGACAAAAGGGCCCTTCGTCATCGCGCCCAATCACGTGAGCTATCTCGACGCAATGGCGATTGCCGCCGCCCTGCCGTTCTCGCGGATGCGACGGATCTACTGGGCCGGCGACATCGTCCTTCTGTTCTCCAGCGCCGCCAGCCGCGTGCTGTGCCGCGCCATCCACCTGTTCCCGGTGGACGAGAGGCACCCCGATGCGGCGGTGCGCTCCGCGGCGCGGGTACTGGAGGCGGGGTATGCGCAGGTATGGTTCCCGGAAGGCTGGCGTTCACCGAATGGACGGCTGCAACGCTTCCTCCCAGGGATCGGCAAATTGCTTTTGCGCGCGCGTGCGCCCGCGGTGCCTGCTTGGATCGGTGGCACCTTCGAAGCGCTGCCGCGCGGCAAGCACATTCCCAGGCTTCGGCAGGTGACAGTGACGTTCGGGACGCCAGTGGACCCGGAGACGCTGCTCGAGGAAGGCACCGGCCGCACGAACGAAGAACGCGTCGCGCGCAGACTGCGCGATCGCGTGGCGACCGTTGCGAGCAAAGCGGGGACGATCGTCGTGGATGCTCCGGACTAACCGTGGACCGGCGCGCAGTGCTGCTGGTGCCCTATGCCGCCGCACGCACCGGCTGTGCCGAGGCCTTGATCATGTCGGCGCCCTTCTCCGCGATCATGATCACCGCGGCGTTGGTGTTGCCGGACACCAGCGTCGGCATGATCGACGCATCGATCACGCGCAGCCCCGCAATCCCATGCACGCGCAATTCGTCGTCCACCACCGCCAGAGGATCGTGGCCCATCTTGCAAGTGCCGGTGACGTGGTAGGTGGTCTGGCCGTTCATGCGTGCGAAATCCAACCACTCGTCGTCGCTCTGCACCGCATCGCCTGGGTTCATCTCGAAGGCGCGATACCTGTCCAGCACCGGATTATTGACGATCCGCCGGCCGATCTTCATGGCTTCCACGATGGTGCGTCGGTCCCGCTCTTCGGCCAGGAAATTTGGCCTAATCGCCGGCGCCGTCAGCGGATCGGACGACTTCGCGTGGATCGAGCCCTTCGATTCCGGCGAGCACTGGTATGCCGTCAGCGTCATGCCGGGCTCGCGATCCAGCACGCGGGTCTGCGCCGTCGCGTAGCTCGCGTGCGCGAAGTGATACTGCACGTCGCACTCTTCCAGCTCGGACCGTGTCTTGACAAACCCATAGACGATGCCGGCGGTGAAGGTCAGCACGCCGCGCTGCTGCGTATAGTACTTGACGATCTCCCTGGCGAAATTCAGGCCGCGCGTGTGCTCGTTCAGCGTGACCGGCAGTTTCACCCGCCAGTTCATGCGCGGGGCGAAGTGGTCGCGGTAGTTCTCGCCGACGCCGCGCAGCTCATGCTTCACCTCGATGCCGATCGATTGCAGCAGCTCCGGCTGGCCGACGCCCGACAGCTCCAGCACCTGCGGCGACTTCACCGCCCCAGCCGCCACGATCACCTCGGCATTGCACCGCACCTGATGCGTCTGGCCGCCCTGTCGGTACTCGACCCCGACCGCACGCTTGCCCTCGAGCAGGATGCGTGTGGTGTGGGCTTCGATCTCCACCCGCAAATTTGCCGGGCGCGCGCCGGGTCGAGGAACGCGCGGGCGGTCGACCAGCGGCGGCCCTTCTTCTGCGTCACCTGATAATAGCCGAAGCCTTCCTGCCTGCCGTTGTTGTAGTCCGGGTTCCGCGGCCAGCCCTCGGCCGCGGCGGCGTCGATGAAAGCATCCAGCAGTTCGGCGCGCTCGATCATGTTGGCGACGTTCAGCAGTCCGCCGTGCCCGCGCGTCTCGTCGCCGCCCGGCTCGAAGTGCTCGGACTTGCGGAAATACGGGAGTACCGACTCATACGACCAGCCGCGATTGCCGAACTGCGCCCAGGTGTTGTAATCGAGCGGATTGCCGCGCACGTACAGCATACCGTTGATCGAACTCGAACCGCCGAGCGTCTTGCCGCGCGGGATCGGAATGGAGCGGCCCTTGACGCTGTCCTCGGGTTCGGTGGCGAAATTCCAGTTGTAGCGCGGGCTGTTCAGCAGCTTGGTGAAGCCGACCGGGATGTTGATCCACATCGAATCGTCCTTCGGTCCGGCTTCCAGCAGCAGCACCTTGGTACGCGCATCCTCGCTGAGCCGATGGGCCAGCACACAGCCCGCCGAACCCGCCCCGATGATGATGTAGTCGTAGTCGGCCATATCGGTTCTCCCTTGTGCGGCCATGCTACCGGGCGGGAGCGCTTGCCTCAACACGATGCGCGGGAGAGGATGCGCCGGGGGAAGCAGCGTTGCGCTTTTCGATATATGGCCTGATGCGCCATGCGCTGGGTGGAACTGGTTGGCCGGAGCAGTGGCGTTCGCCCGAGCCGAGAACGGCGTATGACGTGGTCATCGTCGGTGCCGGCGGCCATGGCCTGGCCACGGCGTATTATCTCGCCAAGGAGCACGGTGTACGCAATGTCGCGGTGCTGGAGCGAGGCTGGCTCGGCGGCGGCAACACCGGGCGCAACACCACGATCATCCGTTCCAACTATCTGTGGAACGAGAGCGCGGCGCTCTATGAGCACGCGCTGAAACTGTGGGAGGGTCTGTCGCAGGAGCTGAACTACAACGTCATGTATTCGCCGCGCGGCGTGTTGATGCTGGCGCACTCGGCGCACGACGTGCAGGTAATCAAGCGCCACGTTCATGCCAACCGTCTGAACGGCATCGACAATGAGTGGCTGACGCCGGCGCAGGCGAAAGCGTTCTGTCCGCCGCTGAACATCTCGCCGGACCTGCGCTATCCGATCCTCGGCGCCGCGCTGCAGCGGCGCGGCGGGGTGGCGCGGCATGATGCGGTGGCCTGGGCATATGCGCGCGGTGCGAGCGCACTTGGCGTCGACATCATCCAGAACTGCGAGGTGACCGCCATCAGCCGCGCGCCTTCGGGTGCGGTGAATGCGGTCGAGACGACGCGCGGGCGGATCGCGGCGAGGAAGATCGCGGTCGTTGCGGCCGGCCATACCAGCGTCGTGATGGCGATGGCCGGCGTGCGTATGCCAATCGAGAGCTACCCGCTGCAGGCCCTGGTATCCGAGCCGGTCAAGCCCGTGCTGCCCTGTGTGGTGATGTCCAACGGCATCCACGCCTATATCTCGCAGTCTGACAAAGGCGACCTGGTGATCGGCGCCGCCACCGACGCCTATGTGTCTTACAGCCAGGCAGGCGGGCTGCACATTTCCGCGCATACGCTGGAGGCGATCTGCGAGCTGTTCCCCGCGTTCCGGCGTCTGCGCATGCTGCGCAACTGGGGCGGCATCGTGGATGTCACACCGGATCGTTCACCGATCATCGGGCTGACACCGGTGTCCGGGCTGTTCGTCAACTGCGGTTGGGGTACCGGCGGGTTCAAGGCAACACCCGGGTCAGGCCACGTGTTCGCCGCGACGATTGCGCACGACGAACCGCATCCGATCGCGGCGCCGTTCTCGCTCGATCAATTCCGTACCGGTCGCCTGATCGACGAGGCCGCTGCGGCGGCTGTGGCGCACTGATGCTGTTGATCGGATGCCCCTGGTGCGGCGCGCGGCCAGAGAACGAGTTCCGCTACGGCGGCGAGGCGCATATCGCGCGCCCGCGCGATCCTGGTTCGGTTGATGACCAGGCGTGGGCGGATTTTCTGTATACGCGCAGCAACCCGAAGGGCGCGCATCAGGAACGTTGGCGGCACATCCATGGCTGCGGCCGTTTCTTCAACTGCGTGCGTGACACGCTCAGCGACCGCATCCTCGCAACCTACAGGCCCGGTGAGCCAAAACCGGGACCGCCCGGGCGATGACTGGTACGTTCCGAACTCCGGCAGGCGGTCGGATCGACCGCGCACAGCCGATGTCATTCAGTTTCGACCGCAGGCAGTTCACCGGTTGTGCGGGAGATACGCTCGCGTCCGCGTTGCTGGCCAATGGCGTGCATCTGATCGGACGCTCGTTCAAGTACCATCGTCCGCGCGGGGTCCTGTCGGTCGGGTCGGAGGAACCGAATGCGCTCGTGACGATCGACCGCGGACCCGGCCGCATCACACCGAACCAGCGCGCGACGCAGCAGGAGCTGTACGAAAGGCTGAGGTCGCGCAGCCAGAATAATTTTCCGTCCCTCGCGTTTGATCTCGGTGCCGTCAACGACACGCTCGCGCCGATATTTCCGGCGGGCTTCTACTACAAGACCTTCATGTGGCCGCGCGCATTCTGGCGCCACCTTTACGAGCCTGCCATCCGCGCCGCCGCCGGTTTGGGGCGTGCGCCGACGACACCTGATGCCGATCGGTATGCACAGCGTTTTGCCCATTGCGACGTACTGGTGATCGGCGCGGGCCCGGCCGGCCTTGCGGCAGCGCTTGCCGCATCCGCTGCAGGCGCGCGCGTGATCCTCTGCGACGAGCAGGCGGAGTTTGGCGGGTCGCTGCTCGCCGAGACCGAAGCCAGCATCGATGGCAAACCGGTCGCTGTCTGGCTCAGTGAAACCATTGTGCACCTCGCTCGGCAACCCGACGTGACGTTGCTGTCGCGCACCACCGCATTCGGGTGGTTTCCGGACAACATGCTGGGGCTCGTCGAGCGGGTCACCGATCACATCGCGCACCCCGATCCAAATCTGCCGCGCGAACGGCTCTGGCGGGTACGCGCGCAGCGGGTCGTCATCGCCGCCGGCGCGATCGAGCGGCCGCTGGTGTTTCCGGGCAACGACCGGCCGGGCGTCATGCTGGCCGATGCCGCGCGCACCTACCTTGTGCGCTACGGTGTCAAAGTCGGCACGCGCGCGCTGATCGTCACCGCCGACGACAGCGCCTACGCGGTGGCGACGGCTTTGCAGCAGGCCGGCATCGCTGTCGTCGCGGTCGATTTGCGGCCGCAGCCACGCGAAGCTGCACTTGCGTCGCGTGTGCCGGTGCGCACTGGCATGCACGTGGTCGCGACCAAGGGGCGGCTGCGGATCGCCGCCGCCACGCTGTCCAACGGCGAGACCGTCGCATGCGATGCTTTGCTGATGTGCAACGGATGGACGCCGTCCGTGCACCTGTTTTCGCAATCCCGCGGCAGGCTTCGCTACGACGAGCGGCTGGGAGCGTTCCTGCCAGGCCAGTCCGTCACGAATGAAAGATCCGCCGGCGCCTGCAACGGCAGCTTCTCGCTTGGAGCCTGTCTCGAGGAAGGCTATGCCGCCGGCGATCAGGCCGCGCCGGCCCGCCGATTCGTCGTGACCGGCGCGCGCAACGGTCAGCCGTGCGACGCGCCACCGCCCGCCACCGCACGCGGCAAGGCGTTCGTCGATTTCCAGAATGATGTCACGGCTGAAGACCTTCGCATGGCCGCGCGCGAGGGGTTTCGGTCGATCGAGCATATGAAGCGCTACACCACGACCGGCATGGCGACTGATCAGGGCAAAACATCCAACATGAACGCGCTGGCCATCGTGTCCGACATTCTGCACCAGCCAGTTCCGCAGGTCGGGCACACGACATTCCGCATGCCTGTTACACCGGTGACCTTCGGCGCACTCGCCGGTACCGCGCGCGGCGCGCTGTTCGAGCCGGTTCGCCGCACGCCGATCCACGATTGGGCTGCGGCGCGGGGTGCGCTATTTGAGAATGTCGGAACGTGGCAGCGCGCGCGGTGCTTCCCCCGCGATGGCGAGAACATGCATAATGCCATCGCGCGCGAATGCCGTGCCGTGCGCAACACAGTCGGCATTTTTGATGCCACCACGCTTGGCAAGATCGAAGTTATTGGACCCGACGCGGCGGAATTCCTCAACCGACTCTACACCGGCAGCTTCGGCGGACTTGCCCCGGGACGTTGCCGCTACGGCGTGCTGCTCAGCGAGGCCGGGTTCGTGATGGATGATGGCGTCATCGCCCGTCTGGCGCCGGATCGCTTCCATGTCACCACGACCACCGGTGGCGCCACCGGTGTTCTGCATCATATGGAAGACTATCTGCAAACGGAGTTTTCCGATCTTCACGTCTGGCTGACGTCAATCACCGAGCAATGGGCGGTGATCGCCGTGCAAGGCCCGTTGGCGCGCCAGGTGATCGCGCCGCTGCTGCAGGACATCGACATTTCGGCGGAAGCGACGCCGCACATGAGCGTACGCGAAGGCCGCATCTGCGATGCGCCAGCGCGGCTGTTCCGCGTCAGCTTCACCGGTGAGCTGGGGTACGAGATCAACGTGCCGGCTGACTATGGCGCGACCGTCTGGGACGCGGTGTACGCCTCGGGCAAATCGCACGGCATCACGCCCTATGGCACGGAAGCGATGCACGTGCTGCGCGCTGAAAAGGGTTACATCATCGTCGGTCAGGAAACCGATGGCACGGTTATTCCCGCCGATCTTGGTCTCGACTGGGCGATCGGCAAGACCAAGCCGGATTTCGTCGGCAAGCGTTCACTGGCGCGGCCCGACATGCTGCGGCCGGACCGCAAGCAGCTTGTCGGCCTGTTCGCCCCCGAGCTGCTGGATGAAGGCGCGCAGATCGTTGCCGACCCCAATGCTCAGGTTCCGGTGCCGATGCTCGGCCATGTCACGTCGTCTTACTGGAGCGAGACGCTGGGGCGCCCGATCGCCTTGGCGTTGCTCGCCGGCGGCCGCGCGCGGGTTCGGCAGACGCTGTACGCACACATGCCGGGAGGCAGCATTGCGGTGCGCGTGACGACGCCTGTGTTCTACGATCCGCGAGGCTTGCGCCTTCATGCTTGAACGCGATCACCCGCTGCAACTGCAAGCCACGAATGCGCCGCAGTGCGCCGCGGTGGCATTGGCCTTGGGGCCGCCGCTGACGCGGATCATCATCCGCGCGGATCAGCAGGCGGCCACTGCGATCGGCAACATGTTGGGGGTTGCACTCCCGACCGTGCCGTGTCGCAGCAACGCATCATCCGGTTGCGCTGCTCTGTGGCTCGGGCCGGATGAATGGCTGATGCTGGCGGACGAAAGCGCGAAGCTGCCAACGACGTTTGCCGCCGCCGGCAGCATCGTGGACGTCTCGCATCGCGACACTGCATTGTCAGTGTCCGGCCCCCGCGCCGCCTGGACAATCAACGCATTCTGCGCGCTCGACCTGCATCTTTCCGCTTTCCCGGTCGGCATGTGCACACGTACCGTGTTCGGCAAGGCGCAGATCGTGCTGTGGCGCGCCGCGGGGGACACGTTCCACATCGAGGTTGCACGTTCCTTCGCGTCCTATGTCTGGGCCTGCCTCGAGGAGGCGCGGCGCGAGTTCCTCGCCTGACGCCGCCCGTGCTAGGATCGAGGAAACGCAGACACCGGAGGAAACCATGGACTTCAAGGGCAAGGTCGCGCTGATCACCGGCGCCGGCAATGGCATCGGACGCGCCACCGCTGTCGGCTTCGCGCGCGACGGAGCCAGGGTCGTGGTGGTGGACCGTGATACGGCCGGCGGCGAAGGCACCGTCGGCATCATCCGCCAACAGGGCGGCGAGGCGCTGTTCGTCGCTGCCGATGTGACCAAATCCACCGATGTGCAGGCCTATGTGAAGGCAGCGCTGGATACGTACGGAACGATCGACTGCTTCCACAACAACGCCGGCATCGAAGGCAACGTGGCCCCGACCGCGGAATACGACGAGGCGATGTTCGATACGGTGATGGGGGTGAATGTGAAGGGTGTGTTCCTGGGATTGCGGCATGTTCTGCCGGTGATGCTGAAGCAGAAGCACGGCGCGATCGTAAACACGGCATCGGTTGCCGGCCTGGTCGCATCGCCTGGGATGCCGGCCTACGTCGCGTCGAAGCACGCGGTGATCGGGCTGACCAAGACCGCGGCCGGCGAAGTGGCGCGTTCCGGCGTGCGGGTGAACGCGGTCTGCCCCGGGCCGATCGACACGCGCATGATCCACTCGCTGGAATCAATGTTGAGCCCGAACGATCCGGGCAGCATCGGCGAGCGCTACCAGTCCAACATTCCGATCGGCCGTTACGGCACGGCGGACGAGGTGGCGAATGTCGTGCTGTTCCTGTGCTCAGATCTCGCGGGCAACATCACCGGCGCGCAATACGTCGTCGATGGTGGCCGCACGGCGACGGGCGGCGCGGTGACGAACAACCTGGTGCGCTGAAAGCAAGGAGACGCACGATGATCACCGCCATCGTCCTCTATGACCTGCCGCCGGAGATCGACCGCGAGGCATGCCGCCGGCATTTCCTCAAGATCGCGCCGGACTTTCTCGGCGTGCCTGGCTTCGTTCGTAAGCAGTTCATCCACGACGTGAAGGGCGGCGTGGCCGGCGGTTCGTATATATGGAGGGACCTGGAATCGGCGAAGGCGTTCTACAACGGCCCATGGCTTGAAGGGATCAAACGTCGCTACGGCTGCGAACCTCGGATCAGCTATTTCGAGACGTTTGCCATCGCCGATCAGAAAACCAACTTCGCCGGCGCGCCCGAGGACTGATGGCCATGGTCAAAACCATTCGCACAAAGCTCCTCGAGATCGCCTACAACGAGAGCGGGCCGGCGGACGGTCCGACAGTCATCCTGTTGCACGGCTGGCCCTCCGATCCGCACGACTGGGACGGTGTCGCGCCACCCCTGGCCGAGGCCGGCTGTCGTGTCCTGGTGCCGTGGCTGCGCGGATACGGACCGACGCGATTCCTCGATCCCGCCACGCCGCGCTCCGGTCAGCAGGCGGCCCTCGGCGCTGATGTGCGCGACTTCATGGACGCGCTGGCGATCCAGCAGGCGACGCTTGCGGGTTACGACTGGGGCGGACGTGCCGCCTGCGTCACCGCCGCCTTATGGCCGGAGCGTGTCCGCGGGCTTGTTTCCATCACCGGATACAACATCCAGAACATCGCGGCGTCGGGCCGCCCCGGTTCGGCCATGGCAGAATATCGCCATTGGTACCAGTGGTATTTCCAGACCGAGCGCGGCCGTGCAGGCCTGACGCAGAACCGGCGCGATATCGCCCGATTGCTGTGGCAACTATGGTCGCCGAACTGGCGCTTCGACGATGCCACTTTCGTGGCTACGGCGCAGAGCTTCGACAATCCCGACTTTGTCGCCGTGACGATCCAGTCCTATCGGCATCGCTATGGCGCGGCACCTGGCGATGCGGCGGTCGAGGCGTTGGAACAACGTCTCGCTGCCCAACCGAAGATCAAGGTGCCCACGATCGTGCTGCATGGTGCGGCCGATGGCGTAGGGCCACCGGAAAATTCCGAGCACCACGCGCAGCATTTTGCCGCGCACTATGAACGGCACGTGGTGCCGGTCGCCGGGCATTTTCTGTCGCGCGAGACGCCCGACGCCGTGGTGCAGGCGATACGCGATCTGCTCAGCCGAGAATAGCTTGTCATCCCGCGCAGGCGGGACAGGAGGACGCGTATGGCTGGGAACAGCGCCTATCTGGTCGGGCTCGACAGGAACCAGGCCAACTACACGCCGCTCACCCCGCTGACTTTCCTCGAGCGCGCCGCGTACGTGCATCCCGACCACCCGTCGGTCGTGCATGGCGAGCAACGGTTCACCTGGCGCGAGACGTATGCGCGCTGCCGCCGCCTCGCGTCCGCACTGGCGCGGCGCGGCATCGGCAAGAACGACACCGTGGCGGTGATGGCGCCCAACATCCCGGCGATGGTTGAGGCGGCGTTTGGCGTGCCGATGTGCGGCGCGGTGCTGAACACGCTGAACACGCGGCTGGACGCGGAGACGATCGCATTCATGTTGCGCCATGGCGGCGCACGGGCGCTGATCACCGACCGCGAATTCTCGGCGACGATCGAACAGGCACTGACGCTGCTGGCTGATCCCCCCCTGGTGATCGACATCGACGACCCAGGCTTCGTCGGCGGCAAGTCCCTGGGCGAGGTCGGCTACGAGGCGTTTCTCGCGGAGGGCGATCCGGAATACGCGTGGCAGAACCCGGCGGACGAGTGGGATGCGATCGCGCTGAACTACACGTCCGGCACCACCGGTGATCCAAAGGGCGTGGTGTACCATCACCGCGGCGCCTATTTGAACGCGATCAGCAATGTCCTCGATTGGGACATGCCGCAGCACGCGGTGTATTTGTGGACGTTGCCGATGTTTCACTGCAACGGCTGGTGCTATCCCTGGTCGGTCGCCGAACGCGCCGGCACCAATGTGTGCCTGCGCCGAGTGGAGGCGAAGGCTGCACTGGATGCGATCCGCACGCACAAAGTGACGCATATGTGCGGCGCGCCGATCGTCTATGCCATGCTGATCAACGCACCGGCCGAACTGCGCGCCGGCCTCGACCACCGCATCGCCGGCCAGATCGCCGGCGCCGCACCGCCGCTCGCGATCATCGAGGGCGCCGATGCGATCGGCATCGAGCTGACCCACGTGTACGGCCTGACCGAAACGTACGGTCCCGCGTCGGTGTGCGCCAAACATGCCGGGTGGAGCGCGCTGCCGATCGAGCAGCGGGCGGAACGCAACGGCCGGCAAGGCGTGCGTGTCCCGATGCAGGAGGCGATGACCGTGCTCGATCCGGAGACGATGGAGCCGGTACCATGGGACGGCGAGACGATGGGCGAGATCATGTTCCGCGGCAACATCACCATGAAGGGGTATTTGAAAAACGCGCATGCGACCGATGCAGCGTTCGCCGGGGGCTGGTTCCACACCGGCGACCTCGCGGTGATCGAACCGGACGGCTATGTGAAGATCCGCGACCGGTCGAAGGACATCATCATCTCCGGCGGCGAAAACATTTCCTCCATTGAGGTTGAGGATACGCTTTACAGCCATCCGGCCGTGATGAGCGTCGCGGTGGTCGCGCAGCCTGACGAGAAGTGGGGCGAGACGCCGTGTGCATTCGTCGAATTGAAGCCGGGTGCAACCGCCACCGCCGACGAATTGCGCGCGTTCTGCCGTGAGCATTTGGCGCGCTTCAAGGTACCAAGCAGCTTCGTGTTCCGCGAACTGCCGAAGACTTCGACCGGCAAGATCCAGAAGTTCGTGCTGCGTGATCTCGCGAAGTCAGCGAGCGCGATCGAATGACCAAATAGCGCCCTCCAGCGGATGGGAGAATTGCGCTCCGGGCCCTGTGCTCATACTGAAGCCGATTCATCGTTGCGAAGGACGCGGTCCACCCGCTCGGTCAGCGCCTTTGCATCGAACGGCGCCCGCACCTTTACATCATTGTCGAAGTAGACAAACACATCGCGCCTGTGCTTGCTCCCCTTGCCGCCGACCCGCTCGGCGTCTGCCGGCTCGCCGCCCTTTGCCCAGGTGACGACGCGCGCAGCCCATTCGTCCAGCGACTTGTTGTCGTAGCCGCTGGCATACAGTTCCTCCGATCCGTGCAACCGGCAATAGACGAAATCGGATGTGAGATCCATCAGCCGCGGCCACTCCACCGTGTCGGCGCATACCAGCGCCACGTCATATTTGCGCAGCAGGTCGATGAACGCGCGGGTGCGGAACGTCTCGTTGCGGATTTCAAACGCGTGTCGCATCGGCCGGTCATCCGCCTTCAGCCACGCCGGAGCCTTCAGACGATCATCATGCTTCCGGCCGAACCGCACGGCCGCCTCGGTGTCGTGCGGCAGCAGTTTCAGGAAGGCCTCGATCCGCTCGGCGTCGAACCGGAAATTCGGCGGGAACTGCCACAGGATCGGCCCCAGTTTCTCCCCAAGCCGCAACAGACCGGACGCGATGAAGTTCGCCAGCGGCGTCTCCACCTCGCGCAGCCGCCTGATATGTGTAATGAAGCGCGGCGCCTTGACCGAGAACACGAAGCCGTCCGGCGCCCGATCCGCCCAGTCGGCGAACGCGTCCGGCCGCTGCATGCCGTAGAACGTGCCATTGATTTCCAGCGAGCTGAACTGGCTGGTCGCGTGTTCCAGTTCGCGCTTCTGCGGCAGGCCCTTCGGATAGAAAACGCCGCGCCAGGGCGGGTAGGTCCAACCCGAAATGCCGATCCGGACCGTGCCCACACGCGCCATGCCGCCCTCCTGACCGGGGCTGTCTGGATCAGCCTCCGGGCAGTGCTACGCTCTCCCAGCCGGAAAGTTTCTCCACCGCCCGACCGACGCGGAACACCATCGCTTCATCGAACGCACGCCCGGCGATCTGCACGCCGATCGGCAGACCGTTCGCACCGAGGCCGATGGGCACGCTCATGGCCGGATGGCCGGTGACGTTGAACGGGATGGTCTGGATCGGCGATGCCGACGACATCGCATCGGTCGGCTGATCGAACCGCGGGGCCGTATCGAGCGCCGATAGGGTCAGCAGTGCGTCGTAGCGCGACAGTGCAGCATTCACGGCATCGGTCAGTTCCCGGCGCGCCCGCTGCGCGTGGATCAGATCCGCCGCGGTTATCGCCGCACCAAGCACGAACCGCCCGGCGGTGATCTCGCCGTAGTCCTGCAGACGCGTCTGCACATCGGCCTCGTGAATGGCGAACGCCTCGGCCATCATGATCACCCGCCCGACCGCCGAGAACAGCCCGTAATCGGGAAGCTCCATGTCCTCCACCGTGGCGCCCGCGTCGCGCAACTGCGCCGCCGTGCGATCGAGGCCCGCAACCACCTCCTGTGTCGTCGCAGTCGCCGTCGCGAAGAACGCCCGCGGAATGCCGATGCGCAGTCCGGCGACGCCCTTCTCCAGGTCGGCGCGATAGTCGGGCACCGGAACGTCCGCGCTCGCGGGGTCCCGCGGATCATGACCGGCCAGCACTTGCAACGTGATTGCCGAATCCTCCACGCTGCGGCTCAATGGGCCGATGTGATCGAGCGTCCAGGACAGCGGAAACACGCCGCGACGTGATACGCGGCCGTAGGTCGGCTTGATCCCCACCGTGCCGCACCACGCCGCCGGGCCGCGGATCGAGCCGCCGGTGTCGGAGCCCATCGCCATGCGCACCATGCGCGCGGCGATCGCGGTGCCGGAGCCGGACGAAGAGCCGCCGGTCACATGCTCCGGGTTCCACGGATTGCGCGCGGGCGGGAATGGCAGATCGAAGCTTGGCCCACCGATGGCGAACTCATGCGTTGCCAGCTTCCCGAGCAGCACGCCGCCGGCCTCGCGCAGCCGTGCCGCCGCGACGCTGTCCTCCTTCGGCACGTTGTGCAGACGCAACTTGGAATGGCAGGTCGTGCGAATGCCCGCCGTGTCGTAGATGTCCTTCAGCGCATAGGGGATGCCGTGGAACGCCCCGCGATCGCGCCCCGACTTCAGCTCATCGTCCGCACGACGCGCATCGGCCAGGGCGCGTTCCTCGGTCACCAGCACGAAGGCGTGCAGCGCGCCGTCCCGTGTGGCGACGCGCGATAGCGCATCGCGCGCCAGCGTTTCCGCGGTGACGCTGCCGGCGCGCAGCATGTGGCCCATCTCGGCGATGGAGAGGTCCTGCGTGTCCATTACCTGCCTCCTGCCGGAGCGAGGCGGAACACGTTGGACGGTTCCGCCTCAGGTCCGTAGCGTCCGTGCAGCAACGCGATCTGGCCGCGCAGATCGGCATAGGCGGCCAGCACCGCTGCACGGCGCGGCGGCGGGATTGTAATACCGGCGCGCGTCATCAGGCAGTCGAACTCGGCTGCCAGCGCGTCCGGGGACGGGAATTCGGCCATGTCGGCTCCTCTTCGGCTGGGTCGGAGTGAATTATGCATGCGGCGGGCGCTCCCGCTACAGTGCGCGTTGCAGGAGGCGCGGAATGCGGACGCAGATTGGTATCGTGGGGGCAGGCCCGGCCGGGCTGCTGCTGTCGCATCTGCTGCACCTTCAGGGCGTCGAATCGGTCGTGCTGGAGGCGCGTTCCCGAGAGTATGTCGAAAACCGCATCCGTGCCGGCGTGCTGGAATACGGCACGGAGCAGTTGCTGAACGATTCCGGCGTCGGCGAGCGCATGCGGCGCGAGGGCATGCTGCACCCTGGGATCGTCATGCGGTTCGGCCGCGCGGACCATCGCATCGACTTTGCGGATCTCATTGGCAAGCACGTGATGGTCTACAGCCAGCATAAGGTGGTGCAAGACCTGATCGCAGCGCGCCTGGCCGCGGGCGGGCAGATCGTGTTCGACGCCGAGGACGTGAGCGTGCACGATTTCCAGACCGGGCAGCCGCGCATCCGCTATCGGCATGGCGGCGACGAGCATGAGATTACATGCGACATGATCGCCGGCTGTGACGGTTTCCATGGGGTGTGCCGCCCATCGATTCCCGCTGGCGTGCTGCATGTGTTCGAACGCGACTATCCGTTCGGCTGGCTCGGCATTCTCGCCGAGGCGCCGCCGTCCACGGAAGAGAACGTCTATGTCAGCCATGAGCGCGGCTTTGCTCTGCTGGCGATGCGCTCGGCTGCGGTGAGCCGGTTGTATTTCCAGTGCGCGCCGGATGAAGACATCGCGGCGTGGTCGGACGATCGGATCTGGACGGAGCTGCGGACGCGGGCCGGGCGCGACGGATTCGCACTGGCCGAGGGCCCGATTGTGCAGCGGGGCATCACGCCGATGCGCAGCTTCGTGGTCGAGCCGATGCAGTGCGGACGGTTGTTCCTCGCCGGCGATGCGGCACATATCGTGCCGCCGACCGGGGCGAAGGGACTGAACCTTGCCGCAGCCGACGTGGCGATGCTCGCGCGCGCCATCGCCGAGTTCTATCGAAGCGGTTCGAGCGAGAGGCTGGATGCGTATTCCGCGACCTGCCTGCGTCGGATCTGGAAGGTGCAGCGGTTCTCCTGGTGGATGACGACGCTGCTGCACCGCTTCTTCGATCACACGCCGTTCGAGCAGCAGATGCAGGCGGCGGAACTGGATTATGTGTTCAGCTCGCGCGCGGCGTCTCTGGCGCTGGCGGAGAACTATGTGGGGCTGCCGCTGCGAGGCTGAACGGGAAGCGCTCCCTCCCGGGCCCTCCCCCGCTGCGCGGAGGAGGGAGTTACAGCGCGCCCTCTCGCGCGAGGCGGGGCCTACACGCCGCCCCAAACCTCCCGTGCCACCTCCACGCACAACCGAAGCTTCGCCCACTGCTCGTCCTCGGTCAGCACATTACCTTCCTCGGTGCTGGCGAATCCGCACTGCGGCGACAATGCAAGCTGCTCCAACGGCAGATACTTCGCCGCCTGATCGATGCGCCGCTTCAGTTCGTCCTTGCTCTCCAGCGCGCCCGACTTGCTGGTGACCAGGCCCAACACCACCATCTTGTTGCCGCGCGGCACGAACCGGAGCGGCTCGAACCCACCGGCGCGGTCGCTGTCGTATTCCATGAAATACGCATCGGAATTGATCTGGTTGAACAGCACCTCGGCCACCGGCTCGTAGCCGCCTGACGCCACCCAGTGCGAGCGGAAGTTGCCGCGGCAGAGATGCATACTGATCACCATGCCATCCGGCCGCCCCTCGATCGCACGGTTCAGCATGCCGGCATAAATTGCCAACAGGTTCTCGACATGTTCGCCGCGCGCCTTCAATCCGGCGATCTGCTCCGGATCGCACAGATAGGCGATGTTGACCTCGTCAAGCTGCAGATACCGGCACCCCGCCGCGCCGAACGCCGCAACCGCCTTGTTGTATCCCGCGCCCAGGTCGGCGAAGAAGCCGTCCATGTCCGGATAGGTCTTCGGATCGATTGCCTGTCGCCCGCCACGGAAATGCACCACCGAGGGCGACGGAATGGTCATCTTCGGCATGGCGCTTCGGACGTGCCCAGCGACGAAGCGGTAGTCGTCCACCATCACCGGACGGCCCCACCCGATCTTCCCGGTGACACGCAGGGCCAGCGGCAGCGGCAGGCCGCCCTTGAACTGGACCTTCTGCTCCGGCTCGTAGAGCTCGACGCCGTCCAGTCCCGAAACGAAGTCGAAGTGCCAGAACGCCCGCCGATATTCGCCGTCGGTCGCAGCGCGCAGGCCGATCTCCTCCTGCCGGCGGATCGCGGCCGAGATGCAACGGTCCTCTACGGCACGCAGCGCGTCTTCTGACAGCGTTCCTGCCTTGCGCGCGGCGCGAGCATCCGTCAGCTCACGCGGTCGCAGCAAGCTACCCACATGGTCGGCGCGAAACGGCGGAAGGTTGCGTGGTCCGACTTGACCTTCCGTGGCGGTTGTGGATGTGGACATCGGATCAACCTCCCATCCGGCTTGCTGTTCGCCGGCGTGCTGTCCTACTGCCTACACGCCTCCGTGCAAACACCGGCGACCGGCATGGACCGCTGGGAGCCAAGCGACTATCACACGCCGCCCGCGTTCGCCGGGCTGCACACGTTGAAACGATCCGTATGTTGCTTACCCGCCTGCTCGTCAGTCTGGTCGAATACAGCCGCCGCCACGCCCTTGCGGTGGTGCTGGGCGGGCTCGTCCTGGCGGCGTTCTCGGCCTTCTATGCGACGCACCATCTGGGCGTGACCACGGACACGGACCAGATGTTCGCCCCGAGCCTGCCCTGGCGGAAAAGCGCGGCCGAGTTCAAGCAGGACTTCCCGCAGTTCCGCGATCTGCTGGTCGCGGTGATCGACGCGCAGGAGCCGGAGGAAGCCGATGCCACGGCCGCTGCGCTGGCCGATGCCATCTCCAGCGATCACGTCCATTTTAACTCGGTACGACGACCCGATGCCTCGCCCTTCCTGCGCAAGGAGGGCCTGCTGTTCGTCGACGAGAAGCCGCTCACGGACCTGATGGACCGCACCATCGACGCGCAGCCGTTTCTCGGGCAACTGGTCGCCGATCCGACCGCGCGCGGTCTGTTTTCCGCGCTTTCGCTGCTCGGAATCGGGGCTACGAAAGGCGATGCCGATCTCGGTCCCTATCTCGATTCGCTCGATGCATTCCATCGGTCCATGGCGGACGTTCTGTCCGGCCATCCGCGCCCGCTGTCGTGGCAATCGCTGCTCGGCGGCGGGCTGAACGATCTCGCCGGCAAATACAAGTTCGTGCTGGTGCAGCCGAAGCTCGACTTCGGCGCATTGCAACCCGGAGGCGCAGCGACGGACGCGATGCGCCAGGTCATCGCTGGGTTGGAGTTCGTCAAGTCGGGCACCGCCCGTGTCCGTATCACGGGCCAGGTGGCGCTGGCGGACGAAGAATTCGCGACCGTCGTGCAGGGCGCGGTGGTCGGTCTGGCCGGCAGTGTGGTGCTGATCACGCTGTGGCTGTTCCTCGCGGTGCAGACCTGGCGGCTGATCGTGCCGATCCTCGCGACCCTGGGCCTTGGCCTCATGCTGACCCTGCTGTTCGCATCCGTCGCGGTCGGCACGCTCAATCTGGTGTCGGTCGGATTCGGCATCCTGTTCGTCGGCATTGCAGTGGATTTCGCCATCCAGTTCTCGGTGCGCTATCGTGAGCGGCGCTTCGAGTACCCCGATCCGGCGGAGGCGATGCGCCAGAACGCCGCGCGTACGGGCGACCAGATCCTTGTCGCATCGGTGGCGACTTCGGCCGGCTTCCTGGGCTTCGTGCCGACCGACTTCTCCGGAGTGGCGGAACTCGGCCTGATTGCGGGCTTCGGCATGCTGATTGCCTTCGCCTGCACGATCGGCTTCCTCCCCGCCGCGATCACGCTGTGCCGACCGCCCGGCGAAGAGGCCGTCGTCGGCTTCGCCTGGCTGGCGCCGTTCGACCCCATCGTCGCGCGTCATCGCCGGCCGATCCTGATCGCGTTCGTCGCCCTTGCGGCGCTCGCCATCGCAGTCGCGCCACGGCTGGAATTCGATTCCGACCCGCTGCACACCAAAAATCCGAACACCGAGGCGATGCGGACGCTGTTCGACCTGATGGACGATCCGCTCACCAATCCGTACAGCATCGACATCCTGACGCCGAGCGTGGCGGACGCGGACCAGCTGAAGCCGAAGCTGGCAAAGCTCTCCACCGTCTCCAAGGTGATCGATATCGCGAGTTTCGTGCCGGATGACCAACAGGCGAAGCTGGCGATCATCGCCGATGCCAATTCGATCCTGGCACCGACGCTGACCGCGCACGAGCCGCCCGCGCCGATCACGCCCGACGAGGTGCGGCTGGCTGCGAAGGCGGCCGTGGCGCAGATCGACCCGGCGCTGGCGAAGTTGCCGAAGGACCATCCTCTGGCCGCGATCGCCGGCGACCTTCGCCAGCTGATGGCTGCGCCCGACCCGATCCTGATCACCACGAACGAAGTGCTCACGCAATTCCTGCCGGAGCAGCTCGATCATCTGCGCACGTCGCTGAGTGCCGAGCCGGTGACGCTCGCTTCGATCCCGCCCGACGTGTCGCGGGACTGGCTGCTGCCGGACGGGCGTGCGCGGCTGCAGGTGATGCCTGGTCCGCAGGTGCGCGGCAGCAAGGGGCTGCGCGAATTCGTGGCTCAGGTCACCGCGGTGGCGCCGAACGCGGGCGGCTCGGCGGTGACCATCCAGGCCACCAGTGAAACCATCGTCGGCGCGTTCCGCGCGGCCGCGATCATCGCGGTGGTATCGATCACGATCATCCTGTGCCTGGCATTGCGCCGGATTGTGGACGTCTGCCTCGTGCTGGCGCCGCTTACCCTTTCGGCGCTGCTTACGCTGCTCGTGGCGGTGCTGCTGCAGCTGCCGCTCAACTTCGCCAACATCATCGCATTGCCGCTACTGCTCGGCGTCGGCGTGTCCTTCAACATCTATTTCGTGATGAACTGGCGGGCGGGACGACATGCCGTCCTCGGGTCCGCGACAGCGCGGGCGATCGTGTTCTCCGCGCTGACCACCGGGACGGCCTTCGGCTCGCTGGCACTGTCGGGACATCCCGGTACCGCCAGCATGGGGAGGCTGCTGCTGATCAGTCTGGCGTGCACGCTGATGGCGAGCCTGGTCTTCATTCCGGCATTGCTTTCGACCGTCCACGCACGAACCAGGCGTTAACCGGCCGGGTGCATGCTGACGCCATGTGTTGGCCGTTCATCGTCCGAGACGAAATAGGTGCGTCGGTTGAAGGTGACGCCGCCCCCAGCCGTCGTCATCCCCGCCAAAGCGGGGACCCACGCGACAGGCACCGCACGTGTGGCGCCTGGGTCCCCGCTTTCGCGGGGATGACGAAAGGGATCGGGGTCCGCGGGTCCGATAATTCACTTGTTCCGGCTTGGATCCTCGCCGGTTTGCTGCTGCTGGTATTTGCATCGTTCAGGGTTGCCGCGCAGCCGGCAGACTGCCCGAGTATGCCACCGAGCGGGCCAATGCTGCCATTGTCGCTCGATCTCGCCGGCCGGCCAGGCGTGCCCCGCGGCGTGACTGGCCAAGCTTACGTTTACCTGCCGACGGGAGCGCCAGGCGTTGCCTGTGACAGTCCGCCGCCGCCGCCGCGCGATGTCCTGCGCGGCGAACCAGGGAACGTACTGATGGGGCCACCCTCGGCTGACCTGCTGCGTGGGCCGGGCACACCGCGGGTGTGGGTGGAGTCTCGCTGAGACACACAGTGTTGTGACGCGGCGGTGCTTGGCCGCCAACGATGCGCGTGGCCAACTAACGCGTCGCCGAGTCGCAGTCGGCTACACGACCCTGTGAGGATGATCGCCATGTGCCGTTGCCTGTTGGCCCTGCTCGTCCCTCTCCTGCTTGGCGGGTGCCTCAGCTTCAGCAGCAGCAATCCGCCGCCACCCCACAATACCACGATCGTGGTGCCCCCGGGCTCGACGGTCGTCTGCCCGAATGGCAGTCAGCCGCCGTGCTGATCACCGGTTCTGCCGGGCCTGCATCGCTGAGATCGCTGCCACCTGCCGCATGACCTGACCGACGAACAGAACACCGCGCGGATCGACCGGCAGGCCGGCATCGTGCAGCAGCAGCGCGGTCCAGGTGTTGCACGTGTGGAATGCGTCGTAGGTTTCGTTCGACGCATAGAACACGCTGCCGGGATAAGGACCCTCGGCGAGCCGCACGGCCGCCCCGTCGGGGGTCTTCTCCAACGTCTGCCAGAGGCGTTCGGCCAGCCTGTCGATGCCATCCTGCGACAGTCGCAGCGTCACCACCTGCTCGTCCGAGAATGCCTCGGTCGGCGGCGCACGTAACGCGGTCATCAGAATTGCGCTCTTGCTGGGGAACAGCGCGGTCAGCGTCTCGCCGGAGCCGGCGGTCCGGGTCATCAGATAGTTGCGTTCGCCGAATCCGAACACCATGAAGCGGACGCCTGGGAAATCGCTTTCCAGGCCGGCGAGGGGGCTGCTGATCTCATCGACCGGCAGGCCGATGTCGGTGTGCCAGCCGCGGCCGACGACATAGATGACCGCGCTGCCAGCCAGCGGCACTTCCGGCGACGGCGGCGAGACGCAGCCGCAGAGCGCGCCGGCGGTCAGCCAAAGGAACGTCGGTATCCAGCGTCGCCCCAGCCTGCATCGCCCCAGCCTGCATTGCCCCAGCCTATATCGCCCTTGGGGCAAGCGTGGGCGCTCACCGGCCGCGTATCAGAATGTAATGCATCAGGAAATCGAAGGTGATCGGCTCGTTCTCGTCATGCAGCGGCGGAAGGTGCGCATCGCGGAACAACGCCACCAGCGCCATGTCGAGCCAGACCGATCCCGACTTGCTGCGCAGTTCGACCCCTGTCACGTGACCATCCGGATTGGCGACGACGCGCACCATCACGTCGCCATCCTCGCCGTTCATCGCGGCCTGCTCGGGATAGTAGGCGTGCGCGCGCACCCAGGCGCTCAGTTCATTGCGCCAGTCCGGGCCAACATGTGCGCCGGCGATCCGGGAGAACGGCGAGGTATCGGTCGCCCCCTGCCGCGGCGCGAGCGAGAAATCCAGCGTCGACAGGCCGTGGCCCGGAGTGCGCGGTTGCGGGCGGGACGCCGGCGGCTGGTTGAAGGAGAAATTCATCGGCGCCGGGAAAGCCGTCGACGGCGCAGGGGCGGCGGGACGCTGTGACGGCGATGGCGACGGCGGCGTGCGAGGCGGCGGCAGCACCGGCCTCGGCACGGCCAACGCCACTGGTGGGAGCGGCGGTGGTGGCGGCGGCGGCGGTACGGGCAGGGGAGGCAATGGCAACGGTAGGGGCGGCACGGGGACTGGCACGGGCTCTGCAACCTGCGGTGGCGTAGGTGTCCTTGGCGGCTCAACCGTGGCGCGGGGCACCGGTACGGGCGCAGGCGGCGGCGTGGGCGGTGAAATCGGAGCCGGGATTTCCAGCTGCGGTTTGGGTAGAGCCGGCCCTTCCGGCTTGCCGCCTTCGAACACCAACGCGACGGTCGCGGGGGGTGGCAACTCCTCCTCCCTGTGTCGCCCATAATGCACCGAGACGAGCAGCAGGAGCAGCACGGTCAGATGCAGCCAAAGCGAGATGACAATGACAGGGCCGAGCCGACGGCGGCGCCGGCGCGATATCGGCCACGGACCTGGCACGTCAGCCCGGACGACGACGATTCGATCCACGTCGTTTTGCGTATGTGCCTCGGCTTTCAGGCCAGCTTCCGCGCCTGCCGGGACTCTACCAGAAGACACAGAATCTCGAACAGGATCGACGCGCCGTTGAAAGCGGTGATGGTGCCGACATCGAACGGTGGCGAGACTTCGACCAGATCGCCGCCGACGAAGTCGATGCCGCGCAGCGCGCGCAGCAGGCGAATTGCTTCGAGCGCGGTGATACCGCCGGCTTCCGGGGTCCCGGTGCCTGGCGCCTGCGACGGGTCGAGGCTGTCGATGTCGAAGGTCAGGTAGGTCGGGCCGTCACCGGCGACGCGACGCGCCTCCTCGGCGGCGTAGCGCCAGCCCTTGTCGTGGAACTCCTCCATGCTGAGCACACGCATGCCGGAGCGGGTGGAAAAGCCCCACATGTCGGGATCGTTGGTGGTGCCGCGGATACCGATCTGGATCACCCGCTTCGGATCGAGCAGCCCCTCGTCGGTTGCCCGGCGGAACGGTGCGCCGTGGTGGAAGCGCGAACCCAGATAGTCGTCGCCGGTGTCGCAATGCGCGTCGATATGCACCATGCCGACCGGACGATGCGCTGCGACCGCGCGCAGAATCGGCAGGCTGATCGAATGATCGCCGCCGACCGACAGCGGCACGACGCCGGCGGCGACGACCGTGCCATAGAAGCCGGCAATCTCCTCGAGCGCGCCTTCCAGGGCGAACGGCTGCTCGATCCAGCAATCGCCGAGATCGCGCACGCGGGCCGAGTCGAAGGGTGCGAGGTGCGTGGTCGGATGAAGGCGCCGCAGCAAGGAGGACTGGTCACGCACCGCGCGCGGACCATGGCGCGCGCCGGTGCGATTGGTCACGCCGCCATCGAACGGAACGCCGATCACGCCGATGTCCGCCTCGGCCAGCGACTCCGTTTGTGGCGCTCGGAAGAAGGTCGGAATGCCGGTGTAGCGCGGCCGCGCCTGCGGATCGGCCAGTTCCTTGTAGCGCGTCGGCCGTTTGATCGGGTCCATGGGGGCTCCGTCTGCGGTGTCACATGCGGGTACGGTTTGTGCAGCACGCTCTGCCGTAATTCAACGCGGAGGGCAGCGGAGGGCCGCGGAGGAAGCTTTCGCGCTGGTCCGGCTCCGCGGTACTCCGCTGCCCTCCGCGTTGAATAGCCGCTCGCCATCCGCACACATGTGGCGGGGGCCAGAGCCAAGCTTGAGGCGCCCGCCGTGGCCGCGCACAATTTGTCCGTAGCAGACCAAGGACGCCAGAATGACCGCAGCCAGCCGCTACCGTATCGGTTTCGATATCGGCGGCACATTCACCGACTTCATCCTGCTCGACACCCAGCACAACGACATCCGCCTGCACAAATGCCTGACCACACCGCGCGACCCCTCCGTTGGAGCCCTGGAGGGATTGGTCGAACTGCTCCAGGCGGCCGGCCTGACGCTCGCCGACATCGGCGATATCGTGCACGGCACCACCCTGGTCACCAACGCGCTGATCGAGCGCAGCGGCGCGTGCCTCGGACTGATCACCACGCGCGGCTTCCGCGACATCCTCGAGATGGGCACGGAACAGCGCTACGATATCTACGATCTGTTCCTGCTGTTCCCCGATCCGCTGGTGCCGCGTCGTCACCGTCTGGAAGTCGCCGAACGAATGGACCGCGACGGCAACGTGCTCACGCCGCTCGATGCCGGCGAGGTGCGCGCCGTGGCGCAGCGACTTGTCGCTGACGGCGCCGAGGCGATCGCGATCTGCTTCCTGCACGCCTACCGCAATCCGGCGCATGAACGCGAGGCCGCTGCGATCGTGCGCGCCGCGTTCCCGGATATCGCAGTCTCGATATCGTCGGACGTGGTGGCCGAGTTGTGGGAATACCAACGCTGCAACACGACCTGCGCGAACGCCTACGTACAGCCGCTGATGGGTCGATACATCGCCAAGCTGGAGCGCGAACTGCATGCGCGCGGATTTCGCGGCGAGCTTACCTTCATGCATTCCGCTGGCGGCCTGCTGTCGGCCGAGACCGCGCGCGCCTTCCCGATCCGCATGCTGGAAAGCGGCCCGGCGGGCGGCGGTCTTGCCACGGCGTTCTTCGGCGCCGCCGCCGGCAAGGCCGATGTCATTTCGTTCGACATGGGCGGCACCACCGCGAAGGCGTGCCTGATCGAGGGCGGTCGCGCCGAAATCGCGCCAATGATGGAAGCGGCGCGCGTGCACCGATTCAAGAGGGGCTCCGGCCTGCCGATCAAAGCGCCCGTTATCGACATGATCGAGATTGGCGCGGGCGGCGGCTCGGTCGCGGCGATCGACGAGGTGGGATTGCTGCGGGTGGGACCGCATTCCGCTGGTGCCGATCCGGGACCTGCGTGCTACGGGCGTGGCGGCACCGAGCCCACGGTGACCGATGCCAACCTGCTGCTCGGCTACTACGACCCGTCGTTCTTCCTCGGCGGGCGGATGGCGCTGGATCGCGACGCCGCTGAACATGCGTTGCAGCGCATCGGCGGTTCACTGGGCCTGTCGCCGATCGATACCGCCTGGGGCATCCACCGCATGGTGGTGGAGAACATGGCCGCCGCCGCGCGCATCCATATCGTCGAGAAGGGGAAGGACCCGCGCGCTTACGCCATGGTCGGTTTCGGCGGCGCCGGTCCTGCCCATGCCGCCGAAGTCGCGCGCGTGCTCGGTGTCAAACAGGTGCTGATCCCACCTGCATCCGGAGCGGCCTCGGCGCTCGGCTTCCTCGCCGCGCCACTGTCATTCGAACAGGTGCGCAGCCATCCCGTGCGGCTCGGGGCGCCGGACGCAGCGGCCACAATCGAGGCAATCCTGCGCCAACTGACCGAAGCCGCGCGCGCGCACCTGCTGGCGGCGGGCGTTGCGGAGGCCGAGGTAGTGACGGAACGCCTCGCGGATATGCGTCTTGAAGGCCAGATGCACGAGATCAGCGTGCCTTTGCCGGACGGCGTCATCACCGATGCGACGATGTTGGCGATCCGTGTGGCATTCGCGAGCGCTTACGCGATGCGATACACTTCCGTCTATGCCGGCGTCGGAATCATGGCGATCTCGTTCCGTGTGCGCTGTCGTGGACCGCTGCCGCGGTTGTCGCTCACCGAAGTGGGCACGCGCTCCGGCGGAACAATACGGAAGGGCGTCCGCCCCGCCTGGTTCGATGGCGGTTTTGTCGCCACACCTGTCTATGACCGCTATGCACTGACACTCGGCGCGCGCATTGCCGGCCCCGCGATCATCGAGGAACGCGAGGCGACCACGATCATTCCGCCCGGCGATGCCGCCAGTGTCGATGCCACCGGCACGCTGGCGATCGACATCGGGCTCGCCGCCACACCGTCGGCCCGTGTCACCACAGACACGCCGATCGAACAGGCTGCGGCGTTGATCGAAGCCGATCCGGTCTCGCTCGAGATCATGTGGAGCCGTCTCGTCACCGTGGTCGAAGAGATGTGGCATACGATCTGCCGCACCGCGTTCTCGCTGATCGTCTCCGAGGCACAGGACTTCGCCTGCGATCTGCTCGACGCGCAAGGCGATTCGCTCGCGCACTCGCCGCGCGCCATGCCGGTGTTCAACCTGACATTGCCGCGCGCGGTGAAGGCGCTGCTGGAGAAATTCCCGCCCGAAACGTTGAAGCCCGGCGACGTGCTGGTGACCAACGATCCGTGGCTTTGCGCCGGCCACCTGTTTGACATCGCGGTGGTGACGCCGGTGTTCCGCAATGGTGCGCTGGTGGCACTGACCGGCACGGTAGGCCATGTCGGCGACATCGGCGGCACCAAAGATTCGCTCCGCGCGCGCGAGATCTACGAGGAAGGCATCCAAATCCCGCCGATGCTGCTGTACCGCGCCGGCGTGCCGAACGCGGACCTTTTCACCCTCATCGCCGAGAACGTCCGCAAGAGCGAGGAAGTGCTTGGCGATATCCATTCGTTCATCGCCGCCAATGCACTCGGCGCCGACCGGCTGGTCGCGTTCATGGACGAGTACGGCATGCACGATCTGCGCGCGCTCGCGCATGTGGTGCAGACCCGCGCTGAACAGGCGATGCGCGACGCGATCCGGAGATTGCCGGATGGCGTGTATCGATCGGAAATCTGGAACAACCCGCTCGGCGAGAAGCTGAACTATCCGTTGAAGATCACCGTTCACGGCGACGCGATCGAACTCGATTTTACCGGCGCGCCGGAGCAGTTGCCGCAGGGCGGGCTGAACTGCACTTTCTCCTATACCGCGGCGCACGCGACCTATCCGATGAAGTGCATCCTCAGCCCGCAGGTACGCAGCAACGCCGGCTGCTACCGGCCGTTCACCGTGAACGCGCCGGAGGGTTCCATACTCAATTGCACGAAGCCCGCGGCAGTCAATCTGCGCACGCGGGTCGGCTGGTACATCGCGCCCAATATTTTCCGTGCGCTCGCCGATGCGGCGCCCGCACAGGTGCAGGCCGCCACCGGCCTTCCGGTTGCGATCAACATCTATGGCCGCGAGGCGAACGGCACCGTTTATGCCGACCATTTCTTCATGGGTGCGGGCCAGGGTGCGTCGCAGCGCGGCGACGGCAAGTCCGCGCTGCTGTATCCGACGTCCGCTGCAAACACCTCGGTCGAACTTATGGAGGCGCGCGCACCGGTGCTTGTGCTGGAGAAATCCTTCGTCATCGATTCGGGCGGCCCCGGCAAATATCGCGGCGGTTGCGGCGTTCGGACGCGCCTGCGCAAGCTGCACGACGATGACCGTCCGATGCTGGCATCGGTGTATCCAGAAGGCGTCGGCGTCACGGTGGAAGGCCTGCACGGCGGGCTGCCCGGCGGCGGCGTGCGCGGCGTGGTGCTGGACCCCGACGGGGCCGTGGTGCACGACTGCGGCACCGGCGAACTGGTTACACTCACGCGCACCGACCGGATCGTCGAAGTGCAACTGGCTGGGGGCGCGGGCTTCGGGGATCCGCGCGGACGACCGGCGGCGCTGGTGGAGAAGGATGTGGCGGAAGGTGTGGTGTCGCGGGAGGCCGCGGAGCGCGACTACGGGCTCCAGAGCAGCGCCGCAGAGAAAGCGGCAGAGTGACGAAGGCTCATAACACTTTCCCTCCCCTCCGTAGGGGATGGGGAGAATATTCGGGGGAATAGTATGAGCGATCTGGCAGTCGACGGAACGACAGAGGCCCCGCGACCGGGAGCGCGAACCCATCCGCGCTTCCTCGAACTCTCCTCTCTTATGCTGATCGCGCCGCTCTGTGTTGTCGGCGCGATCATCGGCGTGCAGCTCATTGTGACGCTCGGCATCACCGCCAACACGTCACTGATCGGTGCGCTGTCGGGCATGGCGCTCGCCCGCATCCCGCTCGCCGTTTTCGCGCGATATCGTTCGATCCATATGCAGAACCTGGCGCAGAGCGCGATCTCGGCAGCGACATTTGGCGCCGGCAATGCGCTGATGCTGCCGATCGGTATTCCATTCGTGCTTGGCCGTCCCGATCTCGTGCCGGCTTTGTTCGCCGGCGTGTTCCTCGCGATGCTGCTCGATGGCTATCTGCTGTATCGCATGTTCGACTCCGAGGTGTTCCCGGCAACCGGCGCCTGGCCGCCAGGCGCTGCGGCAGCCGAGGCGATTCGTGCGGGCGACGAGGGCGGTAGGAAGGCGGTGGTGCTGGGCGTCGGTGTGGTGATCGGCATCGCCGGCAACTGGCTGATCGCGCCCGCCGTGATGTCTGCGTTCGGCGTCGCATTCATCGGCAACATCTGGGCGCTGACAATGTTCGGCGTCGGCCTGCTGGTGCGCGGTTATTCGACGCTGCTGTTCAACAATCCCTGGTTCGCCGCGATCATCCCGGGCGGCGATATCAACAAGGCGTACATCCCGCACGGCATGATGGTCGGCGCAGGCATCGTGGCGCTGGTCCAGGTCGCGCGCATCATCCTGCAGCGTGGCGGCATGCATTCCGGCGCTGGGCGCTCGCCGGTCGAGGTGCGACGCACGTTAGGCCTTGGATTTGCGGTGTATTTGGTGATCGCCCTGGTAATCGCGATGTTCGGCGGGCTGGCCGCGCAGCTTTCGGTCGGCATGTTGGCGGCCTTTCTGGTTTACGCTGCGTTCGCAGCCATGGTACACGAACTCATTGTCGGTCTGGCGGCAATGCATTCAGGCTGGTTCCCGGCATTTGCGGTGGCGCTGATCACGCTGGTGATCGGCATGCTGATCGGATTTCCCCCCGTTGCATTGGCGTTGCTGGTGGGTTTTTCGGCGGCGACCGGACCGGCGTTCGCTGACATGGGCTACGACTTGAAGGCAGGCTTCATGTTGCGCGGCTACGGCGGCGATCCGGTGTTCGAACGAGACGGCCGGCGCCAGCAGCTCATCGCGGCGATGTTTGCATTCGTGGTGGCCGGCGTGGTGGTTCTGGTGGCGTATCCCGGCTTTTTCGCGCAGAACCTCGTCGCCCCGGTGGACCGTGTTTACGTCGCCACCATCAAAGCGGGCGCCTCGGCGGACGTGGCGTGGTCGCTGGCGGTGTGGGCGATCCCCGGCGCGATCATCCAGTTCGCCGGCGGGCCGAAGCGTCAGCTCGGCATTCTGTTCGCCACTGGACTGCTGATCCCGTTTCCGCTTGCCGGCTGGGCGGTGCTGATCGGCATCGTCTGCCGCACCGTCTGGCAGCGCTTCGCCAGAAGCCAGGGTATGGAAGTGTTCGGCGCCGGCGTGATTGCGGGTGACGCGCTGTTTGCGTTCTTCACGTCGACGTGGAAGGCAGCAATGAAATAGTCACTTGCACCGCGAAGGGACACCGATGCGCTACACCGCGGTACTACGGTGCGAGTGTCCCCGCCCTACCGGGATGCGTTAGCCAGGGCGATAATCGCGACGAAGCGCTCGCCAATATTCGGGAAGCGATTGAACTTTACGTCGACGATTGCCGTGAAGCCTGATATCAAATGCTGTGCCCGGTGGTATAAGCCGCGCAGTCTACAGTTCGATGCGGAAATGCGCCTCGGTCGGCTTCCCGGCGCGACCGTTGATCGGCAGAATGTCCTGCGGGCAGGCGGAGAATGCGATCACCAGATCGATCGCGGCCCGCAGCCTGATGTAGCAGCCGGCCGTGGACACCGGCGGTTCGAATGACAGCGCACCCTCCAAGGTCCACGGAATGTTCATGAACAGGTTGAGCGGGCTTGGCGTCTCGGGCGGCGTCAATCCAAGCTCGGCAAGCCCCTGCGCCAGATTGTCCGTGCAGTTGTCGTGGTATTCCGTGCAGCCGAGCTCCTTGTAGCGGTAGCGATCGCATGCCGCCATCAGCGTGTCATGGATGCCGCCCGACGTATCCTCGATCACCGTCAGGATCGGCCGTCGGTGATTGGTCAGCAGCGCATCGCCGACGCGGGGAATCAGCCGCTGCAGCGTGGCGCGGCTGTGTTCCATCGACATGAACTCCGTCATGTCGTGGCGGTTGAACGCCCAGGTGTCCACCACTTGCTCGCCATGGGTGTTGATCACGCGGATGGTCTGGCCGGCCGCGACATACGCGGCTTTCCCGCGCCGCGCCGGGATGGTGACGGTATCGTCAGGCATTGGATTATGACCTGAACTTCGGGATCACGTCCTCGCACAACAGCTGCAGCGATGTCAGCACCTGCTCATGTGGAATGCGGTTGCCGCAGTTCATCTCGGCCAGGATGCCGCTCAGGCCCAATTGCTCGCGCAACTCGCCGAGCCGGTCCACCACCTGTGCCGGCGTGCCGACGATGATCTTGCTCCGCAGCACCTCGTCGTAGCTGATCGACTGGAGCCGTTGCCCGCGCTCGGCACGATTCTCGATCGCGCGCGCACCGGCCATGTTGGCGGACTCCTCGATCCGCTGGCCGAGATAGCGGTAAAAGTGCATCACGCTTTCTTCCGGCTCGGAACGGGCACGCGCCTCGGTCGGCGCGACATAAACCGGGACACGCAGGAACACCTTGCCCGTGCCCTCGTGGCCACCGTCGACCCAACCCTCGCGATACGCCGCCAGATTTGGTCCCAACTCCGACAGATCGCCGAGTCGCGTCGCGCAGAAGATCGGATTTCCCTGCGCGCCGTTGGACGGGTAGGTGTCGGGGCTGGTCGCCGCCACGCGAATCTCCGGATACGGCTTTTGGTACGGCTTCGGCACCATGCAGACGTCGTCGAAGTGGTAGTATTGGCCGTCGAAGCTGAAGCGCTCCTGCGTCCAGGCACGCTTGAGGATCTCTAAAACTTCGACAAAGCGCTCGCGGCTTTCGGCATAGGAGACGCCGTAGGCCTGATAGACCCGCGGAAATCCGCTGCGCCCAACACCGAAGATCAGCCTTCCATGACTGATCTGATCGACGGTCGCCGCCTCCTCCGCGAGTTGCAGCGGATGGCACAGCGGCAGCACCTGTACCGCGGTGCCGATCTTCATCCGCTTGGTGCGCGCCGCGATCGCCGTCGCGATCATCAGCGGTGCCGCCAGCACCGAACGCTCGGGTGCGGTGTGCAGCTCCGCCAGCCACATCACGTCGAGACCCCAGCGCTCCGCGGCGTCCACCTGCTCGAACGACAGGGTGAACGCGTCCTCCTCGGTTTGCCCCGGCAATCTTTGAAACTCGTGGAACATGCCGAATTCCATAGTCGTCTCTCTCCTTCGTATGCCGAGCTCAATAGCCGCGCGTCGGGTCGAACAGGTTTGGCATCGGCCTGCCCTCGCGCCAGGCACGCAGATTGTCAAAGAACAGGTCCAGGCTGCGCGCATTATAGGTCTTCGGATCATCCGCGGCAGTGTGCGGACTGATGATCAGGTTGGGCGTGCTCCACAGACGATGCCCCTTCGGGATCGGTTCCGGCGTGAACACGTCGAGCACCGCACCGGTCAGTTGCCCCACGTCCAGCAGGTCGCACAGCGCGTCCTGATCGATGAGTGCGCCACGGCCGATGTTCACCAGCCCCGCGCCGCGCGGCAACAGGCCCAGGCGCCGGCGGTCCATCAACCCGCGGGTCGCATCGGTCAGCGGACAGGCGAGCACCAGAAACTGCGTCCGCGGCAGCACGCGATCCAGTTCGTCCGTGGTGATCACTTCCGCGCAGTCCGGATGCGGCCGGCGCGTCGCGCGCACGCCAGTCACGTGCATGTCGAACCGCGCCGCCTGCATCGCCGCCGCCCCACCGAGCGAGCCCAATCCGACAACGGTGACGCGGAGTCCAGCCAGCACCGCGCCCCACAACTTCTGCCAGTGTCCGGCGCGCTGGTGCGTGACCATCGCCGGCACCTGGTTCGCGAGCATCAGCACCGACATGATGGCAAACTCGCCGGCCTTCACCGTATGCGTGCCGGCGTTGTTCAGCAGCGCCACACCGGCCGGCAGCCAATTGAACGGCGCCAGGCGGTCAAGCCCGGCATTCGTGATGAACAGCAGCTTCAGTCGCGGAGCCGAGCAGGGGAATTTCGTCGCCACCACGCCGATCTCGGTGATCAGCGCTTCGGCCTGCGCGATGCCCGCGGCGAAATCGGCATCGGTATCGCCGATCGTCACCTCGTGGCCGGCGCCAACATCGGGTGCCCGCGCGGCCGCCTCGTCCCACATGTGGCGGGAAAACAGGAACAAGCGGATCGTCGGGCGGGTTCTGGATGTGGATGCGCATCGGCATGCAGCCTGCCATGGCTTTGCCATCGCGGACAAATTCCGGCAGTGAGCCGGGTATGCTGCCGATCTTGTTCCGCGATCAACGCTTCGTGGTGCTCGACAAGCCGGCCGGCCTGGCGGTGCATCCGGGTCCGCGTGGCGGCCCGAGCGTGGAGGATATTTTTCCGTCGCTGTCGCGGCGCAAGGAAGGACCCTGGCTGGCCCATCGCCTGGACGCCGATACGGCCGGCTGCCTGCTGGTGGCGTTGCGCCGGTCGGCGCTTTTGGCGGCGCAGGCTGAGTTCATCTCCGGGCGCGCGCACAAGACCTACTGGGCGGTGGTTCGCGGCGTTCCTGCAACCGGGGCGGGAACGATCGAAGCACCGCTGCTGCGGCTGAACACACGCGGTGGCTGGCGCATGATTATCGACGAGGCTGGCAAGCCGGCGGTGACCGACTGGCGCCTGCTTGGACAAACGGATGCGACGGCCTGGCTGGAACTCACGCCGCGCACCGGCCGGACGCATCAGGTGCGGGTGCATTGTGCGGCACTGGGCTTCCCGGTGCTCGGTGATCCTGTGTACGATGGTGGCGCGGGAACGTTGCAACTGCTGGCTCGTGCCTTGGCTCTGCGGCTCGATCCGCCGCTCAGTGCCGTTGCGCCGGTACCGGCACACATGCGCGCGGCGCTGCACGACTGTGGCTTTCCGATCGTCTGACCGAAGGGAGACTGATTCATGTCGTTGCACGAGCAAGGTGCCATCACCGGCGTCGGCGAGACGCAGTACATGCGCGGCACCGATCGGACGCCGCTGTCGCTGCAGCTCGAGGCGTCGCTGAACGCGATTGCCGACGCCGGACTGAAACCGACCGATATCGACGGCGTCATCCCCTATGGTCACGGCGCGGTCGCCGAGGACTTCATCACCAATTTCGGCATTCCCGATCTGCGGTTTTCGGCGACCACGCCGATGGGGGCGCCAGCGCGGTCGCCGCCATCCAGTGCGCCGTCGCCGCGATCAGCGCCGGCATCTGCAACCACGTGCTGCTGTCGCTCGGCCGCACCGGCTATTCCGGCGGGCGCATCGGCACGCGCGTGCAGCAGATGCCGCAATTCCGTCTGATCGGCGAGTTCGAGATGCCGTCGGGCGCGATTGCTCCCGCGCAGCTATACGCCGCGATGGCGCGGCGCCATATGGAGCTCTATGGCACCACGTCGCGTCAGTTCGCTGAGATCGCCGTCACCACGCGTCGTCACGCCTCGCTCAACCCCAACGCCACGATGCGCAATCCGATCACCATCGAGGATCACCAGTCCTCGCGCATGATCTCCGATCCGCTGCGTCTGCTCGATTGCTCGCTGGAGAGCGACGGCGGCACGGCGGTCGTGATCAGCGCCGCCGAACCCGCGAAAGATATGAAACAGCGGCCCGTCGTTATCATGGGCGTGGCCGAGGGTCATCCAGACTCGCCGAGCGCGATCACGCAGCGTCCGGACCTGACCACGCTCGGCCTGGCGAAGGCTGCTCCGAAGGTGTTCGCGATGGCAGGCGTCACGCATGACGACATCGATGTGGCCGAAGATCTACGACTGCTTCACCTACATCGTGCTATGCCAGCTCGAGGATCTCGGCTTCTGCAAGAAGGGCGAGGGTGGCGGTTTCGTGCAGGACGGTGCGATCGGTGTTGGCGGAAGGCTGCCGGTCAACACGCATGGCGGGCTGTTGTCTCAGGCGCATATGGCGGGGATGAACCATATCATTGAACTAACCCACCAGTTGCGCGGCGACGCAGCGGCGCAAGTGACCGATGCCCAGATCGGACTTGTGACCGGTTACGGCGATATGGGCGACGGTTCGCTCGCCATCATGCGGAGGGGTTGAGATGACTGAGTACGCCAGGCTCATGCCGCAGCCGACGCCGGATACGCAGCCCTATTGGGATGGCCTGAACGCGCACACGCTGCGCCTGCAACGCTGCGCCGATTGCGGCAAGGTGCGTCATTATCCGCGTCCGGTGTGCGAAGCGTGCTACTCGATGCGCGTCGCGTGGATGGACGCGTCCGGCCGTGGCCGCGTGCACAGCTGGACCACAACACACCATGCATTCCATCCCGGTTTCAAGCCGGACCTGCCCTATACGCTGGTCACCGTCGATCTCGATGAAGGCGTGCGGATGAATGCGCAGCTTCGCAATCTCGATCCGGGGGAATTGCGCATCGGCCTCCCCGTGCGGGTCGCCTTCGAGCAGGCGACGGAAGGGCTGACGCTGCCGGTGTTCGTGCCGGTCTAAAGTAGGTTCCTCGCAGAGTTCACCGAGGAAGCAGAAACAGCACTTCGCGCAAAGTATTTTTTCTTTCGCTTTTTGATGGCCACACCTCCATCGTCATGGCCGGCGAAGGCCGACCATCCACGTTTTTTGCCGCCAGCACAAAGGGAAGACGTGGATGACCGGCCTTCGCCGGCCATGACGATGAAGCATGACGCGCGTCCGGGAACAACGCGGTTGTTCCCCGCAGACTTTCAGTGGCCCTCGATGCGTCTTCCTCAGGAAGCTCGGTGTGGAAACTTCCTTGCTTCAGTTGACGCCTGCCCGAAGGTCGATAGGCTCCCGCATCGACGTCGCCGGACCGCTCCGGCCAACCGGACGCTGGAGCAAGGCACAATGCCCCTGTGGATACCCGTCACCGTCTCGGCCGCGCTGTTCCAGTGCTGGCGCACGGCGATGCAGCAGAAGCTGCGACACCTGCTGTCGGTCAACGGCGCAGGCTTCGTGCGCTACCTGTACGGTGCGCCGACTGCTCTAGTGTTGCTGGCCGGCGCTCTGCTCGCCACCGGTGTGCCGCTGCCGGCGCCCAACGCCGTGTTCCTGTTGCACTGCATGGCAGGCGGGCTGATGCAAATTCTCGCAACAAATTTGCTGATCATGGCGTTCGGCTATCGCAACTTCGCCGTTGGCACCGCCTATTCCAAGACCGAAACGGCGCAATCCGCGGTCGTGGCCCTGGTCGTGCTGCACGAGGTGCTGCGCCCGTTCGCCTGGATCGGCATCGCACTCGGCCTGTCGGGCGTGATGACGCTGTCGCTGGCCGGCCGGGGACTGCGACCGCGCGAACTCGTGATGGCCACCGTCCAGCCGGCGGCGCTGTGCGGATTAGGCTCCGGCTTCCTGTTCGCGCTGACCACGGTGTTCATCAAACTCGCCACGCGTTCGCTGAGCGTGCCGAGCACATTCGTGCGCGCCCTCGTTGTGCTGGTGGTCATGAACACGATGCAGATCGTCATGCTGGGGGGGTTCCTCGCGTGGCGGGAGCCGGACGAACTGCGCAAGGCCATCTCGTCCTGGCGCAGCTCGGTCTGGGTGGGGATGCTGTCGGCGTGCGGCTCTGCCTGCTGGAACACCGCCTTCGCGATGGCGGAGGTCGCGCTGGTCCGTTCGGTCGGTCAGATTGAGATCGTCTTCACGCTGCTGTTCAGCCGGTTCTATTTGAAGGAGACGCTGAAACCCGGCGACATCGCCGGGCTCGCCCTGGTGGTGTGCGGCGTGCTGGTGATCGTGCTCGGAACCTGACGGCTCAGTCGCAACCCTGGACGACCCCTTCCGGGTATCGCATGGCTCGCTCGATCGCCACCGCCAGGTCACGCACGCTGAACGGCTTCTGGATGGTGCCGTAGCCGAGATCCGACCACGGCCGCAACGCATCATTCTCAACATATCCCGTCACGAAAAGAATGGGCGCCTCGGCCCACAGCTTCGTCACTTCAGCCGCAAGCCGACTGCCGTTCATCAGCGGCATTGCAAAATCGATCAGCAGCAGATCGAAGCGCCGATCGCGGGCCAGCACCGCCAACGCCTCGACTCCGCCGGTCGCTTCCACGACGTCGTGTCCCAACTCCTCCAACATCGTGCGGATCGATAGGCGAACACTGGCGTCATCATCGACCAGCAATACGCGACCTGGACGAGTGGACAGCACGTCAGCGTCGGAACTCGGTATCTCGGCAAGCGGAGGACTGTCACCCTTCCGCAGATACACGCTCACTGTCGTGCCGAGACCCGGCGTGCTGTCGAAGCTGAGCGCGCCACCGAGTTCCCTGACGAAACCGTCCACCATCGACAGGCCCAGCCCCGTCCCACCGCCGGGCCCCTTCGTCGTGAAAAAGGGCTCAGGCGCACGAACGCGGACCTCGGCGGACATCCCTATGCCGGTGTCGCAGACCTGGACGCATACATAGTCTCCGCCTTCGAGCCCCGACACCTGTGCATCAGCGTCGCGCAAAGCAACGGTGACCGTGCGAAAGGTGAGGACTCCGCCGTCCGGCATGGCGTCGCGTGCATTCACCGCGAGGTTGAGCAACGCAAGTTCCAGTTGGACGAGATCGGCAAGGGCCGGCTCGAGATCATCGGCGAGGTCATAGTGCAGCCGCACGGCTGGCCCCAGCGTTCGGCGCAGCAGATCGTCCATGCCCCGTATCACGGCGTTGACATCGATCGACCGCACCGCGACTTCGTGCTTGCGGGAGAACGCGAGCATCTGCGCCGTCAGCTTCGCCCCCCGTTGGGCAGCCTCCGTTGCGGTCTGCAGCAGCCGCACGGTGCGCGGATTGGTTTCGCGCCGCAACACCAGCTCCAGCGAGGCGAGGATCGCAGCCAGCAGATTGTTGAAGTCGTGCGCCACCCCGCCGGTCAGACGGCCGAGCGCTTCCATCTTCTGGCCCTGCTGTGCCCTTGCTTCCGCCTGTCGCCGCCGTTCGGTTTCTTCCACAAGACGACGTAGAGCGTCATGCTCGACCGCTGACTTGCGTCGTACCATGTGCTCGGTTGCGAGCAGCAGGATGCTCAGCAGAATCGCGCACACGGCGATCACCACGGCATGGATGGCCCAGGTCGTCAGGAACACCGATCGGTTGATCGAGTAGCCGACCAGCAGCGGCAGGTCGCGCAGCCGCCGGAAGGCACCGATACGTTCGTCGCCGCTGGTATTCGACCGGCCGCCGAAGACTGCAAAATCCAGGCCCATCCGTGCCGCCACCAACATCGGATTGGAGGCCGGAAGCACCAACGGGCGGTTCGACACTTCGGGAAACCGCACGAGGAGAGCACCATCCGTGCGTATCAACCCGGCCGCGGATGCGCCGGGGGCGTCGAGAATCGCACGATAGAACGTCTCGAAATAAAGCGGCGAAACCGTCACCCCCACCACGCCGTCGAACTGCCCGTCCTGCATCCGGCGGCGGCTGATCATGAACCCCGTGGTCCCAGACAACGTGCCGGTGATTGGTGGGCTGATGACGATGGCATCGCTGTTCTGAGCCTTTGTGGCGGCGAAGTACTCCGGTGCGTGGACGTCATACCGAGGCATCGGATAGGCGCGGCTGCTCGCGGCGATGATGCCGTTCGGATCGATCAGGAATACCGCCTCGACCTGCGGCAGTTCGCGCCGCAGACGGGCCAGGAAGTCATACGTCTCCGGCGACGCGGCGAGTGTTGTCCAGTCCTGGTGGTCGATATGATCCAGCACACGCTCGAGTACCAGCTCGACCGTCTCCACAACTGTCTGGGCATGCTCGGCAAGCGCATTGGTGGTGGTCGCGACGTCGTTCCGTGTCCGTTCAAGCTCGACCCGGTAGTCGATCCAGGCCAGTCCAACAAGCAACAGGGCCGGAAGGACGAAGCATGCAACCTGCAATGGGTAAGCCGTTCGCTTCCACTGCCTGCCGAGTGCGGTGACGAGAGCATTTGCCGCTTGCATCGTGACCTTGGCCAATTCTGACGAATATCGGCATGACCGGGGACGGAACAGGTACCGAAGGCGCTCATTTTGCTTCGTGCCGCGTTCGATCGCAATTGCGGACTAGCTTCGACCGACCGCCCGCGGCAGTTTTGTGCCTGCCGAAATCCGTTGGTTTCGCGAGACAGCCCCCGCGCCTCGGATCATTATGCGGTGACCGACGGCAATGCGCGTGTAACGACGCGGCGGCTGAACCAATGCGGTGGCGGCTGTCCTCGGCGTCCGAAGTCCTACTCGACCGGCGGGGCGCTGATCGCGCGAAGGTAGCGGCGGACCGAGAATGCCACCGCTTCCTTGCCACCTGACGGGAGGTTGCTGTCCCACATGGCGCCGTAGATTGACTCGAATTTCCAGCCCTCCAGCACGTCCGCGATGTGCTGCACGGAACTCGCATCCAGCGGGATCAGATCGGGATAGCTTCGCATGAAGCTCGCCTTCCTGTCCGGCCCCACCCGCACGATATCGCCCGACAGCAGCGCACCCTTCCCGCCCGCGCCGTCTGCCCAATGCAGCACCGTGCCGCCGGCAAAATGCCCGCCGCAGCGCAACAGCGTCACGCCTGGCGAAAGCTCCCGCGTCTCGCCGTCCCAAAACGTCACTGCCGCATCGGGATGCACGACCCACCGTTTGTCGGCGGCGTGCAAGTGGATCGGCGCATGGTCGAACGCGCGGCTCCATTCCACCATCGACGCATAGAAGTGCGGGTGTGAGATCGCGATCGCGGCGATGCCGCCCAGCGCGCGCACGATCTCCAGCGTGGCGTCGTCGATGAAACTGATGCAGTCCCACAGCACATTGCCTGCGCCTGTGCGCAGCAACAGCGCGCGCTGGCCGATCGCGAAAGCAGGCGTGGTGCCGATCCCGATCAGCCCCGGTTCGTGGCGGCGAAACGCGTTGAAATGCCTCTGCTGCATCGACTGCAACGTGGTCCAGGCCTGGCCCAGCAGGTTCACGTATTGCCGCTCGTCCAGGCAGATCGTGCATCCAGGCGGTGGCGCGTCGCTCCCGGGATATTGCGTGCCGCAGGTGGTGCAGATGAACGCAGGCATGCGCGGCCTTCCGTTTCAGCCCAGCGCGGATGCGAGACGCATCGGCCGATGGCGCACCACCAGCGCGCCGATCACCACCAGGTTCAGCAGGTTGAACGCGACGCCGACCGCGAAGGCCGGCGTATAGAATGCGAAGTGGTCGTACATCACGCCGGCCAGCCAGCCGCCGGTCGCCATGCCGAGCGAGCCGGGAAACAGCATTGTGGGGATGCGCCAGCTCGCCTCGGCTGCCGGGAACAATTCGCGCACCGCCAGCACGTAGCCCGGGATCAGGCCGCCAAATCCAAACCCGAATACCGCGGAGATGGTGAACAGCCCGATCTCGTCCTGGGTCAGCAGGTAGCCCGTCATTGCCGCGGCCTGCGCCGCCGATGCCCACAGTATGGTGCGCAGTCCGCCGATGCGGTCGGCCAGCCAACCCCAGAACTGACGGGCGAAGAACGCCGATACCAGCAGCACGGACAGCATCGCGGCTCCCTGCGTGGGTCCGATGCCGATGTCGCTGCAGAAGGCCACCATGTGCGACATCGGCATCGACATCGTCACGCAGCAGCAGAACGTCGCGAACGCCAATGCCCCGAGTACCAGATTTGGCGGCAGACCGAGCACCGGCTCGCCGACCCGCGGCCCGGCATACATGCTGCCGAGCGCCGCGGCGTCCGGCGGGGGCCGTAGGTAGATGGCCGCCAGCGGCAGGATCACCACGACGACGAAGACCGCATAGGCCAGCATGGTGTGACGCCAGCCGATCGTGTTGATACCGAACTGGAACAGCGCCGGCCACAACGCTCCGGCGACGTACTGGCCGGCGGAGATCAACGCAATCGCGGTGCCGCGCCGCCGGTCGAACCACCGGCTGACATAGGTCATCAGCGGTGCGAACATGCCGGCGGCGCCGAGCAGGCCGACAAACAGGAAGCTGCTGACATAGAGCTGCGTGAGGCCGCCCAGCGACGATATGGTCAGCCCGGTGCCGATCATCGTGCCGCCGAACAGCACCACCCAGCGAACGCCGATCCGTTCGGCCAGCCAGCCCATCGCGATGCCGCCGCAGCCGGCGCCGATGAAGGTCAGCCCCACCGCCAATGCGGGCGCCGAACGCGCCGCACCGAATTCGGCGGCGATCGGCTTCAGCGCCACCACGACAGTCAGCGGAGCGCCGTATGACACGCTCAGCACGACCAGGGAGACCATGGCCACGACCCAGGATGTCCGCGTCTCCACGCTCCGCGCGTACGCGCCGCTGCCGTCCATCGATACGTTTCCTCGGTTCTTGACGTCCTAGCTTACCCGAACATGGCGGTGATGGCAGCCGGGTCGACGTCCTCGATGCGCGCCGGCTGCCAGCGTGGCTGGCGGTCCTTGTCCACCACCATGGCCCGCACTCCCTCGGCGAAATCCGGATGTCGCATCGTCGTCCGGGTCAGCGCCAGCTCGGCGGCCTGGCACTGCGACAAGGTGAGGTCGGCGCCACGGCGGAGCGCCGCCAGCGTCCAGCACAATGCCGAGGGCGACACTGTCCGAAGCGTATCCAGGATCTTCGCCGCCCACGGGTCGCCGACGGCTTCTAGCCGCTGCACGATCCCGGGAACGCTGTCGGCGCCGAAGCAATGGTCGATCGCAGCGCGGTCCGGCGCCAAGGAAAACGTGGGCAACGATGCGCCATGCAGGCCGAGTGCCGCCGGCCCTTCCTCGGCCAACGCACGCGACAGCGCCGGGAGGTCCTCGCGCCGTGTGAAATGCGTGGCCAGCCCGGCGTGCACCGCGTCCGCACCCTGCATGCGGGCGCCCGTCAGACCAAGATAGGTACCGATCTCGCCGGGCAGCCGCGGCAGGAAGAACGTCGCGCCGATGTCGGGGAAAAAGCCGATCGCGGTCTCCGGCATGGCGAATGCAGCATGCTCGGTCGCCACGCGATACGGCGCGTGCACGGAAACGCCGATGCCGCCGCCCATGCAGATGCCGTCGATCAGCGCAATGTATGGCTTCGGATAGGTGGCGATCGCGAGGTTCAGCTCGTACTCCTCGCGGAAAAACGCCTCGGCGCGGTGATGCTCGCCATCCAGCTCGTACTGGCGCAGTGCGCGGATGTCGCCGCCGGCGCAGAAGGCTCGGTCACCTGCACCCTCGATCACGACAGCGTGCACGTGCGGGTCTTCACGCCATCCGTCCAGCGCGCGCGAACAGGCGCGGATCATCGGCAGGTCGATCGCATTGAGCGCCTTTGGGCGGTTCAGCATGATCCGCCCAATCCGCCCGTCGCGCCGGGCAATCACCGTGTCTTCGCTATGCATGCGGTCCCTCTATCGCGGCTCCGCCGGTCGCGCCAGGGCGGCCCTCCGCCAAGGAGGCGGCCCTCGGTGGTGTTGGCTCAGTGACCTCCGCGTGAACCCTTCCATTCTCCCTTGCCTTCCGTCCCCACCCGGCTTCCGCTTCCAACCGATTTCGCGGATGGTAGCCGCCTTCTGCACCGCATGAACCCGGAGCCCGATATCGATGCACGTCCGCACGCCTGTGGCCGCCGCGGTGGTCCTCGCCACATCGATCGGCCTTGCCGCAGCGCGCGACCTCACCGTTGTGACGCGTGGCGGGCCGATGCAGGAGGCGACCCAGGAACTGTTCGCACGGGCGTTCACGGACGCCACCACGATCGCGGTCGAGAAGGAAACCTGGGAGGGCGGCGTCGACGCTCTGCACACCCAGGCCAAGGCGCCCGAGAATAGCTGGGACCTCGTACTGGTGGATGGCGACGAGCTGGGTACCGGCTGCTCCGACGGCCTGTTCGAGAAGCTCGACTGGACGACGATAGGCGGCAAGGACCACTACCTGCCGCAGGCCGTCAGCGATTGCGGGGTCGGGGCCGGTGTCGCCAACCTCGTTCTCGCGTGGGATCGCGACAAGTTTCCCGTTACGCCTGGCTGGGGGGAATTCTGGGACGTCGCGAAGTATCCCGGCAAACGGGGCCTCAGTCGCGGCGTGCGTGGCAATCTGGAGGTCGCGCTGATCGCCGACGGCGCGGCACCCGGCGACGTCTACAAGGTGCTGGCCACCTCCGAAGGTGTCGATCGCGCCTTCCGCAAACTCGACCAGCTCAAACCCTACGTCGTGTGGTGGCAGGATGGCACCGAAGCTTCACATATTCTCGCCTCGGGCGACGTGCTGATGACGAGCGCACCCTCGGCGCGGATCGCCGCGGTCAACCGCGCGGAACACCGGAATTTCGGCATCCAGTGGAATGCCAGTCTCTATGAGGTGCAGAGCTGGGCGATCATGAAGGGCAGTCAGAACCTGCGTCAGGCCACGCAATTCCTTTATTTCGCCGGCACGCCGGCGATCCAGGGGCGGCTCGTCGGCCTGTTCGGCGAAGGCGGCTGGGCGAAGGGCGCCAATGATGGACTGGCGCCGGAGACAGCCCAGCTTTCGCCGACCTTGCCCGCCAACCTCAACACCGCGGTGCGGACGGATGTCGCCTTCTGGCACGATAACCTGGCCAAGCTGCACCAGCGCTTCGACACCTGGCTGACGCATTGACGCAGCCCGCCCGACTTACCACCGAAGAGCGCGAAGGTCGCGTGGCGCTGGTGTTCGCCGGCCGGCTCGATAGCGCGGAAATCGGCCCGTTGTGGCGTCGGGCGATGCGTGCGGCGCGGCAGGCGCGCGGCCGAGGCCTGGTGTTCGATCTGGGCGACGTGTCGTTCTGCGACGTGAGCGGCGCGGCTTTCCTGGCCGAGACCGAGGCAACGCACGGTGGAACCGTGGAATTGGTCGGTGCGCAGGCAAGGGTGGCCGAACTATTGCAGCGTGCGCGCGACGCACTCGCAGGCGGTGGGACGCCCGCGGTCGAGCCCCCACTGACCTTGGGCCAGGTCGGCCGCGCGGGGCTGCGGCTCATCGCAGTCAGTGTATCTTTCCTTGGCGGTGCCGCCTTGGCATTTGCCCAACTGCCCCGGCATCGGCGCATGCTGCGCGTGCCCGATCTTCTGCGCTATGTGGACCAGGCTGGCGTCCGCTCGATACCGCTGGTCCTGCTGCTGGGCTACCTGATCGGACTGATCCTGGCGTTCCAGTCGGCAGTACCGATGCGGCGCTTCGGAGCAGACATATTCGTGGCAAACCTGGTCGCGGTCAGCCTGATGCGTGAACTCGGGCCGTTGCTCGCGTCAGTGATCCTGGCCGGACGGACTGGCTCCGCCTTCGCCGCCGAGATCGGCACAATGAAGGTGAACGAGGAGATCGATGCGCTGGTGACGATGGGGCTTGACCCGATGACCATGCTGGTGCTGCCGCGCATCATAGCCGCAATGCTGGTGATGCCCGCCATGACGCTCCTGTTCGACGTCGCCGGTCTGTTCGGCATGACCACGGTGATGCGAGGCTTTGGTTTTCCTATCGTCGTGATCGCGCGCCAGGTGCAGAACTGGGTGACCGTGTCGGACCTGTATGGCGGACTGTTCAAGGCGATGTGCTTCGGCATCGCGGTCGCGGCCATCGGCTGCCGGGCTGGTCTGAATACCGGGGTCGGCCCACGTGCAGTCGGACTTGCGGCGACCTCGGCGGTGGTCGGCGGCATCATCGCGACAGTCGCGCTGGATGGCATCTTCGCGCTCATCTTCTATCGGCTCGACCTGTGACGGATGATCCGGTCATCCGCGTGTCCGCCGTGGCGCAACGCTTCGGATCGCGCACGATCTTCCGCGACGTCTCGTTCAGTGTGTTCCCCCGCGAGGTGTTCGTCATCCTCGGCGGCTCGGGCTGCGGCAAGTCGACCCTGATGAAGCAACTGATCGGCCTGCTCATGCCAACCGCGGGATCGATCGAGATCTTCGGTCACGCCATAACCGACCGGGATCGCGAATCGGCACTCAAGGGCATGCAATGCGGCATCGGCGTGATGTTCCAGTCGGGCGCGCTGTTTGGCTCGATGACGCTGCTGGAGAACGTCATGCTGCCGCTCGAGATGTTCACCGACCTGCCGCCGGAGGGCCGTGAAACGGTGGCAAGGGTGAAGCTCGGCCTGGTCGGGCTTGCCGACGCCGCCCCGCTGATGCCGGCGGAGATCTCCGGGGGCATGGCGCGGCGCGCAGGAATCGCCCGGGCCATGGCGCTGGATCCACCGCTGCTGTTTCTGGACGAGCCGTCAGCCGGGCTCGATCCGATCACGTCGGCCGAGCTCGACCAGCTCATCCTCGGCCTGCGCGACGATCTCGGCGCGACGTTCGTCGTGGTGACGCACGAGCTTGCCTCGATCCTGGCGATTGCCGATCGTTGCATCATGCTGGATCGCGCCGCCTATCCGGATGCGGGCGGGATGATCGCCGAGGGCGACCCGCGGGCGCTGCGCGACAGCAGCTTGAATCCGATGGTCCGGGCATTCTTTCGCCGCGAGGTTCCGGCAGTGGCTCACGCATGATAGGCGGCGTCAATCTGCGGGTCGGGCTGTTCATCCTCGGTGGCATCGGGCTCCTCATCGCCTTGGTCTGGTACCTGGGAGGCGCCCGGACCGGAAGCGGCCCGCTGTTCGAATCCTATTTCAGCGAGTCGGTACAAGGCCTGGAGGTCGGCGCGACGGTAAAGTTCAGGGGCGTGACGATCGGCCGGGTGGCCGAGCTTGGACTGGTGAATGCGGAATACGGTCGAGGCGAGGGGATCGACAGGGAGAAGCAAACCTATCGTCTGGTCTTCGTGCGCTACTCGATCGATCCGGCGAAGCTCGGCCCGATACCGGACACGCAGACGGCGGTCAAACTTGGGTTGCGGATAAGGATCGCGTCCCAAGGCCTCACCGGCCTGAGCTATCTCGAGCTGGATTTCGTTGATCCCGAGCGCTACCCGGCACTGGTTGTGCCGTGGAAGCCGAAGGGGGAGTACATCCCCTCGATGCCCAGCACGTTCACCCAGGTGCAGGATGCGGCCCAGCAGTTTCTGGCCAAGCTCAACCGATTGGACATCAACTCTCTGTCGATCCAGATCACCGGACTGATCGGCGATCTCAGAGCGCAGTTGTCCAATGGCGATGTGCACAACACGCTGACCGCGGCGACCACACTGCTGCGCTCGGCGAACGATGCAGTCCAGGCGGCGGATCTGCCGGGCCTGAGCGCCGACCTGAAGCGCACCTCAACGGCGATACGCGACACGGTGCAGGGAGAGGAGACGCAGAAGCTGCTGTCCAACGCCGCGCTGGCCGCAGATCGCATAGCAAACGTAGCGGCGCGGCTGCCGCCGCTGATTGCCTCGCTCCAGGCGTTCTCGCAGCGCGCCGGCAGCGGGACGGCCGACCTGGAGCAAACCCTTGTGCCGCTGCTGCGCGATACCCGGGCCGTGGTGCAGAACCTGCGGGAGCTGACCAACTCGCTGCGTCGCTATCCGGCGCAGATCCTCGGCGGCCCGCCGGCACATTCTGCGGAGCAAGCACGATGAGGCGACGATGGCTGCTGGCCGGCGGCGCCGCGCTGGCCGGATGTTCGGGTACTGCCGCAGCAGCCCAACGTGCAGCGGCGCGACTGGCCGCTCGACGTGCGGCGCGGCTCCCCGCTGCCGCCACGGCCGCGGGGCCGGGTGCTGCTGGTGCGCGGCGTCCGTGCCTCGCCGGAACTGGAGGTGCGCGGGCTGCAATGGCTACAGCGCGACGGCAGCCTGCACGTCGATTTCTATGAACAATGGGCCGTTCCGCCGGCGCAGGCGGTGGAGGACGATCTGCGGCAATGGCTCGCCGATGCTGGCCTGTTTCGGGCTGTTCTGGCGCCCGGCAGCAGGCTGAACGCGGATCTCGTGCTGGAGGGTGAACTGGACGTGTTCTCCGCGGATCTCCAGGCCGGCGTCGCACGAGCCGCCCTGGCGCTGGTGCTGCTGGATCAGCGGCCAGGCTCGACCAAGGTGCTGCTGCAAAAGACCGAGAGCGCCGAGGTGAAGCTCACCGGCACGGACCCGCCCGCCATGGTGGAAGCACTGAAGGCTGCCCTGGTCGCGGTGCTCGGACAGTCCGAGCGGGACATCGCGGCGGCGGTGCGGTGACGTAGGCACCAACCCACGGACTTTCCGATGACCGAGGTGGGTGGGAAGCCGCCGGTCCGCCTCCCCTCCGCCAGCGGGAGAAGCGGACGTTCTGCCGATGGCTTGGGTTGGCCAAAGTGGCCAGTCCGCGTTCGGGAGCTATCGAGCGGAAGCTGACGTTCTGTTACACTGTACACGAGGCTTGTCAGTTATTTATTGCATTATCGCAAGCGTCACGAGTTTGATAGAAACCGATCATGTGACCTTGGTCACCAACACCATACTGAAGATAAAGAAAGGTCTTCTCATCATCGCTCGATGGCACAGCGAACTCAATATCAGTAGCGCCGTGCCTTTTGGCCTCATCAGCGAGGTCCTTTGGGGTTCGTTTAGTCTTAACGCACTGCATCTTGTCGGAAGAGTAATCCACGTACCAGCTTTCGCCATTACGTGAGGAGACACTAATCGCCTTAGACTTGTCAGTCTGTGACGGTGGATCTTTATCATCGCAAAACTTGTTTGTATAATAGTCGTCGTAGAATGAATTGCCGTCGAGATCATATCTGACCACAACGTCACTCGGATGACTCACGTTAGCTGCCCTTAAGCCTCCGTCAATCTCGATGTTTCGTGCTCCTTTTGCTTTTGCTGATAGTGCATCTTCCATCGGAGTGATTTTCGACAGTTTGCATCCTGCCCAAATCTTCGCTCCATCGCTCATCCACCACGGTCCCTTATCCGTTGCGTGCCTCAATGCCTTATCAGACAAGGTTTGATCCGCCTTGCCTTGATCAGCGTCCACGCCATGACTGATCCTGCTGAAGTCCGACTTCGTGTTGTCAGCCGCACCAAGCGGATTGGCGCATTTCTCATGGGACTTGTAAAAGGAATACGAGTAACTCTTATCCTTCAGACCATAAGAGATAACGGCATCTGCTCCCAAAGTGTCACTCCCCGTTGTCTCCAGGTCGGTAGCACTCCTTCTAACGGCGCCATCTGCGAACTGTTTCGGCGTCCCCGGTAGCGCGCGACACTCCGCGCCGTCTTCATTGTCATCCTTGTAATACCAGTCTGCCGTCTGATCAGACGCTGCCTGCCCAGCGGTGAGTGCATCGTTGCGGCGCTGGGCCAACGCCGCGAGGGCAGAATATCGCTCAACAGAGATCTTCAGTACATTGAAAAACGATGGGAAGTCGGAGACGCTGCCCATCTGCATTCGCTGATAGTTGGCCCACTCCTTCGGGCTGGCGGTCGGGATCCACTGACAAGAATATGCCTTATCAGAGATGTCTTTGCATTCGAGCGGATGATTCTGATCGGCTCCCTCATTGAGGGCGGCACCTCCAAAGTTCACCCACCAAATGCGTGTGCCATTGGGCATCGTTCCTGCATAACGAACGGCGGCGGCATCCGGGTCATTCATCGAGGTCAATCCCGCTACGCCGCGCGCTGGCGCGAGGTAGGAATAGGCTTCATCTATGCTCATACCTGCCGGATCGAGGCAGGGAGAATGACTCCATACACCACCCGTAAAGTTGCTATTCTGCAGGCAGACGAACGCACCTGCGAATTTATGATCATCAGTGTCGCGATGCGCCTGTTGCCCAGCAACAGCAGCTGGTGATTGCGACGACGGCGGAGCAGCCTGGGCTGGTGTTGATTGGGCCGGCTCCGATTGAGTGGGCGTTGGCTGTGTCGGTCCATTCGACGTAAGCGCATGCAATGCGAAGGCACCCCCGATGAGAACCGTGGCGACCAGGAGAACCCCACCCTTATTAGACATACTGGTTCGTCGCTTTGGCGGCCACGGCGCGGGCACGAGCCAGAAGGTGCGCGGCAGCAATCGTGGCGCAGCAACCGGCCAACATCGGGCTGCTGCCGGCGCCAAGGCAGGGCGCCGCACAGTGGGTCTTGCAGTGCGCGGTCACGAAACAAGCCTCTTCTGCATGCGAAATATATTGTCGCAGTTCACGTCGTCGTGAGCAAGCACTTTGCAGCAAAATCGGCCGACGCGGGGACGGCGCTGCCCTGCGGGAGGCGCCGAATTCGCTAAGCAGGAGACAGTTAACCCATTGCGCCAAGGAATATGCCCGTGGCGACGTGATGACAAAAAACACGGTTGAGGGCTACTTCGGCGTGTTCAAGCGCTGCATCGTCGGCGTGTATCAGCACTGCGCGTACAACACCTTCAGGGGGATTTGGATGAATTCAGCCTCTTTTGGAACAACCGCTCTCGGCTGGAGGTTGAGGATACCCAGCGCGCCGTACTGGCAATCCGTGGCACCGAAGGCAAGCGTTTGACTTACAGGGCTTGCGGCGGCCTAAGCCTTCGAGGCAGCTTGCCCGCGCTTTCCTCGCTTAGCCACGGGAGCGGGCTGGCCAGCCTTAGACTCCTTCATCTCTCCGTGCTTGGGTTGCGGGGACGTGCAGAGCGCCCGTCGCAACGCTTCATCGCGACTTTTGGTGACCTGCTCGTCACCGAGATCATCGTCTCGCGCGGAAGGTAAGATCATGACTGAAGACACGCCTTCAGACGTTGCGGCGCGGGAAATATATGCCCTCATAGGGGACATTGCATCAGGATGGTCGCATATTGAGCAGAGCGTGGATACCACCATATGGTGGTTAGCAGCCACTGATGCCCGCTATGGGGCTTGCGTCACAGCGCAAATCCAATCATTGCGTTACCGATTGCTTGCGCTAGTCGCGCTACTGAGACTTCACGGTGTAAGCGATGGCCTTGTCACAGAAGTCAACGTATTTTCAAACAACGCGGACAAGGTTGCGCGAAAAAGAAATCGAGTTATACACGATCCTATCTCTATAGAGGCAAGTGGAGAAGTAAGCGCCATAACCATCACGGCAGATAGGAAATTAGCTTACGGTCTCTTCGGCGATAAACAGCGGGAAAATACGGCGATTGGGCTAGAAGTTTATGAGCTGCTTAGGGCCTATCAGGTCATCGACACAAAGATCGTCAGTGAACTCTCAACATTGCCTCGAAGGCCTGTTTGATAGCAAGTCTTGACTGCTCCTCGTCGTCGCAGAGGACGAAAGTGAAGTGATGCTCCGCAACGCACCTTATGCCTGCGTCTACCATCTCTGGTGTCACCTCGATCTCAGCGGCCGAGGCCGGTGCGTCGCGCTGGGATGTGCCGTCGCTCATGGCAACTCCTTCGTACACGCCGACCTGTCACGGTGGCAAGCTTATATTCCTGCAAATTAGCTCGGCCAAAGGGATGATCGGGAAAATATTCCTTGCCACTGCCCCTCCACCTATGCTCCTGTCCCGTTCATGTCCGCCCCGCCCACCGCCGCCGGCCCAACCAACTGCCCCGATCCGCCCCAGGATCGGCCGGCCACCGGCGCCGACGCACCCACCCGCACCGGCCGCCTCCTCGGCCTCGTCCGCGCGCTGATCGACTACGGCAGGCAACTCGCCGACACGCTGCAACAGCGCACCTCCGCCACCAACCTCACCGACATCACGCGAAACTTCGGCACTATCGACATCGGGGAAATCCTCGCGCGCATCACCCGCGGCCTGCTACGCGCCGCCGCGCTCGAAACCAGGCTGGCCAGCCGCCTCGCCCGCGAGCCCGCCGCACCAGCCGCGCCGAGCATCCCATCCCCACGCCAGCCGCGCGCCGCGCCGCCCGTGGACCGCGGCGCCAGCACAGCCGACCCCCGTCCTACCCGTCTGCCCACGCCCGAGGACATCGCAGCCGAGGTCCGCCGCCGCCCGATCGGCGCAGTCATCGCCGACATCTGTCGCGACCTCGGCATCATGCCGAGCAACCCGCTGTGGCGGGAACTCCCCCTGGCAATCATCGGAAACGGCGGCAACCTCGCCACCCTGGTCAAGGACATATTGAATCGGGTCTTCCCGTTCCCGATCAATCAGCCCGCCACCGTGCATCCCGGGGGACCGACACCGCACCTGCCATTCGCAGGGACGCCCGGCACCGGCCCGCCCTGAACCGCTATCTCGGACCATCGAGGCGTCACGCACGGGGCCAACCCACGGCTGGTCCCGCCATCCTGATTCGGCCACCGACAAATGGCCTCCAAGAACTTGCGCTCCCGGGATTACCCGATCGGGCGGCTAATGGCCGACTTCGGTCGACAGCAGCCATCCAACAGGGCTGCCGTTCTCACAGGTTCGGCCAGCGGCGCGTGCGATCGGCCTCCTGGGCCGGGGTCAGTGTGCTAGGTCCGTCGCCCAGCGAGGGCGGATGGTCCGGCAGGCTCCCGGGATCCTGCCAGCAGTTGGCGACGCCGAGACTGCGGGTGCAAAAGGGCGGTGGTTCCGGCGGCGGCTCGACCGGACGGCAGTAGCTCTTGCCTTGCTCGAGGCGAACCACCGAGCAGTCCTTACCGCTGAGCACGGAGTACGCCGCATCGAGCGGACTGCGTTGGATCACCGCGATGCTGCCGACGCTCACCGCCACGGCGCCTGTCGCCAGCTGCTCCGGCGTCGCCCCACACCCTGCCAACAGCAACAGCATCCACAGACGCTTCATGCCAGACATTGTGGACCGGATCGGTAAACCGAGTGTTGCCGCCGTTTGCCCGGCGCCATGTGCGCCGCTATGGTCCGGCGCACCGCGGGGTGCCGAATCCGCGTCGGCAGAGAGCGAGAGACCAAGTGGTCGATATCTTCGATGAGGTCGATGAGGAACTTCGCGCCGAGCGCGCCCAACGGCTGCTCAAGCGCTATGCCGGCGTCATCGTCGCGGCGGCCCTGCTCATCGTGGGGGCCGCAGCCGGCTGGCAAGCCTGGCGCTGGTATCAGGCGAAGCAGGATCAGGCCGCCGCAGCCGAATATCTGACAGCGATGAACCTGGCCGAGGCCCCGGCGGGCGTGAGCGATGCGGCGCGGAATGGCGCTTCCATCGCCGTTCTCAACAAGCTCGAGACGACGGCGCCCGCGGGTTATCGAACGCTGGCCCGGCTGCGCGGGGCGGCGGCCAAGGCGGCGTCGGGCGACCTGCCGGGCGCGCTGGCGCTTTGGGACCAGGTGGCAGCCGACACCTCGGCCGATCCGTTGCTGCGAGATCTGGCCAGCCTGATGTGGGTCGAACATCAGATCGACAGCGGCGATCCCGCGCTATTGCAGGCACGGCTCGCGCCGCTGGCCGCTCCCGGGAACGCGTGGCACGCTCTCGCCGACGAACAGCTCGCGCTGCTGGACATGCGGTTGGGAAGGTCGGATGCCGCCAAGGCAACGCTGCGGCGTCTGGCACAGGACACAACAGCGCCGAACGGCGTGCGTGGGCGAGCCAGCACCCTGCTGAGCCGACTGGGCGGGTGATCGGCATGACCCGGAAGACCGGCAACGGCCCGCGTGGACAGATGCGGGCCGCATCCCTCTCCCGCCGTGCCGCATTGCTCGCACCGTTGGCCCTGGGCGGTTGTGGGCTGTGGGATGACTGGTTCGGCACGCACAAGACGCCGCTGCCCGGCAAACGCGAGCCCATCGTCGTCGGACGGCGCGCGCTCTCGGTTGACAAAGGCGTACCGAAGGTCACGCTGCCGCCAGAAGTGAGAAATGCGGCCTGGCCGCAGGCCGGCGGCAATCCGGCGCATTTCATGGGGCATCTGGCGGCGGGCGAACGCCTTGTAGAAGCCTGGACAGCCAACATCGGCGAGGGCGGGGGCTATCGGCGAAAGATCCTTGCCCAGCCGGTATCGGCGGACGGCGTGATCTATGTGATGGATTCGGACGCTGTCGTATCGGCCTTCGACACCACGGCTGGCGGACGCGTCTGGCGGTTCGACACGAGGAAGGAGGACGACGACAGCACCAACGTGGGCGGCGGGCTCGCACTCGACCAGGGCACGCTGTACGCGGTGAACGGACTGGCGGATATCGTAGCCCTGGACGCGGCGAAAGGCTCGGTCCGTTGGCGCGGCAGCATCGGCGCGCCCACCCGTTCGGCGCCCACGGTCGTCGAAGGGCGCATCTTCGTCACCACGATCGAGGACAAACTGCTGGCGCTGGCGACCGAGGATGGGCGGCAGCTGTGGACGCACCAGGCGGCGAATGCCACGACCAGCGTGCTGGGTCGCCCGGCGCCGGCCTATTCAAGCGGGCTGGTGGTGGCGGGCTTCGGGTCGGGCGAGCTGGCGACCTTGCGCGCCGACACCGGCAACGTGGTCTGGACGGACAATCTCGCCGCCGCGGTACGATCCGGCAGTCTGGCGGATTTCTCGGCGATCCGGGGTTTGCCGGCTGTGGGCGACGGACGGGTCTATGCGATCGGCATGGGTGGCCTGATGGTCGCCGTCGATCTGCCAACTGGCCGGCGTCTGTGGGAACGCGAGGTCGCCGGCGAGGACAGCCCATGGGCCGCCGGCTCCTGGCTGTTCGTCGTCTCGCTCGATCAAAGGATAGCGGCGGTTGACCGCGACGATGGCCGTGTCGCCTGGGTGACCGATCTGCCGCGCTGGGAGAATGCGGAGAAGGAAAAGGACCCGATAACGTGGTTCGGCCCGCTGCTGGTCGGCGACCGCCTGGTGGTCGCGGGGACCAGCCGCGAGGCACTTGCCGTCAGTCCCTATACCGGCGAGGTCCTCGGCCGGCAGGAGCTTTCCGGCGCCGCCTCCCTGGGCCCGGTTGTGGTCGACGGCACGGTGTTCGTGGTGTCCGACGACGGCAGGCTGTTGGCGCTCCGCTGAATGCGGCGGTGAGATCAGCAAGCGATGTTGCCTCTGGTGGTGATTGCCGGGCGGCCGAATGTCGGCAAGAGCACGCTGTTCAACCGACTGGCGGGCCGGCGCATGGCGCTGGTCGCCGACACGCCCGGCGTCACGCGCGACCGCAAGGAGGCGGAGGCGCTGCTGCGCGGCCGGCGCGTCCGTCTGGTGGACACCGGCGGCCTGGAGGAGGCGGCGCCGGAGACGCTGGCCGGACGGCTGCGCTCCGGGGCGGCGGCGGCGACGGAAGTGGCCGATGTCGTGCTGTTCGTCGTGGATGCGCGCGCGGGCGTGACGCCGGCCGACCGGCACTTCGCCGAGTGGCTGCGCCGCCAAGGGCGGCAGGTGCTGCTGGTGGCGAACAAGGCTGAAGGGCGCTCGACGCAGTCCTCGGTGCTGGAAGCGTTCGAACTGGGGTTGGGTGAACCGATCGCCGTTTCGGCCGAACACGGCGAGGGGATAGCTGACCTGATGTCGGAGATCGCCGACCGCCTGCCGGCGGAGGATGCGGAGGAACCTGACGAGGGTGGCGGGGCGCGACCGCTGAAGCTCGCCATCGTCGGGCGGCCGAACGTGGGGAAATCGACGCTGCTGAACCGGCTGGTCGGCGAGGAGCGGATGCTGACCGGCCCGGAGCCCGGCCTGACGCGCGACGCGATTTCGGTGCTGCTGGACGACAAGGGAGGACCGATCGAACTGGTCGATACCGCCGGTCTGCGGCGGCGGGCGCGCATCGAGGCGCCGCTGGAGAAGCTGGCCGTCGGTGCCGCGATCGGCGCGCTGAAGCTGGCGGAGGTCGTGGTCCTTGTGGTGGACGCGGTGGACGGACTGCATGACCAGGACCTGCAGATCGCTCAGTTGATCGAACGCGAGGGCCGCGCCTGCGTGCTGGCGCTGAACAAGTGGGACGCGGTCGCCGACCGCCAGGCCACGCGTCGCGCGATCACCGAACGGCTGGAGGACAGCCTTGCCCAGATGAGGGGCATCCCGGTTGTCACGTTCTCGGCGCTGACCGGGGCGGGGCTGGACAAGCTTCTGCCCGCGGTACGCCGGGCGCACGAGGTGTGGAACACGCGGCTGGCCACTGCCACGCTCAATCGCTGGTTTGAGCAGGCGCTGGCCCGGCATCCGCCGCCGTTGGTGAGCGGGCGGCGGCTGAAGCTACGGTATATCACCCAGGCGAAGGCCCGGCCGCCGACGTTCGTGGTGTTCGGGACGCGGGCCGAACGTCTGCCGGAGGACTACCAGCGCTATCTGGTGAACGGACTGCGCGAGGCGTTCGAACTGCCGGGCACGCCGATCCGGCTGCAACTGCGGGGGACGAAGAACCCATACGCGGAGGGGTGACGGTTACGCTGGTCCTCGACGCGGACCGTGATGCCCGTCGGGTCAAGCCGCATCTCTCCGCCGGTGACGAGCGATCTGCTGAGGGCGTTCGGGATTACTTCGCGTTCAGGTACATGGGCCACTTGTCGGTGATCGCCGTCGGGTCGATTTCGCCCCACTTGGGATGGGTGCCGCGGGTTTCACGGATATCTCCGACGGCGTCCGCAAGCTTGTCGTGAATCATCTGCAGCTGATCATGCTTGCTCTTGGATGTGTAGTTGCGCGTCACGAGCAGCGCCCGGACTGCGAGGGCCTGCACGCCGTTCTGGCCAAGGTTGCGATAAGTCAGCGTCGTCTTGTCATAAACCGGCGCAAGCCGGGTCACCATCGCGTCAGACACGGCCAGCAGCCTGTAGTCGCGCGAAAGTTGGCTCACCCACGGAAGCGGCTGACCGCCGACCGCCATCAGCGCCTCGATCTGGTCGTTCTTCAATGCATCAAAAGCGGTATTCTCGTCCGGGTATTCCACCGGAGCCCAGCCGATCAGCGTCATCGAGGCGATGACCTGCTCGGTGATGACGGCGCCGCCCCAGAGGGCGACCTTGCGACCGCGCAGGTCATCGACGGATTCGAGCCTGGGATTTTTCGACTTTAAATTGAAACCGAGGATGCCGCCCTCGTTCGGCGGAGGCGACTTTGCGATGAAGTGGATCTCCTCGGAATGCAGGAGCGCCAGAACTCGTATGCGTTCCTTGAGGTTCGTCTCCTTCATGGCGCGGATGTAGAGCGCATCGAGCTGGGTGATGCCGAGCTCTGCCTGATTGTCCATCACTCGATCGACATTGGTCAGTGAGCCGTCCGACTCCGTGTTGACAATCAAGCCGGGCGACGCCTCATCGAACTCCTTCATGAGGCGGTAGTAGGTGCCGGTCGTGCCGCCTGACGAAACCACCATCGGCTTTGGTGGCGTCTCGGCCCAGCCGTGGTCTGCCACGAAGCTCAGGCCAAGTGCCGGTACCGCGGTTAGGAACAAACGTCGCTGCATAGCTCTCTCCTGTCTGGGTTTCTCAGCGCAACCTGAGATCATTTGGATTCGGCAGTAGCTGACGAGGTGCGGGCGATGGCCCGGTGCTGTTTTGGTTTATCGCGAGGGCGCCGGCCGCGAGGACAAGTGCTGCGAGCAAAGCCAGGATGTATCTCCGCATCAGCGCATTCCTCTCGTCTGCGCTTCCGCGATCTCCAAGTGCAGGTCGGCGGATTCACGTGTCGACACCGGTTCTGCCGCCACGATCCGCCGGACCTCGTCCTTCTCCAGTATTTGATCGATCTGGGCGAACGACAGATTGAGCGCGTCACGGATCGTTTCGATTGCTTCGTCCTGCAGGAACCGATCGGTCACGTCGCCGCCGCCGCTCTCCTTCAGCAAGGCCGCCAACTCGCCGGTCGCCTTCGCAAGCTTCCAGCGATCCGCCTGTCTTGCAACGAAACGTTCAAACTCCTCGATCTTTATTCCGGCCTGCCGTAGCGACGCCCTGAGCCGATCCACCAGCTCCGACAGCTGGTTGATGGATCGCTCAAGGCCGGCGTCCTTCGTTTGGTGCTTTTGGACATATTCGTTGAGCTTTTCACGCAACGAATCGCGCATAGCGCTTACCGCGACGACCGTCGCGCCGGCGGCTTCGAACGCCTGCCGTCGATCGATCAGTTCCAACTGGAGCGTCTCGACCGGATTTCGCCGTGCTGTGGCCTTCATCATCTTGAAGACCCGGATGCGCCACCATCGCAGGATGAGCGGCAAGGCCGAGAAGCCCATGAACAGCACCAGGGCGACCACGGCCGCCATTGCGATCGAGGTGACCGCCTTGAGCGCGAGCACAGCCAGTGGTGCGGCGAGCGCGAGGCCGATCAATGCTCCCCCGCCGTAGACCACCTTCTGCACTCTCGAGAGCTGCTGAAAGTCCTTTGGCAGGTCCACTGTTGGAAGCTTTATCGCCATGGTCGGTACCCTTCCGAATTCCGCCGGGATGGCGGTCCCTGTCCCCGCAACGCTTCCTGTGGGCAGTACTCACTGGCAGTCGCCGCCGTTGCCCTGGGGCGAAAATTCATGCTGCGGTGATCGACCGACCACGCTCCGATGCAATCGGCAGCGCGGCGTGCCGCCGCGGCAGCCGGGCAATGGCCGTGACCGGCCACGAAGATCACCCGTGTATCGGTGATTTTCAGGCAACCGACGGAGCAACGCCGCCGATCAGCGATCCACGCCTCTAATTGCTGTTGACCGCTACTGCGCCGAGAAGGGGTGGGATCAACCAGGCCGCCAGCGGCGCGGGAACACCGATTGCTGGCTTCAAAGAGCCCACAAGGACGGGAACATATCCGAAAGCGAGTCTGGCCAGGGGTGACGCTGTTCCGGCAACGGCCTGTTTTCGATCTTCGACATGTTCGTTCTCCACCAGCGCAGGTGGAGTATCCGCCGCGGTCCGCCGCGAGTCAAATAAAAACTCTCCGTTTCACATAAAACGCGTACTGCATTGATTCATAAAAGCTATTTCTCCCGTTCTCCCCGACGCGCGTAGGCACGAACGGCGCGCATCACGTCCTCGAACGGATCCGGGCCGTGGGCGACGACGCGGTGCAGGATGGCTTCTGTGCGATCTCTCTTCGGGAGTGGAAGTCGATCGCTGTCCGATCTGACGTGGTTGTTCCAATAATTATAGATAGAGGGAATGAGCTTGCCATCGTACGAAGACAGCGTGTCCTGATAGAGCACCCCGTGATCGAGAAACTCGCCCCAGACGGCTTCAAGAAATTGCAGGGGATTTTTTGTGCCCCTGTCGGTCTCGTATTTTGGCGGTGGCGGATTTCCTTCGATATACGCCTGCAGCTTGTCCTTCCACATCAGAACTTCTGCCGCTTCCGCGACAGACATCATGCGGGCGTAGATTTCCCGCACCGTCGAGTCCGGCGCTGATCCGATGAATGCCTCAATGGGCTGCCACCGCTGTTCAGTCTGTTCTGGCGCCGCTCTGACGAAATTGATGATTCGCTGCCGCATGCTGTAGGCAAGCTCGTCATAGTAGTTCCTGCCCTGCTGATCCAGTTCGGTAGGATCGATGATTTCGAGGTCGTCGGACACCGCCGTGCAGCACCTTAGTTATGGGTTGATCTGGTCCTGAACCCGAACAGACGCTCGCTGACGGAGCCCAGTCCCGGCACCACCTGGCCTGCCTGATTGATGGATTCGTCAACGGCGGCACAATAGAAATTCACGTCGGAATGCTCCTGCACCAGTCGATCCCGTCCCGGGCGAGATACGACAAGACTGACGAAGCTGATATTCTCCGCACCACGTCTCTTCGTAATTTCAAGTGCACGACAAGCAGTATCACCGGTTGCGACAACGGGATCGAGGAGAATGACCAGTCGGCCCTTCGGGTCCGGCAGGCTCACGAGATACTGGAGCAGCTTTCTATTGGGATCACCCTTGTCCCGATGGAGACCGATATGGCCCGTAAGCGTTTGAGGCATGACCTCTTGAAATGCCTCTGCCATGATCAGGCCGGTGCGCAGAATGGGCACGATAACCGGGTCAATCCCCAGGGACGTACCGGATGTCTGGCAGCCTCGAACCTCGAACCTCACCTCTTCGGCCGGCAGGGAAAGAGTAACTTCGTAGGCCAGGAGCAGGCTGATGTGGCGCACGAGGTGCCGATACTCCGCGCAGGCGAGTGGTTCCCGACGCAACTGCGTGAGTTTGTGCGCTGTGAGCGCGTTACGACTGGTCGTAAAGCTGCCGCTCATGACCGATGCTCCCGAGACGATAAGGATTTCGATGCCGGCCCGCCCGTTTGCGCCACGAATCGCCGCACCCGCGGGGCGGAGACCTAGGGCCTTTTCTCGCTGCGCGCAAATAAAAAGTCGTGACAATTTAATCCAAGCACCCGGCGCTCCGTCGCCCAGGCATGGCCAAAGATCCACGGGAATACTGGCCGTTCATCCGGGCACGCCGCTCCGCATGCACCGGGACCAGACCGCCCTCGCCTGGTCGCTGACGACAGGCCGCCGCCTGGCTCCAGCTTCGGCACTGGCGGTTTTTCGTTGACTATATCGTTACTATACCGGAATATATATTTCCGGACTACGGAGCGATCCGCTAACGCGATCTGAGACGCGGCGCCACAAAAGGCTTGGATTAGAGGTCGGTACGATGTCGCCGCAGCGAATTCTTCTGGTCGCGGACCACGATCCGGTCGTCCGACAGGCCATGGTTGATGGCCTTGCGGATGCGCATGGGTTCATCGTTATCCCCGTCGGGACACTCAGTGAGGTGGACGCAGCAATCAAGGCCAAGGGTTCGCGATTCGACGCCGTTATCCTGGATGTGGCCATGCCGGACGGTGACGGCAGCGACTATTGTGCCAAGCTCCGCTGCCAGGGACACTCGACGACCGTGGTCCTGCTGACCGGTCACGACAGCGAGGCGGAGGTCGTTCGTGGTCTCGATGCCGGCGCCAACGACTACATTGCCAAACCACTCCGCATGAATGAATTGCGCGCACGGCTGCGCACCCAATGGCGCATGAGCGAGGACCGTCCGGAGGCCGTTTTCGCGATTGGACCATACACTTTCAGACCAGCTGCGAAGCTGCTGCACGATCCGATCAGGAATTGCCGCATTCCCCTGACCGCCAAGGAGGCTGCAATCCTCAAGTTCCTTGTCCTCTCGGACGGTCGTCCGATGGGTCGGCAAATACTGCTGCGCGACGTGTGGGGCTACCATTCCGGCGCCACCACGCACACCGTGGAGACGCACATCCATCGCCTTCGCCGCAAGATGGAGCTTCATCCGAAGCGCCCGGCATTACTTCTCAGCGAGCATGGCGGCTACCGGCTCAATATGACGGCAGGGGCCGCTGACGAAACGCGAGGCCGGCCTGGCGTCAGTCCTGGTTGATGGCGGGCATGGCCCGAAAACGCCGGCTGACGTCATCGGATGTCACAGGCTGGCAGGGGAAGGCTTCCGCAAGCGCCTTGGCAAACTGACCGGCGGCACTCGAACGCGGCGATGCTGTATGGGCGTTCACCAGACGCGTCACGACATCCGTCAGCTGGGCGTCCTGAATGCCACGGGCCGGGCATGCGTGGAACCCAAGCAATGTCCCGCCGTTCACCTGCGCCGCCTGCATGGCATCGTAAATGCCCAACACGTAGCCGAAGCACTGTGCATTCAAGCCCTGGGCCCGGGTTCGGCACGGTTCATAGACGCCTGCCGGCAAAATTGGTTGCTGGGCGGCACGTGGATAGGCGCTGGCCAAAGCGATGGCGGCGGTGACCATGGCAATGGCAACGACAATGATGCGAACGGTCATCGCGGGGCCCCTTGGAGTGCGGTCAGGGTCAACGGCCGGGCGGCCACAGACTCTGCGGCCGCAGTGCCAATCGACGGGTGTAGCTGCATCACCGGTTCCTCGGCCTCCGCGGAACTCACAAGCTCATCATTGTCAATCGGTCGAGGCCGGCTTAGCGCCCAGATCGCAAGTTGCGTACGGTTGCTGACCTTGGTCTTGCGCGACAGGCACTTCAGATACACCTTCACGGTGGCTTCAACGATGTTCAATTCGCGTGCAATGCACTTGTTCGACAACCCCCTGACGAGGCAGTCAAGGACCTGGGATTCTCGTTTGGAAAGTGTGACGTTCAGCCTCGGGTGAGATGCGGATACGTTCAGGGTGTGACCGCGAATGGCGGTCTCCGTGGGCATGAACAAGCTGGCATCAGATTTTGGTCCGGCCTGAGCGTCGCTTCCGATCAATGCCATGATCTCCGACGGAAACAGGCGATGGTCGGCCAGGACGAGCTCCAACGCCTGGACCAACATTTCGCTGGAAATGCTGGTCCGTAGAATGGCGCTTACGTCCTCGCGGACGGCGCTCGCCAAAAGCGATGCCGCGCATGCGTCCGCGAGAATGACCAGCTTTGCCCGGGCAAAGTGCTGGCGCAGTCCGGCGATCAGGTCCTGCACGGTTTCGGGGTCGCGGCCAAATGCAATATGACAAATGACAAGTTCAGGGACCGGCCGCGTCCGCACGGCGACGAGGAGATCGGGAATATTCTGCGCCTCGCCGATCACTGATATGCGGCTCTTGCCCAGCATCTCTCGGAGACCGTCGAGGAAAAGGCCCCTCCCGCTCAAAATGACCGCTCGGCAATCCGCCGCAAAACCGCCGGGAGTGGAGAAATCCTCTTCCGGCTCGGCATATTCTTCGGAGCGGTCCGTGACAGAAATCGGCGACTGGATGATGGCAAAATCGCAATCATCCGCCATGGACGAATTCGGTCGCAAATCGGTATCGCTGCTCGATAAGTCCATGACATCTTCCAATCAACGGTGGCTATTTCTGTAGTCGTAGACAAACAAGATCATTCGGCGCCCACATCGCACGACCGTGCAGCGCGACGCGCTGCCGCCGCTACTGCTCGAACGCTCAGTGATCTGAGGAGCCTACGAGTGCGCCAAGGCGAAGGCAGGTGCTGGCAGCGGTTGCCTAGTTGCCGAAGTCGACCGGCAGGCTGGCAAACTGAACAATCAGGGTCGATTTCATTCGGAACACCTCGGTAGCGCACCCGTGTAGGTGGCAGAACCATTCTCCTACCGCAAGTAAAATCGCCGTGGGAGGTCCGCTCTGCGCAGCTCGGAGGGCCGTGGGCCGTGGCCGAGGGCAAGCCGAGCACAACCATTAGTGATGAAGAGACAACGGAAGAGATCACCATGCGCGAACCGAGACTCCCCTTCGTGCCGTCCAGGACGTCGGCAGCGGATTGCCGCAGCGGCGCACCGGCAGAGGGCACACGCTGTGGTTGGTGGCGCGCCGCAATACGCCAGCCTATACAACACTCATGACTGAAACGGTTTTCCGACTGATCGCGCAAAAGGACAAGCGCATCAGTGTCGAGATGGTGAAATCCAATGGACAACGCCGATTGATTCCGGACTTTCGCGATGAGCCGGATGCGAGGGCCTGGATCGTCCAGATACAGCGCGTCATCCAGGCCGGCCATCCGCGGCTGCCAGGGACCAGGCGCGATATCGCTTAGCGGCGGCGGCCGTGGCCCCGCTGTCTGACGCGGACTGCTTGGCCATTGCTCAAGCGAGCAACCCCAGGCCTGAAAACAGCACAAGCAGGTTCACCGTCAGCGCGAAGCTTCGATCCGACAGGCGCTTGCCGCCACCGATGCCGCCACGCCTTCACGTGACAACAGGGGTGCAGAGGCGATTGTCAGTGCTGCGCCGGCGAGCACCGCGGCAATCACGGTGACCAGGATACGAGGCCGAATGCGCCAGCCGAATCGCCTGGCGACCAGCATCCAAACATGCTCCGCACGCAGTTGACGCGCAGCTGCAAGGTGCGCGGCTTCATTTGTCCAATCGAATTCGGCAGTTGCGCGCATATCCACCTACCTCCGGGCCCTCAGTGGATAGCCAGGACCGTCGGTGGCCGCTGTGACCTGACTCACACCTGGCCAATATCGGTGGGCACTGCTCCCGCTTGATGCGAGCGAGCTGACCTACTCCGGGACAACCACGCCGGAGTCGCCGAATTCGGCCGGGAAATCCTTCAGCTTTGGCAGTCCATCGCGCATCGCCAATACGGTCTCGGCGTAGTTGACGTGCACCTGCGGCACGAACGCCAGGTCGGCAATTGTCGCCGCATAGACGTCCACCATCTTCAACGGCGGGTAAAGCGTCATCAGATGGCCTCCACAAAGCCGACAGAACTGACGATGGCTCAGATCCGACTTGTGATAGGTCGCGACATGTTCCTCACCCTTGGTCACCTTGACCGCCTCTGGCGACCACAGTGTGAAGGCGTTCACAGGTCCGGCCGACCAGGACCGGCACGATCAATGGCAATGGCAATGGCCCATGGCATTGGGCTGCCCGGCAACTTCGATCTCGACAGCACCGCAAAAGCAACTGCCCATATATGATCAACTCATGGTTCTCACCTTCCCGGTTGTTCGTCGGCTCTGCTTTGTCGAGCTATCTCCTCAGACAATGCAGACCGGTCGCGAGTATCGATACTCTGCTCGCTCTGCCGTTGTTGCATGATTCTGCAACGAACGGCGACGGCAGCGACTGGCGGACCTGGCTCGACCATCTCGGCAGGCGCGATGCCGATTGCCATGCAGGGCAGCACTTCAGCGAGGCCGGCACGCTGATCGACGCAGCCGTGCTCGGGCTCGGCATCGCACTTGCCCGTGCAAGCCTCGTCACAAATCAACTGGCGAGCGGCGCCCTGGTGTGCCCGCTATGGCTCACGACGCCGACCGCCTTCACCTATTACCTGCTCGGCCTGCCAGAGGCGGTCGAAAGGCCGAAGATCGCGGTGTTCCGCGATCTCCTGGTCGCGGAAGCCGCGGCGACCGAAGCGTTCATGCTCTCGAACGGGGAGCCCATGGACTGCCCGGTCGCCGATGCCGCGGCCGCGCCAGCCGGAGCGTAGCGGCCGAAGCGCGGACAAAGCTGGCGTCGATGGCGTTGGCCAGAGCAGGTCTCGCCCAGACCGCGGCAGCCGGCTAATCATCCGGACATGAACATCCTCTCGATCCAGTCGTGGGTCGCCTATGGCCATGTCGGCAATGCCAGTGCGGTCTTCCCGCTGCAGCGCCTTGGTGCGCAGGTATGGTCGATCAATACCGTCCAATTCTCGAACCATACCGGCTACGGCGATTGGACCGGGCAGGTGTACACCGGCGAGCAGGTCCGCGCGCTGGTGGACGGCATCGCCGCGCGCGACGTGCTGCGGCATTGCGACGCGGTACTGTCCGGCTACATGGGCGATGCCGGCATCGGCGATGCGATCCTGCATGCCGTGACCCGCGTGCGGCAGGACAACCCGCGTGCGCTCTATTGCTGCGATCCGGTGATCGGCGACGTCGAGGAAGGCGTTTATGTGCGCAAGGGCATCGAGGAGTTTCTGCGCGATTACGCCTTGCCGCAAGCCGACATCGCCACGCCGAACCGGTTCGAACTGGAACGGCTGACCGGGCTCGACTGTCAGACGCTCGATGGCGCGAAACGGGCGATGGTGCGGCTCGCCGCCACCATGCGTCCCGACGGGCTGCGCTGTATCCTGCTGACCAGCCTGGAGACGGAACATACGCCCGGCGATCATCTCGATCTGTTGGTTTGCGAAGCGGGCCGGGTCCACCTGCTGCGCACGCCGCGCCTGCCGGTGTCGGTGAACGGTGCCGGCGATGCGATCGCGGCACTGTTCCTGTTCCACCGCATCAGGACGGGCAGCGCCGTCACGGCGCTCGAGGAGGCGGGATCCGCCGTATATGGGCTGTTGCGCCGCACCGCCGAGGCCGGGTCGCGGGAAATCCTCACGATTGCGGCGCAGGACGAGTTCGTGGCGCCCACCACGCGTTTCGTCGCCCAACCTTGCTGAATGCCCCGGCGTGGCGGCCAATGGAAGCAACGAAAGGCCGCGCCAGCTCTCATCAACCCGTCGTCTTCGGCCGTCAGGTACTCCGGCTCGGCGCGTTGACCAAATAGAGCCAAGCATTATGTTGCGTAATCGGCCATTATGTTGCGTAATCGGCATCGAGTGATCGTTGCCTTTCTTGATTGTATTGTAGCAACGTGTCCGATCTGATTAGACAACGACCGAGGCTTGATTTCAATACTTGCATTCACGGGAACGTGAGTTTATAACTCACGGGTATGTGAACGCCTAGCTCACCCCGGCTTGAGAAGAAGTGGAACTTTCAATGGAAGCGCTGCGGATCACCCCGGTTCCTCCGACCGGTCTTTCCTTCGACATTGCCGATCTCATACTTTTGCAGGGCTGGGCAGAATTTCACGACCTTCGGATGGTGGTCGAACTGGATCATTGGGTGGAAGGCGACGAGTACGAGGAAGTCGTGGGGTTCTACACCAGGGGCAGCCCGCTCAGGCGTTGGATTCTCTGGCGATCGGCCAGCGAAGTCGTCGTACAGCCGCTGATCGGCCGCTGTCGTCGTTTCGGCTCGGTCGCCGATGCCCTGGAAAGCCTGATCAGAATGTTCAGCTGACTTCGGGACTGCGCCACCGCGATCCGACACGGCAGGACAGCTGCATCGCCGGTCCGCAGCCGCCGAACCTTCCTCGCGATTGGCTCCGATATGCCTCGCCTTGGCGATCGTCGCGATAAATACCCTGGCCCGCACGAAACCCGATATCGACAAGGTTCCTCTCGCCTTCCAGACACAGCGCGCACTGTGTATCGAAGCCATGCATGTGTCCGCCCAGGTGGACGAGGCTTCTGCGGAGGAATCCCATGGCGGATGTGCTGATCGTCGGTGCCGGCCCGGTCGGTTTGACCTTGGCCAGTGAACTCGCACGGCACGGGATCCGCTGCCGCATCATCGATCGGCTCACACAACCCTTGGCATATTGCCGGGCTATCGGCGTCACGCCGCGCACGTTGGAGGTGTGGGAGGACATGGGCGTTGTCCGCGACATGATCGATGCGGGCCTCTGGCTCGAGGGGCTGCGGTCGATCGTGAACGGCCACGCTTCCGACGATGTCCAAGCAGAATTTCCCGACCTGCCGTATGGTACGCTCGGCCTGCCGCAATACGAGACGGAGCGCGTGCTGACCCGGCATCTCGCGCGGTTTGGTATCGAAATCGAACGCGGCGTCACGCTCACGGCACTGGACCAGAACGACGATGGTGCGACTGTGCAATGTGCCCGGATGGACGGCGCAACGGAGAGCGCCACATTCCGCTACGTGATCGGCTGCGACGGCGCGCACAGTCCGGTGCGGCGCGCCGCCGGCATTGCCTTCGAGGGCGAGGCCTATCCTTTCATGTTCATGCTCGGCGATGTCCATGTCGCCTGGGACCTGCCCCGCGGCATGGCGCTGCGAGCACTGCGCCTCGTCGAGAACGGACCACCGGACATGTTCATCGCCATTCCCCTCCCGGAACCCGGGCGCTATCGGGTGTCCGCGCTGGCGCCGCCGGAATTGGCGCCCGCCGGCGGGACGGACCACGGCATCCAGTCCGAGGGGCGCGGACCGTCACTCGACGACATCCAGGCCATCGCCGACGACCTTGTACCCGGCCGGCCGCGCTTGTCCGACCTGCGCTGGTCGTCGATCTTCCGGATCAGCATGCGCCTCGCCGCGAGCTATCGGCAGGGCCGCGTATTCATCGCCGGTGATGCGGCCCATATCCATCCGCCGACGGGCGGGCAGGGGATGAACACCGGCATCCAGGACGCCTACAATCTCGCCTGGAAGCTTGCTCTGGTTCTGCAAGGCGGCGCACCGGAAACCCTGCTCGACAGCTACGAGGCGGAACGGCGGCCGGTCGGCGCCGACGTGGTTGCGCGCACCCGCGCTGCGAGCGAGGGCTATGGCCGTGAGCGCGGCGGCACGCCGGATCGGCTCGCCGATACCCAGATACGCGTATCCTACCGGGGCACCGGCTGGGTCCGTGATGACGCGGAGGGCCTCGATCCCAAAGTGCCGGCTGCCGGCGATCGCGCGCCCGATGTGGTCGGCCTGCGGCGTCACGCGATCGGCTTTCCGCTGCGCCTGTTCGACGTTCTGCGCGGCACGGAGCATGTGCTGGTCGTCCACCTTGCCAAAGCAGACATGTCGCGCGGCGCGGTGGATCTTGCAGCCTGTGCGCGCGAACTCCGCTTACGCTTCGGTGCCCGCCTGCGGATCGTCGCCGTCACGGCGGCCGGCAGCGTGCCGGATCTGCCGGTGATCGCCTTTCTCGATGATCCGCATGGCGCGTTCGCGGACGCCTACGGGGCGGAGGGAGCGAGCTTTCTCGTGCGCCCTGACGGATATATCGGCTGGCGCGGGCGGTCCTGGCGCGACACTGGCCTGCGCGCCCATCTCGACAGGATCTTTCAAACGTGCGTGGCGGAAATTTAATGCCAATCAGCACCGTTCGCCTTGGTTCGACCACACGTGCATCGCCGCCGCGACACAAACGAGTGTTGTTCTCGTTGCAGCCGGAGCATCGATATCCCTCCGGTGCATAGGAGCAGATCAATGAAGCGACTTTTGACTCTTGCGGCCACCGGCATGTTCGCGACCGGCCTGGCCGTCCTTCCCGTGACTGTCTTCGCCCAACCCAGCGCAACCGTGGGAACCGATGCGAAGCCGACCACCTCGACGCACACCGTAACAAACGATGCCAAGGTTGCGCCGGGCAACAAGGACGCCGGTGCAACGAAGGACTCCGCCAAGACCACCGGTACGAAGCTCAGGTACCGCTCCGACCGGCGGCGCGGCGAAGCCAACGGGCAACCACGACAAGGGTGCCTGAGCGGCAATTCACCGCAGGGCGCGGCGCCATCGCGTGCCGCGCCCCATGCGTTCAAACAGGCATCCCCAGACCGGAGCAACGCTCCGGTGGTCGCGCTATTCCGCAGCCTCGGCGTACGACTCCAGCGGTGCGCAGGTGCAGATCAGATTTCGATCGCCATAGACGTTGTCCACCCGCTTGACCGGCGGCCAGTATTTTGCGGCAGCCACCCATGGCAGCGGAAACGCCGCCTGCTGTCGTGAATAGGCGTGTGTCCATACATCCGCCATCACCTCGCGCGCGGAATGCGGCGCGTGCTTCAGCGGATTGTCGGCCTTGTCCAGCCTGCCGGCGGCGATCGCCGCGATCTCCGCACGGATCGCTATCATCGCATCGCAGAATTGGTCGATCTCGGCCTTGCTCTCGCTTTCGGTCGGCTCGATCATCAGCGTGCCAGCTACCGGCCACGACATGGTCGGGGCGTGGAAGCCGAAATCCATCAGGCGCTTGGCGATATCCTCCACCATCACGCCGGCGTCGGCCTGGAAGCCGCGGCAGTCGATGATGCATTCATGCGCCACCATGCCACCGGGACCGGCGTACAGCACCGGAAAATGCCCGCGCAGCCGACCGGCGATGTAATTCGCGTTCAGGATCGCGACCTCCGTCGCACGCTTCAGTCCCGCGGCGCCCATCATGCGGATATACGCATACGAGATCGGCAGGATCATCGCGCTGCCGAATGGTGCAGCCGACACCGGGCCAACGCCGTTATCCGGACCGGCGTCGGCGCGCAGCGTATGGTTGGGCAGATGCGGCATAAGATGCGCCGCGACGCCGATCGGCCCCACGCCGGGTCCGCCGCCGCCATGCGGGATGCAGAAGGTCTTGTGCAGATTGAGGTGACACACATCGGCGCCGATCTCCGCCGGGCTGGTCAGCCCCACCTGCGCGTTGAGGTTCGCGCCGTCCATGTACACCTGGCCACCGCGCGCATGCACGATTTCGCAGATCTCGCGTATCGCCGCCTCGAACACGCCATGCGTGCTGGGATAGGTCACCATCAACGCCGCGAGACGCGCGGCATGCTTGTCCGCCTTGGCGCGCAGGTCGGTCAGGTCGATGTTGCCGTCGCGGTCGCAGCCGACCACCACCACCTGCAACCCGGCCATCGCTGCGCTCGCCGGATTGGTGCCGTGCGCGCTGGACGGGATCAGGCAGATGTTGCGATGTCCTTCGCCTTGCGCCGTTTGATACGCCCGGATCGCCAGCAGTCCCGAGTACTCGCCCTGCGAGCCGGCGTTCGGCTGCAGCGTGACGGCGGCAAAGCCGGTGATCGCCTTCAGCCAGTCCGCAAGGCGGCCGATCAGTTCGGCATAGCCTTGCGTCTGGTCGGCCGGCGCAAAGGGATGGATCTCGGTGAAGCCGGGCAGCGTGATTGGAATCATCTCGGCTGAAGCATTGAGCTTCATCGTGCACGAACCCAGCGGAATCATGCTGCGGTTCAACGCGATGTCCTTCTCCTCCAGTCGCTTGAGGTAGCGCAGCATCTCGTGCTCTGCATGATACTGGTTGAACACCGCCTGTTCGAGGAGCGGCGTGTTACGCAGCAGTTCCGCCGGGATGGAGGGCGGAGCGTTGCCAGGCTCTCCCCCCAACAACACCGCCAGACGCGCAAGCTCCACGCGCGTCACCGTCTCGTCGAGCGCGATGCCGACGCGCGTGTCGCTGATCCGGCGCAGGTTGAAGCCCTGCACCAGTGCGGCCTGCATCAGCGTCTCCGCACTCGCGGTTTCCAGGACGATCGTGTCGAAGAATGCGTCGTGCAGCAGGCGATGGCCGCCGCGCCGCGCCGCGTCGGCGAGCAGCCGCGCCTGCAGGTTCACCCGGCGCGCGATGCGTTTCAGTCCTTCCGGCCCGTGCCACACTGCATAGCAACCGGCGATCACTGCCAGCAGCACCTGCGAGGTACAGATGTTCGACGTCGCCTTCTCGCGCCTGATGTGCTGTTCGCGCGTCTGCAGCGCCAGACGCATCGCCGGTTGCCCGGCGGCATCGAGCGAAACGCCGACCAGCCGCCCCGGCATGTGCCGCCGGTAGGCATCGCGCGTCGCCATATAGCCGGCATGCGGGCCGCCGAAACCCATCGGCACACCGAAACGCTGCGACGAACCGACCACGATGTCGGCGCCCATTTCGCCAGGCGGAGTCAGCAGTGCGAGCGACAGAGGATCGGCGCACACAATCACCAGCGCATCGACCTCATGGGCCTCGCCGATCTCTGGCGAGAGTTCGCGCACCGCGCCGGTTGTGCCCGGGTATTGGAGGACCAGGGCGAACGGCTGCGCCGCGCCGATCGCCGCCACGTCGCCTGGTGCGACATCAACAATCCGGATACCGATCGGGCGTGCGCGCGTCGCCAGCACAGCACGGGTCTGCGGATGCAGATCGGTCGCCACCGCCAGCACGTCCGACTTGGTCCTGCTGATCGCGTGCGCCATCGCCATCGCCTCGGCGGCGGCGGTCGCCTCGTCCAGCAGCGAGGCGTTGGCGATCTCCATCGCCGTCAGATCGCAGATCATCGTCTGGAAGTTCAGCAGAGCCTCGAGCCGACCCTGGGCGATCTCCGCCTGATACGGCGTGTACGCCGTGTACCAGCCGGGGTTTTCCAGCACATTCCGAAGCACCACCGGCGGTGTGTGCGTGCCGTGATAACCCATGCCGATCAGCGATTTCTTCACCGTGTTCTTCGCCGCGAGCGCGCGCAGTTCGGCGATCACCGCGGCTTCGTCGATCGGGGGCGGCAGGTCGAGCACCTTGTCCATCCGGATCGCCGGCGGCACCGTCTTCGCCGCAAGTTCGTCCAGCGTCGCGGCGCCGACCGCGTGCAGCATGGCGGCGATGTCCGACTCCGAAGGGCCGATATGCCGCGAAACGAAGCTGTCGGCTGCCTCCAGCGCGGCAAGCTCTGCGAGTGCGTTCATCAGTCGAGCGTCTCCAGGTATTCGCTGTACGCGGCTTCGTCCAACAGCGCGTCGAACGCATCGGTGTCGTCGATCTCGATGCGGAAGAACCAGCCCTCGCCCTCGGCGTCCGAGTTCACCAGCGAGGGGTCGTCGATGATCGTCTGGTTGGCCTCGACGATCTTGCCGGCTAGCGGCGCATAGACGTCGGAGGCGGCCTTGACGCTTTCCACCACGGCGCAGGCCTCATCGGCCACCACATCGCGGCCGATCTCGGGCAACTCGACGAACACCACGTCACCGAGCGCCTCCTGCGCATGATCGGTGATGCCGACGGTGGCGATGTCGCCATCCAGGCGCACCCAGTCGTGTTCCTTGGTGTAGCGGAGATCGGAGGGTGGTTTTGCCATACGGAAGAATCCTCTCAGCGGGCGTAGCGGTGGGGAACGAAAGGCATCGGCACGATGCGTGCGGGCAACGCCTTGCCACGGACGATCAGATGCAGGGCTGTGCCATCGGCCGCCAAGTCCTTGCGGACATAGCCCATGGCGATCGGCCCGCTCAGCGTGGGCGAGAAGCCCCCGGACGTGACGGTACCGGCCGCGGTGCCATCACCGGAGACGATTTCGGCCTGTGCACGGGCGGGCGCGCGACCGTCGGGACGAATGCCGACCCGGTAACGGTTGGCACCATGCTCGAACTGGTCACGGATCGCCGCGGCGCCGGGAAAGTCCCACGCGTCGCGGCGGCGCCTGCCGATCGCCCAGGTCAGTCCGGCTTCCACCGGCGTGGTCAGTTCGTCGATGTCGTTGCCGTACAGGCAGAGACCTGCTTCCAATCGCAGTGAATCGCGCGCGCCAAGACCGGCCGGCGCCACTTCAGGCTCCGCCACCAGGCGCTGCGCCAGGCTTACAGCGTGGTCGGCCGGGACCGAGATCTCGAACCCGTCCTCGCCCGTGTAGCCGGCCCGCGAGACCAGACAGGGTATGCCCGCCATCGTGACGGCAGCGACGCCCATGAAAGGCAGTTGTGCGGCCGCCGGACCGATCCGGGCGATCACGGCGGCGGCGGCGGGACCCTGTAGGGCAAGCAGCGCACGGTCCTCATGTGGACGCAGTTGCGCCCCAGCCGGCAGGCTGGCACCGATATGGGTGAAGTCGTCGTCCGTGCGGCTTGCATTCACCACCAGAAACAACCGCCCGTCGCCGAGATTTGCCACCATCAGGTCGTCGATGATGCCGCCCGCCTCGTTGGTGAGCAGCGTGTAGCGTTGCCGCCCCGGCTTCAGGCCTAGTAGGTCGCCGGGAACGAGGCGCTCCAGCGCGGACGCGGCGGCGGCGCCGGACAGCGTCGCCTGTCCCATATGCGATACATCGAACAGCGCCGCACTGGCGCGGCAGTGCAGGTGCTCGGCCAGCACACCCTGGTACTGCACCGGCATGGCATAGCCGGCGAACGCCACCATGCGCGCGCCGAGGGCGCGGTGCCAGGCATCCAGCGGGGTGGTTTTCAGCGGCGTTGGCGTGGGGTCGTCCGGCAACGCATTCTCGATCACTGGTCCGCTCCGCAAGCAAGGTCACAGGCCGGCGATATGCCGGTTCCGATGACCCCCCTCTGTCGGGCGACCTGAGAGATTCAAAGCGCCCTGATGCTGGTTCCTTGGGCGCTTCTTACTCCGTCGGTGCGGCGGGCGGATGGGCTGCCTGCCGGCTTTCCAGAGATCCCTGATCCCGCCGCGGTCCCTGTTGCCTGAGCGTTTCCGGGGGCCGGTTGCGCCTTCGGCGGCGGAGGGACTCCGCTCTCTCCCGCGCCGGGTAGCCGGGACCCACGCACGATGCCCGATCGCGTGTCGATTCACAACGAAGATAAGCTGTTGCTACCCGAGCCTTGATGCTAGCATAGGCGCTAGCAGATTGGATGGCGGCAATGGCAACGCTTCTGGTACGTGACCTGGATGCGGATCTTGTGCGCCTGCTGAAGCAACGGGCAAGGGCACATGACCGATCCGCCGAGGCAGAACATCGTGCCATCCTGGAAGCCGCGCTTCGGCCCGCCGGTGAAAGCTTTGCCGTGCGGGCGCGGCGGCTGCAAGACGAGACTCTGGGGGTCCATGCATGCGGACAGCGCCTCAGTGATCCGCGCAGACCGCGACCACCGCAGGTCCGGTGGCGACGGTGCCAAGTAGCACAGGGGCGACCTTCGTTGTTGACGCATCAGTGGCGGTTAAGTGGGTGGTCGCCGAAAACGATGCCGAGGCGGCTCTGCGATTGTTGGAAAATAGCCGCAGCCTGTGTGCCCCGGCGCATTGGCTCGCCGAAGCAGCCAACGCCCTATGGTTGGCATGCCGGCGCGGCGAACTGTCCGAGCACCAGGCCCATGAGCGTGTTGTCGCGTTGGTCGAGGCGCCGGTCGCCACGGTGCCGCTTGCCCAACTCGTCGCTGCCGCGATGACCATTGGGCTCAGGCTGGGTGTCACACTCTACGACGCGCTGTATTTGGCAGTCGCCGAGCAGCAGGGCGCCGCGCTCGTTACAGCCGACCGGCGCCTGTTCGAGGCGGCTCGTCGCGACAAGGACCTTCGCGCGAGAATTCGCTGGATCGCCGACGCCTGATCAGGTCTGGCCGTCCAGTGTCACTTTGATTGGTCCGCCGGCACGGATGCCCCCCTGCCCGATCGGAAAGGGTCCGCGCGCGCCCGACGTTGGGCCAGCACGACGACCGCTGCCGCGAATCGCGCCACCTCGTCCTCGGTGTTGTAGTAGTGCACCGAAGCGCGCACGAGAGCGGGCAGCCGGCGCGCCGGGGCAACGAGCAGGGGCAAACTCGGTCCCGACGCATGGCAATTGATGTGCAACCGATGCAGCGCCGCGACGATATCCTGTGGCGTTTTTCCCTCGACCGTGAAGGTGACGATGCCGCAGAGCCGGTGCCCGCGATCGCGGACACTGACGCCCGGGATTTCCGCGAGCCGGCGCCGCAGGTCGGCAGCCAGCGTCTGGACGCGCGCTGCGATGTCGGCGAGACCGCAGCCGAGCGCGTAGTCCACCGCGGAACCGAGACCAAGCTGTGCCGCGACGTTGCGTTCCCAGTTCTCGAAGCGGCGGGCGTCCGGGCGCATCTCGTAGCGGTCGGGCGCGACCCAGGTCACCGCCTGCAGATCGAGGAACGGCGGCTCAAGCCGATCGAGGATGGCACGCCGCACATAAAGAAAGCCGGTCCCGCGTGGGCCGCGCAGATATTTTCGCCCCGTGGCCGACAACATGTCGCAGCCGATCGCGGCGACGTTGATCGGTAACTGGCCGACGGATTGGCAGGCGTCGAGCAGGTAAAGGATGCCGTGGGCGCGGGCGATGCGCCCGATCGCCTCCGCCGGATTGACCAGGCCGCCATTGGTCGGCACGTGCGTGATGGCGATCAGCTTGACGCGGCTGTCGATCATTCGTTCAAGCGCCTCGACGTCGAGTTCGCCGGCTGCATCGCTCGGCACGACATCGATGACGGCACCGCTGCGCCGTGCGACCTGGAGGCATGCGATGTGGTTGCTGGCGTACTCGGCTTCGGCAACGAGGATGCGATCGCCGGAGGCGAACCCGACGGAATGGAACGCCATGTCCCAGGCGACCGTGGCGTTCTCGACGAGTGCGATCTCGGCACGGTCGGCGTTCAACAGGCGCGCGATTGAATTGTAGATTGCTTCGATCCGCTCGTCGGCTGCGGCGGCGGCCTCGTAACCGCCGGTCTCGGCCTCGAGCCGCAGATGACGCAGCTGCGCGCCCAGCACCGGCGCGGGCATCAGTGCAGCGCCCGCATTGTCGAAATGCAGGATTTGACTCGCAGCCGGCGTGTCCCGGCGCGCCCGTTCGATGTCGATGGGCATGGCAGTCTTCGCCGCGCGCTCGCAGGAAATCGATCCGCGCCAGGGTGTGGGCCGCTGGGTACGACTGTCAAGCACGACCGCGCGGACAAGGCGCGGCTTGCGTCAGTCCAGTGGCAGGGCCACGCTGCCGGCCGAACATCCGGAGCTACCAACATGTCCGACTCATCCGAGGTACACGCCGCCGAAGGTCTGGACCTGGAACAAGCCTAGCGGCGGCCGGTTCGCCAATATCAACCGGCCGACCTCAGGATCCACGCACGAGAAGGAACTGCCGATCGGCCGCCATCCGCTCCAGCTCTATTCGCTGGGGACGCCGAATGGCGTGAAGGTCACCGTGATGCTCGAGGAATTGCTGGCACTCGGCCACAAGGGCGCGGAGTACGATGCGTGGCTGATCAGGATCAACGAGGGTGATCAGTTCGGCAGCGGTTTCGTCGCGATCAATCCCAACTCCAAGATACCGGCTCTGCTGGATCGCAGCGGCCCGAAGCCCATCCGGGTGTTCGAGACCGGCGCGATCCTGGTGCATCTCGCCGAGAAGTTCGGAGCGTTTTTGCCGACCGAACCCGGCGCGCGCGCCGAATGCCTGTCGTGGCTGTTCTGGCAGATGGGCAGCACGCCTTACGTGGGCGGCGGGTTCGGCCACTTCTACGCCTATGCGCCGGTGAAAATCGAATATGCCATCGACCGGTTTGCGATGGAGACGAAGCGGCTGCTGGATGTGCTCGACAAGCGACTGGCGGACAACGAGTATCTGGCGGGCGATGTATACACGATCGCCGATATCGCCGCGTGGCCCTGGTATGGCGGTCTGGTGAAGTTCGAGCAGTACGGAGCAGCCGAGTTCCTGGCGGTTCAGGAGTACAGGCACGTCAACCGCTGGGCTGATGCGATCTTCGCGCGACCGGCGGTGAAGCGGGGGCGGATGGTCAACCGCGTCAATGGCGAACCATCAAGCCAGTTGCATGAACGCCACGACGCCAGCGATTTCGCGACGAAGACGCAGGACAAGGTGGCGGCTGCGGAGTGATTGCATTCGGCTGCGAAGCCTGTGGTCGCGGGCTGCATCGGTAGGGATTCAACACGGAGAAAGGGCGGAGGGCCACGGAGGGCCACAGGAGTTCGAGCTGCTCGAACTCCTGTGGCCCTCCGTGGCCCTCTCCCCCTTTCTCCGCGTTAAGAAACTTGCTGCCAGCAAGGACTGACGCGGCTGTCCTGGCACATTGCTGTTGTTTGCACGATGCCAGACACGCCGCAGCCTGACGATTACCTCTGCCTCAATTCCGCCCGAGCGGGTGCGTCAGGTCTGGTAGTCCAATGTCCACACCGATTGGTCCGGTGGCGGCGGCTCGCAGAAAATCGGCACCGCGTTCTGCGTGCGGATGTTCGGCTCAATTCCCATCGCCGCGCGCAGCGCGCGGAACAGCGCGCCGTGCGCGACGACCAGCACCGCGGGCAGCAGTGCGGTCGACCGATTGATCGCGGCCACCGCCCGACGGCGCAGGGCCGGAAAGGTCTCGGCACCCTCAGGCGTGAAGCGGCCGGCCACCCAATCGGCGAACCACCCGCTCATGGCCTGGCCTTCCTGCACGCCAAACGACACCTCACGCAGGTCAGGATCGATGGCGACCGGCAGGCCCAGCGCTTCGCCGACGAACTCGGCAGTGACGCGTGCACGCGACAGCGGCGAGGCGACGATGGTCGCGATGCCGCGGTTGCGCAATTTCTCCGCCGCCGACCGGGCCTGAGCAAGCCCGGTCGCGTTCAGCGGGATATCGACGTTGCCCTGGGAAATACCCTGGGCGTTCCAGTCGGTCTCGCCGTGACGCAAAAACCAGAACGGGATGCGCGCGAGCGTGGCCTCCTGGAACGCCCCGTCCATCATGCCAATTCCATCACCTCAGTTCAGGCCTTCCTGCTGCATCACACGCTGCACCGCGGGGCGCGCCAGCATGCGGTTGAGATGCCCCTCGCAATTGGACGGAAGCTTCATGTTCATGCGCTTCGCGCCCCAGAACTCGACATAGAACAGCGCGGAGTTGGCAATCGAGAACGAGCCGGCAACGTAATCCTTGCCAGCCAGCGCCTTGTCGAGCACGGCATAGCCTTTCTCAACGATCTCCTTGCCGCGTTCCTTCACCTTGTCTTCGTCCGCAGGGTTCGGCGTGTAGTTCGAAGCGCGGAACAGCCTTGAAAACCCCTGCATGTGGATCGTGGCGACCGCATAGTCGAGCGCCTCGATCCCGCGTGTCTGGCTTTCAACATCCTCCGGCAGCAGCTTCTTCTCCGGATTGCTGCGCGCCAGCCAGAAGGCGATCGCCGGGTACTCCGTGAGTACGGAGCCGTCGTCGCGCACCAGCGTCGGCACCTTCGACTTCGGATTGACGGCGGTGAACTCGGGCTTGAACTGCCCACCTTCGCGCAGATTCACCAATTGCGCCTCATACGGCTTGCCGATCTCCTCCAGCAGCACGTGGATGCCGACCGAGCAGGCGCCCGGCGAATACATCAGCTTCATGCTTGTTCTCCCTCCGTGGTTGTGAACCCCGCGTCACGCACCGACGCGCGGACGATCGAGACCGAGGTTCTCGCGCAATGTGGTGCCGCGATAGTCATTGTGAAGCAGGCCCCGGCGTTGCAATTCGGGGACAACGTAGCGGACGAACTCCTCATAGCCGCCGGGCACGTGCGATGCGGCGACCACGTAGCCGTCGCACGCGCGGCCAGCGAACCATTCCTCCATCCCATCGGCGACATCCTTCGGACTGCCGACAAAACGTGGATGGTCGCGGAACGTGCCGCGATGGCTGACCTCCATGAAATCGCGGGTCGTCGGATTGCGCTTGCCGAGGATGCGGTGCACGCGATCGCGCAGACCTTGCGCGCCGGTCCAGGTTTGGATTTCCTCCTCGCTCCACGGCTCGTCGATCGGCTTCTTCGCCAGATCGACATTCAGCACTTCGCAAAGCAACGATAGCTGATCGATTTCCTTCGGCAGACTGTCGATCATTGCCACCTTGTCCTCGGCCTCGGCGCGCGTCTCGGCAACGACCGTATAAACGCCGGCGGCGACGAAGACATTTTCCGGATCGCGCCCCGTCTCGGCGATCTGCTGCTTGAATGCCGCGTAGTCCGTCTTCGCCTGTTCGAGCGAATGGTAATTGACGAACACCAACTCGGCCCAGCGTGCCGCGAAGCGACGCCCGCGACCGCTCTGCCCCGCCTGGATCAGCACAGGGCGCCCCTGCGCCGAACGCGGCACGGTGAACGGTCCGCGTGAGCGAAAAAACTCGCCGACATGATCCAGCCTGCGCACCTTGTCCGGATGCGCGAACAAGCCGGTCTTCTTGTCGAGCACGATCGCGTCGTCGTCCCAGGAATCCCAGTGCCCGGTTACCACTTCCAGGAATTCGTCGGCGCGGTCGTAGCGCTGGTCGTGCTCGGCATGCGACGCATGACCCATGTTCAGGGCCTCGCCATCGTTCATCGAGGTGACGACGTTCCAGGCAGCGCGGCCGTTGGTCATCAGATCGAGCGTGGCGTACACGCGGGCGACATGGAACGGCTCGTAATAGGTGGTGGAATAGGTCGCGCCGAGCCCGAGCCGTTCGGTCGCCATGCCCATCACCGTCAGGATGGTCAGCGGGTCCATCTTCACGCAGCGTATGCCGTTGGCCACGGTGTGCGCGTGGTCGCCGCCGTAGCGGTCCGGCATTGCCAGGCGATCGTCGAAGAAGCCGACGTGGAATTTTCCCGCCTCGAGCACGCGGGCAATGTGGCGATAGTAATCTGCGGTCATAAAGTCGGGTGACGCCTCCGGATGACGCCAGGAGCCGACGAAATTTGTGCAGTTCTGGGCCTGCAGGAAGGCCACAAGAGTCATCTGGCGCATGGAATGTCTCCATCATTCACTACAAGGAGACAAAGACACAAGAACGTCGTGCCTTCGTGTCTTTGTGGTGAACACTACTTCAATCGAACAGCGAACTCACCGAACTCTCATCCGAAATTCGCCGCATCGCCTCGGCCATCAGCGGCGCGATCGTCACCTGGCGAATGTTGGGCGCCTTCAGCACAGCTTCGGTCGCCAGGATGGAATTGGTGATCGTCATGATCTCGATGTGCGAGGACGCGATGCGCGCCACCGCTCCACCCGACAGCACGCCATGCGTCACGTAGGCACTGGCGGAATGCGCACCGTGCTTGATCAGCGCCTCGGCCGCATTGCAATGCGTGCCACCGGAATCCACCAGATCATCGATCAGAATGCAGTCGCGGCCTTCCACATCGCCGATGACGTTCATCACCTCGGAATGTCCGGCCCGCTCGCGCCGCTTGTCGATGATCGCGAGATCGCAATTGAGTCTCGTGGCGATCTGACGTGCCCGCAGCACGCCGCCGACATCAGGCGACACGATCATGATGTCGCGGCCCTTGTAACGCTCGGCGATATCGCGCGAATACAGTGGTGCGGCGTACAAATTGTCCACCGGAATGTCGAAGAATCCCTGAATCTGCGCCGCGTGCAGGTCCATCGTCAGCACGCGGTTGGCGCCCGCCTCGGTGATCAGGTTGGCGACCAGCTTGGCGCTGATCGGCGAGCGCGACGCCGTCTTCCGATCCTGCCGCGCGTAGCCAAAATAGGGGATCACCGCAGTGACCCGTCGCGCCGACGACCGGCGCAGCGCGTCCAGCGTGACCAGCAGCTCCATCAAAGTGTCGTTCGCGGGAAACGAAGTCGGCTGCACAACAAAGACGTCCTCACCGCGGACGTTTTCCTGAATCTCGACGAATACTTCCATGTCGGCGAAGCGTCGGATCGACGCGCGCGTCAGCGGCAGGTCCAGCACCGCTGCCATTGCCTCAGCGAGCGGGCGATTGCTGTTGCCGGCGACGATCTTCATGCTGCGCGGCGACAAGAAAGGTTCATTGGACTTTTCGCTCGGTGTCGGGACGAGCGCCTTCTAGCAACGCACCCTGAGACTGTCCATTAACCGGCTGTCCGGCCGCTTATAACCGGCTGGCCAGCACCCGGCTGGCCATTGGCCGGCTGTTCGGGACCGCGGCCGGACTGGCGCAGGATCACATCATTGACACCGCCCGAGGCTTCGCTCGCCACGACAACCGCGACATCGGCCCAGTAGTGATCCAATGAGCCGGCCGGGATTTCGTTGAGTTGCACCACCTTGCCGCGCTCATCGCCATTCGCCGCCTTGATGGTCCATTGGATCTCCACCCGCTGCTGGCCGCCGCCGATGGGCACCATGCGAACGTTGCCCTGAACGCTGAAGTCGGCGCCGTCCGGCGTGTCCTGCACCACGGGACCGAGCGCGGTGAGGTGGGATCGCATTTGCTTGGTCAACGACTCGTTGCCGTCTCCCGGCGCACCTGTCACGGGCAGAAGCTGTACCTTGGCGACACGATTGTACAGGCTTTTCGGATCGGCGCGCAGAGCCGTTGTCTGTATGCCGGTGAGAAGGGAGGCGATCTTGGGCGCCGCGTCGCTCGCCGCCTGCCGGAGAACGTCCGACGATGCCACAGCCCAGGCCTCCGTGGGGATCGGGCTGCCTTCCGCCTTGCCCTTGTCCTCCCCCTTCGGGTTCAGCACGTTGAACACCGGCACCACAGTATCGCCGCGCTGCTCCGCGCTGGTCACCAATTGCCAGTCGTTCTGGCGAACCTGATCGGCGACGGCCGGCACCTCCTGGGTCTGCAGCCCGGTGGCCAGGGCGCTGGCGAATTCGCGGGTCGCGGCGTCGGGCAGGAGGGCGTCGGTCGGCGGCGGCACCGCCAGTCGAGGCGTTGGCGGTTGCGCCAGTTTTCTGGCCGTGGCGCCCGGGTTACCCAGAAACGGCTCCGGCAGATCGCCACACGAAGCGACCAGCAGCGGAAGCAGCAGGATGAACAGGCTCTGTCGGACAATCACGAACTACACTTGCTCCAGGGCGATGATGGAAATCTGGTGGCCGATCGGCCCGCCGCCGGAAAGCGTGCGACGGCGATGACTGAAAAACCGCGCTTCGTCCGCGGCGGTGTCGGCATCGATGATTTCGACGCTCCGAATGCCAGCGGCGGCAAGGCGCGCGGCGCAATAGCCAGGCAGGTCGAACTGCCATCGCGCCTCGCGCCGGCCGGGCACGAAAAAGCGATGGCAGGCTGGCTCGTGGGCCAGGACAATATCGCGCAGATCGGCACCAACCTCGTAGGAGCGTTGCCGGATACAGGGGCCGATCGCTGCCACCGTCGTTGCCGGCGTTGCGCCGAGGCGTGCCATGGCGGCGATGGTTGCCTCGATCACGCCTGCGACGGCGCCACGCCACCCGGCATGGGCGGCGGCAACCACGCCGACCCGCTGGTCGGCAAACAGGACCGGGGCGCAATCGGCGGTCACGATGCCGAGCGCGACATCTGGCCGATCGGTCACCATGGCGTCCGCTCGCGGGCCGGAACCGGGCGGCCATGCGGTCCTGACGTGTACCACGTCGGCGCCGTGTACCTGCGTCAGCCCGACAAGGCCGGCCGGCTCCACTCTAATGGAGCGGGCCGCCAGGGCGCGGTTCCGCAGCACAGCGTCAGAAGAATCCTGGCCGGAGAGGCTGCAGTTGAGGCTGGCGTAGGGCCCTGCGGAGACGCCGCCCAAGCGGGTGAAGAACCCGTGCGGCACTGCCAGATCGGCAGAGCATAGTGGCGCGGCGCTTGCGTTCACGGCGAATCGGCCTCGAATCCCGGGGGGATAGGGCACGAAGGCTGGCAAACCGCCAGGACCTTGAACAGCCGGCCCATCCGGTTCGGTTCCGCCAGACGGCGTGCCGCCTCGATCAGTCCCGCGGCTCGGGCCGGTGGCTGCGTGCGCGCCAATCGGTCGGTGCGCTGGAACAGACCGAGGCGGGCGAGGAACATGCCCTGGGGCAGCGGGCCGTGCGTGGTCGTGCCGGCGGCCCGCGCAGCCGCCGCAAAGGCTGCGAAGTCCACGTGCGCGGTGAGGTCGGCGGTGCCCGGGTCGGAAACCGGGTCGGCGGGATGGCCGTCGCGCACGGCCTGGAGGCTGTCGCCCGGGCCACTGTGTTCCGGGCCGTAGTCGAGGAACAGCGCCGCGCCCGGCCGTGTGGCAAGACGGGTGCCCAGAGAGCCGGCCAGTGCGATGGCGGATTCGCCGAGTTCGGCGACGATCGCCTCACCCCCACCCCAACCCTCTCCTGCGAAGTGGGGGAGGGTTGGGGTGGGGGTCATGGCGCACTCCAGAAATCTTCCCCCATCGACGAACCGCTCGAACCACCGACCATCGCGCCGCACAAACTGCCGGATCGGCAACGCATCGAGGAATTCGTTCGCCAGCATCACCATCGGAACGTCGGGCAGGGTATCCAGCCCGTCATGCCACATCGCATTCGGCAGTCGCTCCGCCTGGATCGCACGCAGCCGCGGCGACGTCTCGATCAGGTGCAGGCGCACCGCCGACCGAAACTCCGGCGCCGCTCTGGCGATGGCCCGCAATGCGTCCGCCATCAGCGTGCCCCGGCCCGGCCCGGCCTCCACCAGCAGCACCGGATCCGGCCTCCCCAGCAGGTCCCAGGTGACTGCGGCCCATAGCCCCAGGATCTCGCCGAACACCTGGCTGATTTCGGGCGCCGTGGTGAAATCCCTGAACGGATCGCGCGTTGCGTAATAGACGGCGTTCGCGCGCGCCATGAAATGATCCAGCCGTTCCATCATCGCGTGCGCAAAATCAGCCAGGCGCCGGCGATCACCATGGGGATCGAGAGCAACTGACCCATCGTTGCGCCGGCGAGCAGATAGCCCAGAAAGACGTCCGGCTGGCGGAAGAACTCGCCAATGATCCGTGCGAGGCCATACCCCACCAGGAATGCGCCGGTCAGCCAGCCGAATCGGGCGCGCAAGTCCTCACGGCGCGATAGGGCGAACATCACCAGGAACAGCACCAGGCCTTCCAGCAGCGCCTGGTACAGCTGGCTGGGATGCCGCGGCTCGGGGCCGGCGGCGGGAAAGATCATCGCCCAGGGCAGCCAATCAGGCGCCGGTCGGCCCCACAGTTCGCCATTGATGAAATTGGCGATCCGCCCGAGCCCCAAACCGATCGGCGCGCACACCGCGACCCGGTCGGCGAAGCCAAGCAGCGGAATGGCGTTGCGGCGGCAGAACCACACGATCGCGATCGCCATCCCCAGCGCGCCGCCGTGGAAGCTCATGCCGCCTTCCCAGACGGCAAGGATCATCGCCGGGTGCGTCAGATAGAACTGCGGCTGATAGAACAGCACGTACCCAAGCCGTCCGCCCAGCACCACGCCGAGCGTCGCCCATGTGAGGAAATCGTCCACCTGGATCGGCGTCGCGACCGCGGGCGCCAGCCGCACCAGATGACGCGCCAGTCGCCAGCCAAGTACCAGCCCCGCAATGTAGGCCAGTGCGTACCAGCGGATGCCGAATGGGCCGATCTGGAGGATGACCGGATCGAACTGCGGAAACAGCAGAACCGGAATCATGCGTAAGGATCGGGCTGCGTCAGATAATCCTGGATGTACCGCCGCACCCCCTCCTCGAGCGGGGTGAACTGCCCAGCGTATCCGGCGATGCGCAGGCTGCCCATCTCGGCCTGGGTGAAGGACTGGTACTGGTCGCGCAGCGCCTCAGGCATGTCGATGAATTCGATGGTGCGCGGCACGCCGGCAGCATCGCAAACGGCGTGCGCCAGATCGAGATAGCTTCGCGCCTGGCCTGTCCCGAGGTTGAACAGCCCATTCACCCCCGGCGTGTCCATCAGCCAGAGCAAGGTATCGATCACGTCGCCGACCCAGATGAAATCACGCTTCTGCTCGCCATCGGCCAGTCCCGCCTCGGTCGAGCGGAACAGCCGGGCCGGCTCGCCGCCGGCCACTTCGTCGTGCTTCACCTTGATTACGGAGATCATCCGACCCTTGTGATATTCGTTCGGGCCGTAAACGTTGAAGAACTTGAGGCCCACCCATTGCGGCGGGTGCGGCCGGCGTTCCGCCATCACGCGCGCGACGCGGAGGTCGAAGGCGTGCTTGGTCCAGCCATAGAGATTGAGCGGGCGCAGCCGTTGCAAGGCAGCAGGTGTGTAATCATCGTCGAACCCTGCCGTTCCATCACCGTATGTGGCGGCCGAAGACGCATACACCAGGCGCACGCCGTGGTTGGTGCACCAGTGCCAGACGGTCCGGCTAAGCTCGACGTTGGTCTCCCATACCGCGTCGCCGTCGCATGCCGTGGTATCGCTGATGGCACCGAGGTGATAGACCATCTCGACCGGAGGGTGGCTCTCCAGGAAGGCGTCGATGTCAGCCGGCGGAATGATCCGCGACGGAGGGTGCTTCGCCAGGTTCCGCCACTTGGCACCCTGGCGGAGGCGATCGACGACCACGGTCTCATGACCGCGACGCACTAGCGCCGCCTGCAGGTTCGAGCCGATGAAGCCGGCGCCGCCAGTGACCAGGATCATGGCGGACGTTATAGGAGCCGGTAGGAGTTGGCGGAAGGCACCCGACCGGCGCACGAGCGATATGGAGTTTTGCCGTCATGAGCGATCGTCCGCGGTTCTTCGACGATCTGGCCGGCGTGGCCGGTGGCGCGCTTTCCGCCCTGGCTGGGCTGCGCGAGGAGGCCGAGGCGCTGGTGCGCGCGCGCCTCGACGAGGCGATTCGCCGGCTGGACCTGGTGAAGCGCGAGGAACTGGAGGCGCTGGCGGAACTCGCTGCCAATGCGCGGGCGGGCCAGGAGGCAGCCGAAGCGCGTCTGACCGACGCGATGGAGCGTCTGGCGGCGCTGGAAGTGCGGGTTGCCGCACTGGAGACGCGGAGACACACAGACTGAGCTTGCGGCGCGGCACGCCGCATCGGTAGGTTGGGATTCGTGGTTAACCTGGTCCCGCAACTCCAAGATTCCGGAGACCTCGAAACCGTCCGGCCTTCCTGCACCACGGGAGACCAAGCATGTCAATGACGGCCGTCAGCCACGATACCGCCGCCAACCCCCTCGACATCATGGAGCAGATCGTCATCGCGAATGACTGGGCATTCGATCGGCGCAGCGACTCGGAAATGGCCGCCGAGGCGCCTGGCCGCTGGTGCGACTATGGGCTGTATTTCTCCTGGTCGCACGAGATCAGCGCCATGCACTTCACCTGCGCCTTCGAACTGAAGGTGCCCGAGAAGCGGCGGGCGGCGCTGTATGAATTGCTGGCGCTGGCGAACGAGCGGCTGTGGATCGGCCATTTCGGCATGGAGGCCGAGGACGGCATGCCGGTGTTCCGCCACGCCGTGCTGTTGCGCGGCGCGCCGGGTGCATCGGCCGAGAGCCTGGAAGACATGGTCGACATCGCCATCACCGAGTGCGAGCGGTTCTTCCCCGCGTTCCAGTTCGTCCTGTGGGGCGGCAAGACGCCGCAGGACGCCTTGGCCGCGGCGATGCTGGAGTGTGTAGGCGAGGCATGACCATGGGCATTCCGCCGATTCTGCTGGTGGGTTGCGGCCGCATGGGCGGCGCAATGCTGTCGGGCTGGCGCGAGCAGGGTCTGTCTGCGTCGGTCGCCGTGGATCCTGCGCCGACCGCGGCGGGCTCGGCAGGGCCGGACCTGATGGTCGTGCCGGATGCGGGCGCCATACCGGCGGGGTTTACGCCGGCGGCGGTGGTGTTTGCGGTAAAGCCGCAGAATGCGGCGGAGACGCTCCCCTTTTATCGGCGACTTGCCGGCGGAGCGGTCTTCCTGTCGATCATGGCGGGCCGCACCATCGGCGGCATGCGCTCGCTGCTGGGCGATGAGGCGGCGATCGTGCGGGCGATGCCGAATACGCCGGCGGCGGTGCGACAAGGTGTGACGGTGGCGTGTCCAGGTTCCGGCGTCGATGCGGCGCAGCGAGCGCTGTGCGAGCAGCTGTTAACGGCGATTGGCGTGGTCGCGTGGGTCGAGGACGAGGCGCTGCTCGATCCTGTTACCGCCGTGTCGGGCAGTGGGCCAGCCTATGTTTTCCTTCTGGCGGAGCTGATGGAGCGGGCGGCGATCGAGCAGGGCATTCCGACTGATCTGGCGCGGCTGCTGGCGCGGCAGACGGTGTCCGGGTCAGGTGCGTTGCTGGCCGCCAGTGCCGAGGATGCATCGGCTTTGCGCGTTGCGGTCACCAGCCCAGGCGGCACTACGGAACGGGCTCTGTCGGTGCTGATGGCGTCGGAGGCGTGGCCGACGGCAATGAGCCGCGCGATTGCCGCGGCTACGGTGCGGTCGCGGGAACTGGCCGGCTGACGGCCTGAAGGCCTCTGCCCGCGCCGAACCGCCGATATTACCCTCAAGTCGATGAGGGTTCATTCACACCTGCATTGTTACTCCCGGGCTACCAGTCCGGCCCTAGGCCCGCCCGCCCGCGGCTCAGGAGGGATCAATGTCCGACGCAAGCCATCAAAAATTTCTGTGCGTCCGCATCACCGGATCGGAAGACGCGCTGCGCGACCTGCTCGCGCGATATCCGGGAGAGGCGTACGCCATTAAGCGCACCGCCGAGCGCGTCTCCGCCCAAGTCTTTCTCCCGACGCAGGCGGTCGAGCAGATCGACCGGAAGCAACTTGATGTCGAGGTTCTCTACGATGCGTCGGCGCGCGGCAGCGAGCGCCAAAAGGAGGTCGGCAAGGGCAATCGTTTCGCAGGTGACGAGCGCAGGTTCCAGGGCCTCGGTACCAAGACCAGGGAGGAGCCCCGATGACCTACCTCAACGTTGTCGAGGTCGAGACCGCCACGATCAATCTTGCCGCGGCCTATCCGTCACTGACGCAACTCATCACACTGCCGAACACGACAGTCGAGGGCCGCACATCGCACGCGATCCAACTCGGTGCAGGCGCCCCTGGCTCCCGCGAGGTCGTGATGATCATCTGCGGAGTCCATGCACGTGAGTGGGGTAGTTGCGAGATCGCGATCAATTTCGCAACCGACCTGCTGGACGCCTATTCCACCAATGCGGGGCTTTCCTACGGCGGGAAGAATTTCACCGCCGCGCAGATCCAGACCCTGCTCAACACGCTTCATATCGTGGTCTTTCCGGCGGTCAACCCCGACGGCAGACACTACAGCCAAACCACCGATGCCAACTGGCGGAAGAACCGCAACCCCGCATACTCGTCCAATCCCGGTTGTGTCGGCGTCGATATCAATCGCAACTATGACTTTCTGTTCGACTTCACCACCGCATTCGCGCCTGGCTCCGGCGTATCCGTCAGCGCCGACCCGTGCGACTTTCAGGTCTATCATGGGCCGTCGCCGTTCTCGGAGGCCGAGACCCGCAACGTACAGTTCCTGCTCGATACGTTCCCGCGCACGCGATGGTTCATCGACGTACACTCCTTCTCCCAGGACGTGCTCTACAACTGGGGCGACGATCAGGATCAGACTGCCAATCCGGCGATGAACTTCCAGAATTCGGCGTTCAACGGACAGCGCGGGAAATCTGGCGATGCATACAGCGAGTTCATTCCAGCCGACGATCTCGCGGTGATTCAAAACCTGACGAATCGCTTCGTGACTGATCTTCAGGCTGTGCGAGGCAAGCCATACACCGGGAAGTCCTCCTACGATCTCTATCCGACCTCCGGCGCAAGTGACGACTACGTTTATGCGCGCCATCTGGTGGACCCCAGCAAGGGCAAGGTGCACGGCTTTGTCATCGAATGGGGCACAGAATTCCAACCTCCCTGGGCCGAAATGGAGAACATCATCAAGGATGTTTCCGCCGGCCTTATCGGATTCTGTGTCGCCGCCCCCTGTGGCAACGGAACTGCCGAGATCGCGCTCAAGAGCCCCACGATCAGTTTCAACAATGTCCCCGCGGGCGTCACAACGACGCGCGCTGTGGTCTTCTCGGTCCAGAGCTGTGGCGCGATTGACCTGAACGTCACGTCCGGCCCCAGCGTCGTCACTGGGCCTGGCTCATTTGGCCTGCCGCTGGGCGGCGCCTCGCTCCCCGCCGCACCCAGTTCGCTGGAGCGCGACGCACGAATTTGGGTCTCCTACACCGGAACCGCGCCTGGTGATCACGCCACCGGTACAATGACCATCATGTGTCCGCAGACCAGCCAGACCTTCGTCATCCCGATCGCCGCCAACACCGTCGCTCAGCCAACGGTGGCATCGTGCCTTGTGCTCGATCAGTCCGGCAGTATGAACGATCCCTCCGGCATCCCTGGCAAGCTTCGCATCGACGTGCTGCACGACGCCGCGCCAAGCTTTGTGACCTTGCTGCCCGACAATGACGGCATTGGCGTGGTCAGCTTCGACCAGGGAGCCTATCTCCGCCTGGGCATCATGCCGGCGGGGCCGCTCTCCGGCGGGGTCGGGCGGGCGCAGGCCGCCTCCGCCATCGCCAACCACGTCACCAACCCCGCCGGCACAACATCTATCGGCAACGGTGTGGAGCTTGGTCACAACACCATCGCCTCGGTCACCGGCTACGACTCGACCGCTCTGGTCGTGTTCACTGACGGCGAGGAGAATACCTACAAGTTTATCCACGACGTGCAGAGCCTGATCAACAACCGCGTCTTCGCCGTCGCGCTCGGCACCCTCAACGAGGTCAACCCGGTCGCGCTCAATCAGCTCGTCAACAACACCGGCGGATATCTCCTGCTCACCGACAACCTCGGCCCGAGCGATATCTTCAAGCTGCAGAAGTATTTCGTGCAGATACTTGCGGGCGCCACGAACGCCGATGTCGTCGTGGACCCCGACGGCTATGTACCGCCCGTGGTCGAGGTGAAGATACCGTTTGATCTGACCGAGGCGGATTATACCGCCGACGCGATCTTGTTGTCTCCCGCGCCGTGGGCCTTTCGATTCCAGATCGAGACGCCGGCCGGGATAAGGCTCGACCACACATCCCTGGCCGGCGTCATTGGTGTAAAGTTCCAGCAGAGCGCCAATCTTGGGTTCTACCGCCTCGCGCTGCCGATCGTTGCCGGCAATGCCTCCGCTCAGGCTGGGCGGTGGAATATCGTGCTGGAGGTTTCGGCCGGGGACTGGAAGGAGTACCTCGCCACCCAGCGCGGGCGGCCCGATGCGCGGATCGGTGTTCCCTATAGCGCGGTCGTTCATGCCCGCAGCAGCGTCAATCTCGCGGCTTCCGTGACACAGAGCAGCTACGTCCCAGGCGCCGACCTGCGGCTGCATGCTGTGCTGACAGAAATGGACCTGCCGATCGACCACCGCGCCCAGGTCATCGCCGAGGTCAATCGGCCGGACGGCAGCTCGCTCTTCCTGACCTTGCCAGAAATCGCTCCGGGAGTTTTCGAAGCGTCAGTCGTTGCCGCACTCAGCGGGGTCTATCCAGTTCATTTCCGCGCCAGCGGCAGAACCCTGCGCGGCTACCCCTTCACCAGAGAACAACTTCGAACTGGAATGGCGTGGGCTGGGGGCGACGATCCGCCGCCAAGGGGCAAGCCGCACGGCGACACCTGCTGTCCTGATTGGGCCGCCTTCTTCAAATGCCTGCTGTCTGAAACCGCGGTCCGCGAATACCTCGCGCACAACCGCATCGACCCCAACGCTGTTGCGAAATGCGTCGAGCTGCTGCGGGAACGACCATGACAGAACCTGCATAGGGGCCGCCGCCGGATAACTGCTTCAGGTACGCGATCGATGCCCACCTCGGCATGACGGGGTGAAGGGATTGCCACGACATCAGCCGATTCGATTGTTCAGGCTCAGGCCCAAACCGACGCGCTTATCGCCTCAGACACCCATTGTCTCGCGCTCCCGTGCGCCTGAGAACGTGGTGCTGTCGTGTGCGCGGCGTCAGGTGGCCGCCGCGCAGACGGCAGGCTTATGCCGGAGGTCAGGAGCGACCTTGCGTTCAGCGGCAAACGGGCAGCGGGGAACAACGGGAGGACCACAGAGTTGCGTTGGAATTCTCCGTGCCCCTTCGCGGTTCTCCGCTGTCCTCCGCGTAAATCTTTACTGTCAGCCGGCGCAGTACCTGGCTCGGCCCGCCGAACAACGATGCACTGGTGCGACGCCGGGCGCATGCACAGAGCCTGCCCCTCATGACGACGACACCGCCCGCGCCACCCGCTGGCCAAGCGGCCCACCAGCCGCCATGATACGGGCATGGATGATGCGGAGTTCGACCGCGCCCTGATCGCTGCCGCGTTTCAGCTTGCGGCCGAGAAGGGCTGGCGCACCGTCAACGTTGCGGCCTCGGCGCACGCTGCCGGCTTGCCCCTGGCCAAGGCGCGCGCACGGTTCCCTGGCCGCGCCGCGATCCTGATACACCTCGGTCGCCTGGCCGATCAGGCGGCATTGGCCGAACTTTCGTCCGACGGGTCGGCCCGCGACCGGCTGTTCGATCTGCTGATGCGGCGGATCGATACGTTTCAGTCGCATCGCGCCGGCGTGCTGGCGCTGTTCCGCGCATTGCCGGCCGAACCGCCGACCGCGCTGCTGCTGGCGCTCGCCACGCGGCGCAGCATGCGCTGGATGCTGGACGCCACCGCCATTCCCACGCGCGGGTTGCGCGGCGAACTGCGTGTGAAAGGCCTCGTCGCCGTCTGGCTCTGGACGATGCGCGCGTGGCGTATGGATCAGAATGAGGACCTGTCGGCGACGATGGCGGCGTTGGACCGGGCGCTGCGCCGCGCGGAACAGGCCGCCGAATGGCTCGGGTGGAGCGGCACGGCAGCCACGCCATCGTCCAACGGCACGGAACCGGATATCGAACCGACGGAACCGAGCCCGCCCCCAGAGCCTTCGCCTTGAGCGTCGTTTCGCTGCCGTCTATCAGGGACGCATTGCGGGAGTTTGAATGATGGCGACGCGCAGCGTGGCGACTGTGTTCGGCGGTTCAGGCTTTATCGGCCGCTACGTCGTGAAGCGGCTGGCCCACAAGGGCTTCGTGGTACGCGTGGCGGTGCGCGACACCGAGCGCGCGCTATTCCTCAAGCCGATGGGCGCGGTCGGACAGGTGGTGCCGCTCTACGCGTCGTTGACGAATGAGGCCACCGTGCACCGCGCCGTGGACGGGGCCGACCTCGTCGTGAACACCGTGGGGATTCTGGCCGAGCAGCGGTCCGGTGAGTTTCAGCGCATCCATGCCGAGGGCGCCGGGCTGGTGGCCAAACTGTCTGCCGGGGCGGGCGTTACGCGACTGGTCCATATTTCGGCAATCGGGGCCGATGCAGGCGCCGCAAGCCATTACGCGGCGAGCAAGGGGGTTGGGGAGGCGCTGGTGCGCGAGGCCTTCCCCGGGGTCACCATCCTGCGCCCGTCGCTGGTGTTCGGTCCCGAGGATAACCTGTTCAACCGCTTCGCCGGCATGGCTCGTCTGCTTCCTTTCATGCCGGTCATCTGTGGCGACACGCAGTTCCAGCCGGTCTATGTCGGGGATGTCGCGGACGCGGTGATGGCCGCGCTGATGCGTTCGGAAACGCCGGGAGCGATCTACGAGCTGGGTGGCCCACGCGTCTGGCGGTTTCGCGAATTGCTTGCCTACATTCTGCGGGAAACCGGGCGGCGGCGGCCGATGGTGGATATTCCGATGGGATTGGCGCGCCTTCAGGCCCGCATGATGGAACTGCTGCCGGGAAAGCCGCTGACGCGCGATCAATTGTTGATGCTCGCAAGCGACAACGTGGCCGGACCTGATCTCCCGGGCCTGAACGAACTTGGCGTGGTGCCGACGCCTGTGGAACTCGTCGTTCCCAACTATCTGCGCCGGTTCCAGCCCGGCGGCGGTCGCCGGCCGATGCTGCCGCAGGACCAGATTGGTCATCAAACGGACCTGTCCTTTCAGACGAAGGACTGAACACGCTGCCGCGCCGATGCCTGCGCAATCCGGGCCGCGATGCGCGCCTGATCGCAGCGTCCGACCTTGGCGCGACGCGGCACCTGATGCGATAAGCGACGCCGATGCGGACCCTCTATCACCTCCCGTTGTCGCCGTTCTCGCGCAAGGTGCGTCTCGTGCTCGCGGAGAAGCGGCTTCCGTTCGATCTCCGACTGGAAAAGGTCTGGGAGCGCCGACCCGAATATCTCGAGCTGAATCCCGCGGGCACCGTGCCGACGCTGGTGGAGGATGACAGCATCGCCATTCCGGATTCGGGCGTGATCTGCGAATACCTGGAGGAGGCGTACCCCGACCCGGGTCTGCTTGGCCGGACAATGGCCGAGCGCGTCGAGACCCGGCGGCTCGTCGCCTGGTTCGACGGCAAGTTCGCCACCGAGGTCACCCGCAACCTGCTGGGCGAAAAGTTCATGAAGCGCATGGCAGGGCGTGGCAATCCCGATGCGCAGGCGATCCGCACCGGCTACATCGCATTGCGCTATCACCTGGACTATCTGGGGTGGTTGGCGGAAACGCGCAAATGGCTGGCGGGCAGCGCGATTTCGCTTGCCGACTTCACGGCTGCGGCACACCTGTCATGCCTCGACTTCATCGGCGATGTGGACTGGAACATGTCGCAACCGGCCCGCGACTGGTATGCGCGCATCAAGTCCCGGCCCAGCTTCCGCGCAGTTCTGGCCGATCGCGTGCCCGGCATGGCGGTCCCGGCGCACTACGCCGATCTGGATTTCTGATGCGGGCGCGCACGATGCCCGCGTATTTCACTCTCCGCTCTCGAGGACGGCGAGGGTCAGGGTGAGGTGGGGGGTTCATGTAACGGAACACGCGAAATTCCGCAGCCGATGTCCGGTCGAGTGGTGGTCGCGGAACTTCCAGGGGGTCGAGCCCCACCTCACCCCGGCCCTCTCCGGCCTCAAGGGCGGAGAGGGAGTTTGCGCCAGCGGTTGATACAATGCGTGATTCGCGCCTGCTCGTGTTCGGACTTGGCTACGTGGGGTGCGCCGTCGCGGACGCGGCGGCAGTGGCCGGCCTTGCCGTCATGGGAACCACACGATCTGCCGCGGAATCTTCGAATGGCGCGGTGACCAGCATCGATTTCACCGATGCCGCCTCGGCGCTCGCGCAAGCGACGCATGTTCTCAGCACCGTGCCGCCTGATGCATCGGGCGATCCCGCACTGTCCCGCCATGGCAACGCGCTCGCCGCGGCGAAGAATCTGCGCTGGATCGGCTATCTCTCCACGACCGGCGTCTATGGAGATCGGGGCGGCGCCTGGGTCGATGAGGAAACCGTGCCTGCGCCGATTTCCGCTCGCAGCCGGTGGCGGTTGGCAGCGGAAGATGATTGGCGCCGCCTTGCCGATCGTTGTGCCGTCGACATCTTTCGGTTGGCCGGTATCTACGGCCCTGGGCGGTCGGCACTGGATGATCTGCGCGTTGGAAAGGCTCGAACTCGTCGTCAAGCCGGGCCATGCGTTCGGCCGGATCCATCGTGACGACATTGTCCGCGCTGTGCTGGCCGCCATGAACCAGGAACGACCGTCCGGCGCACGCATTTTGAACCTCGCCGACGACGAGCCGGCGGAGAGCGCGGACGTGGTGACCGAGGCGGCACGGCTCCTGGATGTCCCGCCCCCACCTGCCGTGCCGTTCGAACGAATGATCGATGCGATGAGCCCGATGGCGCGCAGCTTCTGGGCCGAGAATCGCAAGGTTTCCAGCCGGCGGACACAACAGGCGCTCGGCCTGCGCTGGCTCCATCCGACCTATCGCGAGGGGTTACGTGCCGTCCTGGCCGAGGAGCGCGCCCAGGGTGCGGCATAGCAGCGCAAGGTCCTGCGGCCGCGACAGGCGGTGATGGCCGTCCTTCACCAAGATCACTTCCACATCCTGGCCGGTCACCTGCTCGGCGATGCGCAGCGCCGTTTCCCACGGCACATCGGCGTCCCGCTGGCCGTGCAGCAGACGGATCGGACAATCGATCGCGATGGGACCGTTCAGCAGCAGGTGTGTGCGGCCATCCTCGATCAGCGCGTGCGTGATGGGGTAGGGTTCGCCGTATTGGTTCGGCACCTGCAGAACCCCGTCGCGCATGATGGTGGCGCGTTCCTGAAGGGTCATCGCCTCCCACATCAGGGTTTCGGTGAAGTCGGGTGCGGCGGCGATGCCGATCAGCGCGGCGACGCGGCCCGGACGGACGCTGGCGGCGAGCAGCGCGATCCAGCCGCCCATCGACGACCCGACCAGGAGCAACGGCCCCTCGCTGAGCCGGTCGATCACGGCCAGCGCGTCGTCGGTCCAGCGGCCGATGGTGCCGTCCTGGAAGTCACCGCCGCTGGAGCCATGGCCCGAGTAGTCGAACCGGATCATGGCCTGGCCGCGTTTCGCGCAGAATGCCGCCAGCGCGGTGGCCTTGTCGCCGGTCATGTCACTGCGGAAGCCCGGAAGGAAGACCGCGGTTGGGCTTCGGCCGTCCAGCCGCGCCCAGGCCAAATACACGCCATCGCCGCGATCGAGCCGCCCGGTGGTTTCCATCATGTCAAATCCCGAAGAACAGCCAATCCAGCGCGCGCGTGATGTCGTCCCGATGAGCCGCCAGGGAGCCAACGGCGTCTCTCAGTTGGCGTCGGGGCAGTGAACTGATCAGCGACAACGTCACAGCGTAGTGCTTTTGGTCATGGTCGATCAGCGGCAGTGCACGGCTTGCCGTTCGTGCGAGTGGTCGGACGTGCGGCGCGAGTGGCGCGATCAACCTGGTATCACCTTTGGTGGTATCTGCCTGCAGGACGACGACGACGGGAAAGGCGCTCCGCGAACGTGCATTTGGATTGGCGTACAGATCACGCTGCATGATCGGCGTCATCGGAGGGCAGAGCTTCGTTCGCCCAGTCGTCGAAGGGCATGCCGTGGATCGCCACGTATTCGTCCACCATCCGGGTGGCTTCGCGTAGCTCCTCGAGAATCGTTGCCTTTTCCGCTGCCTCGAAGGCCTCAATGATGGCGGCCTCCGCCGTCCGTGAGATATTGATACCCAGCGCGGAGGCCCTGGCGACAAGATCGGCGTTCAGCGTGATGCTGACTGTCTTGCGGCGTGCGTTCACGTTGTATAGAGGCGCACGCATGGGCAGCGCTCCACGGGTAAGAAGACGCGTGCAAAGCTAATCATGCAGGCTGGCCTAAGCAACGTCGCCGTATTGCAGGTGTTGCCCTCGCTGGTTACCGGCGGCGTGGAACGCGGCACTGTGGAGATCACGCGAGCGATCGCCGACGCGGGTGGGATCGCGCTGGTGGCGAGCGCCGGCGGCCGCATGGTCGCAGCGGTGCAACGCGCCGGTGGACGCCACGTGACGCTGCCGCTCGACAGCAAGAATCCGCTGGCGATCTGCCGCAATGCCGCGCTGCTGGCCGACGTGATCCGGGACGAGCGGGTGGCGATCGTGCACGCCCGGTCACGTGCGCCAGCCTGGTCCGCCTGGCTGGCCTGCCGGCGGACCGGCGCGCGTTTCGTGACCACCTATCACGGCACATACGGCGAAAACCTGCCATTCAAGCGGCAGTACAATGCGGTAATGGCGAAAGGCGAACGCGTGATCGTCGCCAGCCGCTTCATCGCCGAACGGATCGTGGCGCGACACGGCACCGATCCCGCGCGCATCCGACTGATCCCGCGCGGTGTGGACCCCGCGGTGTTCAATCCGGACGCCGTGTCCGGGGAACGGATCGCACGGCTGGAGCGTGCGTGGCGGTTGCCCGAGGGTGCCAAGGTCGTGCTGCTACCAGGGCGGCTCACGCGTTGGAAGGGACAGACGGTGCTGATCGAGGCGCTCGCGCGTCTGGTGCGGCCCGACGTCTGCTGCTTGCTGGTGGGATCGGACCAGGGGCGCAGGCATTATGCCGCCCGACTGATCCGCCAGGCGGACGCACTTGGCGTCGCCGACCGCCTGCGCCTGGCCGGCGAATGCGACGACATGCCAGGGGCGCTGATGCTGGCGGATGTCGTGGTGCACGCCTCCACCGAGCCGGAGGCATTCGGCCGGGTGGTGATCGAGGCGCAGGCGATGGGACGGCCGGTAATCGCCTCGGATCTCGGCGGGCCGGTGGAAACCGTCGAGCATGGTGTCACCGGTTGGCGTGTACCGCCCGGAGATGCCGGTGCACTGGCCGCGGCGATCGAGCAAGTGCTGGAACTGCCCGCGGCGGTGCGGGCGGACCTGGGCATCCGGGCCCGGGCCGCCGTGCAGCGTGGCTACACCGTGGCGGCCATGCAGGCGGCGACGCTCGCCGTTTACGACGAACTGCTCGTCGGGGTTGCAGCCGTCGCCGCGTGACGCCATAGACAGCATCCGCTCAAAGGAGGAGCCGAAACCGATGCCCGCCATCACCCTGCCCGACAAATCCGTCCGCCGCTTCGACGGGCCGGTTACGGGCACGACGGTGGCGGCGGCGATCGGTCCTGGCCTCGCCCGCGCCGCCCTGGCCATGAAGCTGGACGGCAAACTGGTGGACCTGGACACGGAAATCGACCACGACGCGGACCTGGTGTTCGTCACCCGCCGCGACCCCGAGGCTTTGGGGCTGATCCGCCATGACGCGGCGCACGTTCTCGCCGAGGCGGTGCAGGAGCTCTACCCGGGGACACAGGTGACGATCGGCCCGGCGATCGCCGAAGGATTCTATTACGATTTCGCGCGGAACGAGCCGTTCACGCCCGACGATTTCGCCCCGATCGAGGCCAGGATGCGTGAGATCGTCGCGCGCGGCGAGAAATTTGTCCGCCAGGTGATCGACCGCGACGAGGCGATCCGTTTCTTCCAGGACAAGGGAGAAAAATACAAGGCGGAGATCATCCAGGACCTGCCGCGCGACGAGACCATCACGCTGTATCGCCAGGGCAGCTGGGTCGATTTGTGCCGCGGCCCGCACATGCGTTCCACCGCCGATGTCGGGCCCGCGTTCAAGCTGATGAAGGTGGCTGGCGCCTATTGGCGGGGCGACCACCGCAACGCCATGCTGTCGCGCATCTATGGCACCGCCTGGCGCGACCAGAAGGAGCTGGATGCCTACCTGCATATGCTGGAGGAGGCGGAGCGCCGCGATCATCGCCGCATCGGCAAGGAGATGGACCTGTTCCACCTCCAGGAGGAGGCGACGGGCAGCGTGTTCTGGCACCCCAAGGGCTGGAAGCTCTACCTCGCCGCGGAGGCTTATCTGCGGCGACGGCTGAATGACGCCGGTTACCAGGAGGTGAAGACCCCGCAGCTGGTGGATCGTTCGCTGTGGGAGCGTTCGGGACACTGGGAGAAATTCCGCCAGCACATGTTCATCGCCAGGGTCGAGGACGAGGACAAGACGCTGGCGCTGAAGCCGATGAACTGCCCGTGCCATATCCAGATCTTCCGCCAGGGCCTGCGTTCCTACCGCGAACTGCCGCTTCGGCTGGCAGAGTTCGGCTCCTGCCACCGCTACGAGCCGTCGGGCGCGCTGCACGGCATCATGCGGGTGCGCGCGTTCACCCAGGACGATGCGCACATCTTCTGCACCGAGCAGCAGATCGCGGCCGAGACGGTACGGTTCGTGGAACTGCTGGCCTCGGTGTACCGGGACTTCGGGTTTCCCGAATTCAGCGTGAAGTTCGCCGACCGCCCGGCGTTGCGGGTCGGCGCGGACGCCGTGTGGGACCAGGCGGAGGCCGCGCTGAAGGAGGCGTGCGCCATCGCCGGCGTCCAGTACACGCTGAACCCCGGCGAAGGCGCCTTCTACGGCCCCAAGCTGGAGTTCGTGCTGCGCGACGCGATCGGACGGGACTGGCAGTGCGGCACACTCCAGGTGGATTTCATGGTGCCGGGCCTACTGGGCGCCGAATACGTGCCCGAGGACGGCAGCCGGCGTACCCCCGTGATGCTGCACCGCGCCATCATGGGCAGCTTCGAGCGCTTCCTCGGCATCGTGATCGAACACTACGCTGGCCGGTTCCCGCTATGGCTGGCGCCCGTGCAGGCGGTGGTGGCGACCATCGTCTCCGATGCCGACCTCTATGCGGGCGAAGTGGCCGCGGCGATGCGGGCGGCGGGGCTGGCGGTGGAACTCGACCTTTCCAACCAGAAGATCAACGCCAAGGTGCGGGAGCATAGCCTGGCCCACGTTCCGGTCCTGGTGGTGGTCGGACGGCGCGAGGCCGAGCAGCGGACCGTGGCGCTGCGTCATCTCGGCGGCGATGCGCAGGAGGTGCTGAAGCTCGACGAAGCGGTGCGCCGGCTTGCGCTTGAAGCCACCCCGCCCGATCTGAGAGAGCGGACCCCTCAGGAGGAGTTTGCTTGATCCGCAACGGACGGATGCGCCAAACTCGGCCTGGGCTGGGGACCCCCCGTCCGATCGATTGCAACAATGACAGGAGAATACCATAGCAAGAGGACCAATGTCCGCTCCGCCCACCCGTGATGGGCCCCGCGTGAACGACGAAATCCGCGCCCCGCAGGTGCGGCTGATTGACGCGGAGGGCGAGATGCAGGGCGTCATGAGCGCCCGTGATGCCTGGCTGCGTGCGCAGGCGGTCGGCCTGGACCTGCTGGAGATCAGCCCGAACGCCGATCCGCCGGTCGTGAAGATCCTCGACTTCGGCAAATTCAAGTATGAACAGCAGAAGAAGAAAAACGAAGCCAAGAAGAAGCAGAAAGTCATCGAGATCAAGGAGATCAAGGTCCGCCCGAACATCGACGAGAACGACTATCAGGTGAAGATGCGCGCCATGAAGTCGTTCATCGAGGAGGGGGACAAGGTGAAGGTGACGCTGCGCTTCCGCGGTCGCGAGATGGCGCACCAGGAGATCGGTATCCGCGTGCTGGAGCGGATCCGGACCGAAATGGACACCACGTCCAAGGTCGAGCAGATGCCGCGGATGGAAAATCGCCAGATGGTGATGGTTCTGACGCCCAAATAGCGCCCCAGTTCCGCGAAACGGGGCCCGGGCCGCCGGACACATCGACCGCCACGGTGGTCGTGCGGCTGGCTTGAGGTCCCACTCGCGCATCAGCCTCGTTGCTGCCTGACGCACCCCGGCTATGACGCGCGGTGACCGGCCGCTATGCTTCGCCGCAACACGCGGAGGAAGCGTCATGAAGATCACCCGGACCGAATCATCAATACTGCGCATCCCGGAAGACGACCCGCTGGCCGACATGCCGGAGGAAGCCGGCCGGCTGCGCCCGATCGTCATTCTGCGCATCCAGACCGATGCTGGGATCGAGGGCATCGGCATCACCTTCTACGGCGGTGCGATGACCGGCACGCTGCGCAGCGCGGTGGATGAACTCGGCGCGCTGATCGTTGGCGAGGACCCGCTGCGGATCGAGGCGATCGTGCGCAAGCTGCGGCTGGCGGCTGGGGATTCCTGCGGTCCCGCGGGTATCTTCACGCTGGCGCTGTCGGCGATCGACGTGGCGCTGTGGGACATCAAGGGCAAGGCGCTGGAGCAGCCGCTGTGGCAGCTGTTGGGCGGCGCGCGCGAGCGGGTGGCGACCTATGCGTCGGGTTCGCTGCGTCGCGGGCTGACCGACGACAAGGCTGCCACCGCCGCACGCCGGCTGGTGGACAAGGGCTTCATCGAGATGAAGACGCAGATGGCGCTGCCCGGCAATCCTTCGCCGGCCGAGGAGGTGCGCCGTGTGCGTGTGGTGCGCGATGCGATCGGCCCGGACATCAAACTGATGTGCGACATCAACCAACGCTGGCGGGTGGAACAGGCGATCGACATCGGCCATCGCGTCGCGGATGTCGGGCTGTTCTGGCTGGAGGATGTCACCACCTGCGACGATTACGCCGGGCTGGCGCGGATCAACCAGGCGCTGTCCACGCCGATCGCCGGCGGCGAGTACCTGTGGGGGATCACCCCGTTCCGCCAGATGATCGAGGCGCGTTCGGTGGACTACGTGATGATCGATCTGTGCCGGGTGGGCGGCGTGACTCAGTGGATGAAGGTCGCCGGCATGGCCGAGGCGTTCAACCTGCCGGTGGTGAGCCATGTGATGCCGGAGATGCACCTGCATCTGGTCGCCGCGGTGCCGAACGGGCTGACCGTGGAATATATGCCGTGGATGCTGAAGCTCTATGAGGAAACGCCGGCGATCGAGAAGGGACAATTGGTGCTACCGACGACGCCGGGGCTGGGGTTGAAGTTCGACGAGAAGGTGGTGGCGGCGTACCGGGCGGGGTGAGAAGCGGCGACCGTTGGCGACGGCCTGATTGCCGAGCCTCGGATAAGTGAGAGCACGGTGGGCAAGTGGCTGCACCAATTGGGCCTGACGCGGCTACAGCCACGTCCGGTCCACCCAAAAAAAGACCCAGCAGCAGAGCAGGCATTTAAAAAAACTTCGGCACCTTGCTGAAGGATGAGTTGCTCGGCGGCGCCGCCGGCACGCCGGTCGAGATCTGGTTTCAGGACGAAGCACGTGTCGGCCAGAAGGGGAGCCATGCCTACGTCTGGGCGCCAGTCGGTGCGCGCCCGCTCATGGTGCGAGACAATCGTCATGACTCCGCCTATCTGTTTGGCGCCATCTGCCCCGCTCGCGGTGTCGGGGCTGCCATCATCATGCCGGCGGCCAACGCCGAGGCGATGAACGAGCATCTGGCTGAGATTAGCACCCAGATCATGCCGGGCGCCCACGCCGTGCTGCTCTGCGACGGCGCAGGCTGGCACCAGACTGGCGACAAATTACGTGTTCCCGAGAATATCTCTTTGCTGCCAATCCCGCCCTATTCACCCGAGCTGAACCCGATGGAGAACGTCTGGGCATACCTGCGCAGCAACAAGCTCTGCGCGTTGATCTGGAACAGCTACGACGCGATCGTCAGTGCGTGCAAGGAAGCTTGGTCCTTCTTGATCAGCGATCCAAAACGCATTCAGTCAATCGGTCACCGCGAGTGGACGTGTGTCAATCTATAGGCGGATTGGTAATAATACCAACGGGCGGCAGCGTGGGCGCGGAATGACTACGGCGTCCCCACACGGTGGAGGAGAAGATGGCTGATCACGATGCCCGCGCTTGCGTCTTGATAAGCGCGCGGGAAACGGAAGTACCTGTGATCGGCCTTATTGCCTGGGTGTTCTCAGCAGCAGCGGCAATGCTGCTCGCAGGCTGCGGTCCCCCGTATCTGTCGGATACGTATGCCACCTCGACACCAAAGCCTGCGTCATTCGATACGAGCGATCTGTCCCGTACGCCAGTGGTGGTGCTTGCATTTGTGGCATCGGGCAATCTCCAAGGCCTCAGCCCCACCCTGTCCCATGCGCTCAGCGGTGCGCTTGCCGAAGTAACCCCACCGATCCGCGAGATTCCCACGGATGAGACCCTGAACCGGCTTACGGATCAGGGATTGGCGACAGAGTATGCTGATTTGCGCGCAGGTTTCGCGCGGAATGGGATGTTGGACCGGCAGCGGCTGCGACGGATTGGATCGGGTCTTGGCTCGCAATACGTGCTGCTGCCAGGGCTTGCGCAGTTCGACGAAGAGATACTCGATAAGTATGAGGCGGCTGGCCTGAAGTTGCTCAGGAACAGGGTGACAACGCTGCGGCTGTGGTTGCAGCTCTGGGACTCGCAGACCGGTCATATCGTCTGGGAGTCGTCTGGCGAAGCCACCACGGCGACCGTGTTTTTGAGCGCAAAGCAAACCGTTGCCCTGGAGCAGATCACAAAGAAACTGTTGGTTCGCATGATTCAGGATGGTTTGCTCGAATCGAAGACGGAAACGCAACTTATCCAGGATCATTGAGCTGCGGAGGCTCGTCCACGGGGTCGAGCGCATCATGTGCGAGCGGCCCAGCCTGAGGTGTCAGGATCCCGAAAGGTGCTTCCTGGTGCACCGGAGGTTGTGTCGTCCAACTTCCGTAGCCGGCCACGAGCGCCAGCAGGAGGACCGCGGCTGCCATAAAGTAGAACACGCCGTCAATTTCAAAGCGTGCCATTAAACTCGCGCCGATCAACGGACCCAACACCGAACCGATTCCGCTCACCAGGATGAGCCGTCCGCTTACTGCGACGACCCGATCGGCCGGCATGTGATCGTGCGCGTGGGCGACGCAGACGGGGTAGAGTGTCGACATGAATCCGCCGAGCAAGACGGCGGCTGGCAGAATCGTCGGCAGGGAGCGCGGCAGGAGCACCATGACAATGGCAGTGCCCGCAAAACCGAGGCCGAGGAATGCCAGCACGATGCGACGGTCGAACCGGTCGGAGAGGCGACCAACCGGTATTTGGAAAGCAAATCCACCAAGTACAGCCAAAAGCATAAACAACGCGATGGTTGATCGTGGGGTGCCCTGATCCTGCATCCACGCCGGAACGAGTGCGTAGAAGGCACCACCGACGAGCCCGCTCAGTACGCAGCCCGTCACCGCGATAGGCGCGGTCCGCGTGAGCACACCATAGGGCAGTACGGCCGCGGCGTTCACTCGGGGAGGTTCAGCCCGGGCGGTGGTAACCATGATCAGGGCCACAGCGAACAGTGCGACGATCGCATTGAACGATGCCCCCGACTTGATATCCACTCGGGCTATCAGAAGCTGGCCCAGCGCAAGAGCCAGGAACGTGCCGACCATATAGATCGAGAAGACACGGCCGCGCTCGGATGGCAGGGCCTTTGCGGTCAGCCAGCTCTCTGTTGTGACGAAAATCCCGGCGCATCCGAAGCCAACGATCGCACGCAGGATCACCCAGGCGAGCGATCCGACCAGCAGCGGCATGATGGCAACGGCGGCGGCGACCAAGCCGGCAAATGCGGCGTACGCGCGAATGTGACCGATCCGTTCGATGATTTTGCTGCAACGAAACGCGCCCAGGGTGAAGCCAGCGAAATAGGCGCTGAGCACCAGGCCGGGGACGTCGAAGTTCTCGATCGCCACTCTTAATGAGAAGTACGTGCCAAAAAACCCGTTGGCGAGTTGTACGACGCTCGTGGCCATGACGAGCGTCCCGATCTGTGTGCGGTTGGACGTGCTCAAGGTCATCCCCCTTCTTGCGTGTCTCGTGGCCTGATGAAAAACGCGGCGTGGCGGGAGCATAAAGCGAATGGCCGGGAGGAGTTTGGGGTGAGCGGTGCGGTGTCCGGTATGCGGATCAACAGCCGTTGGGAACGACCAGAACGCACGGCGCAGGGCTACGTCGGTTTCGCTGCCAGTGTGGCAAAACAACGCATATCCCCGAGCGATCCGGACAGAGCGCGGCAAGCGTTTTCGGCATCGGATGGACCAATGCCGTAAAAACCGCCTTGAGCGGGATCCCCGCGGCATCAAGAACCGATGTCAACCGATGCCTGGCTTCAAGAGCACCTTATCAGCAGGACGATATTGCCGAGGGCACGACGGACGCCGAAACTTTATCCGCTGCCGGTCCCGAGCGTGACGACATGTTCCGGCGACGACGCACCGATTTTCGCCACATGCATCGCACGGCGATAGCGCTCGGATTCCGGGAGGCAGCCTGAACGGACGATCCGCTTACCCTGGTTCCGATGCGCCGTCCCGAAAGCTGACAGGAACTCACTGACTCGTTAGCGTTATATTGGCCCCACCCGGAGCGAGTGTCAGGCGGACCCCTTGAGACGTCGCGACGCCTTCGATAACCACACCGTTCTGATTGCGCATGCTTGTCAACGAGCCTCCACCAGCAAGAGTTGCCCCGGCCGAGAACGATACATAATTGCCGCTGAAATCGGCAACGTTACGCAGGTTCCGCACCGTTCCACTGCCGGTTACCCGCGTAACCCCGACATCCACGACAGAAAGTCCGTCTACTCGGAAGGAATATTGCCGGCCCTGGTATGTCAAAGTCCCATTTCCCCATTGGAACCCGATACCGATTGCGACCGCGCCACCAGTGAAGGTGACGGTCCCGTCGGTGGCGCCTAAGTTGGCGGCGGGAGGTGCCGCCGGCGGAGTTTGTGACGAACAGCCTGCCAAGCCGGCCACGCCCAACATGACGATAGTAGCAACCTTGAAGCACTGCATCAGTCCCTCCCCTATGCTGTTTTACTCCGCTTCAATCCTAACCGGCCAGACGACTGACACAACCAGGGGCGGCAACTTGCTATCAATATCGATAGATAGTAGCAAAGTCGAGGCCATGGCCACCGAACAGCTTCTGCTCCGTCCGTCGGACGATCTGGTGCGCCGGTGCAGGGCGATGACGTCGCACTATATCAGGCTGCATTGGCGGTAGAGCGGCATGCTGGGCTTGCCGGAGAGATGGCCGAGTGGGAAGTAGCGATCGTCAGCGATGGTCTGGCTGTTGCCCTTCGCGGAAGCGGCGTCGTTGAATGGCACGCGCGCCGGGCGATGGGTCGATCGTCGTGGTTCAGCGCGGATCGGTCTGGTGGGTTGATCTCGATCTGACGCGTGGAGCGGAGATACGCCGGACGCGCCCGGCGGTTGTGCTGAGTGCCGAAGGTTTGAACCCGCACGGCGAACGATGGTGATCGTGCCGCTGTCCACTGGACCGGACGTGGTCCGCCAATCGTGGTCGCTATTCCATCGGTGGGTGAGGACTCGGTCGCGGTGTGCGATCAACTCCGTGCCGTAGACAGGACACGACTCATGCGTACCGCCGACGCGTTGTCGCGGGAGATTTGCGAGCTCTCGAGGACGGCGTGCGTGCGGTCCTGCAACTCTGACGGCGGATTTCGACGACCGGCGTCGAGCTATCCAATGACCTAGATCAAGGCGCCCCATACCCGCCCCGCTAGGCTCCGCCTCGCCGCCGCCCGGGACCCGCCGCATGAGACGCATCGCCTTCGCCATCGTCGCACTCGCCGCCGCGGTCGGAATCGGCTGGCTGGTCGTGCAGCGGCTCGGCGCCGCGCCGTCACCCGACACGCTCTACGGCAATGTCGAAATCCGCCAGGTGGACCTGTCGTTCAACGCCGAGGGCACGGTCGTCGCCATGCCGGAGCACGAAGGCGACCACGTGCGGCAAGGCGAGACCATCGCCAACCTGGACCCGGCCACCTACCGCAGCGCCTTCGACCTCGCCGAGGCCCGGCGCGATGCGGCCCAGGCACAGCTCGACCTGCTGCAAGCCGGCACGCGCTCCGAGGACATCGACCAAGCCCGCGCCAATCTGGCCAACGCCGAGGCCTCGCATGCCAACGCCGAGGCGACATTCGCGCGGCAGAAGGACCTCGCCGCGCGCAACGTCTCGTCGAAGCAGCAACTCGATGACGCGCGCATGGCGCTGGATGCGGCACGCGCACGGGTCGGCCAGACCGGCGCCGCCTTCGCCGAGGCAGTGAACGGACCGCGCCCGCAGGACATCGCGGCCGCGCGGGCACAGCTTCGCGCCGCCGAGGCCACAGTCGATCTTGCGCGCACGCAGCTTGCCCGCACGCAGCTCATCGCGCCCGCGAACGGCACGATCATGACGCGGGTGATCGAGCCGGGGACCGTCGTGCTGCCGACGGCCGCGATCTACTCGATGGCGATCGACGACGAGGTGTGGGTGCGCGCCTTCGTCCCCGAACCGTTGCTGGCGCGCGCCGCGCCAGGCAGCGAGGTCACCATCACCACCGATGGCACGAACAAGATCTATCGCGGCCGCATCGGCTATGTCTCGCCGGCAGCCGAGTTCACGCCCAAGGCAGTCGAGACGCCGGAACTGCGCACGCAGCTGGTCTATCGGCTGCGCATCCGCATCGAGAACCCGGACAACGGTGTGCGCCAGGGCATGCCGGTGACAATACACCTGCCGGCACCGGGATGATGGCGCCACTGGTTGCCATCGAGGCACTGCACTACGCCTTTGCTGGCGCGCGCGGTCCGGCGCTCGACGGCATTTCGGCGCACATTATGCCCGGCATGATCACCGGCCTGGTCGGACCCGACGGCGCCGGCAAGACGACACTGCTGCGACTGATCGCGGGACTGCTGCGGCCGGCGTCCGGCCACGTCGCGGTGCTGGGGCACGACATGGCGCGCGATGCCGCCGCGGCGCATCCCGCGATCGGCTACATGCCCCAGCGGTTCGGTCTCTACGAGGACCTCAGCGTCGCCGAGAACCTCGACCTGTTCGCCGATCTCCACGCCATGACGCATGAACTGCGCGCCCAGCGGGTAGCGCGGCTGCTGCAATTCACCGGGCTGGCTCCATTCACCACGCGTCTGGCCGGACAGCTTTCGGGAGGGATGAAGCAGAAGCTCGGACTGGCGTGCGCGCTGCTGTCGCGGCCGCGTCTGCTGCTCCTGGACGAGCCGTCGGTTGGGGTGGATCCGGCGTCGCGGCGGGAACTTTGGGCGATCGTGTCGGCGATGTTGGAGGAGGGGCGCGACGAGGGTATGGGCGTCGTCTGGGCCACCGCCTATCTCGATGAGGCGGCGCGCTGCGGGCGCGTTCTGCTGCTGCACGAGGGAAAGCTGCTGGCCGAAGGGCCGCCGGACGAGTTTGTGGCGCCGCTGGTTGGGCGGGTGTTCCGGTTGCACGTGCCGGTCGCGCAACGCCGCGCTGTCGCGTGCCGGGCGGCGGCGGATCCGGCAGTGCTGGATGCGCAGGTCGCCGGCGATACGCTGCGCATCGTGCTGCGGGAGGGCGCCGTGCCGCCCAGTGCGGAGGAACTTGGCGGGCATACGCTCGAGCCGGTGCCGCCGCGCTTCGAGGATGGGTTCATCGCGCGCCTCGCACCCCCTTTCCCGCAAGTGGAGGGGAAGCGCGCGACATCCTCGCCCTCCCCTCGCGGGTGGCAAGGGGGAGGAGACGCCGAACGCGAAACGATCACTGTCCACGACCTCGTCCGCCAATTCGGCAGCTTCACCGCCGTCGACCATGTCAGCTTCACCGTCAGTCGCGGCGAAATATTCGGCCTGCTCGGCCCGAACGGTGCCGGCAAGTCGACGATCTTCCGCATGTTGTGCGGACTGCTGCGCCCGTCTGGGGGGCAGGCGCGCGTTGCCGGCCACGACCTCCTGCGCGCTCCCGCCGAGGCCCGCGCGCGCATCGGCTACATGGCACAGCGCTTCTCGCTCTATGCCGAGCTGTCGGTCACAGAGAACCTGCGCTTCTTCGCCCGCGTCTACGGCCTGAACCGAGCCGCGCAGGCGACCGCGATCGAGGCGGCGCTCGCAGGCTTCGACTTCGCCGTGACGGCACGCAGCATCGCCGGCGAACTGCCGCTCGGATTGAAGCAGCGCCTCGCGCTGGCAGCCGCCCTGCTGCACGGTCCGGCGATCCTGTTCCTCGATGAGCCGACATCGGGCGTCGATCCGCTCACGCGCCGCGAATTCTGGTCGCGGATCGGCGGACTGGCCGATGCGGGCGTCACCATCCTCGTCACCAGCCATTTCATGGACGAGGCGGAATACTGCGATCGGCTCGCCATCATAAGCCAGGGCAGGCTGGCTGCGATCGGCACACCCGCCGATCTGCGTGCGCGTGTGCGAACACGCGACCTACCGGAACCGTCGCTGGAAGACGCATTCATCGCCCTGGTGCACCAGGACGAAAACCGCGAGCAGGCCGCATGAGGGCGAGCCTGATGCGACTGCGCGGATTGATCCGCAAGGAGGTCAGGCACGTCCTGCGCGATCCCTCGTCCATCCTCATCGCATTCCTGCTGCCGATCGTGCTGCTGGTGACCAACGGCTTTGGCATATCGCTCGACGCCAGCGAGATGCGCGTTGCGGTCGTGATCCAGGCGCCGGAGGAAACCGCGCGCGGCATGCTGCAGGCGCTCGACGCCTCGCCGTATCTCTCGGTGCAACGCGCACTGAGCACGCGCGACGGTGAAACGGCGATGACCGAAGGACGCGTGCGCGGCATGCTTGTCGTTCGCGATGACTATTCCCAGCGCCTCGGTCGGCCGGGGTCATGGCCGGTGCCGGCGCAGCTTGTGGTGAACGCGACCGATCCGAACACCGCACGCATTCTCGAGGGTTACGTCTCCGGCGCGCTACAGGTCTGGCTGTCTGGCCAGCAGCACGAGCGACGCCTGGTGGCACCTGGCGGTATCGACCTTGAATACCGCGATTGGTTCAACGCGGAGTTGCGTTCCGCCGATTTCATCGTGCCTGGAATCATCGCCATGGTGATGACGATGGCCGGCACCTTGCTCACCGCAAGCGGCGTGTCGCGCGAATGGGAGCACGGCACAATGGAAAGCATGCTCGCCTCGCCGGCGCGCATGGGCGAACTGATCCTGGCGCGGCTAGCCTGCAATTTCGGCCTCGGAATCGGCAGCATGATCATGTCGGTGCTGATCGCGATCGTGGTGTTCGATGTGCCGTTCCGCGGCGGCACCGTGGCGCTCGCCGCCGCGGTGTCGCTGTTTCTGATGTTCGCGCTTGGCCTCGGGCTGTTCATCTCTACCCTGGCGCGCAATCAGTTCGTCGCCGCACAGCTTTCATTCCTCACCACGATGATGCCGGCGATGATGCTGTCGGGAATGCTGTTCGACATCGCGGCGATGCCGCACTGGTTGCGCATCATTACCTACTTCGTGCCCGCGCGGTATCTGGTGGCCATCCTCCAGACGCTGTTCCTGGCTGGCGATGTCTGGCCGGTGATCCTGCCAAATCTGGTAGGGCTGGCGATTGCGGCCGTGGTGACGCTGACGGCGACGCTATTGGTGACGCGGCGGCGGCTCGACTGATGCTGCGTCGCATCTTCGCATTGATCGTGAAGGAGCTTGCCGGGCTGTGGAAGGACCCGAAGACGCGCTTCATCATCCTGGTGCCGCCGATCATGCAGGTGGCGCTGTTCGCCTACGCCGCCACCTATGACGTGACGAACGTGCCGCTCGGCATCTGGAACGACGACGCCGGCGCGCAGTCGGCCGAACTGGTGCGCCGCTTTGCCGCCTCTCCGGCGTTTGGCGTGACCGGGTCGTTCGCCGCGCCGGAGCAGGCACGCGCGGCGCTCGATGCCCGGACGGTCGCGGTGGTGCTGCACGTGCCGCAGAATTTCTCCGCCGATGTGCTGGCCGGCCGCGGGGCGCAGGCGCAGTTGCTGCTGGACGCACGGCGCTCCAACTCCGCGCTGATGGCGCAGGGCTACGCCGCCGCCATCGTCGCGGGCTTCGCACAGGATCTGCATCCGACACGCGGACCTCCGGTCGTTCTGCTGACCCGCGACTGGTTCAATCCGACGCTGGAGAGCACGTGGTTCATTCTGCCTGGCCTGGTCTGTGTGCTGTCGATGATCATGGCGCTGCTGATCAGTGCGCTTTCGCTGGCGCGCGAGCGCGAACTGGGCACCCTCGAGCAATTGCTGGTCACGCCGCTGCGCCCGGCGGAGATCCTGCTAGGCAAGGCATTGCCGGGCATCATCGTTGCCGAGTAGATGGGGACGTCGCCGCCCCCATCCCTCACAGACCCGGACGTGCGGATTTCCCGCATCCGGTTCTTCACGAGAGAGATTCGCTCGCGGCGGCGTAACCGTGGATGATCCTGGCGGGAGGCAGCGGGTGGCGTCTCAGGATTTCATTGAAGCTGTCCCATCGGAGCCAGCCCTGCCGATCACGCCGAGACAACCATTTCCGCCAACTCCGCCCGACCTGATTGGCGAACCAGCGTAAACGTCGAATGTTGCCGCCAACGCCATAATAGGCGAAGTGGCCCCGCATCATGGAGGATAGGTGACGATGCTGGTCGAGGATGGACCAGTGGCGATTTTCGCGACACCAGTCGTTCACCGCGGCCACCGCGCGGGCAAAGCGGCTTTTGGCCGTTACCTGCCGGACCATGTTCTTCCCGCTCCGCGACCGTCCCCAGACATGGGTCAGGCCGAGGAAGTCGAAGGTGGTCCCATCCGTCGCCGGATGGCGTGCGCCGTCTCCCCCCAGTGGGCGGAAATCGACGATACGTGTCTTGTCCGGGTGGAGCGTGAGCCCAAAGCGAGCAAGACGCTTGCCCAGCACCGCCAGGACGCGTTGGGCGTCGACAATGTTGTCGAACGCCATGACCGCGTCGTCAGCGAAGCGGACAAGGGTGCAATCCCCTCTGAGACGCGGCCGCACCTCGTTCTCAAACCATTCGTCCAGCACGTAGTGCAGGAAGACGTTCGAGAGGCAGGGTGAGATCACGCCCCCTTGCGGGGAGCCCTCGGTCGTGCGGCTTAGGAGACCGTCTTCGACGGCTCCGGCCTTCAGCCATTTATCGATCATCCTCCGGATGACACCATCCGTAACTCGTCGGTCGAGGAACGTTCGAAGGTGAGAGTGCGGAATCGAATCGAATACTTGCGTATATCGATATCGAGCACCCAATAAAGTCGCTTCGCCCACAGCACATTCTGCAAAGTGCGGAGCGCCTGGTGAGCTGAGCGGCCCGGCCGGAAGCCATACGAGCAAGGTAGGAAGTCCTGCTCGTAGACGGCCTCGAGCACCATCGTCACGGCGCGTTGCGCCACCTTGTCTTCGAACGTTGGAATGCCGAGTTTTCTTTGCGAGCCGTCCGCTTTGGGAATGTACGCGCGGCGAACCGGCGGCGCTTGATAGCGGCCGGACCTGATGCGCTCCAGGAGGTCCAGAAGATTGGCTTCCAGGTTCGCTTCGTAGTCCGCCGCCGTGACGCCGTCGATGCCGGGAGCACCGTCCTTGCGGGTCACCCGATAAGCCTCCATCATCCAGTCGAAATCGATGACGTGGTGGAGCGAGTACAGCGCCGTCCCCCGTTTCGTTCTCGCCGAATTGGCTATCCGTTGTCGGTTCGTGGACAGGTTCGTGGGGTCCAGAGTCCCCTCCCATGTTTCAGGTCAACGGCTCTCTACTCAGTGACGCCTCCCTTCCCTCGATCGGGTCCCGGTGAGCCCGGTTCCCCGACTTCATCGGTACTATGAAGGCGCTACGACATCCCGCCCGCGCAAACCCGGTCCCTTATGGTTTCGGTTCCAGGCCCCACGCGCACCTCCTGTATTCGTGTCCGCCGAAGCGCTCCTGACGAGCCCGGAGGAATTTCGTCAGGCCCGGAACACTTGGTCAGCCGGCGTTCCAATACCCGGCATGCACACGCGTGGGCGCGTGCGGGATCTCACAGGTTCCCTGGCGATCCATCCCATGCCTTTGCCCTGCTCCAAGACCCCGGCCGAGCCGGCAAGATCTCGCCTTGGCGATCTTGTCGGTGCTGCCCCCGGTCAACCCAAACCGAAGGCCTCAACGGGTACATAATTTCGAGGCTAACACAGGGCTTCAGCATCCGCTGTCTACGCTTCACGAACGGCGTCGCCGCCGCCCATGCAAAACTCGCTTCCGGCTGGCGGGCTGCGCCTCTACCGGGAGGGGGTCGAACCCTCTGAATCACTTCGAAAGGTTTCAGGCTACATCTCCATTCTCCTTTCCAGGGCTTCTCCTGTCGCAAGGATTGATCGACGCCAACATCGTCATCACCGCCGCGTTGCTGTGGTTCCGTCTCCCGTTTCTCGGCAACGTGGTGCTGCTGCAGGCGATGCTGGTCCTGTACATGCTGACGGGCGTCGGCATCGGGCTCGTGCTGTCGTCGTTCGCGCGCACTCAGCAGCAGGCGATGCTTGGGATGTTCGTGTTCGCCTCGCCGATGATCGTGCTGTCCGGCTACGCCGCGCCGATCGAGAATATGCCGTATGCTGCGGAGCTGATCAGCCGGGCCGATCCGGTACGTTACATGCTGGTGGCGGCGCGCGGGCTTTTCTTGCAGGACATGCCGCTTGCGGTGTTGCTGAGCCAGGCGTGGCCGATGGCTCTGATTGCTGTCGCGACGTTGACCATCGCCGGTCTCGCCGTCCGCCGTGCGCTGAGCTGATTGGGTTGCGCGGGCAAGCGTCCGGCGCCTAGCTTGCCGCATTCCGTCCAGGAGACCCAGCGATGAACGATGCACCATCGATCGCCGAAGCACCGCCATTGAACGGCAAGGCCATCGCCGAACTCGCGGAGCAGCTCAACCAGTTGCTGCGCCTGCGCACGTTCGCGATCGGCATGAAGTTGTTCGAGGACCTCGACGAGATGGCCGACGTGCCCGGCCTGCGCCGACCGCCGAAGGGCAAGACATTTTCCACATGCCAACTGGTCACGCAGGCACGCATGGCCGGATTCACAATTGGCATCACGACCGAGAATATCCCCTCGTTCTCCTCCTGCTCGAGCGTGATCGGGCTCGATGCGCCGGGCGAGATCTACACCTCGGGCCGCAAGATGGAGGGCGTGTGGTTCGAGAACCGCGAGGCCGCCGCAGCGCACCAGGCCGGCATGCCGCGCGTCGCGCCCGGGCGCTATCATGGGATGGTTGTGTCGCCGCTGCGATCCGCCCGGCTCGATCCGCCGGACATCTGTTTGTTCTACGGCAACCCGGCGCAGATGATCCTGTTCATCAACGGCCTGCAGTGGCGCAATTACCAACGCTACGATTTCTCCATTTCCGGTGAGAGCGCGTGCGCCGACAGTTGGGGTCATGCGCTGAAAACCCAGGAAGTATCGCTGTCGATCCCGTGCTATGCCGAGCGCCGCTACGGTGCGGTGGCGGATGACGAGATGCTGATGGCGTGTCCGCCAGCGGATCTGCAGCGCGCGGTGACCGGGCTGCACGGGCTGGCGAAGGCTGGACTGCGCTATCCGATCATGCCGTTCGGGCCGCAGGCGGAACCGGCGGAGGGCATGGCGAAGAGCTACGCGGGGAAGTCGTAAGGCGTCAGCCGACCATCCGCACCAGCGGCAGATTCTCCGGCACGGTCAGCCTGCAGCCGACCGTTGCGTGCACCTCGTCCAGCGTGATCCCAGGTGCGATCTCGCGAATCCGGAACCCATCGCCGGTCGGCTCGAACAATCCGTAATTCGTCGCCACAAGCTTCACCACACCGCGCGCCGTCACCGGCAGCGCGCATTGGTCCACCAGCCGTGGCGCACCGCTGCGCGTCGTCTGCTCCAGGATGATGAACACGCGCTTCGCACAGGCCGCGAGATCCATCGCGCCGCCGATGCCGCCACCCTTGGCCCCGGCGATCTTCCAGTTTGCGAAGTCGCCGTTGCGCGCCACTTCGTACGCGCCCATCACCGTCACATCGATATGCCCGCCGCGGATGATGCCGAACGAGTCCGCGTGGTGCACCACCGCCGCACCCGGCTTCAACGTGACGTTCTGCCCGCCGGCATTGACCAGATTGAGGTCCTCCTCGCCCGCCGGCGCGATCGGGCCATAGCCGATCACGCCATTCTCCGAGTGATAGATGATGTCGCGATCGCCGATGTCGGTGTTCGAGCACATCGTCGGAATGCCGACGCCCAGATTGACGATCCAGCCGTCCTGGAATTCCAGCGCGACGCGGTCCGCCATCTGCTGGCGATTCAATCCCTTGGTGGTTCCGCTCATCGGCGTCGCTCCTGCCGTCGCGTTGGCCAAAGTCCCTCGGGCGGCGGGGGCACCTTCACCAGACGATGCACGAATATGCCCGGTGTGTGCACCTGATCCGGATCGATCGTGCCCGCCGGCACGATGTCCTCGTCCACTTCGGCGATGGCGATGCGCGCCGCCGTCGCCATCACCGGACAGAAGTTGCGCTGCGAGCGATGAAACAGCAGGTTGCCGAACGTGTCGGCGCGGGTGGCGCGGACAAACGCGTAGTCCAGCGGCAATGCGTATTCCAGCAGGTACTCGCGCCCATTGATCACACGCGTCTCGCGGCCGACGGCCAGTTCGGTGCCGACAGCGGTCGGCGTGTAAAAGGCCGGGATGCCGGCGCCCGCGGCACGCATGCGTTCGGCGAGCGTGCCCTGCGGCACCAGTTCGGCATCGACCTCGCCGGCCTCGTAGTACTTGGCGAACGGGATCACGTCGGTGGGGCGGGTCGATGCGGTGAAGGCGCAGATCACCTTCTTCACCTGGCCGTTCTCCACCAACATGCCGATGTCCGGCATGCGCGGTTGTTGCGCCCCGCCGGTACTGTTCGCGACCAGGGTCAGGTTCTTCGCGCCGTGTTCGAGCAGGGCCTTGATCAGGTTGAACGGCACGCCCGGCATGGCGAAGCCACCAAACGCGACGGTGGCGCCGTCGGGAATGTCCTGCACCGCCTCGCGGAAGCTGCCGACCTGCTTGCTCTTTTGCGCCATGTCCCCCCGCCTGTCGTCTTCGTTTGGCGATGAACGGACATGGGGCAGGAGGTGTCAAGCGGCCTGCCCCTATCGTCGCGACAGCAGCGCTGGTACTGATTGGGGGGAACGATCCCCCAACCAAAGCCGGGGACGATCGTGACGTGATACGGGGAAGAAACACATGTCCGGACTGAAGCGGCGAAATCTGTTGCAAGCCTCGGTGGCGGCCGCCGGTGTGCTGGCCGCGCCGCAGATCAAGGCACAGAGCAAGCCGGACAAGATCGTATATGTCGGCGACAACGGCCCCTGGCACTGGGTCATGGTCGAGGAGGTGGCGCCCGCGTTCGAGAAGGCTACCGGCATCAAGGTCGACTTCACGCTGCTGCCGGTCGATCCATGGCGTGCACGGTTGCGCGCGGAACTTGGCGCGGGGAGCAGCGGCATCGACGTGGTGCAATGGTCGGTGGGCATGGCCGGTTGGATCGCACCGCATATGGAGGACCACGAACCGCTGCTGGCGCAGATCAAGTCGAAACATTCCGAATTTGACTGGAACGACTACCTGACCGGAACGAAGAAGGCGGCAACCTACGACGGCAAGCTGGTCGGTATCCCGTATCGCATCACCACGGGCATATTCCATTACCAGAGGGCATTGCTGGAACAGGCCGGATTCAGTCAGCCGCCGGGGACGTGGGACGAGTTCCTGAAGACCGCGCTGGCGGTGAACAAGCCGCCGGAGCGCTACGCGTTCGGCATCTTCGGCCGTCAGGGAGCCGGCATGTTCGTCGGGTTCAATCCCTGGCTCTATTCCAATGGCGGCCGGCTACTCGACTTCAAGACCGGCGAGATCTTCATCAACGACGCGAAGGGCGTCGAGGCCTTGCAGTTCTATGCCGAACTGGTCACCAAATACAAAGTCGTCCCACCCGAGGCAATGACCTGGGAATTCGACGAAATCGTTGCCGGCGGCCAAAGCGACCGCTACGCCATGGTGCAGATGTTCGCGCCCTATGGCACGCTGATCAACGATCCGAAGATTTCCAAGACCGGTGGGAAATGGGCGTGGACGACGGTGCAGGGGCCACACTCGAAGGATGAAGGCCGCACCTGGATCGACGGCCATTCGCTCGGTGTACCGAAATACACCAGGAACAAGGAGTGGGCGCTGGAATTCATTCAGATGGCGTGCAGCCGGGAGTGGCAGAAGCGCGCCATGATTCGCGGCAACGCGCCACCACTGCGTTCCGTGCTGGAGGATCCCGAGATGGTGGAACGCATCGGCTGGCCGCCGGTCGCCGCCCAGGCGATCGAGACCGGGTTTCCGACGCCTGCGTATCCGGTGTGGGACACGCTGGAGATCCAGTTGCGGTCGGCGCTGTCGCAAACCCTGTTCGGACAAAAGACTGCGAAGCAGGCGCTGGACGATCTGGCGAGCGACTGGCAGCGCAGCCTGCGGCGCGCGGGGATCGGGCGATGATCAAACGCAGGCATTTTCTTCAGGCATCCGCCGCGTCCGCCGCACTGCCTCGGATTGCCCTGGCGCAGAACAAACCGGACAAACTGGTGTTCGTCGGCGACAACGGGCCGTGGCACTGGTGCCTGGTCGAGGAAGTGGCGCCGGCGTTCGAGAAGGCGACCGGCATCAAGATCGATTTCACTCTCCTTCCGATCGATGCGTTGAACGCAAAGCTGAAGTCCGAACTGAATTCCGGCTCCAGCGGCATCGACGTCGTCCAGTGGACGTCGCAGCAGATCGGCTGGCTCTACCCGCATCTGGACGATCACGAAAAGCTGCTCGCGGGGTCGGCAGGCAAGCACGCCGATTTCGGCTGGGACGATTTCGTTCCGGCGCTTCGCGAAATGGCGATCTGGGATGGCCGCCTGTCCGGCATCCCGTATCGCGTGACGATGGGCGTGCTGCATTACCAGAAGGCGCTGCTGGAACAGGTCGGCATCACCAAGGCGCCCGGCACGTTCGCGGAACTGCAGGAAGCGGCCATCGCCACCACCAAGGCAGGCGCGCCCGGCCGTTACGGATTGCGCTATCTCGGCAGGCAAGGCCCCGCGCTCGTCGATTGCTTCTGTCCGTTCCTGCGTTCCAACGGCGGCGACTTCTACAATCCGAAGACCTGGGAGATCACCATCAATCAGCCCCAGGCGGTGGAAGCGCTGGAGTTCTGGGGCGACCTGATGACCAAACACCATGCCGTGGTGCCAGATTCGATCACCTGGGAATTCGACGAAATCATCGCCGGTGGCCAGAACGACCGCTATGCGATGGCGGTGACGCTGACGCCGTACGGCACGCTGATCAACGACCCGCAAAAATCCAAGACGGGCGGGAAGTGGGCATGGGCGCCGATGCCCGGCGGAAAATCTCCGGCGCAGAGCCGCACCTTCTTCGGCGGCTGGAGCCTTGCGGTTGCGTCCGCGGGAAAGCACAAGGAGTGGGCCTTCGAATTCATCCAGATGGCATGCAGCAACGAATGGATGCGACGCTCCATGCTGCGCGGCAACGCGCCGCCTCGACTTTCGGTGCTGAACGATCCGGAGATGGTGGAAAAGTTCGGCTGGGCGCCGGTTGCGGCCGCTGCGTTGCCGACCGCCTTGCTCGATCCACGCGAAGCGATCTGGGCGACGCTGGAGTTGCAGTTGCGATCTGGTTTGTCGCAGGTTCTGCTCGGGCAGAAATCCGCCAAGGATGCATTGGACGGCGTTGCGGGCGACTGGCAACGCAGTCTGAGGCGCGCCGGCGCGGTACGATAGGTGAAGCAAATGGGACGAATCAAACGGCGCGGTTTCCTGCAAGGCGTGGTCGCGGCAGCAACCGCCCCGACGTTTGCGCGTGCGCAATCCAAACCGGACAAGTTGGTGTTCGTCGGCGACAACGGACCCTGGCACTGGTGCCTTGTGGAGGAAGTCGCGCCGGCATTCGAAAAGCAGACCGGCATCAAGGTCGATTTCACGCTGTTGCCGATCGACGCGCTGAGCGCACGGCTGAAAGCGGAACTGAACTCTGGTTCCAGCGGCATCGACATCATTCAGTGGACCGCTCCCTATGCCGGCTGGCTTGCGCAGCATATGGAGGATCACGAGAAGCTGTTGGCCGGTACGGCAAGCCGGCATCCCGATTTCGATTGGGACGACTTCCTTCCGCCGATCCGCGAGATGGCCAGCTACCAGGGCAAGCTGCTCGGCATTCCGTATCGCGTGACGGCAAGCATCCTGAACTACCAAAGGCAATTGCTGGCCGATGTCGGTTTTGACAAGGCGCCGGAGAACTGGGCCGAGTTCCAGGCCGCATGCATCGCAACCACCAAGGCAGGCGCGCCAAATCGCTACGGGCTCGGCATCTGGGGGCGCCAGGGACCGGCGATGGTCGGCGGATTCTCGCCCTTCCTGCGCGGCAATGGCGGGCGGTATTTCGACCCGAAGACGTGGGAGATCCTGATCAACGATCAGCGCGCGGTCGAGGCGCTGCAGTTCTACGGCGACCTGATGACCAAGTACAAGGTCGTGGTGCCGGACGCGATTACCTGGGAGTTCGACGAAATCGTCGCCGGCGGGCAGAACGATCGCTATGCCATGACGATAACGCTGGCGCCGTACGGCACGCTGATCAACGATCCGAAGCTGTCGAGGACCGCAGGACGCTGGGGCTGGGCTGTGGCGCCGGGTGCTCATTCGCGCGCGGAGAGCGGCGTGAGCGTTGGCGGATGGACGTTCGGCGTGCCCAGCGCGTGCCGGAACAAGGAGTGGGCGTTCGAGTTCATCCAGTTCGCCACCAGCAAGGAATGGATGCGCCGCTCGCTCGAGCGCGGCAACGCACCGCCACGCGTCTCGGTGCTCAACCAACCGGACGTTCAGGCGCGGTTTGGCTGGGCGCCGGTGCTGGCCGAGGCCATGCAGACCGCGACACTCGAGCCGCGCGATGCGATCTGGCCGACCATGGAGTTGCAACTGCGCAGTGGCATTTCGCAGGTGCTGCTGGGGCAGCAGACGGCCAAGGCGGCGCTGGACGCGGTGGCGGCCGACTGGCAACGCAGCCTGCGGCGGGCGGGATTGAAGGGGTAGCCGCGTTTGACACTGGCGATCAGCGGCCCGTACAACCGCGGTGACGGAGAACCCCATGACTTCCATCGCTGACGGCGCCATCGACTGCGACATCCATCCCGGCGTGCCCAACATCAAGGCGCTGCTGCCCTACATGGACGATTTCTGGCGCGAATCATTCGTCGCGCGCGGCATCGACGGCTTCGACATGATGAGTTACCCGCTCAATGCGCCGATCACCTGCCGGCCGGACTGGCGCGTGCCGGGCGAGCGTCCGGGCGCCGATCTCGGCAAGATGCAGCACAATGCGTTGGACGCGTTCGGCATCAGCCTGGCGATCTGCAATCCGCTCACCGGCGGCCAGGTCGCGGTCAGCGAGAGCATGGGCGCGGCGATCTGCTCGGCGGTGAACGACTGGATCATCGAGCACTGGCTGAACAAGGATCCGCGTCTGCGTGCGTCCATCGTGGTACCTGCGCAGGCGCCGCTGCTCGCGGTGGAGGAAATCGAGCGACGCGCTGCCGATCGGCGATTCGTGCAGATCCTGATGCCGGTGGCGTGCGAGATGATGCTCGGCCGCAGCTACTACTGGCCGATCTATGAGGCGGCGGTGAAGCACGGTCTGCCGATCGGGCTGCACGCCGGCAGCATGTACCGCTACGCGCCGACGTCGGGCGGCTGGCCGTCGTTCTATCTGCACGACTATGTCGCTCAGTCGAACACGTTCGAGGACCAGTTGCTCAGCCTGATCTCCAACGGCGTGTTCAACAAGTTTCCGGATCTGCGCGTGGTGTTGATCGAGTTGGGCGTGACCTGGCTTCCGGGTTTTCTGTGGCGCGCGGTCAAGACCTGGCGCGGCGTGCGGGCCGAGGTGCCGTGGGTGAAGCGTTCACCGGCCGAGACGATTCGGGAAAATGTCCGCCTGACCGTGCAGCCGATCGATGCGCCGCGCGATACCGATGTGATCGAGCGCATCATCGATCAGATCGACAGCGACCGGATGCTGCTGTTCGCCTCGGATTATCCGCACTGGCAGTTCGAGGGCGATCAGGTGTTGCCCGGCGGATTATCATCCGCCCTACAGCAGCGGATTCGCGTTGACAATCCGCTGGAAACCTACCCCCGCCTGAAGGAGAGCGTGCAATGAACGCCCCCGTCGACGTCCTGGAACGGCGTGCCGATGCCGATGCGCAGCTCGGCATCGTCGATTGCGACATTCATCCCTACATGAAGTCGCCGCGCTCTTTGGATCCGTACCTGTCGGCGCGCTGGCGCAAGCATCTGGCGGAATACGGAAAATTCAACTGCGGCATCTATGCCGACCGCGGGACGTATCCGCGCTTCTCACCGAACACGTCGCGGCGCGATTCGTGGCCGCCGGGTGGCGGGCTGCCGGGGTCGGACGTACCGTTCATGCGTGAGCAACTGCTGGATGCCTACAACATCGCGCATGGCGTGCTGGAACCGCTGCTGGGTGGCAACACGTCGCGCAATCTCGACGAAGCCGCGGCGCTTTGCTCCGCCATGAATGATTGGCAGGCGCACGACTTCGTGGACCCGGAGCCGCGGTTGCGTGCGTCGATCCTGGTGCCGCAGGACGATCCCGAGGCGTCGGTGAGGGAGATCGAAAAGCGAGCCGGCGACTGGCGGTTTGCACAGATCCAGCTGGGATCGAAGACGTCCGAGCCACTGGGCCGCAGGCGCTACTGGCCGATCTTCGCCGCCGCGCAGGCCAACAATCTGTCGATCGGCCTGCATATCGGCGGCACGCAGAACAGTGCGCCCTCCGCCAGTGGCTGGCCGCAGTTCTATATCGAGGACCATCATATGCTGGTGCACTCGATGCAGAACCAGGCCGCCAGCCTGATCCTGGAAGGCGTGTTCGAGGCATTCCCAAATTTGAAGGTGTGTCTGATCGAGGGCGGTTTCGCCTGGGCGCCGTCGCTGGGTTGGCGGCTCGATGCGCACTGGGAGAAGATGCGCGACGAGGTACCGCAGGTGAAGCGTCCGCCGTCGGAATACATGCGGACAAATCTGTGGTTTGCCACGCAGCCGGTGGAGGAGCCGGAAAACCCCGAGGACCTGCGCCAGGTGTTCGAGTGGATCGGATGGGACCGGATGGTCTATTCCAGCGACTATCCGCACTGGGACTTTGACGATCCGAAGACCGCCTTCCGCTTCAAGATGACGGAGCAGGAGGAGCGTATGCTGTTCCGGGACAACGCTCTGAACGTTTACAACTTTCGTTAGATCATCCCGGCCTTGCGCTGCCGGCGCTAGAAGTAGTGCCAGAAGTTTGACTCGCGGGCTTCCTGCGGCAGACCGTCAAAGACGATCTGTCCGTTGTTCATGATGATCACCCGATCGGCGATCTTCATCGCCGCGGCAACGTTCTGTTCCACCAGGACCGCGGTCATTGCATGCGATTTGCACACGTCGTGGACCTGCTGGAACAGCCGCTCTACCAGATTGGGCGCCAGACCGATCGAGGGCTCGTCAAGCAGCAGGCAGCGCGGCGATCCGAGAATTGCCAGACCCAGCGCCAACATTTGCTGCTGCCCGCCACTGAGACTGCCGGCACGCGTCGAGCGCCGTTCCTCCAGCACAGGGAAAAGCCGGTACACGTCGGCGATGCCGAACATTGCCTTGGCGGTCGCGTTGCGCGCGGCGACCACGTCGATATTCTCCGCGACGTTCAGGTCTGGAAAGATGCCGCGACCCTCGGGCAGGAGTCGCAGTCCCAGAGCCACACGTTGCGACACGCTCAACCGCTCGACGCGCTGACCGTCGAACAATACCTCCCCGGCACGCGGCGGCAGCAGACCCATCACGGTCTTCAACGTCGTTGTCTTGCCCGCTCCGTTGTGCCCCAGGAACGCCAATATCTGCCCCGGTTCAAGCGCGAACGACACATCGGAAATGACCGTCTTCACGCCGTACCCCGCCGCCAGGCCGGACAACTGCAATAGCATCACAGCGCTCCGCCGAAGTAGATCTCCGCCAGCGCCGGATCGCTGATGATGCGGTCCGGCGTGCCCTGCGCCATCAGATGGCCCTGATGCAGGAACAGCACATCGTCGGCGATCTGCTGCACCACGCGCGTGTTGTGCTCGACGACGAGCAAGGTCTTGCCCTCGGTCTGCAACCGGCGGAGCAGCGCCATCACAGCGTCCAACGCTCCCGCGGACAGCCCGGATGCAGGTTCGTCCAGCAGCAGCAGTTCGGCACCCGTCGCCAATACCCGTGCCACCGTCAGCAGCTTTTGCTCCCCATAGGAAAGGTTGCGGACCAGATCGTGCGCGCGATCCGCGAGACCGACGTGCTCCAGCGTCGTGATCGCCTCCTGCCGGCGCCGCGTCTGCATGCGCGCGGTGTGCAACGGCCGGAAGATCGCACCCAACGGCTCCTCGCCGAACTGCCTCGCGATGCCGATCATCACGTTGTCCAGTGCACTCAGGTCGGCGAACAGCCGCAGGTTTTGAAACGTTCGTGCGATGCCAGCATGCACGATCGCCTGTGGCCGCAACCCATCCAGCCGGCGTCCGCGGAACGCCACGCTGCCTTCGTCTGGTTTGAGGAATCCGGTGATCACGTTGAATATCGTCGTCTTGCCGGCGCCGTTCGGCCCGACCAGGCACGTGATGCGACCCTGCTCGATGGTGAAGCTGCATTCCTGCAGCGCGCGCAACCCACCGAAGCGATGGTCAAGGCCGCTGACCTGCAGATACGCCGTCACTCCTGTAATCCAAACCGCCGAGAGGTGGCCGGGTCAAGCCCGCCCATGACGATGAAGGGGGTCGTCACAGGCGTTCTCCCGCCAGGCCTTGCGGACGGAACAGCATGAACAGAATCAGCAGCAGCCCGTAAATGAGTTGGCGTGCTGCGGCCGCGACAGTGGTGGGGATTTCTACCAACGTCAGCAACTGCGGCAACGCGAGCAACAGGAATGGTCCGACGATGGAACCGGCCAGCGTGCGAGCGCCGCCGACGACCACCATCGTCAACAACAGGATCGACGCGTCGAGATCGAAGGACGACGGGTCAATGAAACTGAGAAACGTGGCATACAACCCTCCCGCCGTACCAGCGAACGCTCCTGCCAGCGCCGCGGCGGATACCTTTGCGCGCAGCACGTTCTTGCCGGCCGCGGCGACCGCCGTCTCGTCCTCACGGATCGCGCGCAGCAGACGGCCGAACGGCGCACGCATGATCAGGTAGAAACAGAGACAGCCGAGCAGCACCGCGCCGGTGCAGAGCCAGACATACTGCGCTGTTGTCTCGATGGGCAGTCCAAACACGTCGGGCGGTGGAATTCCAGGCAGGCCATTGGCGCCGCCGGTGCCCTCGGCCCAGTTGGTGAACACGGCAGTGGCGAGCAACTGGATACCAAACGAGGTCACGACAAAATAGTCGCCGGAGACGCGCAGCGACGGCAGCGTCACCAAAATATTCAGCGCCACGCAGCACAATGCCGCGATTGCCAGCGACGGAATGAACGAGAGCGGATCGGCCGCCATCAGGAAATGCGCGACCAGATAGGCGCCGACGCCGAACACCGCAGCCTGCGAGACCGAAAAGATGCCGACAATACCCACCAGCAGATTGGTGGACAGGCCGAGCAGTACATAGATTTCGGCGAGGACGATGTAGCTGAACAGGAAGTCCATCAGCGTGCCGTAAACAGACCGGTGGGACGAAACAGCATGAAGATCACGAAGATGAAAAACGTCACACCGATGCTCCACTCACCCGGCATGACCAGCAGCGAGAGGTTCTGCACCACGGCAATCCCAACCGAAAGGACGAACGCGCCGGTGATGCTGCCTACGCCGCCGGCGATCATGGCGATGGTGGCGGTGAGCAGCGGCGTGACGCCGTTGTAGGGCTGCAGCCCAAGATCGAGCGGCACCAGGATGCCCGGCAGACAGACCAGCGCCGAGGCGATGGCGATCACGTAGATGTAGACAGTCTGCGGTTGCAGCCGTGTGATATCGGCCAGCATAGGGTTGGATGCCACCGCCCGGATGCGCTTACCCAGGATAGTGCGGTGCGCGAACAGCATGGTACCGACATAGGCGGCCACGCTGGTGAAGATCGTCAGGATCTGGGTGTAGTTCAACCGCACGGCGCCCAGCGACACCATGCGCCTGCTCCATTCGAGCGGGAATTGCAGGATGTTCGGTGTGTACACCGCCGCGATGATGTTCTGCATCACCGCCAATGCGCCAAGCGAGGCGATCAACACCACCAGGTGCGTCGCCCGGCGGCGTTCCAGCCTGGCGTAAAGCTGGCTTTGGATCAGCGCGCCAAGTGTCGCGCATGCGACGATCGCGACAATCGCGGCCACCAGCACGGGCGCACCGTACATAACGAGCGACCATGCCAGGTAGCCGCCGAGCGTGTAGATGCCGGCATGCGCGACATGGAATATCTTCGTGGTGGCGTAAACCAGCGAGAAGCTGATCGCCACCACGCCCAGCGAACAGCCTGTGACCACACCGGTGACCAGAAGTTGCAGCGCCAGCATCGGCGTCTACACCGTGCGCGAACGCCCGCTATTGCAGCTTCATCTCCTTCAGCAGCACGTCCTTGCCGTCCTTCATCACGTTGATGTCCATTGGGACGCTGGCCGTGTTGGTCTTGAACTCCAGCGGAATCAGACCCTGGAACTTGCGAATTTGCAGCAGAGTGTCATGCATGGCCTCGCCCGTCACCGGCTTTTTGTCGGCGACCACCTTGTCCAGCGTTGTCAGCACGATCTGTGCGGCGTTGTAATACTGCTTGGCGAAGAACTCCATGTCGGCGCCGTATTTTTCCTTGAACTGCGCCGCAAGGTCCGGCGGCGCATCGATCCGCAGCTGGGTGTGCACGAAACCGGTCGCGGACGGATCGGCGATGACCGACGGATCGGCGAAGAAGGTGGTGCCGGCGACAGTGAACTTCAGATCGAGCTGCTTGTACTCCTGTGCCATCTGCAACAAACCCGCGGTAATCACTACCAGCATCACGTCGGGTTTGGCATCGGCGATCTTCAAAAGCGCGGGCCGGAAGTCCGTCTGACCGAACTGCGAGGCCTCCTGTGCCAAAATCGTGCCGCCCGCCTCCGGAAAGTATTTCAGGTAGTCGTCGCGCCCGGCCATGCCGGCGGCACCATTCTCGAACAGCACGCCGGCTTTCTTCTTGCCCTCGCCGGTGAGATATTTCGACAGCACCTCGATCTCGCCACCGATCGTCGGCAACGTGTTGATCAGATAGGGCGAGGCCTTCTCCAGCGCATCGGCCTGCGCGCCCGCATTCACCAGCAGCACCTTCTTGCGCGTCGCCAGCGGCGCCATCGCCAACGTGGGACCCGAGTAGCCGGTGAAGATCACCGATACGTGCTGCAGGTCGGTCAGTTTGTTGAATGATAGGATGGACTGGTCGGGCTTTGCCTGGTTGTCCTCGAACTGCACTTCGACCTTGTTGCCACCGATGCCACCTTTTGCATTCGCCTGATCCACGGCGAACTGCACACCGCGCATCTCGGCCGTGCCGATCAGTGCGCCCGGACCGGTGAGAGGCAGGATGCCGCCGAACCTGATCGTTTCGGCTCCGGCCTGAGCGCAGACAACGATGAGGCCGGCTGCCAGCGCAGCGCTGCCGATGCCAATTCGCCGCATTGTGAATAGCTCCCGTTACCTCGGACGTGCTCGCCGGCAAGCTAGGGCGCGGCGTTTGCGGGGGTCAAGGCCGGCTGGTCTTCCAAGACGGCGCGCGCTCGGTGTATGGACTTGTTCGAGGCTGGGCAGCTGATGAGGCGTCGTTGAATGAGCAAGCATGTGGTCGCGACCGTGGCCGAAATCCCGCCGGGCCAGCGGAAGCTGGTGACCGTGCGCGGCCGATCGATTGCCGTCTTCAATCTCGATGGCGAGTTCTTCGGTTTGTTCAACCGCTGCCCGCATCAGGGCGGACCGATGTGCGAGGGCATCCTGACCGGCCTGATCGAATCGGATGAGCCTGGACACTACAAATATTCCCGCAAGGGCGAGATTTTGCGCTGCCCCTGGCACGGCTGGGAATTCAACGTCCGCACCGGACAGTCCTATTGCGAGCCCGAGCGCATCCAGGTGCGCAGCTATCCGGTGGAAGTGGCGCCAGGCCAGCGCGTGGTCGAAGGACCGTATGTCGCGGAAACCGTGCCGGTCACGGTGGAGGAAGAATACGTCGTGGTGGACGTGTAGGGGTGGTTTCTAAGTTGGAACACTGGCCTGATCTTCCCCTCGCCGAGTGGGCGGATACCTGCGCGACGCTGCATCTCTGGACCCAGGTGGTCGGGAAGATCCGCCTCGCGCACGCGCCGTTGATCAACCATTGGTGGCAGGTGCCGCTCTACGTATCCAGCCGAGGCTTGACCACTTCGGCGATGCCGTATGGTTCCCGCAGCTTCCAGCTCGACTTCGATTTTCTCGAACACAACCTGATTATACAAGCGAGCGACGGCCCCACCGCCAAGATTGCACTCGCACCCCGTACCGTCGCCGACTTCTACGCCGAGGTCATGAGCCGGCTGGGGGAGCTTGGACTGGAAACCCGGATATGGACGATGCCGGTCGAAATTCCCGGTGCTGTCCCGTTCGATCAGGACAAGGAGCACAAGTCCTACGATCCGGAATACGCTCAGCGCTTCTGGCGCATCCTCGTGCAGGTGGATCGCGTATGCACGCTGTTCCGGTCGCGGTTCCTCGGCAAGGTAAGCCCGGTGCACTTCTTCTGGGGGAGCTTCGATCTCGCGGTCAGCCGCTTTTCCGGCCGCGCCGCTCCGGCACTGACGAGCAACTCGCCCAATCTCGGGGCGTGGGTCATGCAGGAGGCCTACTCGCACGAAGTCTGCAGTTGCGGCTTCTGGCCAGGCAATGGCGGGTTTGGCCAAGCCGCATTCTACAGCTATGCGTATCCAGAGCCAGCTGGATTTTCAGAAGCCACTGTGCGGCCCGATGCCGCACACTACGATCCGGACCTGGGACAATTCATTCTGCCCTACGACGCGGTCCGTCGGGCGGCATCGCCGGATGACGATCTGCTCGATTTTCTGCAAGCTACATACGGCGCGGCGGCAGACCTGGCGCACTGGGACCGCGCCGCGCTGGAACGAGCGGAAACGAAATAGCCTGAACCGGCAGATAGCTAGTACCCGCAATCCTTGAAGCGCGGCACGCAAAGTACGTCATGGCCGGGCTTGAACGGTCAAGCCCGGCCATGACGGTCAGAGACTGTGACTCGCGTTTCAGCGATGCTGGGTACTAACCATCACTTCTTAACCCCCAACCCGCGCATGAACTGATCGCGGATGCGCGGCGGGTCGCGTTCGGTAGTTTCGGCGGGCTTCTCCTTGTCGATGCGGCAGCCGATCAGCCACGGACCGTCCTCACGCAACGCAAGATCAATCAGCTCCTCGAACGCGCCCTCGTCCGCGGCCCATGCGCTCTGGTCGATCCCGGCGCCGCGCGCGATGGCCACGATGTCGGCACCGAGTTCGGTCGACGTGATCTGTCCGCCGGTGATCTGGTAGGTGCCATTGTCCATGATCACGACAGCAAGGTTCGTCGGCCTGCGCCCGGCGATGGTGGCCAGACAACCAAGCTGCATCAGGATCGACCCGTCGCCCTCCAGCGCGATCACCTTGCGCTTCGGCTGCGCCAGCGCCACCCCAAAAGCGATTGGCGCGGCCAGGCCCATGCTGCCCAACATGTAGAAATTCTGCGGCCTGCGCCCGGCAGCCCACAGGTCGAAATTCGTGTAACCAATGCCGCCGATCACCGCCTCGTCGTGATGCAGCCGGGACACCAAGCGTTTGGTGATGTCGAAGCGGTGCATCACCTTGGCCTGCTCGCGGCTGACCGGGTGGTTGGGTGCGAACGACATGGGTTGCCTCACTTCGCGAAGACCTTGCCGCCCGTCAGCAGGGGCGACAGGATGAACACGCACGGCGCTTGCGTGGCGACCGCCTGGGTGATGCTGCGATCGAGGATGAATTCCACCTCGTCCAGCCGGGAGATCGTGTGATGTTCCACAGCGAGCGCGGCCAGCACCGGCCGCATCGTCTTCGCCACCAGCGACTGCCCGATATTGAATTCACCCAGCGTGCCACGCTCGGAGACCATCATCAGGACTGGAATTTGGAACGGCACCGCAAGCGAGGCGATCGCATTCGGCAGCGTGGCAAACCCCGAGGTCTGCATCAGCACGATGCCGCGCAGCCCGCCCATCCACGCACCGGAGACGATGCCCACCGCCTCCTCCTCGCGCGCGGTACTGAACGCGGTGAAGAACGGATCGGCATGCACCGCATCGATCAGCGGGCGCAGTACGTTGTCCGGCACGTAGGTCACCAGCCGCACGTCATGGCGCTTCAGCACGTCAAGCACGATCTCGTGCCAACTGCGGCCCGAAGCTACCTCGTCCATCCAGGCGACCCTCCGATCCGGGAGGCGGCAATGTGCGACGCCTTGCGCGCGGCGGCAACCGTTCGTAATGAGGCATCACGAACTGTAGGAGGCCCCCATGCCGGATGCCGGCCCGTATGATGTGATCGTGGTTGGCGCGGGCAACGCCGCGCTGTGCGCCGCCCTGTCCGCGCGCGAGCAGGGAGCCAAGGTGCTGGTGCTGGAAAAGGCCAGCGAGGAGGAGCGCGGCGGCAACTCCACCTTCACCGCGGGCGGGTTCCGCTTCGTCCACAACGGGCTGGAGGATCTCCGCAAGGATGTCCTGTCCGACCTGTCCGAAGCCGAGGCGAAGCAGATGTACATTCCGCCCTTCACGGCGGAGATCTACATGGACGACCTCATGAAGGTGACCGAGAATTTGTCGGAGCCTGAACTTGCCGACCTTCTGGTCAATCGCTCGCGTGAGACCGTGGTCTGGATGGCCGCGAAGGGCGTGCGCTGGATTCCGATGTTCAAGCGCCAGTCGTATCTGGTGAACGGCATTCAACACTTCTTCGGCGGCATGGCAGTCGAGGCGGTCGGAGGCGGCTGGGGCCTGGTCGACTTCCTGTTTAAGTCCGCAGAACGCAACGGCATCACAGTCCGCTACAATACCGGGCTGCGCCGGCTGATCCAGAACCGCAAGGGCGACGTGACCGGCGTTACCGTGTTCGGCCCCGACGGCTACGAGGACATTCCAGCCAAGGCGGTGGTTCTTGCCTGCGGCGGCTTCGAGGCCGATCCGGAGATGCGCGTACGCTACTACGGTCCCGGCTGGGAGATGGCCCGCGTGCGCGGCACCCGCCACAACACCGGTGACGGCATCAAGGCCGCGCTGGAAATCGGCGCCGCCGCGTTCGGCGGCTGGTCCACCTGCCACGCGGTGCAGTGGGACATCAGCGCGCCGCCGTTCGGCGATCGTGTCGTGCTCGACAACTATCAGAAGCACTCCTATCCGATCGGCCTCATCGTCAATGTCAACGGCGAACGCTTCGTCGATGAGGGTGCGGATTTCCGCAACCACACCTATGCCAAGTACGGCCGCGAGGTCATGAAGCAGCCGCAGCGCACCGCGGTGCAGATCTTCGACAAGAAGACGATCGACATGGTGCGCGACGAATACCGCATCCGGCAGGTGACGAAGGCAGAAGCCAACAGCCTGGAGGAACTGGCGCAGAAGCTGGAGATCAGCGTCGAAGGACTGGTACGGACGGTGCGCGAGTTCAATGCCGCCTGTCAGCCGGGGGATTACAATCCGGCGATCCTCGACGGCAAGCACACCACGGGCATCACGCCGCCGAAATCCAACTGGGCGCTGCCGATCGACGAACCGCCGTACAGCGGATTTGTCGTCACCTGCGGCATCACCTTCAGCTTTGGCGGATTGAAGATCACCACGGACGGCGAGGTGGAGGACACCACCGGCCGCACCATTCCCGGCCTGTTCGCCGGCGGCGAGCTGGTGGGCGGCGTGTTCTATCAGAACTATCTGGGCGGAGCCGGCCTGATGTCGGGGTCGGTATTCGGCCGGATTGCCGGCACGTCCGCGGGGCGCTACGGCACGGGATGACCTTCATCATGCAGTTTGCATGCGCGGCGCATCGGTAGACTAGACGCCGAGGTCCGCTCCCATTTCCTTGGCTATGCACATGAGACAGGTTCCCCGTCCAAGGGCAAAGTTTCCATGCCACCCCTCACAGAAGCCACGGTGGCATATGGTGCAATAACGTTTGGTTTGCGTCCGACGCCGAAAAACGCCTTCGCATATCCAGCAATTTGCCCACTCGTCCTGCTCGATGAGATCCTGGCCGATGTCGGTTGCTTCGGCGTCTGGGTCCGTCGCCGGCTCGTCGCTCATTAACCTTCCTTCCCGAAGCTGCCGTGATTCGGTTGACAGTCCATGTGAATAGCGGCCGGGCCCTTGCGCCACAGTCTGTCTCGCATTACGTCACCGCCATGTCGCAATCTGTGATCTTTGATTCCGGACACGCAGACTATCTCGTCGGGCTGTTGAGCGAAAGTCTGTCCAATGATGAGCTGGCTACCCGGATGTCGAAACACTTCAAGGTCCGGATCACGGCAGCGCATATCCAACGGCTGCTGAGCAGGATGCGCAGTCGGACCGATCCGATGTATCGGGCCGCCCCGTATCGAAAGGCGGGAAGCCGCTTTAGCGGTTGAAGATCATTCGGTCCAGGCGACGAAGCAACGCGGTCCGTCGGTGCGCTACAATAGTTGGCCACATCCTTGGCAGCGCGGCGCTCACAGCATGGCGCCTGAAGCTCGCTCACACCTGAAAGTGCCGCATGAAAGCGGCGAAGACCTCGTCCGGGGCTTCCTCCGGTACATAGTGACCGCAATCGATCGGCCCGCCGGATGCGTCGGTCGCGTAGTCGCGCCAAACCGCCAGAACATCGCCGTGGACCGAACCGGTGTGGCTCCTGGATCCCCACGTTACGAACAGAGGAATCTCGATCTTGCGCCCGGCCCGATAGTCGGCCTCGTCCATCTCGAAGTCGCAGCTGGCGCAGGCACGGTAATCCTCGCATGAGCCGCGGATGGTCTTCCAGTTAAAGCAGCGGACATATTCTGCGAATGCCTCCGGATCAAAGAATCCGAGCCCGATGCCAGGCTTTGACAGCTTCCGCTCCATGTAAAACGCCGCCGGCACACCGGCCATCATGCGCTCCGGCATGTCGTAGGGCTGGATCATGAACAGCCAGTGCCAGGATTTCGTCGCCCACTGTTTCGAGGTGTGCGTCCAGATGTGATAGTTGGGCAGGATGTCCACGAGCGCGGCCCGCCTGACCCGCTCGGGATGATCGAGGCACATGCGGGCCGTCGTCCGCGCGCCGCGGTCGTGGCCTGCAACCATGAACTCGCGATAGCCAAGACGCTCCATCACCTCCACCTGATCCAGCGCCATCGCCCGGAACGAGTAGTTGATATGGTTATCGCCGCCATCCTCGGGGCCAACGCTGTCACCGTAGCCGCGCAAGTCGGGGCATACGACATGGAAGTGCTCGGCCAGGCGATTGGCGACGCCGTGCCAGGAGACATGCGTCAGCGGGTTGCCGTGCAACAGCAGCAATGGTGGCCCCTTGCCACCGTGGCGCAGATGGATGCGCGCGCTGCCGGTTTCGATCTCAGTGCGGATAAACCCTTCGAACATCCTGGCGGTCCTCTTGCCTATGTTGCCCTCAGGGTAGAGCCCGGCCGGCCCGGCGTGAACATCCGCCGTATTGCCGCAAGCCCAATACACGGTAAAGTCGTGGCAAGGCGCGATGGCCAGGAATCAAAATCGAGGGGACGGAAATGCAACGTGCCAGTCTGACAGGAATGATCCTTGCCGCCGCCATGGCCGTCGTCGGAGCGACCTGCGGTACGGCCTGGGCACAGGAGGGCGCTCCACCCAGCATCGACCTGCCCGACCCGTTTGGCGCGGCCACTTCATTTGGCCAGCTTCCCGCGGGACGCGCGTGGGGCGGGACGACAGCGGTGGCAGTGGATCGTGACGGCAAGAGCGTCTGGGTGTTCGAGCGCTGTGGCGGTGAAAGCTGCGCCAGTTCGAACGTGCCGCCGATCCTGCACTTCGATCCATCCGGCAAGCTGCTGGCGAGCTTCGGCGCAGGCATGTTCGTGTTTCCGCACGGAATCACGATCGACCATGAGGGCAATGTGTGGGTTGCCGATGCCGACGGCTTGAATGGCAAGGGCCACGTGGTCGTCAAATTCAGCCCCACCGGCAAGGTTTTGATGACACTGGGCCATGCGGGAATGCCTGGTGACGCCCCAGGCTTCTTCAATCGGCCGACCGGGGTCGCCATCGCGCGCAACGGCGACATCTTCGTCGCCGATGGCCATGGCGGGGATTCAAACGCGCGCGTCGTCAAGTTCTCAAAAGCCGGCAAGTTCATCACCGCGTGGGGGAAAAAGGGCACCGCGCCGGGAGAATTCGATACCCCGCACGCGATCGCGGTGGATTCGCAGGAGCGGGTCTACGTCGCCGACCGGTCGAACAATCGGGTCCAGGTGTTCGATGCGAATGGAAAATTCCTCGCGGACTGGAGGCAGTTCGGCCGCCCGAGCGGCGTTTATGTCGATGCGAACGATGCAATCTATGTCGCCGACTCGCAGACTACCGACAAGACGGGTTGCACTCCGGACCCAGGCTGCCGTCACGGCATCCGCGTCGGCGATGTCGCGGACGGTTCGGTCAAGTACTTCATTCCGCGGCCGGACGGCGACAAGATCGGACCGGAAGGCGTGTCGGTCGATGCGCAGGGGACGGTCTACGGCGCATCGAACGAGGGAAAGCGGATCGATCGGTTCAGCAAGAAATAGCGCTGCGCGGGACCGCCAGCCGAACGTTCAGGCGGACCGGCGCTGCAGCCGATCGCCGTTCGCCAGAATGGCCGATGCCAGTTCCGCCGCCGGACCGCGTTCGTGCCGTGCGGAACCGAGCACCACGAACTCGACGTCACCCAGATCGGGGAGCCGGTTTGCCGACGGCATCTCGAACAGACCCTCCGGCATCAGGCCGCGCGCGTGCACGGTCACACCCAGCCCGGCAAGTGCGGCGGCACGCAGCCCGCTCAGGCTGCCGCTCGAGCACACGATCCGCCATGGCCGGCCGGCACGTTCCAGTGTCTCCAGCGCAACGGTTCGAGTGACGCTGGGGGGCGTATAGAGGATCAGCGGCAGCGGCTGGGCCGGGTCGATGCGCGTTGCCTCGCAGCCGATCCAGGCCAGCCGGTCGCGCCAGACCAGCCGCCCCCTGTCGTCAGCGGCGCGTCGCTTGCACAGCACCACATCGAGGTCGCCGCCATCCAGCATCTGATACAGCGTGGCGCTCAGATCGACCGTCAGTTCCAGATCGGCCAGCGGATGCAGGCGGACGAAGTCGCGCAGCAGTTCAGGCAGGCGCGAGGTGACGAAATCCTCCGACGCGCCGAACCGCACCCGGCCACGCAACTGCGAGCCGGCAAAGTAGCGCCGCGCCCGATCATTGGCCTCCAGGATCGAGCGGGCGAAACCCTCCATCGCCTCGCCGTCCGCGGTCGGCACCACCGAATGGGTGTCGCGCACGAACAGACGCCGCCTGGCCTCCTCCTCCAGTTTCCGAATGTGCTGGCTGACTGTGGACTGGCGCAGGCCAAGTCGTCGCCCCGCTTCGCTGAAGTTGCGGGTCTGCGTCACGGCAAGGAAACTTTCCAGCAATACCGGGTCGAGCAAGGCCGGCCTCTGTGATCATGATTCGTGATAACAGTAAGCATGGCAACCGCGCTTCACAATGACCGCGGGTGGCGGGATATAGGGGCCATCGTAACGCGCGGAAGGCCGATCCAATGAAGGCGCTGCTGCCCCGCCTCGCCATCGACCCCTATATCGCCTCCATACTTGGCATGGTTGCCCTGGCCACCGCTCTGCCGGTGCATGGCCGTGCCACCGCCGTTGCGGGTGACGCCAGCATGGCCGTGATCGCCCTTATGTTCTTCCTCCAGGGCGCGCGGCTGGAGCCGAGGGCCGCCCTGGCGGGTGCGCGGCATTGGCGGTTGCACACCATCGTACTGGCCAGCACATTTCTGCTGTTCCCGGCGCTGGGCCTGACAGCGCGCGCGCTGGCGCCGGGGCTGCTGACCCCGCCGCTCTGGGGCGGGTTGCTGATGCTCTGCGTGCTGCCCTCCACGGTGCAGTCCTCGATCGCCTTCACCTCGATCGCCCGCGGGAACGTGCCGGCGGCACTGTGCGCGGCGACCGCTTCCAACCTGTTCGGCATTGCTCTGACCCCGTTGCTGGCCGGCGTGCTGTTCAGTACCCAGAGCGCGTTCTCAGCGCGCGGCGTGGGCGACATCGTGGTGGAGCTTCTGCTGCCTTTCGCCGCCGGTCAGTTCACCCGCCCTTGGATCGGCCGATGGGTCGCCCGCAACAGGCACGTTGTCGGCCTGGTCGATCGCGGCTCAATTCTGCTGGTAGTCTATGTCGCCTTCAGCGAGGGTGTGACGCACGGCATCTGGCACCAGGTGGATGCGACGCATCTGGTGTCGCTGGCGCTGCTGAATGCTGCATTGCTGGCCGCGGTGCTGCTGGCAACGACCGGGATCAGCCGGCTGTTCGGCTTCAGCCGCGCCGACGAGATCACCATCGTGTTCTGCGGTTCGAAAAAGAGTCTGGCGAGCGGGCTTCCCATGGCCAGCGTTTTGTTCGCCGGTCAATCACTCGGCCTGATCGTGCTGCCGCTGATGCTGTTCCATCAGATCCAGCTCATGGTCTGCGCCGCACTGGCACGGCGATACGGCGCGCGGGCGATGGATACTCGGGCGACGGACCGCAGAGCCGCGGCGGGGCTGTTGCCGATGACGCGCTGACAGCGCTCAGGTGTGACCTTCGTCTGCGCAGCTCATCAGCTCCGCTTCATCCGGCGGATCGATTTTCAAGATCGTGAACACGTCCATGTCGTTGGGATTGACCGTGGCGCGGCTCTCGACGATCAGCACCGACTGCACGGCCTGATGGTCGCAGGTGCGAAAATACTCGGGTCCCTTGTAAAGGTCGTACTTCATCCCAGCCATCGCCTCCACAACCTTTGCCGTCTCGATGGTGCCGGCATTCCTGGCCGCTGTGAGCACCGCCATGACGCCGGCGAAACCCAGGGTGCCATAGCTCGTCGGGACGCGCCCTTCATTCATCGCGCGGAACCGGCGATTGAATACGTTCGCGGTGGGGATCGTGTCCTCCAGGCGCCAGTAATACGACGTGCCGCCCAGCACACCCTCGAACGCGGACGAACCGCCCAGCACACGCGTGGTGTAGAGCAGGATCGGCACCACCAGCTTGGTCGAGTTCTTGAGGCCGATCTTGTCGGCCTGCACGATCGACAGCTGTTGGTCGCGACCGAAATTGCACAGGATCAGCACGTCCGGCTTTGACGCCTGGATGGTTGGAAAGTAGGGCGCGAAATCCGTCGTTCCGATGGGATGCTGCACCTTCGCGACCACCTCGATGCCGGCAGTTTTGCCGATGGCCTCGAAGCCGCGGAGCATTTCGTAGCCGTACGCGTAGTCCGCGATCAAAAATGCGACCCGCTTGCCGAAATTCGCAAAAACATAACGTCCGACAGAATCCGCCGTCACATGGGGCGTCAATGCCTGGTGAAATGTTGTGGGAGCCCAATCGGGCATCGCGACGATTGCGTCCGACTGACTGATCGAGTTGAACAGCATCCTCTTCTGCTTCGCGACATTGTTGATCGCGAGCTGCACCGACGCCGATAGCCCGCCCACGATGAATGCCACCTGATCCTGTTCGATCAGCTCGCGCGTCCGTGCGATCGCCACCGCCGGATCAAGCTTGTCGTCGCGGACCAGCAGTTCGGCCTTGCGACCGGCAAGACCGCCCTGTTCATTGAACATGGCGATTGCAACCCTTGCCGCGCGTACCTGATCGAGCGCCTCCTCGCGATAAGCCCCGGTGAGTGGCACTGGAAAGCCGACGCGAATCGGCCCGACTGGCTGGCTGCGCACATACGGTGCCGGCAGCGCGGCCAATGCGGCGCCCGCGACAAGCATCCGCCGACGAGAAATAACGGTCGGGCTGGTAGGACGGATCAATCGCATCGTATCCTCCGCAAGCCGGACCAACCGGCGGGAATGCTTTTGTGAAGATAGGCGTCTAATTCGGTCTCAGGCAACTTAACCGGCACGGGCGGTCCACTGGTCGGAGCGTCTGGCAAAAAGGAGATCGGCTAATGCCCCGCATCGTCTTGCATTGCCTGGCGATTGCTCCGCTTGGCGTCACCATTTGGCTTGGCGGGTCTGCCTTGGCCGCCGATCCTGCTGCCGGACAGGCCGTATTCAAGTCGCAGTGCGCTACCTGCCATTCGCCGGCGGCCGGCAAGAATTTGATCGGCCCAAGTCTGTTCGGCGTGGTCGGGCGCAAGACCGGAAGCGTTCAGGGCTTTCATTATTCTGTCGGCAACCAGAACGCAAACCTGACCTGGGACGATGCCACGCTGGACAAATATCTGGAGTTGCCGAAAACCGTCGTGCCAGGAACCATCATGACATTTGCCGGCGTCAAGGATGCCGCAAAGCGTGCCGACCTGATCGCCTATCTTGATACACTGAAATAGGACGCCACAGTCCGACCCGGGGAAGGACCAAACATGTCACGTATCTTCGGCCTGACGTGCGCCGGCCTGCTGGCCCTCGGTACCGCACGCGCCGATACGACACTTGTCGTCAGCATGGCCGCCGATCCGACCGGCCTCGACCCGGAGGCGGTGCTCAACAATACCTCGGGCTTCGTGATGGCAACCATCTACGACGGCCTTATCCGCTACAAGCCGGGCACCGTCGAAGTCGAACCGGGACTCGCGCAAAGCTGGGACATTGCATCGGACGGCCTGAGCTACACGTTCCATCTGCGCGCGGGCGTCAAATACCATGACGGCACGCCGTTCAGCGCGCATGCGCTGATCGCGACGCTCGATCGCCAGCTCAACAAGAACGACCCGAACTACATCGCCAACTCGGGGCCGGTACAGAACCTGGCCGACTTCACCTACGGCTCGGTCGCGTCGTACCGCGCCGTGGATGACAACACGGTCGAATTGAAGATGAAGGAGCCTTCGGCCGCGCTGCTCGCCAGTCTGGCGATGGTGTGGAACGGCGTCGTCAGCCCTGGTGCGGCGGCAAAATACGGCAAGGAATTCCGCAACCATCCGGTCGGCTCGGGCCCGTTCATCTTCCGCGAATGGCGCCAGCGCGATCAGGTCGTGCTGGATGCCAATCCGGGTTACTGGAAGGGCAAGCCGAAGGTCGATCACCTGGTGTTCAAGGAGTATCCCGACGCACAGGCCGCTCTGCTGGCGCTCAAGCGGGGCGAAGTGCAGATCATGGGCGATGTCGCCACGCCGGTGATCGCCTCGATCCGCGGCGATGCGCACCTGGTCCTGCTGACGCAACCCGGCTTGGCGGTCAATGGCATGGCGATGTCAAACGACGTGCCGCCCTTCACCGACAAGCGTGTACGTCAGGCGTTGAACTATGCCGTGGACAAGGAGGCGATCGACAAGGCGCTGTATGGGGGACTGGCGACCCCTATGGTTTCCCCCTTGCCGGAAGCGCAATGGGGCTTCGACAAGACGATGACCGGCTATCCTTACGATCCGGCGAAGGCCAAGGAACTGCTGGCCGCAGCCGGCGTGCAGCCCGGCCTCAAGGTCGAACTGCTCGCTTACAGCACACCGCGCGGTTATAACCCTGCGGGGCCCGATCTGGCCGTTGCGTTGCAAGGCTACTTCCAGAAGGTCGGCATCGCAGCGGATATCCGCAAGCTCGACATCGGCGCGTTTCTCGCCACCGTGCGATCCGGCAAATACCAGGGCATGTTCCTGTCCGGCTTCAGCGGTGACAACGGCGATCCTGACAACTTCATGAATTCGCTGTTCCATTCGGGGCAGATGCCGGTCGGCGATACCTCCCACTACAAGAATGCCGAGGTGGAGAAGCTGATGGACGAAGCCGCACGCGTCCCCGACCCCGACAAGCGCCTGGCGCTCTACAAGACCATCCAGCGTCAGATCATGGACGATGCACCGTGGGTGTTCGTGAACTCGGTGTTGCAGGTCCGCGCCGCACGACAGGAGGTCAAGGGCTTCCAGCTCAATCCCACGCAGATGTTCTTCGACATGGAGCAGGTGTCGATCGACAAATAGCCAACGTCCGGTCACCGACCCTATCAACTCGGCTACTATCCGCGTGTTTTGCGTGCATCGTCTTCCTGCATCTGCGTTACGATTCCTGGTTTGCGATGCTGCAGACGAATGACTGCGGAATTATTGACGGGTCGGTGGCGCCCCAGTTGAGACGGTTGTGCCCCGCTCGTTTCGAGTCAAAATCACCGTGCAGAGCTACTGGCCCGAACGACCGCTCCCGCCCTTGCCGGCCGCGAACCGTACCGCCTCCTCGGCGGCGCGCAGCAGGGCGCGCGCCTTCTGCCGCGTCTCCTCGTACTCGAACTCCGGATCCGAATCCGCCACCACGCCGCCGCCGGCCTGCACATACATCGTGCCATCCTTGACCAGCGCGGTGCGCAGGCCGATGCAGGTATCCATCGTGCCGTTGGCTGCGAAATAGCCGATGCAGCCGGCATAGATGCCGCGTCGGGACGGTTCCAGCTCCTCGATGATCTCCATCGCGCGCACCTTGGGCGCGCCGGACAGCGTGCCCGCCGGAAATCCGGCCACCAGCGCATCCAGCGCGTCCAGCCCCTCGCGCAGCTTTCCCTCAACGTTGGATGAGATATGCATGACATGACTGAAGCGCTCGACCACGAAGCTCTCGGTCACCTTCACCGATCCCAGTTCCACCACGCGGCCGACATCGTTGCGGCCGAGATCGAGCAGCATCAGATGCTCGGCGCGCTCCTTCGGATCATTGAGCAGCTCCGCCTCGAGTGCCTGGTCTTCTTCATAGGTGGCGCCGCGTCGGCGCGTCCCGGCGAGCGGGCGGATCGTCACGATGCCGTCGCGCAAACGCACCAGGATTTCCGGGCTGGAGCCCACCACCGCGAAGCCGCCGAAGTCGAGGAAGAACAGGAAGGGCGCCGGATTGATCCGCCGCAATGCGCGGTACAGCGCGAACGGCGGCAGCGCGAACGGGACGGAGAAGCGCTGGCTCGGCACGATCTGGAAGGCGTCGCCGGCGCTGATGTACTCCTTCGCCGTCACCACCGCCGCCAGGAACTCCTCCTTGGTGAAGTTCGACGCCGGCGCGGGCAACTCGGGCAATGCCACCGGCGGCGCCGGATGCGGCAGCGGACGATCCAATGCCGCGCCGGCTTCGTCCAGCCGCATGTGCGCCGCCTGCCATGCGGCGTCGGCGGACACCGATCCATCCGGATAGACCGGCGCGGCCAAGGTCAGTTCGTCATTCACGTTGTCGAAGATCGCGAACAGCGAGGGACGGATCAGCAGCGCGTCCGGGACGCCGAGCACGTCGGGATTCTTTGCCGGCAGCGCCTCCATCAAGCGCACCATGTCGTAGCCGAGATAGCCGACCAGTCCGCCCGCCATCGGCGGCAGATGGGCCGGTACATCGAGCCGCGTCTCGCCGATCAACGCGCGCAGGCTCTCGAGCGCCGGCCGGTCGTCCGCGACGAAGGCGTGCGGCGCCGAACGGGCATGGCGGTTGACCTCGGCGCGACCGTCGCGGCAGCGCCAGATCAGGTCAGGCTCCATGCCGATGATCGAATAGCGCCCCCGCGCCGCGCCGCCCTCGACGCTCTCCAGCAGGAAGGAGTTCGGCCGGCCGTGCGCCAGCTTGAGGAACGCGGCGACCGGCGTCTCGAGATCCGCCACGCCGCCACGCCAGACAAGAGTGCCGCGCCCCGCATCGTAGGCGGACCGGAAGCTGGCGAAGCCAGGGGTGACGGTAACATTCATGGATTACTGACCGGTGACCGTATCGACAACGGATTGATTGATCTTGGGTTGCGCGCGCTCGCGCAGCGCATCGGCGAATACGGTGGCAAGATCGCCTGCGCTCGAGCGCGCCACCGCCTCGCGCACCTGGGCGTAGCCGGCCGGGTCCGCCTTCGGGTCGGCCTCGACGATTTCGGCCGGCACGGCGACGATGTACTCGTCGCCCGATGCACCCATCGTCGGTTCCCCCGGCTTCAAACTGAACAGGGTCTGGCCGAGCTGCGGCGGCATTCCTTCGGCCCCGCCGTCGCGCGTGACAAGCGGGGTCCGGCGCACCGTCACCCCGGCGACCGTGGCGGCATCGGCCAGCGACTGGCCGCCCTTCACCGCTGCGAGCAGCTTGGCAGCTGCCTGCTCCTGCGCATGACGCCGTGCATCGCGCGTCCAGTCGGCGGCAACCTGCGCCTTGACCTCGTCGAACGGCTTTTCCGCCGGCGGAGTCACATCTTCCACACTGATCGCGTAGTAGGCTGAACCGCCTGTGGACGGGGTCTGCACCTCGACCAGCCGAAGCGGGTCGCCCTTCTGCGCCTCGAATGCCGCCTTGATCAGCGCGCTCCTGAGTTCGGCCGGCCCGGGGAGGGGCGCGGGCGTCCCGTCCTTGGTGTTCCCCTCGGCATTGAGCGTGCCGGCTACTCCGGCCAGCCCGAGGTCGCTCGGGATTTCGTCGATGCTCGCGCCGCTGCCGAGCACGTTGTCCACCTTGTTGGCGCGATCATACATCAGTTCAGCGGCCTTGGCCGACAGCATCTGGGAGCGGATCTCCGCCTTCGCGTCGTCGAAGGTTTGCGTGCTGCCCGGCGTGATCTTGGTGACCCGGAGGACATGCCAGCCGAGCGCGCCCTTGGCCGGGTCCGACACTGTATCCGGCGCGGCGGCAAACACGCTGCGGCCCAGGTCCGCGTCGGGGAACTCCTGCTCGGTGGCATCGTCGAGCGCGACCGCCGATCCGCCCGCATCCTGTGCCGCCTTCTGCATCGCGGCCCAGTCGGCGCCGCCCCGCCATGCAGCGGCGAGCGCCGTGGCCTTGGTCTCGTCCGGCACCGAGACCACCTCGGCGGAGCGTTTCTCCGGCTTGATGAACAGCGCCTTGTGCTGGTCGTAGGCCGCCTGCACATCGGCGTCGGTGATCGGAATGTCCCTGGCCAATGTCTCCGGCGACAGCACGATCGCCTTGATCCGTCGGAACTCCGGGGTCGCGTAGAGGTCCGGATGGTTGTCGTACCAGCGCTGAAGGTCAGCCTCGGTCGGCGCAGGCGGCTCGGGAGCGGCGCCGAACGGAAATTCCACCATGTCGGCGGAACGTTTCTCGAACTGGCCCTGGAACAGCGGGCGCAACAGGGCCTCCGGCGTCGCCGCGCCGGCGCCCACCGCGCCGAGCAGCTGCCGCTGGGACAGATCGGTGCGCATCATCTCGAGGAAGCGCGGCTCGGTGAGGCCGTTGTTGCGCAGCACCGTATCGAAGGTCTGCTTGTCGAACTGGCCATTCGCGCCGTGGAATGCGGGCATTGCCAGGACGCTCTGGCGAATCGCCTGGTCGGGCGTGACGACACGGAGCTGTTGCAGTTCCTGCTGCAACGCCGTCTGGGTGATCAGCTGCTGCAGTGCCTCGTTTGCCACACGGCTGCGTATTTCCGGAGTGGGCTCCTGCCCGGGCGGCAGGTTGCGGTTCAATTGGGTCAGGTCGCGCTGATAGGTCGCCTGAAGCTGGGAGCCTTCGATCGTCTGGCCACCCACCTTTGCCGCCCAGGTTGAGGTGCCGACCATGCGGATGACATCGCCGACACCCCAGGAGACGAAGGCAAGGACCATGACAATGAAGAAGCCGCGGACCACCCAGGTATCGAGGTAGCGGCGAAACGAAGCGATCATCGAAACTGCCCTGCACGGCGGTGGGGCAGCATATACGAGCCAAGCCGCTCCTTTGCCAGCGTTCGGGCTTTGAGGTACCAGCGGCACCAGCCGAACAGCCGAGAGGATGTCATGCGCCAGCTGATCGCCGGGAACTGGAAGATGAACGGCCTGCGCTCCGATGCGATCACATTGGCCCAGGGCGTGCGCGCCGGCGCTCAAGGCATGGGCTGCGATCTCCTGGTGTGTCCGCCGTTCACGGTCCTCGAGGCGGTCGCAAGGGCCCTGGATGGCTCGACCGTGGCGGTTGGCGGTCAGGACTGCCACACGGCCCAACAAGGAGCCCACACCGGCGACGTGTCCGCGGCAATGCTGTGCGACGCCGGCGCCACCTGGGTCATTCTCGGCCATTCCGAGCGTCGCCAGAACCATGGTGAGACCGATGAACTGGTCCGCGAGAAGGTGCTGGCTGCCGTCGAGGCCGGGCTGATCCCCATCGTGTGCGTCGGCGAGACGGAGGAACAGCGGGCGTCAGGCCAGGAGACCGAGGTGGTGGGCTGGCAATTGGCCGGCAGCCTGCCCAAGCCATTCTCCGGGGTGGTGGCCTACGAGCCGGTTTGGGCAATCGGCACCGGAAAGACGGCGACCGATCAGGACGTGGCGACGATGCACGCCTTTGTCCGCGAGGAACTGCTGCGGCAGTTCGGTGAGGCGGGGCATGGGATCCGCATCCTCTACGGCGGATCGATGCGGCCGGCCAACGCGAGGACGTTGCTGGCCGTCCCACATGTCGGCGGCGGCCTGATCGGCGGCGCCAGCCTGAAGGCAGAGGACTTCCTGGCGATTGCCCGAGCCGCGCAACAGGGGTAGTAGGCCGACGCCGGTTAAGAGTTCCCCTCCCCTAGCGGGAGGGGGTTAGGGGGAGGGCCCTCCGGACGACGCGACCCCTCCCCCTAACCCCTCCCCTAGGGGAGGGGGAACGCAATAGAACATTTGTTTTCGATGGCCCTGGGACCCGCTGATGACCACCGTCCTGCTGATCATCCACCTGTTCGTCACACTCGCGCTGATCGGCGTGGTGCTGATCCAGCGAAGCGAGGGCGGCGGGCTGGGGATCGGCAGCTCCCAGGGCATGGGCGCCTTCATGTCCGGTCGCGGCACCGCAAACCTGCTGACCCGCACCACCGCCATCCTGGCGACCCTGTTCATGGTGCTGTCGCTTATCCTTGCGATGCTGAACCATGGCACTACCGGCGTCGGCGGCTCACTGCTGGAGAACCCCGTCCCTGCATCGGCGCCGGCCCCGAACGAGGCGCTTCCCTCGGCACCCGCGCCAACGACTCAGGCGCCCGCCCCACCCGCAGCGCCGAAGGGCCCCTCGGTCCCGACCAACTGAGCTCCGCATGACGCATGCGTGATAACGCGCCGGCGGGCTTCCCGTCCGCCGATTCGGGTTCGTATACTGGTCGCCCATGACCCGGTACGTCTTCATCACCGGCGGCGTGGTGTCCTCTCTCGGCAAAGGAATCGCCTCTGCGTCGCTCGGCGCCCTGCTGCAGGCGCGCGGATTTTCCGTGCGCCTGCGCAAGCTCGATCCCTACCTGAACGTCGATCCCGGCACGATGAGCCCGTACCAGCACGGCGAGGTTTACGTCACCGACGACGGCGCAGAGACCGATCTGGACCTCGGGCACTACGAGCGGTTCACCGGCGTGGACGCCAACCGCTTCGACAACGCCACCACCGGCCGCATCTACTCCGAAGTGATCGCCAAGGAGCGGCGTGGCGACTATCTGGGCGCGACGGTGCAGGTGATCCCGCACATCACCGACGCGATCAAGGAGGCGATCGTCCGCGACACCGCCGGCCTCGATTTTGTGCTGGTGGAGATCGGCGGCACCGTCGGCGACATCGAGAGCCTGCCGTTCCTGGAAGCGATCCGCCAGCTCGGTAACGAGCTTGGGCACGAGCGGGCGATGTTCGTGCATCTGACATTGGTGCCTTTCATTCCATCGGCTGGCGAGCTGAAGACGAAGCCGACGCAGCATTCGGTGAAGGAACTGCTGAACGTCGGCATCCAGCCGCAGATGCTGCTGTGCCGCTGCGACCGGCCGATCCCCGAGAACGAGCGCCGCAAGATCGCGCTGTTCTGCAATGTCCGTCCGCGGGCGGTGATCGGTGCGCTCAACGTCGACACGATCTATGCCGTGCCGATCGCCTATCATGCCGAGGGCATGGATCGCGAGGTGCTGCGTCATTTCGATCTGCCGGCCGATGGCGAACCCGATCTGTCGCGCTGGCAGGACATCGTCGAGGCGATCCGCGCGCCGGAAGGCGAGGTGCGGATCGCGATCGTGGGCAAGTACACCAACCTTCTGGACAGTTATAAGTCGCTGGCCGAGGCGCTGGCGCATGGCGGCATCGCCAACCGGGTGCGCGTTCAGCTCGACTGGGTGGATAGCGAGGTATTCGAACAGGACGGTGCGGTCCACCGGCTCGAGGAGGTGAACGGCATCCTGGTGCCGGGCGGATTCGGCGAGCGGGGCACCCCGGGCAAGATCGAGGCGGTCCGCTTCGCCCGCGAGCGGAGCGTGCCGTTTTTCGGCATCTGCTTCGGCATGCAGATGGCGGTGATCGAGGCGGCACGCAATCTCGCGGGCCTGCGCCGTGCATCCTCGACCGAGTTCGGGCCATGCGACGAACCGGTCGTCGGGCTGTTGACCGAGTGGGCGCGCGGCAACGATATGGAGCGACGCATGGAGGGCGGCGATCTCGGCGGCACCATGCGGCTTGGCGCCTATCCGGCGGTGCTGAGCCCCGGATCGCTGGTGTCCAAATTGTACGGTGGCGTGGCGCGGATCGAAGAACGTCATCGCCATCGCTACGAGGTGAATGTGCACTACAAGGAATGCCTGGAGCGGACGGGGATGCGGTTTTCCGGCATGTCGCCGGATGGCGTGTTGCCGGAGATCATCGAACTGCCCGCACATCCGTGGTTCGTCGGTGTGCAGTATCATCCGGAGCTGAAGTCGAAGCCGTTCGACCCGCATCCGCTGTTCGCAGATTTCATCGCGGCGGCGGTAAGGCAGGCAAGGTTGGTGTGATCCGCCGCTACTGATGCTGCGTCGAGCAGAGATCACTCCGCGGTCGCCATAACGTCATGCTTCCGACCAAGGATTTACGATCCGCACACCGCACCCGGCAAAGTCATCGCCATTCCGCGTCGCGATGGCCAAGCCGTAAGCGCGCGCCGTCGCGGCAATCATGGCGTCCTGCACGGAGACTGGTTTGCCAGCTGCTTCGCGTTCTGCACGAATCGCGCCACAAAGCGCGGCAGCTGCAGTATCGGATGCCATAATGCGGCCGGCGAACGCGGTGGCGAGGAACGCCGTCACGCGGGAGGTAAGGTCGTTCCGCCGCCGACCCGCCGGCATGCGCGCAAGTCCGTAGTGCATTTCGGCTTCGCACACCGAGGCGGTGAACAGCGTTTGGGGAGGCTGACGGCGGAGGAAGACCATCACCGTCGGATCCGGTTGACTGCGGGTCAGTTCCAAAATCACGTCGGTATCGAGCAGTATCACCGCTGACTGTCAGGATTGGCAAAGTCTGGCGGCGGGCGCTGTGGCGCATTCCCGCGCAGCGGAATGTCCAGGTCCGCGCCGTGCTTTGGTCCGAACAGACGCCGTGCCACGTCCACCACGTTCTCCTCCCGCGTCTGGCGGGCGGTTGCGGCGCGCAGCAGACCGCGCACTTCCTCCTCGAGCGAACAGCCATGCGCTGCCGCCCGTTCTTTCAGGCGGGTGTGCAAGGTCGCGTCGACATTGCGGATCAACAGGCTGGGCAAGGTCCGTCACCTCGGTTCAGCGATTGCTGGCGATTGATAGTAAAATGTGTCAAGCGGTGCGGTTCGCGATGCTGTCCGGCGTGCTAGACTGGCCGGGTCGCGGATCGGGGATTGTGAAATGATGCAGCGTAATGTGCGCATCGGCGCGTTTGATGTTGGCAACCACATGCCGTTGGCGCTGATCGCTGGCCCTTGCCAGATCGAGTCGCGCTCTCATGCGATGGAAGTGGCCGCCGCGTTGCGCGAGATGTCCACAACACTCGATGTCCCGTTGATCTACAAGTCGAGCTTCGACAAGGCGAACCGCACCAGCGTCGCCACGCAGCGCGGCGTCGGCATCGAAGAAGGTCTCGGCATTCTCGCCGACGTTCGCGAGGCGACCGGACTGCCTGTGCTCACCAACGTCCATACGGCGGAACAATGCGCCATTGCGGCCCAAGCGGTGGACGTGTTGCAGATCCCGGCCTTCCTGTGCCGCCAGACCGATTTGCTGCTCGCCGCCGGTGAGACCGGGCGGCCGATCAACGTGAAAAAGGGCCAGTTCCTGGCACCCTGGGACATGGCCAATGTCGCGGCGAAGATCGCCAGCACCGGCAACGAGAACATCCTGCTGTGCGAACGCGGCGCAAGCTTTGGCTACAACACGCTGGTGACCGATTTCCGCTCGCTGCCGATCATGGCGCGCACGGGATATCCGGTGGTGTTCGACGCGACGCATTCGGTCCAGCAGCCAGGCGGCCAGGGCACGACATCGGGCGGACAGCGCGAATTCGCCCCGGTGCTGGCGCGCGCCGCCGTCGCCGTGGGGCTGGCTGCTGTGTTCATCGAGACCCATCCCGATCCGGATCACGCGCCGAGCGACGGCCCGAACATGATCGCCCTGCGTGACATGCCGGTGCTCGTTGCGCGGTTGCAGGAGTACGATGCGCTGGCCAAACGCCAACGTTAGTTGTGTTTCCCTCTCCGCCTCCCGGGGGCGGAGAGCGAGTTCCAGCGCTCGTCATGGACCAATGCTACGTCGGATCGGGCAATGCGAGCCTTTGGCGCAGCGCCTGCATGATCGCCGCGTGGACCTCGATTTCGGTTCCATCGGCGGCAATCAGCACGCATCGTTCGGGAGCCGCCTTCGCGATATCGCGGAAGCCCTGATTCGCCCGGGCGTGGAACAGCGCGTCGAGCCGCTCGTAGCGATCGCCACGCGCACCTCGCTTCAGTTGCCGTGCGGTCGCGACCGCATCGCTGACATCGAGAACGATCGTGACGTCGGGAACAAGATGCAGCAGGCCCGTCAAAGCGGCGATCATGCCGCGATCCGCACCCTGGCCATATCCTTGATACGCCATCGTGGAGTCGAAGAACCGGTCGCACGCCACCCACGTTCCCGCGGCAAGCGCAGGACGTATCGTCTTCTCGACGTGCTCGGCACGGGCGGCGAAGTGCAGCAGTGTCTCGGCCTGCGGTGACCAGTCCACCGAGCCATCAAGCAGCAGGCCGCGCAACACTTCGGACCCTGGCGCGCCGCCTGGCTCACGCGTTCGCAGCACGGGCAGGCCGAGCCGCGCCAGTTCGGCCGCCAGCAAGCGTGTCTGCGTGGACTTCCCGGCTCCTTCGCCGCCCTCGAGCGTGATCAACCGGCCGGTCCGCAAGCCGCAGCCTCACCCGCCCGTCACATAATGCGACACGACGGCAATCGCACGCCCGGGCAGGCTCAGTTTCGGCACATCGTCACCGGCAAGCAGCGGCACCTCCATCGCCGGAACCCCCTGCCCCAGTACCCGTCAGCTTGCCGAGCGTCGTCCCCTTTGCCACCGGTGCATAGATCGGCGCGTCATAGGTCACCTTGACCGACGCGCTCTTCCGCCAGTTGCGCGGCATGGTCACCACAAGATCGCGCCCGCCGACCAACGGCACCGTGGGCGCCGTGCCCAGCCAGACCCGAACGCGCTCCACGACATCACCCGCGGTGAACAGGGTAACATCCTCGAAGTTCGCGAACGACCAATCCATCAGGCGCTCGCTTTCCTCGGCACGCTGGTGCATCGACTCCAGCCCGTTCAGCACCGCGATCACCCGCCGGTCGCCGCGCTTGCTGCTTACCACCAGGCCATAGCCGCCGGCATCCGTGTGGCCGGTCTTCAGCCCGTCGGCCGTGCCCTTCTGAACCATCGGGTTCCGATTGCCCTGCTCGATGCCGTTGTACTTGAATGTCTTCTCGGAGTCATAATGGTAGTATTCCGGGAAGTCCCGGATGATGCGGAGCGCCAGCGTGGCGATGTCGCGACAGCTCATGTGCTGCTCGGGGTCCGGCCACCCGGTCGAGTTCTTGAAGTACGAACTCGTCAGTCCGAGATCCTTGGCCTTCTGGTTCATCAGGTCGACGAACTGCTCCTCCGAACCTCCGATCGCCTCGGCAAACACAACGCAGGCGTCGTTTCCGGACTGCACGATCACGCCGCGGATCAGGTCTTCCACATTCACCTGCGTGCCGACCTGAACGAACATCTTCGACCCGCCCATCTTCCAGGCGCGGTCGCTCACCGGCAACGCGTCATCGAGCTTCATGCGGCCCTGCTTCAGCCGCTCGTAGACCAGATAGATCGTCATCAGCTTTGTCATCGACGACGGCGGCATCGCCACGTCGGCATTCTTCTCCAACAGCGTGGCGCCGGTGGCGAAGTCCTGAATGAAGGCCCAGCGAGCCGCGGTATCGACCTGCCCAAGCGGGGTATCCGCCGGGCTTCCAGCCGGCTGGTCCTTTTTCGCCCCCCGCGCACCGGATTTGGCTGCGGTTGAGTGATGCGGCTGCGCCTTCGCCGGCAGTGCGCCGGCAGCAATAAAGGCAGACGCCAGCACGGCGGACCGACGGGTGAGCATCGCGAATCAACTCCTATTGCACCACGATTCGAGAATCGGTTACTCCCGCGAGGACCACCTGGTCCAGCACTGTGTCAGCCTGCTGCACGCTGGTGAACGGCCCAATGATGACCCGATGCGTCTGAACCCGGCCTTCGCGGGTGCTGACGATGCGCGCGCCCAGCGCAGCGACCCGCGCGCGCTGAATGTCGGCGTAAGCGAAGGTCTGAAACGTGCCGAGTTGCACGAACAGGTTGCCGGGTTCGGGTGACGCCTGGGTCACCGCCTCCGGCAGCCGCGGGTCCGTCGTCGCGGCCGCCTCCGCCGGCGGCTGCAACGGCGCGGACGCCGCGGCAATCACTGGCGTCACGCCGCCGGGCGGCGGCAATTCGCTCTGTTGGACCGCTCCCAGCGGCGCCGTCGAGAGCTCCAGTCTCGGCGCGCCCTGCACCCCATCGACAGCCGCATAGCTTTCCGTCGGCTGCACCGCGACCCGAACCCGCGCCACGCCGTCGGCCGGGAAGTCCAGCAGTACCGCCGTGCGACGCGTGATCTCGATCAGACGGTGCGGTGTAGCCGGTCCACGGTCATTGATCCGCACCAGGACTTGCCGCCCGTTCTCCAAATTCGTCACCCGTGCGATCGCAGGAAGCTGCAATGTCTGATGCGCGGCAGCCAGCGCGGTCTGATCGAACGCCTCGCCATCAGCGGTAAGCTCCGCGTGGCCGGACGGGTAAACCGTCGCCAGGCCGGTCTCCTGAAGTTCATACCGTTCGCGCGGATAATACCACACGCCACCGACCTGATAGGGCGCACCGAGAACGTAATGCGGATTGGTCGGCGGAGGTGGGCGATGACAGGAAGGAGCGACAAGGGTCAGCGCTGCCACGAGCGCAGCCCGCATCAGATCGGATCGCAAGCGTCAACCCCGGCGCACATAGGGACGAACCGCGTCGAGCAGTTGCGCCGACGGCGCGAGTCGCGGTCCCTCGCCCTCGTCAACCGGCGGCACGATTTTCACACCCCAGGTGGGCAGTACTCGAAGCGAGGCCTGCGCCTGGGGATGATCCAGCAGCGGCTGGTTCAGCGAGGGCGCCACGATCACCGGCGTGCCGCGGCCGATCGCCTCGGCTACGACGGACAGTGCCAGGCTGTCGGCGATGCCGTGTGCAAGCTTGTTGAGCGAGTTGAAGCTGCACGGCGCGAACAGCACCACCCCTCGCGGCGGTCGAGGACGGATGGCCAGATCGAAGTACAACTCGACAACCTGCGCACGGTCCACGTCCGCCAATTCGCGACGTGCGATTGTCCGCGAGGCATTGGGCGTCGGCAGCGCGATGACGGTCGCAAAACCGATCCCGACCAGCCCACGCAACAGCTCGGGACAGCGCGCCGCCGTCGTCGTGCCACTGAGCGCCAGATAGACGACGTCAAAGCGCTCACTGCCAGCCGCATCGCCAGGGGTCATGTGCGTCCGCTTCCTATGCCACGGCCCCACAGCAGCGTTTGTACTTCTTGCCTGATCCGCACGGGCAAGGCTCGTTGCGTCCAACCTTGGGAGGGCGCTCGGGTTGCCTTTTGAACAGACCGGCTTCGCCATCCCGCCAGAACACGTGGATACCCGCAACGAGGCTGGGCAACCCTCGAATGACCGTCTGGCGGTTCTCGGGCGTCAGTTTGGCCGCGGACGCTTTCACCATCTCGGGCGTCATCGCGACGATCGGCACCAGGAGGCGTTCGGCCACCCGCTGGTTGGCGGTCAGCGTCCGCCACGCGGACCGATGAGCTTCCACGCCCTGCATGAAGCCGTGCGCCCACAGCGCGCCCGCCACGGCACTGATGTTCTCGCTGATCCACGGGACGATGCGCCGTCCCTGCCGCAGCGCGGCCTCAATCGAGACGTGGCGCCGGGCCAGCAGGTCACTCGCCAGGTCGTCATGCTCTTGGGTGTCGAACAGCGGCCGATCGGCGGCGTCACCCCAGATCTGCGGCAGGAACTCGGCTGGGGGCACGCGGACCGGTCCCGCGGCGAGCGCGCAGAGGAACCCATCGGCTTGCTCCAGGGGCACGGCGCCCTTTGCGGCTCGTCGCCAAAGCAACAATTCCAGCCAGGCCAGTTCATCGCCGGTCGGCGCATCCCCGGGCCCGCTCGCCGGTTCGGCCGACGAGCCAATTCCGGCGACGGGATCGGCGACCGGCACGATGGAGCGCGCGAGGAAGCGCTCCGGATCGTCCGGATGAGCCGCGGCTTCACGGGTCTGCTCCACCCAGTCCTGCCGATCCACGTCATGCTGGAGCCATGGCAGCCGCCCGGCAGCCCACCCGCGCTGCACGCGTTCGATCCAGTCGGTCAGGCCAAGCAGCAGTATGGCTTCCTGCCACCCGAGCCACGCCAGGCTGTCAACCGCGGCAAGTTCCTCACGGTCGAACCGGTCCAGCAGCTCGACGAACCGTTCGCGCGAGGCGTGGCCCTCCCACACCAGACGCGCAAGGGCGGAGAGGAGTGCCGACTGCACCTCACCGTCCAGGGCCGGATCGGGTGCAACCGCAAAGACCGCCGCGTCGTCGCCGTCGAACACCCCAAGCAGCAATTGAGTGATGTCGAGAGTTGACTCGTCGCCGAACAGCCATTCCAGCTCCAGAGCCGGGCGCTTCAACAGTGCCAGGAACGCCGGGCAGGCGCTGGTCTCGCGGGCGGCGGCGAGCGCGTAGAGTCCAAAGCGCAGCAATCGCAGCTCATGCGGCAGCGGCATGGCGCCCCCGGCCATACGTTCCGCCACCGCTATCACTGCGGGCGCAAGAGCAGCCGCCTGCTGGACCGCCTCCCGCAGCGCTGTTTCCTGAATACCTTCGGCGTTTTCCAGCGCGACGCGAATTTGATCGACGTTCATGCAGACAAGCTAGGCCACTCGGCTGACACCTGCCAGCCGGCCCTCACTTGACAGTCGCCGCCGCCCGGCGCTGGCATTCTCTCCCTACGTTCAGAGGGCCACACACTGCCGCAGCTTTCCCTGCATTCTCCAATCGGTGATCTCACTGTCGCTGAAGACGCGGGGAGCATCGTTGCCGTTGACTGGGGCTGGGGGCGCGATCAGACCCACACGCCCTTGTTGCGGCGCGCGTGCGATCAGCTGCACGCCTATTTCGATGGCGACCTGAACGAGTTCGACCTGCCGCTCGCCCCGGCCGGCACCGCCTACCGACAACGCGTATGGCGGGCCTTGTGCGCGATTCCGTACGGGCAAACCCGTTCATACATCGATATCGCCCGACTGGCCGGAGGCAGCGCCCGCTCGGTTGGACAGGCCAACGGCTGCAATCCGATTCCGGTCATCATCCCGTGCCACCGGGTCGTCCTTGCCGCCGGGCGCTCGACCCGGGGCACGACGGCGCACCTCGGCGGCTATTCAGGTGGCGAGGGCCTGGCCACCAAACGTTACCTGCTCGCGCTTGAAGCCCACGCACAATCACTTCTTCAGCCAGTCCCTTCCGCGGCCGCCTGATCCGGCCATCGTCACGGAGAACAGCATGATCAAGGCCATCCGCATCCACGCCCCCGGCGGCCCCGAGGTGATGAAGTGGGAGGACGTGCCCCGCCCGGAGCCCGGTCCAGGCGAGGCACTGATCAAGCAGGAGGCGGTCGGCCTCAACTACATCGACGTGTATTTCCGTTCCGGCCTCTACAAGGCGCCGGCCATGCCGCTGATCATTGGCCAGGAAGGCGCCGGCACGGTGGTCGCCGTCGGGCCGCGCGTGACCAATGTGAAACCCGGGGATCGGGTTGCCTACGCCGGTGCGCTGGGTGGCTATGCCACCGAGCGGGTGATAGGCGCCGATCGGCTGGTGAAGGTGCCCGAAGGGATCGACTTCAAGACCGCCGCCGCGATGATGCTCCAGGGCATGACCGCGCAGTACCTGGTGCGTCGCACCTACCCCGTGAAGGCCGGCGACACGATCGTGGTGCATGCCGCGGCCGGCGGTGTGGGTATGATCCTCTGCCAATGGGCGAAGCACATCGGCGCTACCGTGATCGGTGTTGTCTCCACCGAGCAGAAGGCCGAACTCGCCCGAGCGCATGGCGCCGAGCATGTGGTCATCGGTCATGCCGATCTTGTTGCCGAGGTGAAACGGATAACCGGCGGAGCCATGGTGCCGGCGGTTTACGACAGCGTCGGCAAGGACACCTGGAACGCCAGTCTCGACTGTCTGGCGCCGCTCGGCGTGATGATCAGCTTCGGCAATGCATCGGGCCCGGTGCCGCCGGTCGATATCAGCATCCTTGCCGCCAAGGGCAGCCTGTACCTGACGCGTCCGACCCTCGCCACCTACACGGCGAAGCGCGCCGACCTGGAGAAGGTCGCCGCCGATCTGTTCGACGTGGTGCAGAAAGGCGCAGTGAAGATCACGGTCAACCAGACCTTCCCGCTGAAGGATGCCGCGGCCGCCCACATCGCACTTGAGTCCCGCAAGACCACCGGCAGCACTGTATTGATTCCGTAGCCGTGGTCAGTGGTCGGGAGCGATGCTACTGACCACTGTTCGATGAGCGATCCCCAAGGCACCGATCCCAGTCCTGTCCGCGCCGGCAGATTGCGTACCAGCAGACGCACCCGCCGTACCGCCGTGATCGTAGCGTGCGCGATGTTCATGCAGAGCCTCGACTCCACGGTCATCGCCACCGCCCTTCCCACCATGGCGAAGGCCTTCGGTGCCGATCCGGTGCACATGAACGTGGCGCTGACCTCCTACCTGCTCTCGCTTGCGGTGTTCATTCCGGCCAGCGGCTGGGTGGCGGACCGCTACGGCGCCCGCACGGTGTTCCGGGTCGCGATCGCGGTGTTCACCCTGGGCTCGGTGCTATGCGGTCGCGCCGATAGTCTCGCGTTCCTGGTGGTTTCGCGCGTCCTGCAGGGCATCGGCGGGGCGATGATGGTGCCGGTGGGCCGGCTTGTGCTGCTGCGCACGGCGGCGAAGCAGGAACTGGTGGCCGCGATGGCCTGGCTGACCGTGCCGGCGCTGCTCGGACCTGTGCTCGGACCGCCGGTCGGCGGGTTCATCGTCACCTATTTCTCGTGGCGCTGGATCTTCGACATCAATGTCCCGATCGGCATTCTCGGCATCGTGCTGGTGAGCCTGTTCGTCGAGGACGTGCGCGAACCGCCGCGCGGCCGGTTCGACGGCATCGGACTGGTGCTGTGCGGCGTCGCGCTGTCCGGCCTGATGTTCGGGCTGGAGACGGCCGGGCGGGGCGTCGTGCCGCGAACCACGACCGCGGCCATGATCGCTGTCGGCCTGATCGCGATTGTCGGATATCTGCTGCACGCGCGACGGCATCCGGCGCCGCTGCTCGATCTTTCGCTGATGCGCCTGCCGTGCTTCGGGGTCGCGCTCTCGGCGATGATGCTGTTCCGGACCGGGATCGGCGCCATTCCATTCCTGCTGCCGCTCATGTTCCAGGTGGGCTTCGGCAATTCGGCGGTTGAGAGCGGCCTGATCACGTTCGCCAGTTCGGCCGGCGCATTGGTGATGAAGCCGGCGACGCAGACGGCGCTTCGCATGTTCGGCTTTCGCGACACGCTGGTGTGGAACGGACTGCTGTCGGCGGTGATGATCGCGCTGTGCGCCGCGTTCCGTCCGACCTGGCCGGCGGCCGCAATCTACGCCGCGCTGTTGATCGGCGGGTTTTTCCGGTCGCTGCAGTTCACGGCATACAACACGCTTGCCTATGGCGACGTACCGCGCTCGCGCATGAGTTCGGCGACCAGCCTCTATGTCACCTGCCAGCAGCTTGCCGCAACGATCGGAATCTCGGCGGGAGCGGTGTCGCTGGAGATCTCGATGGCACTGTCCGGCCACACCACACCGCAGCCTGCCGACTTCAGCCACGCGTTCCTGGTGGTTGCCATGTTCACGCTGGTCGCGGCGCCCATCGCCCTGCTGATGCGGCGCGACGCCGGCGATGAGCTGACGGGCAGGCACTCGGCCACCACGCAGCCTGCCCGCGGGGTGGCGGACTGATACTTTTGATATGACAACGAAAGGTTGCGCGGCGCGAAACCCATCGCATCGGATAGGACCATCGCAATGTATCTCGGCACGCAGATAACGCCCCGCGACGACAGCGACTTTCGTGTCTGGGCGCAGCTTGGCGTGACGCATGTCTGCGTCGATCCGGCGGGCAATCCGCACCGCTGGAGCCTGGACGATCTGCTGCGTCAGCGCGAGCACGTGGAAAAGTTCGGGTTGACGCTCGACATGGTGCAACTGCCGCTGTCATCGGCTCCGCTCGAGCAGCAGGACAGCCTGCATATCCTCACGGGGCGGGATCCCGAACGCCAACGCGAGATCAACTCGATCTGCCGGCTGATCGAGCGCATCAGCGCGGCCGGCATCCCGGCTGCGAAGTACAACCTCAACATCATCGGTATCCCGCGCACCGCGGATGAGACTGGTCGCGGCGGATCGCGCAACGCGGCATTTCGCTGGCGGGACGTCGATCAGTCCGCGCCACCTGGCGTCGCCGGCAAGGTCAGCGAGGATGAGAACTGGCAGCGCATCGACACTTTCCTCCGCGCCGTGGTTCCGGTTGCCGAAGCGGTCAAGGTGCGGCTGGCCTGCCATCCGCACGATCCCTACACGCCCCCCGGCTACAAGGGTGTCACCCGCGTGCTTGGTACCGTGGAAGGATTGAAGCGTTTCGTGACGATGCATGAAAGCCCCTATCACGGGCTCAATTTCTGCCAGGGAACGGTGGCCGAGATGTTGGACGATCCGGGGCGTGAGATCGATGACGTTATCCGTTGGTTCGGCACACGCGGCAAGCTGTTCAATGTACACTTCCGCAACATCCGGGGACACCGGCTCGATTTCATGGAAGTGTTCCCCGACGAGGGCGACATGAACATGGCGCGCTCGCTCGCGGTGTATCAGGAGGTCGGCTATCAGTACATGCTGATGCCGGACCATGTGCCGCAGATCGACGGGCGCGATCCGTCAGGTACCGCGTTCGCCTACTGTTACGGCTACATCCGTGGACTGATGGATTCGCGCGACAGGCAGTAAGTATCTTGGGGAAGAAGCCTGCGTGAAGCGATCGAGGACGTCACTGCGACATCCTCAGTATCAATCCGGACTGTAAAGGTACCTACTTGGGCTGCCGAACAGTGTTTCGCCGCTCCCGCGCGACCTTCTGTTGCGCCCTCACGATGGCCGACGCATTGCGCATACGCTGGGCCAAGGCCTGTTCCTCAAATGCGGCCCGATGAGTTTGTATCGTTGATGAATCGGAGACCTCGGGCTTGATGGCCGTGAGGTCGTCGGGGATGCGCCCCTGCGTTGAGTTTCCCATGACGCATGCTAGCCGCCGGTTCCGATCGGGATCAAGACCACACTGGCAACGTGCCGATACATTGTCGTGCGCGGGTTGGCGTATCGCCTGAATACCGCTACACAAGGCACTTCCCCGAATCGACTGTTCCCCGGTATCAATTCGAAAATGGCGAATCCAATCAAGTACGTGCAGCGGGAATTCGTGGCTCTTCGCAGAGCGACGGTAACATACTCCGACGCGCGCAAGCCGGTGTTTCACGCGGTCACACCATTCTGCCGCATCGCGCTGTGCTCGGCGGAGCCGGGCGTGAAATCCGGATGGGCTGAACCGCCTGCGAATCAAGTCACCTGCCGTGAATGCCTTCGTCGGCTAACCCGGCTGTGGAAATCCGCCTGATTCCGTTCTGACGGGTTCCGAAGCGCCCTGAAGAAACGCATCAGCCTTTGCGAATTGGCGCATAGCGGAAGTAATCCGGCGTCGGACCGAGTTGGAAGCCGGTGACATCCTTTTGCATCACAGCGATCTCGTCGGCCTGCAGCAGGAACACGAACGGACCGCGTTCCCACATCTGGCGTTGAAGGTTGGCATAGATCGCCATGCGCTTCCTGTCATCGAGCTCCTTGGTCGCCTGATCCACTTCGTCCGTCATCTCCTTGTCGGCGAAATGACTGCGCCAGGCGAGGATCTTCAGCTTGCTGTCGTCGGAATCGTCGGGATCGGCGCACCACGCCTGCGCATTTGAATTCGGATCGATGTAGTCGGTGAACCAGGTCAGCAGCGCCATCTGATGCTGTCGCGCGCGCGTCTTGGTGATCGACCTGCTTCTAGTTCGCCGGGCAGCAACTCCAGCTTGATCCCGATCGCGCCAAGATCCGCCTGGATCGCCTGCGCGATATCGGTGAACGGCCACGACCGACGCGTAATCCATGCTGACCGAGAACCCGCTGGACAGCCCGGCCGACGCCATAAGCTGTTTCGCCTTTGCGGTATCCTTGTGGAAGGGTGTCTCCGGCAGCGCGCCGGGCAGACCCTCGGGCAGGAACGACTGCGACACGCGCCACACGCCGGGGGTGATGTTCTTGGCGATGGCATCGTAGTCGATCGCCCATTTGATCGCCTGCTGCACTTCTTTCTTGGCCAGTTCCGGCACCGCCCGATTCATGGCGAAGTACATCGACGTGCCCTGCGGCGCCGACACGACATGGAAATTGGCATTGCCCGCCAGCGATTTCAGCTGATCGGCGCCAAGATTGCGTGCGATGTCGATGTCGCCGCGTTGCAGCGACAGCAGCTGCGTTGACGGGTCCTTCATGTGCCGGATCACCAGGCGCTTCGCGCCGGGTGGCGTCGCAGCGTGCGGGTTGGCCTCCAGGATCACCGTGTCGCTCGCCTTCCAGGAACTCAGCTTGAACGGCCCCGCACCCGCGCTGTTGGCGTTCAGCCAGGCATTGCCGAGGTCGTTGTCCTGCTGATGTTCCAGCGCGGCCGCCTTTTCGACGATGCCGCCGACATTGGCGGAAATGCAGAACAGCACGAAACTGGTGGCCTGCGGCGCCGGCAGCGTCATGGTAAGTGTGTGGTCGTCGGTGGCGCGGATCAGCCTCTCCACGTTGTCCTTGGCGAAGCCGAACTGCGTGATGATGAACGCCGGCGTCTTGTTCATCTGCACGATGCGATGGAACGAGAACTCCGCGTCCTGCGCGGTCACCGGCTTGCCTGAATCGAACTTTGCGTCGCGCCGCATATGGAATGTGAAGGTCAGTCCATCCGCGCTGACTTCGAATTTCTCGGCCAGATCGCCGATCACGGTCGTGCCGGTCTTCGGGTCCGGCATCACCAGTTTGCGGTAGATGTTGCCGTCCAATTCATTGTCGGTGAATTCATAGGCCTGGGCAGGGTCGAGCGCGATCATGTCGTCGATCTGCTTGCCCATCACCACGACGTCCTTTGGCGTGGCGGCTTCGGCGCGCTGCCCACCGACATAGGACAGCACGGGCGAAGCCGCCGAGGCGGCAAGCAGCGAGCGGCGGGTCAGCATGGTGTGTCTCCCCTCAATCCGGTTCGGCCTGAGCCTGCAACGCTAGCGCCGGCACGGGTGCGGCGCGAGTGCGTTCGCGGACCGGATGGAGGCTGATCTCCTCCGGGATCGCCGCGATCTGTCGGCGCCACATCCAGCGTCCCAGGCGCCGATCGGCCGTCAGGACACAGAGCGGGATCGCCAGCGGAAGCCCTCCCGCGAGCGGCAGCGCCCACAGCGTCGCCTCCCAACCGGACGATGCAAATCCGGCGAACACCAGCGCGCCTAGTACCGGTCTGCGGCCACAGCAGCCGCGCGGCTTCGCCCCAGCCGACGCCGCGGTCCACCCGGTTCTGCCGCGTCCAGCCGGCACGCCCGTCGAACGCCATTCGCAGCATGGCACTGGTCTTCGACGCAGCCGATACGGCATCCACGAGCAGGGTGAAGGCGAACTCCGCGACCGCGCCCGTGGCGAACTGCGTCATGCCCCCATAGCGTGCGCGCTTGTCAGGCGAGAGCGCCACCTCCGCATAGCCCAGCAACTTCGGCGCATACAGCGTGCCAAGCCAGGCCGCCGTGAACGCCGAAACCATTGGAAACGGCGATATCGAATCGGTCGCGGCGGCCGTTGCCGCGGCAAGGAGGAACATCAGATAGAACGGCATGCCTGCGAACAGCAGAATCGCCTGCATGAGCTGCCATCGCCCGGTCGGGCGCAGGTCAGGCCGCAGCAGAAGATGCCGGTATTGCATATTGCCCGCCAGCCAGCGCAGTTCGCGGCGGAGGAATTCCGGCAGGGCGGGTGGGTTCGCCTCCCATGAGCCATCCTCCTGCGGCAATACGCGGACACCCCAGCCCGCGCCGCTCAACACCGCTGCCTCGATCTGATCGTGCGACAGGATGTGACATCCGCCCGGCAGCAGAGGCAGCCGGCAGTGCGCGCGGAACGGGGCGATACGGACGACGGCGTTGTGCCCCCAGTAAGGGCCCTCGTCGCCCTGCCACCAGGCCTGTCCCGTCGCCCAGGTCCGCATCCCGGCCCGCATGCCGAACTGGAACAGCCGCGGGAAGGCGCCCTGGGCGGGCAGACCCACCGTCAGATGCTGCACGATCGCCAGTGAGGGGTCCGCCCGGATGGCCTGCACCAGGCGCAGCAGCGCGGCGGCCGACATTTCGGAATCGGCGTCGAGCGTCACCATCAGTTCGAACCCCTCGGCGTGGCGGTCGAGGAAATCCATGATGTTGCCGGCCTTGAAGCCGGTGTTCGCGATGCGACGACGGTAGCGAATGCGCCCCGGATCAGGGTCCTCGGCCCGGAACGCCGCGACCTGCTGCCCCTCGGTCGCCGCGACCCACGGGTCCAGCGTATCCGACAGGATGAACACGCCGAACGCATCGGCGGCGCCGGCGGCGTCCAGATCGTTCAACAGACGCCGGAGCGAGGCCAGCACGAGGCGCATGTCTTCGTTGCGGACCGTGACGACAATCGCCGTCGGAGGCGCCGCCTCCCCCACCGGCTCCCCAGCCGGCTCCCGCAAAGCGGGGCAGTGCCTGCCCTGGACCTGATCCGGAAGGCGGGGCGGCGGCGGAAACACCGCCCGCACCGGGTCGCGACACAGGGTCAGGATGAGGAAGCCGATCAGCCCGTTGGCCAGGCAAAGTCCGGTCCAAGGCGCGGTGGCGAGGAACGCCGCCAGCATCACCAGTTTGGGCAGCGTCCAGCCGCCCGGCGCCAGTACACGGAACAGCAGCAGGCCCAGGCCGCCGGCGGTGAGCAGGACGATAAGCACGACAAGAGCGCGGCGGGCCGCCATAAGGGTCCGTTCCAGGCAGTTTGGGTGCGGGGCGCAGTTAGAGGTGCGAAGTGCAGATAGAGTCGCAGGCGGATTTGTCATCACAATGGCGGACCGGCGGCGGCAATTCCAGACCTGCCCCTGGTCCGCTCGTGGCCGTCGTCCTGCCGCCGCGTGAGGGGTTCGGCCCGGGGAGGGCCGGTGCCATCGGGCTGATCGCCTTTCGCCTCGCCGCCACGCCCGGTTTCCGTACGATCGTTGTCGGCGGAGAGCAGGCCGGCCCCACATTCGCCGGCCGCGAGTTCCACACCGCCCGCCCGCCTTGGTGGCTGCCTGGCAACATCAACATCCGCTACGCCGCCGGCGTGGCCGCGCTGCTGCGCCGCCTGCAGCCCGCACTGATCGAGGTGCACAACCGCCCCGAGGTCGCGCTCGCTCTGGCTCGGCGCATGTCCACGGCGCGGATCAGCCTGTTCCTGCACAACGATCCCCAGAGCATGCGGTCCGCCCGCACGCCAGCCGAGCGGCACAAGCTGCTGGCACGCCTGGCCGGCGTGGTTACCGTTTCCGACTACCTGCGGCGTCGGCTGCTTGACGGTGTTGCCGCGCCGCCCACATCGCCCGTCGTTCTGCCGAACTGCATCGACCTGTCTGCCCTGCCGCCCCGCCGGCAGCGCGAGCGGGTCATCCTGTTCGTTGGGCGCGTCGTGCCGGAGAAGGCGCCGGACGCCTTTGTTGCCGCCTGTGCCATCGCGTTGCCGCGGCTGCCCGGCTGGCGCGCCGAGATCATCGGTGCGGACCGGTCCCGGATCGACAGCCCGGACACCCGCTTCGTCCGCGGCGTGCGCGATGCGGCCGGGGCCGCCGGCGTGACGTTGCTCGGCTATCGCGACCATCCCGACGTGCTCGCCGCGCTGGCCGGCGCGTCCATCGTGGTGGTTCCCAGCCGCTGGCAGGAGCCATTCGGCCTTACGGCGCTCGAGGCGATGGCCAGTGGCGCCGCACTGATCTGCTCGCCGCGCGGCGGGCTGCCCGAGGTCGCTGGCGATGCGGCGCTCTATGCGGACCCGGACGATCCATCGGCGTTGGCCGATGCCATCCTCGCTCTGGCCGGGGACGAGACGCGGCGCGACGGCCTTGCCGCCTCCGGCCGTGCGCGGGCCCTGATGTTCGATCTGCCGCCGACCCTTGCGTCGCTCGCATCGCTGCGCCACGCGATCCTGGCGACATTTCGTCACGGCCGGGGTTGACCCCATGCGCATCAGGATTGGTGGCACCGTTCCTCGGATGTCATGGCCGGGACAGGCCGGACAGGCCCGGCCATGACAGGGCAAACAATGTTCGTCGCGTCCCGGTGCCTTGTCCCGACACCTATGGGGCTTGACCTGGCCATCCGGCGCAGCAACTCATGCTGCAAGGATCGAAATCGGAGTTGACCAGATGGCTGATGCGAATACCGAAGCCCGAGGGGATACGCTGGTGCCGGTGACGGTGCTCACCGGCTATCTCGGCGCCGGCAAGACCACGTTGCTGAACCGTATCCTCACCGAGCGGCACGGCCGCAAATATGCGGTGGTGATCAACGAGTTCGGCGAACTGGGCGTGGACAACGACCTCGTTGTGGACGCGGACGAGGAAGTGTTCGAGATGAACAACGGCTGCATCTGCTGCACCGTGCGCGGCGATCTGATCCGCATCGTTGGCGGGCTGATGAAGCGGCGCGGCAGGTTCGACGGAATCATCATCGAGACCACCGGCCTGGCGAACCCGGCGCCGGTCGCGCAGACGTTCTTCGTGGACGAGGGCGTGCGGGCCAAGGCGCGGCTGGATGCGATCGTCACCGTGGTCGATGCGAAGCATCTGCCGCAGCGGCTGGAGGACAGTCACGAGGCAGCGGATCAGATCGCCTTCGCCGACGTCATCGTGTTGAACAAGACAGACCTGGTTACGCCCGAGGAACTGGAGGCGGTGGAGCAGAAGATCCGCGCGATCAACCGCTTCGCGGTGATCCATCGCACCGAGCGTGCCGCATTGCCGATCGAGCAGGTGCTCAATCGCGGGGCCTTCGACCTGAACCGCGTGCTGCAGATGGCGCCCGACTTCCTGACCGACGACGCGCATGAGCACAACGACGACGTGACGTCGGTCAGCTTCGAGGTGGAGAAGCCGATCGACGCGGAAAAGTTCAACGCCTGGATCGGCGCGCTGCTGCAGGAACAGGGACCGGATCTGCTGCGCACCAAGGGCATCCTGTCCTACGCGAACGAAAATCGCCGCTTTGCTTTTCAGGCGGTTCACATGATCGCCGACGGCGATTTCATCGGGCCCTGGAAGGAGGGTGAGCCGCGCGTGAGCCGCATCGTGTTCATCGGCCGCAACCTCAATCGTCCGCGCCTGCGCCGGGGGTTCGAGGGCTGTGTGGTTGATTAGGCGGATGGCCCCGCGCGCGGCCCCCTCCCCCCAGGGAGCGCTGATCTCCCTCCCCTGCGAAGCGGGGGAGGGTTGGGGAGGCGGCGCCGCGTCATGAGCGACACCGTCGCCCAGTTCCTGCTCGGCACCCGCGGAACCCACCGCGACCTGGATGCATTCGTTGTCGCGGTGCGCTTCGATCGCGCCAGCCGGACGGCGGCGTTCGCACTGGGCGACGGATCGCTGCATCTGGTCCCGGTCGCCGACAAGGGGAACTGGCGGAAGATCGAGGTGCATGACGGTGCGGCGCTTTCGCTTTCTTCCGACGCCGCCCCGACGGGGTTCATCTCCGGCGGCGATGACGGGACATTCCGCCGCATCGACGGCGATGCCGCGGTCAGCGATATCGCCGACTTCCGTATGAAATGGGTGGAGCACGTCACCAGTCATCCAGGCGACAAGGGCAAGGGACTGCTCGCCTGTGCCGTCGGCAAGATGGTCCATCTGTTCGACCAGGCGGGCCAGAAACTGAAGGAGTTCGCGCATCCGTCCGCGGTCACCGGCCTCGCATTCGACGCCAAGGGAAAGCGCATCGCCGCCTCGCACTACAACGGCGCCACGCTGTGGTTCGTCGCGGCGAAGTCCGACAGCCCGCGCAAACTCGAGTGGAAGGGCAGCCACACCGCGCTGGCGATCCATCCGGACGGCGACGCGGTGGTGACGGCAATGCAGGAGAATGCGCTGCACGGCTGGCGTCTGTCCGACGGCCAGCACATGCGCATGAGCGGCTACCCGTCAAAGACACAGACGCTGACGTTCACCCGCAATGGCAAATGGCTGGCGAGCAGCGGCGCGGATGCGATGGTGCTATGGCCGTTCTTCGGCGGTGGTCCGATGGGAAAGGCGCCGATCGAGCTTGCCGGCGGCGACGGCATTCTCTGCACCCAGGTCGCGAGCCATCCGCTCCAGGAGATGGTTGCGGGCGGGTTCGCCGACGGCCTGGTGGTTCTGGCCGACATCAACACGTCACGCATCCTGCCGGTGGCGCCACCGGAGCACAGTCCGGTCTCGGCGCTGGCCTGGAGCCCGGACGGCACGCACCTCGCGTTCGGGACGGAAAAGGGGTTTGCGGCGATCATCGATCTGTCGAAGCGCGAGTAGCACCTCTACAGTGAGGTTTCAGCGGGGGTAAATCTACTTCGGATAAACCGCTGTGGATGAAACTGTATGTAGTGCGCGTGTGCCATCGATGTCTGCTCCGCGCCCATTCCGGTCACCCCAGGCCGCCTCGCCGTCATCTGATTGCAGACGTTCCCCCAAGTGAGGCGATAGCTGTTCATTATATCTGCCGCGGGCGGGTATCAGTCGTGCAGATTTGCTCGAACAACGGCTGAAGCAGCCGGATCCCAACCATCCTATCTGGTGAGGGTCGGCAAGAAAATCTAACCCCGACCCAATGTATACAAATGTCCTGCATCCTCCGACGTAGCGGCTCATCTGACGCCGTATCGCGTTTAGAGGCTGCGGTTGCTCGATGATAGCCGCGAAGGCATCGCGCTTAAGGTGGCTCGAGCACATTGTACGAATAACTCTACTGCAGGAGCGAGTGTCCAATTCTTTAAGGTCACCAGGACGACTGGCCATGGACGGCTCGGAAGATCTATCGGCAGAATCCTCAGGAGATATGGCTTCGTGTTGAGGTTCAGCATCGAGCCAGGGAGCGCCGATACGAAGCGTCCGGTGGCAAGTAATCGATAGCGAAGAGCAACAGAAAAACTTTCGACGCCGATATGCGGCATTTTGCAGCCTATCGCGCTAAACGCTTCTTGCAGGATCAAACTGTTCCAACTGTCGGGGGGCAGGATCCAGGGGGCGTTGGCCAATTCAGCGAGCTCGATCACGCGGCGACGAGCCCATTGGCTTTCCCGCCCTACGACGACGAGCAATTCATCGTCGAACAGCTGTTCCACCTTAAGATCCTCCTCGAATTCGAACTCACCCATCGGCTTGACCAGGCGGACCATCACGATATCTAACTTTCGCTCGCGAAGTTCTGGGAATTCCAATTGTGTGCTCAGGGTATTCACCTGGGTTATGCGAAAGACCATCCTGGGGTACTGTCGGGAGAGTTTCTCAATCACGGGCGGAAGGAGTCCGCCCGATATCGATTCCGGACAACCTATTCGAACCTCGCCCGCATCGGGATCGGCCAAGGATTCGATCGCTCGTATCCCTTGTCGTAGGTCGTCGAACACCGTTTCGCCGGCCCGAAGCAGGATATGACCATACGGCGTGGGCTCGACGCCGCGGGAGTTGCGATCGAGGAGGCGCACCCCGATCGCAGCCTCCAGGTCGGTAATCGCCTGCGACACGACAGGCTGTGAAACGCCGAGTAGCGCGGCCGCCTTGGCCATGCTGCCCGACTGAACCACAGCGAACAGGATATGGAGATCCCGCAGGCGGACGCGACGGCCGATGCGGCGCTCCCAGTCGATGCCCTTGGCCATAGCCGATCACCTATGGTGATAGAGGCAGATCAGATGTTCCCACCTATAGGAGAACCAAATAGCCTTCAATCGTGGATTGCCGATCAGCGATCCGGTCGGTGGCAGCTGAGCCGCCGGGAGGCACCCGAAAGGACGCGACATGAAGACGCGGAATTGCACCCGGGCTGGCATCGCGATCGTGTTGATGAGCTGTGGCGCTGCCAGCGCGCAGACCGTGAAGGTCGGCATCATCAACACCTATTCCGGTCCACTGGCCCCGCAGGGCGAGCAGATGGACCGCGGCATCCAACTTTACATGAAGCAGCATGAAAGCGATCTGCCGGAGGGCGTCAAGATCGAGCTGATCAGGCGCGACGACACAGGGCCCAATCCGGAAGTGGCCAAGCGCCTCGCGCAGGAACTGATTACCCACGACCACGTGCAGCTTTTGGCCGGAGTGATCTGGACGCCCAACGCACTGGCGATCGCCCCCCTGGCCACCGAGGCCAAAGTTCCGCTCATCATCATGAACGCCAGCACGTCGACTATTACAACCAAGTCACCTTACATCGCCCGTGTGTCACTGACGATGTGGCAGTCGTCCTATCCTCTGGGTCCGTGGGCCGTGAAGAACGGCATCAAGAAGGTTTACACCGTGGTGTCGGACTACGGACCCGGGATCGATGCGGAACAAGCGTTCACGAAGGGCTTCGTCGACAGCGGCGGCCAAATTGTCGGATCGGTACGTATGCCGGTGGCCAATCCCGACTTTGTGCCGTTCTTGCAGCGTGCGAAAGACGTTGCGCCCGATGCGGTGTTCGCTTTCGTGCCTGCCGGCAAGGAATCCACTGCCTTGATGCGCGCGTTCGGCGACCTTGGGTTGACGCAGGCCGGGATCAAGCTGCTCGGCCCGGGTGCCATTACGACAGATGAAGAATTGCAGAACATGGGTGACGTGGCGCTGGGCGTCGTTACGATGAACCACTACTCGTCGGCAGCGCCACGACCATTCAACCAGACGTTCGTCGCTGCATACCACGCAAAATTCGGGCGGAACGAGGACCCAGGCTACACGGTAGTCGATGCCTATGACGGCATGGCAGCAATCTTCCACGTGGTTGATGCGCAGCACGGCAAGATCGATCCTGACCAGACAATGGCGCTGCTGAAAGGCTGGAAGTATGATGCCAGCCCACGTGGGTCATTCATGATTGATCCGGATACCCGCGACATCGTGCAGAACGAATATGTGCGGCGCGTCGAGATAGTGAACGGCCGACTTGCGAACGTCGAACTGGAGACGATACCGATGGTCAAGGATCCATGGAAGGAGATCAATCATCAAAAGTGACAATCCCGGTCGGTACGAACCACGGTTGTCGGGACTGCTTTTTCTATCACGATCGACACGATGCCTCTGCCGACAATAGCCGTCATAATGACAGAGGAGCTCATGAACAGCCGCTATCCCATGTCCTACGTTTTCGGCAGCACGAACATCGAGCAACAGCGACTTCTGGACCAGGCCAGAGAATTCCAACAGCAGGCCCACTGGTTACTCGACCGGATTGGGATACAACCGGGCTGGCGAGTGATCGATGTGGGCTGCGGGCCTCTCGGGATTCTCGATGCCTTATCCCAGCGCGTAGGGGCACGCGGAGAAGTTGTGGGCATTGAATGCGTTCCCCGTTTCGCGGAGGTGGCTTCGGCACAGATTGTCCGGCTCGGTCTGACCAATGTCAGGGTGATCCAGGGCGACGCTCTGACAAGCGGACTGGATCGAAATTCCTTTGACTTTGCGCACGAGCGCCTTGTGATGATCAACAGGCCGAATCCGGAAACCATTCTCTCCGAAATGGTCGCGTTGGTTCGCGACGCCGGTATTGTCGCGGTAGAGGAAGTCGATGATGCATCATGGCTATGTTACCCTTCGCACCCTTCGTGGGATATTCTGGTTGAGATCTATCACAGCACATTTCGTCGGCATGGCGGTAACGTCTTGTTTGGTCGCCGCCTTCCGGAAATGCTACGGTCCGTTGGCCTCGAAGACGTGCAGTGCAAAGTGCATGTGGACATCGTTCAGCCGCACGGATCTCGACGCAAGCACCTTCTTTCACTTCTGGACTCGCTGCACGACAAGGTCATCTCGCTTGGGCTGTTGGCTGAGAATGAACTTGCTATGCACAAGGCCGAACTTGAGTTGCACCTCGACGATCCAAATACCCTTGTGATCGACAAACTGCTTGTGCAGTCGTGGGGACGGAAACTGTCCAGCCGAACTCCCGTCTGACCAAAGCCCCGGCGACACATCCTCCGCGTCTGAGTGCCAGCTTCGGGTGGGCCATCTGCCGTCGACAATCGCCCTGGAGCGAACGTCTTCTTATGGCCGTCATGCGCTCCAAACTGGTCGGACCGCTTACGCCCAGCACCTGCCACTCGGTCGCCAGGCCTGAATGACAGCAATGGGTCGTGAGGGCCGCTTGCGCTCTCATTCAGAAACAAGCTCCGAGACCAGGAGGCTGCTCCTGGTGCACGGTTGCAGCGCACCCGCGAACGACACCTCGTCAGGCAAGCGCCTACCGCGGGCCTAACCACGGACCATTTCATAACCGGATCACCCGATACTCTTCGTCATGGTCCGCGATGGCGCCCTTCACCCATGGCCCACCCGGCGTTGCAGCCGCCCAAGGAAAATAATCCTTGCCACCGCACCTCCAACCATGTTGTTGTCCCGTCCATGCCCGCCCCGCCCACCGCCGCCGACAACCCAACCGCCCCGATCCCCACCAGGATCGGCCGGCCACCGGCGCGGACGCACCCAGCCGCACCGGACGCCTGCTCACCCTCCTCCGCACGCTGATCGACTACGGCCGGCAACTGGCGGGCTCACTGCAACAGCGCACCGCCGCCACCGACACCGCCGATGTCACGCGAGACTTTGGCACCTTCGACATCGGGGAGATCCTCGCGCGCATCGCCCGCGGCCTGCTGCGCGCCGCCGCGCTCGAGACCAGACTGTCCAGCCGCCTCGCCCGGCAGGAGTCCGCACCGGCCGCCGTCCCGAGCGCCCCATCCCGTCGCCAGCCGCGCACCATCCCGCCCGTGGACCGCATCACCCGCGCCGCCGACCCGGGTCTCGCCCGTCTGCCCACGCCCGAGGACATCGCCGCCGAGGTGCGCCGCCGCCCGGTGGGCGCCGTCATCGCCGACATCTGCCGCGACTTCGGGATCGTGCCGAGCAACCCGCTGTGGCGCGACCTCTCCCTGGTCATCATCGAAAACGGCGGCAACCTCGCCACCCTGTTCAAGGACACCTGGAAGCGGCTCACCATCTGGCTGACCAATCCGCCCGCCGCCGTGGATCCCGCAACACCGGCACCCGACCTGCCATTCGCGGTGACGCCCGGCACCGGGCCGCCCTGAACCGGAATATCCGACCATTGAGGCGTCACGCACGGGCCTGCCCCGGCGAAGGTCGGGGGCCGGCCCTCGGCTTGTCCCGCCGCGTCGATTCGGCCGCTGGTTACGCCCCCGGCACCGCACCCGATTGCGGGGCCGGCTCCACCATCTGCGGGCCGCCGCGCTCGATGGCGAACACCGCGAGGGCCCGGCGCACCTGACCGTCCGACAGCAGGGCGAACCAGCCGTCCGCGCCGACGAAGCCGGCCGGCTGGGTCAGCGCACCGACCGAGAACCCGCCACGACCACCCACCACCCGGGCGATCGAGGCCGTATCGAACGCCAGGTCGGCCAACGGCGACGGCGGGCTGCCGAACTTCGCCGTGTAGGCCTGCTCGAAACTGCCCCGCGCGGCCGGATCGGGCGCGGCATACCATGCACCGGGAAACTGGCCGGACCCGCTCGACGGCGAAGCCCAGAGCGCCGGGCCCATGATCTTCACCGCCGAACGGTCCACATCATAGTACGGCAGTACCGCGGCGATCTCGGAGAGCACTTCGCCACCGGAATCGGCCAGCAGCAGCGCGTTGAAGCTTGGCGGCGCGATCCCCGTCTTGGCCAGATCCTGTGCCTGCCGCCGGCCCTCGGGCGTGCCGAGGGCGCGCGCCTCGCGCATCTGCGCATCGATCGGCCCACGCCGTGTGGAGTACTCCGATATGTCCCTTGCCGCGGCATTGATCGCCTGCATGCCGTGGCCATAGAAGCGCACATTCGGCGATGGCAGGCCGTCGCTTGCGGTGGCCTGGATCAACGCCTGCCCCATGGCGTGGCCGAAATCCGAGTCAGGCAACAGCCCGGCGATCTGCGACTTGCCCTGCCCCGCCGCCGCGGCCACCAGGCGTCGCACCTGCTGACCGGGCGTGATACCGAGCGTCCAGACGCCGGGCTGGGCCTGCGCCGGGTCGTTCGTGAAGGCGAGCACGGCCACCCCGAAGGAGCGGGCGACCGGTGCGACCGCGGCGGTTTCAGCCGAGGTGAGCGGCCCGAGGATCAATCCCGCGCCCGCGTCGATTGCGCTCCGGGCAGCAGCCGCGGCGCCCTCCGGCGTCCCGCCAGTGTCCCTGGCATCGAGCGACCCCGCGCCCGGACCGTCGAATGCGAGCTGCGCGGCATGCAGCATCGACTGGCCGATCTCGGCGCGCGGGCCTGACAGCGGCAGCAAGATCGCGACGCGCTGGCCTGTCGGGGCGGCAGTCGCGCCGGGGTGGCCTACGCCAAACGGCCCAGGCGACAGACCATAGCCGCCCGGTCCCATGCGGTATCCGCCGTTATCGCACGCGCCAAGTGCTAGTATGCCGAGAAGGAGCACGAATGCCCGACGAAGCATGCGCCACATCTCCTGAGCCCGTGGGGGACGGCCAACCCGCCCCGCCGAATGGTCTTGTGCTGGTTTCCACCCCGATCGGCAACCTCGGGGACCTGACGCCACGCGCGCGCGAGACGTTGCAGACAGCCGATCTGATCCTGTGCGAAGACACCCGGCACACCGCGCGGCTGCTCGCTGCCATCGGCCTAAAGGCGAAACTCCAGCCGCTGCACGAGCACAACGAGGACGCCAGCATCCCGGCGGTGCTCGATCTGCTTCGCCGAGGCAGGCGGGTCGCGCTGGTGTCGGACGCCGGCGTGCCGCTGGTTTCCGATCCGGGCTTCCGTTTGGTTCGCGCCGCGATTGCCGCCGGCATGACGGTCGGCGCGGTGCCCGGGCCGAATGCCGGGATTGCCGCTCTGGTGCTGTCGGGCCTGCCGCCATTGCCGTTCCTGATGCTTGGCTTCTCGCCGCCGCGCCAGGCTGCCCGGCGCGCCGGGTTCGGGCGCATCCGAGCCGCCGAGCGCGCCGGCCTGTCGGCCACGCTGATCTGGTATGAGGCGCCGCATCGGCTGGCCGAAACCTTGGCCGACATGGCGGATGCGTTTGGTGGGCGGGCGGCGGCGGTGGCGCGCGAGCTGACCAAGCGTTTCGAGGAAGTCCGCCGCGGCGCCCTGTCGGAGCTTGCCGCCCACTATGCGGTCAGCCCGGCGCGCGGAGAGGTCACCATCGTGGTGGGGCCGCCCGAGCAGGCCGACCCGGAGGACGTCGACGGACGGCTGCGCGCCGCGCTCGCCACCAACAGTCTGAAGGACGCCGCCGCTTTGGTGGCCACTGCGACTGGACTGCCGCGCAAGCTGGTCTATGCGCGGGCGCTGGCGCTCGGTGCGAACGACCAGCCATGGTGAAGTCCGTCAGCGTACGATGGCGGCCAACAGCGCATCCAGCCGCAGCCGCCCGGCTGGGGTAGCCGCAAGACATCCGCCGCGCCAGACCAGATACCCCTCGTCCAGCGCCTGGCGCAGCACGGAGGGATCCAGAGCCGCCTCGAGCGCCGTGCCGGTGCGCGCGGCGAACCGGCCAGGATCGATCCCTTCGGTGAGGCGCATCCCCATCAGCAGCATCTCGCGAGCGCGCTCGATCTGTTGCAGCGCCACCTGCTCCACCGTGCCGTGCCCGTCACGTTCCACCCGCTCGGCCCAGGGCTCGGGCGCACGATGACGCCGCGTGGCGACGACCTCATGATTGTCGCTTCCGCCGTCATTCAAGGGGAGCGGGGATGCGGAGGGGAGGGTGATCCTTCCATGCGCGCCAGGACCGATGCCGGCATAGTCGCCGTAGCGCCAGTAGGCGAGATTGTGCCGGCTCTCGCTGCCCGGCACCGCGTAGTTCGACACCTCGTAGCCCAGCAGTCCGAAGCGCTCCGCCTCTTCCGCGGTCGCCTCATACAGCGCAACGGCGGTGTCGTCGTCCGGGAGCACGATCTCCCCGCGCCGATGCAGCACCTCGAACTTCGTGCCGGGCTCGATCGTGAGCTGGTAGAGCGACAGATGATCGGCCGCCAGATCGAGCGCCTGGCGCAGTTCCGCCCGCCATTCGGTCAGGGTCTGGCCAGGGCGGGCATAGATGAGATCGAACGAGATCCGCGGGAAGATCGCCCGCGCGGTCTCCAGCGCGGCAATCGCCTGCGCCGCGGAATGCTGGCGTCCGAGCATCCCCAGCGCCGCCCCATCGAGGCTCTGCACGCCGATCGAGACCCGGTTCACCCCGGCATCGCGGAACGCGGCGAAGCGCCCGGCTTCCACGCTGGTCGGATTGGCTTCCAGGGTGATTTCCATCCCGTCCGCTGGCGCGAACAGACGCTTCGCATCCGCAATCAGTAAGGCCACCGTCTCCGGCTCCATCAGACTGGGGGTGCCGCCGCCGAAGAAGATCGATGTCAGCCGTCGCCGACCAAGCCTTGCGGCCTCCCATTCCAGTTCCCGGAGCAGGGCCGAGCGGAAGCGGGACTGCGCAATGCGTTCGCGCACATGGGAGTTGAAGTCGCAATAGGGACACTTGGCCAGGCAGAACGGCCAGTGGATATAGAGCGCGAGAGATTCCATTGACGGGAGATATAGGATGTCCGCCTCGGAAACCGGCGGGTCGGTGGAGCGTGTGCGCGCCGCACTGCTTCAGGCAGGCCATCCCGACACCATCACGCAGTTTCCCGCCGGCACGCGTACCGCTGCCGATGCGGCGGCAGCCGTGGGATGCGACGTGGCGCAGATCGCCAAGTCCATCGTGTTCCGCTGCGGGATGCGGGCCGTGGTGGTGATCACCTCGGGCGCCAATCGTGTGGATCAGACGAGGGCTGCCGCGGCGCTAGGGGTGCAGCTTGGTCGGGCAGACGCCGACTGGGTGCGTCAGGCGACCGGCTTTGCGATCGGCGGCGTCGCCCCGGTGGGCCACCTGACACCGCCGCTACTGCTGCTGGATCGGGACCTTCTGGCGCTCGACCCCATCTGGGCGGCGGCCGGTTCGCCCAGCCACGTATTCCGAACCACCACGGCCGACCTGCTGCGCATCACCGGCGCCGCGGTCGCCGACGTGCGGAGTTGTTAGGTTTTCTGCCTCGGTCACATGCGCTCGAATATCGCTTCCTTGAAGCTCCGCATGTTCGCGATGGTCGTGTCCGCGTCAGGGCCCTCCACTTCGACGTCGATCGCCGTCACGCCCAGGTCGCGCAGACGGCGCAGGTCGGACACGATGTCGGCAATGCTGCCGGAGAACAGCCGGCGCTCGCCGTCCGAGGCGACCGGCAGCACCGCGTCGCCGTACCGCTTGACGCGATAGACCACCGCAACGCCAGCAGGATCGCGGCCGGCGTCGGCGGTCAGTCTGCGCAGCCGCGCGATGCCGGCCGTCAGCCGCGGCAGCGTGTCGAGCAGATGCCGGTTGTTCGAGCCGATCGGATACCAGGCATCGCCGAAGCGTGCGGCACGGCGCAGCGACGGCCCGCTCTCGCCACCGACCCAGATCGGCGGATACGGCTGCTGCACCGGTCGCGGCTGGAAGATCAGGTCGGCGAACCTCGCGTAGCGTCCTTCGAACCGCGCGTGCTCTTCGGTCCACAATGCACGGAATGCCTCCAGGTATTCGTCGGTGACCGCGCCGCGCTCGGCGAAGGGGGTGGTCACCACGGCATCGAATTCCGCCTTCAGCCATCCGGCGCCGATGCCGACGACAAGTCGCCCCTCGGACAGCACGTCGATCGTGGACAGCATCTTGGCGGCAAGCACGGCCGGGCGATGCGGCACGACCATGACGGCGAGCACCAGCCGGATGCGCGAGGTCTTCGCGGCGATGAAGGCGGTGGCAGTGAGTTGCTCGTGGCGCTCGGTGGGCGAGTTGGACATGAACTCGCCGGACTCCGAGTAAGGATAGCCGGGCACGCTCATGTCGGGGAGAACGACATGATCGGTGAGGGTGAGGTAGTCGTAGCCGAGGGCTTCGCCTTCCTGTGCGATGCGCGTGAAGCTGCGCGGGGACGAGGTGGGGCCGCTGATCGGCAGGTTGAAGCCAAGCTGCATGATGTTCTCCGATGTCATTGTCCCGCGACGGTCGCCGCGGCGCACGCGTGATCGAGAAGCTGCTCCCCGGCGCCCCAGTCGCCGGTTGCCGGCGTGGCGTGGCCGGCGAGCAGCACGAAACCGTCCTTGCCCTGGAAGCGATCGCCTATCACCACCAGCGTCTCATGCGCCATGTCGGAGTGCGCGCCGGCAATGCCGTCCGCGACCAGCACGAACGGGTTGATTGCGCCGAGTTCAGGTTGTTCGATCCGCATCGCCATGTAGTCGTGACCGACCAGCGGCACCGGGAAGCGCGCCCAGTGCGGCCCGATCGCCGTTGCGTGTTCGCGCAATGCCGTGCGCACATCGAGACGCACACAGTCGATATGGATATGCAGCTGGTTTTGCGTGCGGCCGCTGAGCGAGTTGATTGCCATGCCGAGCGCGTCGCGCGGCAGGCGGCGGTGCGCGCGATCTTCGACGAAGGTGCGCGCGTGCCACGCGTCAGCCCAGTAGTTCGGCGCGTTCGGGGAAAGGACGTCGGCGCTTTCGATGCCGCTCAGGCGCGCGGTCGGGATGAGCAGGTATTGTGTGTTGCCCACGAGGTCCTTCAGCACAGCATAGCCGCCGCCGAGGTCAACTTCGGCGCAGGGTATGGGCGAGTGATTCTCCTTCTGGTCCGGCACGCACTGTTCGCTCACGATGTGCCAGAGCGCGTTGGCATCGGCGGACGCCGGGCGCGGCGCGGCGACGACTGCCAGGGCGGCGAGGATCGATGCACACCAGACACCGCCCCCCAACCCCCTCCCCAGAGGAGAGGGGGAGCGCTTCATTTGACGCATTTGCCGTTTGAACTCCCCCTCCCCTTTGGGGAGGGGGGCGGGGTCGCTACCATCCCCGCACCCCGCCGGGTCGCCGCACATCCGCGCCGCCTTCCATCATGCCGGTTTCGCGATCCGCCAGGATTGCGCAGACGCAGCCGGCCTTCCACTCCCACTCGCGCCACCAGTTGACGTTGTGCCCCATGCGATGGAGCGCCGTCGCCGTCTCGTCGCTGAACCGCCGCTCCATGCTCATGCGCCCCGGCGTGTAGTTGTGCGGATCGGAGGAACCGGGAAAACTCGCGGTCGCGAACCGCGGCTGCTCGATCGCCTGCTGCGGCGTCATGTCGAACACGAACATGTTGAGAAACACCTGCAGCATCGACTGCGGCTGCACGTCGTTGCCGGGCGAGCCGAATGGCATGATCCAGCGGCCGCCACGCATCGCGATCGATGGGTTCGGCGTCAATCGCGGCCGCTTGCCAGGTGCGAGGCACGCCGGATGCGCGGGATCCGTCCACGACTGCATGCCGCGCGATGATGGCGCCAGACCGGTGCCGGGAATGACCGGACCGTTGATCGCGCCGTCGCTTGGCGTGGCGGAGAAGCAATTGCCGTGGCGATCCACCGCGCAGACATACGACGTGTCGGGATCACCATCGACGTATTCCGTGTCCGCCTTCGCCGGAACCGATCCGCGCGAAGCAATGCCAAGTTCCTCGGGCGAGCCCGCCGGCGGCATTTCGGGCCACGCGACATTCGGATCAATCCGTGCACGTCGCCGCGCGGTGTAGGTGTCGCTCAACAACGCGTCGATCGGCACATCGACGAACTTCGGATCGCCGTAGTAGGCATGGCGGTCGGCGAACGCCAATTTGAGTGCCTCAACAAGTGTGTGGATATAGGCCGGCGTATTGTGGCCCAGCGATTTCAGGTCGAGGCCTTCCAGGATCTTCAGCGTCTGCAACAGCACCGGGCCCTGGCACCACGGCCGGCAGCCGAACAGTGTGGTGTCGTGGAAGCGGACCGCCAGCGGCGTTTCGACATCCACGTGAAAATCGGCAAGATCATCCTCGCGCAGCCAGCCGTCATTGGCCTTGTGATACGCGACGATCCTGCGTGCGATGTCGCCGCGGTAGAATGCATCCCGCGCCGCGGCCAAGCCGGCCGCGCGTCCACCCTTGCGAGCGGCGGCGGCTTCCTCATCCGCCATATATTGAATCGACCCGGCCAGATCAGACTGAAAAAAGCGCTGCCCCGGCTTCGGCGCTTCACCGCCCGGCAGATAGATCGCGGCGTTCTGCGGCCATCGGCGAATCGTCTCGGCGCTGTCCAACATGATCTCATGCGAGATCGATTGGAAGCCGAAACCCTCGCGCCCGAAGCGGATCGCCGAGGCGGCGACGTTGGCAAAACTCATCGTGCCGTAGCGCTCGAGCGCAGTGATCCACGCGTCGGGTGCAGCCGGCACGACGGTGCGTTTGATGTTGGTTAGGATGCGTCCGCCCTGATGCTCCTGGAACCACGCGGCGGACGCGAATTTCGGCCATGGACCGAGGCCGCTGATCGACACGGTCTCGCCGGTGTCGGCGATATGGATCATGATCGGCGCCACGCCGGCGAAATGCACGTATTCGCATTGCAGCACGCCGAGCGCGATACCGCCGGCAACACCCGCGTCGATCGCATTGCCGCCCGCTTCAAGGATTTCAAATCCTGCCTGTGCGGCAAGGAAGTTGGCGGATGCCACCATATGCCGCGTGCCGATGATCCGCGGATGATGTGTGGGCATATGATGCTGATTGGTCATTGCTACTCGTCCTTGGATGCTGCCGAGATCGAGATGGCGCGGCGCGCCCCCCTGATCGCAGCTTAGCTGGCGATCGAAGTCGTGTACCGGGCACATATCGCCAACAGCAGGGAACCGGTCCCTCGCATGATCAGCTCACGGCGTTGCATGAACTATCAGCGTTTCACCTGTTGGCTGCGGCGTCAAATCGCCTGTGCCCTCGTGTGCATCGAATACCGAATTGTGCTGACGCGCCGGCACTGGCACTCTGCGTGGAGCGTGCAGCCACTGCCGCGGCTCCGCCGCAGAGAACGCTGCCGACCGGCCAAGATACGGAGGGTGAATTCCGATGTCCGTCACCGACACGAGTACCGATGAACGCAACACGGCGCATGCCGATGCGGCGACTGATCGAGGGACCATCGGCCTGGACGGGCGCGGACATGCGCGAGCGTGAGGCGGAGTGGAGCTACCGTCTGTCGCCATCGGAAGTTGCCGAGATCGAAGCGGCGCTGAAATCGGTGCAGGCGCGCGGTCTCGACATCGCCGATATCCGGCGGGAGGACTTCCCCCTGCCGACACTCGGACCGGTACTTGACCGGCTGCGGGCCGAGGTCCTCGACGGACGCGGCTTTGTGCTGCTGCGGGGCGTGCCGGTCGAAGATCGGCCGATCACCGAGAGCGCCACGGCCTATTGGGGCATCGGCACCTATTTCGGCAGCGCCCGCTCGCAGAACGCGAAGGGCCATCTTCTCGGACACATCTATGACCTCGGCGGGCGCAGCGCGACCAACCCCAATCTGCGCAGCTATGCGACCTCGGAAGGTCAGAACTTTCATATCGATCGCTGCGATGTCGTCGCACTCCTGTGTCTGCGGCGCGCCAAGGCGGGTGGGCTTTCGGCAATCGTCAGTTCGATGACCGTGCACAATGTCATGGCGGCGCGCCGGCCCGATCTGCTTGATCGCCTGTATCAACCGTTCCCCGTCGACCGGCGCGGCGAAGTGCCGGAGGGCAAGGCGCCGTTCTACGAGGCTCCGGTGTTCAACGAGTATGCCGGCAATCTCTCGGTGCTGTATTCCCGGCTGCATATCGGTTCGTCGCAGCGATTTCCCGAGGCCCGGCGGCTCACGGCCGAGGATATCGAAGCGCTCGACATGCTTGCCGATCTGGCGGGTGATCCCGAATTGCGGCTCGACATGAATTTCATGCCGGGCGACATCCAGTTCCTGCACAATCATACGATCCTGCACGCGCGCTCGGCATACGACGACTGGTCCGAGGTCGAGCGCAAGCGCCACCTGTTGCGCCTGTGGCTCGCCCCACCCAACGCCCGACCGCTGCCGCCGGTGTTTGCCGAATGCTACGGCGATATCACGATCGGCGATCGCGGCGGCATCATCTGCAGGGACACCCGACTGCATGCTCCGCTTGCCCCGGGCTGAACGTCACGGCGTCGGACGACGCACCGCAAGCGACAACGCCGCCTGGCCCAGCATCGCCGATCCGAGCAGCACCACGGCGACGGTGAACACCGAACCCGGATGCCAGGTCTCGACGATGACCGTGCAGAACGCGCCGTACGCCATCTGGGTGAAGCCGTACAGGCCGGAGGCGGCGCCGATCGCATGCGAATTGACGCTGACCGCGCCGGCCAGCGCGAATGGGCTGGCCATCCCGGCACCGACCATGAACAGAACGACGGGAGCAATGACCGTCATCACGCTGAGCATGTCCAAAAGGTCGGCCAGCATGAACAGCGCGGCCCCGGCGATGGCGAACGAATTCGCCAGCCGCAATGCCACCTGGACCCTGATGCGCCCGGCGACACGGTTTGCCAGGAAGCTGCCCGCCGCGACACCGGCCATCAGCAGCAGATAGTAGAGCCCGACGCGTTCCGTCGGCTGGTGCAGGAGATCGATCAGGATGAACGGCGAAGCGGCCATGAACGCGTAGAATGACGTCGTGGTGAACGCGCCGCCCAGCACGTAGCCGCAGAACGCCCGCGAACGGAACAGTCGGAGCGAGCCGATCAGCATCGATGCGCGGGTGCCCGATTGCACGCGGTTGGTTTCCGGCAGCATCAGCACGGCCAGCACCAACGTCACTGCGCCGATGATGGCCAGCAGTGCGAAGGCGGCACGCCAGCCGATCCAGGCGGTGGCATACCCGCCGAGCACCGGAGCGATGGCTGGCGCCATCGACATCACCATGGTCAGCATCGCAAGCTGCGCAGCCGCGCGGTCCGGCGCAGCCGAGTCGCGCACGATCGCCCGCCCGAGCACCAGGCCGGCGCAGGCGCCGATCGATTGCAGGATGCGCGCGACCACCAGCGCCCATGCGGTTGGCGCGGCCGCCGTGGCGATGCCGGCGAGCGTGAACAGCGCCAGTCCGCCAAGCAGCACGGGCCGCCGGCCAAACCGGTCGGAGATGGGCCCATACAGCAACTGGCCGATCGCCAGGCCAATCAGATACAGTGTGATCGTGAGCTGAATTGCCCCCGCCGAGACACCGAGCGCACGGGCGGTGTCGGGCAGGGCGGGGATGATCAGGTGCATGCCCAGCGTGCCGCAGGCGGTGATCGCCACGATCAGCGCGAAAGGGGCGCGGTCCCGTCTGCCGTAAGGCGGCGTTCTGTGCCACTCCATGCCCGCCGGTTTCCTTCGAGGCCGTTCGATGTCGATGCCAAGCACGGATGCAAACGCGCTGCCAACCTCGGCGGGAGAACGCCGCTGGGGCCTGGCGGCGGCCATCGCGTCGGTCACGGTGTTCGGCCTCAGCATCGGCCAGGGCGCGCCGCTGCTGCCCTTGCTGCTGGAAGCGCGTAGCATCGACGTGACGCTGAACGGGCTGAATGCAGGCGCCGTGTTCGTTGGCGTCATCGTTGGGCCGCTGCTGGCGCCTCGTTGCGTGCGATGGCTGGGGATCCGCAATTTCATGCTGGTGTGCTTCGCCATCGACATTGCCCTCACGCTCGCACTGAAGGTGTTCGACAGCATCGCGGCGTGGTTCGCTCTGCGTGCTCTGCTGGGCTTGGTCGGGTCCAGCGTGTTCACCACGGGCGAGGCGTGGATCAACCTGCTGGCGGGGGACAAGGGCCGAGGGCGCATCATCGGGCTGTATGCCGCGGCGTTGTCGGCCGGGTTCGGAATCGGGCCGCTGGTGCTGTCGCTTACCGGCATCCAGGGATGGTCGCCGTTCGTTGCCAACGCCGCGATCACCGCGGTGGCCGCGCTGCCGCTGCTCGGTGCCGGCACTGGTGTGGACAGCTTCGGCCAGGAGCGCGGCGCCGGTCCACTGACCATGTTCGTTCGCGCACCGCTCATCGTCGGTGTCGTGGCGGCATTCGGCCTGTATGAGGCGACGCTGACGGCGCTGCTGCCGATCTGGGGCGTGCGGATCGGATTGAGCGTGCAGATGGCTGCCGCGACCCTGACGGCGGTGTTTTTCGGCGCGATCGTGCTGCAGATGCTGATCGGCTGGCTGTCCGACCGGGTTTCCCGAACGGCGGCGCTGCGGTTTTGTGGCGTCGTTGGGCTGCTGGGCGCGCTGCTGGCGGCAAGCGTGACGCCGTCGCCGTGGGTGCTGTTCTGCGTGCTGTTCGTATGGGGCGGGATCGCGTCGGGGATCTATCCCGTCGCGCTCAGCATGGCAGGCGACCGATTCCGCGAGACGGAACTGGTCACAGTGAACGCCGCCATGATCATCGCCTACGGGTGCGGCGCGCTTGTCGGACCCGCGCTGGGTGGCGTGGCGATGGAACTCCGAAGCCCCCAGGGGCTGCCGTGGCTGTTGGCCCTTGTATTCGCCTGTCTGCTGGCGGCGACGCGGATCACAAGAGGTCAGCCACCGCGGACCGGTAGCGCGTGATCATCGCCAGGTGCTCGGCCGCGGTGCGACCCTCGATGCGCTTGTGATGGCCGCTCACGTAGGTGGTGTGCGCCGTCACATGCGTGACGCCGGCCTGCTTCCAAAATGTGATCTCACGTCGCCAATCGTCCTCGGTGCCACCGCCAGGCGATGTCCACACCTCGATCCCCATCCGCGACGGATCCCGCCCCGCCTCGCGGGTCATCCGCCGCAGCTTGTCGAACGCCGCCAGCGCGGTGTCGTTCGGCGGGTAGGCCAGCGGCATGAACCCGTCGCCGTACTTCGCGGCACGGCGGAACGTCGCATCGGCGTGGCCGCCGTACCAGATCGGCACGCGGCCCGACGCCGGGCGCGGGTTGATGCCGGCGTCGTCGATTCGGTGGAACTCGCCCGCGAAGCTGACATGCGGCTCGGCCCATAGCGCCTGCATCACCCGGACCTGCTCCTCGGACCGCTTGCCCCGGTTGTGGAAATTCTCGTTCAGACCGATGAACTCGATCTCGTTCCAGCCGACGCCGATGCCAAGGCGGAACCGCCCGCCGCACAGCACGTCGAGGCTGGCCGCCTGTTTCGCGACCAGCACTGCCTGGCGCTGCGCCAGGATCAGCACGCCGACGGCGAACCCGATGCGCTGGGTGCAGCCGGCGAGGAAGCCGAACAGCACGAACGGGTCGTGATACGGGTTGGCGGTGGTGCCAACACGGCGGCCGCCATGGTCCGCCGCCGGGTCGACCCCGAGCACATGGTCAGGTGCGACGAGGTGGGCGTAGCCGAGCCCCTCCGCGGCCTGTGCGTAATCGCGCAGTACCGTTGGGCCAGTGCCGATATCGGCCACTGGCAATGACGCTCCGAGTTGCATGGATGGCTCCTCCGATCTGATTGCGGGCAAGGCAGCGGGGCATCGGGCCCATGGTTACGATTGACGGTGGCAGCGGCGGTCATTAGGTTAGTCTGGTCTGGCTAAGGAGACAGAAATGCCTATCGTCAACATGCTTGAGGCCAAGTCCAGCCTCTCCCGGTTGGTGGAAGCGGTCGAGAGCGGTAGCGAAGCCGAAATCATCATCGCCCGCAACGGCCGACCCGCGGCGAGGCTGGTGGCAATCAAGGCTGCCCGCGCAGGCAATCGGATCGGTGTCGCCAAAGGCAGGTTCACGGTGCCCGATGACATCGACGCCGATGCTGCCTCGATTGCCGCGCTGTTCCACCGGCGCGACGAGTGAGGCTGCTCCTCGACACGCACATTGCTCTATGGGCCGTTGCCGACGATCGGAGACTTTCGGCCAAGGCGCGCACTCTGATCGTCGATCCGGCCAACGAGATCGTGGTGAGTACGGCAAGCCTCTGGGAGATCGCGATCAAGCACGCGCTCGCCCGTGGCTTGCCGAATGACATGCCGATATCCGCATCCGAGGCGCTCGGTTATTTCCGGGAAGCCGGATATGAATTGCTGGATATCTCTCCGGCACATGTCATCGCCATCGAAGCGTTGCCCGCGCTGCATGCCGATCCGTTCGATCGGATCCTGATCGCCCAGGCGCTGAACGTGCCGCTCCGACTTCTGACGCACGATCCCAAAGTCGCCAGCTACAGCGACTCCATCATCGCAGTCTGACCGTCGTTGTCCGTGCGCGTTGACGCGAACCGCCATTGCGTTCAGCCTTTTCCCGCCAACAGCAGACGGACATCCGAGGGGGAAACGCAAATGCCGCTACCGGCAGACACCGATGCCACCACGCCGAAATACCTGCGCGACAAATACGCCATCGTGGGCGTCGGGGAGACCACCTACACGCGCGGTTCCGGCAAGACCACGCGCGCTATGGGCACCTTCGCCGTACGGGCAGCAATGCTCGACGCCGGCCTGAAACCCACCGACATCGACGGGATGCTGTCCTACTCCGGCAACAACTCCACCCCGTCACCATTCCTCGCCGGCGACCTCGGCATCCGGTTGAACTTCTTCATGGACGTGAACGGCGGCGGATCTTCGACCGAGGCGCTGATCGGCATCGCAATCGGCATCATGGAAGCCGGCATGTGCAAGTGCGTGGCGATCTTCCGCTCGATGAACGGCTATTCGCAGGTGCGCATCGGCGGCACCGGCGCGCGCTCGGCCGCACCGGTCAACGGCGATGCGCTGCACAGCCGCGCGTATGGCTGGCAGAGTGCCGGGCAGATGTTCGCACCCACCTTCATGCGTCACATGTACGACTACGGCACCACGCCCGAGCAGGTTGCGATGGTGAAGGTCGTGCACTCCGAGCATGCATCGAACAATCCAAAGGCGTTTTACAAAAAGCGTTACACGGTCGATGACGTGATCAACAGCCGCATGATCTGCAAGCCGCTGCATCTGCTCGACTGCTGCGTGGAGACCGACAACGCGACCTGCGTCATCGTCACGCGCGCGGACCGTGCGCGCGACCTGCGCCATACGCCGGCGATGATCCGCGGCGTGGTCGGGCGCTGCTCCAAGCCGCGCACCGACATGCACTATCAGCACGGGCCGATCTCGCGCGTGGCCGGCTACTACGCGAAGGACATCCTGTGGCCGAACTCGGGCGTCGGGCCGGAGGATATCGACGCCGTCGGGGCGTATGACGCATTCACCTTCACCTCGATGCTGCAACTCGAGGATTACGGCTTCTGCAAGAAGGGCGAGGGCGGCGAGTACGTCTCGTCGGGCATCACCAGACTGGGAGGAAAACGGCCGCAGAACACCTCGGGCGGCCATCTGTGCGAGGGCTACACACACGGCATGAACATGGTGATCGAGAACGTGCGCCAGTTACGCCACGACGCCGACGATTCGTGTCCGGTCGGGCCGGACGGCAAACGGCAGCATACCTATGACTATCGCGAGGGTGGCTGTCGCCAGGTGCGCAACATCGAGGTGACCGCCAATCTGGGCTGGGCCAATCCGATGACTGGATCGGCCATGGTCATGCGACGCGGCTGAATGGGAGGGATGGGATATGGCAACTCGCGCCGACTATCTTGGCATGTCGCTGTCGATCGACGATCTTGACGGCGAGAACCTGGAATATTTTCGTCACTGTGCAGACCACGATTTTCATCTGCAGCAGTGCGACGACTGCAAACTGCTGCGTTATCCGCCGACCACTGCGTGCCCGTGGTGCACCTGTTTGACATCGACGTGGACGCGGGTGGAAGGAAAGGGCGAGGTGCACTCCTACGAAGAAGTGCATCACGGCATCCAGCCAGCGTTTCAGGCGCGCGTGCCGTACATGGTGCTGCTGGTGGAACTCGACACGCAGAAGGCGAAGCCGACCGAGTACGAGGCCTTGCGCGTGATCGGCAATTTGACGACCACGGATGGCACGCTGGCGCCGCCCGATATGGTGAAGCGGATTGGAATTGGTTCGCGCATGCGCATGGTGTTCAGCGACGCGGGGCCTGGGATTTCACTGCCGCAATGGACGATCGACGAAGCCGCGGCGCAACCGGCGAAGCCTTGGCGCTATCCACGCGAATAGAGAAAAGGGCAAACATTGGCGGGTCATGCCGCAGTACAAGTCATAATACAAATCAGAACTTTACCATATCGGTTCTGGCCCTTACTGGGTCGTTACAATAGGATCCTTGGTCGCGCTGCGCGGGACTTTCGCTCTCCCGCGCAGCAGTGCATGTTCCTGCCGGCGGACATACAGCCAGGCGACCAGCAACGCCACCGCGGCGACTGCGCCGATCACCATCCCTGCCGGTCCGGCCACGTGCTTTGCCTCATGCCCGAGCGCATAGGCGCCAAACCCATAGAGCCCGGCCCAGACGGCGCTGCCGACGACGTTCGCCGCCATGAACCGCGGCCACGGCATGTGATTGGCGCCGGCCAGCAGACCGGCGATTGTGCGAAGCAGCACGACGAAGCGGGAGACGATGATGACCTTGACGCCGTGGCGGCGGAACAGGGCACGGCCGAACGCAAGCCGACGATTGGTCAGGCCGATGTAATGCCCATAGCGACGCAACAGACGATACCCGACACCCCAGCCGATCCAATAACCGGCGGCCTGTCCGATGATGGCACCCACCGCGGCGAACAAGACCACGAGCCCGATGTTCAGCTGATGCATCGTGCCGGCCAGCACCGCGGCCGCAATCAGAACCGTTTCGCCCGGCAGCGGCAGACCGACGCATTCAAGTCCGATCACCACACCCAGGACAGAGTAGCCGTACGTGTGCAGCAGTTCGATAAGATGATGCAGCGACAGAAATTCCATACGCGGTCCAGTATCGTCCAGAGGCGGGGTCAGGTTTGGGCCGCAGTCGCTGCGCAAGACTGCTATAAGGCCGTCCGGGTGTGGGCAACAAGAGTGCGTGGCGATGGTTGAGTGTTACGACGTGGTGGTTGTGGGCGGGGGACATGCTGGATGCGAGGCCGCGGCGGCAGCGGCGCGTATCGGTGCGCACACGCTGCTGCTCACCCATCGGCTGGATACCATCGGCGAGATGTCATGCAATCCCTCGATCGGTGGCATCGGCAAGGGGCATCTGGTCCGCGAAGTGGACGCCCTGGATGGCCTGATGGGCCGCGCCGCTGACGCTGCTGGCATACACTTCAAGCTCCTGAACCGCAGCAAGGGTCCGGCCGTTCGTGGCCCCCGCGCGCAGGCGGATCGACGGCTCTACCGCGCGGCGATTCAGCAATTCCTGGCGGAAACTGCGCGGCTGACTGTCCGGGCAGCGGCTGTCGAGGATCTCGAGATTGGCCCGGATGGGCGCCTGGCAGGGATTGTATGTGGCGACGGAACTCAAATCCGGTGTCCGGCCGCGGTACTGACGACCGGCACGTTTCTGCGCGGCGTGATTCACATTGGAGAGCGCCATTATCCCGCGGGCAGAGTGGGCGAGGTTCCCTCAGTGGGACTGGCGCTCACCCTGTCACGGCTTTGCTTGCCGCTTGGGCGCCTGAAGACGGGCACTCCGCCGCGGCTCGATCGTCGAACAATCGACTGGCACGGTCTGGCGTCGGATATGGGCGATGCAGTGCCGGAGCCATTCAGTACGTTGACTGATCGCATCGTCAATCCGCAGGTTGAATGCAGGATTACCGCGACAACGCCGGCGACCCATGCCGTGATCCGCGCCAATCTGCATCGCTCGGCGGTCTATGGCGGCAATATCGCGGGTGTTGGCCCGCGCTATTGCCCATCCATAGAAGACAAGATCGTGCGGTTTGCGGACCGTGAGCACCACAACATATTTCTTGAGCCGGAAGGGTTGGACGACGAGACGATCTACCCGAACGGCATCTCCACCAGCCTGCCCGAGGACGTGCAGCGGGACATTCTGGCAACCATTCCTGGTCTCGAGCGTGCCGTCATGACGCGGGCAGGCTATGCGGTCGAATACGATTACGTTGACCCGCGCGCCCTTACCCCGTGGCTGGAGGTGCGGCGGCTTCCGGGGCTGTTTCTGGCCGGGCAGATCAATGGCACAACAGGTTATGAAGAAGCAGCTGCTCAGGGCCTCATGGCCGGGACAAACGCCGCCCGACAAGCCGGCGGAGATGAACCGGTCATTCTTGACCGCTCCGAGGCGTACATCGGCGTGCTGATCGATGATTTGACCACGCACGGCGTCAGCGAACCCTATCGGATGTTCACTTCGCGCGCCGAGTATCGTTTGACGCTGCGTGCCGACAATGCCGACCTTCGGCTGACGGACAAAGGGGCGCTCTGGGGCTCTGTTGGTCCCACCAGAGCGACCTGGTTCGCTGATTATAGGGATGCCCTGGCGGAGGCGCGCGGGTGCGCGAGGATCACCGGCGGCTACCCGGCAGATTTGGCGCAACGGGGCATCACCGTGCGGCCGGATGGTCGCTGGCGATCGGTGCTTGATCTAATGGGCCACGAACATGTGGATAGTGCGACGCTTATGACCGCATTTCCATGGCTGCGGACGCTGCCACGACGAGTGCTTGTGCAATTGCAGACGGAAGGTCGCTACGCTGGTTACCTGCCGCGCCAGCAGGCGGACATTCGGGCCTTCCGAAAGGAGGAGGCCGTCGGGCTTTCGAACGTCTCATTCGGCGCAATTGGCGGATTGTCACGAGAGCTACGGGACAAGCTGATCGCGGCACGGCCGGCGTCACTCGGCGCGGCGTCCCGCATTGAAGGCATGACGCCCGCAGCATTGGCGGCGGTTGCCGCACATGTCCGAAACCGCCCCGGTCCTCCTTCCGTGACGTCGACGCCGTAGTTGGATGTTTCACGTGGAGCATGGGTCGGTAGGGAGGGACGTTTCACGTGAAACGCTGGCGGTTTTGGATCTCTTCGCCGCTTTACTCCTGCGCTGGAATGCCACGGTAAACTTGGTGGCACGGGCTGACGAACCGCTCCTTTGGGAGCGCCATATTGGCGATTCGCTGCAGTTGATCCCACTTATGGAGCCGTACCCTGAACGTGCTATCGATCTCGGCTCAGGCGCAGGCTTTCCAGGGCTGATCCTCGCGATTGCCACCGGTGTCCCCTTCGACCTGATCGAGGCAGATCAACGGAAGGCCGCCTTCCTGCGCGAGGCGGCGCGCATCACCGATGCGCCAGTTCGAATACATTCACTGCGAATCGAAGCTACCAAACTTCCACGGGCTCCGCTCGTCACGGCTCGCGCGGTCGCGGCTCTCCCCAAGCTTCTGGCGCTCGCGGCGCCGTTGCTGACACCAGGAGGCATATGCCTGTTCCTGAAGGGCGCAAACGTGGATATCGAATTGACGCACGCGGCGACGCAATGGCAAATGCACGCGGATGGAGTTCCCAGCCGCACCGCCCCAGGCGCCCGCATCCTTCGCATCACCGGGCTCAGCCGTGTCGCTCGCTCAGCCTGAAGCCGTGACGGCAGAGCCGCTGCCAGCCCGCACCGCGGTGATCCTCGCTATCGCCAACCAGAAGGGCGGCGTCGGTAAAACGACGACTGCGATCAATCTGGCAACCGCACTCGCCGCGGTCGGTGAAAGGGTCCTCCTTGTCGATCTCGATCCCCAGGGAAACGCTTCGACCGGCCTTGGTGTAGCCCGAACTGACCGTGGGACGGGTAGTTACCGGCTGATCACCGAGCAGCTATCCCTCAGCCAGGCGGTTCGTGCCACCACCATATCCAATCTTTCGCTGATTACGGCCGAAGCGGATCTCGCCGGCGCGGAGATTGAGCTTGTCGCTCTCGATCGTCGCGAGTTCCGCCTGCGCGACGCAGTGACGGAGCTACGTGCCGCTCCCAGTGCCTACGATTTCGTCCTCATCGACTGCCCGCCGAGCCTTGGCCTGCTGACACTCAACGGTCTTGTCGCGGCCGATGCCGTATTGGTGCCACTTCAGTGCGAATTCTATGCACTGGAAGGGATCAGCGGCCTGATCCGAACGATCGAAATGGTCAAACGCGCGCTCAATCCCACCCTGCGTCTGCAGGGCATCGTACTCACCATGTTCGATCGCCGTAACAACCTGTCGGAACTGGTGGCCGCAGATGCCCGGGGGTTCTTCGGCTCCGCCGTCTACGAGACAGTGATCCCCCGCAACATTCGTATCTCCGAGGCCCCCAGCCACGGCAAGCCCGTGCTTCTGTATGATTTCCGCTCACCCGGCGCTCAGGCCTATGTCCGGCTGGCCGGAGAAGTCCTGCGGCGGGAGCGCGCTACCGAGACCCAATCAGGTATTTCCGAATGAGCGCCAAGGAAATCGGCCCGCGCCTGGGCCGCGGCCTCGCGGCACTGCTGGGAGATGCCGCCGTCCAGACGCCGCCAACAGCCGGTTCCGTTCGGCAACTGGCGGTCGATCTGCTCGAGCCCAATCCCTTCCAGCCCCGATCCACCATGGACCAAGGCGCGCTCGACGAACTCGCCCAGTCAATCCGGGCTCGGGGCATTCTGCAACCGCTGCTCGTGCGGCCGCATCCGACCGAACCGGATCGATTTCAGATCATCGCCGGGGAGCGCCGCTGGCGGGCCGCCGCCGCCGTGGGATTGCATGAGGTGCCAACCCTCGTCCGCGAATTGGCGGACACGGATGCCGCCGCAGTCGCACTGGTCGAGAACCTGCAGCGCCAGGATCTCAACGCGATCGACGAGGCCGAGGGCTATGAGCGCCTCATCAACCAGTTCGGCCTGACCCAGGACGCTGTAGGTCAGGCTATCGGCAAGTCCCGCAGCCACATCAGCAACACACTGCGCTTGCTGAACCTGCCCAATACAGTGAAGGAAGCACTGCGGACCGGGGTCATTTCCGCAGGCCATGCCCGTGCCCTTCTGGCCCATTCCGAACCAGAAACGGCGATGAGGGACGTTGTCGACCGGCATTTGTCTGTTCGCCAGACCGAAGCTCTTGCGGCCCGGAAGCCTACTCCGACAACACCGCTGTCATCGCCATCCGATCGAAACCCCGACATTGCGGCACTCGAACGCCGGATGACGGAGAACCTCGGCCTTCGCGTCCGGATCACGTTCGATGGTACCGGAGGAACGGTGCATATTCGCTATACCGATCTTGATCAGTTGGATAATTTACTGAGAGGCTGTCTCGAAACCGCCATGGGGGGTTGAATCCCGACAATTCCATGGAATCTGAGCGCTCCCCCATTCCTGGAGCCTTCGATGTGGACCCCCGAGACCCGGGCAGAGCATGACCGGGACGATTTGCGCTTCCCAAGTGATCTGACCGATGCAGAATGGCAGCTCCTCGCGCCGCTGCTGCCGCCACCTGCCGAGACTGGCCGCCGTCGGTCGTGGCCAATGCGCGAACTGATGAACGCGCTGTTCTTTGTGCTGCGCGGCGGCTGCCCTTGGCGCATGCTGCCGGAGCATTTCCCGCCGCATCAGACGGCCTATCGCTGGTTCACCCGATTTCGCGATGACGGAACCTGGGAGAATCTGAACCACCACTTGGTGATGCTGGATCGCGAACGTGTCGGCCGCGAATCCAGCCCCAGTGCGGCGATTATCGACAGCCAGAGCGTCAAAACCACGGAAGCCGGTGGATCTCGGGGCTATGACGCCGGCAAGAAGATCAACGGGCGCAAACGTGAAGCCATGGTTGATACCGATGGCCGAGGGTTGATACTCCAGGTCCATGCGGCCTCGGTCCAGGATCGCGATGGCGCCATTCCCTTGTTGCAGGCTTCGCGCGCGCTGTACCCCTTCATCGAGCGGGTCTTCGCCGATAGCGCCTATGCCGCCGACCGAGTGGCGACCGCGACCAGAATCATCGTCGAGATCGTGCGCAAGCAGGCTGGCCAAATCGGCTTTGCCGTGCATCCCCGGCGCTGGGTGGTCGAACGCTTCCTGGCCTGGCTCGGGCGCAACCGCCGCCTCGCCAAGGACTTCGAAGGAACGCTCGAGTCGGCAACAGCCTTCCTCTATGCCGCTTCCGTCTTGCTGCTCACACGACGACTTGCTCGTTCGGTTTAAGATTCGAGTTCGGACTCTGAATAGCGGGGTCTTGGGTCAGTAAAACACAAATACAAACTAATCTTTATTCATGCCCGCGTCTCCTGGCCCTTCCGGCCGCAGCGCGCCGCGCTACGACCAGGATCGCGTTGCGTGACAGAGCAGCGTCTGGGGCGCCGGTGCGCTTGCAGTTCCGTTCGGCCTCGGCGAGTGCTGCCATGGCAGCCATCAGCGCGCCGGATGACCACAGGCCCAACGCCTGCGTCAAAGCGCCTGTCCGGCGGAAGAACACCGGCGGCCGGGCCGATTTCGCCGCTTCCGTCGCCGACAGACCTGCATCGACCGACAGTCGCACCCGGTGAAGACGCTGAAGATGCATCAGCGCCGCCCGCAACACACCGACCGGCGTCGCTCCCTCGGCGATTGCCAGTTCCATCGCACGGTCGGTCATCCCCACATCCCCCGCGGTCGCGGCGAACAGCGCATCGTCCAGCGACAGCCCGGCAAGATCACCCACGCACGCCAACGCCGCGTCGAGGTCAACGCATCCGCCGGGGCCGACGTAGAGGGCAAGCTTCTCCAGTTCCTGCCGGGTGGACGCCCGATCAGCTCCCAACTGAGCGGACAGCCACGCCAGTGCCTCAGGATCTACAGGCACGCCCAACTCGGCCAAAATGCTTCGGATCGTCTCCTCCAGTGCTCGTCCTTCTTCCGGATAACAGGCAATTCCCGCGGCGTCCGGCGCCGCCTCCACCAAGGACCGCAGCCGTGACCGCGGCGGCAGCACAGACGCCTCCAGCACGACCAGTGCCGGCGCGGAACTTTTCAGTATTGCCGTCACCGCATCCGTCGCCGCGTCGGTCGCGTCGCGCAGCCGCACCACCCTGCGTCCGCCGGTCAATGGCAGGGACGCCGCCTCGTCCGCGAGGTGGCCCATCTCCTCCCGAGTAAGCTCCGCCACCCGAAACGGGTCATCCACAGCGCCGGCCACGGCGCGTACCAGCGTCGCTGCGCGGTCCCGTATCATTCCGGCGTCCTCGCCATGCAGCAGAATGACCCGGTACGCGCCAGGGTCGCGCAGAAGCGCACCCACTCGCTGCGACGACAACTTCACCGGGTCTCAGCCGCTCGCCACCGCGCGCCTGCGGAAGTAGATCGCGAGTTGCATGGTGATCTGGTCGGCAATCGCGCCGGCCATCCGCCTCTGCAAGGACTCATTTTCAAGGTCCGCGCCGAAATACTGCTCATCGGTTATGTTGATGGCATCGATCGCCCTGGCGAAACCGCTTGTCAGCCTGGTTCGGCCGACGTCCTGGGCGACCAGCGTCCAGTTGGCGTTGCCCGTCTCGCGGAGACGGGTGGCCGTGCTGTCCTGCTGCACGGCGATCCCCTCGCCGGCGATCCAGAATGACACGGTTAGGTCATAGCGGCGTGCGACGCCACTTGCCCCCATCTCCAGCCGGTCCTGCAAGGCCTGACGCAGCAGCTGGCCCGGGCGATCCGGGATCAGCGCGACCTGGATCGCCGCCAGCTCACGCTGCGGCGCACCAGCCGTGCCTGAAGCTGTCGGCATGTAGACCGGTTGGAAGCCGCAACCGGACAAAGCGCCGCCCGCGCCCAGCGCCAGCAACTGCCGCCGCCGCAGGTCGGGCGTCATCCCGTGACCACGAAATTGACGATCCGATTTGGCACGTGGATGCGCTTGACCACCCGCTTGCCGGCCAGCGCACGGGCAACGTTGGGCTCCGCCTCGGCAGTTGCGATCACTGTAGCCTCCGGCGCGTTCGGCACGGCCGAGATCGTGGCGCGCAGTTTGCCCATCACCTGCACGGCAATCGTCACGGTGTCTGCCGTGATCAGATCGGGATCCGCCTCCGGCCATGACTGCTCGGCGATCAGATGACCCGCTCCCATGCTCAACCGGGTATACATCTCTTCCGCAAGGTGAGGCATCATCGGCGAGATCAGCCGGGCCAGCATTTCCACGGCCTCGCGCCGCGCCCACGCAAGACCCATTTCCGCCGGATCATTTTCCCGTTCGACGTCGGCGACCGCGTTGGCCAACTCGTACAGCCGCGCCACGGCGACATTGAATGCGAAGCTGTCGAGCGCCTCGCTCACCGCGGCGATCGTGCGATGGGTCACGCGCCGGAGCGCTCGCGCAGCCTCCCCGAATGCGTCCGGTTGCGCCGAAACGACGACCGGGTCCAGTCCCTCCACCAGGCGAAACAACCGCTGGGTGAAGCGGAAGGCGCCAGCCACGCCGCTCTCGGACCACTCCATATCGCGATCGGGCGGATTGTCCGACAGAATGAACCAGCGCGCGGTATCGGCGCCGTAGCGGTCGATGATCGCTCCAGGGTCCACCGTATTGCGCTTCGACTTGCTCATCGCCTCCACGCGGCCGACGACAACCGGCTCGCCCGTCGAGCGATGCGTCGCGCTGCCGTCAGGCAGCTTCGTCACCTCCTCCGGATAGAGCCACATGCCGTTCGGACCCGGCGCATCGCGATAGCTCTCGTGCGTTACCATGCCCTGGGTGAACAATCCGGCGAACGGTTCGTCCATATCCAGATGCCCTGTTCGCTTCATCGCGCGGGTGAAGAAGCGCGAGTACAGCAGATGCAGGATCGCGTGCTCGATGCCGCCGATGTACTGATCGACCGGCATCCAGTGGTTGACGGCATCCCGTACCACCGGCGCGTCCGCCCGCGGGCTGCAGAACCGTGCGAAGTACCATGCACTGTCGACGAAGACGTCGAATGTGTCCGTCTCCCGCTGGGCCGGCTTGCCGCATCGCGGGCAGGCGATGTGCTTCCAGGTTGGATGATGGTCCAGCGGATTGCCCGGACGGTCGAACGTCACGTCGTCGGGAAGTTTGACCGGCAATTCGTCATCCGGCACCGGAACCACGCCGCAGTCGCCGCAATGGATCACCGGGATCGGACAGCCCCAGTAGCGCTGCCGGCTCACGCCCCAGTCGCGCAACCGCCAGTTCACCTCGCCATGTCCAACGCCGAGACGTTCAAGTTCCGCGATCACCGCCCGCTTCGCCGCTTCGACATCCAGTCCGTCCATGAAGCCCGAATTGAAGATGGTGCCCGGGCCGACATACGCCTCGGCTTCGATCGCGAATTTGGCCGGATCCTCGCCGGGCGGAAGCACCACCGGCACCACGGCGAGATGATATTTGCGCGCGAAATCGAGATCGCGCTGGTCGTGCGCGGGGCAGCCGAAGATCGCTCCGGTGCCGTATTCCATCAGCACGAAATTGGCGATCCACACCGGGAATGACACGGGCCGTCCGGCCGCGTCCCGCAGGAACGGATGTTCGACCCGAATGCCGGTGTCGTAGCCCTGCTTCTCGGCGGTCTCGATCACCGCCTCGCTGGTGCCGAGACGCCGGCATTCGGCGACAAAAGCCGCGGCCTTTGGATCGCGCGCCGCCACCGCGGCCGAAAGCGGATGCTCCGGCGCCAGTGCGAGGAACGACATGCCGAACAGCGTATCCGGCCGCGTCGTATAGACCTCGACATCGGCGATACCGTCCTGCGGCCGCACCAGGGCAAAATTCAGCCGCGCACCCTCGCTGCGCCCGATCCACCTGGCCTGCATCAGCCGCACGCGTTCGGGCCAGCGGTCGAGCGTATCCAGCGCCGCCAGCAATTCCTCCGCGTAGTCGGTGATCCTCAGGAACCACTGGCGGAGCAGCTTTTTCTCCACCAGCGCGCCGGAACGCCAGCCTCTGCCATCGATCACCTGCTCGTTCGCCAGCACGGTGCCATCGACCGGATCCCAGTTGACCCAGCTCTCCTTTCGCTCGACCAGGCCGGCACGCAGGAAATCCAGGAACAGCTTCTGCTCGTGCCCGTAATACTCGGGATCGCAGGTTGCGAACTCGCGCTCCCATTCCAGTGACAACCCCATGCGCTGCAGCTCGGCGCGCATGGTTGCGATGTTTTCCCAGGTCCACTTTGCCGGGTGGATGCCGCGCTCGCGTGCAGCGTTCTCGGCTGGCAGACCGAATGCGTCCCAACCCATTGGATGCATCACGGCAAAGCCGCGCGCCCGCTTGTAACGCGCCACCACGTCGCCCAGCGTGTAGTTGCGTACGTGACCCATGTGGATCTTCCCGCTGGGATAGGGGAACATCTCCAACACGTAGTATTTTGGTCGCCCGTCAGTCGGCAGGTCTTCCACGCGGAAGCAGCCGCTTTCCGCCCAGGCGCGCTGCCACCGCGGCTCCGCCTCGCGGTGGTCGTAGCGTGGCGCGTCCGCGGCGACGGGAGCGGTATGTGTCAGGCTCTCAGCCATTGGCAATCTATCGGTTGCAGTGTCCGCCTGTATCCGTCGCAAGCCGCTGACGCGCAAGGGGCTTTTGACGTTATGATTTCCCCGCTGCCCGCCAGGACGATGTGCGCTACTCTGCATCCATGAACCAGCCCGGCATCACCTACAATCCGCACGTATTCGATGTCGCCACCATCGGCGACGCCATGCAGATCATCCTCACCCCCGAGGATTCGACCACGGAACACCGATGGGTCACCGAGACCCCGTATCTCGCGAACCTGATTTCCCGCTGTTTCAGCCTCACGGATAAATCGCTGGTGCTCGACTACGGCTGCGGCATCGGACGGCTGGCGAAGGAGCTTATCGCGCGGCACGGATGCAGTGTCATCGGGGTGGACATCAGCGCCAGCATGCGATCCATCGCCGTGGCCTATGTCGGCTCCGATCGCTTCTTTGCCTGCCCGCCGGCGATGCTCGACCTGTTGACCGAGCGTGGTGTGGCGTTCGATCTGGCGCTGTCGATCTGGGTGCTGCAGCACTGCGTCAACGTGCGGGAAGACATTGCCCGTATTGCGCGCGCACTGGCGCCGGAAGGCGAACTGTTCGTTGTCAACCAGCGAAGCCGTGCGGTTCCGACGGTCGAACTGGGCTGGGTCGATGACGGCACGGACATCTATGCGTTGCTGAAGGAGGGGTTCCGTCAGCGCTCGCGCGGCTCGCTCCCGGCCGAACATACGACCAAGAACGTGTCCCGCTTCGCCTCATGGGCCGCGTTCCGGCGGCTGTAACGGCTTGCCCGCGCGCACGACCGCCGTCAGCTGTTCGCCAGCGATTGCTCCCGCAGTTCACGGGCGCGGGACAGCACCTTGTTCTCGATCTCGCCAATGGTGACCGGGCTCACGCCTGAGTCGACCCACTGTCCATTCTGCAGCACCTGGCGGAAGATCGTCACGCGCACCCCGTCGCTGCGCAGTTCACGGCCCAAAATGTAGGCGGTCGCCTTGAAGCGCTCCCCGGAGGAGGAAGCCGGCGTATACCAGTCCGTGATGATCACACCGCCAAACGGATCAGCCGATGCAAGCGGCATGAAGCTCAGCGTATCGAGTGCGCCCCGCCACAGGTAGGCATTCACGCCGAGCGCTCCGCCCCCGCCCGCGCCATTATCGGTGGGCTTGTTCTTCGCAGTGCCGAACACCAGCGAACTGTCGCCGAGTACGCTCCCTCCAGGCATGCTGCCGCCGCTGTTGGGGCCCTCCTGGCCAATATAGCCAGGATCGGTAGGGTTAGGCTTCGACGAGGAGCACGCGGCGAGACCCAGCGTGGCCAGCAGGGTCATTGCGAGAAGGTTCAATCTGTCTGGCATTGCATGCCTGTCTGAAGCATCGCGCGGAAGAGACGGATTCCATATCCGTTTGCGGCCGCGTCGCCAAGGCCTCACGCGCCGATTTGCCGCACAACAAAAAAGCGGCGGGGAATGACCCCGCCGCCTGATTTGGCCGAAACCCGTGATGGCTCAGAAGTTGACCACATCGCCGACCAGGAAGCCCTGACCCTTGATGTTGTTGTTCAGGTTCGAGCCTGCCGCCGTTCCGATCGCACCGGTGACGAAGTTGCGCGCTCCCTGGGTCTGGTCGTTCCAGAGATACTCCGCATACACGGTGAAGCCGGGCGCGACGGTGTAGCTGGCGCCAACGTCGATCCCTCGGGCACGCAGCTGCGTGATACCACTGAGGTTCACGTTGCCCTGTTCCCAGAATTCTTCGCCGACGATACCGGCCGTGAACGGCCCCACCACATACTTCGCACCGGCCAGGACGCCGACCAGCGGCGCGCCGCCCTTCGGTTGCAGGCCCAACTGACCATTCATCTGGCCGCCGACCACGTTGCCGCCGACGGTGAAGCCGGCAAACGTTGCCGCGATGCCGGCACTGCCGATGGCCAGATCATTGAAACTGCCGTTGAACTTGCTGCCCGCCACCGTCGTGTTGCCGAGGGTCGCTGCCGAGGTCGAGCCGGTGTAGTCGGCATGCTGACTGCCCTCGCCCACGACGTAGGCCAGCAGACCCGTGCCGCCGAACTGCCCCTGGTAGCGCACGCCGATCGCCGCCTGGTTGATCGACCGCGAGCCGTCCTGGATGCCTGGGCCGGAAGATAGCGTCGGACAGCCGGTATTGGCGATGGCGCAGGAATTGCCGGTGCCGATGCCGGAACCGTTGAGAGAACTGACCAATGGAGCAATGTTGGAACTGCTGATGCCGTTGCCGTTCGAGGTGTTCGGCGCGTACTGGATGCCGAAGTCGAACCCGGCAATCTGCGGCGACAGATACACCGCCTTGGCGTTATCGTATTCGTTGCCGGCCTGACCCAGGAAGACGAATGCGGGCGCGACGCCGCCCACCATGTTCTGCAGGTCGCCGCCGTTCAGGTTGCCGGTCGGCAGGAACTGGAAGGTCGTCACGCCGTTGTCGAAGATGCTGATCAGGCCGTCGGCCTGCCCGACGCGCACGATGCCCCATTGCTCGCCGGCGACGTAGGTGAAGGCACGGCGCACGAACAGCGTCTCGAGCGAGGAGTAACCGCTGGCGCCGGAGCTGCCGTTGTTGCTGATCTGGCCGGTGAAGTTCTGCCGCACCTCGATCGCGGCACCATAGCGCAGGCCGTTCGTCGCCATGGCATCCGCGCCCAGATAGATACGCGCGAAGCTGTCGATCGCCTGCGGCATGACCTTGACGGATCCCGCACCGTTCTGGCCGACCACCGCGCCCAGGCTGCCCGCGGCGGGCGCCGCCGCGACGCGTGTGTCAAGGCTGGTCCAGGTAGCCTGGAAGTCCACTTCCACCTTACCGTTCACGTGCACGACCATGGTGCCCGGGGTCGGATTGGCCAGCTGACCCGGAAGCATCGGCGCCTGGTAGTTGTTGTTGTTGTTCGCGCCGGCCGCCGGACTGGCTGCCGGCGGAAAAGCGGTCTGGCCCTGTGTCGGCACGCCAACGACGGGCGTCTGGGCCAAAGCCGTTCCGATCAGTCCCCCGGTCCCCAGCGTGGCGACGCTCGCCAGCAGAAACTTGCGCATTCCATCCTCCTCGTTGCGCCGGCAGGCCGGCGAAGTTTTCAGGCCCCGCCCCGATGTGTCCCTGGTGCGCAAGACGGAAATACGCACCATGCTCGGGCGGGGCAGCTGAACCTGACAGCAGTATGAGACGAGCACTCTTGGTCTCGCAACGGCGTTTGGCTTTTGCTCATGGCATTTCCGAAACACTGTGTCTAATGAGACACAGCACCCCTCATGCCAAGGCGCCGATCGCTCCTATCGCCTTGCAGACCGTCACCGGGAGCCTGCGGATGCTGGTCCGGTTGATGCCTCCAAGCGCCGCGACCGGCAACCGCGCGGACCGAGCCACGCGCGACCAGCGGGCAGGACCCAGGGCCCTCGCCCCAGGATGGCTGGCCGTGGCAAAGACCGGTGAGAGAAAAACCAATGCGGCTCCGGCCCGGGTGGCGCGTCGCAGGTCGGCCGGCCCGTGGGCCGAACTCGTGGTCAGCCTGTTGCCGCGACGCAGCCGCGGCCGCACCTGACAAGGCCAATGCCCTGAACGAAGATGGACGCCCGCCCCAAGCGCCGCCGCCAGGCGGGCATCGCCCGCCACCACCAGGACGAGCCGGCGCGTCCGGCAGATGCGGGCGAGATCCCGCCCCAGCGCTCCACGTTCAGGCTCGCCATCATGGCGCAGCACCACACCGGCCAGACCTCGCGGCAGCCGCACCACCGCCGGGCGCGGATCCGGCAGCCGACGCGCGTCGGTGAACAGCCAGAGTGGCGGCAGGTGTCGGGCGGAACCGGGCCGCCCGGCAGCCGCCCGCGCCCAGGCGAGGATGCGCGCGTCCACGTTGCCGATTAGAATGTGGCAGCGGCCGGGGCGTGCCCGACCATGACGACGCGGCAAATAGCTGATAGCTGATGGATGGTCATGAGCAAACGGAAGCACGCAATCGAGGCGCATTTCCAGAGCGGTGTCCGGTTGCACGGTGCCGGCAGGCTGCAGGAGGCCGAACAGGTCTATCGTCAGATCATCGCTGCGAATCCCGGCCATGCCGACAGCCTTCACATGCTGGGCGTCATCGCCTCGCAATGTGGCCAACCGGAGGCCGCGGTGACTTGCATCGAGCGCGCGATCGCATTGAAGCCCAGCGCAGCACTTTACCATGTCAACCGCGCCAGCGCGCTGCTCGCTCTCGGCAAACTCGACGCGGCCGAGAATGCCTGCCAGACGGCACTCAAATTCAAGCGAAACTGCGCGGAAGCCTACCAGGTTCTAGGCCACGTCCTGAGCGATCTGGGACGTGCCGAAGAGGCAGTCGCGGCGTACAACGAAGCGCTCCGCCACAACGCGGATCTGCCGGATCTGTACAACAACCTTGGACTTGCGCTGCGGCAGGCTGGCCGGCTCGAGGACGCGGCCGAGGCAATTCGCCTGGGAATCAGAAGAGCGCCGGAAGATGTGGACGCACTGGGCAATCTGGCAGGCATCTTGAAGGAACTGGCTCGGCCGGCCGACGCCGAAGCTCAATACCGGCAGGCTCTGCGGCTGCAGCCGCAGAATGCGACCCTGCATGTCAATCTCGGCATCGTGCTGCTGCTTGCTGGCCACCTGACCGAGGGGTGGCAAGAGTACGAATGGCGCTTCCGCGCAGGGGCGGCCAAACTCCCGCCCTGCGAACGGCCGCAGTGGAATGGCGAACCCCTGGCTGGGCGAACGCTGCTGATCCGCGCCGAGCAGGGCCTCGGGGATACGATCCAGTTCTGCCGCCATGTCCCCGCGGTGGCAGACGGTGGAACGCTGATCTTCGAAGTCCAACCGGGCTTGCGGCGCCTGATGTCCTGTCTGCCCGGCGTCACCCGACCAGTCACGGTCGGCGAAACTCTGCCCCCGTTCGACCTGTACTGCCCGTTGCTCAGCCTGCCTCGTCTGTTGGGCAACCAGGGACTGCCCGTACCCTATCTGGTCGCTGAACCGGACCGCGTCACCGAGTGGCGGGATCGTCTGGGCGCTGGTGGCTTCAGGGTCGGCATCGCCTGGCAAGGCAATCCTGTGAGCGCGGCCGAACAGGGCCGGTCGGTCCCGCTGCACCACTATCTCCCGCTCGCGCAGGTGCCGGGCGTCCGCCTGATCAGCCTGCAAAAGCACCATGGACTGGAACAACTGGATGCGGTGCCCGCCGGCCTGCGGATCGAGACGCTGGGCGAGGCGTTCGACGAGGGCCCGGACGCCTTTGTCGATACGGTTGCGCTGATGCAAAGCCTCGATCTTGTCATCACGTCGGATACCTCGGTCGCCCACCTCGCCGGAGCCTTGGGACGCCCGGTCTGGGTCGCACTGAAGCGTGTGCCCGATTGGCGATGGCTGCTCGATGGCGACCAGATCGCCTGGTATCCCACCATGCGACTGTTCCGTCAGACCGAACGCGGCGACTGGGAAGGCGTCTTTGCCCGGATCGCCGAACGCCTCGCCGAGACGCTGCGGCAACGGCAGGCCCGCATCGAGCCCGCGCTTGACGACGTGGCGCTCAGGGATGAGCCTCACAAATATGGCTGACGTCATTGCCCCGCCGGACGCCGCGACGATTGCCGACAATCTGCGTCAGGTGCGCGAACGCATCGGCGATGCCGCAATCAAGGCTGGCCGCAATCCCGCAGATGTCACGCTCGTCGCGGTGACCAAGACCAAGCCGGTCGCGGCGGTGCTGGCCGCACTGGAAGCCGGTCAGACGGTTTTCGGCGAAAACCGCCTGCAGGAGGCTGTGACGAAGTTTCCACAGCTTCGGCCTGACCACCGCTTCACGCTGCACATCATCGGCGGCCTGCAGACGAACAAGGCGCGCGATGCGGTACGTCTGGCGGACGTGATTGAAACGTTGGATCGGCCTCGGCTGGCTGATGCCATCGAAGCGGCAGTCGCCAGGGAAGGCCGCGCGCCGACGCTGCTCATCGAAGTGAATACCGGTGATGAGCCGCAGAAGCCCGGCGTTGCGCGCGCCGATGCGGACGCGTTCATCGGCGAGTGCAAATCGCGCTTCGGCGCCGCGTTGGTCGGGCTGATGTGCGTGCCGCCGTTGGATCAGGATCCACGGCCGCATTTCACCTGGCTCGCGGAACGGGCGGCGCGACATGGTCTTGCCGTATTATCGATGGGCATGTCGGCTGATTTTGAGGTCGCCATAGCCTGCGGCGCGACGTGGGTAAGGGTTGGCAGCGCCATATTCGGTCGTCGCTAAGGCTGCTTGCAAACAGCCCAAGAGACGAAGAGAACCCTCGACGAAACCGCCTCAGGCAGTTATGTCGTTACGACAAATGCCGAACGACGATCGCGGCGAGCCGCTCGCAGCCAATCTGATCCGTTTCATCGAACCGAGCGGGCACCGGGCTGTCCAGGTCAAGAACGCCAAGAAGTTCATCCGCTGCCATCAGCGGCACCACCAGTTCGGAACGAGATTGGCTATCGCAGGCGATATGGCCGGGGTAAGCGCTCACATCCGGAACAAGCACCGATCGCCGTTGTGCCGCCGCAGTACCGCAAACTCCCTTGCCGAGCGGAATGCGTACGCAGGCCGGGCGACCTTGGAATGGTCCAAGGATCAATTCGCTGCCGTGCAAAAAATAAAATCCTGCCCAGTTCAGCGCTCCCAATGCATGATAAATCGCCGCGGCGGCGTTTGCCGCATTCGCAACGCGATCCCGCTCATCCGCCAGCAGGGCATCAAGCTCCCCCGCCAGTTCTGCATACAACGCGGCTTTATCGCCCTCCCGCCGGACCGAAGTCCATGGCGTGGGTCGTTCAGGGTCGTGCATGGTCAAGCCCAGGATGGCGCTCCTCCCTGATAGACCCGCCATCGCAATCCGGCAATCAGAGCCGGACAGGCATCAGCAGATCGTTCAGTGAGCTGCCCGTGCTTCGCTCCCGGCGCGTTGGCGTCCCGCCGCAGCCGGTTCGGCCGTGATCCGCATCGAAGCGGCTGCATCACGCAGAATCGTCCGCAGTTCCCGCAGGAACGCCATACCGGTGGCGGTCCGTTGCACGAGCACGCTGCGACGATCCAATGGATCGGTCTTGCGGCGGACCAGGTCGAATTCGGACAGCCGATCGAGCGCACGCGTGATTGCAGGCTTGGAGACGCCAAGCTTGGCGGCCAGGCCGCGAACCGTCTGCGCCTCGGTCTCTAAATAGCATGTAAGGAAAACGCCTAGTTGCCGGGCCGAAAGATCCGGACCGTCACGTCGGACGAGTTCAACGATCGCCGTGCGCAGGATGCCAGCCAGACCATCGCTGACTTCATTTGTGATCATCCCATAACCTTTCCTGAAGCGGACTGTGACGGCGGTCGCTGTACCTGCGCGACAGCCATCCACCAGACCCTGTCACATTTTTCGAATTCATGTCGCGTAACGAGTGGGTGACCCGTTACGGCGCGTCCTGTCATCCAGCAGCCAATCGAAGCCAGCAATGAGGGTCGGCCCGATCCGTTGCGGCACTGCCAGGGGAGCAGTGTCGTTTTCCGATCGCGCCGGCCCCCATCCTGCGCCTCCCGGTGGCAGGGCGGCAAAAATGCGCCGAGCCGTGTGTCGAAAGCCATGCCGCCACATTACGAAGCCGTCAGGAAAGCGCCCTGCTGCACACGAAATGATCACAAGCCCGATAGAATCAGCCGGTTCGCCGGCGGGACCACTGTCTCACGGAGCGCCACGGCAACAGCAAGGATTTCCGCACCGTTCCTTGATCATACGGCGCGAATAAGGCGCGCATGTAACGCCAGTGTTTTGTCGTATCGTGCGACATCCTTGTTCCGGTGCGCTCTGGCAACCGATCGCCGGCTGCGGGCGGATGGTGAACTCCAATGATCCCCGCCAACTCATACCATGATCAAAATCGAAACGAGTGGCGGCGTCAATCCATACCGACGTTGGCCTGCGATTTTCCATTCGGAATCCAAATGAAAAGCGATCCGCAAATCAAATCACTGGATGGGCGTCGAACGTGGCGTCGCGGACGGATCGGTGTCAGCCCATTGAAACGCCGCGAACATGACGCACGCCCAGCCTGATCAGCCTTGCTCGCATCGAACAGGCCGGAGCCGGGCCCGTTTGGCCCGGCTGCTCGAGGTCAGCTCCGCAGCGCCGCAAACGTCTCGGCCGCGATCGCCGCGCTGGCGGTCAGCGGAGCCGATGCCTTCTCGATGAGATCCTTGCTGGCCTGGGCAAATCGGCTGCCCTCCGACATGGCCCACGCGGCGGACGTGCGGACCAGACTGGCCTGCAGCGCAAGCGTCTCCTGAAGTGTCCTTGCGCGCGCGAGCGCCTGGAAACCGGACATGGCCTCGGCAAAAGCCGACTGGCTGGACGCCGCCATCTGGCGGATCAGGTCCTGCGATCCCGCGGTCAAAATCTGGCCGGCCTCGGCAATGGCTCGCAACGAGGCCTGATTAAGCGCTACGAAGTCTTTCGCAGCCGCGACGGCTTTTTCGGAGGCTTCGGCACTGGCCGCGGTGGCGTAGGCAACGCCCTGGTTCAGGCCGGGTGCGTTCGGCTTGGCGGTGCTCTTCGGGGCGGTGGTAATCGACATGGGGATCAGTCCTTCGCAGCGGGTGCCAGCCTGGGTTACCGGCTTCGAGTTCATGTTGCAGTGCAGCAAAAGACTTATAGAACCACTGCCGCAGCGGGTCAATCTATTTTGTGCAGTGCAGCATGACTATGCGGATAGCATGCGAAATCCGAACGCGGCCGCATCGTCAGCGCTCAATTTCCTCCCGCCGGATCTCGAGCGTGAGCCATTGCTCTTCCGCCACCGCCAAAGCCTCCTGTGCGCCGCTCAGCGCCTTGCTCATGGCCGCGAACCGCGCCGGATCGCGCGCGTAGAGATCCGGATCGGCCAGCACACGGCCCAGACCGGCCACTTCGTCCTGAATCGCTGCGATCCGGACCGGCAGGGTGTCCAGCGCGTGTCGATCCTTGAATGTCATCCGTCGCGGGGTGCTTGCGGCACGCTGGGGCCTCGCCGTCGGCCGTGGCCGCGCCGCGTTCGCGACAGTCCCCACTGATACCGGCCCGCGCTGCGCGAGCATATCGGTGTAGCCGCCGGCGTACTCGACCCAGCGTCCGTCCCGCTCGGCAGCGATCACCGAGGTAACGACGCGATCGAGGAAGTCGCGGTCATGGCTGACCAACAGCACGGTCCCGGGATATTCGGCCAGCCGCTCCTGCAAAAGGTCCAGCGTCTCCAGGTCCAGGTCGTTGGTCGGCTCATCCAGCACCAGCAGGTTCGACAGGCGGGCGAGGGCGCGCGCCAGGGTCAGACGGCCGCGCTCGCCGCCGGACAGTACGCCGACCGGCGTATTGGCCTGATCGGGGCTGAACAGAAAATCCCGCATGTAGCCGATGACATGCCGGGTCTGCTCGCCCACCGTCACCGTGTCGCCGTGGCCGCCGGTCAGCGTCTGGGCGAGGGTCTGTTCGGGATCGAGCGTCTCCCGCCCCTGATCCAGCGTCACCTGCGCCAGATTGGTACCGAGCCGCACCTCGCCTGCGTCGGGCGCCAGCACGCCCGTCAGGAGGTTCAGCAGCGTGGTCTTGCCGGCGCCGTTGGGGCCGACAATGCCGACCCGGTCGCCGCGCAGGATACGGGTGGAAAGGTCCCGCACCACCATGCGGTCACCGAACGATTTCGACACATGCTCGGCCACCATGACCAACCGGCCGGACAAATCCGCCTGTGCCGCTTCCAGTCGCACCACGCCGTGGCGTGTGCGCTGTTCCTTGCGACGCTGGCGCAGCGCATGGAGGTCCGCCAGCCGCTTCTGGTTGCGCTTTCGTCGCGCCGTGACGCCGTAGCGCAGCCAGTCCTCCTCCATCGCGATCTTGCGCCCGAGCTTATGCCGTTCGCTTTCCTCCTGCTCCAGCACACCGTCGCGCCAGGCCTCGAAACCCGCGAAGCCGCGGTCCAGCGTGCGGGTGATGCCGCGGTCCAGCCAGACAGTGGCGCGTGCAAGGCGCTCCAGCAGACGACGGTCGTGGCTGATCAGCACGATGCCGGATCGCATGCCGGCCAGCTCGCGTTCGAGCCACTCGATGCCTGGCAGGTCGAGATGGTTGGTCGGCTCGTCGAGCAGCAGGATGTCCGGCGATGGCGCAAGCGCGCGGCCTAGCGCTGCCCGGCGCGCCTCGCCACCGGACAGGGTGTTGGGGTCTTCCTCGCCGGTCAGGCCGAGTTGTTCCAGCAGATAGCGGGCGCGGTGGCGGTCTTCGTCGGCTTCGGCGATCAGCCCCGCCTCGACATACGCCAGCGTGGTCGCGAAGCCGGACAGGTCCGGCTCCTGCGGCAGATAGCGAATGGTGGCTCCGGGCTGGGCAAACCGGCGACCGGCATCCGGCTGCATCAGGCCGGCGGCAATGCGCAGCAGGGTGGACTTGCCGGAGCCGTTGCGGCCGACGAGGCACAGCCGATCGCCGGCGGCGACCGCCAGACCCGCGCCGGCCAGAACGGGCGCGGTCCCGAAGCTGAGGCTGATGTCCTGCAACAGAAGCAAGGGGGGCGGCATGCGCGCAGTGTCTAGGTTGAAATTCGCGCGGCGTGCAATCCGCGACAGCCGGTTGCAGCGCGGCCGTGGCGTCAAAGGTCCGGAATGCAGCCCCGCCCGGACCGGCATCACAACAAGAAGTACCAGCTTGTGCGATAATCTGCGAAGCCGAGTCGCTTGCGAGGTGCGCCAGACGTTTCAGCTTCCGGAGTTTGGTCGGTCCAAATGACGCCCGATGAATTCATCGACGTTGCGATGTCGAGCCCCGCCAACGCCATGCTCCTGTCCCGCCTGCCCGCGCTCGATCTGAGCGAGTGCTACCTGACGGCAGGCTGCCTCTTCCAGCCCGTCTGGAACCGTGCGCTGGGGTGGGCCGCCGATCACGGGATCAGGGATTACGATGTCCTCTATTACGACGCGCGCGATCTGTCGTGGGATGCGGAAGACGACGTTATCCGGCGCGTCGAGGCGATCACCGACGATCTCGGGATCAGGGTCCAGACGCGGAATCAGGCGCGCGTCCATCTCTGGTACGAGCAACGATTTGGATTTCATTGCCCTGAGCTTACGTCCACGCGCGACGGGATCGACCGTTTTCTGATCTCCTGCACCTGCGTCGGCATCGACGTGGCAAACAATCGGCTGTACGCGCCGAATGGCCTGCAGGACCTGGAAGACGGCGTGTTGCGGATGAACCCCATAAATCCCCAGCCGGTCCTCTTTCGCCGGAAGGCCGTGGACTATCAGTCCCGTTGGCCTTTGCTCACCATCGCTGACTGATGGATCGAAAACCGGCCTGCGCCCATGGCCGGGAATTATTGGAATTCCTGACGGAATCCCTGAAGCTGGCCTTTTGGGGGAACATCGGCATGACAAGCAGCCTTGACCGCCGAGGGTTTTTGCGATCAGCTGCCGCAACCGGATCGCTGCTTGTCTGCTACGGCGTCCTTGACCGGTCGGCCCACGCCGCACCCGTTCGGATCGTCCCGCCGGTCGTGGACAGCCTGACCATCCAGGTGATCCTCGATACAAACCACGACATCTTCATCTCCGGTGCGCAGGCGCCAGGGGTCGGTGTGAAACGCGTACGCTCGCCGGCCGCATTCAACGGCAGGACCCTGGAGAGCCAATGGGGGCTGGCGCTGCACCTGACCTCGGCCAAGGGCACGGACACCAGGCGCATCCTGCTCGACTTCGGCTACACGCCCGACGTGCTCAACAACAACCTTGAACTGCTCGGCGTCGATGTCGCGGCGATCGACGCGCTCGTCCTCAGCCACGGGCATCTCGACCACTTTGGCGGCATGCTCGGGTTTCTGGCGAAGCACCGTGACAGCATGAAGGACAACCTTTGCCTTTATGTCGGTGGCGAGGATGCATTCTGCCATCGCGTCCAGAAGCAGGATGACGGGACGTTCCTGCCGTACGGCGTGATCGACCGGCATGCATTGAAGCAGGCGCGGGTCACGCCGGTGCTGTCCGAGATGCCAATCGTGATCGAGGGCCACGCCTTCACCACCGGCATCGTGCCGCGCACCAGCATCGAACGGGTATTGCCCAACACGTTCGTCGTGTTCGGCGAGCAAAAGGGTGTCGGCTGCAACACGTCGCGTTACGGGGACCACCATTTCACCGCTGAGGAACTGGCCGGCACGCCGGTGGCGGATCAGCACTGGCACGAACATGCCACCTGCTTCCAGGTCGGCGATCGTGGCCTGATCGTCATCACGTCCTGCGGCCACGGCGGCATCATCAATACGCTACGACGCGCGCAGGAGGTGACCGGAATCGAGAAGATCTATGCGCTGTGCGGCGGCTTCCATCTGGCTCCGGCGCAGCAACCCTACCTGGATCAGATCATGTCCGAACTGAAGAAGCTGAACATAGACCACCTGATCCCCATGCATTGCAGCGGGTCGAACTTCCTGGAGACGGCCAAACGCGAAGTGCCCGAGAAGCTCGTTCTCTGCACCACGGGCAGCCAGTTCACCTTCACCGCGTAAGATGAACCGGATGTCGGGTTGGCGGCCGCGACGCACGGCGCAATCCTGGAGCGTCACACCGCCTGATAGCGAGCGCTGCCTCTGTCACCTTCCGCGGGCTCGGCGGCGGTATTTGCCCCCGCTTGATCAAGCTGTCTGATCTCATCGTAGATTGCGTGGGTTCGAACACCCGGCGACGCTACCCACCACTCCTCCATTGGCTGGCGGGCAGCGACGATTGCTATCGCCTGCATTACGACAGCATCGCGCTTGTCGCGCGCTGCCGCGTCGTGCGGATCGTTAGGGTATGAAATGCGAGCGGCCTGGTGCATTTTGGGGCCATTAATGACGTGCAGGAATGAACTGACACCGTCTTCTCCCCATTTCAATGATTCAGATCAACTGGACCGACTGCGTACCCAGCGTTTATAGCATGGCAGATATGCGTTTCATGCGGGGATGCCAATCCGGAGGCCCGGAAGCGCCAGACCAGACGGGTTCGTCGGACGCCACTTGGCAGTTTGCGCGGTCGGACGGCATAACGCTCGCGGCACAGCACGCCCGTCCCTTCGGAGGCCGAAATGAACCACCCTCGTCTTTTGCCGCTGTTGCTGATCGCGGCGTGCCTGTCCCAGCCGGTCCTGGCACAGATCAACCCGTTCCGTGGCAGCCGCGGCACGCCGCTGAATACCGAAGACATCACGGCGCTCACCGAGGCCACAAATCACCTGTTGGACCGGCCGCATCTTGTGTCCGGCGCCAAGGAGACATGGAGCAACCCTCAGTCCGGCGCCAGCGGAACGGCCACCGCCGGCAACCCGCTGCATCGCAAGGGCCTGGCCTGCCGCGTGGTGCACTACCAGACCACTTTGCCGGGCGGCCCGCGTGCGGAGCGCAGCAACACTCTCACGTGGTGCAAGACCAAGGACGGCTGGAAGATCGGCTGATTTTGCGGTCGATCAGACACGGCGGAAATCCCATCAAAACCGATCGATCAGACCCGATATGGTCCCAGTGGCGCTTTGGCCACGACTGTATCGCTTTCGTCATCTGATTGATCCAGGTCAATGCGCCATAGGGAACCAATCGCTCATACTCTTCGTTGAGGGCGACAGGATCTGTGCCATGAACGTCTCAGTGATCGACAAGCCGGGCGAATCAGTTGGACATGACGTGGACTTCCCGGTGGAGGACGTCCGCCACATGTCAACGGCCCAATTCCGTCGCCTTGGCGTCCGGTCTGTTGTGTACCTCCGAACAGGTATGCTGAACGGGGAGATGGCCTACGCCATCCACGCCGCCGATGGCATCCCGATGGCTGTTGTCGACGACGTGGATACCGCCGTGGCGCTCGCATGCGAACACGGCATGGCTTTCGTCGCGGTGCACTGATTTCGGCCTCTTCGTCGATTTGCTGGGTCGCTGACCCCGATCGGCGGGATGAAGCGGCTGGTCCACGCGAAATCCTGCGAATCGCGGTATCGTTGGGATCGGATGGCGAAATGACTTTCGCCGCCTGAGGTCTGCGCCGGCGCCGCCCTTGCCCGCCGCGCGTCAATCCTTACGATGCCTCCCATGCCTCATAGTGAAACGGCCCCGGTGGACGAGGTGACCATCGTCCACAGCTCCGATCTGCATGTCGACGACGACCGCACAGCCGATGCGCACGGCGGCGACGGCACGGCTGGCCTCGCCGCTGTTCTGGCCTGCGCCCGCGCTTTGAGTGCCGACATTGTGCTGCTTGCGGGTGACACGTTCGACAACAACCGCGTGCCATCGCGGGTTATCGACCGCGCCGGGCGCCTGCTCGCGGACTCCGGAATTCCCGTGGTGATTCTGCCGGGCAACCACGATCCGGCACTGCCGGATTGCATCTACATCCGCGGTGGCTACACGGGCATTCCCAACGTCTCGGTGCTCGGCATCACGCACGACGAGGCCGTGGCGTTTCCGGGACCCGAGGTGGAAATCTGGGGCCACGCGCATCGCGACTACGAGAACATGATCCCGCTGCGAGGGCCGCGTGCGCGCAGCACACGCTGGCAGATCGCCATGGCGCACGGCCATTACGAGCCGCCCGAGAATCTGGCGACCCCGCTCCGCCCGTCATGGCTCTTCAGCGACGACGCGATCGCCGCGACCCGGGCCGATTATCTGGCGCTCGGCCACTGGGATCGCGCAGTTCGCGTGGGCAACGGGATCGTGCCGGCCTACTACTCGGGCTCGCCCGAGCTGGCACAAACTGTCAACGTGATCAGGTTGACCGCGTCCGGCGAGGTGCTTGTTGCACGCGAACCCCTCGTCAACAGTCATGCCCGGCTTTAACCGTCATCCCCGCGACAGCGGGGACCCAAGCTGAGCGGGCGGTGCGGTTCGCCTGGATCCCCGCTTTCGCGGCAATAACACATGATATGAGAAACCCACCATGCCCCTACTTTGCGAACGCCGTGGTGCCATCGCCGTCCTGACCCTCAGTCGCCCGGAGGCACGCAATGCCTGGTGCGAGGAATTTCAGGCCGGCTTCCGCCAGCGTCTCCCGGAACTGGAGAACGACCCCGAAATCCGCTGTGTCATCCTGACGGGGGACGACAAGGGTGGCGCGTTCAGCGCCGGCGCCGACCTGAAGAACCCGCGCACGCACACGATGGACACCATCGCCGCGTTCATCGAGGACCTGCCGAACCGGCGTCGCTCGCATCCCATCCCGATGCTGACCGAATTCGCCAAGCCGATCATCGCCGCGGTGAACGGCTATGCCGTCGGCATCGGCTGCATCGTCACCTATTGCTGCGACATGATCGTCGCATCGGATCGCGCCGAATGGCGCCTCCCGCAGAGCGGCCTCGGCATCATCCCCGCGCAGGGGGGCGCCGTTCGGTTGGCACGCTGGGTCGGCAAGGGCCTGGCCATGCGCGCGGCGTTCGGCTTCCCGCTGAAGGCCGAGGAGGCGTATCGCATCGGCCTGGCGCAATGGCTGGTGCCGCACGACGAACTGATGGCGCGCGCCATCGAGGTGGCCGAACACGTCGCTTCGCTGCCACCGCTTGCGGCCCGACTGACGAAGGAATCGCTGAACCGCGGCATGGACGTGCCGCTGGGGGATGCCGTGCTGGGCGACCTCTATCGCTTCGCCACCCTCGAGCTGACCGAGGACAAGCACGAAGCGCACCAGGCGTGGCGCGAACGCCGCAAGCCGCGCTTCAAGGGCCGCTGAACACAGGAGGGGCCGATGCCTCAATCGATCCGGGCTGTCGTCGTCGATCCATCGAGCGATGCCAGGCTTGTATTGCGCGATGTCGAGTTGCCGCCTGCGACGCCCAACGACGTGACCGTCCGCGTCACGGCGATTTCGCTGAACCGCGGCGAGGTCAATCGCGCCCTGTCGGTGTCCGAAGCCGGCGCGCGGCCGGGCTGGGATTTCGCCGGCGTAGTGGAGGCCGCCGCGTCGGATGGCAGCGGCCCAGCCACGGGAACGCGTGTGGTCGGCATGCTGCCGACCGGCGCCTGGGCGGAGCGTGTGCGTGCGCCAAGTCATGCCGTCGCCGCACTGCCCGACGGCGTTTCCGACTCACAGGCCGCGACGCTCCCGGTCGCGGGCCTGACCGCGTTGCACGCACTGCGTCAGGGCGGGCTGCTGCTCGGCCGCAAGGTGCTGATCGACGGCGCCACGGGTGGGGTTGGACATCTCGCGGTTCAGCTTGCCGCCACGTCCGGCGCTATTGTCTACGGCCATGTGCGGCGGCCCGAGCAGAAGGCGATGATCGCCGAATGGTGCGGTGACCGCATCATCGCCGCGGCCGACCTGCGCGCCGCCGCGTCCAGCGGACCCTATCACCTCATCCTGGACTCGATCGGCGGATCGGCTCTGTCGGCGGCGCTGACGATGCTACAGCCGAACGGCACATGCGTGCATTTCGGTGTTTCGGAATCGCCGACGAGCACACTCGAAAGCGGCGCATTCTTCCGACAGGGCGGCGTGAAGCTGTACGGCCTGATCCTGTTCCACGAGTTGCGCCAGGTGGAACCCGCCGCACCAGGGCTCGCCGTGCTGGTGCGGGAGGTCGCGCACGGTCGGCTGCGCCCGCATATCGAGATCGAGGCGCCCTGGACAGACATCGCCGGCATCGCCCGCCGACTGATCGCCCGCGAATTCGCCGGCAAGGCTGTGCTGCACGTGAGCTGAACTGCGGACGTGGCAGGTCGCGCCTTCGCGCTTGCCCGTCAGCCGACGCGAAGCAGGCGGAAGCCTTCGGCACGCAACCAGGGTATTGCCATCGCGGCATGCGGCGTCAGCTGATCGACCAGATCCCAGAACCGCTTGCGATGATTGAGGTGCTTCAAATGCGCCACTTCGTGCGCGGCGACATAGTCCTGCACAAACTCGGGTGTCATCACCAGACGCCAACTGAACGCGATCGAGCCGTCAGCGGCGCAACTGCCCCAACGGCTGCGTGTATCCTTCACCGCAATGCGCCGGACCGTCACGCCAAGCGTCGCGGTCTTCGCGGCAACCAGCACCGAGAGTCGCCGCAGCGCTTCGGCCCGCAGAAAATCCTGCACGCGACGTCGAAGGAACTCCGGTGCGCCGGTGACGTGCAGCTCGCCATCCTGCAACCATGCGCCGCCCCGCGACTGCGGCACATGGCGGATGCGGTGCGGCACACCGCCGATCGGCAACAGCGCCCCATCGGCGAATGGCAATGCATCGGGCAGCGCTGCCAGCCGATTGGCGACCCAGTCCGCGTGATTCATCAGCAGCGCAACGCCGGCGCCGCGTCCGGCACGCATCGGCAGCGTGACGACAACACCTCCGCCGCACGGATCGATGCGCAGACTGACCCGTCGTGCGCGGCGATTGCGTCGCCATTCGACACGTGTCGGGCCGCCCGGCATCGCCAGCATTTCCGACCGCGGCAGTTCCATTCTGGTCAGAAACGACAAATACCGCCGATTCGTCAACCCGTCTCGCTGACCGCTGATCGGCTACGCCGCCTTTGCCAGTTGCACGCCGCACGCATCGAACGCTGCGAATAGTCTGGCCTGCTGTTCGGCGCTCAGTCTGAGGTGCGGGGGAAGCATGTTGAGCCACCCTGCATCGCCGGTATGGCGCGCCATCAAGGCCTTCAGCGCCGGGATCGGCGCGGGCGCTGAGACGATCGCCTTGCGCGTCGCACTCAGCCGCTCGTGCGCCTGTGCACCGATGTCGGTGTTCCAGTTGGCATAGACCTCGGCCGCGATCGGCGAATTGACGTTCGCTGCCGCGGTGATGCAACCCGCACTGCCGAGCAGCAGCAGCGGTCGCAGCAGCGTGTCGTCCCCGGCGTAAACTTCGAACCCGTCCTTCGCGAAGTTCTCCACATAGGCGCGGCCATTGTCGTAATTGCCGCTGCTGTCCTTCACGCCCTTCAGCGTGCCGGGAAACGCCTTCAGCAGGCGCGCGATCAGGGCGACGCTGAACGGCACAGCCGATTGCTGCGGGAAATTGTAGAGATAGTATTTGATGCCGCCGCCGACGCGGTTGATCACCTCGCTGAAATACGCGAACAGCCCGTCCTCTGTCGGGTTCTTGTAATAGAACGGGGGCAACAGCAGCGCAGCCCGGCAACCAACATCGGCAGCCTGCTTCGTCAGCGTCACGGTGTCGGTGAGTGCCGGTGTGCCGGTGCCCGGCATCATCTTTGTTACTGGAATGCCGCGCGTGGCCAGCCCTTGCAGTATTTCGATGCGTTCGCGCATGCCGATGCTGTTCGCCTCGCCCGTGGTGCCGAGCACGCCAAGATTGTTGCAGCCGTTTGCCAGGAGCCAGCGGCAGTGTGCCGCCATGCGATCGAGATCGACCGACAGATCACTGCGCATCGGGGTCAGCACCGCGGCATTCACTCCGCCGAACAGCGCATCCTTCATCATCACTCTTTCTCCTTTGGCAGGCGTTTGGCGCGCGGCATTCGTCCGGGCCAGTCGGCGATATGGTTCTCCAACGGGCCGGCCTTGCGTTCGCTGATGGACCGGCCACGCACCGATATCCCGGCTTCGTGCACCGTATCGGGATCGCCCGATACGAGCGGATGCCACCACGCGAGGTCCTTCCCCTCCGCCAATCGCCGATACGCACACGACGGCGGCAGCCAGTCGATGGCGCGCACCTCGGCCGCCGTCAGAGCGACACAATCGGGCACGCGGCGCCGGCGATGCGCATAATCGCCGCAGCGGCAGCTATTCAGGTCGAGCAGACGACAGGCGACGTTGGTGAACGACAGCGCGCCGGTGTCGTCGTCGCGGAGCTTGTGAAGACAGCAGCGGCCACAGCCATCACAGAGCGACTCCCACTCGTCGCGATTCATCTGCTCGAGGCTCTTCGCCTTCCAGAACTGCTCCGGCGTATCCATGCCGCCGGAGACTACCGGGGGCGGCGGTCAGTGGCCAGTGGTGAAGGCCCGGCCTCGCCCGACGCATTTCCCACTCCGCCTCGGGGCGGAGAGGGAGTTTATTTCACCGCCGCCGCGTCAGTGGCATCGGTCCTCATCGATCCACCAGCCAGTCCGGCCAGAACTGTGTAGGTCCGCCCATCCCGGGTCACGCCCAGCCATTGGACGGTGGCTTCCGCGAGGAGGCTCTTCTCGCCGCCGGTGTCCAGCAGCATGCGGATCGCGCTGCCATTGACTGTGACCGGGACAACTAACTGCACCAGGTCGCACCCGGAACCCTGTCCGCATCCCGCCAGCACAAGCACAAGCAAATAGAGTGCGACGAAACTGCATTTCATATCAGCAATGATATGGCGCGCCAATGCCTCCGGCAACCGAAGGCATCATTGTCGCGGACTCCGACGACTACCGTGGCGGCGGCAGGTTCTGCTGCTGGATCGGCGTGGGCGGCTGCAATTGAGTGGGCGCGCCGGCGGCAGGCTGCGACGACTGGTAGGACAGCGGAGGAGGCGGGCTCGCTGCCTGCTTGATCTCCGCGGTGCCATAGCGCGTCAGCACCTCGCGCAACGGATCGGCACCCGGGTTTGATGCCTGCATGTCGATCACGATCTGACGCGTGGCCAGATCGCGGCCGTAGTAGGCGCGATTCGCCTCGGTGCGTGCGCCCATGATGCTGCCTTCCAACGAGATCCCGCCATACAGACCACGCGACTGCGAGAAGGCGATGATGTCGGCGCCCAGGGCCCCCGTGGTGGCACCCTGCACGCCGGCGCCGAGCGTGGCGACGGCAATCGAGGCGTCGGCGCCGAGCTTGAACTGGGCGTCCATCACCGCGTTCAGCCCTTTCTCGGTCATGATCAGCATGACGATCTGGCTGTCCTGGATGCCGATCTGCAAACCGAAGCTGCCGCTGCCCATGCCCATGAACGCCGGATATGACCAGGTGCCGTTGCCCGCACGGGCCAGCAGCACGCATGCGCCGCCTTGGCCGCCGAAGAACAGACCCACCTTGAACATCCGCGGACAGATCATTGCCCCACGGGAGCGCTGCAGCATCGTCCGCGGGTCATCCGACATGGCCCCCGTAGCCATGTCCTGGACGGCCAGTGTGGACCGGTCCACCAGCGTCTGTTCGTCACCCTGAGCGTGCGCGATGCGCGGCGCGAGCAGGGGCAGCACGGCGAGCGCTGCTACGGCCAGCAGGATGCGTATCATGATCCTCTCCTCGGTTTCGGGACGCGGCGGCGCCCAATTCGCGGACCCATACACGCTTTCGCCTCAATTCGTGGAGCCATTGTGTCCCAGGTCAAGCCCCGGGATTCAGTAGCCCGGCAGCTCGTTGACGCACACGACGCGCCACCCGTCCGGGCTTCTCTCCAGGCAGGTGAGGGAGAGATTCTGCACCACCAGATGGAGCGCGCTGTCGGGGCCGATCCGCAGACAGTGCGCCACCGCGGCGCGGATCGCCCCGCCATGACTGACGATGACCACGTCCTGATCCGTATGTTCGACAGCAAGACGCTCCAGCGCCGCGCCGACCCGATCAATGACATCGGACATCGTCTCGCCGCCAGGCGGACGCTCATGACCGGCGAGCGGCCAGAAGGCATGTTTCGGCAGGGTCAGCCGCGCCGGCAATTCGGCGTGTGGCAGGCCCTGCCATTCGCCGAGGCTCTGCTCGATCAGGTCCGGCTCCACCTCGGGCTCGGTCTGCGGATAGCCGGCGGCGAAGATCGCCTCGGCGGTGCGGCGGGTACGCGACAGCGGCGTGACCATCCACACCGCCGGCCGCGGCAGCCTGGCGGCGAGCGCCCGATACATCGGCGTCTGTTCGAGCAGACTGGTCTCGCAGAGCGGCACATCCATGACGCCGTAAAGTATGGCGCGCGCATTCTCGTCGACCATCGCGTGGCGGATCAACCAGAACCGTGTCTCGATCATGTCGGATGCTCTCCCTCCCCCCGACCCCCTCCCGCAAGGGGAGGGGCAGAGGTGCTCCCGGGCCTCATTCGCCGATGCTCAGCAAAGCGCCGCGCAGCCGGGCCTGGCGGAACTGACGGGCGAACAGAAACGCCGCACCGGCCAGCCACACCGCGTTCAGCGCGAAAGCCGCGAACAGATGGTCCCACCGCACCACCCCGTCCAGCAGCACGCCTCGCATGCCCTCGAACACGTGTGCCGACGGCAGGGCGTATGCCACCGGCTGAAGCACGCGCGGCAGCACGGCGACCGGATAAAACACCGCGGAGAACGGCGTCAGGCCGAACAGCACCGACCAGGCCAACGCCTCCGCGCCGGCGCCGTGGCGCAGGATCAGCGAGACCACCCCGAGTGCCACCGCCCAGCCCATGATCATAAGGTTCATGAAGAACAGCACGACGACCATGCCGAGCGAAAACAGGTTGAAGGCGTACAGCAGCCACGCGACGGCGATGGCCGGCAGCACGCCTCCCAGCATGCGGACCACCGATATGATGATCAATGCGGCCACGAGTTCCCAGGGCCGCATCGGGCTGACGAAGACATGGCCGAGATTGCGCGACCACATTTCCTCCATGAAGCTGATCGCGACGCCCATCTGACTGCGCAGGGCCACTTCCCACAACAGCACGCCACCGAGCAGCGTTGCGCCCGCAACGGCGGCAGTGCTGCCAATCCTCGCGGCCAGGAAGCTCGCGGTGAAGCCCCAGATACACATCTGCAGCACCGGCCAGTATGCGAGTTCCAGCAGGCGCGGCCAGGATCTGCGGTACAGCGCGAGATGGCGGTACATCAGGCCCCAGATCCGACGGGCAGAAGCACGGGTCATGCTGGCGCTCCGGCACGCGCGCGCCCACGGTTGCGGGCGATGTCCAGGAACACCTCTTCCATGTCCTCGCGTCCATAGCGATCCAGCAGTTCCTGCGGACTGCCGCGATCGACGATGCGGCCCTGCTTCAGCATCAGCACATCGGAGCAGAGCCGTTCCACCTCGGCCATGTTATGCGAGGCGAGCAAGATCGTGGCGCCGCTCTCGTCGCGGTAGCGTTCCAGCCAGGTACGCACCCAGTCGCCGGTGTCGGGATCGAGGCTGGCGGTTGGTTCGTCGAGCAGCAGCAGTTCGGGCCGGTTGATCAGCGCCTTGGCGAGTGCCACGCGGGTCTTCTGTCCCGCTGAGAGCTTGCCGGCTGGGCGGTCGAGCAATTCGCCCAGGTCCAGTTCCCTGGCGAGGTCGGCGATGCGGCGCTCCAGTCCGGCGACGTTATAGAGATGGCCGTAAACCCGCAGGTTCTCCGCCACCGAAAGGCGCTGTGGCAGTGACACGTAGGGGGACGAAAAATTCATCCGCGCCAGGGCGGCGAACCGGTCGCGCGCCATGTCGTGACCAAGCACCTCGATGGTGCCGGCGGTGGGGATCAGCAGGCCGAGCAGCATGCCGATCGTGGTGGTCTTGCCGGCGCCATTGCCGCCCAGCAGGCCAACGGTGGCGCCGGCGGGGACGGTGAAGTCGATGGCATCGACCGCGAGCGTCTCGCCGTAGCGTTTGGTCAGGTCGTGCACCCGAATGGCATCCATGGCGGCGGCATAGGCCCACCGCGCCGGGCCGCCAAGGGTCGCGGACGCCGCTTTCGCCGCGGTGATGGGAAATGTATGCCCTTCGCGATGCCGGATGTTCGCTGATCCGTCAGGCGATCGTCACGACGTTGCCCACGCGCTTGAACTGCTTGCCGATGTGTGCCGCCTGGGTCGCCGAGGCCGCACTGACGCTGCCGATCTCTTCGCCCGAGCTGAAGTCATGAGATCCCTGCAGCACGATGTTCTGCGGCGGCTTGTTCGGCAGGAAGAACACCTCCAGCGTGAGCATCGCCGTGTTCTGCGCATCGGTTGCGCCGAAGACCACCCGTTTTGTGCTGGCGTAGAAGCCCACGTCGCGCTTGTCTTCGAAGACTTTGCCGCCTTCGAACTGCCAACGCCCCGCGGCGTCATCGACGTTGTTCAACACGGTCCGTTCAAGTGTCAGCGTGAGAGCCATTGGAAAGCCTCCTTTTGCGTTCGCCGGGATGGCACGCATCGGCAACTTTCGCATTGCGCTGTTGACGCTGATGTGAGTCCGTTCACACAGCGCCCTCGGCGGCGCGGTGATCGGTGCGAGAACGCGCTAGGTGAAGCTGACTGCCAACGGCCGTATCAAACCAGCACCTGTCTGTAAAGCGTCGTCATCTCGCCATAGGCACGTTCGGCTCCAGCCTTGTTGTAGACCATACCGTCGCTGACGCACCAACCGTGCTGGCAGTCCGCGTAAACCTCGATCTTGGCGGGGAGACCGGCGGCGGCGAAGGCGTCGCGCAGCCTGTCCTTGGCGTCGGGCTGCCGCTGGTCGTCGTTGGTCGCGATGCCGAAATAGAAGCTTGCCTTCGACCTGGCGACGAGCAGGTGCGGACTGTCGGGCTTGTCGGTGACAAGGTTGCCGCCGTGCAGTGAAACGCCGGCGCCGACACGGCCCGGGACGGCTGCCGCGGCCAACAGGGTGTAAGGGCCGCCCATGCAGTAACCCACCACCCCGATCCTGCCGTCAGCCTTCACCTGCGGAAGCGTATCGAGGAAGGCGATGTATGCCATCGCGTCGCGGGACTTGGTATCGTTGTTCAGCGGAGCCGTCAGTTCGACGAGCTTTGCGCGATCCTCCGGTTTGCTGAAGTCGAATGGCCCGCTCAGCACCGGCGCCTTGCGGGTTCGGTAAAACGGGTTGGGCACGACGACCGTATATCCTTCGGCGGCCAGACGCCTCCCCATATCGCGGAATACCGGACGCAGGCCGAGCACGTCGGTGAAGATGATGACGCCCGGCCAGCGTCCGTCTCCGGTAGGATGGAACAGGGCCGCGTCACAACTTCCGTCGGTAGTCGGGATGACGATGTCGGTCTCGGAGACGGCCGTATCGGCGGCGATCGCGGAAACCGAGGCGACAAGGCCCGCTCCAAGCGCCAGAGCGCCGCGACGTGACAGAGCGCCATCTCTGGTTCTGTCAAAGGGCACTACGCCGTCTTCCATGCCTTCGCTCCTCGTTTCGGTTCATGAGCGGCATTGACCATGCCATTGTTTTCCGGTTCAGCGGAGCGTGCGATCCGTCGCATTTTGAATCCGCCTATCCGGCGACTGCGTGCGGCGTAACCCCAGGCTGGTCCTCCAACTCCGCGCCGCTGATCGGGTTGGTGACCATCAGCAGGTAAACCAATGCGCCCATCACTGCCATGCCGGCCCCGATGAGCAGCGCCAGCACGAAGGAGCCGGTCACATCGACAATAATGCCGGTTACGATCGGTGAGCAGGTGCCGCCAAGATAGCCGCCAAAATTCTGAATGCTGCCACTGGAGGCTATGTAGTCAGGCGGTGCAGCGGCGGTGACGATCGCCCAGATCGAGGCGGATGCAACCCCGCTCAGAAGATAGGCGAGCGAGATGTAGCTCATGACCGCCGTCTCGCTGGTTGCATATGCTGTTGCGATGGTCAGCGCCGCGGTTCCCAGCAGACCGCAGATGATCGGGATCTTGCGGCTGTTCAGCGGCGTGAAGCCGTGCGCCGCCAGCCGATCCGATGCATAGCCACCGAACAATGACCCCACTATTCCGAAAATCGGCGGGATCGCCGCAAAGATGCCGGTGCGCGCGATGCTCATGTGGTGCTGGATTTCCAGAAAGCCCGGCAGCCAGGCGTAGTAAACCCACGTCAGGTAGCCGCCACCGAAATTGCCGATGATCATGCCCCACGTGGTTCGGCATCTGAACAGTCGTCCCCACTGTTTCAGGCCGACCGGCGACGACGTCCGGGCAGTGTCCCCCGAACGGATATAATCCCGGTCCTCGTCGGTCCCGTATTGATCGGCGTCGCGATAAAAGACAAACCATGCGATGGCGACGACAAGTCCGACGACCCCCATCACGATGAACATGATGCGCCAGCCGTACGCCAGCATCAGCCAGGTCAGGATGGGTGGCGCGAGAGCCGTGCCGATGCTGGGCGCCGAATTGAATATGCCGGTCGGAAGACCTCGCTCCTTGACGTGGAACCAGTTGCTGACGACGCGGGCGCCGGTCGGAAACTGCGGTGACTCCCCGATTCCAAGACCTATGCGCGCGGCAAAGAACTGGGCGTAGCTGGTCACGAAGCCTGCCGCCCCCTGCGCCACCGACCAGATGACCAATCCAACGCCGAGCAGGACGCGCGGTCCGACACGGTCGACCAGAATACCCGCGGGCAACTGCGAGAATGCATAGCTCATGAGGAATGCCGACAGCAGTACGCCCATCACCGTTGCGCTCAGGCCGAGTTCCTGGCGAACCTCGATGTTGGCAATCGATAGCGCGGACCGATCCAGGTAGTTGACGATCCCGCTTGCAACGAGCAGCAACAACGCGATGATCTGCATGCGTCGCATCTGCGGTGATGGCTTGAACGTTGGCATTGTTTCCTCCGGCACGACTTTCGCCGGGAACCAATCGACGACCAACCTCCGGGAAGGTCAAGCAGTGCCTTGAAATTTTACTTTTGCTCAGCTGGAGTGGCTGTGGCGGGACCTTCGCCGACGATTTGAAGGACTGTATCGCCGTCCTTCGCGCCGTCGTAATGCACCTGCTTGCCGAAATGCGTAACGAAGCTGCCGGCCGGCATCGGCACGGTTTCTTCCGGCGCGAAGTGGGTGCCCGAGCCGACCCACCATGTTCCTGAAATCACCGTGATGAAACGGTCGTTGGGGTGAAAATGCGGGCGGCTCATGTGACCCGGATGCCATTTGACCAGCACGATGTAGAGACCCGGTTTCGACGGGTCTCCATAGAGAACGGCATTGGCATTGCCCGCGGCCGGGTTCTCCGTCCATTTGATCTGATCGGGCAGTTTGAAGACGACCGCAGCCGGATCGAGATCAGCGGCGCGCGACGCGGACAGGCCGCATACCGACGCGGCTATCGCTACCGCGCTGCACAGCACTGTCCAGCGCTTCATCCTGGATTCCCCGTGTTGGTCAGCCCTGCGGCGAACGTCGGCCCGCGACATACCGCACACCGTCGGCTTCCGTGTGTTCCTCGTGCATGGTGCCGGCCGGAACACTGCACGAATCACCCGGACCATAGGTATGGCGGTCATCGCCGAAGACGAGCGTGATGGATCCGTCCAGCACGAAGACGCGGGCGTCAAAGCCGTGAGCGTGCGGCTCACGATGTATGTTGGGTTCGAGTTTGCCTTCGCGGATCTCGTAGCCCTCGCGGAGAAGGTCGGCCTCGAATTCGGCTTTGTTCATGGCGAATACCCTACCTGCAGGGGTTATTTCTAGGCTCCGGTCGCCAGCGAGGTCAAACCTGCGTCGCGCCCCTCGCGGTGTTTTCCTGACCTCGGTTGCCGAAGTTCCGCAAGGAGAATCCGCCGAGGGGTTCGCCAATCATTACGGCTTACGCAATTGTGTATTGCTCAATCGAAAGGACCGGGTTAGGTAGCACACACCGGATGGGCTGGTAGCTCAGAGTCAGAGCGCACGCTTGATAAGCGTGAGGTCGGGGGTTCAAGTCCTTCCCGGCCCACCATCCGGGGGCCGCGGGACAGGGCGCACGGCCCGTTTGAACTCGGTCGCCATCTCCGACCCGATCGGTCCATGCAAAGCGCTCGGGTCGCGTCACGTCCGGCAGGCTGCTAAGTTGTGGCCCATGATCGATTTCATGATGGCGCCAGCCAAACTGCCCCCCGACCAGCGTGTCTATGCCATCGGCGACGTGCACGGCTGCCTCGACCGTTTGGCCGCGATGCACGCGACGATCGCCGACGACCTGGCGGAACGGCCGGTAAGGGAGCCCCTGCTGGTGCATCTCGGAGATTACGTCGATCGCGGCGCCGATAGCGCGGGCGTGGTGGCGCGGCTTGCGGAACGCGTGGCGATGCCCGACGTGCCGACCGTCAACCTGATGGGCAATCACGAGCACATGATGCTGGACGCGATCGCCTCGGGGGAGGCGGAAGCAGCCGAGCTATGGCTGGCCAACGGCGGGACGGAATCGCTGCTGAGCTGGGGCGTGCCGCGCTCGGCACAGCCGAAGGAGTGGGCAAGTTATCTGCCCGCGCGGCATCTGATCTTTTTGCGCGACCTTGCAGCTTACCACGAGGCCGGCGGCTACTTGTTCGTGCATGCCGGGCTGCGCCCCGGCATCCCGCTCGTGCAGCAGAGCCGCCACGACCTGATGTGGATCCGGGAGCCTTTCCTGTCCTCCAAGGCCTCGTTCGGCGCCGTCGTGGTGCACGGACACACGCCACGGCCGGAGCCGGTGGTGCGGCCGAACCGCATCGGGATCGACACTGGGGCGGTCATCGGCGGCGCACTGACCTGCGTGGTGCTGGAGGCGGACCGGCTGGGCTTCATCACCGCCTGACGAACTTCGTCCGGCTTTGCTTGCACGCCCTGGAGCATCAGGTTACGGCGTTCCCATGAACAAGAGTTCCGCCGCCGAGCCCACACTTTCCGAACCGGACGCCGATTTGGCCGCTGCCGTGCGCCTGCTCGGCCACACCAATGTTCTCGTGGTGGGCGACGTGATGCTGGACCGCTACGTTTACGGCCAGGTCGAGCGGATCAGTCCGGAAGCTCCGGTGCCCATTCTGACGATCGACCGCGAGCTTTCCATGCCGGGCGGCGCGGGCAACGTCGTGCGCAACCTGACCGCGCTTGGCGCGGCGGTTGCCTTCATCTCCGTGGTCGGCGACGACCAGGCCGGGTCCGACCTGACCGGCCTGATCGGCGGCCAGCCGAATGTGGAACCCTGGCTGCTGGTGCAGGGCGGGCGGATCACGACGTTGAAGACCCGCTATTTGTCCGCCGGCCAGCAGCTGCTGCGTGCGGACCGCGAGGAGACCTCGCCCATACAAGCCCGGCTCGCTGAACGCATGATACGGATCGCGCGCGACGCCATGGCGGCAACCTCGCTCACCGTGCTGTCCGACTACCAGAAGGGTCTGCTGACCGGCGAAGTGCCGGCGCAGCTCATCGCAGCGGCCCGGGAGGCGGGCCGGCCCGTCATCGTCGATCCCAAGGGGCCGGACTATTCGCGTTACGCCGGCGCCGACCTCATCATGCCGAACCGGGCCGATCTTGCCGAAGCGACCGGCATGCGGGTGGACAGCGAGGCCGCGATCGTTGCCGCGGCGACGGCGCTCCGCCAGCGGCACGGCTTCGGCGCGGTGGTGGTGACCCGCGGCAACGACGGCGTGACCCTGGTGGACGATGCCGGAGCCCGGCATTTCCCGGCTGAAGCGGCCGAGGTTTACGACGTGGCTGGCGCGGGTGACACCGCGGTGGCGACGCTGGCGGCCGCGTTGGCGGCCCGGCTGGCGCTTCCAGTCGCGGTGCGGCTGGCCAATATCGCGGCCGGCGTCGTGGTCGGGAAGGTCGGCACCGCGGTGGCGCGCGAGGCGGACCTGCTGGCCGCACTGTCGCCGCAAGGCAGCGCGCTGCGCAAGATCGTCTCACGCGAGGCCGCCGTCGAGCACGTGCAGCGCTGGCATCACAAGGGCTGGCGCGTCGGCTTCACCAACGGCTGCTTCGACCTGCTGCACCCAGGCCATCTGCATTTGCTGGAGGAGGCGCGGGAGGCCTGCGATCGGCTCGTGGTCGGGCTGAACTCCGATCCCAGCGTGCGCCGGCTGAAGGGCGCCAGCCGACCGGTGCAGCCCGAAGCCGCCCGGGCCGCGGTACTGGCGAGCCTCGCCAGCGTCGATCTGGTCACCGTGTTCGAGGAGGACACGCCAGACGCACTGATCGACGCGCTGCACCCGGATATGTTGGTCAAGGGCGCCAACTACACGTTGGATCAGGTGGTGGGCGCCGATTTGGTGCGCGGGTGGGGTGGGACCGTGATGCTCGCGGAGCTTGTTCCCGGCCATTCGACCAACGCCACGGTCGAGCGCATTCGGGGTTGAGACTCAGCGTCCGTCACTCGACGCGTAGCGCGACGCGCAGATCAGCCACCCCGGCGGGGTCCTCCAACGTGGCCAGACGCCCCGCGGCCAGCACTGCAAATCGATGCAGCAGCGCGCGCCGGCGGGCGCTGGCGAGCGGGTGCGCCGGCGCCTCGCGCAGCAGCTCCGCCTCCAGCCCGGCGGCGACGATCAGGCCGGTGTCGGCTGGTAGCAGCTCCCGCGGAAAGTCGGTATCGACCGCAAAGAACAGCTCGTCGGAAAACGCTCGGTAATCCTGCCATTTGAGGTCGGTCAAAAAGTCGCGGAAACCCGACTTCACCTCGATGCAGGCGAAGCAGCCGTCCGGGCGCAGCGCAAGGATGTCGGCGCGCCGGCCGCTCGGCAGTGACACCTCGTGCAGCGGCGCCCAGCCGAGCCGAAGACACAGCCGCGCGGTCGCCCGGCGAATGAGCAGCGCGCGCTCCGGGCTGCTCGGTTCCATCAGCCGAGCAGCGCGTCGATCGCCTGGGCGAGCGTCACGTCGTTGTCGGTCAAACCGCCGGCATCGTGTGTCGAAAGTTCGATGCGCACGCGGTTATAGACGTTGGACCAGTCGGGATGGTGATTCTGGCTCTCGGCCAGCAGCGCGACGCGGTTCATGAAGCCCCATGCCTCGCTGAAGTCGCGGAACTTGAAGTTGCGCTCGATCGCCTCGCGGCCGTTGACCGGGGACCAGCCCGGCAGCCTGCCCGTCAAAGCCGCGCGTTCGGCATCGGTCAGTCGTGTTGGCATCGGTAACCTCCTGAAACGGCTGGTTTGATTGACACCGCCTGTGTCGCCGACCAGCATGGCGGCCGGCCCACACAATAACACTGATCATGGGGGGAAACCGATGGCCGATACCATGGCGGCCCAGCAAAGCGCCATCCACGGACACGTCGCGGCACGCATCGATCGCCTGCCCCTGACGCGCGTGCAATGGCAGCTTGCCATCATGGTCGAGATCACCTGGGGCTTCATCATCTTCGACACCGACGGGATCGGCGCCCGGCTGTACCCCTTCGTCTGGCGCCCCAACCACATCATCAACGTCTACCAGTACGCGGTGATCCAGGCGCTGCAGGTGGGCGCGGGCATCCTGCTGGGCGTTTACCTGATGAGCTGGGTTGCCGATCGCTACGGGCGGCGCCCCGCCATCCTGCTCGCAACCCTCCTCGGTGGCATCTGCATCTGGCCGTTCGCCTACGTCACCAATTTCTGGGGCATGGTGGTGCTGTCGGTGCTCAGCACGCTCGGTGTCGGCGGCATCGTGGCGACGCATTCGGTGTACCTGTCCGAGATGATCTCCCCGGTGGCGCGCAACAAGGTACTGCTGGCCTCCCAGGGCGTCACCGCATTGGTCGCGGTGAGCGTCAATCTGCTGGCGTTCTGGCTGATCCCCGGCCAGTGGCAGGCGTTCCTGTGGGTCAGCGCGACCATCGAGATCGTTGTCCTGCTGCCCTGGCTTTACTGGAAGCTGCCGGAATCGCCGCGCTGGCTTGAGGCGCATGGCCGCCACGAAGCAGCCGACCGCGCCATGGAGGAATACGAACGCAAGGTCCAGCACTACAACAACGCGCCGCTACCGGAACCGAGCGTCGGCGACAACCCGGTGGTGATGGCGGGCAAGGGCGCCTGGAAGGAGCTGTTCACCAGCCCACAATACCGCCGGCGCACATGGGTGCTGATCGCCGTCTGGATGCTCGGTTATGCCGGCCTGATCTACGGCGTCGGCGCATTCCTGGCCGTTTACATGGTGGATCACGGCGCCACCGCGCATGAGGTGTTCCTGACCATCGCCGCGGCCTATGCCGCGCTGTTCGTGGCGTTCCAGATCAATGCGCGCATTGGCGAAGGTGTGGAACGGCGTGACGTCATCGCGGTCATGGCGGTGCTGTTCGCTGCGTGCTGGATGGTGGCCTGGGCGGTGCCCAGCCTCGCCGTCATTGCTGTCTGCTACATCTTCAGCCGGATCGGCACCGGATTGTTCCTGTTCAATCTCTACAACTACACGGCGGTGGCCTATCCGACGCGCATCCGCTCGGTCGCGTTCGCGTGGACCGACGGGCTCGGACATCTCGGCGCCTGGGGTGGAGTGACACTGCTCGGGCCGCTCTATGCATTGGGACCGAACCATCTGGGCTGGATACTCTGGATCGTCGGCCCAGGTGCATTGCTGCCCGCCGTGCTCATCTGCACACTCGGTATCAGGCAGTCCAGAGCCGTGCTTGAACAGGTGTCCACATGACGACGGAATTCGGCGCGCCGCCGAGCGCCGACGACATCGCAGAGTTGGCAGAGCGTGCGTTCGCGGCGATACCGCAACGGCTGACGCAGCACGTCCATGGCGTCGGCATATCCGTCGAGGAACTGCCGGACGATGAGACGCTGGACGAGCTTGGGATCGAATTCGGCGTGGGACCTCACCGGGCTGTATCGCGGCGTTCCGCTCACCGAGCGCAGCGTGTCCGACATCGCCCGCCAGCCGGATCTGATCTTTCTGTACCGGCAGCCGATCCTGCTGGAATGGGTCGAGACCGGCGAGGACCTGTACCGTCTGGTCCGCAACGTGCTGGTGCACGAGATCGCGCACCATTTCGGCTTCAGCGATGCCGACGTCGAGGCGCTGGAAGGGGAGATGGAGTAACGCCGCTGGCCCTGTTGGATGACCGGGGCAGACCCAAGGCGGACCTTGCCGTCGGGCCAGCGGCAAGTGACAGGAAGCGCCAGGTCCCGTGGTAACCCTTGCCAGAGCAGGTGCAGACGGAGTGGTTCCTTGCAGGCATCTGAGGTTCCGCGTGCGGTGGCTGCGGCCATGTCGATCGCCTCCGCGCTTGGCCTGACAGTCGACGACGCGGTCGTTCTTCAGAATTCCAATAAGCTCACCGTGCGCCTGCTGCCGTGTGACGTTCTTGCCCGAATCGCACCTCTGGCGCGGCAGGTGGCGCAGTTCGAAGTTGAGCTTGCCCAACGGCTCGCCGAGATCCGGAGCCCTGTGGCTGCTCTTGAGCCTCGTGTGGAGCCGCGCTCTTACGAGCGTGACAGCTTCGTGGTCACGCTGTGGACCTACTACTCATCGGTGACGCCACGAGAAGTCGCACCAGCCGACTACGCGAAGGCGCTCAAGCGGCTGCATGCCGGCATGCGGAAGCTCGATGTCACGACGCCCCACTTCACGGATCGAGTCGCAGAAGCTCAGCAACTCGTGGCGAGCCGCGACCGAACTCCGGCGCTCACCGACGCCGACCGGGAGCTCCTCAGCAGCACGTTAAGAAGCATAAGACGAACGATCGCCGACCGCGGCGCCGCCGAACAACTGCTGCACGGTGAGCCGCACCCGGGCAACCTGCTCAGCACGCAGAACGGACCGCTGTTCATCGACCTTGAGACGTGTTGCCAGGGGCCAGTCGAATTCGACCTCGCCCATGTGCCCGAAGAGGTCATCGAGCACTATCCGGACGTTGATCAAGAACTGCTCGACGAGTGCCGGGTCCTGGTTCTTGCGATGGTCGCAGCGTGGCGCTGGGATGCAGGCGACCGGTTCCCGAACGGGACGCGAGTAGCCCGAGAACTCGTCAGCACCCTACGCAAGGGGCCACCGTGGCCAGCGCTCGACGTGTTGATGCGGCGATCGGCTGGTCCGTAGGCGCAAGCACTGCTGGCCCTATGGTCGGCGACCAGGTTAGCGGCCAGACGGCGATCTGCCTCGCCCATGCCCATCAGCCTCGGCAAGTCCGCGGCCGAAACCAACCGGCGTGGCACATTGAGGTGCCCGACCGGCTGACCGATACGCCCGCCCATGTGCGGCCGCTATGCATCCTTCCTGCCCGCCGAGGCTCTCCGGGCACTGTTCCAGACGGTGAACCCGACGCCGAATTGGGGGCCAACCTGGAACATGGCCCCGACGCGCGATGCCCCGGTCGTGCGTCTGCATCCGGAGACGCGGGCGCGGCACCTCGACCTGCTGCGCTGGGGGCTGGTGCCACATTGGGCGAAGGATCCAAAGTCGGTACGCCAGCCGATCAACGCGCGGGCGGAGACCGTCGCCACCGCGCCGATGTTCCGCGATGCGCTCGCGCGGCGGCGGTGCCTGGTGCCGGCGGACGTGTTCTACGAGTGGCAGGCGAAGGATGGCGCCAAGCAGCCGTACGCCATCGCGCGTGCAGACGGCCAACCGATGGTGTTCGCCGGCCTGTGGGAGGGATGGCGCGGTGCCGATGGAACGGTGCTGCGCAGCTTCACCATTGTCACGACGAATGCCAATCCGGTGTTGCGGCCAATCCATGAACGGATGCCGGTGATCCTGGAACAGCCCGACTGGCCGACCTGGCTGGGCGAGGCCGAGGGTGATGCCCCCGCGTTGCTGCGCCCCTCCGGCGCGGAGCTGCGCGTCTGGCGGATTGGAACGGCAGTGAACAACGTCCGCAATGACAGCGCAGCGCTGCTGGCGGCTGTGTGAGGCCAGGCGCCGCTGCTTTTGACCCCCGGCCTGGCAGCCCTTGCCATCATGGTCGGCGAAAGCCTGCCCCGAGCGAAGGCCGGGGGCCGGCCATACACGTCTCTACTGCTCACATCAAGGAAAGACGTGGATGCCGACCCCAGCCTTCGCTTGGGGCAGGCTCTTCGTCGGCATGACGATTTCGTGCCAAATGGTTGGTCCCACTCGGGGGCCATAGGCACGAACCTACAGCGTCTCGATCTCCAACGGAAACAGCGCGTCGGGATCCGGCGTCCGCAGCAGATGGTAAACGTTAAACCGATACGCCGGCCCCAGCGAAACTTCCGGCGGCGTGAAGGGGAACGCCAGGTTGCCTGCGGTGGACAGCCTTCCTGTGTAGCCATGATGCAGCAGGTACTGCTTCAGCGTTCGCACCACTTCGGCCGCACGTTCGGCGGTCGGCGCAATGCATTCGCCCATGATGAACACTCGCCGGGTGGCGCCTCGCCCGCCGGCGCCGCCATGCGCACACCGTCCACGCCATAGACGCGGAAGCGCAGCGTGTAGTCCTCGGGCGCGTCCTCGCACACCAGATCGCGCACCACGGTCGCCACTGCCGGCAGGATTTCCCGATGTTGCGCGATGAAGCGAGGATCGGCCGCGCCTGCCAACAGTACCGCGCGCTCGCCGATCCGCCGGGCGCCCTCGATCTTCACGCACGGATCGCTCGATTCGCGCCATGCCGCACCGCTGACGCGGCATCGCCTGTCATCCACCGCGGCGTAGTCGGCCCCGCTCAGGTCCAGCCGACCTTCCGGTTCGTACACGGTGAAGGGATCGGCCTGTTCGTACAGGCTGTGCGCGGCCACCGACACCGGCGTCGCGCGCCGCTGCCCGGCCATGCTCTCCAGCACGAACCCCTCGTCATCCAACGTAGCCAAAATCGAATCGCGGCCGCCCGGCACGCAGCACAGCGACGCGCACTCGATGATCTTCGCCATGTGCACGGCGAGCCCGGTCGGAAAGCCAAGCATCGTCGGCAGCGATGCAAAGATCGCCGTATCGCACGCCCGGCCGGCGATCAGCACGTCAACGTCCTCGGCCAGGGCGCGACGGAACGGGCCCATGCCCATCTGACCGACGATATGTGCGGCCTCCGTCACCTCTTCCTCGGTGAGAGCCGGCATGTCGTCGATGCCGCTCAACGCACCGGCGCGCACAGCTGCACGGAGCGCGTCGCGGGAGAGATCGGCACGCAGCACGCCCAGGCGGAAATGCAGGCCCTCGGCACGCGCGATATCGCGGACGATGGCAAGCGTCGCCTCCAGATGCGGTTCGGCACCCGCGGACCCGGCAGAACCGATAACCAGCGGCACGTCGATCGAACGCGCGCCCAGCAGCGCCTTCCGCAGATCGCGTCGCGTTGCCGCCGGTGCAGTCGCCATCTCGCCTTTGCCGAGATAGGTGGGACCGATATCGATCGAGCCCATGTCGCAGCCGATCAGATCCGGCTTGCGCGCGAGGCCGGCATTGAATGCCGGAGTGGGAATGCCGTAGCCAAGCTGCCCCGATGCACCGAGGAAGCGCATCGGCCGCCGTGTGCGGCGCACGTCGTCGAGGATGCGGCCGGAGGTGCTCATATCTCCACCCCTAACAATGGCGCGTGCTGTTGCGCGCCGTAGACGTCGCGATCGCCCGGATCACCCGCCATGATCGGACGCGCCAGAACGATCTTGATGGCACGGCCGACCGGATACGGAATCACCGTCACATCATGCGCCGGCAGCCCATAGAGCGTGCCGATACTTTCGCGGGAGAGTGCGGGCGACTGTGTGACGCGGTGGTAGTCCGCATCGTTCGCGAACATCAGGTCCAACGTCAGCCGGCGCGGACCGGCGTTCTTGCTGCGGATCACCTGGGCGATGTCGGACAGCTTCATGGGAACCGTCTCCGCAGGAACTCGAGAATGTCGGTGGCGCAGCGATCCGGGACGATGTCGCAGATGTTGTGCGGCAGGCCCTCGTAGGCGATCAGTTCGCAGTCGGGGATCTTCGCACGCATGATCTGGTAGTTCTCGGTCCCGCCGACGGTTTCGGCGCCTGGCATTACCAGGAGCGTCGGGCATTTGATGCGGGGCAGTTCATCGGCCCACCAAAGCGTGGTCATCAGCCCGACAAAGCGGCCGATATAGGCGGTGTCGTTCTTCGCCGCCTCGTCGAGGAACCATTCGATGTGGCCGCGATCGTGGTCGGGCGGGAAGCGGTCGTCGATCGTGGCCGCCAGGAAGTTGCGCAGCCCCTCGCGCGCGACGCGTGGTAGCCACGTGTGCGCCTGACTGTTCTTCAGCCCGGGTGTCGAACCGAACAGCATCAGGCTGCGCACGCGCTCCGGCGATGCCATCGCCAGGTTCTGCGCCACGTAGCCGCCGGCGGAGTTGCCGACGATGTGCACGGCGGTCTCACAGCCGAGGTGGTCCAGCAGTTCGCGCGCGTCCTGTACCAGCCGGTCCATCGAGAGTGGCGGTTGTTCCGGGGGCACCTGCAATTCGCCATGGCCGCGCAGGTCCATGCGCACCACCCGGTGGTGGCGGCAAAGCGCCGGCACGGCGGCATACCAGCGCTTCGACGAGCCCATCGCCGCGTGCAGCAGCAGGAGCGTCTGCGGCTGCGTCCAAGGATCGGTGAAGTCGTCGATCGTAAAGGCGATGCGGTTTCCGTCGCTCGCAAGGAATGTCCGTTGCATGCCGATGAGGTGCTCCTGTTTTGTCACGTCATGGCCGGGCTGGTTTTTCACGTCATGGCCGGGCTTGACCCGGCCAACTGTCGCAACACCAGTGCGGCAGGAAATTGCCGGAACCAAACCCGGTCCTGACGGTAGAGCCGCGTGCAGAAATTCGGCAATGTTGCTTCCCCGGATCGTCGAAAACAATCGCCGCGCCCGGTAGAAGCAGCGCCAGTCACGCTGGCCGGTGCAACTCCGCACGTGGCCTCGTCACGGTGCGCCGGCCGCGCTTGAACACCGCGAGCGGATGGCGGATCTCCGCCACGGCCTGCTCCGGCGTCGTTGCGTCCAGTACCACGATATCCGCCGGATTGCCGACCGTGATGCCGTAGTCCTTCAGGTTCATCAGGCGGGCGGAACGCTCGGTCAACATGGCAAAGCAATCGCGCAGCCGCGACGCCTGGCCGACCTGGCAGACATTGGCCTGCAGGTTCGCCATCCGCAGCAGCGAGCCGTCGCCGAATGGCGTGAACGGGTTGAGCACGTTGTTGGTGGAGAGGGAGCAGTTCACGCCGCACTCCGCCAGCAGGTTAACGTCCGCCACGCCGCGACGCACGTTGTAATCCTGGTCGCGGCCCATCATGAACAGTTCCGTCGCCGGCAGCACCGTCACCGCCACCCCGGCATCCGCGATGCGCCGCGCCAGCGCGCGGAGGTCGGCAACAGGCATGGTGGACAGCTTGCACATATGTCCGACCGTGACACGTCCGCCGAGCCGGTGTTTCTCGGTGAGCTCGCAGACCAGATGGATGTCCATGTCCTCCGGCGAATTCCCGGAATCGAGATGCATGTCGATATCGACATCGAATTCGCGCGCGAGATCGAAGATGCGGCGGACTTGCCCGGCATGGTCGGGATCGTAATTCGGCGCCGCGCCGATCACCGTCGCGCCGCGCTTCAACCCCTCGACCAGCAACGCGTCCGAGCGAGGATTGTCGGTCAGCCCCTCCTGCGGAAACACGCACACCTCGATGTCGATCGCCCAGGCGTAGTCCCGCCGCAATACCTCGATTGCCTCGAAGCTGCGCATCTCCACCCCACCATCCAGCTCAAGGTGCGTGCGCATTCGTGTCGCGCCGTGACTTATGCATTTCTCCAGCGTCCGGCTGGCGCGCGCATAGACGTCCTCGACCGAGAACGTGTGCTTTACCGCGGCCACGCGCTGCATCGAATTGGCCTGTCGCCCGCTCTCCGGCGCGCAGCGGTCGATGATGCAGGATTTGTCCAGATGGATGTGCGTCTCGACGAAGCCGGCGCAGATGAGGCATCCGGCCGCGTCGAAAACCGCGCCATCGCCTGGCAATCCGGGCCCGATCGCGACGATACGGCCTGCCGTGACGCCGATATCAACCGGAGGCGCTTCCGGCACAGACGAAAGCCGCGCGTTTCGGACGATCAGATCCATCGCCGGTTCCTCCTCCATCGTCGCCGCAATGCTGGCGTGGCGATGGAGGTGGTGCAAGCCAGCGGGCGTTCCGCCACGCCCAACCGACAGCGGCGCGCCGTTGAGGTTGAACGCTTCGCCACCGCCGATACGGAACGCTATTTCGCGAGCGGTGACGACAAACCCGCCGTGGCCGGCCGGCGGGAACATTGACCATCACGGACATCTGACCGGGCGATCACCCCAAGTTTGATCCAGATCAAGGCGCGACCCGGTAAGACAGCGCATGAAGGAAAGGTGCCCGTAGCCCGATTGCGCTAAATTGCGCTGCGGTCGCTCAAGGAGGCGGCAAATGGCAACACTCCGACCCAATTGGCCAGCCGGTCTGCCATCCCCGCAGGCGCTACAGACAGCGACCGATGCGATGGCCCGACGGTACATCCTGCCCGCGACAATGACGCACCCCGTGCTCGTCAGACAGGCCCTTGAACTGGCCTACCTGATCTCGGCGTACGGTCTGGCTCCAATGGAATCGCAACCGGCGGCTACGAAATCGGATGTAACAGTCGACACGCCCAGGAAGTTGCCGCGGATTTCGGCAATCCGCAACCGGCGGCGTAACGTCGGGCAGCGCGTCAAGGTCGTGGACGCCGCTCTCGATCCGACGGACTGACCGACAGACGCCCGGTCTAAGGCGTCTGCGGCGCCACGTTCCAGATGTCGGCGGCGTATTCCCGGATCGACCGGTCGGAGGAAAACCAGCCCATCCGCGCCGTATTCAGTATGCTGGCACGCCACCACGCGCCGGTGTCCCGCCAATGCGCCGCAACCAGTTCCTGTGCGGCGACGTAGGCGTCGAAATCCGCGGTGACCAGGAAGTAGTCGTGATCGGTCAGCACATCCAGCAGCTCGCGGTAGCGTTGCGGATCGTCGGGAGAAAATACGCCCGAGCCGATCGTTTCCATCACGGCCTGCAACACCGGTGATGCGGCGATGGTCTCGCGGCCGCTCAACCCGTGCCGCCGGCGCTCCTCCGCCTGCTCCGCCGTCAGGCCAAAGATGAATATGTTGTCGCTGCCCACCCGGTCGAGAATTTCGATGTTCGCGCCGTCCAGCGTGCCGATGGTCAGCGCTCCATTCAGTGCGAGCTTCATGTTGCCGGTGCCCGACGCCTCCATCCCCGCAGTCGAGATCTGCTCCGACAGGTCCGTGGCGGGTATGATCATCTCCGCCATACTGACGTTATAGTTCGGCAGGAACACCACCTTGAGCAGGCCGCGCACCGCGGGATCGTCATTGACCACGCGTGCCACGTCGTGCACCAGCTTGATGATCAGCTTGGCCCGATGGTAGGTGGCCGCCGCCTTGCCGGCGAAGATCTTCACCCGCGGTACCCAGTCACGCGTCGGATGCGTGCGCATCTCGTTGTACAGCGCGATGGTCTGCAGGATATTCAGCAACTGCCGCTTGTACTCGTGGATGCGCTTGATGTGCACATCGAACATGGCCGCGGGATCAGCCCTGATACCAACCCGTTCGGCAACCAGCCGCGCCAGCGCCGCCTTGTTGGCATGGCGTATCGCGGCCAGCCTGTCGTGCAGTCCCGTATCCTCGGCGTGCGACGCGAAATCTTCGAGTGCCAGCGGGTCATCCAGCATGCGCGGTCCGATCACGTTGACCAGCAGCTTGGTCAGACCAGGATTCGCCTCGAACAGCCAGCGGCGGAACGTGATACCATTCGTCTTGTTGACGATGCGCTCCGGGTAGAGCGTGTGCAGGTCGCGGAACACGGTCTTGCGCATCAGCTCGGTGTGCAGCGCGGAAACACCGTTCACCTTGTGCGAACCGAGAAAGGCAAGCGTGCTCATGCGCACGCGCCGTCCGCCGGCATCGTCGATCAGTGAAACCGCCTCCAGCGGCGGCACGTCGCTGCGGTCGGAGTTGCGCAGGTCATCGAGATGCACGCGGTTGATCTGATGGATGATCTGCATGTGGCGCGGCAGCAGGCGCTCGATCAATGCCACCGGCCAGCTCTCGAGCGCCTCGGGCAGCAGCGTGTGGTTGGTGTAGGAGATCGCGCCATTGGTGATGCGCCACGCTTCCTGCCAGGACAGGCCATGGACATCGACCAGCATCCGCATCAGCTCGGCCACTGCAATTGCCGGATGCGTGTCATTCATCTGGATCGACGCCTTGTCGGCAAGCGTGCGGATGTCGCCATGCTGATCCACATGGCGGCCGACCAGATCCCTCAGTGACGCCGCGGTGAAGAAATACTCCTGCCGCAGACGCAGTTCCTGCCCGGCCACCGAGTCGTCGCTGGGGTACAGCACCTGCGAGATCGCATTCGCCCGTGCGCGGCCCGCTAGTGCACCGACATGATCGCCGCGATTGAACGTGTCGAGGTGCAGTGGGTCCGCCGCCCGGGCCGACCACAGACGCAGGGTATTGGCATAGTGACCACGCCAACCGACAAGCGGTGTATCATACGCAACCGCTGCCACCGTTTCGCCCGGGTGCCAGATGGAAGACGTTGCTCCGTCCGTGCCCACGCGCGTTTCCACGGTCCCGCCGAAGCCGATGGTGTGCTGCACGTCGGGCCGGGCTACTTCCCAGGGATTGCCGAACGACAGCCAGTCCTCGGGATACTCATGTTGCCAGCCGTCCCGAATGACCTGGCGGAACAGGCCGTTATTGTAGCGGATGCCATAACCGTGTGCGGCGATGGACAGTGTCGCCATGCTCTCCATGAAACAGGCGGCCAGTCGGCCGAGGCCGCCATTGCCGAGCGCAGCGTCGGGCTCAACCTCGCGCAGCCGGTCGAAATCCACGCCAAGTTCGCCGAGTGCGACGCGCATATGTTCGGTGAGGCCGAGATTGTTCAGTGCGTCGAACAGCAGCCGGCCGATCAGGAATTCAAGCGAAAGGTAATAGACCCGCTTTCCCTGGGATGTGTAATTGGCCCGCGTCGATGCCATCCATCGCTCGATGACATGGTCGCGAACGGCGAGCGCGGTCGCTACAAACCAGTCGCGATCGGTGGCCACGATGGGGTCGCGGCCGACCGCATAGGTCAACTTGGCGACCACCGTGCGGCGCAGTGTGGCAACGTCCTCGTCTTCCGAGGGTATCGCAATGCGCGATGCATCCGCGCTGGAGATGATCGCCGAACTCATCGGACTGGCTGTCGGCACGGAGGATTTACGGACATTTGTGTGGTGCTGCCTGAAGGTCCGGTGCGGTGCGTTTGTCGGTCCCGAACCAGAAATAAAGCGTTAACGCCACCGATCACGCGAGAAACGCGCGTATGGCAGACAGGAACACCTCAAGCGCGTCGTGGTGCACCCAATGCCCGGCACCATCGACGCCCAGAACGCGCGCGTCAAGAAAATAGCCAGCGCGGCCATCTTCCGCCGGGTCCTTCGCCCAACTCTCGCGGCCGTGGATCAACAGCGTCGGGCAGGCGATGCGCGACCACAGCGCAGTGATTTCCCGGCGAGTCATATCGTAGGGCGGCCAGACGCGGACATAGTTGTCGAACTTCCAACTGTAGGTACCGTCCTCGTTCTGGTTCACACCGTGCTGCGTGAGGTGGCGCGCCTGTTCGGCGGACAGGTGCGGGTTCTCCTCCTGCATACGGTGCAGCGCATCCTCGATCGAGGCGTAGCGCCGCGGCAGCCGACCGGAGAGCGAACGCTGTTCGTCGATCCAGGCGCGCATGCGTTCGTCGATCGATTTCCCAGGTTTCGCGCCGGTCCGGCGCGGTCCGGGGCCGAGACCTTCGATCACGACGAGGCGGTGCACCGCGCGGGGGTAGATGCCGGCATAACGCAGCGCGATGTTGCCGCCGAGCGAATGGGCGACAATGGCGACGGGCGCCAGTTCCTGCTGATGAATGAGCTGGGCGAGGTCATAAATATAGTTCGCCATTGTGTAGTGACCGGACGCCGACCACGCGGAATCGCCGTGGCCGCGGAGGTCGGGCGCGATGATGTGGTAGCGCTCGCGCAACGCGGCAGCCACCCAGTCCCAGTTGCGACAATGGTCGCGGCCGCCGTGCACAAGGATCAGCGGCGGCGCGGACAGATTGCCCCAGTCCACGTAATGCAGACGCAGCCGTTGCGAGAAATAGACGCGGGACGTGGGTCCGGATGCTTCAAGGGTCATGCGGCTATACCCTCCCCCTAAGAAAGCCACGAGTTCTCACTCTTCCCTTGGGGAGATGGTTAGGGTGAGGGGTGCCTCCCAACCTCCCTACCCGATCGGCGGCCGCCTCTTATGCCACTCGGTGCCGCGCTCGTACGCCGCGGCGACGCGCAGCACCGTCGCATCGTTGAAATACCGGCCGACGAATTGCACCGACACCGGAAGCCCGTTGCTCGCCAGACCCGCCATCATCGCCAGCGCCGGATGGCCGGTCACGTTGAACGGCGTGCGCGCCTGTCGCGGATAGGTCCTGGCAGTTTCCGCCGCGTCCTCGATGCGGCTCGCCGGGTCCATGGAACTTGCACACAGCAGCACGTCGCAGTCGTTGAACAGATCTTCCACCGCCGCGATCATCTGCAGCCTTCGGCGCTGCGCCCCGACGTAGTCACCGGCATTCATGAATGCGCCCGGCATCAGCCGCTGACGCGAGAGTTTGCCGTAGTCGCCAGGGCGCGAGCGCAGCCAGGGCGCGTGGATGGACCACGCCTCGCTGCACAGGATCACCCGGTTCACCGCGGCAAACTCATTCAGCGATGGCAGCGAAACGGTGCGCACTTCCGCCCCTTCGGCCTGCAGCACGCGCGCCGCATCCTCCACCGCCGCCGTCACCTCGGGATGCGCGGGTTTGTCCAACTCATGGAAGTGTCGGACGAAGCCCACGCGCAGATCGCGCACGCCGCGATCCAGCATGCTCCCGAAATACCGCGCACTGGTTGCGGCACTTCCTGGATCGGCCGGATCGTGACCGGCGATTGCATCCAGCAGCAGGGCGTTGTCGGCCACCGTGCGGGTCAGCGGGCCGACGTGATCGAGCGTGTACGACAGCGGAAACACGCCGCGGCGCGACACCAACCCATAGGTCGGCTTCAGGCCGACGATGCCGCAGGCGCTGGCCGGATTGCGCACCGAGCCGCCGGTGTCGGAGCCGAGCGCCAAGGGGAACAGCCCGGCACAGACGCCGGAGCCGGAGCCGGACGATGAACCGCCCGGATGATGGTCCGGGTTCCATGGGTTTCGCGCGGGCGGGAACGGCAGATCGAAGCTCGGGCCGCCGATGGCAAATTCATGCGTGGACAGCTTGCCCAGGACGATCGCACCGGCTTGCCGCAGTTTCGCGATGACGACCGCATCGGCCCTGGCGACGTTGTCGAGCAGAATCTTCGAGTGGCACGTGGTCGGCAGCCCGGCCACATCGATGATGTCCTTCACGCCGACCGGCACGCCGTGCAACGGTCCGCGCAGTCGTCCCGCGGCAATCTCGGCTTCCGCGGCGCGCGCCGCATCCGTCGCGGCATCAGCGTCGAGCCGGGTGAAGGCATGCAGCGTCGGGTCGAGCCGTTCGATCCGCGCCAGCAGCGCGGTCAGCAACTCGACCGGCGAGAGACGGCGGGCGGCGAATGAACGCGCAGCCTCCGCGGCACTCAGCCAGTGCAGTTCGCTCATGGGCCAGTCGCTCATGGGCCGGACCCCGCACGCATCGGCGGCCAGGGTTCGACGGCCGGATCGGTGGGCCACGCAATTGTTTCCCTGTGGCCCAGCGCCTGTTCGGCCGCGATGGCCACATCGTCCGGGAAGTTTGCCAGCGCCTTGTCCAGGCCGGCGGCCTGCGCCAGCTTCGCGATCAGTTCCTTGTCCATGGGCTTCCCCGATACCTGAAACCCGATCATGCGACCGTGGCTGTCCAGGCGGAAGTCCGACGAAAGAGAGGCGGTGCAGCCGCGGGCCGCACCGCCTCAAGTGGTCGCGCACCGAGGATGGAGCGCGACAGGGGAGGAAACACGACACCGGCACAAGCCGATACCGTGACCATATTATGGGGGCGCAAAGCGCTAATGAATCGATAAAGGCAACGTGTGGCCTGCGGTCGAACTGCTTACGATGATCAAATCTGCACGACGCCGGAGACGCCCATGTCCACCCTGCCCCAACGAGCCGGCCCGCTGGTCAAACTCAAGGTTCTGGAGATCGGCCACTACATCGCCGCTCCCTTCTGTACCCGCATCCTGGCGGACCTGGGCGCCGAGGTCATCAAGATCGAGCCGCCCGGCGGCGACCCGTTCCGCGGCTGGGGCGCCGCGGTGAACGGCAACTCGGTATGGTTCAGCGTGCATGGCCGTAACAAGCTTTCAGTCGAGTTGGATCTCAAGCGCAACCGGGACATCGTGCTGAGGCTTGTCGCACGCGCGGACGTCCTGGTGGAGAATCTGCGGGCCGGTGGCCTCGAACGGCTGGGGCTCGGCCCGGAGGCGCTGCACGCGACCAACCCGCGCCTGGTGATCGCGCGCATTTCCGGGTACGGCCAGGACGGGCCGTATCGGGACAGGCCGGCATTTGGCGCGATCGGCGAGGCGATCGGCGGCATCCGGCACCTGACTGCGCATCCCACCGGCCGCTCCGACCTGCCGCCGCCGCGCTGCGGCATCTCGATCAGCGATGATCTGGCGGGTCTGTATGCCGCCATCGGGCTGCTGTCGGCGCTGTGGCAGCGCGATGCCACGGGGACCGGTCGTGGCCGCGTGGTTGACGTGAACCTGGTCGATTCAGTGTTCAGCCTGATGGAGGGCATGCTGCCGGAATACGCGATGGACGGGCGCGTCCGCCAACCGGTGGGCGCCGCAATCGAAACCGCGGCGCCCACCAATACGTATCCCTGCGCCGATGGGAAATGGCTTTGCATTGCCGGCAACTCGGACCTGATCTTTGCCCGTCTCATGGGCGCGATCGGTCGGCCGGAACTCGCCCGAGACCCCGCCTATGCCACGAACGGCGATCGCTGCGCGCGTCGCGATGCGCTCGATGCCGCGATTGCCGCCTGGACCCGCACCCTGACCGCGATGGAGGCCGAGACAAGGCTTGATGCAGCCGATGTGCCCTGTTCGCGCCTGTACGACATCGCGGATTGCGCGAGCGATCCGCATTTCCTCGCCCGCGGGTCGGTACAGGCGGTGGACGATCCGTTGATCGGCCGCACCTTGCATCCTGGCCCGGCGATCCGACTGGATGGCGACCCGCCCGAGGCAACGATCGCGTGGCCCGGCCCGGCGGCCGGCGCCCACACCGACTATGTTCTGCGCGTGCTGCTCGGTCTGCCGGCGCAGGCGGGCGCCTAGGCAGCGTCCTCGCGGCGGTCGCGCAGCCGGACATAGGCGAGTTGTGCGTGATCGTCGCAATACGGCTTGCCAGGTACCGACGCGGCGTCGCAGAAGCAGAAACTGCGCGTCCCCGGCTCGCCGATCGGCCAGCAGCAGGTCACGATCCGCCCGTACGGTCGCGGCGGCGGCGGCAACACCCGGGCCGGCGGAGGCATCGGCGTCGGTCGAGGCGTCAGTTGTGCGGAATTCGGCACCATCACATGCCCCGACGCACCGATCAGGCTGGTGCTGGAAAGCGGTGGCAGGGTGGGGCCTGCGACGCGGCGGGGCGTCGAGCGCCGTGGCGGCCGACCCTCTCCCGATCCGTCGCGCCGGATCGGCGACGGCCGAGCCGGCAGATCGAGCCGGTGCGCCTTGCCGACCACAGCATTCTTTGAGACCCCCAACCGTCTGCCGATCTCGGCGGTTGAATGGCCTTCATCCCACAGCGCCCGCAAGCGAATGATTGTGTCCTCGGCCCACTCCATATCGTGGTTCCCCCAACGCGTAACCACAAAATACGGTAAACGCCTGTGAGCCCCCGTCAACAGGTCAATCGCCCGGAACCACAAAAACTTGTGGACAACCGTGGTTATCACCACAATGGGTTGGGGAGATCTTGCGAAAGCCGGGGATTCGCCAAAAGAATGGGGGCCGCCGCGCTCAACCCGTCCTTGACGCTGCATTCCGCGGGATGGCAGGAGCGCAGCGAAATCCATGACGATCGGAACGCGGCTGCTGACTGCCCCGCACGCAGTCGCCCCACGGCTTGGCTGCCGTGGGGGGTGGCTTAACGACCGGGGGACCGTGAAAGGACGGCTAGTGCCTCTCGTCCTTGATCTTGCGGTGAATCTCTAAATCGATCGCTCCGCAACGACGGAGATGCATCGTGACCGCGAAACAGAGTGCCGTGAAGAGGTACATCGTGAGGCTGAGCGATGACGAGCGGGAGCGGCTCGACGCGCTGACACATATGGGCAAACATCCTGCCCGGCTGCTGACCAAGGCACGCATCCTGTTGAAGGCCGACGCCTCGGAAGCAGGCGAAGGGTGGAGTGACAGCCGGATTGCCGAGGCCCTCGATACCAGCACCGATACGGTTGCCCGGACCCGCCAACAACTGGTGGAAGAAGGCTTCGAGGCCGTGCTGGTTCGCAAGCATTCGCCAGCCTCGGCCAGACCGCGCATCTTTGACGGGGCCTCTGAAGCGAAACTGATCGCCCTGGCCTGTTCCCCACCGCCCAAGGGTCGCAAGCGGTGGACGTTGCAGTTGCTGGAGGAGGCTGTCGTGGAACTGAACATCGTCGAGCGCGCCAGCGATAACACAATTGGGCGCACGCTTAAAAAAACACGCTCAAGCCGCACCTGCAAAAACAATGGGTCATCCCGCCGGATGCCAACGCGGCGTTCGTAGCCAACATGGAGGATGTGCTGGAGGTTTATCAGCGGCCGCACGATCCAGAGTATCCTGTGGTCTGCGTGGACGAGACTTCGAAGCAACTGACCAGCGAAACGCGCGTTCCGATCAAGGCAAAGCCAGGACAGCCCGCGCGGCATGACTATGAGTACGAGCGGAATGGGACAGTCAATTTGTTCATGATGTTCGCGCCGTTGGAGGGTTGGCGGCATGTTGAGGTAACCGATCGCCACACCGCCGTGGATTTCGCCCACATGGTCAGGGATTTGTCGGATACGCATTTCCCCACGGCCAAGAAGATTGTGCTCATGGAGGACAACCTCAGCACCCACAAACCGGCATCACTCTACGAAGCGTTCCCCGCAGCCGAGGCGCGCAAACTCGTCGAGCGGTTCGAATGGCACTACACGCCCAAACACGGCAGCTGGCTGAACATGGCTGAGTCCGAACTCAGCGTGTTGTCGGGCCAGTGTCTCGATCGCCGCATCCCCGACAAGCAAACCCTCACCGAGGAAGTCGCCGCCTGGGAGGACAGCCGCAACAGGAAGCACGCCAAAGCCGATTGGCAGTTCACCACGGCTGACGCCCGCGTGAAACTGAAGCGGTTGTACCCGGCAATGTGAACAACTCGGGGTACTCTCATGTTCGCCGTTTCAAGCAGCAGGCGCAAAAATACCTTGCTTGTCCTTCAAGCTATTCAGCATGGCCGCCACTGGGCAAAGCGGGAGGCACGATCATGAAACGACGGTTGATCATGCTCTGATACGCGGGTTGGTTACCGCCGGACCGGTGATACGTCGCGGAGCTTCCTCGGTCTAGTGTCCAGCGTCGGATGAGATCCGGCTGATAGTACCCTCGAGGGTTCTCCTGGCCGTGACCGTGCCTCCGGCCTTGCCCAGCATTGGATGCGTTGTTGCGTGGTGTGCGCTTTCCTAGAGACAGTTTCCGATACCAGTCCGTACTCGTTCAGGTAGCCCTGGGCTGTACCTGTTTGGCGATCGCCCAGATGAAGCCCGCCAGCTCACGCGCGATCGCAGCAGTGATCACGGTCGGCAACTTTCCGGCCCGGGCGAGCTTGCGATACCGTCGGCACAGCCGCTCCTGAGCTTTCCATGCGACGTCGCAGATCGGCTTGGCCAGCCGCTCCTGCCGCAACAACTGCTCTCGGCTGATCCGTGCCGGAAACCGATAGCTCCAGGCGGCTTCGATCAGCATGCGTCGCGCGGCACCGTTGCCGGCCTTGGTAATGCCGCCCTGGCGTCGCGTGCGACCACTGGAATGCTCGGACGGCACCAGGCCGAGATACGCCATAAGCTGGCGGGGATTGGTGAAGCGCGTGATGTCGCCGAGCTCTGCCACCAAAGTGGCTGCGGCCACCAGTCGCACGCCGCGCAAGGCTTGCAGGGCTTCAACCACCGGTGCGAGAGACCACTCTGGCAACACGGCTTCGATATGCGCCTCCAGTCGGTCGCGCCGTGCCATCGCTGCCTCGACGGCCGCGATACAATCTTCCAGCACAATGTGATGTACCGCCTGGTCGAACTTGAGGCTTGCCAGCCAGCGCCGGTGCAACTGCGTCCAGGCCGGCCGGTGGTAATGGCAGCGGTGGCGCAGCAGGAAGCCGGACAATTGCTGACGCGCTTGGCGCAGGGTGCGCACCGCCGCCTGACGCGCTCGGACGAGATCACGGATCGCCTCGTGGGCCTGATCCGGAACCCAGACCGCGGTCAGTTCACCGGCGCGGTGCAGCTTGGCAAGATTAATCGCATCCCGCCGGTCAGTCTTGATCCGCTCGCCTGGCTTTCGCGGGATCAGCGATGGCGCGACGACGGCGCATTCGTGTCCCGCTTCCGTGAGTTGTCGCTGAATGCCGTAACCGCATGGTCCGGCTTCATAACAGAACCGCAGTTCTCTTCTCGCAGTAGCCAGCTTCACGGTCAGCGCCTTCAGGGCAGCCGGTGTGTTGGGGATCTTCCCATGCTCGCGCACTTCTCCCCGCAAGCCCGCCTCGGCCAACGCGACCGCTATCGTATCCTTGTGCACGTCAAGGCCGACATATGTGATAAGCTTCGCCATGACCCGTCTCCCCTATGCATGAGGCTCGGTACCGGACCATCCGGCACAACCCTCGAAGCCTGCATACTGTGAGACGGGTCGCCCCTATCTCAGGCGAACATCTGGTCTAGTGTGAGGCCGTGTGTTCGCGTGCGGTTGCCGTCGGCTGCGGTGCGGTCGGCGCCGCTATGGTTCCCGTCGGCTTGTCGGCGCTGGCTTCCATGGAGGCGTCGCCCTCGTCCGCCATATTCTTCTTGAAGGACTTGATGCCCTTCGCGAAGTCGCCCATCAGGCTGCTGACCTTGCCGCTCCCGAACAGAAGCAGCACGACCAGAAGGACCACCATCCAGTGCCAAATGCTGAAGCTACCCATAAGCCCTCCAAGCGGACGCCAATCTGACGGTCCCAGCGTCCACTGCAACGACATGGCGCGGTCGGCAGTTGGATGCAAGCGCTTTCCACCACCACGCCGTGCGCGTCGATACCAAAGGCCGCCAACAATTCTTGCCGCTCGATCACAGGATTGATTGCGAGGACGATTGGACGCGGGTATCGTCGCAATTCGGCAGGCAATACCGTCCACTCGGTAGCAACAATGACGGACTCCTGCCGCAGGGGTGGGGGCGTTGCGGGCTGGTCCACTGCGCTCCCATGAAATTGGGCGGATCGTCTTACAGGAGGCGTCTCGCCCGCAGGCAGAAAGGCAGCGCGTCGATGCCCCAGGGCACCGTTAAGTGGTTCAATCCGACAAAGGGCTATGGCTTCATCGCGCCGGACACCGGCGGCAAGGATGTGTTCGTACATATCAGCGCCGTGCAGAAGGCGGGATTGCGAAGTCTCAACGAGGGTCAGAAAATCGGCTTCGAGGTCGAACAGCAGCAGAACGGTCGTTCCGCCGCCGTCAACCTCAGCCAGACGGACTAGGTATTCGGCTGACGGCGGCTGGGACCGGAACCGGCCGACCGTCTCACCGGGCCAATCCAAACGTCGCGCGGGTCTCATCGCGCGGTGCTGAACGTACGTGCGCGCCATTCACCACATTGCGCCTGGCTTGCGGCTTGACAGTCTCGCCTTGACCACCGATCCAGGCTTGCGCGGCTCGCCTGCGGCGTTTAGGCAATGGCTGGAAGGAACCCGGCAACAATGAGCCATACCCAGGAGACCACACGCCGCAGCCCGGCTGCGAGGGCCGCCCTGGATGCCGATGACGTTCGCGCCGCCTACAAGCGATGGGCCGGAATCTATGATTTCGTATTCGGCGGCATATCCGCGGTCGGCCGCCGCCGTGCCGTCGAGCTCGCCAATCGCATGCCCGGCAGCCGCGTACTCGAAGTGGGTGTCGGCACCGGCCTTGCGTTGCCGCACTATCTGCCAATGAAACGGATCACCGGCATCGATCTTTCCACCGAGATGCTGGCCCAGGCGCGCAAGCGTGTGGCCGAGCTGGGCCTCGCCAACGTCGAGGCGCTGCGCGAGATGGACGCCGAGGAGACCGACTTCGAGGACGCTTCGTTCGATACGGCGGTGGCGATGTTCGTGGCCTCGGTGGTGCCGCATCCGCGCGCACTGCTCGCCGAGATGCGCCGGGTGGTGCGCCCGGGCGGCAACATCCTGTTCGTCAGCCACTTCCGGGCCGAGAAGGGGCCGCGGTGGTGGATCGAGCGCGCCATGTCCCCGGCGTCCCGCGCGATCGGATGGCATCCTGATTTTGCCATGGACGAGCTTTTTGCGCCCGAGGATCTGGTTCGCAGTCTCTCGACTCCGGTGTTCCCATTCGGCATCTTCACCCTGGTGCGGCTCAGGAATTGATCCGAGGCTGCGGGGCATAGCCCCTGGCTTCGAAACGCCGCTTGGCCCCGCGGATGAGTTGTGGAGAGCGGACCTTGATCTCGCGCACATGGTCCGGTAGGCCGACATTCCTGAGAGCCGGCCCGGGGCGGGTCCGGATGGGGGACCGAAGCGGGATGGATTGGCCGAATTTGCGATGCCGGCGGCTGCTCGCCGCGTTCACGGCGATGATGGGAGTTCCCGGCGGGGTGGCGCTGGCTCAGGCGCTCGGTGCGCCTCGGCCGTGGGAGATGGGCATGCAGGCGGCCGCCGGGCCGCTGAAGCAGGCGCAGATCAATCTGCACGATCTCGTGCTGGTCATCATCACCCTGATCACGCTGTTCGTCGCCGGCCTGCTGGGCTGGGTGATGTGGCGCTACAACGCCAGGCGCAATCCGGTGCCGAGCCGCACCGCTCACCACACGTTGCTCGAGATCGCCTGGACGGTGATCCCGGTGCTGATCCTGGTGATTATGGCAATCCCGTCCTTTCGCCTGATCTATTACGAGGACAAGCCGCGCGACGCCGACCTGACGGTCAAGGTGACCGGACACCAATGGTACTGGGAATATTCTTACCCGGACAAGAACAACATCGATTTCTCGAGCTATATCATCCCGGACGATCAGCTCAAGCCAGGCCAGCTTCGCCTGCTGGAGGTGGACAACCAGCTTGTCGTGCCCGCTGGCAAGACCATCCGTGTGCTGCAGACGAGCACGGATGTCATCCATAGCTGGTTCATCCCGTCGCTCGGTGCCCAGCGCTATGCGATTCCGGGGCGGACGATCGAGACCTGGTTTCGCGCCGACAAGCCCGGCGTGTTCTACGGCCAGTGCAACCAGATCTGCGGCACCAATCACAGCCGCATGCCGATCGTCGTGCGCGCCGTGACGCCAGAGGAATTCGACGCTTGGCTGGCCGAGGCGAAAACCAAATTCTCGGATGCAACGGAGCCAGAAAAGACTGCCCCCGGCCCCGGACTGGATATGGGGCGGACCCGGGGGAGCCAACCGCGACTGTTGGCCGCGGCAGGATCTCAGCACTGACCCGGCAGGTCGGTGCGTGAAGGAGACGGACGATGTCGGCAACCACCCATGACGATGCCCACGGTCATCATGATCACAAGCCCAGCTTCTTCGTTCGCTGGCTGTGCAGCACCAACCACAAGGACATCGGCACGCTCTATCTGTGCTTTGCGGTGTTCGGCGGTCTGGTCGGCGGCATCCTGTCCGAGATCATGCGCGCGCAGCTTAACGCCCCTGGCAACACCATCATCACCAACGGGCAGGTGTGGAACACGATCATCACGTCGCACGGGCTGCTGATGATCTTCTTCTCGGTCATGCCGGCGACGTTCGGCGGCTTCGGGAATTGGTTCGTGCCGTTGATGATCGGCGCGCCGGACATGGCGTTCCCGCGTCTCAACAACATCAGCTTCTGGTTGTTGCCGCCGGCGTTCCTGCTGATCGTCACCGGCTTGTTCCTGGGTGAGTCGGGCACCGGCTGGACACTCTATCCGCCGCTCGCGAACGCGACCTACGAGCCGGGCATCGGCATGGACTGCACGCTGTTCGCGTTGCACCTGGCCGGCATCAGTTCGCTGCTCGGCGCCATCAACTTCATCACCACCATATTCAACATGCGCGCCCCTGGCATGACGCTGCATAAGATGCCGCTGTTCGTCTGGGGCGAACTGATCACGGCATTCCTGCTGCTGCTGGCGATCCCGGTGCTGGCCGGTGCGATCACGATGCTGATCTGCGACCGCAACTTCGGCACCGCCTTCTTCGATCCGACCGGCGGCGGCGACCCGGTGCTGTTCCAGCACCTGTTCTGGTTCTTCGGCCACCCCGAGGTCTACATCATGATCGTGCCGGGCTTCGGCATCGTCAGCCACGTGATCTCGACCTTCAGCCGCAAGCCGATCTTCGGCTATCTCGGCATGGCCTACGCCATGGTGGCGATCGGCGTGATCGGTTTCGTGGTCTGGGCGCACCACATGTTCATATCGGGCATCGACGTGGACACGCGCGCCTACTTCATGGCGGCGACAATGGTCATCGCGGTGCCGACGGGGATCAAGATCTTCTCCTGGATCGCCACGATGTGGGGCGGCTCGATCGAATTGAAGACGCCGATGCTGTTTGCGATCGGCTTCATCTTCCTGTTCACGATCGGCGGCGTCACCGGCGTGGTGCTTGCGAATGCCGGCATCGACCAGATCGTGCACAACACCTATTACGTGGTGGCGCATTTCCACTACGTGCTGTCGCTGGCCGCGGTGTTCACGATCTTCGCCGGCTTCTACTATTGGATCGGCAAGATGTCGGGCCATCAGTACCCGGAGTTCTGGGGCAAGGTACATTTCTGGCTCACCTTTATCGGCGCCAATCTCGCCTTCTTTCCGCAGCACTTCCTCGGCCTGTCGGGCATGCCGCGCCGCTACCCTGACTATCCCGCCGCGTTCGCCGGATGGAATTTTGTCTCTTCGATTGGTGCCTATATTGGCGGGGTCGCGCTGCTGGTGTTCTTCTATGTGCTCTACCGAACCTTCACCTCGAAGGAGCACGTGGCGGACAACTACTGGGGCGAGGGCGCCACGACGCTGGAATGGACCCTGTCCTCGCCGCCGCCGTTCCATACCTATGCGGAACTGCCGCGTATTCGCTGACCGATGAGCGAGGCGGTAACAAGCGGGGCGGCCGAACTCAGCGACTGGATCGCGCTGCTGAAGCCACGGGTGATGACGCTGGTGGTGTTCACCGGGCTGATCGGCCTGCTGATCGCGCCGGGCCATCTGCATCCGGTGCTGGGCTTCACCGCCGTGCTGTGCATCGCGGTCGCGGCCGGGGCGTGCGGCGCGATCAACATGTGGTACGACCGGGACATCGACGCGGTGATGCGGCGAACGCGCAATCGGCCCATCCCGGCCGGACGCATCGAGCCGGGTGCGGCGCTCGGCTACGGCGTTACACTGGCGATCGGTTCGGTCATCGTGATGGGCCTCGCGGTGAACCTCATCACCGCGTCGGTCCTGGCGCTGTCGATCGCCTTCTATGTCTTTGTCTACACGATGTGGCTGAAGCGGCGCACCCCGCAGAACATCGTCATCGGCGGAGCGGCAGGGGCGTTTCCGCCGGTGATCGGCTGGGCCGCGGTGACCGGCTCGGTCGATCTGGTGCCGCTGATCCTGTTCGCCATCGTGTTCGTCTGGACACCGCCGCATTTCTGGTCGCTGGCGCTGTTCGCCAACGCCGATTACCGGCGCGCCGGCGTACCGATGCTGCCCGTGGTGGCGGGCGCGCGGGCGACGCGGCGGCAGATCGTCCTTTACACGCTGGTTCTGGTGCCGTTGTCCTTGGCGCCGTGGCTGATCGGATTTTCGGGCCTGGTGTATGGCCTGGCGGCAATTGTGCTCGGCGTCGGATTTTTGCTCGGCGTGTGGCGAGTGGCCACCGATCGGCAGGATGCATCCGGCGTCAGCCTGACCAACGATGCCCCTGCGAGGGCGGCATTCAAATATTCCATCCTGTACCTGTTCGCTCTGTTCGCAGCGCTTGCCGTGGATCGGCTGGCGGGGTGAGCAGAACGTGCCGCTCGACCCGGATGAGATGCGCCGGCGACGCGTACGCAACTGGGCGATGCTTGTGGTGCTGCTGGCGCTGTCCGCGCTGTTCTATGCCATCACCATCGTCAAGATGACGAAATCGTAGATGCTCCGGGACAGTCATTGCCGCGTCTCCGGCTTCACCTCCCCGTCATGCCGACCCCCGGGTCGGGCCAAAGGCCCGCCCGAGGAACAGGCTCCGGTCGGTATCCACGTCTTTGCCGATTGCAGCAAGGAAAGACGTGGATGGCCCGCCTTCGCCGACCATGTCGATATCGTGGTGGCTGGTGGTCACTGTCGGGGCCTGGTGTGAACTGGCCCAACATCAGCTTGCGTGCGTGTAGCCCATGCGAATGAACAACCGCACATTCGGCGTCACGCTTGCCGCGGTCGCGATCGCCATGGTCGGCGTCTCGTTCGCCGCCATCCCGCTGTATCGCGTGTTCTGCTCCGTCACCGGCTATGCCGGCACACCGCAGATCGGCCCATCGGTCGCTCCCGGCGCGACGCGCCAGCTCGTCACTGTCCGCTTCAATGCCAACACGAACCCCAACCTGCCCTGGGATTTCGCCCCGGTGCAGGAGGAAATCCGCCTGCCGTTCGGCGAGGAGCAGCTTGCCTTCTATACCGCCCACAACCTGGCCAACACGCCGGTCACCGGTGTCGCGCTGTACAACGTCACACCCGATACCGTCGGAAAATACTTCCACAAGACCGCCTGCTTCTGTTTCAACCAGCAGACCCTCGCGGCCGGCAAGTCGAAGGAATTCCCGCTCAGCTTCTGGGTCGATCCCGCGATCGCCAAGGATCCCGACACGGCTGACATCCATACGATCACGTTGTCCTACACGTTCTTCCGCACGCTTGACGATGCCGCGAAGGCCGGCGCGCTGGCGCAGGCCGGCCCGCATGTTGGTCCGTTGACGCGGCAGACCCCTTGAACCGACGGGCGAATTGGGGATGATGCGGCAGCCGTTTCGAGGCAGATTCCTCGGCAAAACTGGAATGGGTTCGGCATGAGCGACGCGCACGGCACCACGACAATCGAGAGTTCGGGGCTCAAGCAGCCGTACCACCTGGTCGATCCGAGCCCCTGGCCGATCATCGGGGCGGTTGGCGGCCTGCTCACCGTATTGGGTATCATCTTCGCCGCGCATTTCGGCAGTTACATCACGCTGATTGCCGGCGCGGTCGTCGTGCTCGGCACGATGTTCTTCTGGTGGCGCGACGTGATCCGCGAAAGCCGGACGCCAGGGCTGCACACGCCCGTGGTTCGGCTTGGCCTGCGCTACGGCATGCTGTTCTTCATCACCAGCGAGGTGATGTTCTTCGTCGGCTTCTTCTGGGCGTTCTTCAACTTTGCACTGTTCCCCGAATTGCAGGGCAATGGCCAGACCGTCTGGCCGCCATCGAACATCCACACCTTCGACCCGTTCCACATCCCGTTTCTCAACACGATGATCCTGCTGCTGTCGGGCACCACGATCACCTGGGCGCACCACGGCCTGCTGCAAAACGACCGGAAGACACTGGTGACCGGTCTTGGGCTCACCATCCTGCTCGGCCTCAGCTTCACGATGTGCCAGGCAATCGAGTACCAGACGCGCCGTTCCATTTCTCCGGCGGTGGCGTCTATCCATCCACCTTCTTCCTTGCCACCGGCTTTCACGGCTTCCACGTCATCGTCGGCACCTGCTTTCTGATTGTCTGCTGGTTCCGCGCCCGTGCCGGCCAATTCTCGCCGGAACGACATTTCGGCTTCGAGGCGGCCGCCTGGTATTGGCACTTCGTCGACGTGGTCTGGCTGTTCCTGTTCACCTGCATCTACTGGTGGGGCGCCAGTTCGGTGGTAGCGACGCGCTGACGCGGCGATCGTTGGCGCAGCAGCCCGCTTCGATCCTTCATGCGGCTTTGGCCTGTCGTTGCCCGCGATGCGGGAAGGGGCGACTGTTCCGCAATCTCCTGGAAGTGCGGGATACGTGCGAAGTGTGCGGCCTCGACCTGCGTGCGCATGATGCCGGCGACGGAGCCGCTGTCGGCGTGATCCTGCTGCTCGGCGCGATCGTGGTCGGATCGGCCTTCTGGGTGGAGTTCCGCTTTTCGCCCCCGCTCTGGCTGCACGCCATCCTCTGGCCGGTGGTGACGGTGCCGCTCGCCGTCCTGATGATGCGTCCGGCGAAGGCTGCCCTGGTGGCGTTGCAGTTTCGCCATCGATCCTCCGAGATGGGGTTGTGACCGGCCGGCTGCGTCCACTGCTGTGGCCCGGCGTGATGACGGTGGCGATGCTGGCGTTGCTGCTGGGGCTTGGCACCTGGCAGGTGCAGCGTCTGCACTGGAAGCGGGGTCTGCTGGCGCAGATCGCTCATGCCGAGGCGGCGCCCGCCGTACCCATGCCAGCGGATCCCGAGCCATTCACGAAGGTGGAATTGACCGGGCGCCTGCGCGACGATCTGTCTGCCACATACGGCGCCGAGGTGCGTGACATGCGGAGCGGCCCAGAGCTTGGCACGCACCTGATCGTCCCGCTTGAGCACGGCGACGGAGATGTTGTTCTGGTGGATCGCGGCTGGGTACCTGAATCGCGTCCGCACGCGATCGCGTTGCCGAGTGGAGAGGTGACGGTGGACGGCTATGTGCGGCCGGGCGACACGCCGGGTCCGTTCAGCGCCAGGGACAGCCCTGCGACGCGGCAGTTCTACACGCTCGATCCGGCTGCCATCGGTGCGGCGCTTGGTCTTCGTCGCGTGGCCCCGTTCATACTGGTGGCCATGGGGCCGACGCCACCGGAGCGCTATCCTGATCCAGCCAGACACTTGCCGCAGCCGCCGAACAACCATTTGTCGTATGCGATCACCTGGTACGGGCTGGCTGTGGCGCTGGTGGTGATCTTCGTTCTCTGGGCTCGAAAGGTGCTGACCGCATGACTGCCTATGACCGGCTGGCCACCCGCTTCGCCCGCATCGCAACGATCGGGGAGGCATCCTCGGTGTTGGGTTGGGACGCCGCGACGATGATGCCGCCCGGCGGCGGGGCAGCGCGGGGCGATCAGCTTGCCGTACTGGCCGGGGTGTCGCATTCGCTGCTGGTCGCACCGGCGGTGGGTGACGATCTTGCCGCGGCGGAGGCCACCGCGGAACCCGATCCGTGGAACGCCGCCAATCTGCGGCTGATGCGCAATGCCTATACGCGCGCGACGGCGATGCCGTCCGATCTGGTCGAGGCGCAGGCGCGGGCCAATTCCGCGTGCGAGAAGGTGTGGCGGGAGGCGCGCCGACAGTCGGACTTCGCGCTGGTGCGGCCACACCTGCAGGAGGTGGTCCGGCTCGTGCGCGAAGCGGCCGCGGCGCTGGCGCCAGCGTTGGGCCTCAGCCCGTACGACGCGCTCATGGATGGCTTCCAGCGCGGCATGCGCGTAGCCGACATCGTTCCGGTGTTCGCCGGATATGAAGCGTTCCTCGGCCAGGCGCTGCCGCAGGCAGAAGAGCGGCAGGCCCGCAACCCGGCGCCGCTTCGGCCTCCGGGCCCCTTTCCCATCGCGGTGCAGGAGGCGCTGTGCCGGCGTCTTGCCGCGCGGCTGGGCCTGGATTTCGCCCATGCAAGGCTGGATCGATCAGCCCATCCGTTCTCCGGCGGCACGCAGACCGACGTGCGCATCACCTCGCGCTACGATGAAGCCGACTTCACCCAAGCGGTGCTCGCCGTGGTGCACGAAACCGGGCATGCACTTTACGAGCGGGGCCTGCCTGCCTCGCATGCCCGCCAACCGGTGGGCGAGGCGGCCGGCATGGCGGCGCACGAAAGCCAATCGCTTATCGTCGAGATGCAGGCCTGCCGTTCGGATGCCTTCCTCAGCTGGCTGGGGCCGGAGCTGCACGCGGCTTTCGGCGGCGATCCGGCACCGTATCGACCGGAAAATCTCGCACGGCTCTGGCGGCGCATCGAGCGCGGCTTCATTCGTGTCGATGCCGACGAAATGACCTATCCAGCACACGTCATCCTGCGCTTCCGGCTGGAGCAGGCCCTGATCGCGGGCACGCTGTCGGTGGCGGATCTGCCGGGCGCATGGAACGAAGGGTTTCAGGCTCTTCTTGGCATGGTCCCGCCGGACGATGCGCGCGGCTGCCTGCAGGACATCCATTGGTATGATGGAGCGTTCGGCTATTTCCCGAGCTATACCCTGGGCGCAATGGCGGCCGCGCAGCTCATGGCGGCGTCGCGCCACGATGTTCCCGAACTGGACCCGGCACTGGGCGAGGGAGACCTGTCGCCACTGCTCGGCTGGCTTCGCGCGAAGGTTCATGCCAAGGGCAGCCGGCTGGAATTCAATCCGTTGCTGCAGGAGGCGACCGGCAGGCCGCTGGATCCGTCCTATTTCGAGCGGCATCTGACGGCGCGGTATCTGCAGTAGCCGGCCAGGAGAGCAATGAACACGATCCGTGCGGGCCTGCTTGCGGCCCTGTGTGCTGCCCTTTCGGCTTGCGCCGCTACACCGCCGCCGGCCACTCCCACACCCGCTCCCAAGCCACCGGATACGATCGACGGCGAGTATCGCGGCACCAGCACGCGCTTTCAGGCGGTAAACCGGGCCTGCCCGCATCCCGGCCTGGTGAGGCTCGACGTGAATGACCATCAGTTCCAGTTTCGCTGGGACGCCAGGACCTGGGTCGATGCGGCGATCGCCCCCGACGGCACGGTGACCGGCAGCGCAGAGCGCATCACGCTGGTAGGCAAGCAGGCTGGTCAAAAGATCGAGGGGGATGTCACGGACGGCGATTGCGGCCTGCACTTCACCGTCATTCGCTCTTCCGGTGGCGCTGCCCATTGAGGGGCGGTGGCATGCGCAAACGGATCATGACCGTGAATGACTCGATGCAGCAGGGCTATCGGTATGAACGGACCGCACCCGCCGGCGGCGATTTCGACCCCGATTTCAAGCCCGAACTGACGCCGCGGCAGATGCTGCGGCTTGGCGTGTTCTGCGGCAAATACATGACCGATACGCGCGACGAGTTTCCGAACAGCTGGTTCGTCGGTGCAAAGCTTGCGCCGGGTCGTCGCGACTGCTCACTCAACCTGTTCGGGGTTGACGCCAGCCAGCCATTGTCCGTCTGGCGTGCGAAGGGATGGATTCACCCGGATGACCCGCGCGGTTGGTTTCAATGGTATTGCCGCTATTACATGGGCCGTCGGATGCCCGAGGAAGACCGACGACAGATCCGGCGATGGAAAGCGATACGCCGGCACATCAAACAGATCGAACGGAACTGCGAACCGGGCGATCTGAGCTGCCGCCGACGCCAGCGGCAGGCTGTCCTGCATTGGGCCTACGACAGTCGCAGGTTCTGAGTCGCGCCTTCGCGGCGGCGTGACATCCATCATTCCGGCGAGATTTCAGTTATGGCGCGCATGCTCTAGTTTGCCGGGCATGCGCTACATCTCCACCCGCGGGCAGGCGCCCGTGCGCGATTTCGCCGGCGTGCTGCTCGCAGGCCTCGGCGAGGATGGCGGCCTCTATGTGCCGGAAACCTGGCCGCGCTTCACGCCGGCAGACTGGCGCGCGCTGCGGTGCCAGCCATATCCGGCGCTCGCCGCGCGGGTGATGCAGCCTTTCGTCGGCGATGCGATCCCTTTCGCAACCCTGCAGACACTCTGCCGCGACGCCTATGCCGGCTTCGGTCATCCCGCGGTCGTGCCACTGATTCAGCTCGATACCAGCCTGTTCGTCCAGGAACTGTTCCACGGGCCGACGCTTGCCTTCAAGGACATGGCGCTGCAACTGCTCGGCCGTCTGTTCGACCACGTGCTGACGGCGCACGACGCGCGCGTGACAATTGTGGGCGCCACGTCGGGCGACACCGGTTCTGCCGCGATCGAGGCGTTCGCCGGCCGCGACCGCGTGGACATCATGATCCTTCACCCGCACGGCCGTACCAGTGAGGTTCAGCGACGCCAGATGACAACGGTGCACGCACCGAACGTCGGCAACGTCGCAATAGAGGGGACCTTCGACGACTGCCAGGATCTGGTGAAGGCGATGTTCGGTGACGCGCCATTCCGCCAGGAGATGCATCTGTCGGCGGTCAACTCGATCAACTGGGGGCGCATTGCCGCGCAGGTTCCCTATTACGCCGCCGCCGCGCTCGCGCTGGGTGCCCCGGATCGCGACGTGGCGTTCAGCGTGCCGACCGGCAACTTCGGCAACATCCTCGCCGCGTGGGTGGCGCGTCGGATGGGACTGCCGGTGGCGCGGCTCATCGCCGGTTCCAACCGCAATGATATCCTGGCACGCTTTCTCACCTCGAACGACATGACGATCACCGGCGTGGAGCCGAGCCTGTCGCCGAGCATGGACATCCAGGTCAGTTCAAATTTCGAGCGCCTGCTGTTTGAATTGCTGGATCGCGACGCCGGCGCCACCGCCGAGGCCATGGCTGACTTTCGCGCGTCCGGGAAGATGGCGGTGCCGGAAGCGGCGTGGCAACGCTGCCGCACGGTGTTTCACGGTTTCCGTCTGGATGATGCCGGCACCACCACCGAGATCGCCCGACTGCACGAAACGTCTGGCTATCTCGCGGATCCGCACACCGCCATCGGCGTCGCCGCCGCGCGCGCCAATCCGCCCGGGCATGGCGTGGCCACGATCGCGATGGCGACCGCGCATCCGGCGAAGTTCCCCGAGGCGATCGAGCGCGCCACCGGCGCACGCCCCGCTCTGCCGCCGCGGCTTGCTGATCTGTTCGACCGGCAGGAGCGATTTACCGTACTGCCGAACGACCTCGCCGCGGTGGAGGCGCAGGTGCGCGCGCTGGCCCGGCGCAACGTTTGACACTTCGCGAGACCGGGTCCTAGCGTCTGCGGCTGCGTGTGTTGCAGCAAACAGGGAGGATCGCCATGAGCCTCAGTCTCGACGGCGTCCGCGTGCTCGAGTTGGCGCGCTACCAGGCAGGTCCGCGCGGCGGCATGATCATGTCCGATCTTGGCGCGGAGGTCATCAAGATCGAACGACCGGGCGGCGAGGAGACACGCAGGCATGCGCCGATGGTGCGTGGCCAGAGTATCTATTTCACGGTTTACAATCGGGGCAAGAAGAGCATCTGTCTGGACCTGCGCAATTCGCGCGGCAAGGAGATCTTTGCCGAACTGGTCAAGACCGCAGACATCGTGCTGGAGAACTTTCGCCAGGGCACGATGAAGGCGATGGGCTTCGAGTATGAGCAGCTGCGCGCCTTGAACCGCGGCATCATCCTGGTTTCGGTATCCGGGTTCGGCCAGTACGGACCCTATATCGATCGTCCAGCATTCGATCCGCTTGGCCAGGCGATGAGCGGACTGATGACCTTGACCGGGAAACCGGTCGGCCAGCCGCTCGGTACCGCTTCGTCGGTCGTCGATCGCTACACCGCGCTGCACGCGACGATCGGCGCGCTCGCCGCGCTGCGTCACCGCGACCGCACCGGCGAGGGTCAGATGGTCGATGTCTGTCTTTTGGATTCCGCGCTGACCATGGTGGAAATTCCGACGTCGTACTACCTGGCGACCGGCGAGGAAGGCGGCGAGGGCGGACGGCCACCGTATCGCGCGAAGGACGGCTGGGTGGTGATCTCCGCTGGCGGACGCGAGATGGCCGCCCGGCTGATGCAACTGGTTTCGGGTGAAACCTCCAGGAATGTCGAACCGCTCACCGGCGGGCAGGGCGGCGGGGATGCCCGCAAGGCGCTGGAGGCGTGGTGCGCCGATCGGCCGGTGGAGACGATCTGTTCGGCGCTGATGGACATCGGCGTGCCGGTGGCACCCGTCCGTACGATCCCGGAGGTCGCGAAGGATCCGCATCTGTGGGAGCGCGAGATGCTGGTGAAGATAGAGGACGCTGTTGCCGGCGAGCTCTACGTGCCCGGCGTGACCGTGAAGATGTCGCAGACGCCAGGCCGGGTGGGTCCGGTGCCGACACCGGGACAGCATACCGACGAAGTGCTTGGGCGGCTGCTGGGCTACGACCGTGAGACTCTCGGCCAGCTTCGCGAGGCCGGCGCGATCGCATGAGCGCAACCGTTGCAATCATCGGCGCGGGCATCGGTGGTATCTATCTGGTCGCCGAGCTGGGGATCGCCCGGCACACATTGCGACTGCACGACATCGACGACACGCGCCTTGCCGATATCCGCGCGCATGGTGGCCTGGACGTGGAAGGCGAGCCTGGCGGGTTCGCCGCAGTCGAACATGCAACCACAGATTTGCGGTCGGCGGTTGACGGCGCCGATGTCATCATCGTGGCGACGGGCGGCAATGCGCAGGCAACGGTCGCACGATCGCTTGCACCAATACTGCGCGACGGCCAGGTGATCCTGCTGATTCAGGGCAACACCGGCGGATCACTGGTTGTGCGCCGCGCACTGGACGCTGCGGGTTGCCGAGCGGCTGTCGATGTCGCCGAGATGGACAACTATCCGTATTCCTGCTGGCGGCTGGCGCCGACGCGGATACGGCCCATCGTGAAGAAGCGCTGGCTGCAGATCGCGGCATTCCCCGGCCGGCGCATCGCGGCGGTCTTCCCGCGCCTGTCATCGTTGTTTCCGCATGCTGTCGCGGCGCCGACAGTTGTGCATACCGGCTTCACCAATGCGAACGCGATGCTGCATGTGGCCAACTGCGTTGCCAACGCAGGCAAGATCGATCGAGGCGAGGCTTACAAGTTCTATGCCGAGGGCGTGACACCGTCGGTCGCGCGGGTGTACGAAGCGATCAACGCCGAGCGCGTGGCGGTTGCCGCGGCACTGGGGGCGTCAGTGCCGACGCTGGCCGACTGGTTCGAGCGTGTCTACGGCGTGCGCGGGGCGACACTGGTTGAGAGTTGCCAGCTTCTGACCACCAACAGCGACGGACCCTATCAGGCCACCGGAACGCCGCGGTCCTTCGACCACAAATACATCACCGAGGACGTCCCGGCCGGCTTGATGCCAATGACCGCGCTGGGGGCCGCTGCCGGTGTGGCGACGCCGGCTATCGACGCGCTGATCACGTTGGCGCATACGATGGCCGGCAATGACTTCGCGGCCGAGGCGCGCACGCTGCAACGCATGGGCCTTGCGGGCATGACCGCGTCACAGATCGCGCGTGTTGTAGAAACAGGATTTGCATAGATGCTGTTCCGCTGCCTGCCATCCGACGCGCAGATTCCAGGTCGCTTTCCCGGGCCGTCGCATCCGCGCGGACGGCATTACACCGTCGATATCCATTGTCATGTGCTGACCGAGTTGGCCGAGACGATGTTCCGTGCCGCCGGTCTGGTCGAGCGACGCCCACGCGACGTGTTCGCCAATCCACGCACGCGCGACGTCAACAAACAACAGTCCGAACGAACTCGTATTCAGTTTACATCGGTCGAAAAGCGGCTCGCCGACATGGACGTGATGGGGATCGACATCCAGGCGCTCACGCCCGCGCCGAACCAGACCTATTACGACACGCCGCCCGACCTCGGCATCGCCACCGCGCGCGCGATCAACGACAACATCGCCGCCATAGTCGGCCGACATCCGGATCGTTTTGTCGGTCTGGGCACCGTGCCGTTCCAGGCACCCGAGCTGGCGATCGACGAACTCGAACGGCTGCACCGATCGCTCGGGTTGCGCGGCATCGAGATCGCAACCAACGTCGCGGGCGAGGACCTGTCGGCCGAGCGCTTTCGCAGGATCTTCGCGAAAGCCGAGGAGCTTGGGCTGACGATCTTCATGCATCCTACCGGGTTCACCGAGGCTCGCCGCTTTGCCGATCACTACTTCACCAACGTTATCGGCAACCCGCTCGATACGACTGTGGCCGTGCATCACCTGATCTTCGGCGGCGTGCTGCAGGATTGCCCAAATCTGAAATTGGTGCTCGCGCATGGCGGTGGCTACCTGCCTGCCTATTCAGGTCGCATCGACCATGCCGCCAGCGCGCGCCCCGATTGCTGCGAACAGATCCGCGCGATGCCGACAGACTATCTGAAGCGGCTTTACTTCGACTCGCTGGTCTATACGCATCCCCAACTGGAATATCTTGTACAGCAGTATGGCGCCGACCATGTTCTGATGGGCACGGACTATCCGGCCGACATGGGGGAAATCGATCCGGTCGGCTTTATCGAAGGCGCGGCCGGTTTGAGCGTGGAGGAGCGGGCGGCCATCCTCGGTTTGAATGCCGCGCGGCTGCTGGGCATCGCGCTTCCGGCCGCGGGCGTCAGCCCCGCGAACGCGCGGACCCAGTAAAGCCCGCACTCGCGGCTACGTTGCAAACCCCATCGCCTCGTCGTACGCCCGCCGGATCTCCTCGGGCTGCCCGACGAGGAACGGGAATTCGCGGCGCGGAGCTGTCCCCGGACGCTCGCTTCCCGCGTCGATTTCCTCGCGTGTCAGACCCTCGAGGAATTGCCTGCGCCCGATGATGGGTAGCGCAATGCAACGATTGACCTCGGGGTCGCGCACGATCGCCTTGGGCTCGCCACCGGCAGCCACCGCATCGAGATCCTGAAAGAAGCGCTGCCGCATCATGATGATCCCGCGGTCGCTGCGCCCAAGGTGTTCGCGCCGCCGATCGGTGATCGCACCCTGCCCGACCCAGCCGACAAAGTCCTGGTTCATGATATGGCTGGTGATCCAACGCCCTGTCGCGGCATCGGTGACCGGTGAATGCCAGCACGGAATGCTGTCCTGCGCGAACGGCTCGCGGTCCCTCGGCACGCGCGTGAAGAACCAGCCGACGCTTAGTGTCGAGGTGTCATCGATCGGCACGCGCCATTCGAAGTGGTTGCCGGTGAACAGCGCGTTCGGCCAGAGGCAGACGCGGCCGACCGTCCATAGCTGGCTCGTTTCATCCGAGTCCTCGCGCACGCGGCGATAGACCAGCCCGTACTCGAATTCATCGAATGCCAGCTTGAGATGGCGCGGCGCGTAAGGCCCGTTGTGTCCCTCCAGCCGGCGACCCCAGTTGTCATGCATCCACTCGAAATGCACCGGGTCGATCGAGTTCTCCTGGCACTGGAACCAATTGCATGGCACCACAGAAAATACGATCTGCACGAAGCCGTTGGCCCAGGTGAACGGCTCCCAGTTCGGCAGCAGCGGTGCGGGATCGGGACCGAGATACGCCCAGATCAGACCTGCCTTCGCCTGCACGCGATAGGCCTGGATTCGAATCTGGTCGCGGAAGCGTACCTCCGGTGCGTCGATGTCCTCGAACGGCTGTTCGCGGCAAGTACCGGTTTCATCGAACCGCCAGCCGTGATAACTGCACCGCAGCCCGCACGCCTCGACGATGCCATATGAAAGATCGGCACTGCGATGCGGGCAGTGGCGATCGAGCAATCCGTAGCAGCCGGAAAGATCCTTGTACAGCACAAGGTCCTCGCCCAGCAGCCGCACCGGTTTGGTGGCGCCGTCGGCCAGTTCCGACACTGCGGCGATCGGCTGCCAGTAGCGGCGCAGCAGCGCGCCCATCTGCGTTCCGGGACCGACCTCTGTGAGCAATCTGTTGCGCGCCTCACTGAGCATGATCCGTCACCCGGTCAGGCGAGCTTCACCAGCTTCTGCATGCAGCGGATATCCTGCTCCGGCGCGATCGGTGCGCCGCGATTCCGCATCGCGGTTCGCGACACCTCACCGACATAGATATCGCCGCGTGAATCGATCGCAACGCCGTGCGGTGCGATGAACTGACTTGCCCGCTCGCGTGTTGCATCACCGAGACGCGCGATCGGCTTACCCTCGTGCGTCACTATGCTGACGCGCGGCCCGATGCCCGGCGACTTCGCATTCACCGCCATCCCGGGCCCACTCTCGCCAATATACGCAAGCGGATTGCGTCCGCGCGTCATGCACAGGCCACAGGGGCGATGTAGGTTGTTCCACTGCGCGTGGTATTTTCCCTTCCCGTCGAACACCTGCACGCGATGGTTCTCGCGGTCGGCTACATAAACCCAGCCGTCCTCGTCGCAGCAGATGTTGTGCACGATGTTGAATGCGCCCGGATCCGTGCCCGGCTCGCCCCAGGAAAATTGTAACTTCCCATTCGGTGAGTATTTGTGCACCCGCGCGTTGCCGTAGCCGTCGGACACATACAGGTCGCCCTCCGGTGACAGGGCGGTGTGCGTGCAGCGGTTGAACGGATCGCCGCCCATATACGGCGCCGGCTCGCCCGGCACGCCGATCTCCAGCAGCATCTTCCCGTCCAGCGTCATCCGCCGCACCGTGTGATCGCCATCATCGGTGCAGTAGATCGTATCGTCGGGCGCGATGTGCACACCGTGCGGCCGCCGGAACAGCCCCTCGCCCCAGGAACGCAGGAAATTGCCGTCGCGGTCGAACACGATCATCGGATGCTCGCTGCGCGCGAACACGTAGACATTGTCTTTGCTGTCCACCCCGACTGCGGCAACTTCACCGTAGTGCCAGCCGTCCGGTAGTTTCCCCCAATTCTCGATGACCTCGAAGCGATACTCGCCTGAGCCGACGATGATTGCCATGGCTGTCTCCCTTACGCCGCCTTGCGCGCTTCTTTCGGCGTGTGTCGGTCAAGAAATGCCAGCACGCGACGCAACTGCTCATTCAGATGCTCCGGGCCGCGCCAGTCCTCCAGCACCTCGATGCCCGGCAGCAATTGTGCGAGTTCGGCCGAAGTGACCGCGGGATGCGGTTTGTCGATGCCGGGAAGCAGGAAGGTCGGCACCGTGCAGCGGTGGCAGAACTCACGGCCGACGCAGAACACGAAGTCATGGTTCCACATATTCTTGCCGAACGCGGCAATCTTGGCGTCGTCGAGCTGTGGGCGCTCCGCCTTCTGCTCGTTCGCCCATTCGACAAAACTCTCCGGAAAATACTCCGGATGGTTGGAGTGCAGCCCGATCGGGTTCTGCAACACCGCGGCGGTGATGCGGTCGGGCGCCATCTCGCACAGCTTGAGGCAGAAGCTGCCGCCGATGCAGCCTCCCAATGTGTGGAACCGATAGAAGCCGAGATGGTCCATCAGTGCGAGATGATCGGCGGCGTAGGTGTGCCAGCCATGATCGGCCTCGATCGTTGTGCGCGAGCGTCCGGCGTTGCGCTGGTCCATCGCGATGACCCGGTAGCCGCCGGCAAGCGATTGCGTCCAGTCGCTCCACGGCCGCGGCGGGCCACCCGCCGGAGCGTGCCACATCTCGGCGCGCGAACGCATGCCGCCAGGCGCGAACAACAGGATGGGATAGCCCTGGCCGTATTCCTCGTAGTGGATCTCGCCGTCCGGGCGCTTCAGCACGGGCATGACGGACTCCTCTCCTTCCGGTTTTGCGCTAGCCTATCAGACCATCCGCGAGGAGGACCAGCATGAGTGAAACGCAGCACGGCAGCTTCACCTTCACCGACTTCCGGCTGCAGAACGGCGAGGTGATGCCGGAGGTCACCATCGCCTACTGCACACGAGGCCGGCTCGCATCGGACGGACGCAACGCCGTTCTGGTGACGCATGGCTACACCAGCGGCCAGCGAATGATCGAATCCGGCGCGGGTTCGTCCGAGGGTGCGTGGAGCACATTGGTCGGACCTGGCGCACCGATCGACACCGACCAGCGCTTTGTCGTGTGCTCAAATATGCTGGGGTCCAGTTATGGGTCGACCAATGCGGCGTCACGCGATCCGCGCACAGGCCGGCCGTATGGTTCGCGATTCCCGCGTATCACTGTGACGGACATCGTCACGGCGCAGCACCGTCTGCTGGAGCACCTCGGCGTGCGCCATCTTCGCGCGGTGGTCGGTCCCTCCTACGGCGGGTTCCAGGCCTTTCAATGGGCGGCGACCTTCCCGAACGCCATGGATGCGATCGTGCCCGTGGTGTCGTCACCGCGCGCGCAAAGCCAGGATCGCGTGGCAAGGCTGCTTGCCCGCTTCGAGCGCGATCCGAACTGGAATGGCGGGGACTACTACGACACGCCAGGCATGGCCGCGACGTTGCTGGCGTTGCGCGTGGAAACGTTGAAGGGCTACGGCATGAATGCCGACCGTGAGGCGGAGATCACGCGCGTCGCAACTGTGTGGGCCAACGAGTTTGATGCGAACTCGCTGCTGATCCTCGGCAGGGCGATGGAGTCGTACGATGTGACACCGGAGCTGGCGCGGATCCGCGTGCCGGTGCTGTATGTGCTGTCGCGCACCGACGCGCTGTTCCCGCCGGCCCTTGCGCCCGGCGTGATGGACAGCCTGCGCAAGGCCGGCGTCGATGCGACGTATTTCGAGATCGACAGCGACAAAGGGCATTTGGCGTCCGGAGCGGACGCGGCGAAATGGGCGCCGGTGCTGCGGGAATTCATGGGGCGGCACTAGTTCGCCCACATCATCATGAGCTCGCCGCTAGAGCGTCATGGCCGGGCTTGGCCCGGCCACCCACGTCTTTGCTGCGGCGGCTGTGACAGAACAGACGGAGACAGCAGAGTCACACCCGGCCATCGCGGATCATGAAGCGATGCGCTATGTCATGGTGATCTGCGTGAAGTCCTGATACCAACTCTGCGCCGGACGGAACCCCGTCACCTTCTTCGACATCGCACGCGGGTTCAAATCGTGCACGATGAACAGCCATGGTGCCTCGTCCACCACGATCGTGTGCGCCTGAGCCAGCAACTTCGTCTGCTCCGCCGGATCGAACGTCGCCTGCGCCTGCTTCACCAGATCGGTGAACGCCTGATTGCTCCAATGCCCCCAATTGTAGTTGGTCGGCGAGAAGCTATCGATCGCGTAGTAGCGGAACATCGACGATGGATCGGTGAAGCTTAGACTGATGTTGATGCCCTGATCGCCGTGCGACTGCGGCGCAGTCGGTGCATTGCGGACAGCGACCAGCATCGTGCCCCACTCGACCACATCGAATTCGATGTCCATGCCGACCGCCTTGAAGCCCTGCTGCATGAACTCGTTCATCGGGATCGGCATCATCTGCCCAGAGCCCGACGTGGAGATCATGATCTTCGCCTTCACCGGATTGTCGGGACCGTAGCCGGCCTCCTTCAGCAGCGCCTTGGCCCGATCGGGATCGTAGCCATAGCGGTTGTTCGGTGTGCCGAAGATCGGGCTGTCCGGCGGATATAGTCCCACCGCCGGCTTGGCCGAACCATTCAACATCTTGCACATGCCTTCGCGGTCAACCGCGTAGTTGATCGCCTGACGCACGCGCACGTCCTTGAACGGCGATCCGTCAAGGCAGCTCAGCGCATAGGGATAGGTGTGCGGGTATGGCCATAGGCTGACCTGCAATCCGGCCTGCTTCAGCGATGGGATCGAATCTGGCGGCGGCACTTCGATCCAATCCACCTGGCCCGAACGCAGCGCTGCGACACGCGTGGTGGATTCCGGCATCGGATAGACGATCATCTTGTCGAGCTTCGGGATGCGCGCCTTGTCCCAATAAGCCTCGTTGCGCGACATCTCGGCATACTGTCCGGCCACGACCTTGGTGATCCTGAACGGACCGGTGCCCGAAGGCTGCCTCGCAAACTCCGCCCAGCTTTTGACCTTTTCCCACTGCGTCGGGCTGGCGATCAGCACGCGGGTCAACAGATAGGGCAGGAAACTGAACGGATACTTGGTGGTGATCACGACGGTCTTGTCGTCGGCCTTCTCGAATGCATCCACCATCGAGACGGTGGCGCGAACGATCGGCGCAGCCGGCGCATCGTACTGTGGAGATTTGTCGTCATAGATACGGCGCAGATTCCAAATTACCGCGTCGGCATCGAACTCCGAGCCGTCATGGAATTTGACGCCCTGGCGAACGTCGCAGACCCAGCGCAGCGGATTGGTCTCGTCGGCATGCCAGGCGGTGAACAGCCCCGGCGCGATGTCGGCGAGCTGGTCGGTGTGCGTGAAGTCCCAGTTGACGATCGAGTCGTAGGCGGGATAGCCGAGGAAACGGAACCCCTCGCCGCCGTTGTTGGGAATGCCGTGAGTGGTCGGAAGATCCGCCGCTGTCATGCCGATGCGAAGGATCTGCGGAACGGCCGCCGTCGCCGGCAGTCCGGGAAGTGCCGCGGCGCCTGCTGCCTTGATGAAGCCTCGCCTGGTGAACATCGCGCTGTCCATTCTCTGTCTATGAGGTGGCGAACGTCGAAATCAGTTCTCGGCGAAAACCGCAACCGCGATTGCCATCGCCGCCTCCGTCCTCGCTGTCGCGCCGGCGCGTTCGATCATACCGACCATGGTATCGGTATCGATCACATCACAGAACGCGTGCGCCATAGCCGACAAGGTTCCATTGTGCTCGTCGTCATTGAATGTCGCGTTGCCGTCGGCGATGAAGAACACCTTGTAGTTCAGCATCATCGCGTCGCGCGCGGTGAACTCGCAGCAGACCTGCGTCGCGGTGCCGGTGATGATCAGCGTGTCGATGCCGCGCTGTTGCAGGACCGCATGCAGGTCGGACGAGCCTGGCGCGAATGCACCGAAGCGGCGCTTGTGGACCTGCAGATCCTGCGGCAGCACGTCGAGCCCCGGCCAGAGCGCATGTCCGAACGCGCCTGGCCAGAAGGTGTCGATCATGCGCTCCCGGCGTTCCGGGCTACAGAAATGTTCGAAGAAGGTTGACCAGGTGGCGATGGCGACCGCATCGAACGTGTTCTGGATGTAAACGACCAGCCCACCCGCCTTGCGCACCGCCGCGCTGATCCGATTGACGTTCGGGACGATCTCCCGAGCGGTCGCGATCTCGGCGACCTGGCCGGGCGCCATGAAGCCGTTCTGCAGATCGACTACAATATGGGCAGTACCGCTTAGACATGAGGCTATCGAACACGCGAAGACCCCCGCGCCGTTCGGTCGCACGGCGAACTACATCGGGATGGATTGCCGATTTGTGCATATACTGCCTCGCTTTGCTCACGTCCTCGCCATGGTGCGATGCACCATTGTATCTTGAGGCGTCGGCGGAATGCAAATGCCTGTATATTAGGCGGCAAATCCGGTGCGGACAGGTTGACGCCTGCCATCGATAATGCTGCGATGCAGCATAGAGCAAGCCGCCGTGCCGGGAGCCTCTGAACATGCTTATTTTCGCCGCGCGCCGGATCATTCAGGCCATCCCCATTCTGCTCGGCGTGTCGCTGGTCGTCTTCGGCCTGGTCCACATCGTGCCCGGCAATCCGATCGACATGCTGATGCCGCCCGAGGCCTCGCCCGATGTGATCGCGCAGATGAAGGCCGCGTTCGGCTTCGACAAACCGCTCTACGTGCAATATCTGCTCTGGCTCGGCCGGGCGCTCCGCGGCGACTTCGGTCTGTCGGTGTTCAACGCGACGCCGGTCTGGGGCCAGCTTGTCGCCGCGCTCGGCAACACCTTCATTCTCGCGATCCTCGCAGCCATGCTCGGCTTCTCGCTTGGCATCGGCTGCGGCCTGCTCGCCGCCACCTTTCACGGCCGCTGGCCGGACAAGCTGTTCTCCGCCATTGCCACCACCGGCGTCAGCCTGCCGCACTACTGGTGCGCCATCGTGCTCGTCCTTGCGTGTGCCGTACTGCATGACTGGCTGCCCGCGCAGGGCATGGGCGATGACGCGCTGCCGCTGTATGACCGTTTGGAATACCTGGTGTTGCCTGTGGTAACGCTCTCGCTGATCCCGATGGGCGTCATCGCCCGTTTGGTACGCGCCACCGTGCTGGAGATCCTGGGCCAGGAATTCGTCGGCGCGCTCACCGCCAAGGGGCTGCCGCGCTGGCCGGTGATCCGCCATGTCTGCAAAAACGCCGCCCCGCCGGTGCTGGCGCTGATGGGCCTGCAGTTCGGCTACCTGCTCGGCGGCTCGATCCTGGTGGAAACCGTATTCAACTGGCCGGGCTCCGGCAATCTGCTGAACCTGGCGATCTTCCGTCGCGACATCCCGGTGCTGCAGGCGACCATCCTTGTGCTCGCGGCCTTTTTCGTCGTGCTCAATCTGCTGGTCGATATCGCCCAGGCGGCGATCGATCCGCGTATTCGCCGTTGAACGGGAGCGCGTGTGCAATGTCCCAGGCGACTATCGAACTCGGCAGACAGGAACTGGATGTTTCGCTCGATCTGCCACAGGTGGCGCCGGCGCCAGGCTATTGGAAGTCGGTGGCACAGCGCCTGTCACGCGATCCTGTCACCATCGCGGTCACGCTGGTTCTGCTCGGCATCATCTTCATCTCGCTGGGCGCTCCGCTGGTGGCGGGCGCCGATCCGTACGCAGGCAACGTGCTGGCCCGACTGAAGCCGATCGGCACACCGGGCCACTGGCTCGGCACCGACGAGACCGGCCGCGATCTGTGGGCGCGGCTCTGCTATGGTGGCCGACTTTCGCTGCTCGCCGGTGTCCTGCCGGTAACGATCTCGCTGACGATCGGCGGCTTCCTTGGCATCCTCGCGGGCTATGCGGGCGGGCTCGTCGGCACGCTGATCATGCGCACGATGGATGTGTTCTACGCTTTTCCCTCCATCCTGCTGGCGATCGCGATCTGCGGCCTGCTCGGCAACGGGCTGTCAAACTCGATCCTGGCGCTATCGGTGGTGTTCATCCCGCCGATGGTGCGCATATCGGAAACCGTGACGACGCAGGCGCGGCAACTGGATTTCGTCGAGGCGGCGCGCGCATCGGGCACCACGACGCTGCAGATCATCCGTCACCATGTATTGGCCAATGTGCTTGGGCCCATCATGGTTTACGCCACCAGCCTGATCAGCGTGTCCATCATCCTGTCCGCGGGACTGAGTTTCCTGGGGCTGGGTGTCACGCCGCCGCAGGCGGAATGGGGGTTGATGCTGAACTCGCTGCGCCAGGCGATCTATGTGCAACCCTACGTCGCTGCGCTGCCGGGTGCGATGATTTTCATCACGTCGATGTGCTTCAACCTGATGAGCGACGGGTTCCGCAGCGCAATGGATGTGAGGCTGAACAAGTGAAAAGTATTCACCACAAAGACACCAAGTCACGAAGAAAAGCGCAAATCGCCATTTTGACTACCTTCGTGTCTTTGTGTCTTGGTGGTGAACCTATACCGGGCACGCACGGATGCTGAGCGACCCCCGCGACCGCGGCGGCCCGGCACAGCCCCTGCTGCTTGTTGAAGGCCTGCGCAAGCATTTTCCAGTGCGCGACGGATTGCTGAACCGACAGGTCGCCACCGTGCAGGCTGTCGACAACGTCTCCTTCTTGGTCCGCAAGGGCGAGACCCTCGGCATCGTTGGCGAATCCGGCTGCGGCAAATCCACGACCGCGCGGCTGCTGATGCGTCTGATCGAACCGGACGCCGGCGCCATCGTATTCGATGGCGATGCCGTCGGCGATCGTCACGGCATTACGGTGAACGCGATGCGCCGGCAAATGCAGATGGTGTTCCAGGACAGCTACTCCTCGCTGAACCCGCGCATGACCACGGCGGAGAGCGTCGCCTACGCGCCACGCATGCACGGCCTTCCGGCCAAGGAGGCGACCGAGCGCGCCGACAACCTGTTGGCGCAGGTGGGGCTCAACCCGCGGCAATACGCGCGGCGCTATCCGCATGAATTGTCGGGCGGTCAGCGCCAGCGGGTGAACATCGCGCGTGCGCTGGCGCTGGAGCCGCGCATGGTGATCCTGGACGAGGCGGTTTCCGCGCTCGACAAATCGATCGAGGCGCAGGTGCTGAACCTGCTGTCCGAACTGAAGCAGCGGTTCAGCCTGACGTATCTGTTCATCAGCCACGATCTGAACGTGGTCGAATATGTCAGCGACCGCATCCTGGTGATGTATCTGGGACGCGTTGTGGAAACGGGGCCAGTTGGGGCCATCTATGCGCGCCCACGCCATCCCTATACACGCGCCCTGTTTGCCTCGAAGCCGACGCTCGATCCGGATCGGCGCACCACCGAGATGCCGCTGACCGGTGATCCGCCCAATCCGATCAATCCGCCATCCGGTTGCCGATTCCGCACGCGTTGCGCATTTGCCCAGGCGATCTGCGCGGAAGCCGTGCCGCTGCTCGCCGCGCCGCTGGATCAGGCCGCGGACGACACATCTGAGCATCGCGTCGCATGCCATCTGGCTGAGGCGCAACAGGCCAGGGCGGAGTACCATGCCTGACATCATGCCACCGGCGCCCCCGGCACTGCGGGTCGAAGACCTGACGGTGCGCTTCCGTCGCCGCGGCATCGACGTGGCCGCGGTGAACGGCGTCTCTTTCGCGCTGGCGCGTGGCGAGACTTTGACGATTCTCGGAGAATCGGGCTCCGGCAAGAGTGTCAGCCTCAAGGCCCTGATGGGTCTGCTGCCGGCCTATGCCGCAGTCGAAGGCGGCGTTTGGCTGGACGGGCGGGAAATACTCGGCCTGCCTGCCGGTGAATTGGCGAAGCTGCGCGGCGGGGAGATTTCCATGATCTTCCAGGAGCCGATGGCGGCCCTCGATCCTGTGTATACGATCGGCGCCCAGATCGCCGAGACGATCGTCCAGCACGAAGGCCTCGGCCGACGCGCGGCGATGCAGCGTGCGCTGGACCTGCTCGACCACGTCAAGATCCCCTCCGCGGCGCGACGACTGAAGAACTATCCGCACGAATTGTCGGGCGGTATGCGCCAGCGGGCGATGATCGCGCTCGCACTTGCCTGCTCACCCAGCGTGCTGCTGGCCGACGAACCGACCACCGCGCTCGATGTGACGGTGCAGATCCAAATCCTGCTGTTGCTACGCCAGTTGCAGCAGGAACTCGGCATGGCAATCGTGTTCGTCACGCATGATGTCGGCGCGGCGGCGGAGATCTCCGACCGCATCGCGGTGATGTATGCCGGACGCTTTGTGGAAACCGGCACCGCGCGCGAGATCATGCACGCGCCGCGCCATCCCTACACGCAGGGATTGCTCGCCTCGACCGTCCATGGCGGCCAGCGCGGGCGGTTGCTAGAAACAATCCCGGGCGCGCCGCCGAACCTGGCGCAGGTGCCGCCGGGCTGCGCTTTCGCCCCACGCTGCCGCTACACCACTGAACCCTGCACGCGCGGCGAGATACCGGAGGCGATCTCGCCAACCGGCGCCATGGCCCGCTGCGTACGTGTCGTCACGCCAATTCCCACCCACGCAATCAATGAGGTATCCGCATGAAGACCAGCATCAGTGAAGCGGAATTCGACGTCATGGTGGCGCAGACCGGCCTGCCGCTCAGCGTGGAGCAGAAGCGCACGCTCTACGACGCGTACTGGATGCTGGAAGGTATGATTGCGCGGGTGAACAAGCCGATGCCGCTTGCAGCAGAGCCCGCGCACATCTTCATTCCGGAGGTACGGTGATGGACCCATTGCTGACCATTGCCGAAGCGTCGCGGCAGATCGCCGCAAAGCAGCTTTCCCCGGTCGAGCTGACCCAGGCGTGCCTGGATCGCGTCAAGCAACTGGATGACACGCTGCACGCCTTCATCCTGCCGACGCAGGAACGCGCCATGGCCGATGCGCGGGCGGCCGAAGCGCGCATCATGGCGGGGCTGTCGCGCGGCCCGCTCGATGGCATCCCGATCGGCCACAAGGACATCTACAACACCGCCGGCATCCGCACGACCGGGCATTCCAGGCTGCTCGAGCACAACGTGCCGGAGCGCGACGCAACGGTGGTGCGCAAATGGGCCGAGGCCGGAACCGTGATGATGGGCAAGCTCGCGACGCACGAGTTCGCCATGGGCGGCCCGTCGTTCGACGTGCCCTGGCCGCCGCCGCGCAATCCCTGGAGCCCGGATCACTTCACCGGTGGCTCCTCGTCCGGGACCGGTTCTGCCGTGGCGTCCGGCATGATCCTCGGCGGCACCGGCTCGGACACCGGCGGCTCGATCCGCGGACCCGCGGCGCTGTGCGGCATCGCCGGCATCAAGCCGACTTACGGGCTGGTCAGCCGCGCCGGCGTGCTGCCGCTGTCGTTCTCGATGGACCACGCCGGACCGCTGGCCTGGACGGTGGAGGACTGCGCGCTGCTGTTGCAGGCGATGGCCGGCCATGATCCGACCGACCCCGCGAGCGCCGATCGTCCGTTGCCCGACCTCACCGCGGATATCGGCAAGGACGTGAAGGGTCTGCGCGTCGGCGTGGTGCGGCATTTCTTCGAGACCGACAGTCCGGTCAGCCCGGCCACGCTCGCGGGGATCAATCATTCGCTCGATGTGTTCGAACACCTCGGAGCCGAGGTCAGCGAGGTGAAGCTGTCGCCGCTCGACGACTATCACGCGTGCGGCTGGCTGATCCTGACATCCGAGGCCTACGCGATCCACGAGCCCTGGATGAAGACGCGCTTCAACGACTACGGCGAGTTGTTCCGTGACCGCCTGGCGCTGGGTGGGTTCATCCGCGCCACCGACTATGTACAGGCGCTGCGCCGTCGCCGGGAGCTGTGCCTGGAGCTGAAGGCGGCGATGGCGGGGATCGACATCCTGGTGTCGGCGTCACAGCCCACCGAGGCGCCGCGCATCACCGAGGTGCCGAAATGGGCCACGCTGGAGAAGCCGTCGCTGACCATTCCGTTCAACCTCACCGGCTACCCGGCGATGAGCGTGTGCAGCGGTTTCGGCGCCGGCGGGTTGCCGGTGTGCGTGCAGCTTGTGGCAAAACCGTTCGCGGAACTGCTGCTGTTCAAGGCGGCACATGCGTATGAGACGGCGGTCGCGACGCGCAAACGCCGCCCTGCGATGGCGATGCAGGAAGCGGCGTGATTTAGAGACTACCCCCTCCCCTTGGGGGAGGGGTGCCACACGCGGCAATTCTTGAGATTTGATACTTCCGTGGTGGCTTGTTGCGTGCCTCTCCCTCCTCCCGACCACTCCCTCAAGAGGGCGGGGGAGCAGAACGTTTCCCTGCAATTCCTTCGACCGCCTCCCGCGCGCGCTTCGCCCCGTCGCGGGCCATCTCGGCGCAGAGGCCGGTGTAGGCGGTCGGATCTAGCAACGCCTCGATCGCCTTGGCATCCAAATGCTCGGCCACGCGCCGGTCCGCCGCCAGCAACGCCGCGAACGAACGACCTTCGACAACAGTCGCCTGCGCGGCATCGTAAACCACGTCGTGCGCGTGCTGCCGCCCGATCGCCGCGCCGAGCTGAAGCATCACCGCCTCGGCCATGATCAGCCCGCCACCAAGGTCCAGATTGCGCCGCATGCGCGCCGGATCGAGCCGCAGCCCGCGCATGACCTCGCCAAGCCTGGCCAACATATCGCCGGTCTCGATGCAGGCCCGCGCCTCGGCCGAATCCATGATCAGACTGGTGGTCCGGTCCGCCTCGTGTTCGGTCTGCATCGCCTCCAGCGCCAGCGGCACCATCGCGCGCACCTCGGCTGACGCCGCGATGATGTCCTGGCACAGCTTCGGATTGCGCTTCTGCGGCATGGTGGAACTGCCGACGGTGCCGGGCGGAACCGGCTCCTCCACCTCGCCGAATTCGGTCTTCATCAGCGTGTAGATCTCGCGGCCGATCTTGCCGCAGGTGGCGGCGAGCATCCCCAGGATGCAGATGTTCTCCGCCAGATGATCGCCGAGCGCCCGCGACGGCACCGCCATCGTTCCAAAACCAAGCTGCCGGGCGATGCCCGCCTGCACCGGCGGCCCCTGCTTGCCGAGCGAGGCGTAGGTGCCCGCGCCGCCACCCAGCATGGCGACAAAAATGCGCGGCGCAGCCTGCCGCAGCCGCTCGACATGGCGCAGCAGTTCGTCGATCCATACCGCCACCTTGTAGCCGAAGGTGGCCGGAACCGCGTGCTGGCCGTGCGTGCGCCCCGCGATCGGCATCTCGGCACCGCGTTCCGCCAGATCGGCCATCGCCGCAAGCGCCTCGCCGATCAGCCGCAGGAAAATCCCATGCGCCTGGCGCAGCACCAGCAGATCGCCGGTCTGCGTGATGTTCTGCGTCGTGGCGCCCCAGTGCACCCAGCCGCCATGCCGCTCGCCGACCACCCGGCTGAGCTCCCAGACCAGCGGCACGATCGTGTGTCCGGTTCTCGCGAAACCTTCGTCGATGCGCGCGCGGTCGAGCAACTCCATCCGGGCCGCCTTCGCGATGGCCTCGGCGGCGTCGCGCGGAATGATCCCCAGTTCCGACTGCGCCCTGGCGAGCGCGACCTCGACATCAAGCCAGGCCTGCCAGCGGTTCTCCAGACGATACAGTGCGCGGATGCCCGGGTCCGACACACGGGTCGCAGTCGGAAGTTGATCGCTCATGACGCCCTCCACGCGGTCATGATGCCAGAACCCGGCCGGCGGTCCACCTGGAAGCTGCACCGATTTGCTGCTAGAATGGTCCTATGGGGGCCACATCAGGGGTCGGCGAAGACTCCATGACGCATCGACTGACCGCGCGGTGGCTGCGCGGTTGCTCGCTGTCGCCCCTGTCCGTCCGCACCTGCATGGTCGGGCTTATCCTCGCGGTCGTTCTGCCGCTGCTGGCATTCAGTGCGTTCCTTGTTCTCCGTTCCGCCGAACATGAACAGGAGATCATGGCGAACACCGTGCGCGAGAGCACCCAGACGGCGGCGGCCACGATCGATCATGAACTAAGCCTGTTGCGGTCCCGCCTGTTCGTGATCGCCGGATCGAAATACCTGCAGAACGGAGATTTCGCGGCGTTCCAGGCGCAGGCGACCGAGGCCGCAAAGGAGCATGGCCTGAACGTCATGCTGAGCGATCTCACCGGCCAGCAGCTCGTCAATACCCGCCTGCCGTTCGGCGACAAGCTGCCAATGACAACGGCTCTCGATGTCATAAGGCGGATCGTCGCGACCGGCCAACCGGACATCTCCGATCTGACGATAGGAGCAGTCAGCAGGCAGCCGGTCATCGCGATCAGCGTTCCGGTATTTCGGGACGACCGCCTGGCCTATGTCCTCAGCCTCAACGTCGCATCGCGCCTGCCAAAGATCCTCGCGGGGCTCGACCTGCCGCCCGACTGGATCGTTACAGTCACCGATCGTCATGGCTATACGCTCGCCAGGAGCCGTGATGCCGATCGCTTCGTTGGTCAGATGGGTCGTCCGGCGATCATCGAACGTTTCCAGGCGGCGAACGACGGCTGGTTCCCGAGCAACTCGCGCGAGGGAATACCGGTCTACAACGCATTCACGCATGTGAGGCTGGCAGGCTGGGCTGTCGTTATTGGCATTCCCGACGACATCCTGTTTGCCCCGGTTCGTCGCTCCACCCTGATCCTCATGCTGGTCGGTGTCGTCACAGTGGGCGTCGCACTGATACTCGCGAGCCTGATCGGGCGGCATATCGCGCGGCCCATCCGTGCCCTCGTCAGCTACGCCGACCGCGTCGGCCGCGGCGAACGGCTACCGGTGCACGCGACGGGCATCAAGGAAACCGATGCGGTTGCGCGTTCACTGCATCAGGCGGGCGAGCAGCTTCACCGCAGCGGCGAGGCGCGCGAACAGGCCGCGCGGGAGCTGCGCGAGAGCGAACAGAACTATCGTGCCCTGGCCGAGGATCTGGCCACCGCGAATGAAGAGCGCCGGGAGCTGCTGCATCGGACCGTTCTGGCGCAGGAGGCCGAGCGCAAGCGGATCGCACGCGAACTGCACGACAGCCTCGGCCAGTATCTGACCGCGCTGCGCCTAGGCTTCGACGCCATCGCACCGATCTGCGCAACCGATGCGACAGCGCGGCGCCGGATCTCGGAACTCAAGGATCTGACCGCCGAACTCGGGCGCGACTTCAGCCGCATGGCGTGGGAGCTGCGCCCCATGGCGCTGGACGATCTCGGCTTGCGGAACGCGATCACGCAGTATCTGGAGGAATGGGCCGAGCGTTCGGGACTGCGTATCGATTTGGAGATCACGCTGGGGGACCGGCGCCTGCCTGCGGCGGTGGAGACCGGGCTATTTCGTGTGTTGCAGGAAGCGATCACCAATGTGGTGAAGCACTCCGGCGCAGATCAGGTCGGCGTCATTCTGGAGGCCACGGATGGCGAAGTGCGGCTGATTGTCGAGGACAATGGCCGCGGATTCCAGCGGGATGAGTGCACCGACATCGCACTGGGCAAGGCGCACCTTGGCCTGCTGGGGGTTCGTGAACGTCTGGGCCTTGTCAATGGCAGTCTCGAGGTCGAATCGGCACCGCACGGCGGCACCACTGTCTATGCCTGCGTACCGATCGGGGAGGGATCGGGCAAATGACGGCGACGCCATCGCGCGTCCTGATGGTCGACGACCATCCGGTCGTGCTCGCCGGCCTCAAGGCGCTGGTCGAGGCCGATGCGGATTTCGAGGTTGTCGGCAACGCGCGTGACGGGCGCACTGCACTCCGGCTGGCAAAACAGTTGCTCCCGGACGTCGTGGTCCTCGACATTTCGATGCCCGAGATGAACGGTATCGAGGTCGCCACCGCGTTGCTGGCCGAACGACCTGAATGTCGCGTGCTGGTGCTCACCGTGCATGACGATCGTGCGTATCTGCGCCAGCTCGTGGAAGCCGGCGTGAGCGGTTACCTGCTGAAGCGTTCGGCTTCGGACGAACTGATCCGTGCGTTGCACGCAGTGGTGTCCGGAGGCATGTACCTTGATCCCGCGGTTGCTGGAAAGGTGGTCGGCCGGGCGAGGCGCGCGCTGCATCCTCAGTTGGGCCAGGTGACGGAACTCAGCGAGCGGGAGACCGAGGTCCTTCGTCTGGTCGCAGGCGGCCACAGCAACAAGGAAATATCGACGCGGCTGAACATCAGCGTGAAAACCGTCGAAACCTACAAGGCACGGGCGATGGAGAAGCTTGGCTATCGCAGCCGTGTCGAACTCGTGCGGTACGCGGCCGATCAGGGCTGGCTGGACGGGCGCTGAAGAAGCTCGGGTAAGTGTCCTGGATTTGTGAGGATTATCCTGACGCTCTGTCAGGAACGGGCTGACGCCTGATCGCGGACCATACCGGCTTTCTTGCACAGCCGAACTGACGCTCCCTTCGTATCACGATCGACCAGGCGACGACGGGGGCCCGCGGCTGGATGAACGCCTACAACACCCTTGCGCGCGTACCGGGTACGTCGCTGCAAAGCGAGGCCAGGGAAAGCCCGTTCGATCTGCGGGAACTGCGGTATTTCCACAGCGTGGCGCGCACCGGAAATTTCGGGCGCTCGGCGCGCGAGCTGAATGTCAGCCAGCCTGCCATTTCACATCAGGTCCGCAAACTGGAAGAGGGTTTGGGGACGCAGCTCCTGGTGCGCCACGGGCGGGGCGTTGCCCTGACCCAGGCTGGCGCATGTCTGCGCGATCGTCTTGAGACGGTCATGCGGTTGCTGGCTTCGCCGCTGGACGAGGACGCAGCGGCCGGAACGGTTCCGGAGTCAGTGTCCCTCGCGGTGCCCGCCGAGGCAGGCCCGTTGCTCGCGGCACCATTGGCCCGGGAATTCCGCAGCCGTTGGCCGGATGTCGCACTGGATATTCGCGAGGGCAGCGGCACCGAGCTTGAGGAATGGGTGCTGCACCGCCGCGTTGACATAGCGGTCGTCCAGGATCCGCCGGTCCTGACCGATCTGGAGATATGGCCGATCCTGACGGAGGGCCTGGGCCTCGTCGCGCCGGTTCATTCCCGGCCGGCAGAGGACCACGGTCCGCTGCGGCTGCGCGATCTGATCGGCGAGTCGCTCATTCTGCCTGGCCCGCAGCACTGGATTCGCCGCCGTCTTGACAGTGCGACGCAGCGCCACGGGATTCGGCTTGTTCCGACCATGCAGGTGAGCAGCGTCGCCTCCACCAAGGTCATGGTTCGCAACGGGATTGGCTGCACGGTCCTGCCGCTGACGGCAGTGCAGGACGAGGTTGCTCGCGGCGCCCTGGCATTCCGGCCGATCAGCCATCCGCCGCTCACGTCCACCTGTGCACTGGTGTTCCGTCGCCAGGCGACGAACGCGGTTGTCGCCGAATTCGCCGACATCGCGCGTGGCGCCATGACCGCGCTGGCCGGCAGCGGAGCTTGGCCGGGAGCGCAGATCCTCAGACCGGACTGGAAGTCCGCCGAGTTGCCATGCGACCGCGTGACCAATCTGCGTCCGGTGCAGGCGGAGTCAGGGAGGGCCGCAATCTAGCAGTCAAGGGGCGACCACGATTCCAGCCGCAGCCGAGGCTGGCATAGGCGAACAAGGCTGGAGAAGAGTTTGGGGCAGTATGCGTGTCAGTCGTATGCTGCCTCTGCACGTGTTTGTTCTTAATTGTTTCGTGACCGCATCTAGAGCAATTTGATCTCTGTTGCGGTTTTGCCACGGTGTCTCAGTAATGTCGCGAGACGGCTCGAAACGTTATTTGCACGCGTCATGGCCGGATATATGGTCTGTCCGATCTGGATGCTCCTCGTCAGAACCTATCGACCCGTCCGCTTCCAACTCACCGATCCGCGGGCGCATCGGGACAGCATCTGGAAACTTCGCCGGCCTGCCGGCGCAACGAGGAGGATGAAATGCGCAAGTTTCTGCTGGCGAGCGTCGCCACGCTGGGGACCGGGGGACTGATTGGAACGGCCGTCGCCCAGGTGCCGGCGATCACGGGGACGCCGGTCGTCGGTGTGCCGACACAGGGCCAGACCGCCTTTCCGCCGGCAGCCAGTCCGGCGGCCGGTGCGAACAACAACAACAACTACCAGGCGCCGATGCTTCCGGGTCAGCTGGCCAATCCGACCCCGGGTACCATGGTCGTTCACGTGAACGGCAAGGTGCAGGTGGACTTCCAGTCAATCTGGACCAGCGTGGACTCACGCGTCGCGGCGGCGCCCGCCGCCGGTAGTCTGGGCGCGGTGCTCGGCCAGAACGGTGCGGGTTCGGTCAAGGTCATGCCGCAGGCGATCGACAGCTTCGCGCGTATCTACCTGGGCGGCGATGCCATGGCGGCGAACGGCCTGCGCTACGGCGCCGCGATCGAGGTGCGGCAGAACTTCACCGGCCAGATCAGCAACAACGGCAGTTCGGGCGCCAGCGGCTACTCCTCGCTTGAAACGCTGTTCGTGCGGCGCGCCTTCACCTACGTCGCCGGCGAGAATTGGGGCATCGTGCGCATCGGCCAAGCCGACGGCCTGATCAGCATCTTCGACAACGGCGTGACCACCTTCCAGTTCACGCCGACCGGCAACCTGAACGGCGGCGATTTGCAGAACATGGTGGGCGGCGTCGCGCCCGCATTCGTGTTCCTGGCACAAGCCGGCAACGAATACGATAATGCCAAGGCGGTGTATCTGTCGCCGCAGATTGCCGGGTTCGACTTCGGCATCCAGTACGCACCGAACACCTCGAACGGCAACGGCATCGGCAGCGCCAATATTGCTCCATTGACCGGATCACTCAACGGCTCCGGCACTGGCACGGGCAACTCCTGCGGCACCGTCAATACTGGCTGTCCGACGCTGTCCTCCGGCCCAGGCATCCAGGACGGCTCGCGGTCGATCAACCAGGCGGCGATCGGCGCGCGCTACCAGGGCCAGTTTGGTCCCACGGGCCTGCTGGCCTACGTCGTGGGTGAGGGCAGCCAGCACGCCGACTACACCGGCGCCACCACGGCCGCAGTCCTCGGCAACACGTCGGTGGCGGGCAGCAAGTTCAACGGCAGCTTCAATGATCTCGCCATCGGCAGCGCCGGCATCGCGGCAACGTTCGCCGGCTTCACGGTCGGCGGCAACGTGGTCGGCGGCCAGATGAACGGCCAGTTGGGCCTGCAACCGAAGGGCGGCGCACCGCTCCTCGGTTTCCTGGCCGGCGTGAAGTACGTCGCGGGGCCGCTCACGGTCGGCATCGTCGGCGAAGAATACTGGGAGCAGGGCAACGTGAACCTCAGCGGGATAACCCAGTTGAAAGCCCGAGCGATCGACGTCGCCGGAAGCTTCACCGTTGCGCCCGGCTTCACTGTGTTTGCCGAATATATCTGGAACGACCAGACCCAGGGAGCGCGCAACTTCGTTACCGGCGCGATCGGAACGGCAGCAGGCTCAAACCTGAACAACAACATCCGTGGCCAGGGCTTCCTGATCGGCGACGTGGTCAACTTCTGAGCCCATTACGGGTTTCGGCCAAATCAGGCGGCGGGGTCATTCCCCGCCGCTTTTCTCTGACCAGACTACGGTGTCGCTGATTGCCCGCGCGCCACTAGTTCTATGCTCTTGTGTCCGGTTCTGTGCCACCCGCTGAAGCTCGGCATGAAGATCGCCGGTGCGAAGGTGGCCGTAGCGGGCGGTCATCTGGACAGTCGCATGGCCGAGGATTCGACTCAGGTGATACAGGTCGCCTCCGTCTTGAACGAACCAACTTGCGAATGTGTGGCGCAAGTCGTGCCATCTGAAGTCAGTCACTCCCGCCCGTTTGCACGCGGCGACGAAGCCGTTTTTCATATCCACGAATCGCCTGCCGTCAGCCTTTGCGAACAGATAGGGAGTACTCGGCCGTTGTGGTTGACCGAGTAAACCCTTGATGGTGGTAATCGCCTTGTCGCTGAGCGGCACGTGGCGAGGGATGCCGCTCTTGGTGTGATCGAGTCTGATTTCGCGCCGCGCGAGATCAATGGCCGACAGAGTCAGGCTGAAAAGCTCCTCCTTTCTGAGGCCGGTTTCGAGGGCCAGAATGATGGCCGGCCGGATGTGGTCGGCCGTGGCCGTAAGCAGTTGATCAAGCTCGGCCGGGGTGAGGAACCGGGTCCGAGGCCGTGACGCCTTGAGCGCCCTTTTGTTGAGAGCTGTGACCGGATTTGTGCCTAACCACCCCCATCGGACCGCCATAGCGCACAGCGAGCTCAGGAACGCCAAGTCTCGACGGATAGTAGCATCTGCAATGCCGGCTTGCTTTCTCCTAGAGATGAAATCTCCCAGAACGTGTCGATCGATTTCATCCAAGTATCGGTCCTGCGCGAGAGGACGGAATGCCTTGTGGCAGCAACGATAGACCACACGTGTCCCGGCCCTAATCGTGGCCTCGGACAAAAACCGCTCGACGGATTCCTCGTACCGACGCCGGGGACTGTCGCCACGGGCCTTTGTGGCGTATTCGGTCAGCAGGCGCCGAAGGAAGGCTGTTGCTTCTGTTTTATTGGATGTATGCGCCGACCGGCGAACATGATGGCCATGGGCTCTAAACCTGACCCAGTAGACCCGACCGCGACGATATACTGTGGCCAACTTTTTTGCCTTGTCAGTCTGAAGTCCCTGGCCGACCGTTGTTGATCGGATGCGTGCAGAGATAGGCGGCCGCCATGTCAGGACTGCCCTGTCACCATGTCAGATCTTTCCTGACAAGCCAACGGGCAGCGTGGTCCCCAATCCCCCGAGAACCGCCGCTGGATTGTTGCGGCAAGAGTAACTGAGTATTCGCCCACAGCCCGGCGTAGGACCTGTTCAGAAATCCCCCAGAAGACTATCGTTGGAGGCTGGCTTCGATCGTGCTTTTCGCGACCATGCTGGATGGCAATCCCCGCCTCGAGCTTGACGGGCTGGAGCGCGCACATCTGCTAATTGCCAACGAGGCGGCGTCGCGGATCCTCGCGACCACCAGTCGGAAATCGAGCGGCTGCGGGGTGATTTAGTTTGAGCACCGGGCAGCGGCGAAGCAGATCCGGGTGCTGGCAGAGACGCTGCCGGAAGCGAGGTGAGTCCGCGCCTCACGTCGGCGATCCGCGAGGCATTGGCACGTGTCGTCAGGTGGCAGGTGGCGCATCGGTCATTCCGACGGCGCAGCAGATGTTAGCGCAGGCGCGGGCGGTTGGTGCTCAAGTAGAGGTGGAGTACGTTCCTTGTCACCAATGCGGTGAACGCCCGTGATGATCATGACGGCCCGCCGTCGGTACCAGCGAAGTTGAGCGGCAGAACTTTACCGACTAACGCCATAAAAGCATTGGGATTTTTCTCCGCCTGGCGCGCCAGATACGCACGACCTCCCACATCGTTGGCGCCCCGAGTATCATCTCTTTGATGTCTCGGTTGATGATATTCGGCACGCCGGCAGGGCGTCCTTTGCCGGCATTTGGCGGCATCGTTCCTTTGGGAGCTTGGTAGCGGGGCATTTCACACGACCGGACAATAATTTGCGGTCATATCGTCGCTCCAAGCATCAATCGCAAGCGCTAGGAACGGGGACGGCGCACAAGCCGGTCGGTGGCCGATAGCCACCACACGTGTGGGCACTAGCGCAACCATTGCGTTTCACTGATAATGGTAACGACATATCTCCGGACCGTAGTTGCCACATGGATGCTCGGCAAAGTACCTGAGACACTGATTCACCGCAACCACACGCTGCTGCGGCAGGCGGCAGGGACGCGGCTCTACTCGGATCTGCTTAGCCACGAGGCGAAGCAACCGATCCTGAGGGCCTGCGCAGCGCGAGAATTGCTGGTGCACAGACCGATGCAGCGCTTCGATGACGAACCCTCCGGAGAACTCCTGAGCCGGCTTCACCCGTTCACCCGATCCACGGACACGATCTCACCGGCCCGCAAATCGCCGGATGCTTGGCGTTCGCGAGCGATTGCCCGGGCAATCCCATCCCCGGACCGCACGTCCCACCTGGAAATCCAGATGCGCGCGACCTCCCCATTTTCGAACTTTCACCTCGAACGGGATCATGCCTGCGGGTGGGCGTGTTGCCATTTGGTTCTGCTCCTTTCGGTTGTGGCCCCGCGTATGCCATAATTTGCGGTATGGCAGTTTACAAGATCGTTTCCGACGGGCAGGGGACCTTCCGAGTGGAAGTCGAGTTTCCGAGCGGTCACTTGCAGGTCGTGGCGGGCTTCAAGAGCGAAGAGGCCGCCCAAGCCTGGATAGCGGATCGGGTGAGGGAAACCGCCCAGTCGAATGCGCGCAACTGAAGTCGGCCAATCACCTGAAAACGCCAACAAAAACTCTGGCCGTCCAGCGCATCCATCAAGCTGCATGGAGGAGCAGATCGCCGACGCGATGGTCATCGAAGCCGGCCAGCGTCAAGTGCGTTTCTGCGAGGTAGGACTCGCGGGCCGCAGCGCTGACCTTCTGCTCGCCTATGCAATCTTCCGCTCATGCGTTCCAACGGGCTTGCAGGGATTGTCACCCTTTATCTGCTTAGCGCCGTCACGCGCGCGCGTAACGGTGATAATAGGGAAATGCTTGATGATCCCTGCAACCCGCTCCTCAGGCTGGGTCATCCAGCAGTTCCGTACGTGGTGGCGGAACGTCGAGTGCAATACCTAGAAAGGTGGCGTGTCTCGCCTTCGGGTCCTTTGCGTAGCCTTTTGCCTCCAACGTCTGATTAAACCGCTTGAGTGATCCCGCGTCCTCACCGACTCCCTTAGCCCACATGCTCCAGTTTACGTACAACATGGAGGATCCCGTCCCACCGTAGTCGATCGACTTGCAGCGCTCCTTGATCCAGTTGGAAACCGCGTCCTCTGTTTGTAGATAGCTCTCCGTGGCAAGAGTTACCACGGGCGGAGGTGCCAGACCCTTGGCCTGCCAATCCAGGCAGCCATCGATCATCCATTGCAAAATTCCAGCCCATTCGGTCTTCAGCTTCTCAGGCAGCCCAAGATCACGCTCCGGAATCGGGATGGTGATGGTGAACGGAATCAGGTTCAGGCGCCGCCGCAGGGCTTCGTCCACGCCGCGCAGACCGGGCTTATGGTTGCCCGCGATAAACAGCTTGAACTGTGGCGTAAAGGTGAAGAAGTCTTGTCGCATGAACCGTGCCGTGATCGGATCCCCCACCGGTCAGGGCCTTGATCCTAGAATTGCCCAGCGTCGGCCCTCTTCGGTCTCTTGTGCGGTGACAAGTCGCGCGGCGCGCAGCATCGCGAGATCCGTTGGATGCCGATCGGTGGGGCTTGCAGTGAAAGTTTCTATTGGCGCCACCGTGGCGTATCCGTTGAGGATACCGCTGATAGTGTTCAGGAACGTGCCTTTGCCGTTGGCACCTGTTCCGAACCCGAACGCCATCGCTTGCTCGCGGGTTATGCCAGTTAGACAATAGCCCGCGAACCGTTGCAGGAAAGCCAGCAAATCTGCGTCGCCCCCCGTGATGCGTCGCAGGAATGCCAGCCAGAGCGGGCAATCTCCACCGGGCGTGACCGCAGTGATCTTTGTCATGTAGTCGTCGGGCTGTTTTGGTCGTATCTGCCCGGTGCGGAGCTCCACGACCCCGGCGGGCGTATTCAAGAGCCACGGATCTCCATCCCATTGATCTACCGTTGCAGCATGATAGCGATCAGCCTTGGCAAGCCGTTCGACCGCGGCCACAGCCTTCGCGCTCGCGACCGCACCGGCTATCCGGTCCGAGTGGCATTCGGCACTAGCCTTGCGGCAGACTCCTCGTGCCCAATCGAATGCCTGCATGGTCGAATTGCCAGACCGCGCCGTCCCAAATCAGCCAGCGCCCGCACGCGGCTACATATCGTAGTCCAGTCCGATGCAAATCGGTGAACCGCAGCGCGAGCGCCTCGTCGGTAAACTCGGGCGGCCGATTAGGATCCCCGTCGTCACCAAACTGCCCTGTGTTGCGTGCCTTTTGGACTTCAACATCGAGCGTATCGACTCGCCAGCCGAGTTGGACTGCCTCATAATGACGGAGCCTGTCATATTCGCCACGCGTGAGTCCGGCCAGCCGGGCAATGGTCAGCGCATCAGACGCGCGTGTGTGCGACTGGTCAGTCAACGCCCTGGTGTGACTGTTGCCGCCGGCCACGCCTTTGGTGGGCCTCGTCGGCAGCCGATACACGGCGACTTGCTCCCTGGTCACTGCGACCTGTTCAACCACGAAATCTACACTGGGCGCGTAGTGCTGCGCGCGACGGATGATGTCGTTGAGCATCAGCGCGCCACTGGGATCGTAATCGTTCAGCGCCAGGATAACGCGGGGCTTCCCGCTGCGCTTAACGTCCTCCGCAAGCTGCTGGACGATGCTCTCGGACGCGAACCCCCGGGTGACCATCAGAGGCACGGCGTATTCCCATGTCGTGTCCTGGATCAGTGCCCGGATGGCATCCTTCTCGCACCAGACTTCCAGCATCCGATCAGCCGTGCGCCAGTAGCTGCGGCGATAGGAGGTCGCGCAGTCGTTCAGGGCGTCTTCGACGCTGTCATAGCATGTCGGCGCGGTATAGAGCCGCGAGCCGTCGATGATCTTGCCGAACGGGATGTCGCCGCTTCGCCGCAGCTCCTTCGCCAGCCGCGATACGGTCTTGGTGTATTCTGTCTCCGTCCTTCTCACTCACGCCGGCCGACACCAAGCGATAGAACAGGTGGCGCACCGTCATGCCATCACCGCGATTGACGATGCCGAGGATGGCATAACGGATAATCTAAATCTGCCCCTTGGTACGTCGGACGATCATGGCGAGACCATCTTATGGAACTAGCTCTTCGACCCACGAAGCGGGCCTACCGGGTGCTGGAATCACCGCGGCAGGCCCTGACCTCAGGCAAGGATGCGATCATGCCCAAGGCTACCTGCATCAGTAACACAGCCCCCGCCGCCCCGCCTGTCCCCATGGACCTCGATGCCGAGCTGGCCGTGATGGCCGGTGTCCATGCGGCACTGGCGCCGCTCGACTACGAGGCCCGCGTCCGCGTGCTGGCCTGGCTCGCCAGACGGTTCGATGTCGATACCGACGCGCTGCGGTTTTGATGCGCATGACAACAAGCGCCCTGATGGCGCTGCTCTGCATCGCGACCGTGGGCATTTACAGCGCGCTCGCGGTGGTCGCTGTTCGCTGGTTTCTCAAATAAAACGGCGCCACTCTGGCTTTCCGGACATTTATGGCGCCATTACTAAAAAACGGGGAGGAAATTAGTTGACCGGTGCCTACGCAATCGCAAGACGCCTACCTCACGGCGGAAGCAGCGAGGCTGGACATTACGATCTCAGACCTAATCCGACGTTATCCGCGTCATCCAATCCGGCGCTCGGTTATTTCTCCAAGGCCACAGCCCGGCGACTGAAGCGGTCTTAGACACAGGCCCGGGGAACCGCACTATTGCCGTCGCGGCCCAACAGGGATCGCAAGGCCACGAGGTATACGGCGGAATTAACGTGGGCGCCACGCCCAGCAACCATTTTCCGATGAATGCAAGCCTTACGCTTACACACGGCGTGAGCTTGTCCTACGGCAATCTGGCAATCGGCGGCGACACGGGAGGGTTCGTCGCGCTGGATGGCGCCAGCACCGTCACCAATGACAGCACTTTCTTAGCCACTGGAGGCCGGTATTTGAACGGCCCCTTCGTCCTCAACGGCAGTATGACCGTTTCCCACGGCTCTACAGCCGATTTCCGCCATGCGACGCTTGAAGGCCACGGCACCGTCAACATAGATGCCGGCAGCGTGGTCGATATGAACACAGTTCTGGCTGGGCTTCATGTCAACGTGGCCAAGGGCGGTGACCGATCTGCTAAACAAGGCCGGCACTCAAATTGCTTCGCTCCAGTTCGCGCCGGGTTCGCGGGAATACACCGAGGTCGGACATGCGCCGGGAGGACCCGCCAACAACCAGTTTGCGGTCATCACAACCACACCGACGCTATTCGGGCAGCCCGCGCCCGCCTCAGTGGCGCTCCCGACCATCTTTACACACTAGGAACACCACCATGCGCCGCTAGCTCAAAGCCGCCGGAGCCCAGTGCGTTGCGCGATCGGGTGGCCAAGTCGTTGCACCGGTAACCACACCAGAATGTCGCAGTGCCCATGCAAACCAGCGTATGAGAGGGTGGCCACGCCATCTCTGGCCGCGTTAGGCCACCCCTCGCCGTGCAATCCGTCCGCTAGCGTGGCCTAGCAGTCTCGGTCCTGCACCTGCTGCCGCGGACGCGCCGTGGCGTAGGCGTCGGCGCGGGGGAACGGCGGGAGCGCCCTCGGCCCGGCCCACTCCACCGCCGCCGCCAGATCCGCACCCATCCGCCGCAGCCGCTCTGCCGGCACCGGCACGTCGGCGCGGACGACCCGGCCGGATGCGATGCCCGTGGGCGCATCCCAGAAGACGGCCGGTCCAGAACCTACGCCTACCAGCTAGCTCTGGGTAATGCGTAGGTAGCCGCAACCCCGGCCGTCAGCTGGCAGAAGCGGCCGGGCGAAAGTGTGTGGCACCAGCGCCCGGCCTAACCAAGGAGGCACATGTGATGCCGTCCAAGGCTGCAACCACTACCGCACCAGCGCGATGATCTCGCAAGGTCGGCCGACCGATCCGGGGGGTCATGGTGCGCGAGCTCTTTGCCGTTGCCGAGCGGAGCGACATTGACGCGCTTTCGACGCGCCTCGATCCGGCGGGCCGGCCAGCGATCGCCGGTCTGGCGATCACCGCCCTGGCAGGCACGGGCGGCCTACCGCCAGCAGCAGCTCGTGCAGGCGTCCCACGACCTCGACGCCTCCACGATCGCGATGTTTCCGACCATCTCCCACACGGACCGCGCTGCCTGCCTCCGCCGTGCTAACCTCATCGCGATCAGCGCCGAGGTAGTGCGCAACGCACGTGCTTTTCGGATGCTTTACGCGCGATCGAACAGAATCAGGAGGCATCACACCCATGAGCAATCTGATGCGCGCTTTGATCGTGCTGTCTGCGGCTTTCCTGACCCTTGCCGGATGCGTGGTCGAGCCGGTTCCAGTCCATTTCCAGCCGATCGTGCGGGTCCGCTGATCGCGCTCGCTATGGCGTTCCGCGTCGGCAGAGCGCACCGATCTGGCACCAGGCCCCTTACCGATCCGCAGGACGCCGACCTCACGGCGGAAGCAGCGAGGCTGGGCATTACGATCGCAGACCTAATACGACGGATAATCGATGACTATCGAACCGCACACGAACCACCAACGAGGGAAACATAAAAAATGGTCGCGCCCAATAACCCTGACGCCCCGAACACACAAATCATCAACGGGTCAACAGAGATTATCTACATGAGCCGCGCCGAGGATTTTGCGTCGGTTGCGGTCGGCGCTAGCGGACCCCAAAACGTTGTCGTTGATCTGACATAGACCAGCACTGAGTGGATTGGCGGCTTTACCCAGACGCCTGCGACCAATCTGTACGTGATTGACAGCGGAACGTTCTACAACGATTCAGTGTCCACCGCCAACGGTACCACGATCATCGGTGTCAAGGTCGTTGGCAAAGGCGAGATCAACGAGTTCCAGTCGCACGGCTCTCGCAAGCTGGAGTTCATGCAGTCCGTCGGACCGAGCCAAGTCGTCACCGACTCAGCTCGACTTTCCGCATTTTCGGTGCCGGGGCACCGCTATTGAATAGCCCAGAAGATGTCCTCTGAGGCGATGAACTTGAGGGCTTGGTTGAGGGGCAGGACGGTGCGCCCGAATGGGCCAGCGTTGGTCCAACGTTCCTTCCACAGCGACCAATAGAGCACCTCGACCCGATCGTCCTGGCCGGTCGGCCTGAGGCGCGCGACAAGCGCGCCGGAACTGGCACGATATAGCGTGTAGCCACGGTTGCGGCGTTCGGCGAACAGTTGCCCGCGACGACAGCGGAAACTCTCGATGCGCTGGATGATCGGATCTTCGGCCATGCGTTTACGATAGAGCGCCGCGCCGGCGGATGTCGCCGGCAGACTCTTGCGGCATCGGCACGACTTGATTCTACGACTGGGATGACACCGAATTGTCTGCGCGCCGCTACGGCGTTCGATCCGCATCTGACCCCACCGGCCCTGGCCGCTTGGCTGTCGGTGTTCCGCTCTTGCTTCACCGCGCCGGTGTGGAACCGTGTTCTGGTCCTGGTGGCCGGCGCAGTGCTGGCTCCCGGCAAGCGCACCGTCACCCAGGCGCTGCGTGTCATGGGGCTGGGCGAGGCGCCGCAGTTCCGTCGCTACCATGAGGTGCTGGGCCGAGCCCGCTGGGACGCACGCGCCGTGGCGCGACGGCTGCTGCTGCACCTGCTGGAGCGGCTGTTGCCCAACGGTCCGGTGGTGATCGGGATCGACGACACCATCGAGCGGCGTTGGGGCGCGCGCATCAAAGCGCGCGGCATCTACCGCGACCCGGTGCGGTCCTCGAAGGGGCACTTTGTGAAGACCAGTGGTCTGCGCTGGCTGTCGCTGATGGTGGTGGTGCCGATAAGCTGGTCCGGCCGACATTGGGCGCTGCCGTTCCTGACTGTTCTCGCCCCATCGGCGCGGTGGAGCGAAAAGCACCGCAAGCGGCACAAGACGCTGACTGACTGGGCGCGACAGGCGATCCTGCAAACCAAACGCTGGCTGCCCGACCGTTGGCTGATCTTTGTCGCCGACAGCGGCTTCGCGGCGCTCGAACTGCTGGCCTCGGTGCGCTGCCACGTCTGTGTGATCACACGGCTCCGGCTGGATGCCGCCTTGTTCAAGCCGGCGCCGCGGCGCCGCAAGGGTCAGCGCGGGCGCCCCCCGCTCAAGGGGCGTCGTCCGCCAACACTGCGTGCCGTGCTGGCCAGCAGGAAGACCGTTTGGACGGCCGTGGTCGTCTCGCAATGGTACAACGCCCAGCAACGCAAGCTGCTCACCGCTACCGGCACTGCGGTCTGGTACCATGCCGGCATACCACCGGTGCCGATCCGCTGGGTGCTGGTGCGCGATCCAACCGGCGAGCACGAGCCGGCGGCATTCCTCAGCACTGATCTGGATGCGACGCCCGCAATGATTCTCGGCTGGTTCGTCTCGCGCTGGCGGGTGGAAACCACCTTCCAGGAGGTGCGGACCCACCTTGGGGTTGAGACCCAACGTCAGTGGTCCGATCTCGCCATCCTCCGCACCACCCCGGCACTGCTGGGGCTGTTCTCACTGATCACCGTGTGGGCCGATGGCCTGGTACGCGACACGACGACGGCACTGCGTCCAAATGCCGCCGCCTGGTACCGCAAGCAGGAACCGACTTTCAGTGACGCCATCGCTGCGGTGCGCCGCGTGCTGTGGTGCCCACCGAATTTCTCCATGTCCCGGCAAATCGGAGACATCATCGAAATTCCCACCAGCTTGCTAAATCGAGTTTCCAGACTTTATGCCTCGCAGCCTGAATTGCGGAAAGTCGAGCTCAGGATATGAGCTTTATGGCGGCGAGCACGGGGACGTACAGATTGACGCGCCGAGCCAGTATCACGCGCAGACGGATCTGGGTTTCGGCGAGATTATTCTGGAGGGCCTGAAGGCCACAAGCTATTCGTTGAAGCCGGATCTTCTCTCGCTCTACCGCGGAAACGTCCTGGTCGACCAGGTGAAGCTGGCGTTCCTGGGCACTCCGGTCACTCTACAACAGAACGACGGATTGTCCGGAGCTCCAAGGAACTTTGGCGTATCGCAGGTCGGCGGCAGCGTCGTCATCCACGCTGACGGATCGTCCTACAAGGATGGTGGCGTCTTGTTGGCGCACCACGCTTAACCGCTCACACACTAGGAACACCGCCATGCGCCGTTACACCGCCTTCTTCACCATAGCCTGCGCGCTATGCGGCGCATGGTGGCGCGCATCTTAGGAAACGATCGGCATTACGCGTGGCCCGCGACCGGCGCCGCCATCAGTGCAAGCCCGTCCACCACCTTCAGCACAGCCCGCAGGGTTGACGCGTCCTCCGTGGCCACCATGAACGACTGCTTGTCCGCCACGGCCGCGCCCATCCGGGCGACCAAGTCTTTATGCATCGTCATTGGCGGCCCCAGCACGGCGACGCAGGCACGGACCTTAATGTCTTCGGGGGCCATGGCGACTGGCGTGCATATGTGCCGATCGCGACAGCGCACTAGGGCCTGGTCGAATGTGAGGTTGCCGACGCCCGAGCTTGCCACGAGCTTGAACTGGGGCGGCCCTGTGCTGCCGGTCATAAAGTCACGGGCCACGCGGAGGTGGGCTTGCCGGCCGTTCCACGATTCATCATCCCCGGGGTTAAGACCATCCCATCCTTCCTGACGATGGCAAGGCCAGCCGGACGGACTCATCGAACCAATCGCCTAGCGGGTGGTCGATCCGCTGAAGGACCTTCGCGACCTCCCGCAACCGACCAGCAATATCAACGGCAGCTGGCGACATGGCTCATAGGCCGAGGTTCAGCCACAGCATCGGACGAACGCCACCGTTCTGTTCCATATAAAGCCCGACATCATCATTCTGCTTTGCGAGATGCGCGGCAGCGGCGTTCAGCAGCGCAGCCACGCCATCGATTTTGTCGCTCCCGACCACGCTGCTCTTGCTTATCGACACCGCGGCCCCACGGCGGCTCAGCACGGCGTTGAAGATATTCCAGCGCATGACCGCTGATCCGTTGTGCTGCAACCTGCCCATGGCCAGCACCTCCTCTACAAAAAATATAGCCGGCTGTAAGTGCCCTCCCTGCTTCACCGACTGAATTATATCTTCTGCTATTCCGGCCTCAACGAGGCCCTTCACAACAGATGGCGAGCAATAGCTATCAATCCCGACCAGCGACAGCTTCCCAGAAGCGTAGGCGAGCGCCGCAACATCGGCCATTTCCGGGACATCATCCGTGACGCGATCGACGACAGTTAGATCTCCGGCAGCGACAAAATCATCATAGGGAATGACGCTCTTCCGCTTCTCGTACCCATCCCGACTGATCCATTGGTGAGTCCACAAAAGGAAGTGATCGCCTTCGCCGCGATTGCACCGACCGAGCACGGCAATAGCGGACAGATCATCCTGGCCGCCTTTGTCGATGCCGACCTTGAGGCTGATCGCCTCGTTGATCACAGCCTCCAGGCTGATCGTCCGGTCAGCTCCGAGGTCCCACTTCTCTGGCGCCATCCACTTCCCTTCGCCAGACGAAGTCTCGGGGGCAATATTCAAGTTTTGCGATCGAAAGTCGCGCAATGTGGCCGGATCGGACTGCGCGGCCGCGTATGCGGCCTGCAACCGTCCCAGGTCGATCGTGTAGCCCAGCGATGGGTTGGTCCAGAACCAGTTGGCGCTATCCAGCGGGTTGAGCCCTTTCGGCGTCTCACACAGCCAGGCGAAGAAAGCCGGGTCGATTTCATCGCCACTGATCACCCGGCGCGCTTTCTGTAGAGTGCCCTCGAAGATGCCTTCCGACCGTTCGAGCGGCGCGGTGCTGATACTGACGATCAGCGGTTCCAGGCGGCCGATTGCAGCGGTCCGGCCCTGGTTGACCAGTTTGCCCCCCTTCGGCGTGGCGCCGAGCAGGTGTAGCTCGTCCACGATGATCAACGATGGGTTGAAGCCGACCAGGCTGGCCAGTTCAGCGGCGACTACCGTGATGTGCGAATTGGTCTTCGCATACTTGATCACGTTCCTGGAATCGATGATCTCGAACCGCTCCGACAGCCATTCGTCCACCCTGATCATGGCGCACATGCTGTCGAAGGCGATGCGCGCCTGTTTCTGCGTCGCCGCCAGGCACACCACGTGCTCCCGCTGCCCGCCGTCCAATAGCAGCCAGGTCAAGGCCAGCGCCGCGGCATAAGCGGTCTTGCCGTTCTTCTTGGCGATATTAATGAACGCCTCGCGTAACAGTCGGCGGCCCTGCTGGTCGGTGTGCCCGAAGAGCAGGCGGGTCAGACGTTCCTGCCAGGGCGGGGCATTCTGGCCGAACGTCCGGCCGCTGTGCTCGCCCTCAGTGAGTGGCAACCTGCTCAGGATGCTCCATGCGCGCGCGCCCTTGCCAGTCGGGTCGGCGGTCACCGGGATCATGTCGATAGGGGCGGTGGTGGGCCCGGTGATGGGAAACAACGGGGGCGGCGGCGCGGAACGGTGCCCCTACTCTAGATCGTCCCACTTACCGCCTCCCGTCTTCTGCGGCGCCTTGGGAAGGCGTGTGCGGGCCGTTGGGTTGAGACCGAGCACGTGGCCAAGATTTTTCACCGTCGCCGCTGTGGCCTCGGCTACGCGTAACAGCGGCGAGATTTTTCCGTCCGTCGTCAATGGTGTCTCCTCGATCTCCGCGGCCATGCGGCGCTGGCGGATCACGGCTGCGACGAAGGTCTCCAGCGCGATCTCATCCGCGGCGTCCACCGGTCCCCGCGTCGCCATGTGGGCGACAGTCCTGCGCCAGACCGCCGCGGCCTCGGGCGACAAGTGTTCGGGCGGCGGGAGCGGATCTGGCGTCGCAGGCGGCGAACTCGGTTTAGGTTTCGGCGGCATATCTCAGAAACCTTCTAAATGTCGATGAACCGTGTTCTCGTGAAGCGGGCGGTGCTATCCTCAAGCCTCGTTCCGGAAACGTTATACACCCCCTATCCCCATCCGACGATAAGCACCACCAGTGCGGACCCACTCTGCAAGCTCGGCGGCTGACTTCTTTGCGTGGCAGTCGAGGCAAAGCACTTGGAGTGTGCTGGTATCCCAGAACCTCTCTCTCCAATCGGCTCGCCGATGACCGAGCCGGTGATCAACCACGCTGGCAGCAACAACGAGACCTTCTCGCTCGCACTCGATGCACAGTGGATGCTCCGACAAGAACTGACGGCGAACGCGCAGCCATCGCTGTGTGTGATACAACGACCGCCGTTCAGCACTGGCCTGTTCGAGCTGGGTCGCCATCATCGCCGGCTTGGCGGCGAGATCGATCTGGCGCGCGGTGGCACCCAGCTTCATCGTCTTCACCATCACCAATCACCCTGACGTGCGCGCCCTGCCAAGCGGAACGCGCCATTGACCGACGAGGCAGGTTCACCCGGATCGGACGGCGTGGACTGTGGCGATCGCACCATCATCTCGATCCGATCGTCGCAGTGCCTGCACGCGATCAGAAGCCTTCCCGTCGCAGCGAGCTTGTGTGCCTGTTCGGACGACATCGCCGCGCCGGGTGGGATCATGGGCCGAGCCTCCATCCGCGGCCGATGGCGATCGCCTCCAATGTCGTGATGATGGGCGACCAACAGCTTGCCAAGCTTGGCCAATGCCATTGCCCGTTGAGGGGAAGAGACAAAGTCCGGAAGCGGGATCCACGTCACCTTCATCCACAGGTTTTCGGAGGTTCGTTCCCGGGCGGCGATTCCGGTCCAGACTGGGGGATGCCATGCGGTGCGCTCCTGCTGAATATGCGGAACCTGCGGAACTTGCGGAACCTTTTAGCCCACCGGACTTGCTCGACCACGATTCCCGCACGACCACCCCGGGCAAATCACGAATCTCGCGTGTTTCATTGGTGAAAAAGTTCCGCAGGTCCAGGTTCCGCATACCGGTCACTTAATCGCCCTCACGACGAAGGTCCCGCTGTGGTCGGCCGGCACATACCGGAGCGCTGCCGTCGTGCCATCGCTCAGGTTGACGGGGGCGCCGCACATGGATTTCAGCCGCCATGTGACGGTCTTGGCGCTGATCACCTTGATGGCCTTCCCGCCGCTGGCCGCCTCCAGGGCGACACGGAACTCGATGGCGTCGGTGCTGAACGCTTCGATCCACGTCGCTACGTCGGCGCCGCTGAAGCCGGACGGGTATTTCCCCCGCAGTATGCTCAGCACGTCGCCCAGGCTGGATGTCTGATCCTCGCCAGCCTCGCCGGCGGCGAATAGGTCGCGGAAGCTGACGGACGCTGGAGAACACGTCTCGAACGTCGCCCGACGTTGGCTCCATTGCTCGTCGCGGTCAGGTGGGAAAATAGCCTCCATGGTCCTGACCTCGCGTTGCCGCTGCTCGATGTGCTGTTGCGCAGCATGTTCGATGGCTGACCCGACGAGGTGCCACCACGCCTTGAACCGGGTTTGCGCCGGCTCTTGATTGCTTCCAGGTCGCAGGCGGGGGTTGGCAAGCAGTATGGTGTAGACGGCTTGCAGGATTCGGCCACGGTTTGCCTCTGTCCAGCCGATCGGATCGGGATGCTTGAACTTCCGGTTTTCGGGATCGCTGCGATCTACCTCGAACCGGACTTTCAGCGACCGGGACGCCATGTCGCCGCGCGCGCTGACATTGTTGCCGGTGAAAGCGATGACCATGGTGCACGGCACTGTTCTGACCTCGGACACGCCGAGAATGCGATCGGTGCAAGTCTCGGCTGTCAGCGCCTTTTCGATTGTTGGGCAGCTGATGGACTCACCGCGCGGGATATTGTCCCACACGATGAATGGCACCCCTTCCAAGGCATAGGCCATGAAAGCCTTGCGCCGTTCTTCCTCGTTTGGCGACCACGCTGCTGCGGCAGCTCTGACGCCCAGTGCGGCAAATGACACCATGTTGGCCGTGGTGGTCTTGCCGGAGCCGCGTTGGCCGGCGTCAAGGAAGAATGCTGGCCGCTCGGGCAGCAGCAGCCGCTCCAGAATGGTGGCGACCGAGGCCAGTAGGACGCATTTACTGGCGTAGTCGCATGCCACGTCGCACAGCCACTCGTCGGTCAGGAACTGCATGGCATTCGCGGCGGCCGTGGGCGTGCAATCCTCGATGTCTGGTATGAGCGCTTGCAGTTCGGGCGGGACGCGGAACACGACCCCGATTTCGCGATTCAGACCATGGCCTGATAGGATATCGCCGTTAGCCACGACCATCGGCAGCGTTGCAACGGCCCTTACCAGCGGCAGGGCCCCGTCGCTGCGCCTCTGGAAGTGCCGGACGAACCCAGCGCCGAGATGAACGGAGCGACCGTTATCGTCCACGAAGTCTATATGCTTCTCGATAACCTCGCTAAGCCGGACATCGTCCATCCTGGTTAGGAGCGGGTGCTCTGGTGCCGGCAGGCGCGTGTCGTCAGTCTCTTCGCCGTTCGACCCGAGTGCAGTCAGGGCGTGCATGCCTGGCGCTGGTCTCAAGGTGATCTCTGTGACGTATCCCATGTCGTCGCGCATTGGCGGTTCGTCGGAGGCTGATTTCCCCAGCACTTCATTAAGCACCGACATGGTAGGCAGCCATGGAGCATCTGCTGGCGGGTCTAGTATCTGAATCCGTGGATCGGTTCGCTCGGCGGCCCTCTGGTTCGCCTTCTCCTGGCGTTCCTTCTCTGCGTGTTCCTTCAGAACTTGCTTGATGGTCTGGTCGATGGCGCGCTTGTTTATCTTGGTGCGTTTCGACACCTCGTCGCGAAGCCGCTGATATTCGGTAGTCTTCATGTTGGCCGAGGGCATCAGCCGCACGAACGTGTCAATCAGCTGCTCGTCTGGCGTATTATGCAGCACAGCCTCGATAGCGGGCACGCCGGGCTTCAACTCGTAAGTGGTGCGGCCATGTGCGAAGCTATTGATCCATACGGCGCCGCTGCCCCGGCGCATGATCATGGCCTTGCAGCGGCCATATTCCACGTTTTCCAGCGGATCAGCGAGCGTGGCGCCGACGAAGCGGTCCGGATCTGCCAGCACGTCGGCGACGGTGCAGCCTTCCATCTCCATGTCATCGAACGGCAACACGACATCCGGCAGCAGCACACCGTCGCACTGGCGTTCGACCGTTTGACGCGCAACATCCAGGGGGCATTTCAGTCGCTTGGAGATCGCTTCTGCCTGTTCGGCGATGAACGCCTCGCGGGCCTTGGCGCGGTCTGGAGCTAGCCTATACGTTTCCTTTGCCCGCAGGTCTCGCAGTACGGCCTTCTCGACGATGGTCAGCACCGGGCAGGCGTTGCCCGTGTCCAACGCCACACCATCGTGGGCGACGGCGCGGCGGCTGGCAGCGTCCTGCACCAGCGGCGGTTCAAGGACCGGAGCGCCCTCGAATACCAAGCGTTCGGGCGCGTACACCATCCGATCGACGATCGAGCGTTCGAGCAGTTGGCCGGCGGCGCCGACCATGTACCAGCCGAAGCCGGCGAGCCAACAGCGATCATGCAGCGCGCGCAGGAAGCGCTCCACATCGGCGCCATCCTGCACCAGCGGGAAGATATGCCAGCCGTTCGAGCCCGGCAGCTTCTCGCCTGTGTCGCTGCGGCTGATGCCGGTGGAGGTGGAGGGGCGCAGCACACGTGCGGTCGATGTCCGCTCGGACACCACGGACACCAGCGCGCCCCAGAAGCCGCCCGCCTCCTTGATCCTGTCTCGCACCGCTGGAGGCATGCCCTTGGTGTCGATATCGAGCAGGGCGAGCGCCGGCTGTCCGACTCTGATAGCGTAGGTAGTCGCCCGAGCGGGCGATCATGTTGGTCGCAGAGCCGTTCAGCTTCTCCAGTTTGCCCTTGGTAACGATTTGGACATCATCCGGAAGATCGCTGCGGAGTGCACCAAGGGCAATCGCCTGGTCCGACGAAAGCCCGGTTATGCCGTCGGCGAACTCTTCCATGGTGGCGCAGGTAGTGCGCCATCCCCTGCCGCTGGCCATGGTGCAGGCGCTGCCGTCTGACAACAGGGAGCCATCAGGGGCGACGCTGACGCGCTTGGTCAGAGGGCCGCCGGTCTTGGCGATGCGCACAAGCTCGATCACGGCTTCATCCCCGGCTGCTCTTGCAGCCGGCGCCATACCCAGCCCCGGTGATAGCCGCGCGCGCTGGCGAACTCTTGCAGCTCGGCCTCGGTCCGCGTCTTGCTGGCCATCTCGTGGAATGACATCCTGCGCATCGCCGCGAATCGCTCGGCGGTCAGTTCTGCGAGTTCACCTGGTGGATCAGGCGGCCTTCCGGGGACGCCCCCGGCGCGGCGGTTCATGCTGTCGGACCCGGCTCAAGATCCATTCACGAACCTTGTCGATGGGATAGAGCTTTGTCCCACCGATCACTATTACCGGCAGCCCTTCAGCCTCGCGGCGTAGGCGCGTTCGCTGGCGCCATCCGGTTTCAGCTTCGAGCTGCCGATCGGTGAGGAAACCGTCCAACAGCCTCGGGCGGATAACGCTGTTACTTTCGAGTGCCTCTGACATGCCAACCTCAGACAGTGGAGTATCTGCGGGCGACAATGCACACGTGGAGCCTGTTGGTGGCATAGCCAACAATCAGGCCGGGCTGCCAGTTAATTTGCGGCTATACGCGGTTTCCCGGACAGGCTGACCATGCTGCGGGCGACAGTCTCCGGACTCCTCAATGGCCTAAGCGCCGCGGATAGCCTTGGCGTCTCCGGCAAGTTGGTCAGCAGATGCGTGGCAACTTCTGCGATGAAGCGCGGCGTTGGGCCACCGCGCTTCCCCTCATGGGTGGTGACTGTGCCAGCTGGCCGTCGATAGGAGAACTCAAATATCTCCTCCATATCGCGGAGCCACGACCCAACCGCACGCCGGGCTGGGCGCCCAGCTCGTGTTCTCTCAGCCGCAGCGGCCGCAAAGCGCACAGCGGCTCCCTGCACCTCAGCGACGGTTTGCAGCATCGTCCGCAACTTGTTGGCATCAATGCCAATCAGAAGTACGGTCCTCATTGGCCGCCCGCCTCCGCAAGCATTTCGGAACGCAATTGCCGATCGTGCCAATTCGTCTGCCCACTCTTTGCCTTCCTTTGGCGACGCCTCGGCGTCTAGCGCGAGCAGCAAATGCCCGGCCGCGTCGTTCATGCGGCCCGCGACCACGGATGGATTGGCGATGATTTTGAGCTTTGGACAAGCGCAGGAGCAAATCTTCAGCACGGTCTCCGGCGTGAACGCCTCCTGACACCAACCGGAGTTCAGCGCGGCACCGAACCGCATCAGCATGTCTTTCGAACCGGGCCTACTCCTCCTCCGCTTAGAGGCGAAATGGCATCTCCCAGGGATGATCCCATCACGACAGCCCCGACACGCTCCGTTGCAGTGCGCAGCACGTCATCGTAAAGGTGGGCATATCGCGCCGTCGTGCGCGGTTGGGTATGTCCAAGCAACGCTCCGACGATGTGCAGGCTCAGGCCACTCGACGCAAGCACGCTGGCGAAACTGTGCCTGAGATCATGCAGGCGTATGTTTGTGACGCCAGCGGTCGCGCATACGCTCGCCCAGGTCCGCTTGACTTCGGTCAGTGACCCATAGGTCGGAGGGGTCGCCCCTTTACCTGGCGTGCTCGTCTTCGCACTCGGGAAGACATACGAACAGCCCTCAACGGTCTCACGCTTCATATCTGCGATCAGCTCCCGTGCCGGAGCCGAAAGCGGCACGCGATGCACTTTGTTCTGTTTCGTGTGCGCCGACGGCTTGGTCCAGATCCCGGCCGCCAGATCAAACTGATCCCAGGTCGCACTGAGCACTTCGCCACGTCTCGCGCCGGTCAACATCAACAGCCTGATCGCATTCGCTGAAATCTTCTCAGTATGCTTGGCGAGCGCGTCTGCAAGCCGCACTATCTCAGCGGGCGACAGGAAACGCTCCCGCTTTTCCTCATGCGCCCTCTCGATCCCGCGGGTCGGGTTATCCTCGCGCCATCCCTCTTTGATCGCCAAGCTCATCATCGTGGACAGCACGGCGACGAGTCGGTTGCCGCGGTATGGCGCCCGCTTGGCGATCTCCCGGTGCAGCGACGCGATCTCCGCGTGACGAATGACTGCCACCTTCAGCTTCCCGAACCGCGGACGGACGTAGAGGCGGATCAGGGACCGGTAGTCCTCCTGCGTAGTGGCGCGCCGAGCTGGGAGGTATTCGGACTCGTATAGGTCGCATAGCTCGTTGACGGTTTTCGCAGCCCTCTCGTCATCCCGATCGGCCATCGGGTCTTCCCCAACATCGATGCGGCGTTTGAGTGCTCGGGCCTGCTCCCGCGCCGCCTTCACCGACCAGTCCGGAAAGCTGCCGATCGTGATCCGGCGCTCGCGCCCGGCCGCCCGGTAATTCAGGATGAAAGCCCGCGCACCAGCCTTGGTGACACGGATCCCGAAACCCTTCAGTTCCTCATCATAGGTGATGCGATTGCCGGTGGTCGGAGTCTGGAGCTTCTTCACATCGCTATCCGTCAGCCGGTCGCCCATGATCCGCACCGCTCGTGTCCGCGTTGTGTCCGTGTAGAATGTGCATCGGCATGGCAAACTCTGTCAACGGTTGTCAGCCGCTGGCCACGAAATGCATTGAACTGTCAGGCTAAATTACGCGGATACAGGGAGATCTGCGGAATGCCGATGGTGCAGGAGTCTGAATGGCATTCAGGAGGTCAGCGGTTCGATCCCGCTTGGCTCCACCAATCACGTTCAACCGTCGTGTCCAGGCCGAGGCGCGGTGGGTCAGCAGCCCGCCGGCGCCCCCATTGTAACGAAACACTGAATTCGGTAACCCCATGCCGGCGGAGGCTTGCCGCGCCGCTGGCCGGCCCCTTTATGCCGATGCGCTTGTCCCAACTCCGGGCAAGCGGTGACTGCGACAGGCAGAACATGGCGACATTCCATGGATGAGCGCGTCGATCGGACGGAAGCCGACGTCGAACCGGCGCCGCTGTCACGTGAAACCCGTGTCGCCCGCCCGTCCCGGCTGCGCCGGCTGGTTATCCCGGTCATCCTGATCGCCGTCGTCCTGGGGGTCGGCTGGTATTGGTGGTCGCACCATGTACCGCAACCTGCCGGTCGCGGCGGCGCCGCGCAGGCCGCGCCACCACAACCGGTCGGCGCGGCCACCATCGACAAGGGTGACATCCGTATCGTGCTGAACGAACTCGGCACCGTGACGCCGCTCGCGACGGTGACGGTGAAGACGCAGATCAACGGCCAGTTGGTCGATGTCGGCTTCAAGGAAGGCCAGGTGGTCAAAAAGAACGACTTCCTGGCGCAGATCGATCCTCGGCCGTTCCAGGTGACCCTGGAACAGGCGCAGGGCCAGCTTGCCCATGACCAGGGCCTGCTGCAGCAGGCGCAGACCAACCTGAAGCGGTTCCAGACGCTTGGACGGCAGGATTCGATCGCCCAGCAACAGGTGGACGACCAGCGCTATCTGGTGGCGCAGGACATCGGAACGGTGCAGTCCGACCAGGCGCAGGTGGACAGCGCGAACCTGAATCTGACCTATTGTCATATCGTATCGCCGATCGAGGGTCAGATCGGGCTTCGCCAGGTCGATGCCGGCAACTATGTGCAGACAAGCGACCCCAACGGCGTGGTCGTGATCACGCAGATGCAGCCGATCTCGGTGATCTTCTCGGTGCCGGAGGACAACCTGCCGGACATCATCCAGCGGCTGCACACGGGCGCCACTTTGAGCGTCGAAGCCTATGACCGGGCCAATGTGCGAAAGCTGGCGACCGGGCAGCTTGGGACGCTGGACAACCAGATCGACACGACCACCGGCACGCTCAAGCTGCGCGCAATGTTCGATAATCAGGACGAACTGCTTTACCCGAATCAGTTCGTCAACGCCCGGTTGCTGGTGAACACCCTGCAGGACACCGTCCGGGTACCGGTTCCGGCGGTTCAGCGCGGCGAGCCTGGTACATTCGTCTACGTGATCAATGCCAACAACACTGTCTCGGTTCGGCCGGTGAAGCTGGGGCCGACCGACGGCGGCTACGCGGCAGTGTTGTCGGGCCTGCAGCCCGGGGACCGGGTGGTGACGGACGGCACCGACCGGCTGCGCGACGGCACCGCGGTGACGGTGCCGGCACCGGGCCAAACGCCCGGCCGCGGTCAGGGTCGCACCGGCCAAGCCGCCTCGCCTGGCCAGACTGCCCAACCCGGCCAACCCACCAGCGCAGCCTGGCCAGACGCCGCCCGAACCCGGTCAGCGCCCCGACGGTCAGCGCGGCCAGCGCCACTCGACACCGCCGCAATGATCCGCGCCATCCCGCGTGGTCGTCGGGGCGCGGCATGAGCCCGTCGCGCCCCTTCATCCTGCGGCCGGTCGCGACCACGCTGCTGATGGCCGCCATCATGCTGGTCGGGATCGTTGCCTACCGTTTCCTGCCGATCTCCGCGCTGCCGGAGGTCGATTACCCGACCATCCAGGTGCAGACCTTCTATCCGGGCGCCAGTCCGGAGGTCATGACCTCGGCCGTCACCTCGCCCCTCGAGGTGCAGTTCGGTCAGATGCCGAGCCTGAACCAGATGTTCTCGACCAGTTCGGCCGGGGCGTCGGTGATCACCTTGCAGTTCAGCCTGGATATCAGCCTGGATATCGCGGAGCAGGAGGTGCAGGCGGCGATCAACGCGGCGGGCAACCTGCTGCCGACGGACCTGCCGGCGCCGCCGATCTACGCCAAGGTCAATCCGGCCGATGCGCCGATCCTGACGCTCGCACTGACCTCGAAGACTCTGCCGCTGACCCAGGTCGAGGATCTGGCGGATACGCGGCTCGCGCAGAAGATCTCGCAGCAGCCTGGGGTCGGCCTTGTCAGCATCAGCGGCGGCCAGCGGCCGGCCGTGCGCGTCCAGGTCAATCCCCGCGCCCTGGCCGCCTACGGACTGAACATCGACGACCTGCGTACCACCCTGGGCAATGCCAACGTCAACACGCCGAAGGGTAATTTCGACGGCCCGGCGCAGGCCTCGACGATCAACGCCAACGATCAGATCACCAGCCCCGACGACTATCTCGCGCTGGTGATCGCCTATCGCAACGGCGCCCCGGTGCGGTTGAAGGACGTGGCCACCGTCGTCAGCGGCGCGGAGAACACCAAGCTCGGCGCCTGGGCCAACACAACGCCGGCGGTGATCCTGAACGTGCAGCGCCAGCCGGGCGCCAACGTCATCCAGGTGGTCAACACCATCAAGGCGCTGCTGCCACAACTGCAGTCCACCTTGCCGGCGGCGGTTGATGTCGCGGTACTGACCGATCGCACCACGACAATCCGCGCCTCGGTCGCCGATGTCGAGTTCGAATTGGGGCTGTCGGTCGCACTGGTGGTGCTGGTGATCTTCCTGTTCCTGCGCAACCTGCCCGCCACGATCATTCCGAGCCTGTCGGTGCCGCTGTCGCTCGTCGGCACTCTGGCGGTCATGTATCTGCTGGGCTTCAGCCTGGACAACCTGTCGCTGATGGCGCTGACCATCTCCACCGGTTTCGTGGTCGATGATGCCATCGTCATGATCGAGAATATCTCCCGCTATGTCGAAGCCGGCGAAGCGCCGTTGGCGGCGGCGTTGAAGGGCGCCGAACAGATCGGCTTCACCATCATCTCGCTGACGGTGTCGCTGATCGCCGTGCTGATCCCGCTGCTGTTCATGGGCGACGTTGTCGGCCGGCTGTTCCACGAGTTCGCCATCACCCTGTCGGTGACGATCATCATCTCCGCCGTTGTCTCGCTGACATTGGTGCCGATGATGTGCGCCAGGCTGGTGCGACATCGCCGGGAGGCGGAGCGCAGCCGCTTCGACCTGGCGGCTGAACGCGGCTTCAACTGGGTCATCGGCCGCTACGACCGGTCGCTGACCGTCGTGCTGGATCATCAGGCACTGACCTTGCTTGTCGCCGTCGTCACGCTGGCGGTCACCGTGCTGCTGTATGTCGTGGTGCCGAAGGGTTTTTTCCCCGTGCAGGACACCGGGATCATCCAGGGTATCTCGGTCGCCGCGCAGACCACGTCCTACGGCGCGATGGCGCAGCATCAGCAGGAACTGGCGGCGGCAATCCTCAAAGACCCCGACGTTGTCAGCGTCAGTTCGTTCATCGGCGTGGACGGCAGCAACACCACGCTGAACAGCGGCCGCTTCCTGATCAACTTGAAGCCAAAGGACGACCGCAGCCTGAACGCCACCGAGATCGGACGCCGCCTGCAGCAGGAGACCGCCGGTGTCGCCGGCGTGTCGCTGTATCTGCAACCGGTGCAGGACCTGACGATCGACGCCGCGATCAGCCGCACCCAGTACCAGTTCGTGCTGGAGAACCCGAACCTCTCCGCGTTCAACGAGTGGGTGCCGAAACTGCTGGAACGGCTGCGCCAACTGCCCGACCTGACGAATGTCGCCAGCGATCTCCAGCAACAGGGTCTGACGGTGAACCTGGTGATCGACCGGGAAACCGCCGCGCGCTTCGGCATAACGCCGGCAACGGTGGACAACGCGCTGTACGACCTGTTCGGTCAACGCATCATCTCGACGATCTATTCGCAGTCCAACCAGTACCGCGTCATCATGGAGGCGGATCCGGCGTTGCAGACCTCGCTGGATGCGCTGTCGGCCATCCGCCTGCCATCGTCCGCCTCGACCACCGGGCAGGTGCCGCTGTCCTCCATCGTGCACATCGAGCAGAAGCCCGGCCCATTGCAGATCAGCCATCTCGGCCAGTTCCCGGCGACGACGATCTCATTCGACACCAGCGCGGGTTCGTCGCTGGGTGCCGCGGTGACCGAAATCCGTCAGGCGGAGCAGGATATCAGCCTGCCGGAGAGCTTCGTCACCGCGTTCCAGGGCGCCGCCCAAGCGCTGCAGGCGTCGCTGTCGAATGAGCTGCTGCTGGTGCTGGCCGCGATCGTCACCGTCTACATCGTGCTGGGCGTGCTGTACGAAAGCTTCATTCACCCGATCACGATCCTGTCCACGCTGCCGTCCGCCGGCGCCGGCGCGCTGGTGGCGTTGCTGATTGCCGGCGACGACATCGATGTGATCTCCATCATCGGCATCATTCTGCTGATCGGCATCGTCAAGAAGAACGCGATCATGATGATCGACTTCGCGCTCGATGCGGAGCGCGAGGAGGGCAAGCCGCCGCGCGAGGCCATCCATCAGGCCTGCCTGCTGCGCTTCCGCCCGATCCTGATGACCACGATGGCGGCGCTGCTCGGCGCGCTGCCGCTGATGCTGGGCAATGGCACCGGGTCTGAACTGCGCCGGCCGCTGGGCGTGGCGATCGTCGGCGGCCTGATCGTCAGCCAGGTCCTGACCCTGTTCACCACGCCGGTGATCTATCTGATGTTCGACCGCCTGGCGTGGCGGCTGTCCGGCAGGGGCGTGGCCCGCCGCGGCGCGCGCAGAGGAAACACCCCTACTGGCAACGCCCCCACATGAGCGTCGCGGCATGAACATCTCGGCCCCGTTCATCGGGCGTCCGGTCGCCACCATCCTGCTGACCATCGGCATCGCATTGGCCGGGATTTTTGCCTACTTCAAGCTGCCGGTCTCGCCATTGCCGCAGGTGGATTTCCCGACCATTTCGGTGCAGGCGTCCCTGCCCGGCGCCAGTCCCGACACGGTCGCGACCAGCGTCGCCAGCCCGCTGGAGCGACATCTCGGACAGATAGCCGATGTGACCGAGATGACCTCGACCAGTTCGGTCGGACAGGCGCGCATCGTGCTGCAGTTCGGCCTGGATCGCGACATCAACGGTGCGGCGCGCGACGTGCAGGCAGCGATCAACGCCGCGCGTGCCGATCTGCCGACCAGCCTGCGCAGCAACCCTACCTACCGCAAGGTGAACCCGGCCGATGCGCCGGTGCTGATCCTGGCGCTGACCTCGAAGACACTGACCCGCGGCCAGATGTACGACGCGGCGACGAACGTGCTGTCGCAGCGACTGTCGCAGATCAGCGGCATCGGACAGGTGATCATCGGCGGCGCCGCGCTGCCCGCGGTGCGGGTGGAACTGAATCCGCAGGCGCTGTTCAAATACGGCATTGGTCTCGAGGATGTCCGCGCCGCCCTTGCCTCCGCCAACGCCAACAGCCCGAAGGGCGCGATCGAGGCCGAGGGGCTGCATTACCAACTTTATACAAATGACCAGGCATCGCATGCGGCGGACTACCGGCCGCTGGTGATTGCCTACCGCAACGGCGCCGCAGTGCGGCTGTCCGACGTGGCGGACGTGCAGGACTTGGTCGAGAACCTGCGCAATGCCGGCCTCGCCGACGGCAAGCCCGCGGTACTGGTGATCCTGTTCCGCCAGCCCGGCGCGAACATCATCGACACGGTGGACAGCGTGAAGGCGGCGATCCCGCAATTGATGGCGGCGATGCCGCGCGATGTGGACCTGCTGATCGCCAACGACCGCACCACGACAATCCGGGCCAGTCTGCACGACACCGAGATAACCTTGCTGATCGCGGTCGCACTGGTGACGCTGGTGGTGTTCCTGTTCCTGCGCAACGGCCGCGCGACGCTGATCCCGGCGATCGCGGTGCCGGTCTCGATCATCGGCACGTTCGGGGCGATGTATCTGCTGGGCTATAGCCTCGACAATCTGTCGTTGATGGCGCTGACGGTCGCCACCGGTTTCGTCGTGGATGATGCGATCGTTGTTCTGGAGAATATCTCTCGCCACATCGAGGACGGCATGCCGCGCCTTCAGGCAGCACTCCTCGGCGCGCGTGAGGTCGGCTTCACTGTCATGTCGATCAGCTTCTCGCTGATCGCGGTGTTCCTGCCGATCCTGCTGATGGGCGGCATCGTTGGGCGGCTGTTCCGCGAGTTCGCCGTGACCTTGTCGCTCGCGATCCTGGTGTCGTTGGCGATCTCGCTGACCACCACACCCATGATGTGTGCGCTGCTGCTGAAGCCGGACGCGAGGCGCTCCGGACCCAGACGGCGCACGTTGTTCGATCGCGCATTGTCGCTCTATGAGCGCACCCTCGCCTGGGCGCTGCGTCACGGTGGGCTGGTGCTGCTGGTGCTGCTGGTCACCGTCGGACTGAATATCGTGCTGTATGTAATGGTGCCGAAGGGCTTCTTTCCGCAGCAGGATACCGGCCGGATGATGGGCGGCCTGCAGGCCGATCAGAGCATCTCGTTCCAGGCGATGCAGGGCAAGCTGGCGCAGCTGATGGATATCGTGCAGCACGACCCGGCCGTGCAGGACGTGGTCGGTTTCACCGGCGCGGGCGGTGGCGGTGGCGGCGGTCAGACCAACACGGGGCAGGTCTTCGTCTCCTTGAAACCGCTGTCGCAGCGCGCAGGCATCGATCAGGTAATTGCCGGGTTGCGCCGCAAACTGTCGGTGGTGCCGGGCGCCAGGCTGTTCCTGGTCCCGATCCAGGACATCCGGGTCGGCGGCCGGCAAAGCAACGCCGCCTACCAATACACCTTGCAGGCCGACAGCACCGCCGTGCTGTACGAATGGGCGCCGAAGCTGCTTGCCGCCCTGGAGCACAACCCGGTGCTGCGCGACGTCAATACCGACCAGCAGCAGAAGGGCCTGGAAACCGACCTGGTGATCGACCGCGCCACCGCAAGCCGGCTTGGCATCAGCGCCAGCCAGATCGACAACACGCTGTATGACGCATTCGGCCAGCGCCAGGTCTCGACCATCTACAGTGCGCAGAACCAGTACCATGTCATCATGGAGGTTGAGCCGCGTTACTGGCAGACGCCCGATACGTTGAAGGACATCTATGTCAGCACCTCCGGGGGAAACGCCAGCGGCACGGAGACGACAAACGCGGTGATCGGCACGGTCGCGGCCGCTGCCGCGAAACTCGCCAGCACAACGAGCAACGCCACCACCGCGGCTAGCATCGCCAGCAGTTCGGCGCGTAACGCATCGACCAATGCACTTGCCAACACCGGCAAGGGCAGCGCTTCGTCTGGTGCTGCGGTCAGTACAAGCCAGGAGACGATGGTACCGCTGGCCGCCTTCACCAAATACGGTCCCGGCAACACGCCGCTGGCGGTCAATCATCAGGGACTGTTCGTCGCTGCCACCATTTCCTTCAACCTGGCACCCGGCAAATCGCTCAGCGATGCGACATCGGCGGTGGCCGAAGCGGTGCGGCAGATCGGCATGCCGGCGAGCATCCATGGCAGCTTCCAGGGTACCGCGCAGACCTATCAGCAATCGCTAAACAGCGAGCCGATCCTTATCGCCGCCGCGCTGGTCGCCGTCTACATCGTGCTGGGTGTGCTTTACGAAAGCTACATCCACCCGATCACCATCCTGTCCACCTTGCCATCGGCGGGCGTCGGCGCGGTGCTGGCGCTGCTCGCGTTCAACACCGAGTTCAGCATCATCGCTCTGATCGGCGTCATTCTGCTGATCGGCATCGTCAAGAAGAACGCCATCATGATGATCGACTTCGCGCTGGAGGCGGAACGCGCGCACGACATGGATCCCCGCGATGCGATCTTTGAAGCCTGCCGGCTGCGGTTTCGCCCGATCATGATGACGACGAGCGCGGCCATGCTGGGAGCACTGCCGCTGGCTCTGAGCTTCGGCGATGGCGGAGAATTGCGCCGGCCGCTGGGCATCGCGATCGTTGGCGGGCTGCTGGTGAGCCAGATTCTGACGCTCTACACGACGCCGGTGCTGTATCTCTATCTGGATCGTTTCCGCCTGTCGGCGCGACGCCATTGGCAGCAAGCCTTCCCGCGCCTGTCAACGACCCCCGGGCCTGCCGAATGAAGCTTGCGCCGGCCGCGAGTGCACTGGCTCTCTGCGTGTTCGCCTCCGGGTGCATGGTCGGGCCGGACTACAGCAAGCCCGATGCACCGATGTCGGAGCAATTCAAGGAGCTGAACGGCTGGAAGCCTGTCCAGCCGCAAGACGATACGGACAAGGGCGTTTGGTGGGCGATCTACCACGATCCGGAACTGGATCGGTTGATGCGAAAGGTGGAGATCTCCAACCAGACTGTGAAAACGTTCGAGGCGCAGTATCGCAATGCGGTCGCGCTAGTGGGCGAAGCTCGCGCCAACCTGTTTCCCATAGCCACGCTGAACGCTGGCGTGTCGCACACCGGGACCGGCGGCAGCAGTCTGTCGAGCTTGGCGCGCAACAATCAGTCAACCACCACATCCGGCGTCGGCACCACAACCAGCAACGGCAGTGGCGGCAATGGCGGTCGCAACGGCACGCTTTACACCGTCAGCGGCAGCGTGTCCTGGGACCTGGATGTGTGGGGTAGTGTGCGGCGTCAGATTGAAAGCAATGTCGCCGGAGCGCAGGTCAGCGCCGCCGACCTCGCGAATGCCGAGCTGTCGGCGCAGGCAACCTTGGCGACCGACTATTTCGATCTGCGCGCCGAGGATTCGCTGGAGGTACTGCTGCGCGAGACCACCGCCGCGGATCGCCGCGCCCTGGAGATTACCGAGAATCAGTATCGTGCCGGCACGTCGTCGAGTGCCGACGTGGTGACCGCGCGGGCGCAGTTGCAGTCGGTCGAGGCGCAGCTTGTCGGCGTCGGCGTGCAACGCCAGCAATTTGAGCACGCGATTGCGGTTTTGACCGGACAGCCGCCGGCCGACCTCACGATCGCGCCTGCGCCGTTGGCCAGCGCGGTGCCGGTGGCCCCGCCCGGCCTGCCGTCAGCACTGTTGGAACGCCGCCCCGACATCGCGGCGGCCGAACGGCAGATGCAGGAAGAGAACGCGCTGATCGGCGTGCAGATCGCCGCATACTATCCGGACATTTCGCTGTCGGCACTGGGCAGCTTCGCCGGCGATCCGCTGTCGCAGCTGTTCACCGTCGCCAACCGCGTATGGTCGCTCGGCGCATCCGCGAGCGAAACGGTGTTCTCCGGCGGCGCCCGCCCGGCGGCGGTCGCGGCAGCGCGCGCGACCTACGACCAGTCTGTCGCCAATTATCGGCAGACTGTGCTGACCGCGTTCCAGCAGGTCGAGGATGCATTGTCGTCGCTGCGCATTCTGGAGCAGCAGGCCGCGGCGCAGTCGATCGCGGTCGAATCGGCACGTCGTGCATTGGAGGTCACGTTGAACGCCTACCGCGCCGGCACCGTCGCCTACACCAGCGTGATCACCCAACAGACCTTGCTGCTGGGTGACCAGCAGACCTTGCTGTCGGTACAGCAGAGCCGTCTGGTTGCCAGCGTTGCATTGGTCGAAGCGCTGGGCGGCGGCTGGTCCACCGCGGAGCTTCCCGACCCGCACGAGGTGAAGGCAGCCAATCCGGTGCTGCCGTGACGTGCTGCGACGCGGATCAGGTCTCCGTCACGTCTTCATCGACGTGATGCTGGTAAATCTGGCCGATGACATGCCAGTCAGTTGGCCGGGCCAGTGTTTCGGTATTCAATCCCTGTCAGCCGATTGCGGAAGCAACGCGCGGCGCCAGACGGGGGTAACACCATGAAGGCTGCCGAGGAAGAGTTCGACTATATCGTCACCGGCGCGGGTTCGGCCGGATGCGCCGTGGCCGCACGGCTCAGCGAATCCGGCCGTTACCGCGTCCTGCTGCTGGAAGCCGGCGGCAAGGATCGCAATCCTTGGATCCATGTTCCCATGGGATTCTCCCGCCTGTTCGCCGATCCCAACGTCAACTGGATGTACGAAAGCGAGCCGGAGGCAGCTCTCAACGGGCGAACCATGTATCAGCCGCGCGGTAAGGTGCTGGGCGGCACCAGCTCCATCAACGGCATGGTCTATATGCGCGGCAATGCGGCCGATTACGACGAGTGGCGGCAACGCGGGTGCACGGGTTGGGACTATGACAGCGTGCTGCCGTTCTTCAAAAAGGCTGAAAACCAGCAACGCGGCGCCAGCGAATTCCATGGCGTCGGCGGACCGCTCACGGTGTCCGATCAACCGCGCCGGTATGAGCTTGCGGATCGCGTGGTTGCCGCGGCGATCGAGGCCGGCTTGCCACCCAACGACGACTTCAACGGCGCGCGACAGGAAGGCGCCGGCTATTTCCAAAGCACCACTGGCAAAAGTCGACGTTGGAGCACGGCGACGGCCTATCTGCGCCCCGCACGCGATCGCGCCAGCCTGGTTGTCCGTCCGAATGCTCAGGCAACGCGCGTCGTGATCGAGAACGGAACCGCCACCGGCGTAACCTATATCAGCGGTGGGATCAGCCGTTCGGCTCGTTCGCGTGGCGAGGTGATCGTATGCGGCGGCGTGTTCAATTCACCACAATTGCTGCAGTTATCCGGTATCGGTCCGGCTGACCTGCTGCAACGGATGGGCATCGAGGTCATTCGCGACGTCCCTGCCGTCGGCAATCATTTGCAGGACCATTTCTACGTGCGGCTCGCATACCGTTGCACCAGGCCGGTCACGATGAACGAATTGGCAAACAGCCTGCCACGCAAGATCCTGGCCACCGCGCGCTATATGTTGTTCAAATCCGGCCCCCTGGCAGCCAATGGCGTTACCGCCGGCGCATTTGCACGCAGCGACCCGCGGCTGGAGCGGCCCGATCTTCAGTTCAACTTTTCGCCGTTCAGCTATGCGTCTCGCGGCCCATCGGGCGCGGTCGCGCATGACTTTCCGGGCTTCAGTCTGAGCGCGGTGCATCTGCGTCCGGATGCACGTGGGACAGTGCTTTTGAAGAGCCCCGATCCGCTTGTGCCGCCGGCGATCCGGTTCAATTTCCTGCAGACGCAATACGACATCCAGGCTCTGACCGCCGGCATGCGCATGGTGCGCGCATTCACGAAACAACCCTCGCTGGCCTCTTACGTGGCCGAGGAGATTGTTCCCGGATCCAGCGTCAGCAGCGATGCGGAGTTCGAGGAAAGCATCCGCCGCAATGCCCTGTCCAATCTGCATCCGGTCGGAACGTGCAGGATGGGGCTCGAGGGAAGCGATTCGGTGGTCGATCCCCGGCTGCGCGTGCACGGTGTGGGTCGGTTGCGGGTGGTCGATGCCGCGATCATGCCGACGGTCCCGGCGGGAAACACGAACGCCCCGACCATCATGATCGCGGAAAAGGCCGCGGCCATGATACTGGAGGACGCACGCGTGATGGCGTGACAGTTGCTAGACGGCTCGCCGGTATCGCGCCCGTTGCAAGTGCATCATGCCTGTTCGAATGAACAGAGATGAATTGCGCAACGGCGAGATATCCAGTGGGCCGCTACAACTTTCCGGCCCCAGCCCGGGCGCAGTCCTCGTCCTGCTGAGCGGTGCCGCCACCAACTCCGCAGGCGCCCTCGACGACACCATTGCGGACAATAGGTACCGCGCCCTGGCCCATGATCATGTGGCCGCCCTCTGCGATGGCAATGCCGGCGGGAGTGGGTTGATTTGCCCGCTCGGCCAGTTCGCCGCTCGGCCGGCCGAATGCGGCCGATGCGACGGCCTTCCCCTGACTGCCGTAGGCGCTCGCCCATATGGCGTTGTCCATACGCTGAAATGCCAGCGGCCGACCGCCGGCATCGCACACCGCGACGCTGATCCTGATGTTGAGCTCCCTTGCCTTCGCGACGGCGCCCTCGATGATGCGATTTGCTTCTTCCAGTGTCAGAGCCATTGCTGTTCTCCTTGTTCTGGGACGTTGACGGACTTGCCTGGTTGCGGCGAAGCCCAAAAGCAGCCCAATATTCATAACCTCTGGATGCGAGACCCGCCATGCCAAACGATCCCTTCATCGATATAGCCGCACTGTCCTCGCTTGGCCCCGTTCGCTATCTGGATGCGCGCGATCAGGCAGCGTTTGACGCGGGCCATGCGCCCGGCGCGGTGCGCGCGCCAGTCGAGATATGGGATGCAGCGGCCAAGGCGGCCGATACCGGCTTCGAAAAGACGTCCTACTGGGACAAGGCTCTCGGAGCGCTCGGAGTGGATCAGTCAACTGTCGCGGTGACCTACGACAGCGGGCGCATGACGGACGCCGCAAGGGTTTGGTTCATCCTGCAGTACTTCGGGATCAAGACGCTCATTCTGAATGGCGGCTGGCCCATCCTGTCATCAGCGACCGCGCTGCCACCGGGCGCCGAAGCATCGAAAGGCGACTTCCGGGCGGTCCCGGGAGCAGGGTCCGTGGGTCTGGTTGATCGGGAGACGCTCAAGCGGCAACTCGACGGCGACGCGCACGTGTTTGACTCGCGGACGCGTGCGGAGTTCACCGGCGAGGACATGCGCAAGCGCACCCGTGGCGGCCATCTACCGGGTGCGCGTCATCTATCGCACGTCGATCTGCTGGACAATGGCATCGTTCGTTCGGCGCCCGCGTTGCGCGCCATGCTGGAAGGCGTCG
>CAWEVI010000045.1:0-123706 GCA_963812475.1 uncultured Alphaproteobacteria bacterium
CGGCGGCGGCGCGGGCTGTGCCCGCGGGACGCCTGGTCGGTGGAAAACCGCCGTTGGTGTTCAACCTTGCTCGTCCCGTGGCTGCTAGGCCGCATTGTAGGGGTCCAAGCATAATGTGGCCCTAACCACTCTCCGGAGCCGCCTGCGGTGATCAGACCGATGTTGATCTAGATCAATGCGGCATGAGAGTGTCCATGCACTATGCCTACGCGTAATATCCAGTTTGCCTCACAAGCAGTCGGCGACGCGAGCGTAGGATTGCTAAGAGTTTGACTCGAATCACCATCGGAACACAAACTGACCGATATAGCTGACAAAAGCGGCCTTACATCCACCGGTAAGCGGGAGCCAGGCGGCGCGACATCAGCTTGACGCTGGCAATATAGAGCCAAGTCACCGCGCTTTCGATTGTTCTCTCGACATCCTTCGCCAGTCGGCGGTTGCGGTTCAGCCAGGCAAGGGTGCGCTCCACCACCCAGCGGCGGGGCAGCAAAACAAAGCCCTGGGCCGCGTCCGACCGCTTGACGATCTCGATCGTCCATTCGCCGTGGTCTTTGAGCGCGTCCCTCAGCTTATCGCCCGCGTAGCCGGCATCGGCGAACACGTGGCGCAGCCACGGCACCAGACCGCGTGCGCTTTCCAGCAGAGCGGGCGCGCCGTCACGGTCCTGCACGTTCGCCGGATGCACGATCATCGCGACGGGCAGGCCGATGGTGTCTGTCAGGATATGCCGCTTGCGGCCCTTGATCATCTTCTCGGCCGCATAGCCGCGCGGACCACCGGATTCGGTCGTCTTGACCGATTGGCTGTCGATCACGCCGGCGGTCGGACTTGCCTCGCGTCCGGCGGCTTCGCGGACGTCCATCAGCAGCACATGATTGATGGTCTGCCACACGCCGCTGTCGCGCCACGCATAGAAATACCGCTGCACCGTGGTGTAGGGCGGGAAGTCCTTGGGCAGTAGCCGCCATTGGCAGCCGGTCTGCGCGATGTAAAAGATCGAGTTGACGACCTCGCGCAGGTCGGTCTCGCGCGTGCGTCCGCAATCGGCCGGCGGCGGCAAATGCGGCGCAATCACCTTCCACTCTTCGTCGGTGGTGTCGCTTGCATAGCGCAGATGATCGCGCTGATACTGCCCTCGCGTGATTTCAGTCCAGGCCACGGCGTGCTCCTCGGTGTCTTCGCAAACACGAGAGAATCGCAGCCGCTGAAATCACGCAACCTCTCTGCGTACTGATGCTTTGGCAAAGCACCGTCGGAGCACGGCAGACCGCAACCGCTTGAAGCGACTCACACTATCGTTCTTAAGTCGTTCCGGGTCAGCCTCTAAGCGCATCACTGATCACTGATCGTGTCGAGGATTTTGGTAAGCTCCCTTAATGCGATGAGTTCGGAATAATGTCGGGCATACTGGAACATTGGGTGGAGCACGCGTGTGGCAATTAGGGCGAACGACCAGCAAGTGTTGGACGATCTCTATGCGCAATACAAATCCGCATATGGGGGAGCCAAACAAGACTACTTTGCGCTCGCCTATCTCCGAAAACGCTTCAAGATAGAGATAGACGACCTTAAGTACCGCGTTGCGTTTAATGGCAACGATTACGGTATCGACGCATATTTCATCGACGGCGAGGCGCATAATCTTTACCTCTATCAGTTCAAATGGACAGAGAATTATGCGCTTTTTAAGGACTTAATGGTTCGGCTCACAAACTATGGGATAGACCGTGTATTTGGAAATCCTACGCAGGATACGACGCAGAATGAGCTCATTGTATATCTGAAGAAAGAGTTGAATGAGGATAGGGACAAAATCAGCAGGGTTTATATACATTTTGTCTTTAAGGGTGATGTCGATGCATGCGAAAAGAGCGAAGGCTTGGCTAATAGACGGGAGGACTTAGAAAGCAAGGCGCACGTTATCAATACGTACTTTGGTCGTGAGATCGAAGTTCACGTTGATTTCATATCCGATAAGCCCGGCAAGAAGCCACCGCCGCCTGCCCAGTCATATGAAATCACCCTTTCAGAACACATAAAAACCGCTCACGATCGCGTTGCCATGTATGTCGCATTTATACCTTTGCACGAGCTACACGGGATATACGTTGCTATAAGGGAACGGTTATTTGATAGGAATATTATACCAATCCGCCTATAGATTGACACACGTCCACTCGCGGTGACCGATTGACTGAATGCGTTTTGGATCGCTGATCAAGAAGGACCAAGCTTCCTTGCACGCACTGACGATCGCGTCGTAGCTGTTCCAGATCAACGCGCAGAGCTTGTTGCTGCGCAGGTATGCCCAAACGTTCTCCATCGGGTTCAGCTCGGGTGAATAGGGCGGGATTGGCAGCAAAGAGATATTCTCGGGAACACGTAATTTGTCGCCAGTCTGGTGCCAGCCTGCGCCGTCGCAGAGCAGCACGGCGTGGGCGCCCGGCATGATCTGGGTGCTAATCTCAGCCAGATGCTCGTTCATCGCCTCGGCGTTGGCCGCCGGCATGATGATGGCAGCCCCGACACCGCGAGCGGGGCAGATGGCGCCAAACAGATAGGCGGAGTCATGACGATTGTCTCGCACCATGAGCGGGCGCGCACCGACTGGCGCCCAGACGTAGGCATGGCTCCCCTTCTGGCCGACACGTGCTTCGTCCTGAAACCAGATCTCGACCGGCGTGCCGGCGGCGCCGCCGAGCAACTCATCCTTCAGCAAGGTGCCGAAGTTTTTTTAAATGCCTGCTCTGCTGCTGGGTCTTTTTTTGGGTGGACCGGACGTGGCTGTAGCCGCGTCAGGCCCAATTGGTGCAGCCACTTGCCCACCGTGCTCTCATGCACCTGCACCGAGAAGCGCCGCTCGATTACCGCTTGCAGATCCGCACACCGCCACCGCACCACCCCATCGTGCTCTGGATCGGGACCCGCAATGACCAGCGCCTTCAACTCCGCCTTCTGTGCGTCCGTCAGCCGTGGCGCGCGGCCCGGGCTGCTACGAGACTTCAGGCCGTCGATCCCGCCGTCGTTGTAGCGATGCACCCAGTCCCGCAGGGTTTGTCGGTCCATTCCGGACCGCTCCGCCGCCTCGCTTCGCGGGTCGCCGTCCAATGCCAGTGCGATCGCCAGCAGCCGGCGAACCTGGGCCGCGTCGTCGCTCTTGCTGGCCGCGGCCCGCAGATCCGCCGCGCAGTGATCCGTCCGCGTAATCGTCAGTGCTTGACCCATCCGATGAACCCTTCCCGCGAATCGACGCTGGGAACCATCGAAATCTGAACTCCTCGAATTTGGGAATCCCCCCGAGAGTCAGGCTCAACGCGGACCGGTATTAGAGGTGCCCTGTCATCTGACAATGCTCCAAACAGGAGAATTCGAGGTGCGCTAGAGCGCATTGTCCTCAAGGACGCGGACCAACCATCCGTATTTCCATTCCGACATAACGGCGTAACCATCGCTGCAGAGAAAGTGACAGTAGTTGATGGGCGTTTGAGGCTCCACGTACCGCGCATATTAAACGGGGCACAGACGATCTCCAGTGTCGATCGGTTTTTGATGCAGCACGCTGGGAATCCTCTTTTGAACCAAAACATGGACAAGTTTGAAGCGATATGCGTTATCACAAAAGTTATTGCAGATGATCCAGCGAGTGACTTTGTAACCCAAGTAACCATTGCGAACAATCAGCAAAACCCTGTTCCGCCATGGGCGTTGCGAGCGATGGACACAAGGCAGGTAGACCTAGCAGACAAATTTCGTGAGGAGCTAAAAATCTTTTATTCGCGACAGGATGGCGTGTTTGAGAATCTGAGCGATGAAGAGAAGGATCAATTGGGCATTGAGGAATATAAAGGATATCCGAATCCGTCCGATGGCGCAAACATTTCTGGCCGCGCAGGGCGATGTCTACAATATGGGTTCGACTTCCAAACGTTTTTAAGTCACAGCAGCTTTACGAGAAGACATTCAAATCTTCCTATGACAACGTCGACGGGCGGGCCATTGTTCTTTGCTACAAAGTGGGCTTGATGATCCGCCGCGCAATGGAGCGTTTGAATGAGATCGTCCCAGCCAAACATCGCGATGCAGCGCCAAAAGCACGCAACCTTGTATGGGCGCTGCTCATACAGGCTATTCTTAATGACAATAAATACGAACATTATCGAGAGCTATACGGAGAGTCACTGAAGAAGGATTTCGCATTCAGCGATGTTCTGAAGCAACTGACCGCTTCTAAAGTATGGCCGCTGGTGAAGGATCTTCTCAACAGCCCTCACTATAAGGACAGAGTCGAACAGAACAGATACGAATTCCTCCGAACAGCCGATGCATACAAAAAGGCAATGAGCCTAGCAAAGGACAAATTTGGTTGGCAAAGGCGATTCCTTTCCTGATCGGCATTGCGAAATATTACAGCTGATTCGAAGTGGGGGAAGCCCAGGGCTGTTCAACGCTCAATATATGACACGCATAGCGAGGATGGCGCGGATGCCGCCAAAGGCGATGCGATGGCGTCCGTCTGTGACATTGTGAACGCCATTGAAGCGCAAGATGTTGGCGGCGAACGAGCGCAAGCGTGCAAAGATGCCGGGATTGCATCGGATGCGGCTGGCGTCTTCTGCGAAGCTACCGTCGCGGATGTAGTGAGAGCGGTTCTCGATGCTCCAGTGGTCGCGGATGGCCTTGGCGCACTGAGCGGCTGGCAGCACGACGTCACTGACGAACAATGCGGTTTCGCTGGTTGAGCGCCACAACCCAGTGATGGCGAAGCGAGTGAGAATGTCGCGATTGACGCGGATGACTGCGCTAATATGGCCGTCCCACTCGGTGCCGGCCAAGCTGTTACCCGGCGCGAATACCTCGACCATGCGGGTTTCGTCGCGGGATCGACACCTCTTGTCGGTGGTTTGGTTTATATCGAGCGGTGCGACTTTGTTGCACAGCTCGGCGATAGCGTGATGCAGGGCGGGCTGGTTGGCTTTGACTTGAGCGATCAGATGGACACTACCGGCAGCGGCATGCTCGAATGCTTTTTTTGACAATGCATAGCGTCGACGGTCACCACCGCGTCACTCAGCGGAAGTGAGCCGAGCAGGGTCTGTACGGCTGGGATCTCATTGGACTTTTCATCACAATCAAGATGCGCCAGCACCAGAGCCGTGTCAGAAGCGAAGGCGCTGAGCATGTGCGCTGCGCGGCGATCAAGGAAGTTGTCGAAGCTGCGCCGCAAGGTTTTGCCATCGATCGCCACATGACGCCGACCTTGGATTTCGGCAGCATCATTCAAGATGGCGGCATGGCGTCGGAACACAGCCTCGACCGAGGCAGGGTCAAGCTGTCGCAGAATACCGCGGATCGTCGTGTAGGCTGGTGCTTTCCGCCACTTCATGCCGAACGCGTCGCGCAGTTGAGCAAGATGAACATCAATGAAGCTGTGGATCGCCCGGTAGGAGTTGGCGCCAGCGACGATCGCCAGGATCGCGAACAGCACGACCTCCGGCAATCGATACAGCTTTCCCTCTGCCCGCCTCGGATCTTCGATTTCGGCCAGCAAGTCCACAAATGGACTGAACGACGCCATGGCAACCGGTCCGCAACTGTGAAAGTTGCCCGCCAAAGAGTCAGATGGCGCCGCGTCGTGGGAACCACCAATTTGCGATCACAGGGCGGTTTGCGTCGGTGTGTGGCATTTCAGACTCACCCGGCCCATGCCACCAAAGAAGAGAGCGTTGAACAGCCCTGGGTGGGACCCAGGGCTGTTCAACGCTCAATATATGACACGCATAGCGAGGATGGCACGGATGCCGCCAAAGGCGATGCGATGGCGTCCGTCTGTGACATTGTGAACGCCATTGAAGCGCAAGATGTTGGCGGCGAACGAGCGCAAGCGTGCAAAGATGCCGGGATTGCATCGGATGCGGCTGGCGTCTTCTGCGAAGCTACCGTCGCGGATGTAGTGAGAGCGGTTCTCGATGCTCCAGTGGTCGCGGATGGCCTTGGCGCACTGAGCGGCTGGCAGCACGACGTCACTGACGAACAACGCAGTTTCGCTGGTTGAGCGCCACAACCCAGTGATGGCGAAGCGAGTGAGAATGTCGCGATTGACGCGGATGACTGCGCTAATATGGCCGTCCCACTCGGTGCCGGCCAAGCTGTTACCCGGCGCGAATACCTCGACCATGCGGGTTTCGTCGCGGGATCGACACCTCTTGTCGGTGGTTTGGTTTATATCGAGCGGCGCGACTTTGTTGCACAGCTCGGCGACAGCGTGATGCAGGGCGGGCTGGTTGGCTTTGACTTGAGCGATCAGATGGACACTACCGGCAGCGGCATGCTCGAATGCTTTTTTTGACAATGCATAGCGTCGACGGTCACCACCGCGTCACTCAGCGGAAGTGAGCCGAGCAGGGTCTGCACGGCTGGGATCTCATTGGACTTTTCATCACAATCAAGATGCGCCAGCACCAGAGCCGTGTCAGAAGCGAAGGCGCTGAGCATGTGCGCTGCGCGGCGATCAAGGAAGTTGTCGAAGCTGCGCCGCAAGGTTTTGCCATCGATCGCCACATGACGCCGACCTTGGATTTCGGCAGCATCATTCAAGATGGCGGCATGGCGTCGGAACACAGCCTCGACCGAGGCAGGGTCAAGCTGTCGCAGAATACCGCGGATCGTCGTGTAGGCTGGTGCTTTCCGCCACTTCACGCCGAACGCATCGCGCAGTTGAGCAAGATGAACATCAATGAAGCTGTGGATCGCCCGGTAGGAGTTGGCGCCAGCGACGATCGCCAGGATCGCGAACAGCACGACCTCCGGCAATCGATACAGCTTTCCCTCTGCCCGCCTCGGATCTTCGATTTCGGCCAGCAAGTCCACAAATGGACTGAACGACGCCATGGCAACCGGTCCGCAACTGTGAAAGTTGCCCGCCAAAGAGTCAGATGGCGCCGCGTCGTGGGAACCACCAATTTGCGATCACAGGGCGGTTTGCGTCGGTGTGTGGCATTTCAGACTCACCCGGCCCATGCCACCAAAGAAGAGAGCGTTGAACAGCCCTGGGGGGAAGCCGAGTGCACGTTGTGAGGCATTAGCGAGGACCTGTTCCGCTCCGTAGGTGTCTCGTCCCGAACGAGACGCCGGTCGATTCGTGTATTCCACAGTCCTTGCTGCATTGCACAATGCGCCGCAGAATGATCGGGCACCGAGCTCACCCTTGAACCAGCAAAGCCGACCCAATGCCCCTCTCCGTCGCGCTGACCCATCGCACGACCTACCGCTACGACCGGCTGGTGACCCTCGGCCCACAGACCATCCGGCTGCGCCCAGCGCCGCATGCGCGCACACCGGTCCTGTCCTACGCGCTGAACGTCGAGCCGAAGCCGCATTTCATCAACTGGCAGCAGGACCCGCAGGGCAATCACCTCGCCCGCGTCGTGTTCCCCGACCGCGTCACGCATTTCGACGTGACGGTCGATCTGGTCGCCGACATGGCGACGATCAATCCGTTCGACTTCTTCCTCGAGCCCGAGGCCGAGCAGTGGCCGTTCAGCTACGACCCACTGCTGGACCAGGAGCTTGCACCGTTCCGCCGGCTCGCCCCGGTCGGCCCCCGACTACAGGCGCTGCTGGACGCGGTGCCACGCGGCGACCAGCCCACCGTGGACATGCTGGTCGCGCTCAATCGCGCGGTGCAGAGCCGCGTCGCCTACATCGTGCGCATGGAGCCCGGCGTCTGGACGCCCGAGGAAACGCTGGCGGCCGGCCAAGGCTCCTGCCGCGATTCCGCCTGGCTGCTGGTGCAGGCGCTGCGCCAGCTCGGCTACGCCGCGCGCTTCGTCTCCGGCTATCTGATCCAGCTCGTCGGCGACGTGAAGCCGCTGACCGGGCCGGAGGGACCGACCGCGGACTTCACCGACCTGCACGCCTGGGCCGAAGCGTATCTGCCGGGCGCCGGCTGGGTTGGCCTGGACGCCACCTCCGGGCTGCTGACCGGCGAGGGCCACATCCCGCTCGCCGCCACGCCCGACCCGCAATCCGCCGCCGCGATCACCGGGGCGGTGGAGACATGCGAAACCGAATTCGGCTTCGAGATGCATGTGACGCGGGTGCGCGAAACACCCCGCGTGACCAAGCCGTACACCGAGGCGCAGTGGCAGGACATCCTGGCGATGGGTGCGGCCGTCGATCGCGCGCTCGCTGCCGGCAATGTGCGGCTGACGATGGGCGGCGAGCCGACCTTCGTCTCCGCCACCGATTCCGACGGACCGGAATGGAACACCGATGCGCTCGGCCCCACCAAGCAGCATCTCGCCGCGCGACTGATGGGCCGGCTGCGCGCGCTGTGGGCGCCGGGGTCGGCGTTGCAGAACGTGTCCGGCAAGCACTATCCGGGCGAGCAGCTGCCGCGCTGGGCGTTCTATGCGCATTGGCGCGGGGATGGCGAGCCGGTCTGGCGCGATCAGACGCTGCTGGCCACGGAGGACGACACCGACACCGTCACCCCGGCCGATGCCGCGCGGTTCTGCGCCGCGCTGGCGGAACGGCTGCAGGTCGATCCCTCGTTGATCAGCCCGGCCTACGAGGACACCGACTACTATTTCTGGCGCGCGAACCGCCTGCCGGCGAACGTGGTGGCCGAAGACGCGAAGCTGGCGGATGCGATGGAGCGGGCGCGGCTGGCGCGCGTGTTCGGTCGTGGGCTCGACGCCTCGGTCGGCTCCGTGCTGCCGCTGCGCCGCGCCGTCCGCGACGATGTGCGCATCTGGCAGAGCGGCAAATGGTATTTCCGCGGCGGCACGCTGTTCCTGGTGCCCGGCGATTCCCCCATTGGCTTCCGGCTGCCACTGGACAGCCTGCCCTGGGCCGATCCCGACGCGATCGAACCTGAGGTCGAGCCCGATCCGTTCGCCCCGCTTCCGCCCTTGCCGCCACGCCAGAAGCTGCGCCCCGCCGCTTCGCCGTCCGACACCATGGGTGCCGGCGCCGAGGGCTTCCGCCCGATCGCGCAGGAAGCGCCGGTGGTCGGCCGCGGCGAGCCCGACCTGGTGCGCACCGCGCTCTGCGTCGAACCGCGCGGCGGGTTGATCCACGTCTTCTTCCCGCCGCTCTATGCCGCCGATGACTGGCTGGCACTTGTCGCCGCCGTCGAGGACACCGCCGGCGAACTCGGCCGCAAGGTGGTGCTGGAGGGCTACCTGCCGCCGCGCGACCCGCGCCTGCTGCATTTCTCGGTGACGCCCGATCCCGGCGTGATCGAGGTCAACGTGCATCCCGCATCGAGCTGGACAGAGATCGTGCAGCGCGGCGACCAGCTGTACGAGGAAGCGCGCCAGGTCGGCCTTGCCACGGAAAAGTTCATGATCGACGGCCGCCACGTCGGCACCGGCGGCGGCAACCACGTGGTGATGGGCGCCGCCGATGCCGCCGACAGCCCGTTCCTGCGCCGCCCCGATCTGCTGAAGTCGCTGCTCGGCTTCTGGCACAACCATCCCAGCCTGTCCTACCTGTTCAGCGGGCTATTCATCGGTCCTTCCAGCCAGCATCCGCGGATCGACGAGGCGCGACAGGACAGCCTGGGCGAGCTGGAGATCGCGTTCGCGCAGATCGCGCCGAAGCAGGAGGTGGCCCCCTGGCTGGTCGATCGGATGTTCCGCCATCTGCTGGCCGACATGACCGGCAACACGCATCGCACCGAGTTTTGCATCGACAAGCTCTACGCGCCCGAGACTGCGACCGGTCGCCTCGGCCTCGTGGAGTGTCGCGCTTTCGAGATGCCGCCGCACGCGCGCATGTCGGCCGCACAGTTGCTGCTGATGCGCGCCGCGGTGGCGGCGTTCTGGGACAGGCCGTACGAACGGCGTCTGGTGCATTGGGGCACCCGCATCCACGACGATTTCCTGCTGCCGCACTACGTCGCGCAGGACTTCACCGATGTGCTCGACGATCTGGGCAGCCTCGGCTACCGCTTCGATCCCGCCTGGTTCGCACCGCATTTCGAGTTCCGCTTCCCGCGTATCGGCGAGATCACGCTGCGCGGCGCCACGCTGGAGCTGCGCCATGCGCTGGAGCCCTGGCACGTGCTGGGCGAGGAGCCGGCGGGCGGCGGCACGGCACGCTTCGTCGACAGCTCGGTGGAGCGCGTGCAGGCTTTGGTGTCCGGCTGGGTGGACGAACGGTACGTGCTTGCCTGCAACGGCAGCGCGGTGCCGCTGACGCCGACGGAACGCGCCGGCGAGTTCATCGGCGGCGTGCGCTTCAAGGCATGGCAGCCGCCGGTGAGCGCGCTGCATCCGACTCTACCGGCCCAGACGCCGCTGGTGTTCGACCTCTACGACCGCTGGACCGGCCGCAGCCTGGGCGGGCTGACGCACCACGTGTCGCATCCCGGCGGCCGCAACTACGAGCACTTCCCAGTCAACGCCAATGAAGCGGAGGCGCGACGCAGGGCGCGCTTCTTCCCGATCGGCCACACCCCCGGACCAATGACGGAACCGCCCCTGGCACTCTCGCGCGAACATCCGCGCACGTTGGACTTGCGCCGCGTGGTGTGACTGGTCAGCCTTCACGCATGGCACGCGATGAAATGGTGGACGGCAAGGGTGGGCTGCGCCCGCAGTGGCGCGGCCTGCTGAGCGTGCTTGCAGGGCTCGGCCATACCGTCCTGGCGGAGCGGGCGAGCCAACTCGATCGCGTGATGGAGGAGGAGGGCGTTGCCAGCCTGCTGCCTGGCTCGCCGTCCGATCCGTGGCGGTTCGATCCGATCCCCTTGCCGCTTCCGCAATGGGAATTCAGCAGGATCGAGGCTGGACTGGCGCAGCGCGCGCGGCTGCTCGATGCGGTGCTGGCCGACATCTACGGGCCGCAGTCGCTGCTGGCCGATGGCGCGCTGCCGCCGGCACTCGTGTTTGCCAATCCGGGCTTCCTTCGGCCGTGCCGCGACGGCGCCGCGGACCGGCCCGCCGAATTGCTGCAATTCTACGCCGCTGACCTGATGCGGGTGCCCGATGGCACATGGCACGTCCTGGCGGATCGCGCCGGACTCGCCGATGGCCTTGCCCACGCGCTGCAGAACCGCAGGCGACTCGGCCGCGTTCTGCCAGAGCTGTTCGCGTCGCAACTGCTCCGCCACATCGACCCGTTCGTCAACGTCTGCATGGACATGATGCAGCGTGTCGCCCCAACGGGCGCCCGCGACCCAGGGAGGGCGGCACTGCTGACCTCGGGCCATGCCGACCCCGCCTGGTACGGCCACGTGCTGCTGGCACGCGAACTGTCCTGCGCGCTGGTCGAGGGCGGCGACCTGACGGTCCGCGATGGCGGCCTGTTCCTGAAGACCCTGCGCGGCCTGCAGCCGATCAGCGTCCTGCTGCGCGGCGTCGATGGGCGGTCGGTCGATCCGCTGGAACTCGAGCCTGATGGCCTCGGCGTGCCAGGCCTGTTTGCAGCGGCGCGCGACCACGTGCGCATCGTCAACAGCCCCGGCAGCGGCTTGGCCGAAGCGCCGGCGCTTGCGGCGTTCCTGCCGGACCTCGCGCGACGCCTGCTCGGCGAGGACCTTGCGCTGCCGAGCGCGCCGACCGTCTGGCTGGGCGATGGCGCCGCATGCGAGACGGTCTTGCGGAACCCGACCGACTGGCGGCTTCGTCCGGCGTTCGAAGGTGCTGTCCCGGCGGGCGCGTTGGCGACAGCCGAGACAAACCGGCGCGCCCTGCTGGATCGGGTGGCCGCCGCGCCATGGCGCTTCGCGGCGAGCGCGGTTCTCACGCCCTCGGTGGCGCCCTGCCTGGACGACGACAAGCTGGTGCCGCGCCCCATCGTGGTCCGCATGTTTCTGGTCCGCGACCGAGCCGGCTGGCGGGCTATGCAGGGCGGTCTCGGCTGCGTACTTCAGGATGGAGCGCATGCATGGCCCAGCGCCGGGCAGGTGCTCGCCAAGGACGTTCGGGTTTTGGCCGAGAACCCTGCCGTGATCGAGGGATCGCCTTCGAGCAGGACACCGCCGCTGGCGATCCGACGCCCTGCCGGCGACATGCCGAGCCGGGTGGCCGATGATTTCTTCTGGCTCGGTCGCTACCTGGAACGCCTTGAGGGGGCGGCGCGACTTTTGCTGATCACGATTGGCCGCGTCAGCCGACCGGCACCGACCCCCCACGAGATGGCGGAACTGGAGGTGCTGATCGACTGCCTGACCCAGGCCGGGCTGCTGAATGCCGAGGCGATCGCCGGACTTGGCGGCACGGGGCTTGGCAAGGCGTTGCTGCGGGCTGCCGGCAGTTGGGGCGCGATCCATGCCATGCTTGGTCGGGTCTCCCGCGTCACCGGACTGTTGCGCGACCAGGTGACGGGCGAGATGCACGCCGTAACCGCGCGCGGGCTGCGCGAGGTGGAAGACGCGCTAGGGAACATCGACACAAGGCACGAGGGGCAGGCGCTGGATGCGACGTTCCAGGCGATGTCGCGCGTCCTGACCTTCTCGGCGACCCTCTCCGGACTGGCAGCGGAGAACATGGTGCGCGGCGGCGGCAGGCTGTTCCTCGATCTCGGGCGGCGGGTCGAGCGCGCCCAGGCGGTGGCCGACCAGATCGCCTGTGCGCTGGAATTTCCAGGCGTGGCGCAGCAGCCGGCACGTGTGGAGCATGGCCTGCGCCTGGCGCTGGAATTGTGCGATTCGTCGATCACCTATCGCAGCCGCTACCTGGCAGTTCTTCAACCGGCACCCGCACTCGACCTGATGCTGGCCGACGACGGCAACCCGCGCGGTCTGGCATTTCAGCTTGCCGCCATGCGCGCGCTACTGAGCGAGATCGCCGGCAACACCGACAACAAACTGGCCGCCGCAGCAGCGGCGCTGCAGGACGAACCGCAGACGATGGTCCGCATGGTCAGCGAAGCCGCCGACCAGTCGGTCGCTTCGCTGTTTCTGCCGGCGCGTCTGCGAGCGCTGCGCGACGCCGTGGCCGAACTGTCGGATCGCGTGTCCCGCCGCTACTTCGCGCTGCTGCCGACGGCCCGCACGGTCGGCATCGAGGCGCCGGTTCCACCGATGCGCGGCGCGGCATGATCTACCGCGTGCGGCACATGACCCGCTACGACTACCAATCGCCGGTGGATCTCGGGGCGCATCTCGCGCACCTTCGGCCGCGTCCGCTGCCGCATCAGCGCGTCCTGCGCGCCGGCGTGCACGCCGCACCGGCAGTGTCGTGGCGGCGCGACGGCAGCGACCATTTCGGCAACGAGGTGACCTGGCTGTTCCTGGATGTCGCCCACGCGGCGTTCCAGGTGGTTGCCGATGCAACCGTCGATGTGGGGTTTCCGACGCCACCCGATCCCGCGGAGACCCCGCCATGGGAGACCGTCGCGGCATGCGCGTGGCAGGCCGGCCCCGCGGCGTGGCAGGCCGCCGAGTTCCTGTTTGACAGCGCGCGCGCCCCGGCCGATCCCGGCGCAACGGCCTACGCGGCGGCCAGCTTCACGGCCGGCCGACCGGTGCTTGCGGCGCTGCTCGATCTCAACGCCCGGATCAAACGGGATTTCACCTTTCGCGCCGGCGTGACGACGACCAGCACGCCGATCGCGGAGGTGCTGCGGCGTCGCCAAGGGGTATGCCAGGACTTCACACATCTGATGATCAGCGCGCTGCGGGGGTGCGGCCTGCCGGCACGCTATGTCTCCGGCTACATCCGAACCTGGCGCGCGCCCGGACAGACGCGCCGCCTGGGCGCCGACCAGTCACATGCCTGGGTCGGCGTGTGGCTCGGGCCGGAGCATGGTTGGCTTGACCTCGATCCCACCAACGGGATCGTCGTGCAGGACGAGCATGTCGTGCTGGGCTGGGGGCGCGACTTCGGCGACGTCACACCGTTGCGAGGCGTCATCCTGGGCGGCGGCGAGCAGACGCTCTCGGTCGAAGTCGAGCTTGAGGAAGTCAGAACCCTCGCATGACTGTCTGGGTCCCCGCTCCCCGCCTCCACAGGGACATGTTTCGCGGGGATGACGCAACAAAGCGGCGATGACACTACAAAGGATGACAAATCGCCTGCCCGCGCATACGTGATGAAGCTAAATTCGACAATGCGGGTTGCAATGGTTCCCATGACCATCCTGAGCGTCCTTCACCGCACCCGCTACAGTTACGCGAAGCGGGTCAGCTTTGGCCCGCATCGGCTGATGATGCGTCCGCGGGACAGCCACGACCTGCGCTTGATCGATACCGCATTGACCATTTCGCCCGCGACATCGGTGCGCTGGCTGCATGACGTTTTCGGCAACTCCGTCGCGGTCGCCGAATTCACCGAGCCTGGTAACGAACTGCTCGTCGTCTCGTCATTCCGTGCCGAGCACTTTCCGTTGGCCGAGGCGTCGGTGACGTTGGAAGCATACGCTCGCCGGTATCCTTTCACCTACGACGCGTTGGAGATTCCCGACATCAGCCGCACCCTCGAGCGGCACTGTCCCGACATCGAGCACAAGATCGATGCCTGGGCGCGGCGTTTCGTCGCGCGCCAGAAGGATGACGATACGATGGGAATTCTGCTCGCGATGGCGCAGGCAGTGCGTGCGGAATTCAAGTACAACCCGCGCGACGAAATGGGCACGCAGGACCCTCTGGTCACGCTGAAATCCGGCAGTGGAACCTGCCGGGATTTTGCTCTCTTCCTGATGGAGGCCGTCCGCAGCCTCGGCTTCGCGGCACGCTTCGTGTCCGGCTACCTCTACGACGAGGATCGGGTGGGAGATGGCGCGCAGAGCGTCGTCGGGAGCGGTGCGACGCATGCCTGGGCGCAGATCTACCTGCCGGGCGCAGGCTGGGTCGAATTCGATCCGACCAATGCGCTGGTCGGCGGACGGAACCTGATCCGCGTGGCGGTCGCCCGCGATCCCGGCCAGGCCATTCCGCTCAGCGGAAGCTTCACCGGCGCACCAGACGCGTTTTTGGGGATGACGGTTGAAGTCGAGATCAAGGCCGAGCGCCACCAGACGAAGCCCAACGCACAGCTCGCATCGGAACCGGCCTGATCCGGCATTGCAACCATGACCAGCGTCATTGACACCAAGCCTATGGCAAGGAGCCTCATCATGCAGATCGGAGTCGGTTACGAACTCATTTACGAGCTGCCGCAGCCGACACCGATGCTGCTGACTGTGCACATCCACCAATCGCGGACCGCCGATCTGGTGGTGCCTGACCACCTTGTCACCGTTCCACCTGTTCCGGTCACGGGCTATCACGATTCATTCGGCAATTGGATCAGCCGGATTGTCGCGCCGGCCGGGCAGATCCGCCTTTCCACCCATGCCATCGTCAACGACACCGGCCACCCCGATCCGATCTGGCCCAACGCGACGCAACATGCGGTGCAGGACCTGCCGGAAGAGACGTTGTTATACCTGCTCGGCAGCCGTTATTGCGAAACGGACCGACTGTCGGAGATCGCGTGGAGCCTGTTTTCGGCAACGCCGCCCGGATGGGGACGCGTGCAGGCGATCTGCGACTTCGTCCACAACCACCTTACCTTCGGTTACCAGTACGCGCGTCCGACCAAGACCGCCTGGGAATCATATGAGGAGCGCACCGGCGTGTGTCGGGACTTCGCCCATCTGGCGGTCACATTCTGCCGCTGCATGAATATCCCGGCGCGCTACTGCACCGGTTATCTGGGGGATATCGGCATACCGCCGATGGATGCCCCGATGGATTTCTCAGGCTGGTTCGAGGTCTATCTAGGCGGCGAGTGGCACATCTTCGACGCCCGCTTCAATACACCTAGGATCGGCCGGATATTGATGGCGCGCGGTCGCGATGCAGCGGACGTGGCAATCGCGACCACATTTGGGCCGAACGTGCTGACGGGTTTCCAGGTTTCGGCCGACGAAATCGCTTAGGACCTGACGGAGCCGAGCGGCCTCACACCTTCTCCACCTGCCCGTATTCGAGCTCCACCGGCGTGGAGCGGCCGAAGATCGAGACGCTGACCTTCACGCGGCCCTTCTCCTCGTCCACCTCCTCGACCGTGCCGTTGAAGCTGGTGAACGGGCCATCGGCGACGCGCACCTGCTCGCCCACCTCGAACAGCACCGCCGGCCGTGGTCGTTCCACACCCTCCTGGGTCTGCTTCATGATCCGCTCGGCTTCCGCCTCGGTGATCGGGCTCGGGCGGGTCTTGCTTCCCAGGAAGCCGGTCACCTTCGGTGTGTTCTTCACGAGGTGCCAGGCGTCGTCGGTCAGTTCCATCTTCACCAGCACATAGCCGGGGAAGAACTTGTGTTCGGCGTTGACCTTCTGGCCGCGCCGCATCTCCACCACCTGCTCCGACGGCACCAGGACCTCATCGAACTGATCCGCCAGGCCTTTCTGCGCCGCCTGCTCCTTGAGCTGCTGGGCGATCTTCTTCTCGAAGCCCGAATAGACGTGCACCACGTACCAACGTTTGGCCATTGCTCTACTGCTTTCCTCAGAAACTCATGCCGAATAGGGCACGGATGCTGATTCCGACGACCTGGTCGACCAGAAAGAAGAACATCGCGGCCAGCGCCACCATGGCGAACACGAGGCCCGTGGTCACCATCGTCTCCTTGCGGGACGGCCAGGTGACCCGCGCCATTTCGGCCCGCACCTCACGCACGAATTTCGCCGGATCGACCGCCACGTCGTTGCTCTCCTGGTCCTGTTGCCGGAACTATAGCGCGATCGCGTGCCGCTGGCAGGGGTGGAGGGTCTCGAACCCCCAGCCTCCGGTTTTGGAGACCGGCGCTCTAGCCAATTGAGCTACACCCCTGCACGGCAGGCAGGCAGCCCGTCCAGCGAGCCGTACCGGGAACCGCTTACGCAGGGCGCGTAGAAAGGATGCGGGCGGTCCGGTGTCAAGGGGTGCCGCACTGTTGCCAGCACCATCCCTTTACATTACCGTTTTTTTCCACTTTTGGGCTCGAGGAGTTGCCGACCTCGCGCACGCCGCAGCAGCACGTGGTTACATTCCTGGGTCGGGCGGCAGATCTGGACCTCGCCATACCGCAGTTCCACCACAGCCGTCCGTTTGGGCCGTACAGATCGCGTGCCGGCAGTTCGAATGTGCACCGCTCAGCCACCGGCAACCCTGCCGCGGCGGCGAACAGCGTTCCCCCGTCGGCCACGAGGCGGTCCCTTCATCACGCCATGAATAGGTGTCGGCTGCGCTGTCGGCGACCACAGTCACAAGCTCGGCAGACCGCAACCATCACCGCCGCCTTCGCGGAGGCAGGCTCGTCGGATTGGCGAAAAATTGGACGACCTGCAACTCACCCCCACGGTCGCCGCCCAGCCGACCCAACACACATCTTGCGCTAAAGCCGCTGTTCGAAGATCGCAGTCCCCTTTATCGAGACACTTTCCCCGGTTCCTCAGTGCCAGAGCCGTTCGGATGCGAGCTTCGCCCCTTCTACCAGAGCAGCCAATTTGCGGAATGCGATTTCGCGGTCGACGCGGCCAGCCGTACCGACCGATGTCGAGAAACCGCAATCGGTGCCGGCGATCACACGCTCGCGTCCGACGACGTCGGCGAAGCGGCAGATGCGTTGGGCGACCAGTTCGGGGTGCTCGATGTAATTGGTGCAGGTATCGATCACGCCGGGAATCAGCACCTTGTCGTCCGGCACCCTGGCATCGCGCCAGACCGTCCATTCGTGCTCATGCCTGGGGTTCGCCGCCTCGAACGAGATCGCCTGGGGTTTGGCCTTCAGGATAATCGGCAGAATCGTCTGCAGCGGAATATCGAAGTCGTGCGGGCCTTCGTAGTTACCCCAACACAGATGCAACCGCGCCGAACTCGCCGGCACATTCGCCAGCGCGTGGTTCAGCGCCTCGACCTGATGCTCGGCCTGCCGGAGAAATTCCGCCTCCGTCAGATCCTGGAACCCCGTGTGACGCGCCATTGCGAGATCAGGACTGTCGAGTTGCACGACGATGCCGGCACCGGCAATAGCCTCGTACTCCTCCTGCATCGCCGTGGCGATCGCGTCGATGTAGGCTGCATGGTTGGGATAGTGGCGATTGGGCTGGAAGGTGGACACCACACCAGGCGAGGCCGCCGGCATGAACGCATCGGTCGGCCTCGACGCCTCGATCGCCGCCTTGAAGTTGGCGATGTCCTGTTGCGCCAATTCATGGTCTTGCCGCGTGATCGGTCCGGTGCAGCATAGCCGGCGGATCTGTTGGGGTCCGACAAACAGTTCCAAACGGCGACGAAAATCCGGATAGTCCGCGACATCGCGGTTCGGCTTCGGCACATAGGGCTCGCCGCCGAAGCCGGTGAGGCGGTCCTTGATGTAGGTCGCGTAGCCGACCTTGCTCGATTCACCGTCACTGACAACGTCGATGCCGATGGCGACCTGTCGCGCGACAATATCTGCGACGGCCTGACGGACCTGTTGCGCGAACTCCGCCGGGTCATACGGCTCGCCCCGGTCCTTCCTGATGAGCAGATCCACCAGCGGCTGTGGCCTCGGCAGGCTGCCGACGTGGGTCGTCAGGATGCGGTCGGTGCTGAGTTTCATGGCGCTTCCCTTGTCTTGTTGACGACATCGTACAAGGTGATCAGGCTCGGCGCGAGCCCGGCCCGGCGCCCGCCGTCAGCGACTGGTAGAACGGCTCCGGTAAATCGATCTCTCGCACTGCGCCGTCCTGGATCAGCAGGTATCGCGTCGCGATCGCCCGCATGAAGCTGCGGTCGTGCGAGACGATGACACAGGTCGCCTTGTGCGCCAGAATTTCTGACTCCAGTCTTTCCTGACCGGCAATGTCGACGTGATTGGTGGGTTCATCCATCAGATAGAAGTTGGGTTCGGTCAGTCGCAGCGCTAACAGGCCAAGCCGCGCCTTTTGCCCGTGCGACAGATGCCCGATAGCGCGCTGCTGCGTTTCGACGGCGATGCCGGCCCCAGCCAACAGACTGACGGTACGCTGGTCGCCCAGGCGGAAACTGCCGCTGATAAAGTCGTGCGGCGTCTCGGTGTTCGGCAGGTGGGACATGAGCTGATCGACGTATCCGACGACGACGGATGGGCTTGCCCGAACGCCCAAAATGCTGTCGGGTTCTGCCAATGCCTGGCGAAGCAGGCGCACAAACTGCGACTTGCCGACGCCGTTGCGACCGAGCACCGCGATTCGATCCTGCTGAAAAGCGTCCAGCTTGCCAACGCGAAACAGCGCTCGACCATCCGGCGTCGACACGACTACGTCGGCAAGCGCCAGCAGCACGCGTGCGTGCGTCCCGCGGTTGCCCAGGCGGATGTCACCCGACTTGTCGGCATGCACCGGGCGCAGCGTCTGCTCCAGGGCTTCGGCGCGCTTCTTCAACTGCATGGACTTCTTCTGCAAAAGATCGCTGCCGCTGTTGACCCCGACATTGCGCAAGGCACCGGCGCGGTGTCGCAGGCGGTCCACTTCGTGCATATCACGCGCGAGCTTCACCTCCTGTGCCGCATCGTCTTCCGCCAGAAGGTGCCTCGCGCGTGTGTACGGATGCGCATAGGCGCGACTGATGCCCGGCCGCAGGAAAAGTGTCCTGGTCGTACAGGCGTCGAGGAAGCCGCGGTCATGGCTGGCGATCACCATCGGGATTGCGCGCGCGCCTCTGATCCACCGCTCCAACATCTGGATCTTGGCAAGGTCCAGGTGATTGGTTGGTTCATCGAGCAGCAGCGCATCCGGTTCGGTGACCCAGACGCGTGCAAGCAATGCCAGCCGCTGCCAACCGCCGCTCAGCGCGCGAAGCGGACGATCATGCAGGTCGGGTGGTGCGCCGAATTCGTCGAGCACGACTTCGACACGCCATGCCTGGGCATCTCGCTCCACTGGCGGAATGGCACGGCGAACGGACTCGGCAAGCGGCAGGTCGAGAAGACTGGACGGAACATCCTGTTCGACATAGCCCACACGCATGCCGCGCGAGCGGGTGATTCCGCCAGCGGTCGGTTCCATGGAGCCGGCCAGACATTTGAGCAACGTAGTTTTGCCACCACCGTTTCCGGCGATCAGACCGATACGATCGGCCTCGCCGATCATCACGCTGAGGTTTTGGAACAGCGGACGAGGCGCGAGTACGCCGACATCGCGCAAGCTGATCGAAGACATTGTGGGCACCCTGATTTAACGCATCGCAAAACGTGATGGTCGCGTGCTTACGGCCGGGCCGTCAGCAACGTGCAGCGTCCAGGGCAGGGCAGATCAGGTCCGACTGACGGCCAGCCCTGCGACGCCTGGTCGCAGGGCACAGGCAGGGCCGCGCGGATGATGCTGATTGTAATCGCTCATGCAGCCCCCCTACGGTTCGAAATTGAAGCAAAGCGATAATAGCGGTGGGGCGCCGGTCGTTGCAAGCGCACCGAGAATGGCACTCGTGCCGCGCGATGCCAGGGCGTCACTTCAGTCACCCTGGTGCACTGCAACTCACGGCAGCGGTGACAGGGTCCGTGCAAGCCGACTACTCTGCCGGCAACGACACCAGGGAGGGCAGACAGTGCAGTCCAGCGTCCTACGGCTTGCCGTGACCGTGCTTGCACTTGCCGGCGCCAGCATCGCAGGCGGCCGATCAGCCACGGCGGACGAACTCCAGAAGGTCACCATTGCCTTCGCCGGCAAGGGTCTGTCCTTCATGATCCAGTATCTCGCAATCGGCGGCGGATTCTACAAGCAAGAGGACCTCGAGCCGGAGTTGGTCGATGTCGCCTCAGGCACGCGACAGGCCGCCGCGGTGATGGGCGGCAGTGCCGAAATCACACAGGTCGGATTCGCCCATACGATGCACGCGGTCGGACGCGGCGGCGATCTGGTGGGAATCTGCACGGCGTTCGATGCGTATCCAATCGCCCTCGTGCTCTCCAACGATGCGATCAAGCGGCTGGGAATCACCGAGGCCATGTCGCTCGACGAGAAGATAAAACGGATGCATGGCGTGCGCATCGGCATCACCTCGCCGGGCTCCAGCACCGACGAATTCATGCGCACGATCCTGCTGGTGCGCGGCATGGACCCCGCCCGCGACCTCAAGCTTCAGCCGATCGGCATCGGTGCCCCGATGGTCGCCGCCATGCAGCAGGGCAGCACCGATGGTTTCGCATTCATGTCACCCTTTACCGATATCGCGGTGAGCCGCGGGCTCGGCCAGGTCATCGCCGACCCGATGACCGGCACTGTGCCCGAATACCGCGACGTGCCGTATCAGGTGATCACCACCAGCCGCGCCACGCTGGAAAGCAAGCGCCCGTTGTTGCTGCATGTTGTGCGCGCGATGACAAGGGCGATAAAGTTCGCTCACGAGAACAAGGAAGAAACGCGGCGTATCGTCCGCCAGTATTTCCAGGACACGCCCGAAGCCGAGTTCAATACGGCGTTCGATAGCTACATTTCCGCAATGCCGACCACCCCGGTGATCTCGCAGGCACAGGTGGACAGCACGGTCCGGATGGTGAACCTGAGCGAGAAGACGCCGATCTCGGCCACCTACGATCAGTTGGTGTACGCCGATCTGTCGCGCGAGGCAGCCAAGGATCTGCTGGGGAAATAGCATGACCCGACGCATCGATCCCATCGCGGTGTGGCAGGTCGCCGTGGGAGTTCTGTTGCTGGCTGGATGGGAAACGATCGGGCGGCTGTACGGCTCGGAATGGACCAGCCGGCCGAGCCTGATCGCGGTCCGGCTGGCGAGTTGGCTGCACGGCAGTCTTTATATCCACGTGGCAACGACGCTGACCGAAGTCGTCACCGGACTGATGGTGGGCGCCGCGTTCGGCGTTGTGGCCGGCCTGCTGCTCGGCCGCGCGCCGCTGGCAGCGGGAATTCTGCGACCGATCGTTGTCGCGTTCTACAGCGTGCCGCTGATCGCATTGGCGCCGCTGTTCATCATGTTCTTCGGCCTCGACATGCTTCCGAAGATCGTGCTGGTGACGATTGTCGTGTTCTTTCTGCTGTTCTTCAATACATTCGCCGGGGCCGCCTCCGTCGACAACGACCTGATCGCCCAGATCGAACTGATGGGCTCGACCCCGCGCGAGGCGTTCCAGAAGGTTATCGCGCCTGCCTGCATGGTGTGGATCATCGGCGGGATGAAGATCGCCCTGCCCTATGCACTGGTTGCGGCAACCACCGGCGAGATGCTGGCGGCAAGGCGCGGTCTTGGATTCCTGCTCAGCGACGCGGCATCGCAGTTCGATATGACGTCGCTCTATGCGGCGCTGTTCATCCTGATGCTGCTGGGGCTTGCCGTTTCCGAAATGGCCGCCTGGGGTGAACGACACTTGTTACGGTGGCGCCATGCCGAGGGTTGAAGCGGCGCTGGCGGCGGATTTCGTTGACCCGCCGACGGCGCCTCGCGCCGAGAAGATCCGGCTCAGCCGGGTCGGCAAACACTTCGTCACGCGCGAGCGCGACGTGGAGGCGCTGCAACCGATCGACCTGACCATCCATGCGCACGAGTTCGTGGCGCTGGTTGGGCCGAGCGGCTGCGGCAAGTCGACAATCCTCAACCTGATTGCCGGACTGCTGCAGCCTAGTGGCGGCGTCGTGTCGTACGACGGCACGGTGGTGACCGGGCCCAATCGGCGTGTGGGCTACATGACGCAGAAGGACACGCTGCTGCCCTGGCGCACGGCGGCCGACAACGTGCGGATCGCGCTCGAGCTGAGGTGTCGTTCGGTGCCGCGCCGCGAGGCCGATGCGCGCGTCGCCCAGATCATCGGTCTTGTCGGTCTGACAGGATTTGAACACCATTACCCGGCAGAGCTGTCGGGCGGCATGCGCAAGCGCGTCGGTCTCGCTCGAACGCTGATCTACGAGCCCGAAACCCTGCTGATGGACGAACCGTTCGGCGCGCTGGATGCGCAGCTCAAGTTGTTGATGCTTGACCAGTTGCAGCAGTTGACGCAGCAGCGCCGGATGACGGTGGTGTTCGTGACGCACGATCTGGGTGAGGCAATCACGCTGGCCGATCGCGTGGTGGTGTTCAGCGCTCGTCCTGGACGCATTCGCACGATCCGCGCTGTCGATCTGCCGAGCCCGCGCGACGTATTCCGCATCCGCTTCACCGAGGCCTTCGCCCATCTGCACGAGTCCCTGTGGGATGAGCTGAAGGACGAGGTGACACGGGGAACCGACGTTTGAGCGATTTCGTTCGCCTGCCCTCGCTGTCCGATAGTTCGTCAGCGACGTTCGCACGCTTCCTCGCGACGACGACCGGCCGCTCGTTGGCGCGCCTGCTGCTGGTGCTGATCCTGCTGGCGATGTGGCAGTACCTGCCGAACCGCGGTCTTCGCTTCTGGATGAGCGGGCCGGTGGACATCGTCGAGCGACTGTGGAGCTGGGTACTCGACGGATCGCTGTGGGAAAATCTCGGCGCGACGCTGCTTGCAATGGTGCTGGGCTATGCGATCGGCACCGGCGTCGGCATCGCTCTGGGCCTGCTGTTCGGCCTCATGCCGCGCGTATATCGTGTCTTTTCGCCGTACATCACCGCACTGTACGCGATGCCGAAGATCGCGCTGGCCCCGTTGTTCGTGATCATCCTCGGCATCGGCATCGAGTCGAAAGTGGCGCTCGTCGCCATCACGGTGTTCTTCCTGGTGCTCAACAGTACGCTTGATGGCGTGCGCAACGTGGATCGCGACCTGGTACGCACGCTCACGCTGATGGGAGCGACACGGTTCGAGGTGATCGGCAAGGTGCTGGTGCCGGCGACGCTGCCGTGGATCTTCACCGGGATGCGCATCTCGGTCCGTTATGCCTTTACCAACACGCTGCTCGCGGAACTGATCGCGTCCAACAGTGGCATAGGCTTCATGATCGAATACTACTCCGGAATATTCGACGCGACCGGGACCTACGCTGCAATCCTGGTGTTGGTCATCATGAGCGTCGGCCTGACGGAACTGCTGACGCACGTCGAGGCCCTGATGTCCCACGGCTCACGGTAAGTCATCAAACCGTCAGATAGCGACTGCGGATTTCGGCTTCCTCGGCACGGAACCGTTCAGGCGAGGCAGCGTACACCACCCTCCCCTTCACCATGATATGGATTTCATCCGCAACCGCCTCGGCCAGCCGCATGTTCTGCTCGATCAGCAGTATCGTTACACCCTGGCTCGGCAACGCCCGGATCACCTCGGCCAGTTCGCGCACCACCAGCGGCGCCAGGCCCTGGCTCGGTTCGTCGAGCAGCATCACCTTTGGATCGCTGACCAGAGCACGTGCAATCGCCAGCATCTGCTGCTCACCGCCGGACAGATTGCCGCCCCGGCTGGCCGACCGTTCGCGCAACGGCGGGAACAGCTTCATCAGGCGCGGCAACGGCCAGCCTTGCGAGGGCCGCCGCTCGGCCACGCGGATGTTCTCGATCACCGTCAGATCAGGGAAGATCAGACGCCCCTCCGGCACATACGCAACACCGGCACGCGCGACGCGGTGCGGCGGCCAGCCGGTGATGTCCACGCCATCGAGCACCACACGTCCGCCGCTCGCAGGTACCAGTCCCATCACCGTGCGCAAGGTTGTCGATTTTCCCACGCCGTTGCGGCCAAGAACCGAACAGATGCGGCCGGCGGGAACGGCCAGGTCCACCCCCTGCAGCACGTGGCTCGCGCCGTAATGCGTGTTCAGCCCTTCGATCGTGAGCATCAGGCGAGGCCCCCGAGATATGCCTTCTGCACCTCGGCGTCCGCCTTCACCACGTCCGGCGGGCCGTCGGCGATCACCGCACCACGGTGCAACACGGTGATCATGCGCGCCAAACGGAACACCACCTCCATGTCGTGTTCCACCAGCAGCACCGTCATGCTGCCGTCAGCCAGCAGACCCGCGAGCGTCGCCACCGCCTGCTCGGTTTCCTCGACAGACAGGCCTTGCGTCGGCTCGTCCAGCAGCAACAGCCGAGGCCTTTGCGCCAACGCCATCGCAACCTCCAGCAGACGCTGGTCGCCATGCGACAGCAGCCCCGCCGGACGCTGCGCCACGTGCGTGAGACCGAGCCGTTCCAGTGCGGCATCACCCAATTCCGCAGCGTCCGCGAACACGGAACCACCGCCGTAGGGCTGCCAGCGTCGTCCGTGGCGCGCCTGCGCCGCAAGCCGCGCGTTCTCGCGCGCGGTCATCTCGGGGAACAGTGCGGTCAACTGGAAGGTCCGGGAAATCCCGCGCTGACCGATGCGTTGCGGCGGCAGACCGGTCAGTTCCTCACCGTCAAAGCGCACCGCGCCGGTGGTCGGCTTCACCACACCGGTGATCAGGTTGAATAGCGTGGATTTGCCCGCGCCGTTCGGCCCGATCACAGCGCGCACCTCACCTGCTTCAACGCGCATCGTCACATCATCGACCGCAACGATGCCGCCGAAGCGGCGCGTCAGCCCGTCCAGTTCAAGGAGCGCCATCGCCTTCCTTTCGCCGGGTTTGACCCGGGACTGCCGCGACCGAACCAGAGCGTCGCGAGTCCCCAGATACCCTGCGGCGCGAACAGCACGAAACCGATGAAAATAAGGCCGAAGAATAACGCCCAGGAATCTGTCCAGGAGCTGAGGAAATTTGAGACCAGCATGAAGAACGCCGCGCCGATGACCGGTCCGATCAATGTCCCCGCGCCGCCGACGATGACCATGATCAGCACCTGACCGGACAGCAGCCAAAACAGCAGTTCGGTGTTGGTGAAACCTGCGAACGGCGCATACAGCGCACCTGACAGTCCGCCGAGCGCGAACGAGATCGCCACCACCGCGATCTTGTAGCGGCGTGTATCATAGCCAAGCGAACGGGTCTTGGCCTCGTTCTCACGGATGCCCTGCAACACCGCGCCGAACGGCGAGCGCACCAGCGAACGGCAGAATACGAACGCTCCGATCAGGCAGGCGAGTACCAAATAGTAGAACCCGGCCTTGGTCGCGAAGACGGTGATGCCGAAGGGTCCCGGATTGCGCGGAATTCCCGCCAGTCCGTCCGACGCGCCGGTGACGCTGGTCCATTTGAACGCCACGGCATAGAGCAATTGCGCGAATGCCAGCGTCAACATGGAGAACGAGACGCCGGACGCGAGTGTGCACACCCAGGCGACGCCGATCGCGATCACGCCGCTGAATGCGCCGGCCAGCAGCACCGCAAATACCAAAGGCAGGTCCGTGTGCAACAGCAGGTTTCCCGCGGCATAGGCGCCAAGTCCGTAGGCTGCAGCATGGCCGAACGACAGCAGGCGCGTATAGCCCACCATCAGGTCCAGGCTCATGGCGAACAGGCCCAAGATCAGGGCCTCGGTCAGCAACGTCATCACGTAGGGCGGCAGGCCCGCCGGGGCGAGCGCGAGAACCAACGCCGCAACGGCGAGGCCACGCCAACCGCTGCTCTGATGATGCGATCCACGCTTCGCGCCGTCGGCGCTTTGCGGCCTTGTCATCGGATCACGCTTCCTTGCCGAGGAGCCCGCCAGGACGGACGACAAGGACCGTCACCATGACCAGATACATCAAGGCCAATGCGAGGTCCGGGAAGTAGTAGGTGCCGAACACCTGCACGAAGGCCACGAGCAATGCACCGATCAGCGAGCCGGCGAAGCTTCCCATGCCGCCGATGATGACGATGACGAACGTGTCGATCACCGCGTTCGGCGCCATGGCGAGCGACGCGGTGACCAGTGGAGCGGCCAACACACCACCGATGCCGGCCAATCCGCAGCCGATGCCGAAGACCGCCGAACGGACCAAGTGCACGTCGGTGCCGAGCGCGTGCACCATCTCGGCGTTCTGTGCAGTGGCGCGGATCAGCAGGCCGAGACGCGTGCGCTCCAAAAACTGCCAGATCGCTACGGCCACCACGACGCCGGCGCCTGCAAGGAACAGTCGGTACACCGGGAAGGGTTCATCCAGGATGAACACGATCCCGGAGAGCATGGGCGGCGCAGGCACGGGTAGCGCCTGAACGCCCCAGATCAACCGGATCGCCTCGCCCATGATCAGCGTGAGGCCAAAGGTTACCATCAGGAAGGCACTATGATCGCGTCGGTAGAGCCGGCGAAGGATGCCGAGTTCAAATGCCGCACCGAACCCGCCGACCAGCAGCGGTGCGGCGATCAGCGCCATCCAGAATTCACCGGTGATCTGCACGGCCGAATAGCCGACATACGCGCCCAGCATGAAGAACGCCCCGTGCGCGAAGTTGACGATGCGCATGATGCCGAAGATCAGCGTGAGGCCGACGCCGAGGAAGAACAGCAGTGCCGCCTGCGAGAGCGCATTCAGGCACTGCGTTATCAGGAACGCGAGGAAGTCCATCAGAACGGTTGGGCGGAGGCGCATAAAAAGCTCCCCCTCCCCTTGCGGGAGGGGGATGGCGGGAGGGGTCCACGCAGGGACAGCCGTGTGCCGCGAAACTTTCCCCCCAACCCCCTCCCGCAAGGGGAGGGGGAGTTCAACACCTCAGGTTTGGCCCGTTGCATCGATGCTCAGCTATCGAACGTCATCTGGCGGCAGGCCGGCGTGACCTGATCGGCTGGGAATGTGGCGATCAACTCGGGGATCGGGGTCTTGTAGCCCTCCTGGTTCGCCACCTTCACCATGTAGCCCTGCTGGACGCCTTGATGGTCGCACGCACGTATCGTCACCTTGCCCTTGATGCTGGTGATCTCGATGCCTTCCAGTGCCGGCCGCAGTTTGTCAGCATCGATGCTTCCCGCCTTCTCGATTCCGGCCGTTAGCACCTGACATGTCTGCCACTGCTCGCCTTCGAACACGTCCGGCACGACACCGTATTCCTTCTGCCAGAGCGCAACGAACTCCTCGTTTGCCGGATTGTCGAACGTGAAGCAGTAGCGGGTGGAACCGACCAGGCCGAGTGCCGCGTCGCCGACTGCATGGATGCTGTTCAGATCAACGATGGAAGTAAGCAGCTGCACCTTGCCGGGCAGACGGTACTCGTGCGACTGCGACAGGAAGGCGTTGTTGTCGTCGCCCTGCATGACGATGAAGCAGGCATCCGCGCCCGACTGGCGGATCTTCGTGATGTAGGTGGAAAAATCCTTGGTGCCGATCGGCGAGAACACCGCGCCGACGAAGCTCTTTCCGGCCTTCTTCACCTCGTCCTGAAACACGTCGATGCTGTTGTGCCCCCACGCATAGTCCATGCCGATGGCGAAGAAGTTCTTCATCTCCGACTGACGCAGCCACAGTGCGATGACGCGTGTCTCCATCGGCCCGGAAATGTTCGGGCGAAAGAAGTTCGGCACAAACGACGATCCGGTGAGCCGACCGTCGCCATTGTCGGACGAGACGAAGATCGCATTCCACTCGGCGAGCTTCGGCACCACGGCGAGCGCCTCGGACGACAGCGTCATGCCGAACAGCAGCCGGCAGCCGTCGCGCTCCACCACCTGCTGCGCCTTGCGCACACAGGTGGCGGGATCGCCGCCGGTGTCCTCAGCGTGAAGCTCGAGCGGACGGCCGAGCAGTCCACCCTTGGCATTCTGCTGCTTGACCCAGAATTCGGCGCCGCGTCGCATCTGCTCGCCCACTTCGCCGCCCGGGCCGGTCAGCGCACAGGGCATGCCGACCTTTATCGGCACATCGCCAAGCGCGTGGCGCAACAAGAGCGGCGCGGCGAGAACTGCGAGGCCGGAACGCAACGCATTCCGCCGCGTGAACCCAAAGGTTGCGGCCATCGCAGTCCTCCCTTGCATGTGCGATCGGAAATTCGAGCTTATTTGGTCAGTTCGACAGTGTTGCAGTCGGCCGGCACGATGATCTCCAACACTTCGCAATCACCCGAATAGTCGAGCACGGTGTGTCTGATCTTCGGCGGCTGCAGCCAGCAGCTTCCCGCCTCCATGAGCTGCTCGCCGTGGCCCTCGAACTCGTTTTTCATCGAGCCCTTCAGCACGTAGACGAGCCGCAGCTGCGTGTCGTGGAGGTGGCGCTTGCGCACGTCGTCGGTGCACGGGCCGATCAGGCGGATTAGATGCGCCTGGCACAGCCCCTCGGTGGCGGCGGCAATGCCCAGGTCGCGATAACGCGCGTAGGGACGTAGCCCGTCGGTCTTGAATTCGCCGTCGCGCGCATGGGCAACGGTAAGGGTCTGCGATTTCTTCCGCGCTGCGGCGTGGCGCGGCGTGGCGCGGGCGGCACCGCGCTTGGCCGGCGCCTTGGCCCGAGCCGTGGACCGGCCGGCGGTTTTCGATTTCGACCTGGCCGTGGCTTTTGCCATCTATCCCTCCCTACGCTTGGCAGTTCCCGACGCAGTATCGGCACGTTGCGCGGCCAGCTTCAAGGATCAATCGGTTGTCGTCTCAGGCCGGGGATACACGGCGCGCGGACGGATCAGGGTACCGTCGCGCCATTGCTCGAGCGCGTGAGCGATCCAGCCAACGGTCCGCCCGACGGCGAACAGCGCAAAGGCCGCACCGCTCGGCAGATGCAGCCGCTGTTCCAATGCCACCAAGGCGAAATCGATGTTCGGTGCGACGCCGGTCATCGTCTGCACCGCCTCGATCAGACGCTGGGCGGGCGCACGCGGCGCCATTCGGGACAGCAGAACTTTCGCGCGCGGATCACCATCCGGATACAGCGGATGGCCGAAGCCTGGAATGCGCTCGCCGCGCGCCAACCTGATCGCGACGGCGCCGTCAGGATCGTCGGTCACCGCCGGATCGGCGAGCAGCCCGCGCACCTCGTTGGTCATGCCGCCATGCAAAGGGCCAACCAATGCGGCAAGCCCGGCCAGCACGCAGGCGCCGAGTGGCGCGCGGGTCGATGCCACCACACGCATGGCGTAGGTGGATGCGTTCAGTTCATGATCCGCGGTCAGAACGAGTGCACGGCGGATCAAGTCGGCGGCTTTCGGCCCGACACGCCAGACCGTCGCCAGGCGCTCATGCAGCGGCTGTGGCGACGGTTGGGCCGAGGAGCCTGGTGCACCGCACGCCGCCCAGGCCATGCAATCCAGGATGCGGACTGCGTCAGGCAACACGCTGTTCACCCTGCCCGTCCAGCGGCCCACCATCGCGAGTTCCGCAACCGCGACGATGCATCGCTCGGCCACACCCGCTGAGGTGCGCGCCGCCGGCCACGCTCTTGCTGCCGCGCGGGATCGCAGTTGTGGTAGCGCGTCCACCTGCCAGAGTAACGCGGCGACCTGCTCCAGCGTGGCTGTGGCGGCCAGGGCAATCGCGTCCTGGCCGCGATACTCGAGACGGCCGCCCTCGATGCGGGTGATCGCGGAGGCGAGGATCGGCTCGCCCCAGCTGATCGTCGAGGCGGCGACAGCGCGTCGGCTCCGTCCGCTCCGGTTGCGTTCGGCCAGCCGGCGCACATCGGCGGCATCGTAAAGGCTGCGCCTGGGATCCTCCGGCGCGGCGACCGCCCCGATCCGGCTCCGGCTGACATAGGCGTAGAGCGTCTGGCGGGAGACGCCGAGCCGTGTTGTGGCCTCTTCGGCAGTCAGCCAGCGGGTGGGTGGAAGCGCGTCATCCGCCGACATGTTGATTCACTTGATCAAGATTGACGACAACTGCCGTACCTGTATGCCATTGCGTCGTCAATCGGCAAAGGAGAACAAAGATGCCGCGTGGCGAGACAAGCAAGGTGGCCGATGGCCTGGAGAACGTGGTCGCGGCGGAGACGGTGCTGAGCAAGGTCGACGGCGAAGCCGGGGTGCTGATCCTGCGCGGCCACCATCTGCGGGATATCGCCGGTCGCCGCAGCTTCGAGTGGCTGACCGGTGTGCTTTGGCAGGATTTCGTGGATCGTCCGCTCTCCGAAGAAGCTCTGCGCCGTGACCTGGGGCAGGCACGCGAACGTGCCTTCAGCAGCATGCGCGACACGCTGCCGATTGCGGCCCGTCTGCCGCCCCTGGCGGGGCTCCGCCTGTTGCTGGCAAGCGTGCCGGACGACGCGGATGGCGCGCCGTTGTTATTGACCGCGACGGTTGCGGTCGGGTTGGCGGCGGTGATCCGCATCCGTGCCGGAAAGACGCCTGTCGCACCCGACCCGCACACCGGTCACGCGGCGGATTTTCTGCGAATGCTGCGGGGCACCGCGCGCACTGCGGACGAGTCCGCCGCACTCGACACCTACCTGGTCACGGCCGCCGATCACGGGCTGAACGCATCGACGTTCACCGCACGCGTGGCGGCTTCCACCAGGGCCAGCCTGACCGATGCGGTGACCGCGGCGCTGTGCGCGCTGAAGGGTCCGCTGCACGGTGGCGCGCCGGGGCCAGTGCTCGACATGCTCGATGCGATAGGGCCGGCGGAAAATGCCGAGGCCTGGCTGGATGCGGCGGTGATGCGCGGTGACAGGCTGATGGGCTTCGGCCATCGCGTGTATCGCGTGCAGGACCCGCGCAGCGATGTGGTGAAGGCGGTGGTGTCGCGGTTGAATCACGATGTCGGCCGGCTGCGCTATGCGGAAGCGGTGGAGCAGGCAGCGCTAGCCGTGCTGGCAACGCGCAAGCCGAACCGTTCGCTGCAGACCAATCTCGAGTTCTACACCGCGCTTCTGCTGGAGGCTCTCGGCATTCCGCGCGACGCATTCACCGGCGTCTTCGCTGTCGCACGCGTGGTCGGGTGGATCGCGCACGCGCTGGAGCAGCAGGCGGAAGGGCGACTGATCCGGCCACAGTCGGACTACATCGGCCCACTGCCGCGCGCGGCATGACCCCGCTGTCCACGTACTTACTTATTCTCCCTCCCCTTGCGGGAGGGGGTTAGGGGGAGGGGGTTGGGGGGGAGGGGTCAAGTCCACGACGCTCACTCCTCGCCGAACGCATATTCCGCCGAAATATCCTTGCCGGTGTAGTCTTTCAGCATCGCCGCCGACACCACGCTGATTACCGCGCAGATCGTGATGTAAACCGAAATGGCAACCCAGGATTGATATTTGGCGAATAGCGCCGCCGCGATCAACGGCGCCGGTCCGCCCGCGATGATCGAAGCAAGTTGATAGCCGATCGAGGCGCCCGAATAGCGCACCCGTCCGGTGAAGCTTTCGGCGATCAGCGCCGCCTGCGGTCCGTACATGATGTCGTGCGGGATCAGCGAAAGAATGATCGCGATGAAGATCCAGAACGGCATCAGCGTGTCGAGCAGAGCGAAGTATACCCAGCCGAACAGCCCGGTGAGCACGGCACCGATGATATACACCCGCTTTCGGCCGAACCTGTCGGACATATGGCCGGCAAGCGGTATGGAAACGAATGACACCAACGACGCCACCAGCACTGCGGCCAGCAGCAAGTCACGTGACACCTTCAGCGTGCCGACACCGTAGGCGAACACGAACGCGGTGAAGATGTAGAATGGCGCCTGTTCCGCCATGCGCGCGAATGCGCTGAGGAACACTTCCCGTGCATGCAGACGAAACACCTCCGCGACCGGGGCACGCTCGATCCGGTCCTCCGCGATCAGTCGGCGGAACATCGGCGTCTCCAGAATGCCCAGACGGATCCAGAGGCCGATGCCGACCAGTACGATGCTGATAAGAAACGGTATCCGCCAGCCCCAGGTGATGAAGGCATCGCCGGACATCGCGCTGAACACGAGCACTGCAAGGTTCGCGAGGAACAGCCCCGATGGCACACCGAATTGCGGCCAGGATGCGACAAATCCTCGATGTTTGCTGGTGCGCGCCCATTCCATCGAAAGCAGCACCGAACCGCCCCACTCGCCGCCGACACCGATGCCCTGGATGAAGCGCAGCACGGTCAGCAGGACCGCGCCCCAGATCCCGATGGTTTCGTAGGTCGGCACCAAGCCCACCAGGAAGGTGGCAACGCCCATCAGCATCAATGTGGCGATCAGCGCCGACTTGCGTCCGAGGCGATCACCCCAGTGGCCGAAGATGGCTGCGCCGATTGGCCTGGCGATGAAACCGACCGCATAGATCGCAAAGGCCTCCAACGTTCCAACCAGCGGATCGGAGCGTGGAAAGTACAGCTTCGCAAAGACAAGGCCGGTGACTGTGCTATAAAGGAAGAAGTCATACCACTCGATCGTGGTGCCCACGGTGGCGGCTACCACCGCGCGTCGGAGCTGAGCCTGATGCTCCTTGTCGGTGAGAGCCGTTGCCTCCCAGGCCGGTTTGGCCGTGCTGCTCGACATGCTATTGCCTCCCGTGGGCTCCCTTGCAGAGTCCTTGCCACACAGGGTTGCCTATTGCATCGGTGTCAGGCAAGGGCCCTCGACCCTACGGTTGTGCCCTACGGTTGCTCCCCAAGAATGCCGAGTACCGCCGTGCCATACCGTTGCAGTTTGGATGCGCCGACGCCCTTGATCTGCGCCAGCTCCTCCATGCCAGCCGGATGCACCGCTGCGATGTCGCGCAGCACCGTATCGTGAAAGATCACGTAGGGCGGAATATGTTGCGCCTTCGCTTCGGCCGCCCGCCAGGCACGCAGCGCATCGAACAGGGTCTCCCCCTGCGGCCCGCTCGCCGGCAGCGGCGCGATGTGGCGGTCTGGACGCAACGTTTCGGCGCGGCGCCTGCCCTCGTGGCGCAACGTCACCTTGGCCTCGCCGCGGAGGATCGGCCGCGCCTTCTCCTGGGCCAGAAACAGCCCGCCATGCCCCTGCGTATCCACATCGAGCGCGCCGAGCGCAATCAACTGGCGGATCAATCCTCGCCAGAACGGCGCCGCATGCTCGGCGCCGACACCGAACGTGGGCAGCCGGTCGTGGCCGTGCCGCAGAACGCCGTCAGTCCGTTCGCCGCGCAGTACCGCAATGATATGGATCGCGCCGAACACCTGGCCGGTGCGATAGACGGCGGACAGGACCTTCTGCGCCTCCACCGTCGCATCGATCGTCTGCGGCGGCGCGGCGCAGTTGTCGCAATGGCCGCATGGCTCGGACAGCGCCTCGCCGAAGCACGCCAGCAGCGAACGGGTGCGGCAGGTCACCGCCTCGGTAAGCGCGACCATCTCCTCGAGCTTGGTGCGCATCACCCGCCTCTGCGCCTCGGGCGCAGCAGACTGCGCCAACCAGTGGCGCGCCTGCGCGACGTCTTGCCCGCCATACAGCAACAGTGTGTCCGCGGGATCGCCGTCGCGACCGGCTCGGCCGATCTGCTGGTACCATGCCTCCGGGCTGTCCGGCATGTCCAGGTGCACGACGAACCGCACATCCGGTCGATCGATGCCCATACCAAATGCGATCGTCGCCACCACAACAACCGCTTCACCCGAGCGGAATCGTGCCAACGCCTCGCGCTTCTGTTCGGGCTCCAGGCCGGCGTGGAATGAGACCGCCGGGATCGACCTGTCCTGCAGCTTCTGCGTGATGCGTTCGGTCTTGGCGCGGCTGCCGCAATAAACGATGCCGCACTCGCCCGCATGGCGTGCCAGCATGTCGAGCAGTTGCGCGGTCTCGCCTACCTTTGGTGCGGCGGCTAGGTGCAGGTTGGGCCGATGGAAGCTCGCGACGAATACTTCGGCCGCATCCATGCGCAACGCATGCAGAATGTCGGCGCGCGTTCGCGGATCGGCGGTGGCGGTCAGCGCCACGCGCGGCACGCCGGGGAAGCGGTCCGCCAGACATGCCAGCTCGCGATATTCAGGGCGGAACTCGTGGCCCCATTGCGACACGCAATGTGCCTCGTCGATCGCGAACAAGGCGAGCGGCAGGCGAGACAGCCGCTCCATTGTGCCGTTGCCCAGCAGCCGCTCGGGCGAGACATACAGCAGATCAAGCTGCTGCTCGATCAGATCGCGCGCGACGCTGCGCGCCTCGGCGGGATCGAGGTCGGAGTGCAACGCGCCGGCCGCAACGCCAAGCTGCCGTAGCGCCGCAACCTGGTCGTCCATCAGCGCAATCAGCGGCGAGACGACCACGGCTGTGCCGTGACGGCACAGCGCGGGGACCTGGAAGCAGATGCTCTTGCCGCCGCCGGTCGGCATCAGCACCAATGCGTCGCCACCGGCGATGATGTGGTTGACCGCCTGTTCCTGCTGACCGCGAAACCCGGGAAAGCCGAACACGCGGCGCAGCACCGACGCGGGCTCCTCGGCGAGCAGCGATTGCAGCATGGCTCAGCGCCGGCTGATGCTGATCTCCACCCGGCGGCTCTCCTGCGACGACAGAGCGAACTGCACCGAGCCGTGGCCGCGCTGTCGGATGCGATTCGAATCGACGCCGTCGGTCTGCAACTGATCGACCACCATCTGCGCCCGCAAATCGGACAGCAATGCATTGGCCTTTTTACTGCCGGTCGGGTCGGCAAAGCCGTTGACATGGGCGACATTGCCCGGATGCGACTTTACCCATTCGGCAGCCTGGCCGATCACCGTCTGAGCCGAGTTGTCCAGCGCAGCCGACCACTCCTGGAAGAACACGACGAATTTCTGCGACGGTACATCGGCGGCGCGGACGCTGCCGGTGGCGACACTCAAAAGCAGGAACAGGATGCCGAGGCGGCGCATGGCCGATTCCCTTCTCGCGCGGAGTTAGCCAGCTTCCTGCCGGGCGGTTAATCCGGCGTCAACCGCGACGACGCAATAACGTCCGCCATGGCAGACACATCTGTTGCGCCGCAAGACGGCGAACCCTACGATCCGCGAATGGAAGCGCGCGTTTCCCGGCTCGAGGAACACATGGGCGACGTGAAGTCCGCGATCACCTCACTGGACGCGAGAACTGCCCGGGTCGAACTGGCGATCGTCAGAATTGAGGCCATGCTGGCAGCGACATTGCCGCATCTGGCGACCAGGGCCGAGGTTGCCGAATTGCGCACCGAGATGGTGGCCGGCTTCGCCGATAAGCCCGGCAAGACATATATGTGGGGCATCCTCGCGGTCTTGCTGACTGCGTATGCATGCGGCTTGGCGGGTCTCGCCGTTCTGAAGTAGCGTCGCTACGCCGCCGCGGCGATCGCCTTGCCCGCGGACAGCCGCCAGATGCGATCCAGCCGCTCCACGCCGGTCAGCCGATGCGTGATCAGGATGACGCTGCGGCCCTCCGCAACCTGGTTCAGTGTGGCCAGGAAGGCGCGTTCGGTTTCCCCATCCAGCCCGGCACAGGGCTCATCCAGAATCAAAATCGGCGCCGGCGACAGCAGCGCGCGCGCGAGTGCCAGCCGCCGACCCTGACCACCGGAGAAGCGTGCACCGCCCTCGCCAACCCAGGTATCGAGACCATCGGGCAGCGCGCGGACCATCTCGCCGATCCTGGCGGCATCGAGCGCGGCCCAGAGCGCCGCATCGTCCGCCTCCGGCCGGGCCAGCCGGAGGTTGGCGCGGATCGTGTCGTCGAACAGGTGGGTCGCCTGCGCGAGCCAGCCGATCCGCGAACGCACATCCGCGGCGGCAAGGGAGGAAATATCGACGCCGCCCAGCAGGATTCGGCCTTCCTGCGGCGCGGCTACCTTCAGCGTCAACGCCGCGAGCGTCGACTTGCCGGCGCCTGACGGCCCCAGCAGCGCGACGCGGGCGCCTTGCGGGATGTCGAGCGTGAGCCCGTCGAAAACCGGCGGCCGGTCGGACTGCCAGCTAAAATGCACGCCTTCGAAGCGGAGCGCGAAACCGGCAGGGGCCGTGCCAGCCTGTAGCGGATCCGGCACGGGCGCGGGCGCTTCGGCGGCCTCCAGCACGCGATGCGCGGCAGCGGCGGCGTGGCCGGCGAGAACCCCGGCACGCGGCAGCCCGGCTACCGCCTCGAACGCTGCCACCACAAGAAACGCCCCAGCCACCGCGGCGACCGGGTCGATACCAGCCGCGATCAGGATGGTGAGGATCGCCATCTGGCCGCACAGGAAGGCCCCGGCGTTGGCCAGCGCGGTGCGACCCGCAAGCTCATGCTGGGTGGACAGCATGGCCGCCTCGCGCGCCTGCACCGACGCCAGCATGCGACCTTCGGCACCGAACGCGCGCACCTCGCGAAGCCCGGTCAGCGCATCCAGCGCGGCGATCCGGAGCGCGGCGGTGGTGTCGGCCAGCACCAGGCCCGCACGCCCCGCCATGCGCGCGCCCAGCCACGGCAGGGCAAATGCTGCGATGGCAAACAGGACGCCGATCGCCCCGGCCAGCAGTGGGCTGCGCATGCCGATGACGACAACAAGGACGGGCAACAGAAGAACGGCCCCGGCGGCGGGAACCAGGATTCGGAGGTAAAGCCCGTCAAGAGCCTCGATGTCCCCGACCAGGCGCGCCAGAACGTCGCCCGACTGGCGGAACCCGAGGCCTCCGGCGGAGCTGCGTGCGAGGTTGCAGAAAAACCAGACGCGCAGGTCGGCCAACGCCCGGAACGTGGCGGCGTGCGTCACCAGCCGTTCCGCATAGCGCAGGACGACCCGCGCGACGCCGAGTCCGCGCAATGCCAACGGTGCCGCCAACACGCCGACGGCGAGTGCCGAAGCCACCATTGCCCCACCGAGCGCCATCATCGCCACACCGGCGGCGAGCGCGCCAAGCGACACGACGACGCCGGCCGCAAGCCACGCCACGCGCCCGCGCCACAAGCCGAGGATGCGAACCACGCCGCTCACGCGGCACCCAGCGCCGACATGGCCCGGCCGTCGCGGATGTCGAGCCGCCGGCCGGCAAATCCGTGCGCCGCCGAAGAATGACTGGCGAGGATCACGGTTCGCCCGAGGGCGAGGCGGCGCAGGCTGTCCAGCACCTCCGCCTCGGTCGCCGGATCGAGATGCGCTGTCGGTTCGTCGAGCAGCAACAGCGGCGCATCCTTCAGGAAGGCGCGGGCGATGGCCACGCGCTGCGCCTGACCGCCGGAGAGGCCGTAGCCGCCCTCGCCGACCCTGGTGTCCAGGCCATCCGACAAAGCGGCGGAGAATTCGCTTACCTTGGCACTCCGCGCCGCCGCATCCACCTCGGCTTCGGTGGCTTCCGGTCTGGCGAAGCGGATGTTGTCGCGAATCGTGCCCGAGAACAGCACCGGGCGCTGGCCGATCCAGGCGGTAAGCCGTGCCAGCGCCTGTGGAACCAGTTCGGCAATGTCAGCGCCATTGATCGTCACGCGACCTTGGTCCGGACCGATGAACCCGAGCAGGATCTCGATGACAGTTGACTTACCGGCGCCCGACGGACCCGCAAGCACCAGAAGTCTCGCCGGCCGGCACCCGGAATGAAAGCCCGTTCAGCGCCGGGCCGCGCGTGTGGTCCCACGTGAGGTGGACGTCCTCGAATGCCACGGTCACCCCGCGCGCGGCCACGGTGCGCACGTCACGGAGCGGCTGCGGCGCCGGCAACGGCGGCAGCGCGACCAAGGCCTCGGCAGCGCCGGTGGCATGCAGTCGATCCTGATACGCCGCGGCAAACCCGCGCAGCGGGGCAAAAAACTCGGGGACCAGCAACAGGACGAACAAAGCCGTTTCGGGATGCGCCAGGCGGCCGGCCAGCAACGCCATACCGTAGCGCAGCGCCAGGACGACGAAGGCCAGTGCCGCCGCCAGATCGAGGGCCGCCGAGGACAGAAAGGCGACGCGCAGGATGCGCATGGTGCGCCGCCGCAATTCGTTGGCTGCCGCGGCCAGCGAGCGCGCCTCGGCCTCGGTCTGGCCGTACAGCACGATGGTTGCAATCCCGCGCACGCGGTCCAGGAAGCGCGCCTGCAATCGGGCGAGTGCCAGGAATTGACTGCGCGAAGCTGCCGCGGCGCCAATACCGGCAGCCGCCATCGCGACCGGGACCAGCAACCCACACAGGATCAGCACCAGTCCGGCCAGCCTGTCGGCCAGCAGAGTGGCAAGCGCCACAACGGCCGGGCCGGCAACAGCTAACGTCGAAGCCGGCAACCATCGGGCGAACAGCCCATCCAGTGCCTCGATCCGGTCAACCACGACCGAGGTAAGTTCACCCGAGTGTTGCGCGCGGAGCAGTGCCGGGCCGGCATGCAGCAGGCGGGACAGCGCATCGCTGCGCAGCCGACGCCGCGCAGCAGCGCCGGCGTCGAAGGCAGCACGGTCGGCGGCGACGGACAGTGCTGCCCTAAGCAGCGCCATCACCGCGAACGCCGCCAGCGCCGGCACCCGATCCACGGCGGCGCCCCCCAATGCGGCAACAAGCAACAGCGCGGCGCAATATGCCTGTCCGATCGCCAGCGCCGTGCCAGCCAACCCAAACAGTGTAACCGGCCGCGCCGTGCGCTTTCCTTGGCGCAGTTCGCGCCGCAGCCACGCCTTTGCCGCCGTCTTCCCGGAATCCTGCTCCGCCTTGGCCATAACGGCCGGATTAGAGCAGCCAGCGACCGATGGACAGGGGTTTCCCGGTTACCGATCGGCAATCAGTGCAGAATGCGGGCGTTGAGCGGCCCTACGGACCCGTGTTGCGCGTGTGTCCGATGCGTCGCCATATGGGACGCATGGATAAGCAGACCAAACCCCACAGCCGGCGGGAATTCCGTGATCGTTGGCCAGGAACTCAGCCAATGCCCGTCAAGGGCGCCAACCGCCCTCGGCTTTGCGCGTTGCTTGCATTGCTGGCGATCGCGTGCGGTACAACAGCCTGTGTCGTCGTGGAGCCCGGGCCAGGTCCCGAGCATGACCGTTGGTGCTATTATCATCCGTACAGATGTCGGTGATGGCCTTCGCACCGTGCGCGCAAGCTGAACTTGCGCATGGCAGGACCGTCAAGCCCAGCCGGCATAAAAAACGACGCGCATCTAAAGGGGAAGATGCGCGCCGTAAGTTTCGGTAACGTGCCGTTATACCACCGCACTGAAACGCCATGGTAATCATTTTTGCGTGAACGTAACGGATGCCGGTCGATCCGCCGTCGTATCGCGACCCACACGTGCGGCGGCTGACGCAAAGGTTCGCCGTAAACTGTCAGGTGACGATGATACGGATCTTCCGCGAAATCACGGGAGGGTCGAACGGGATGTGGCCTGCATCGCCCAGCACCAGCTGAAGGGTATGCGGGCCGGGCGGGAGATCCAGGCGCACTTCGGTCTGACCCCCGCCGAAATGCATGTGCTTCTTGTCGGAGGGAATGGGTTCGTTCGGTTCAAGCGGTTCGTCCACGTCGATCAGCAGATGATGGTGTCCGGTGTTTGGCGTTGCGTCGCCGGCATGCGTCACGCCCATGTTGCGCAGCCCGAAGCGGCACCAGAACGGTCCCTTGATCCGCTCGTTGTCGGTCGGCCAGATGATGTAGAGATACGCGTCCTTCGGTGCAGGCGTCGTACCCGCGAAAGCCCCTGCGGTTGAAAATTGCAGAAGCGATGACAGCACCAGGCGCCGTGTCAGCATCTTAGCTCCTTCTTGATCATGGCGAGCGTGCCAGTCGGATCCCGTGGGTCGGATAACGCACGGACGCATCGTAATGGTCCCGGCTCGCCGAGCGAACATAGCTCGGGTCGTTGCGCCACGATCCGCCACGCAGCACACGCTCCCGGCAGTCCGGGCCGAGCCAGGCGGAACCGTCGGCGGGCGCGCCGTGGTAGTCCTTGTGCCAGCAATCGTCGACCCACTCGGCGAGGCCGCCGCCGATGTCATGCAGGCCGAACGGATTGGCGGGCAAGGCGCCGACCTTCGCGGGCTGCACTGCCTCGCTCGGCCCACCGCATCCCTTGCAGTCGGCCAGGCCCGGCTTCATCGCATTGCCCCACCAGTAGCGCGTGTTCGTACCCGCGCGCGCCGCGTACTCCCATTCGCCCTCGCTCGGCAGCCGGTAGTGCTGCTGCGTAGCCTGTGAGAGCCAGGCAACGAATTGCTGGGCATCGGCCCAGCTCACGTTGTTCACCGGCGCATCATCGTCACCGGTCGGGACGTAGCCACAGGCCTTCGCCCTTACGCATTCGCGCCACTGCCGGACCGTGACAAGATATTTGGCCATCAGGAAAGAGCCGACTGTCACGGCGTGGACCGGCTGTTCCGAAGGATCCTCATTGCTGCCCATCCGCAATGTACCACCGGCAATAGAGACCATTTCGGGCTCGGCAATCGCGTGCGGTGCGTCGGATTGCGCGGTCTCCAGCCGCGGCGAAACGGCGGCAGTCTGCGTTTGCTCGGTGTGGGCGGGAACCGGAACGGGTGGGACCGGTACGATATTGGCGGAGGCCGGGCCCGGCGGAGCGGCCGCAGTCGGCGGGTCAGGCCCCGAAATCGCTGGCGGCGGCGGCGCGTCGTGCTGGTCAGGTGCAACGACCGGAGTGGCGGCGTGATAGGGCGGCGCGGGCGCCTGCGCACCAGCAGCAACCAGCCGCCCGGACTGCACGGTCAGGTGTTCCCAGAGATACCATCCGCCGGCGCCAATGCCGACCGCGATGATCGTGCCTGCGCCGAGCAGCCCGAGCCTTACCCTGCCACCGCGCGCGGCCTTGGCGAGCGCAGCCGGATCCGGCAGCACGCGGTAGATCGGAACCGGATCAAGGATGTTCTTGACCTTGCGGTCGCCAAGCGACTGATAGCCGCAGACCAGCTTGTATCGGATCTGCTCATAAACCCCGCCCGAGATGTAGATATTGCCTGGCTCGGCAAGCTGCTCGAGCCGGGCCGCGACGTTGACGCCCTCCCCGTAGATGTCGTCGGGCTCAACGATCACGTCACCGAGATTGACGCCGATCCGAAAGCGGATCCACTGCCCGTCGGGCAGCTCGAGATTTCGGCCGACCATGCTCTGCTGGATCACGATCGCACAGCGCACCGCTTCAACCGGGCTGTCGAACATGGCCAGAAAGCCGTCGCCGCAACTCCGCACCAGCCGCCCGCGGTGCTCGACGATCGTCGGGTCGATCAGCTCGCGGAGCAGTCGTTGCACCCGCGAGTGCGTCCCTCTTTCGTCAGCTCCCATCAAACGCGAATAGCCGGCAATATCACCCATCATGATGGCGGCAAGTCTTCGCGTGCTTTCCTCCGACATGGCGGGCCCCGGTACTCCTGGCCGAGGTTATACCGAAGTCCCTGGATGTGCGGCAACGCATCACCGGACCGAAAAGCCAGCCGACAGCACGAACCGGACGCATTGCTCAGCCCATTTCTGGAATCCGCACCCCATGCACCTCCCCGCCATCGAACCCATGACCGCGGCCGCGGTCGTTGCGGCCACTGCCGCCACTGACGCCATCTATGTCCGGTTCACAGCCGCGGTCATCGCCCGCAGACGCGTCTCGGCGGCCAACTGGAGCAGCCTCTGGTATTTGCTCTCCTCGTATGCGGTCATCAGTTACACGGACAACTGGGCCTACGTGGTATTTGCAGCGCTTGGATCCTGGATCGGAGCGTTCGTCTCGCTCACGTTTTTACATCCTCCGCCGGCGCGTGGACCGGCGGGCTCGGGGGTGGAGTAGGCCGCGCCTGACGCTGATGCTGTTGCGCATCAGGTCTGCCGACACAAGCTTGAACCCGGCGACCTCGGCTGCAATGGTCCAACCTTCCCGACACGCGGAGGAAGCGAAGTGGACGCCAGCCCAAGCACGACGATTGCTGCCCGGATCGATCGCCTGCCCGCAACCCGCTATACGCGGCGGCTGGTGATCCTGCTGTCGATGGGGGCGTTCTTCGAGGTCTACGACAACGCGCTGACCGCATATATCGCTCCCGGACTTTTCAAGGCCGGCATCCTGACGCCGACGACCGCTGGGTTCTTCGATATCAATGGTTATGCCAGTCTGGTCGCCTCGACCTTCATCGGCATGTTCATCGGCACGCTGGTGTTCAGCTGGCTGTCCGATCTGTACGGCCGCCGCACCGTCTTCACCTTCGCCCTGCTGTGGTACTCGATCGCCACAATCATCATGGCCTGCCAGTCAACACCGCTGTGGCTGAATTTCTGGCGGTTGATCGCCGGGTTGGGCATCGGCGTGGAGTTCGTCACCATCGATACCTATCTGTCGGAGCTGGTGTCGAAGGAACGGCGCGGTGCGGCCTTCGCGTTCAGCCAGTTCATCCATTTCACGTCGTATCCGGTCGTCGCCTTCCTGGCATGGATGCTCGTACCGATCACGGTGGCCGGCCATGACGGATGGCGTGTCGTCGCAATCATCGGCGGCGTTGGCGCGGTGCTGGTGTGGTGGGTGCGCCTAGGGCTGCCGGAATCGCCGCGCTGGCTCGCGCAGCATGGCCGTGCGGAGGAGGCCGAACGCATTACCGCGATGATGGAGGCGCGTGTGCAGGCCGAGACCGGGCGACCCCTGCCGCCGCCTGACATGCTGTCAGGCGAGGTGGAGGAGAAACGCGGTTCGTTCCGCGAGATATGGCATCCGCCCTATCGAAGCCGAACGATCATGATGATCGTGTTCAATCTTGTGCAGACCATCGGCTATTACGGGTTCGCGAGCTGGGTGCCGACACTGCTGATCTCGCAAGGGATCACGGTCACGCGGTCGCTTGGCTATACGTTCGTGGTGGCGCTGGCCGCACCCATCGGGCCGCTGCTGGCGACCAGGATCGCCGATGGCGTCGACCGGAAATGGCTGGTGACGACATCGGCTCTGGGCATCGGCGTATTCGGCCTGTTGTTTTCACAGCAGACCACGGGAGCGGGCATCATCGTGCTTGGTATCCTGATCCAGGTCAGCAACACCTGCCTGTCGTTCTCGTTCCACGCATATCAGGCGGAGATCTTCCCCACGCGCATCCGGGCGCGGGCGGTGGGTTTCGTCTATTCGTGGAGCCGCTTCAGCGCGATTTTTGTGGGCTTCATGATCGCTTTCTTTCTGCGTCATTATGGCACGGTCGGCGTATTCGCGTTCATCGCCAGCGCGATGGCGGTCGCGATCGCGGTGATCGCGCTGATGGGCCCGCGCACGGCAAGACTGCGGCTGGAGGCGATTTCACGATAGGAACGCGAACCTGGCCTGGCGGCAGGCCGATATTGGCCTTCATCGATCTCAGTGCATCACGTCACCGCCGTTCGGCGACAGGCATGCGCCGACATAGAAGCCGCCGTTCGGCCCGGCCAGCAGCAGTGCAGTTGCGGCGATCTCCTCCGGGCGGCCGAATCGCCCCACCGGCAGGGCCGCCTTGAACGCCGCGCGGTCCGCCTCGGTCATCGACGCCGTCAGGTCGGTATCAATCGGCCCCGGGGCGATGGCGTTCACCCGGATCCCTTTCGGCGCCGCTTCCCAGCAAAGCGCCCGCGTGAACCCGATGATTGCCGCCTTCGCCGCCGAATAGGGCGCCGAGTTCACGGCACCCTTGAATCCACGCTGCGACGCAACATTGATGATGCAACCGCGCCCACGTGCAACCATCGCTGGAAACACCGACTGCGCCATGAAGAACATGCCCTTCATGTGCACATCCATGATGCGGTCGTAGTCCAACTCGGTGTAATCCTCGAACTTCTTACGAATGTTCATCCCGGCATTGTTGAACAGGATGTCGATCGGTCCGAGCGCGGCGGCGGCTTCCTGGGCGAATGCCCGGGTCGCGGCGATGTCCACGACATCGACCGAACGGTGCAGCGCACGGCGCCCAAGCGCGCGTATTTCGTTCGCCGTCTCCTCGGCCTTTGCACCATCGTCCAGATGGCAGAACGCGATATCGGCCCCTTCGGCTGCGAATGCGAGCGCCGTTGCCCGTCCGATGCCACGCGACCCGCCGGTGACCAGCGCCACCTGATTTTGCAATTTCACTTCGCGGTCTCCCCCTGGTACGGTGCGATGTTGCACCGCGAAGGGTTGCCGACCAAGGTGCTGCCCGCGGGTGACCCCCGGACCAGGTTCAGGCCCGGCCTGGGGGCGGCCGAACGAGCGCTACCCGCAAGCCAGTGAGTAGATGTCCTTCACCCCCTGCGGCAGGTTCATCGACTGCCAGGTCGCGCCGCCATCCAGCGTGCCGAACACCTCGCCATCGTAACGCGCACCCAAATACACCTGTTTCGGATCGGTTTGATGCGGCGCCACCGACATGATCGTGCCGTGCACCTGCACCTTGTCGAAGCGCTGCCAGGTGTTTCCCTTGTCCTGGCTGCGATACACCGCACCGTCCTTGCTCGCCGCCGCGACACTCAAAGCCGAGTAAAGCGTGTTGGGATCCGTTGGCGACGCCTTGATGTCGCGTCCATAGGTCGTCGGCGAGAAGCGACCAACCTCCATGTCCTGCCAGCTTTCTCCACCATCGGCGGTGCGGAACAGGCCCATGCGCACTGCAACGATCACCGCATCCGGATCGCCAGCGCTGATGGCGATCGCGTGGCCATCCAGCATGCCTTCGTCCGAGGTGTCGCTGACGATCTTGCTTTTCAAATGCGGCTGCTGTGCCAGACGAACCAGGGCGTCGCTGCAATCCTTCCAGCTCTCCCCACCATCGGTGGTGCGCATCACGCCGCCGACCTCGAGTGCGGCGAAGATCGTGCCAGGCTTGCTGGGGTGCTGCGCCATGCGCATCACGCGGCAGGCGAACGGCATAACACACCGCGTCGGCATGTTGGGGTCGGGCAGCTTCCGCCATGTCTCCCCGCTGTCCTCGCTGCGATACACCGCGACCGGCGAGCCACCTGCGTACACCAGCTTTGGATTGCCGGCATCGACCATGAACGACCAGATCTGCATGCCCTTGTCAGGGAAGTTGGCGCGCTTGAAGGTCTTGCCGCGATCAGTGCTACGATACACACCGTCATGCGTTCCGGCGAACACGATATTTGGATCGGTCGGGTGCACGTAAACCGTGTTGCTGTCGAACTCGCTGAGCACATGCTCCCACACGCCGGTCTCCGCCGGACGGCGAAATACCCCGACGGCTCCCTTGTCCTTGTCGCTTCGGCCGACAGTCCCGGCCACGCTGGCATAGACGTTTGCTTGGCTTGCCATGGTCCGCTCCTCCCATCATCAATGGGTGTCAGGCTACGCCATTCCCGCCGGGGTTGACAGTGCCCGGCTTCGCCGCCTTGCTCACGACAACCGGGCAGGGAGGACACCATGCCGAACGTTCCAGCCGATCGCCTGATCGAGATTGCCAACACGCTGCTGCAAGCCGCCGGCGCATCCGCCGAGGAAGCCGCGACGATCGCGCGCTACAATATCGGCGCAAATCTGGTCGGCCATGATTCACACGGCATCATCCTGATTCCGACCTATATCGAGCGCATCAAGGTCGGGCACATCGTGCCGGGCGCGCCGTGGAACATTACCGAGGAAACGCCGACCACAACGGTGATAGACGGCAACTGGGGATTTGGCTACGTCGTGACCGACCGCGCGATGCGCTACACCATCGACAAGGCCAAGAGGCAGAACGTCGCCGCCGCGACCGTGTATCGCCAGAGCCATGTCGGGCGGCTTGCGTCATATCCGCTAATGGCGGCACGCGAGGGGTTGATCGCGATGATCACCGCAAATTCCGGCCGCAGCGCAAAGGCCGTTGCGCCATTTGGCGGTGCGAAGGCGCGGCTTGGCACCAATCCGATTTGTTTCGCCATCCCCTCGAACCTGGAGGGTCCGCTGTTCTTCGACATGGCGACCTCTGCCGCTGCCGCGGGGAAGATCAATGTGGCGACGGCGCGCGGCGAGCAGGTACCGGCAGGCTGGCTGATCGACGCTGACGGCAAGCCCTCCACCGATCCGCGCGTGTTGCGGCAGGGTGGCGCGCTACTGCCGGTCGGCGGCGCCGAGGGCTACAAGGGCTACGGCCTTGCGACGATCGTGGAGATCTTGTCCGGCTTGCTGACCGGCCTCGGCTTTGGCGTGGAGCCGACCGGGCGACACAACGACGGTTGCTTCATCGCAGTGTTCAATGTCGCCGCGTTCCGCAATCTGGACACCTTCAAACGGGAAGTGACGGAGTTCGCACAGTACCTGAAGGCAACACCACCGGCACAGGGTTTCACCGAAGTGCTGTATCCCGGCGAGATCGAGTTCCGTCGCGAGCAGGATCGCCGCAAGAACGGCATTCCGGTGGAGGACGCCACCTGGAAGAAGCTGCAGGATCTGGCGCAGGGTTATGGCGTTGCTGCCAAATTGGGGTTGTGACGTCATGACTGACCTGGTTATCCGCAACGGCACGGTGATCGACGGCACCGGCGGCGATCCATTCGAAGCTGATGTTGCGATCACCAATGGCAAGATCGCGGCGATTGGCAAGATTGCAGCACGGGGCATGGAAGAGATCGACGCACGCGGAATGCTGGTCACACCTGGCTTCGTCGATCCGCACACCCATTACGATGCGCAGGCGACCTGGAGTAGTCGCATCACGCCGTCGTCGTGGAATGGCGTCACCACCACGTTGTTCGGCAATTGCGGTGTCGGGTTCGCGCCCTGCATGCCGTCACAACGGGACATGCTGGTGAAGTTGATGGAGGGCGTGGAAGACATTCCCGAAGTCGTGCTGACTGAGGGCCTGCCCTGGAACTGGCAGAGCTTTCCAGAGTTCCTCGATGCGCTTGACACGCGTCCCTACGACATCGATATCGCGACCCAGGTGCCGCATGCAGCATTGCGCGTGTTCGTCATGGGGGAGCGCGGCGCCGATCGTGAGCCCGCAACCGAGCAGGACCGCGTCGAGATGGCGCGCCTGGCCTCGGAAGGCATCAAGGCGGGTGCTCTGGGTTTCTCTACCTCGCGCACGCTGAACCATAAGACCCTGGACGGCCGTTCGATCCCGACGTTGAACGCGGAGGAAGCGGAACTGGCCGCCATTGCGGGCGCACTGCGCGATCTCGGCGAGGGTTGGATGCAGGTGATCTCCGACTTTGACGACGTCGAGGACGAGTTCGCCATGCTGCGGCGTCTGGTTGCGATTTCGCGGCGGCCGATGGCGATCACGCTGCTGCAACGGGACAACAAACCGGAAGAGTGGCGTCGAATTGCCGGTTGGATCGCCGAAGCGAGTTCCTCCGGTTTGCCGATGCTCGGTCAGGTGCTGACACGGCCGACCGGCATACTGTTGGGCTTTGAGATTTCGCAAAATCCGTTCGTCGGCCGCCCAAGCTACCAGGCGATTGCCGCGCTGCCGTTCGAACAGCGCCTCGTCGCGCTGCGCCAGCCTGAGTTCCGCGCACGCCTGATTGCGGAAACGAATGAGAACGCCGGCATGGGACGACGCGTCGGCAAATGGGATCGGATCTTCCCGCTGGGCGATCCGCCTGACTACGAGCCGGCGCAGGACGCGAGCGTGGCTGCGATGGCGGCACGCCAGGGGCGTGCACCGGAAGACGTTGCCTACGATCTGCTGCTGGAGCACGGCGGCAAGGCGATCCTGTATCGGCCGCTGTCAAATTACAGCTACGGCAATCTTGACACCGTGCACGACATGCTTGGCCACGACGCGACGATTGTTGGTCTCGGGGATGGTGGCGCGCATGTCGGCGTGCTGTGCAATTCGAGCGCGATAAGCTACATGCTGACGCACTGGACACGCGATCGCACGCGCGGGGCGAAATTCGCGCTACCCTGGGCGATCAGGCGCCTGACGAGCGATTCCGCCGAGGCCATCGGGTTGCGCGATCGTGGCGTGCTTGCCCGCGGTTATAAGGCTGACATCAACGTTATCGATTATGGACGGTTGCAACTGCGGCCTCCCGAGGTCGCGTACGACCTGCCAACTGGTGGACGTAGGCTGGTACAGCGCACCGACGGCTACGTGGCGACGATCGTATCGGGCGTACCGGTATATCGCGACGGCGAACCGACAGGGGCCTTGCCTGGCCAACTCGTGCGCGGCGCGCACGCGGCACCGGCGTAGCGTGGCATTTCGCGGCCAATCGCTGCGCCGCCTGGAGGATGTGCGCTTTCTGACCGGGCGCGGCCAGTATATCGAAGACATCGACTATCCCGATCAGACCTGGATGCATGTGGTCCGCTCGCCCCATGCTCACGCCAAGATCGAGCGCATCAGCACGGACGCGGCGCGCGCCGTGCCGGGCGTGCTCGGTATCTTCACCGCGACCGACCTCATCGATCTCGGTCCGTTGCCCTGCACGGTGCCGGTGGCAAGCGTTGCGCCGATGATCATCCCGCCGCGTTTCGCCCTTGCCGCTGACCGCACGCGTCATGTCGGCGACCCGGTTGCATTCGTTGTCGCGAAGACGCGCACCGCCGCGCGCGATGCCGCTGAACTTGTCGCCGTGGACTGGCGGGAACTGCCGTCGGTGGTTGATGCCGTCGCGGCATTGGAGCCCGGCGCGGCGCAACTTTGGGATCAGGCGCCGGGCAATCTGTCGTATCGCTTCCAGAAAGGTGACGAGCCGACGGTGCGCGCCGCGATCGCGGCTGCGGCCCATGTCGCCGAACTGGAGCTGATCAACAACCGCATCGTGATTTCCGCACTGGAGCCGCGCGGCGCGATCGGCAGCCATGATACCGACGGCCATCACTTGCTGTTTTCCGGCGCCGGCGTGCATGCACTGCAAAATCAGCTCGCCGAATGCGTATTCCGCGTGCCACAGGACCGGATGCATGTCGCGTGCCCTGATGTCGGGGGCGGCTTCGGCGTCAAGAACGCGCTCTATCCCGAATGGGTCATGCTGCTCTGGGCGTCACGTGCGCTCGGCAGGCCGGTCAAGTGGATGAGCGAGCGGGCGGAAGACTTCATCACCACCGCCCAGGGCCGCGACAACGTGACGCGCGCGCAATTGGCATTGGATGCGGACGGCCGCTTCCTGGCCCTGGACGTTGCCACGGTGGCGAACCTTGGTGCGTATCTCTCGTCGGGCGGTCCGGGCAGCTCGACCAATGCGCCGGCCAATGCAATGGGCAGCGGCTACGTGATCCCCGCGATCTACATGGACGTGCACGGTGTGTTCACCAACACCGTGCCGATCGACGCTTATCGTGGCGCCGGCAAGCCGGAAGTAAACTACATGATCGAGCGTTTGATCGATGAGGCAGCGCGACGCTTTGGTTTCGATGCGATCGATCTGCGCCGGCGGAATTTGGTATCCGAATTCCCCTACCGCAAGGCGCTTGGTACGGTGATTGATTGTGGCCGGTTCGCCGCCAATATGGACGATGCGGTCATCACGGCAGACCAAGCTGATTTTGCCATGCGCCAGGAGATGGGGAAGCAGCGCGGCATGCTGCGTGGCATCGGCATCACCTGTTTCATGGAGACCGCACGAGGCGCACCGAACGAAGGTGCGGAAATCCGCTTCGAAGACGATGGCCGGGTGACATTGTTGGTCGGCACACAGTCCAACGGCATGGGTCACGAGACCGCGTATGCGCAGATCGCCGCCGATCTGCTGGGTCTGCCGATCGATGCCTTCCGCTACGTGCAGGCGGATACCCGCAAGGTGCGCGCAGGCAACGGCCATGGCGGGGCGCGTTCCATGCACATGGGCGGCGCTGCCCTGTGCAAGGCGGTGGACACGATGCTGGCAAAGGGGCGCGCGATCGCCGCGCGATTGTTGCAGGCGTCGGTCGAACAGATCGTATTTGCCGAGGGTCGCTTTGCCGTGCGCGGCGAGACGGATCGCGCCATGGATCTGCTGGCGGTCGCACGTGCCGCACGCGACCCCGCAAATCTGCCGGACGGCATGGCCCCAGACCTGGACACCTATGTCTGGAACCTGCTCGAACGTCATCACCTTCCCCAACGGCTGCCACATCGCCGAAGTGGAGATCGATCCGGACACCGGCGCCGTCACGCTTGAGCGCTACACCGCGGTGGACGATTTTGGCACGCTGATCAATCCGATGCTGACCATCGGACAGGTGCAGGGTGGCGTCGTCCAGGGCATTGGCCAGGCAATGCTGGAGCACACCGTGTACGATCGGCAATCCGGTCAGATGCTGAGCGGTTCCTTCATGGATTACACCCTGCCACGGGCCTCTGACCTGCCATCGCTCGACATTACGCTGTCGGGCGTGCCGACCAACGCCAATCCGCTCGGTGTCAAGGGCTCCGGTCAGGCGGGCGCGATCGCGGCGCCGCAGGCGATCATCTCCGGCGTGCTCGATGCGTTGGCGCCGCTCGGTGTGACCCATATCGACATGCCGGCGACGCCCGAACGTGTCTGGCGGGCAATACAGCAGGCGTCGCATTCATGATCGGACGGCGTCGGTTCGGTATCGGCGGAGCCGCGCTTGCAGTCACCACCGGCTTCAACCGCGGCGCGCGGGCGCAGCCCGCCACGACCGTGCTCCGCGTGGTGCCGCAGGCCGAACCGCAGGTGTTCGATCCGCACTAGTCCGGCGTGAACGCCACGCAGGAGCACGCCGCGCTGATCTACGACACGCTGTTCAGCTGGGACGCCGACATGGTCGCTCGTCCACAGATGGTGGATACATGGAGCAAGTCGGATGATGGCCTGATCTACAACTTCACACTGCGCCCCGGCCTGAAATTCCATGATCTGACACCTGTCACCTCCCGCGACGTCGTTGCCACGCTACGGCGGTTGCTGGTGCGCGATACACAGAACCAAATTCTTGCCGGATTGGTCGCATTTATCGAGACCAAGGACGAACGCGGGTTTACACTGCAATTGAAGGCGCCGTTCAACTACGTCGAGTTCCTGCTGTGCGGCAGCAACGGCGTCATGGGCGGCATCATGCGTGAGAAGGACGCACTTACCGAGCCCTTCACACCGATCAGAGCGCGTATCGGCTCCGGTCCCTTTCGCTTCGTCGAGGACGAGTACCGTCCCGGCGCAAAACTGGTCTATGACAAGTTCACCGACTATGTCCCGCGTCCCGAAAACGCAAGCGGATTCGCCGGCGGCAAGCGCGCGCTGGTGGATCGCGTCGAATGGACGATCATGCCTGACCCGGCGATTGCCTACGCCGCATTGCGACGTGGCGAAGTGGATTTTCTCGACGCGCCACCGCTCGATCTGCTGCCGACAGTCGCGAACGACAAAAACATCGTCATCGGCGAAGTCTGGCCGATCGAGACCTACGCCGTGCTGCGGTTCAATTCGCTCCACCCGCCATTTGACAACTTGAAGGCGCGGCAAGCGGTGGCGCATGCGGTCAGCCAGCAGGACTACATGTCCGCCGCCTATGGTGATCCGAACTACTGGCGCGAATGCTATGCGTTCTGGGTTTGCGGCAGCTGGAATGGAACCGAGGCGGGATCGGAGGCATACCGGAAGCCGGATCTGGAGAAGGCCCGGGCGCTGGTGCGCGAGTCCGGCTATGACGGCAGACCCGTGGTGCTGATCGGCGGCTCCGACGTGCTGCCGTATCAGCGAATGAGCCTGGTCACCGCCGATCTGCTGAAGAAGATCGGCATGAACGTGGACATGCAGCTGACCGACTGGGGCAGCGTGGCGGCGCGGCGCGCCAAGAAGGCCCCTCCGTCACAAGGTGGCTGGAATCTCTTCCACACCAGCGCCAACGGCGCTCAGCTCGCGAGCCCGCTCACCAGCCCCTCCACCATCACCACGTGCGACGGCAAGAATTTCCCGGGATGGCCGTGCGATCAGTTGGAGGAGGATATGCGGATGCAGTACATCCGCGAAACCGATGCGGCGAAGCAGAAGGACCTGCTGGAAGCGATGCATCGGCAGTTGTGGCAGTCTCTGCCGTACGTGCCCCTTGGCCAGTTCAAACAGCCGTTTCTCTGGCGCGACAACGTCAGGGGCGTGGTGAAGGCAAACACCGTGGTCTATTGGAATATCGAGAAGACATGAGGCGGCGATATGGATAGCGAACCCCAGACGCGCATCGCGGCGGAAGACTACCTGGACGCGCTCGCCGCGCACGGCATCGATCACCTGTTCTGCAATCCCGGCACCGACTTCGCGCCGATCGTGGAGGCGTTTGCGCGCGCCGCACGGACCAATCGGAAGGTCCCGCGGCCGATGGTGGTGCCGCACGAGAACTGCGCGCTCGCCATGGCGCATGGCTACACGATGATCACCGGCAAACCGCAGGCGGTGATGCTGCACACCAACGTTGGCACCGCCAACGCGATCAACGCGTTGATCGATGCAAGCCGCGACCGCGTGCCGGTCCTGCTCACCTCGGGCCGCACGCCATTCACCGAAAGTGGTCCGTCCGGCGCACGCAACGTGCACATCCATTGGGCACAGGAGATGTATGACCAGGCCGGCATGCTGCGCGAGATGGTAAAGTGGGACTACGAGATGAAGCGCGGTGACCAGGTTGCCGACGTTGTCGATCGCGCGCTGGAACTGGCAATGGCCTCGCCGCAAGGGCCGGTCTATCTCAGCCTGCCGCGAGAAGTGCTCGGCGAGACTGTCGGCGAGCCAATAGATGCGAAACGGCGGCCGCGCGCGCAACCTCGAGCGCCGCAACCAGCCACGGCGGACATCGAGCGCCTGGCCGACTGGATCGCCGCCGCGCGCATGCCGCTGATCATCACCGGGACCCTGGGCCGCGACCCGCAGGAGAGCGTGCTGCTGTCACGCCTCGCCGATCGGTTTGCATTGCCGGTCGTTCCTTACAACACACGCTACTTCGCTCTCTCCAGCGCGCATCCGATGTTCCAGGGCTCGATGCCGAAGCCGCTGCTCGACGAAGCGGATCTGGTCATCGTGCTGGAATCCGACGTGCCGTGGCTGCCGAGCAAGGAGCAGCCGGCACAGGGTGCGAAGGTGGTTCAGGTCGGCGAGGACCCGCTGTATGCGCGCTATCCGATGCGCAGTTTTCCAAGCGATCTCACGTTGACCGCAAATGCCGCCGCCGTCCTGCGCGCTTTGGAACCGGCGCTGGCCGATCGCCTGCCGCACGACGCGGTGGCTGAGCGACATGCGCGTCTGTCGAAGCGCTCGGACGAACTACGACACGGCTGGTTGTCGGAAGCTGAGAAGGCAGGGCGCGGCGATGCGATCAATATGGCCTGGCTCAATCACTGCCTGCGCGAGGTGGTGGACCGCGACACGATCGTGATCAACGAATACTCGTTCCGCCAGGAATTCTGTCCGCTGGAGACACCGGGCAGCCTGTTCGGCTTGTCAGCCGCAGGCGGCCTTGGCTGGGGCTTTCCTGCCGCTCTCGGTGCGAAGCTCGCATCGCCGGACAAGTTTGTGCTCGCGGTTCTTGGGGATGGGGCCTACATGTTTGCCAATCCGACCGCGTGTCACTACGTGTCGCAGACGCAGAACCTGCCAACCCTGACTGTGCTTTACAACAACGCGCTGTACGGCGCGGTTCGGCGGGCGACACTTGACATGTATGCGCGCGGCGTAGCGGCAGAGGGCGATGGCCGCCTGCTCGCCGACCTGCCGCCAGCGGATTTCGAGCGCACCATCGCAGCCCACGGCGGTCATGGCGAGCGCGTCGACCATCCATCCGATCTGCCGGCCGCGCTGAAACGCGCGGCGGAGGCGGTGCGTGGCGGACAACAGGCGTTGGTGAATGTGATCTGTCGCGGCTGACCGTTATGCCGCCAGTTCCGGCGCAACCTGCCGCATGAACAGCGTCAGGCTTTGCGCCACGTCATCGTACGTCATCGGCCCGAGCCGAAACTGCATGATCACCCCACCGACACCAATTGCATCGACCTTAGCCAACGCCTCGGCCACCGTCGCCGGCGAGCCATAGATCAGCGAGTGCTCGATGACCAGCCGCGCCGCCGGAGTCGTACCTGGCGCAGGCATGGGCACGATCGATACGCCCTGCTCCTGGTACACGCGCCTGCGCATTGCGGTGCGATGTTCGTGCATCGCCTCGAACGCCGGAATGGCGATGCGCGCCGCCTCCGCATCCGTTTCCGCCACGAACACGTTGCGCCACACCCAGCATTGCTCGACGTTGCGCGCCACCGTCGCATCATCCAAACCCTGCTCGCGCAGCGTGCTGCGATACAGATCCATCCGATGCTGCGTTACGGCGTTCGACTGCACGTTCATCATGAACGGCCGACCCTGCCGCGCAATGTGCAGCATCCCCTCTTCGCTGGAGGCCGAGCGGATCACATAAGGATGCGGCCTGGTAAACGGACGCGGCCGCAGCATCGGCACCTTGATGTCCCAGAATTTCCCGTGATGCTCAAACTTCTCCTCGGTCCAGGCCCGAAACATGATCGTCTCGGCTTCCTCGAAGCGCGCCTGCGCCTCGGTGTGGTCGAGACCGTAACCCTGATAATCGTAGATATTGTAGGCGGTCCCGCGCCCCAACCCGACAATCAGCCGGCCCTTGCTGATGTTGTCGATCAGAGCGAGCTGCTCGGCCATTCGGATCGGATGGTGCAGCGACATCTGCGCGACGGCAAAACCGATCTTCGCCCGCTTAGTCGCCACCGCAAGCGATGCCGCGAAGCTCACCGGATCGACATACGCGCAGATACCATCGAAATGATGCTCGGCCAACCAGATCACGTCGAAACCCAATTCGTCGGTCAGCCGTGCCTCGGCCAACGTCTCATCGATCATCTGGCCATCGTGAGTCGGGTCGCGACTCTCGGGAAACAGGAAGTTGCTGAACTTCAAACGTGGCTCCTGTGCAGTGCCATCAGGCTTCGGGCGCAACACCCACATACCTGAACTGGTGCACAACGTCACCTATCGGATATTTCGTATCGTAGTGCACCTGAAAGATCGATACCGTCCTGGATTTCAGATCGCCGTTGGCATCGAACGAGACTTCACCCTGAATCGTCTCAAGCTTCGTCACCTGAATTGCATCGCGTACATTGGCCCGGTTGACCGGCTTGCCGGACTTGGCCACCCGCTCGATCGCATCGAGCACAACCCGGGCGGCGTCGTAGTATGTAATGGAATAGTCGGCCGGGTTCTTGCCGGTCTTGGCTAGGAATCGTTCCACCCACGGCCGCACGCTCGGTTCATCCAGCACGTGTGCGGCGGCCGAGGTGGCATACCAACCCTGGATCGCCGGCATCGCCCCGCCGGTCAGCATGTCCGGCGTGTGCACGCCATCGCCGCCGCCCTTCGCAATATCGGGCAGGATGTCATAGGACTGCTTTACCACCTTGGCCCCAGCCAGCGGATCGCCGCCGAAATACAGCGCCTGGGTGTTCAGGCTCTTCGCGCGAGTCAAAACCGCACTGTAGTCCGCATTCAACGGATCGAGCCGGTCGCGGATCAGCACGGTCATGCCCTTCTTCGCCGCCTGTGCAGCGAAAGCATCCGCCATGCCAACGCCATAGGCGCCGCCATCATCCAGCACGACAACCTTCTGCAACTTAAGCACGTCGGCAAGATAGTTGGCGAAGTTGGGACCCTGGAAGGCATCGGTTGTCACGGTGCGGAAGAAGATCGGCAGCCCAGCAGGCCGATAGATCTGCGCAAATTTCGGATCGTTCAGGTCTGGATTGGTGGCGCTTCCACTGATCGTTGCAATCCCGCCCTGGCTGAAGATCGGGCACATCGCCTTGGCCGATCCGCTGTTGAGCGGCCCCACGGCAGCGATGACACTCGGGTCGGTCAGCATCTTCCGGGCATTGGTCGCGGCCAGCGCCGGATCGTATTGCCCAGTGGTGGTGGAGGCATCATCCAGTATGAGTGTGCGCAATTTGTAGCCCGCTACACCACCTTTTTCATTCGCCTCGTCCACCGCGTACACCACGGCATCACGCGCCTGGCCGGCCTGCTGCGCGATGGAGCCGGTAAGCGGGAAGCTCATGCCGATCGTCAGCACCTTCTCCTGTGCGTACGCCGCGCGAATCAGCACCGGGACGGACGCGACGGTCCCGAGCATTCGGAACGTGTCGCGACGAGACAAACGTGGCATCGTGAGGTCCCCCAAATGCGTCGATTGCGGCGCACCATAGCAGCGTTCGGCGCTTCCATGCCAAGTGCGCGACGGAATCGTCCCGGACGTGGCTTTCCAAGCTCGGGACAGCATGGTACAGACCTGCCGTCCGCGTTAGGATCAGACGGGAAAGCGACGGATGACCGACATCAATACCGGCGTGCTGAAGACACGTGTGATCGAGCTGGTGAATGAGCATGCAAAGCTCGCTCAGGTGGTCAACGACAGCCTGTTCTCGTTCGGTGAGCTTGGTTTCCACGAGGTGGAGACAGCGAAATTCCTCACTGCCACGCTAGAGCGCCACGGCTTCAAGGTGGAGCGCGGCGTGGCCGGCATGCCGACAGGGTGGGTTGCGCGCTGGGGTTCGGGCGGCCCGGTGATTGCGCTCGGCAGCGATACCGACGCGCTGCCGAATGTTTCGCAGAAGCCGGGCGTGGCGTATCACGAGCCGTTGGTGGAAGGCGGCCCCGGCCACGGTGAGGGACACAATTCCGGCCAGGCGGTGAACATCGCCGCGGCGCTCGCTCTGAAGGAGCTGATGCAGAACGAAGGGTTGCCGGGTACGCTGATGCTCTGGCCCGGTATCGCCGAGGAGTTGTTGGCCGGCAAGGCGTTTCAGGTGCGCGACGGGCTGTTCGAAGGTGTGGACGCGGTGCTGTTCACCCATGTCGGCCACAATCTGGAGACCGGCTGGGGCGAAGTACGTGGCGCCGGCGGCCTGATCTCGGTGGAATACGCGTTCCACGGCGCTTCGGCGCATGCGGCCGCTGCGCCATGGCGCGGACGCAGCGCGCTCGATGCGGTCGAGCTGATGAACATGGGCTGGAACGTGCGGCGCGAACATCTGCGGCCGGAACAGCGTTCGCACTACATCATCACCTATGGCGGCGAACAGCCGAACGTCGTGCCGGCACTGGCAAAGGTCTGGTACTACATCCGTGAAACCGACGTGGAGAACGTGCGGAGGAATTTCGCCATCTGCAATCGCATCGCCGACGGTGCGGCAATGATGACGGATACCGAGGTGACGCGCCGCATGCTTGGCGCGTCCTGGCCGCGGCATTACAATCAGGTGTTGGCGGAGACGCTGCAAACCAACATCGAACGGATCGGCCTACCGACCTGGACTGAGGATGACGATGCCTTTGCGCGCGCGGTTCAACGCGCGGCAGGCGGTGCAGAGGTTGGACTGGCAAGGCAGGTGGCGAAGATTTCCACCAGTCCGTTCAGCCCGGGCACCGACGATATCGGCGACGTGTCGTGGGTGGTGCCGACCGCACAGCTACGCTTTCCCGCCAACATGGCAAGCCTGCCCGGCCATCACTGGTCCAACGCGATGGCGATGGCCACCCCGATCGCGCACAAGGGAATCGTGGCTGGCGCCAAGGTGGTCGCGGCCACGGTAGTCGATCTGTTGCTGCAGCCTGATCTCATCGCAGAGACCAGGCGCTATTTCACCGAGGTGCAGACCAGGGATAAGAAATACGAGCCGTTCATTGGCCCGGACGACAAGCCGCCGGTCGATCTCAATCAGGTGTCGATGGACAAGTTCCGCCCGTTGATGCGGCCGTTCTATTATGACGCAGACAGCCACGACACATATCTGGAACAGCTGGGCGTGAACTATCCGGTACTGGAACGTCCGGTCTGATCCTGGGAGGGAATGATCATGGCCATCATCGTTGGCAGCGGTGACTATCGTTATGAGCAGATCGACAATTGGGCCAAGGTGCCGACCGGCTGGTCGTTGCACGAAGTCGGCGCGGTCGGCGTTGACAGGCAGGACAATGTTTACGTGTTCAACCGCGGCGAACATCCGATGATGGTGTTCGATCGCGAGGGCAACTTCCTGCGTGCCTGGGGCGAAGGTCTGTTTCCACGCGCGCACGGCCTGCACATGGCGCCGGACGACACCGTGTTCCTGACCGACGACGGCGATCATTCGGTGCGCAAATGCACACTCGACGGAAAGGTGCTGCTGACGCTCGGCACGCCGGGCAAGCCGGCGCCCTTCATGAGTGGCGAGCCGTTCCACCGCTGCACGCACACCGCGCTGTCACCGACCGGCGATATCTACGTGTCGGACGGCTACGGCAACGCGCGTGTCCATAAGTATTCGCCCGACGGAAGACTGCTGATGTCCTGGGGCGAGTCGGGCACCGAGCCGGGCCAGTTCAACCTGGTGCACAACATCTCGTGCGATCCCGACGGCTGGGTCTATGTCGCGGACCGTGAAAACCATCGCATCCAGGTATTCGACGGCAAAGGACGCTACGAGACGCAGTTCAACAACCTACATCGTCCATGCGGCATGTTCATGCCGTACTGCACCTGCCCGGTCTGCTACGTGGGTGAGCTTGGTCCCGCAACGCGCACCAACCGCAATTATCCGAATCTCGGCCCGCGTCTGTCGATCATCGACAACAAGGGCAATCTGCTGACCCGCATCGGCGGCCAGCATCCAGGCACCGGTCCGACCGACTACATCGGCCCGCACGGCCTCTGTGCCGATTCACGCGGCGACATCTATATCGGCGAGGTTTCCCGGACATTATGGCCGCAGTACTTCGCGGACCAACCGATACCGGATGGCGTGCGCTGCCTGCGCAAACTTCGAAAAATCTGAGGGTTCGCCATGTCTTATGAGCCGAAGCGGTTCGACTTCTCCATTCCGGTCCGCATCAACCTGTCGTCGGACACGCAGACCAAGCCGACGCGCGCGATGAAGGAGGCGATGATGGAGGCTGAGGTGGGTGACGAGCAGATGGGCTCGGATCCCACCGTTTGGGCGCTGTGCGATCGGACTGCCGCATTGCTTGGCAAGGAAGCGGCGGTCTTCCTGCCATCGGGCACCATGTGCAACCAGGTGGCGATCGCGACGCATTGCAGACCGGGGGAGGAGATCCTTGCGCATGAATCGTCGCACATCCTCTCCAGTGAGGGCGGTGCACCGGCGGCGATCGCGGGTGCGCTGATCAAGGGCCTGACGGGCGAGCGCGGACAGTTCACCGCAGACACACTCCAGGAGGCGATTCGCCCGGTATCACGCTACTCGCCGACGCAGCGTCTGGTCGAAGTCGAGCAGACTGCGAACCGTGGCGGTGGGGCGTGCTGGAGTGTGGAGGCGTTGCACGCAGTGACCGAAGCGGCGCACGCACATGGACTTTCCACCCACATGGATGGCGCGCGTTTGATGAATGCCGCGGTAGCGCTCGGTGTGCCGGCGGCCGATCTCACCGAGGGCTGCGATTCCGTTTGGCTGGACTTCACCAAGGGCCTGGCTGCACCTTTGGGCGCTGTGCTGGCCGGCTCGCACGAGTTCATCGGCCAGGCCTGGCGCTGGAAGCAGCGTCTCGGCGGCTCCATGCGTCAAGGTGGCATGTGCGCCGCGGCCTGTCTCTATGCGCTGGAACACAACATCGACCGCCTTGCCGAGGATCACGCCAACGCAAAGTCACTGGCGCGCGGCATGGCCCAAATACCCGGCATCACGGTAGAGACGCCGGAAACCAATCTGGTGTTCTTCGATACGCAGGGCACCGGCATGACCGCGGATACGTTCGCCGGCAAACTGCGCAAGGAAGGCGTGCTGGTATCCACATCCGGCAAATATCGCGGCCGCGCCTGCCTGCACCTCGACGTAACCGCGTCACACGTGGATTCGGCGCTATCGGTGATGAAGCAGACGGTGAACACAGCCTGATGTCGTTGCGACGAACGCAGCGGCGTCCGGCTCAAGTCCGGCCCTCGCTGCGCTCGTCGCGATTTCAGCGACGCGGCGGCGTCGCGGTCAGCGCGTCGTCGTGGTGTTGGGCTGGCTGGTGTCGGGCGCGGGATTGTTGATAGGCGGGCTGTTGTTGGGCGGGTTGGCGTTGGCCGGCGGGTTGTAATTGCTGCCGTAGCGCTGATCGGCAGGCGGCGCATTCCCATAGGTCTGATTGGTGCCGAGATTAAGCGAGGCGAGCGTGTCCGCGTCCAGCTTGCCGGTCGCATTCAGGTTATGCTGCTGCTGGTAACCGCGGACCGCGGACTCGGTGCCCGGACCCCATACGCCATCGACACTCCCGCGGTAAATGCCTTGCTGCTGCAGCCGTCCCTGCACCTGCTGGATCATATCCTGCGACAATTGTGTAGATTGCGGCGAGGCGGACACCGGCTGCGTGGCTGCATGGCTCGAATAGCCGGAACGGCTCGCCTGGTTACCGCCGAACATTGAGCAGGCTGGCAGCGCTGCTAAGCCGCACAGCGCAATCACCGTGGTGACATTGCGGACCTTGGTCATTGCTTTCTCCTTGGATTCGACACGAACTGTTGAGCCGACCATGGCGGGCGGCGTGCGTGGACAATCACAACGGAGAAACTGACGCGTTCGTCTCCCGGTTGCAGCGGGAACTGCATTGTGAGGCGCCGGGCATTGGACGGCGCGACCGACCGTTTCCACCCTGGCGCGGACAGTCCTCATCCGGTATGCAGGCGTCCGCATATCAGCAGATGATCGACATATCAGCAGATGATCGACCAGGGAGATCGCAGTGATGAGCCGATCCATACTTGCCGCGACGGCCGCGCTGGGCTTCCTGGCGTTGATGCCCTCGGGGTCGAAGGCTGTTACATGTGCGGAAGGCGTCTATCGCGCCGGCTGTGCCGGTTCGAACGGCGCTGCGGTGGTCAACAAAACGCCGGCGCGAGTTTACCATCGCCCACCGGCGACGGTCACCTGCGCAAATGGCGTCTATCGTGCGGGCTGTACCGGACCAAATGGCGCGACGGTCGTTCGCAAGCCCGAGTGAGCCTGCACAGCCGCACCCGACAAACGGTCAGTCGCCGAGCCTACCGCTGATCCAGCGCGCGAGGCCGTCCGCCTGCGTTCTTTCAGATGGCCCGATCAGCGCGCAATTGCGATGTCGTGGAACAGACGAGCGGGAAGACCGCCGCCCTGGACCGATTTCATCGGCCGGTTGTCGTCATTGCCGAGCCAGACGCCAACGATCGTGCCATCAATGCAGCCGATGAACCAGGCGTCACGATAATCCTGCGTCGTGCCCGTCTTGCCGGCGACCACATGGCCAGCGACCGCTGCCGCGCGGCCGGTACCACGTGTCACCACCGCGGTCAGCATGCGCGTCATCATAGCGGCAACGTCGGGGTCGATCGCAGGCTGCGGCGGCGCACGCGCTGTATCGACCGCAGCGCCGCCGGCGCGCAACGCCTCGACGGCGAACGGGGCGATGCGCGCTCCGCCATTGAAGAACGCGGCATAGGCGGACGTAATTTCCAGCAGCCCAACCTCCCCGGTGCCAAGTGCAAGCGATGCGTCGTTCGGCAGCTTGTCGGCGATGCCGAGCCGCGCCGCGACCTTCCCCACCACGCGCGGTCCTCCAGCCTGTAGCAGCAGGCGCACGGCCGATGTGTTGATCGACTGCGCGAGTGCCTCTTCCACGGAGATCTCGCCGAGATACCGTCGTTCGAAGTCAGCGGGGCTCCAGTTGCCGACCCGGATCGGGGCATCCAACACTGGGTCGTCCGGCTGGACGCCCTTTTCCAGAGCGGCAAGCCAGACAAATGGCTTGAACGCAGACCCAGGCTGACGGCGCGCCAGCACAGCGCGATTGAACGAGCTTTGGCGATAGTCGCGACCACCTACCATGGCGCGAACGGCGCCGGTGGCGGCATCTAGCACCACCACCGCGCCTTGCGTGACGCCGGAGGCGGCGCCCGGGCCGTCCAGCAGCGCGATCAGTCGCGATTCTGCAATCGCCTGCACCTTGGGATCGAGCGTGGTCCGCACGATGGCGTCGGCGTTGGGCGGCGCGAGCGACTGCGCCTGGTCGGCGGCCCAGTCGGCGAACCAGCCGGCGCTAAGCGGCGGAGCCGGAGGAAATGCGATCTGGCCCATGGCGGTCTTCGCTTCGGCGGCGGTGATCGCGCCGGTGTCCGCCATCGCGGTCAGCACCTGCCTCGCCCGGGCGGCCGCTGCCGATGGATCGGCGCGGGGATTGAAGCGCGACGGAGCCCGCGGCAGCCCCGCCAAGACCGCCGCCTGCCACAGCGTCACGCGGCGCGCGGAGACGCCGAAATACATTCGCGAGGCCGCATCGATGCCCCAGGCGCCGGATCCCAGATAGACCCGATTCAGCCAGATCTCGAGGATTTCCCGCTTGCTGAACGTGTGTTCCAGCCACAGCGTCAGCAACAGTTCCTGCACCTTGCGGCGGAACGTGCGGGCGTTGGTCAGGAACAGGTTCTTGGCGACCTGCTGTGTGATGGTCGAGCCTCCCTGCACGACGTGTCCCGCCGTGATGTTGGTCCAGGCGGCACGGGCCAAGCCGATTGGGTCGATGCCGTAGTGGTGCCAGAACCGCCGGTCCTCCACCGCCACCGCGGCTTCGGGCAGATAGCGCGGCACGTCGCCCAGGCGCAGCGGCTCACCGACAAGATCGCCGAAGGTTGCGAAGACATGCCCGGAGCGGTCTTCCAGCGTGAGGCCCGGGCGGCGCGCCGCGTCCAGGGCCGCTTCAGGGCGCGGCAGGTCGCGGGCGAACCAGAGCAGCATCACCGCGGCCGCCAGCGCGCCCCACACCAGCGCGATGATCGAATAGCGCAACAGGCGAAAACGCCGCCGCCGTGGGGCGACGAAGGGTGCCGGTCGAGCCTGGAGGGGCGGGCGAGCAGGCCCCGCCATCCGCCTGGTCGAGGGCGCACGACGCGGGGTTCGACGATCTTCTGGGGCTATGCGGGGGGCGCGCGGCATGCGGTGGCGCCACTGATACGAGATCGTCCCCGTGCCGGGGAAGTGCATTGCTTGCCGCGAACAGCCGGCTTGCGCAGATTGGTGCACGCAAGCGACGACGGGGGATACGATGAAGGGCCTGTTTCTCGATGCGGTGGACGACCTGGCGGACGTGTTCCGTCGTGTGGTGCGTCCCGATGATCCTCCGGTCACGGTGACCGAGCGGCTCGAGGTTCCGCCGGACACGCTGCCCGGCCTGCTCGCCGGCTACGACTTCGTGCTGGACGACCACACCCAGATGCCCACGGAGTGGATGCGGCGTTGCACCGGCCTGAAGCACATCATCTTCCTCGGCACCGGCGCCCGGAGCTACATGCACCCCGAGGAACTCGCCGAACACGGCATTACCGTGCACATCATCAAGGGCTACGGCGACACTGCGGTGGCCGAACATACGATCGCACTGATGTGGGCCGCCGCGCGCGGGCTGGCGGTGATGGACCGCGGCATGCGCGCGGGGCAGTGGGTCCGTACCGAGGGGATCCAACTTACCGGCAAGACGCTCGGCCTGCTGGGCTTCGGCGGTATCGCAGCCGAGGTGGCGCGTATCGCGGGGGGGTCGGGAATGCGGGTGATCGCCTGGAATCGCTCGCCGAAATCCGCCCCCGGTGTGACGTTCGTCGATCTGGATACGCTGCTGGCGGAAAGCGACGTGCTGTCGGTGCATCTGCTGCTGACCGACGAGACGCGCGGGTTTCTCGGCACGGATCGGCTGGCGAAGCTGCGTCCGGGTGCGGTGCTTGTGAATACCGCGCGCGGCGCGATCGTGGATGAGGCAGGTATGATCGCGGGGCTGCGGTCGGGGCGGTTGCACCATGCAGCGCTGGACGTATTCGCGACCGAACCGCTGCCGGCGGGGCATGAGCTGGCCACGCTGCCGAACGTGACCCTGTCGGCGCATAGCGCGTTCCGCACGCCGGAAGCGTCCGACAACCTGATCCGCCGCGCGCTGGACATCGCGAAGTCGCTTGCAGCAGGCTGACCGGGCGCCCGCCTGGCGGAACGGTAGACGCAGCGGACTTAAAATCCGCAGCCAGTTGGCGTGGGGGTTCGAGTCCCCCGGCGGGCATCGCTTTTTCAATGGTCGCGGCTATCTCGACAGTCGGGCTACGGAAGCAACCGTTTGACATTGGAAACCGCGATCGTCTCGACCATCGTTCTCGGAGATATTACCCTCGTCGCGACGGACCAAATATCGACATGTCACCATGTTCCGAGGCTGCGAACGCCTCATGCAGGATCGGATCAGACGTATGGACGGAACAGCCAAATCGGCGGCGCGCGTGGTGCCGGTACTGAACCACTTCAATGGCGACCGGTTCTTCAACCCGCACGCCCCTGCGGGGAAGAGCCGTAGCGACATTCGCAAGTGGCGGCAGACGCGCCGGAAGGAGCCGTGGCCCGAGCACATCGAGGACGCGATTCTTCCTCGCCCTGCCCGTGTCGCGCACGGCAGCATTTCGGCGACCTTTATCGGCCATTCGACATTCCTGCTTCAGCTGGGTGGCCTCTGTGTACTTACCGACCCGATCTGGTCCCAACGATGCAGCCCCGTTTCCTTCGCCGGTCCGCGCCGCGTGCGGCGGCCTGGACAGAGCCTGGATGCATTACCTGGCGTCGACTTGCTCCTGGTTTCGCACAACCACTACGACCACATGGATTTGCCGACATTGCGCAAGGTGCGAACACGCTGGTCGCCGCCGGTGGCGACCGGCCTGGGCAATGCGCACCACCTTGCGAAGGCGGGCATCCGGTCGGCGGTCGAACTAGATTGGTGGCAGACCACAGAACTCGCGGGTGCGCGGGTAACCTACGTGCCCGCCCAGCATTTCTCGTCGCGCGGACTTTACGATCGGAACCGCTGTCTTTGGGGCGGATTCGTGGTCGAGGCCGAAGGCGCCGTTGTCTATTTCGCGGGAGATTCCGGCTACTGCCCGCACTTCGCCGAAATCGGGCGCAGGTTCCCGCGCATTGATCTGGCGCTGCTTCCAATTGGAGCTTACGAGCCGCGGTGGTTCATGCGCCAGCAGCACGTGAACCCGCAGGAAGCGGTCCAGGCGCATCTCGACCTGAAAGCGCGCCGCAGCCTCGGGATGCACTTCGGCACGTTTCAGCTGACAGACGAAGCGATCGATGCCCCCGTGCTGGCGCTTCGACAGGCGCAGGCGATGACCGGCGTTGCAAATACGGAATTTGACGTCCTCGCATTCGGTGAAACCCGGCAATATCCGGCGCAATGAACGGGCGCGGTTCTTGCTTCAATGCATCCCGCCGCGCGCCGCAATCGGCCAGAGGCACTCAACCCTGCCGCTTCGCACGCCCACATACCAGTCATAGCGGTCCACTGTCGGATCGCAATGGCCCGGCACCAGCCGCAGCTTTTCACCCAACTTTGGCGCCGCAGTCTCCGAGCCCACTTCGAGTTTGCCGTGCTCGTCGGACGCGCCCACATAGCGTAGATCCGGCCGCTGCCAGATCGTCGGCAGCCCACTGTCCACCGCAACCGCCTTGTGTCCGGCATCCACCACGGCGATGCCCTTGTGCGGCACGCTCATCACGGTCGCCAGCACGAACAGCGAATGGCGGAAGGTGCCGATCGGCGCGCCGGCCTCGTCCAGGTTACGGGCATAATCGGCGTCCATGAACACGTAGCTGCCGGCCTGGATTTCGTTATAGACGCCGGACGCGGATTCCAACTGGAAGGTGCCAGTGCCAGCGCCGCCGACAATTGGGCAATCCAGCCCCTGCTGGCGAAGCTGCTCGACGGTACGGCGTGAGGCATCGATCGCGTGGTCGATCATCGTGCGGCGTTCGGCAACGGTTCGCCGGTGCTGCGCGCTGCCGTGATAGGCCTGCAATCCGCCGAAGATCAAATGCTTTGAGGCCGCGATGCGCTTCGCCAGTTCCACCGCGTCCGGGCCAGGTGCGACGCCGCAACGACCGGCTCCGACATCGATCTCCACCAGCACCGGCAGGCGAATGCCGGCATCCGCCGCGGCGGTCTCGATCGCCGCCACCTGCGCCGCATTGTCGGCGCACACCGCGACCTTGCTGATGCCCGCGAGTGCCGCGAGGCGCGCGAGTTTCGACGCTCCCACCACCTCATTGCTCACCAGAATGTCGGGAATGCCGCCCCACGCCAGCGCCTCGGCCTCGGCCACCTTCTGCACGCACTGGCCGATCGCGCCGCGCGCCATCTGAAGCTTCGCGATCACCGGCGATTTGTGGGTTTTGGCATGCGCCCGGAGTTTTGCCCCGGTGGGCGCCAGCAATTCCGCCATGTGGTCCAGGTTCGCCTCGAATGCGTCGAGATCGATCAGCAACGCGGGCGTATCGATGTCATCTTCGCGCATGCCGGGTCGAGCGGGCGGTGGCTGCAACATGGCGATCGTGCTCCCATTTGACGTTTTCTCGAATTTTCCACGCGACGTGGGTCCCGCCGGGTGCGATCCAGGCGCGTGCAACAGTCTTGCCGTTCGGCGTGTCAACGACAACCCGCGTCAGCCGATAGGCCGGCCCTTCATAGGCCGCCAGCCGCGCAAGCGCGTCTGCGCGCACGGTTGCGACGGCACCGCGAACGCTGCCGGTGCGGTCGCGTCGTAAGGTCGGATATCGCCCGTCGTGCATTCTGACGCGCTTCCAGCCACGCAACGTCGCAGCAACCGGTCGCGCGCGGACAATACTGGCGCCGCCGCCACGCCGTGCCAGCGTGTCGGGGCCGAGCAGTGTGCCGTAGAGGAACAATCGCATCTACGGTGCGCTGTTTGCGCTCAGCGATCGTCCACGGGAGGGTTGGCCAGCACGGACGGACGGGCGCTGAATGCGGCGTGCCAGGCGGCAAGGCGCGGATGCCCATCGCGCCAGTTCAAATCGGCGAAACGGAAATCCAGATACGCAAGTGCGATGCCGATGGCGATATGGCCGATGGTGAAGCGGCTTGCCGCCAGCGCGTCGGCATCCTGCTCCAGCGCATCGACGCAGCACCGTATCTTGGCCTGCCACAGCGTCATGTGCGGCTGGCTTTGTTTTTCCAGCGGACGGAAGCGCTCGCCGAGCCAAGCCAGCGCGATATCCAGCATGCCGTCGCCCAGTGCCAGCCGGCGCAATGCGGTCAACCGCTCGGGCCAGTCGGGAAACAGCTTCGGGCCGTTGTGCAGTGTGTCGAGATACTCGCAGATCACCGGTGAATCGTAGATGACCGTGCCGTCTCCCAAAACCAGCGTGGGAATTTTGCCGAGCGGATTCTCGTGCATCAGCTCGATATGCGGCATCGTTCCACCGACGACCGTGCGCACCGTCCGCAACCTGTCCGCCAGTCCCACTTCGTGTGCCACGATCATCACCTTGCGCACGTAAGGCGAGCGCGGCGACCAATGCAGCTTCATCGTGTCGGCCATGGCATGTCCTCCATCGCAGCAGTGTGGCACTCTCGGCCGAAATCAGGCCAGCTGCGAGATCGCTTCGGTCGCACGGATTTCACGTCACTCCTCCTCCGTCATCATGCCGCGGCTTCACATTTTGTGACATACGGTGGGCTGCATGGACTGGAAGCCTTTCGAGGATCGCCTCCTCGAAAGCGTTCTTCGCACTTCGGACCAGAAGTCGTCGGGTGTTCTCCTTGGCACGCCGACATAGCACCCGCGATGAAGCGCGTCCGGTTGCGCCATATTTCGTCTTGTACGAATGAACCGTCTAATATGGTGGCGGCGCGACGTAGCCAGGGGGATAGGTCGGCGGAGGCGCTACATAGGTGGGGGTTTGGGCTGCGGAAGTCGCGGCCGCTCCGACAACGGCGCCCACAGCGACGCCCGCCGCGACGCCACCCCAGTTTGGTCCGCTGTCGTAGTTACCGTTGCAGCAACCGCCGCCGCTAACGTTCACATTCCGGTTAGCATTGACGTTCACGTTCCGGTTCACGTTGGCGTTCGCGCTACGAGTATTCGACACGTTCGCACTGCGACTGTTCGACACGTCACGATGGAAGTCGTTGCTGTTGAAATTGCCGCCGCGGTTCGCACCGGCGGCAGAGCGCTGCGCACCGCCACCACCGCCGGCGCGCTGCCCACCGCCGCCCGCAGCCCGCTGACCACCCCCTCCACCACCACCACGTCCGCGATTCTGCACCAGGATCAGCCCGGGCTCGTCGGGTCCGACGGTTGTATCTGGTTGGATATCTGTGCCGATCACTCGTGAAACGCTGTCCGGCACGAATGGCACGACCGGTGCTGCCACGGCGCTCCACGCAAACGCCACGGCGCTAGCGAACAATAGTATGGATCTCGTGCTCATGTCAGTGCACCGAATACTTGGCTTGCAGCGCCTTGAAGTCCGCTATCGCCTGTGGACAGGTCTTACGATCGAAGTCGTGCGCCGTCCCGTAGCCGAACGAGCCGCTGTAAATAAACGCGGCCTGCAGCCCGAAATGCAGGCTCACTTGCGTCGCGAGATCAAGAGCGCCCTCGCCGACCTGCGGTTTATCCGTGTCGCTGGAACAGGCGTATGCCTCACCCGACATCACGCCGAGCTTGCGGATGCCTGTCATGAATGCCTCGTCGGCATCGCTCCCCTTCTTCGGAGCATCATCCGCAAAAGCGGGCATGGCAAATGTTGCCGCCACAAGGCAGGCCGCAAGCATGTTTCGCATTTAGACCTCCTAGATATGTTTGACCAATAAAGAACACGACTGGTATGGGTCGGATGTAGTTGTTGGGGCCGCTGCCCGGGTGACCCCTGACAGGAATGATCTTGCTCGTCACCGTCCGGGGGGTCGCGGGCGCCTGGTCTTATAGACCGCCGCGTCGAACACCGCCATCAGGCGCTTGTTGGGACAGCCGCTCATCATAACTTACAACGCCGACCGTGGTGGCCTTGCCGGACACCACGTCGGACAATTCCATGTCACGCCTCATCATTGAGGTCACTGCACGAAAAGTCTGAAGGTTGGAGTGTGTGGTTCGGTGCAATCTGCAGGAAACGAACAATCGGCGCCCCGTCTCGGACACGGTCGCCATGTAGAGGCTGTCGTAGTCGCTGGGGATCGCCAAATGCAACCGTGTTCGTCCATTCGGTTCGCCGGCATCTTCGCGCCTAGTCGGTGATCACCGGCAAGCGCGCGAGCCGGTGAGCATTGTGATCCGTCGTGCCGGGGATGACACACGCCGCGCCCCGGCGCATTGTTACGGCATTCTGACCCAAGGGGAGTAAACGCGAATGGCTGGAATGCTTGACGGCAAGGTCGCCGTGGTCACCGGAGCGGGCCGGGGAATCGGTCGCGCGACCGCGATCTGCCTCGCCGCGAACGGCGCCAAGGTGGTGGTGTGCGATGTCGGCGCGGCGGTTACCGGCGAGGGCCACGACGTAGGCCCGGCACAGCAGGTGGTGGCCGAGATCGCCCAGGCCAACGGCCAGGGCCGCGCGGTCGCCAACACCGACAGCGTCGCCGAGTGGGAGAACGCGCAGAAGATCGTCCAGACCGCGATCGACAATTTCGGCCGCATCGACATGGTGGTGAACAATGCCGGCATTCTGCGCGATCGCATGTTCCACTACATGTCGCCCGAGGAATGGGACGCGGTCATCAAGGTGCATCTGTACGGCGCGTTCTACGTCAGCCGGGCCGCGGTGCCGCATTTCCGCAAGCAGGAGAGCGGCTGTTTCGTGCACATCACCTCCACCTCCGGCCTGATCGGCAGCGTCGGGCAGACGAACTACGGCGCGGCGAAGCTCGGCATCGCCGGACTGTCGCGCTGCATCGCGATGGACATGCAGCGCTACAAGATCCGCTCGAACTGCATCGGACCGCACGCGTTCAGCCGCATGATCGAGACCGTGCCCGGCCAGTCGGAGGAGCAGTTGAAGGCGCGCGCCGCACGGACGCGGCCGGATCATATCGCGCAGTTGATCGCGTTCCTGGGGACCGATGCGGCGGAGGGCGTGTCGGGACAGATCCTTGGTGTGCGCGGTAACGAAATCTACCTGTACAACCAGCCACGGCCGATCCGCATCATGGCACGCCTGGATGGCTGGACGCCGGAAAAGCTCGCCGAGCAGTGGCTGCCGGCGGTGAAGAACAATTTTACCCCGTTGGAGCGGACGCGGGACGTTTATCCGTGGGATCCGGTCTGAACCAAGCAAGAAAGAGATTTACCACAGAGGCACAGGACGGAGAACGCAGCGTAATAGCTTCTCCGTGTCTTGCGGTGAACCTCCGCGTTCGTCAGTCCGTGAAGCTGCTGCATCAGTGGGGCCCAACGATCCAGGATCGGCAGTACCGCATCGCGTTTCGCGGCAGGCAGGCTGATCACCACGCGCGAGATGCCGAGGTCGCGGTATTGGCCCAATCGATCGGCATCTTCCGCGACGCGGAACAGCGTGACCGGCAACGACGAGGGATCGCGCCCGGCGTCCGCCGCCATTTGGCGGAACCGGGGCAAAGTATCGGCGATGTCGCCATGTCGCGTCTGTCCGGCGCCGGGAATCCAGCCATCGCCGTAGCGGACAGCGCGACGCGCGCCGTAGGGGAAGGCGCCGCCGACGATCACCGGCATCGGCTTCTGCACCGGCTTCGGCCAGGTCTGCATCGGTGCGAAATTGACAAACTCGCCGTGGTATTCCGGTGTCTCCTCCGTCCAGATCACCTTCATCGCCTCGATCCGTTCGCGCGATAGCTTGTGGCGGGTGGCGTACACCGTGCCGTGGTGTTCCATCTCCTCCTTGTCCCAGCCGTTGCCGACGCCGAACAGGAAACGGCCGCGCGAAAGCTGGTCGATCGAGGCAACCATCTTCGCGGTTTGAATCGGATCGCGCTGATTGATCAGGCAGACGCCGGTGCCGACCTTCAGCGACTTCGTTGCCACCGCCGCCGCGGTCAGCACCAGGAACGGATCCATGATGTCGTAATAGGGCCGCGGCAGTTCGGGGCCGCCGGGAAACGGCATCGTGCGCACCATCGGTATGTGCGAATGCTCCGGCACCCAGAGCAATTCGAAGCCGCGTTCCTCGAGCAATGGGCCGAGTTCTCCGGGCGTCATGGAGGCGTCGGTGAAGAACATCGCGGCGCCGAAATGCATGTCGGGTTCCTCCAGTGTGTGCTGGCGATAGAGTGTGCCCGGCAGCTCCAGTCTCGACAAATGGCCAACTGATGGCTATAATTCGACCATGAGCACGCACAGCGTCGCCGAGGCGAAGAACCACCTGCCCGAACTGATCGATCGCGCGTTGAAGGGCGAGTCGGTGGTGATCACCCGCCACGGCCATCCCGTGGTCGAACTCAAGGCGGTGCCACCGCCGCCGCGCCACATAACACAGGCCGACATCGACTGGCTGGATGCGCACAGGGTGGGATTGCGAGGCGAGGGCGAGGACGCGGTCACCACGCTGATCCGGATGCGTGACGAAGACTGGCGGTGAGCATCTACCTCGATACCAGCGTCGTGGTTGCCTTGTTCATAGCGAGTGATCCGTTTACCGAACGCGCCAGGGGCCACATGGCCGGCAATCCCGACAGCGTGATTGTCAGCGATTTCGCTGCGGCCGAGTTCGCTTCGGTCGTGGGTCGCCTGACACGCATGCGACGGCTCACCGCTAACGACGCCACCGCGATTTTCAGCGATTTCGATGCCTGGAAAGCAGGAACGGCAGTGCTGGTGGTAACCACAACCCCGGACATCGCCGTCGCCGCCTCCGTTCTACGCCGCCTCGATCTCAACCTCCGGACACCCGACGCGATCAATGTCGCCATCGCCGACCGCCTCGGTGCTACGCTTGCGACCTTCGACGAGAAGATGGCGATCGCCGCGCGCGCACTTGGTGTGCAGGTGGCGTCGGCCTGAGGTGACCCGAGCCGCGTCAATCTGCGGTCATTGCTTGGCATCGCTGTAGGGATACCGGAGATCACCGGACTTGTAGTCCGGTGGCCACAGGATCACCTCCTTCTTCGGATCCTTGAATTGATCGATCTCGTGGCCAGTGATCCCCTGGAACTGCACCGCCAGCACCCGCGGTCTGGTCCATTCGCCGTTCGCTCCGAACGCTATGTCGCCAACGATCGTATGGAACGTGTGCGTGCGCAGATAGTCGGCGAGCTTGTCCTGATCCAGGCTCTTCGTCCCCTCGATCGCCTGCCCCAGCACCTGCATGTCGGAGTATGCGAAGGGCGGCAGATAGTATCCCAAGGCATCGACCCCTGCGCCCACTGCCTTCTCCTGGTACTTCGCCAGAAACGCCAACGCGTCCGGCGAGGCGAAGTCGCCGACCGGCAGCCAGAAATCATAATCGACGATGCCGTTGAGCAGCGGTCCGAGCTGCGCTTTGATAGCGGTCGCCTGCAATCCGACCATACCGCCACCGAACATCTTTGCCTTCAGGCCGACTTCGTTGGCGGCGCGCACCATGCCAACCGTATCGGGCGGATAGGAGCCCACGAATACCAGGTCAGGATTGGTCGCCTGAATCGCCCGCACGATCGGCGTGTAGTCGGAGGTGGTCGGCGGGTAGGTCTGATCGTACACGATCTTGTAGCCCGCTCGCTTTGCCTGCGCCCGCGCGCCATCGACCGCGTTCCTCGAGAACTCCGCATCGGCACCGACCAGCGCGATGGTCGCTGGCTTCGGATTCAGAGTCGCCGCGACCGCGAAGAAGCCCTGCGAGAACGCCTCCTTCGGCGTCGCGCCACCGGCCGGGATGATCGAGAAGTATTTTGGATAGTGGAACTCGCTGTTCACATCGAGCCCGAACAGCCCTAGGAACGTCAGATTGCGCTGCATGACCACAGGCATCGCCGGGGCCAGCATGTTGGTGCCGTTGCCGCCGATCAGCATATCGACATGATCGACCTCGAGCAGCTTGGTGATGATACCCGGCACCGTCGAAGGATTGCTCTGGTCATCGTCGTACAGCAGCTTCACCGGCCGGCCGAGCAGACCGCCCTTGGCGTTGGTCTCCTCCGCCCAGATCTGCATCGCCAGCAGCGCCGCCTTGCCGTTCGGCGCCAGGCCACCGGTGAGCTCGATGTCGAAGCCGATCACCAGCGGCTCCGCCGCGCGCGCGGCCGGCACGGGACAACCCAGCAGCAACGCGGCAAGCGCACTGAAGACTGTGCGAAGTGGGCAATTCATTCTGGTTTTCCCCAACGTGTCGATGCTACTCCGCCGCACAAACTGCCGGGAACACTTCCTCGGCCAGCAGCTGCATCTGTTCCAGCGCCAGGCTGTTCGGCATGCCGACCCAATGCACGCCGGCGATCAGCGTGGTGACACCGAAACGCCGGCGCAGATCCACAATCTGCCCGGTCACCTCCGCCGGCGATCCGAGCAGGAACCGGTCATCCACCAGATCGGCGAAATCCAGACCGAAATGATCGCTCGACGGCATTACCTTGTCCTGCCCCCACTCGCGATACGCCTTGTATTTCGCCTCCAGCGACGGCCGCGCCCGCGCGATCGCCTCCTGCCGCGAACGCGCAATGAACACCTCGCGTGCCATCGGGAACTCCGTCGGGAACGGCTTGCCGCACGCATCGAGTTCGCGCTTGTAAACCTCCATCTGCCGCGCAATCGTATCAAGCTTGTTGTGCGGATTGACGAACCAGGCATCCGCCATGCGGGCCGCGCGCCGGATGCCCACATCGATATTCGCGCCGATCCAGATCGGCGGCATTGGCTTCTGCACCGGCAGCACCGTGCAGTTCGCGCCGTCGAGCTCGAAATACGAGGCCTTCATCGTCACGAAGTCCTCGGTCCACAATCGCTTCACCGCCGTCAGACACTCCTCGAAACGCCGGCCCGCCTGCTTCAATGTCGTTCCGAACGCGCGAAACTCGACCTCGCGGTAACCGATGCCGGCGCCGAACACCAATTTTCCCCCGCACATGACATCGAGCGACGCAAGCTCCTCGGCGACATGCAGCGGACTATGCAGCGGCAGCAGTACCACGCCGGGGATCAGCCGCAGCTTCGGCGCCACCATCGCGACCTGCGTCAGATACGGAATCTGCTGGATGTACTGGAACGGATGCGAGCTGTAGTGCGAGCCCTTCGCCACGCAGTCGTAGCCCAGCGCCTCCGCACGCTTCGCCGCTTCCAGGTCCTCGGCGAGCCGCACCCGCATGTCGTCGCCTTGCGGATACTGGCCGCGAATGATCAGGCCGAAACGCATTGCCATTTCCCTTTTGCTCTATTGCCCGAGGTTGCCGCCCGGAACCCACAGGATGTCGCCGGCGCCATCGTCGTTCAAAGTGCGGGCCAGCACGAACAGATGGTCTGACAGCCGGTTGAGATAGCGTATGAGGGCCGGCGTCACCGCTTCGTCCGCCGCCAGCCGCACCACCGCCCGCTCTGCTCGACGCGCCACGGTGCGCGCCATGTGTGCATGGGCCGCGCCCGGGCGCCCACCCGGCAGGATGAAGCTGGTGAGCTTCGGCTGGGAGGCATTCATCGCATCGATCTCGGCCTCCAGCCGGTCAACCGGCACATCGGTCAGACGCAATCGGTTGCCCCCCTCCCCGGGCACCGACAGGTCGGCGCCGACATCAAACAGATCGTTCTGCATTCGCGCGAGCATGGCATCGACATCCGGCGCGTCGCCCGTCGCCAGACGCAGCACGCCGATCGCGGCGTTGGTTTCGTCCACCGCGCCGATCGCCTCGATGCGCGCCGTATCCTTGCGCAGCCGCGTGCCGTCCCCGAGCGAGGTCTCGCCGGCATCGCCCCCGCGCGTAACCACCCTGTCGATCCGCACCATCGTGTCCCGTCACTCCAATTGGAAAGTCACGCGCATCGGCATGTCGAACGGAATTGGTTGGCCATCCTTCACCGCCGGGCGAAAATGCCAGGCAGCCACCGCGTCGCGCGCCGCCCGGTCGAGCACCGCATGACCTGAACTCTCCAGCACATCGACACCGCTGGCCAGCCCCTCGGGTGAGACATGGATCAGCAGGATTACCGCGCCCTGTTCGGCGCGTCGCACTGCATCAGGCGGATAGACCGGCTCCTTGTTGCGGGACCTGGCATCGATACTTGCCGGGATCACGCGATTGCCGATCACGATGGCATTGGTCTCGCTGTCGTTGCCGGGAAGCTTGATATCGGGTGCCTGCATGGCCTCCTGCACCGGCGGCGCAGGGACAGGCGGCGTCTGCACGCTTGGCTGGACAGGTTCGGGCGATGGCGTGTCGGGCACCGGAGGTGATGGCAAGGGCAATGGTCCGTCCGCATTGGTGGATTCCACGGGTTGCGGGGGCGGCGGAGGGGCCGGCGCAGGTTGTTCGGGGGGCTTGGTTTCGGAAGCTTCGGGCGCAGGCTGCACCGGCGCGGTCGGCGGGCCCGAACCCTGAGCTTCCACCATGACCAGTTCGACCGTGCCCTCCTTGTCCGGCGCATCGCCTGGCCGTGCGCCGCGGCCGAACCAGATCAGCAGGACGGCCAGCAGCACGGCGTGCAAGCCGAGCGAGATTGCCGCGAAGCGGCGCATCAGCCGGGTGGCAGCAGCCGCGGCTCCGGATCTGGCCCGAACTTCAGGCCAAATGCCGCAGCGGCGGCAGGGAGCGCATCGGCGGCGGGACGATCGGCCGTCACGCGGCCCCCCGCCAGTACGACCACGCGGTGCGCATAGCGCAGCGCCAGGTCCAGTGCATGTAGCACCACGACCACTGTGCGGCCGGCATCGGCCGTCGCGCGCAGCAGGTGCATGATCGCGTGCGACGCGGCGGGGTCCAGATCGGCGGTCGGTTCGTCCAGCAGGAACACGTCCGGCTCCGTGGCAAAGGCGCGGGCGAGCATCGCGCGGCGTGCCTCGCCGCCGGAGATGCGGTCCACCCGTGCCGCGCGCAATCCCATGATACCGCAGATTTCCAACGCTTTGGTTACCGGTCCCTCCGCCCGATCGCGATGCGGTATGCGCCCCAGCGCCGCCACCTGCTCCACCGTCAACCCCCAGGCCGAGCGTGCGCCCTGTGGCAGCCAGGCGACACGGCGCGGGTCTTGCGGCGCGGTGTCCGGCAGGAGGCCGGCGAGCGCACGCAGCAGGGTTGACTTGCCGGCGCCGTTGGGACCGCACAGTGCGACCAGTTCCCCGGCTCCGGCGGCAAAGCTCACGTCGTGCAGCACGGTGCGGTCGCCAAGCGATACGGACGCGTGCGCGAGGGCGATCACGGCGCCGCCCGGCGCGCGATGACCACCAGAAACGGCGCGCCGATCAGCGCAGTCAGCACGCCGATCGGTGGCGCGGCGGACAACGGGAGTGCCATCGGTGCCAACCGCACCAGCATGTCGGCCACCAGCAGCAGCGCCGCACCCGCCAGCGGCGCCGCCGGCAGCAGGCCGCCGGGTCGCTCGCCCAACCACGGGCGCAGCAGATGCGGCACCACCAGGCCGACGAAGCCGATCGATCCGGCGACCGCCGCCCCCGCGCCGACCGCCAGCGCGGTTCCCGCCGCGGCCAGCCGCAATGTCCGCGTGACTGGCACGCCTAAGCTGAGCGCGGTGTCCTCGCCCAGGCTGAGAGCATCGATCCCGGTGCCGAGCCGCAGCAGGATCGCGCACCCGAGCAGGATCGGCGCGGCGGCCAGGGCAACCTGCCACAGCGGTCGGTCGGCCAGTCCGCCCATCAGCCAGAAGGTGATCTCAGTCAGCGCAAACGGGTTCGGCGCAAGTGTGAGAGCCAGGGCCAGCAACGCAGCGGCGATTGCCGATACTGCAACTCCGGCCAGGATCAGCGACGGACCTGAAGGCGCGCGACCTGCGAAACCGAGCAAAAAGGCAGCGCCGATGCCTGCGCCCAGCAAGCCCGCGGCCGGGAGCGCTGGTGCGAAGTGCTGCGAGACACCCCAATAGAAGGCGATCACCGCCCCGAGACCCGCGGTTCCGGTGATGCCGAGCAATCCGGGGTCGGCCAAAGGGTTGCGCAACGCGCCCTGCAGCACGGCGCCCGACAGGCCGAGCCCACCGCCCACCAGTGCCCCGAGCAGGGTTCGGGGAAGACGCACCTGCAAAAGGATCAGCCCATCCGGCAGGGCCAGGGTGCCATCGCCGATGAACAAGGAAGAGACAACCAGAATGACAAGGAGCAGCGTCAGCAGGCGGGTCATTGCGCCAGCAGCACCGCCGCCTGGGCAGTGAACGGGCCGGCACACAGGGTGAGCGCTGGGAAGACAGCACGGCGGCGGATTCCAGCCAGCGCGGGATGATCCAGCAGCGCCGAGGCGAGCGAGGGGAACTCGGGCGCCGCTGGCACGACCAGGAGATCGGGCGGCCGTCGCAGCAGCGCCTCCAACCCCACGTGGCGTCCATCCGACGCGTTGATCAGGCCGGCGGATCGCAGTACCGCATCCATCAGCGAGCCGGGCCCCGCCGTCAGACCGCGTGGCTCCCAGACCAGGGCGCGACGCTCTTGCGGGTGTCGTGGGAGATCGCTGAGTTCGGCGTCCATTGCCTCCAACAGCGCTTCGCCACGCTGCGGCACGCCCAGAACGCGCGCCAGAAGGCGCGTTTGCTCGCGGATTCCGTTGAAATCCTGCGGCAGGTCGATACGCAGGACCGGCGTCCCCTCCTGTTGGAGCAACGCGAGCGTGGTCTGCGCGCCGTATGTGGCGGCGAGGACCAGATCGGGATGCAGTCGCAGCACCGCTTCGGCCGATGCGCGCACGATCGGCAGGTCGGCCGCCGCCTGCGCCACGAATGAAAGCGCCGGGTCGCGCGCCAGTGGTGAGAGCGCGGCCACCTTCGTCGGCGCGAGCAGGACCAGCATCTGGTCGGTGCACAGGTTGAGCGACACCACGTGGTCTGCCGCGCTGGCTCGCAAGCAGGATACGATCACCACAAAGACACAAAGACACAAAGGAAACGATATGCGCTTCGCGCCTAGCGCCCTTGGGCTGCCTCCGTCCCTTTGTGTCTTTGTGGTGAAACTACCGCCCCTCACAGCACCGGCACTCCATGTTGCTTCGCCTTGACCTCCGGCTCGACATGGATCGTGACCATGAGCTGCTGCATTTCCTCCCGCAGCGCCTCCTCGATGCGGTCGCAGATCGCATGCGACTCGGCGACCGTCATCGCGCCGGGAACCACCAGATGAAACTCGACAAAGGTCAGCCTGCCGGCATGGCGCATGCGTAGATCATGCGCCTCGATGGCGCCGGCCGCATTCTCGCCCACGAGCTCGCGGATGCGGTTCACGACGGAGGGCTCCGGCGCGGCGTCCATCAGACCGCCGACTGAGGAGTAGATCATCGCCATGCCGGACCACAGCACATACACGCCTGTCGCCGCGGCAAGGATGGGGTCGAGCATCAGGTAGCCGGTCACCACGACCAGCCCGACACCGGCGGCAATGCCGACCGAGGTGACGACATCAGCGAACAGATGCCACCCATCGGCGGTCAGGGCCGGCGAGCGCAGACGCCTTCCCGTGCGGATCAGCACCGCGGACCAGACCGCGTTCACAACTGTAGCGAGCGCGTTCAGCGCGATGCCGATCCCGGCCATCACGAGCGGCTGCGGGTCCTGCCAGGTCTCCCACGCGTGGCGGAAGATCGACAACGCTGCGATGACGATCAGGACGCCTTCGATGACCGCGGCGAAGAACTCCGCCTTGTCGTGCCCGTAGGTATGATTGGCGTCGGCCGGAATTGCGGCAAAGCGAAGCGCGACCAGGGCGATGACGCTGGCCGCGACGTTCACGATGCTCTCCAACGCATCGGAATAGAGCGCCGCGCTGCCGGTGATCCACCAGGCAGCGCCCTTCATGGCCAGCACCAGACAGCCGATCGCGATGCTGCCAGCTGCGATGCGCACTCCTCGAGCCAATGGCTGCCCCGTCCGCGCCGATCGGACCGGGGTAGCAGACGCGGGCCGCCGCGTCAGCTGGCGCGTAGGCCCGAGGGTTCCACCATACGGTGATGACGGTCGCGGATCGGACGCAGCACGAACAGGGCGAGCACGACCACCAGCACGTTCGTCCCCGCCGCCACCAGGAACACCGCACCCCAGCCGCCGGTGGCTATCTTGAGCACATTGGCGAGCGGCACCAGGAAGGCAGACGTGCCCTTGGCCGTATAGAGCAGCATCGCGTTGGCCGTCGCGTATTTGGTGCCGAACAGGTCGGTGCAGGTGGAGGGAAAGAGGGAAAAGATCTCGCCCCAGGTGAAGAAGATCAGCGCGGCGCAGACCACGAACGTCCAGGGACTGTCGCCCGCGACAGTGAGCAGCCAGTAGCTGAGGGCGCCAAGCGTGAATGCCAGGGCCATGGTATATTCCCGGCCGATCCGGTCCGAGACAGCGCCGAAGAACGGCCGCGCCAGGCCGTTCATCACATTGTCCACCACCAGCGCGACGCTGAGCGTGGTGGCGCCGAACAGGATCGCGGTGTTGGAAATGCCGAAATCCTTGGCGATCGGCGCCAGCTGCGCCGTGGCCATCAGTCCGCTTGCGGAGACCAGCACGAGCATGACGTACAGCAGCCAGAAGGCGGGAGAGCGCAGCACCTCCCCGCTGGTGTAGCTGCGGGCGGATTGCGGGACTTCGGCGCGGACGAGGACAGGAAGAACCGTGCCTGGCGTCGGCCCACGCATGACCTGCGCGACGACCAGAAGAATGGCACCCTGGAGCAGGCCGAACCAGAAGAACGCGGATGCATAGCCAAAGTTGTCGATCACCAGGCGGATCGGCACGACCGTCAGCGCCGCGCCGGCGCCAAACCCGCCCGCGGTGAGCCCGACAGCGAGGCCGCGGCGGTCGGGGAACCATTTGACCGAGTTGCCGACGCAGGTGGCGTAGATCGCGCCGGCGCCAACGCCGGACAGCGCCGCCCCGACATACAGCATTGGGAGCGTGTCCGCGTACGCGTTGATGACCCAGGCAATGCCGACCAGCACGCCGCCGAACATGATCATCAGCCGCGGCCCCCGTGCCGGGCCGAGCCAATCGACGATGTAGCCTTCGATCGGGGTCAGCCAGGTCTCGGTCGCGATGAATATGCTGAACGCCACCTGGATCTCGGCGATGGTCCAGCCGTGCGCCTGGTGGATCGGATCGACGAACAGCGTCCAGGCGTATTGCAGGTTGGCAATCAGGACCATGCAGAGGACGCCCAGCCAGAGCTGAACCCATCTGCCGGTCGGTGCGGTCGCCGGTCTGCGCTCGGACATGCTGGTCTCCCTGAACTTCCCTTACCAAGAGTGACGTTCTTGTTGTGGTCGGTAATCCGTATCCTACCGTAACGGTTACGCGTACGGGTAGAACTATCGGGGCGAGGCGGGCATGCGGCCGACCTCAGGTCCGCTCGAAGTCGATCCGCTCGACCACCGGCAGGTCCTGGAGGTAGCGGCGAAGGCAATCCAGGCCCAGTTCGACCGCGCCAAGCCGAACCCAATCCCGGCCGCCGAGAATGCGCGAGCGCCGGAAGGCGACCTCCTCCTCGGTTGCGATCGCTATCCAGATCGTGCCGCCGAAATCGATCCGATCCGCGCCCTCGTCAAGATCGATCAGTACCACCAAAGCGTGCGTTGCCTTGGCGTGAGCGCGCGCCGCGCGTGCCACGGCCTCGGTCGTCTCCTGCGTGAGGTCATCGGCCAGGGCCATTCCACGCATGTCGAGCGCCCGATGCAGTTCGGTGCGATCGCGGACCACGACGCCGCAGCGGAGCACGTGCTCGGCGCCGGGCAGGTGACCGATGCGCGCAGCGATCTGACCGCTGGTGAACGTCTCGACCAGGGCAAGCGAGCCCTCCCGTTCGGCGAGAGCCGCCAGCACGACCCCCTCCAGGGTCTGGTCGTCTTCGCCCAGGATGAAATTGCCCAGCCGCTTGCGGACCTCCGCCTCAACCGGCTCCAGCTTGCGGCGGACATCGTCCATGTCGGCGCCGCGGACGGCGAGCTTGGTCTCGAGTTGCGGATAATGCGCGCGAAAGCCGAGCTTGACGCTGCCGTCGGGCACCAACGCCTCGACGCCGGTCAGCAGAGCATCGACATGCGATTCGCCGAGCCCGTAGGAATGAAAGCGCTTGAGGAAGATCGTCGTCGGTGCGCCGCTGCGCGCCAGCAGGCGGGGGATCACCTGCTGCTCGAGCATGCGGTGAAGCTCGCGCGGCACGCCGGGCGTGAAGAAGAAGCGTGCCTTGCCGATATCGAGCGCGAAGCCGCAGGCGGTGCCAACGGGGTTGTCGATGACCTCCGCGCCGGCGGGCAGCATCGCCTGCTTACGGTTGTTCGGCGGCATGATGCGGCTGCGCTTGGTGAAGAAGCCCTCCATCTTCGCCAGCCACTCTTCGTTCAGCACAAGGTCCACACCGGCCGCCTGGGCGGCTACCTCCTGCGACAGGTCATCGACGGTGGGCCCGAGGCCGCCGTTCACGATGACCGCATCGACGCGCTGGGAGGCCAGGCGGAACGCCTCCAGCAGGCTTTCCCGGTCGTCGCCCACGGTGGTGCTCCAGTGCACCGAGAGCCCGACATCCTCGAGCTTCTGGCTCATGTAGCTGAAGTTGGTGTTGACGATCTTGCCGGTGAGCACTTCGTCTCCCGTGCAGATGATCTCGATGCGCATGCTGCTGTTACCTGTCGGCGGCGAGGACGGCTATCCTGGACGGCATTGCCAGGCTGCGTCCAGCCACGTTCAACTCGTCATGGCCGGGCGTGACCCAGCCGCCCCGTCCACAAGTCCCCGTGAAAAAATGGCCCGTGAAAAGATGGCCAGATCGAGCCCGGCCATGGCGCAGGGACCGGGCGGTGACCGAGCGTTTTGGGATGCCGCTGTCGTCCCCGGATCACATACCGGTACGGCCGTGACGATAACGCCTGTGCGCCGTTCCGGGCATATTGCCGACGCGGCCCGCCTTGCCGTATGTCCCGCACAGATCTGGGAGAACCGCCATGCGCCGTACCGTGTCCAGCCTCGCCATCATTGCGATCCTGACCGCCCAGCAGGCTCAGGCGCAGGCGCCGCTGAATTGCCTGACTCCGGAGGAGCGCTCGGCCGTCGAGGTGGCGTCGCTGCGCAGCGAGTTGATGGTGCTCGCGACCGGCTGCCATCAGGACGATCGCTACAACGCCTTCATCCGCAAGTACCAGGCCGACCTGATGGGAAACGAGAAGGACATGGGCGAGGTGTTCAAGCGAAAGTTCGGCAAGCGCGCGCAGCAGGAGCATGACCGGTTCACCACCGACCTGGCGAACGGGGAATCAAGCGCCGGCATGCACCTCGGCAGCGACTTCTGCGACCGCAACGGCATGATCTTCACCGAGGTCATGGCATTGCGTGGCCCGAGCGAACTGCCGGCCTACGCCGCGGGCAAGGACCTTGTGCCTACCACGCTGGATATTTGTCCCGAGGTTGCTCAGGCGCCCGCCGGACGGAAGCCCGCACCTGCCAAGCATCACTGACCACCCCCGCGGTCAGGGCGGGACCACCGAGACCGTAGCCCGGATTATCGCATCGCCGGGGATCAGCTTGACGCTGAAGACGTCTGAACCGGTGAAGCCCCGCACGGGCGTATAGTCGATTCGCGTGTCGTTGCCGACCGTGTGGATCAGCACCTTCCCATGTGCGGGAGCGGTCGCGAGCAATCCGGCGGCGTATGGCTTGCCACCAGCGTTGACTGTGATCCCGCACCACCCGCCATCGTTGCCGACCTTGACGGCGACCGGCGTTTCCTGGCCCGCCACCGGCGCAACCTTGGGCACCTCGCAGCTTTTCGCTGCACCCGTCACATCAGCCGAATAGAGCCGGACCGACGGACCAGACGGCGGCTTCTCGGCGCAGGCCTGCAACAGCAGCGCCGTCGCCGCAATCGCCAGCCAGCCCGCCGGATTGGAACCCTGTCGCATGCCATTCATCACCGAGTTGGCCCCCGTCGGAATTCGGGCGGTGATGGCGGGCAATTGCGGCCCGCGCAAGGCACTTTTCTTGGCAAAGCGCTATACCGAGAAGTACTTCGCGTTCGGGTTGAGCACGACGATCGCACTGGTCGATTGCTCCGGGTGTAGCTGGAACTCCTCGGACAGCGACAAGCCGATGCGCTCCGCGCCGAGCAACGACAGGATCGGCACCTGATCCTCGAGCTTCGGACAGGCGGGATACCCGAACGAATAGCGCGAGCCCCTATAGCCCTGCGACAGCATCTTCTCCATATCGCGGTCGTCCTCGGGCGCGAAGCCCAACTCGGCTCGGATGCGCTTGTGGACGTATTCGGCCATCGCCTCCGCCATCTCCACCGACAGGCCGTGCAGGTAGAGATAGTCCTGGTAGCGGTTATCGGCGAACCACTCGCGGGCGATCTCGGACGCCTTCTGCCCCACGGTGACAAGTTGCAGCGCGATCACGTCGCGTTCGGCGTCGTCCACGTCGCGGAAGAAATCGGCGATGCATTCGCCGTCCTCCTTGGGCTGGCGCGGCAGCGTGAAGCGGGCAAGCTCGGTGCTGCCATCCTGGTCGAAGATGATCAGGTCGTTGCCCTGCCCGGCCGCCAGCCAGTAGCCGTAGGTCGCCTGGGGCTTCAGGATCTGCTCGGCCTCGCACAGCGACAACATGCGCCGCATCACCGGGCGCAGCTCCTGCTTCGCCCAGCCGAGGAAATCGTCCAGCGAACGGCCCTGCTTTCGGAAGCCCCATTGGAACTGGTACAGGCTCCGTTCGTTGATAAACGGCACGATCGCCTTGGGTGCGGCCTCGATGATGCGGGCGCCCCAGAACGGCGGGGCCGCTGCCGGCACATCGCGCGTCAGCCGCCGTCGGCGCGCCTGCACCACAGCGACATCCACCGGGCGAAAGGCGCGTGCATCCGCCTGACCCAGGGTGCGCGACGGATTGCGAGTCTTGCCGATGCGCTTCGACTGTACTGCGGCCAGATAGTCGTCGAAGCCGTTGCCGACCACCTTGTCCATCAGGTTCAGCCCGTCGAATGCGTCGCGGCCATAGGCGACCCGGCCGCAGGCATAGGCACGCACGCAGTCGTCCTCCACGTAGCCGCGGGTCAGCGCGGCGCCGCCAAGCAGCACCGGCACTTCCAGCCCCTGGCGCGACATCTCTTCCAGGTTCTCGCGCATCACCACGGTGGACTTCACCAGGAGGCCGGACATGCCGATGGCGTGCGCGCGATGCTCCTTCGCCGCCGACAGCATTTCCGCGAGCGGCACCTTGATGCCGAGATTGACCACGCGATAGCCGTTGTTGGTCAGGATGATGTCGACCAGGTTCTTGCCGATGTCGTGCACGTCGCCCTTCACGGTGGCGAGCACGATGGTGCCCTTCTCCTGCCCCTCGACGCGCTCCATGAACGGTTCGAGATAGGCCACCGCGGCCTTCATCGTCTCGGCGCTCTGCAGCACGAAGGGCAGCTGCATCTTGCCGGCGCCGAACAGGTCGCCGACCACCTTCATGCCGTCGAGCAGAACGTTGTTGATGATGTCGAGCGGGGCGAGCGTCTGCAGCGCTTCGTCCAGTTCAGCGCCCAGCCCCTTGCGGTCGCCATCGATGATGCGGTCCTTCAGCCGGCCCTCCACCGTTTCGGCGCGCTTCTTAACGGTGGCGTCGGCGGCCTTACGGTCGGCGAAGATCTCCAGCAACTTATGCAGCGGGTCGTAGCCTTCCTCGCGGCGGTCGAAGATCAGATCCTCGGCAACCTTCACCTCCTCCGGCGCGATCACGTGCAGCGGACGGATCTTCGACACATGCAGGATCGCACCGGTCATGCCGGCGCGCACCGCATGCTCCAGGAACACGCTGTTCAGCACCGCACGTGCCGCGGGGTTCAGTCCGAAGCTGACATTCGAGAGCCCAAGGATGATCTGGATGTCGGGAAATTTCTCCCGGATTGCGGCGATGCCCTCCAATGTCCATTGCGCCAGCTTGCGATCGTCCTCGTTGCCAGTGGCGATGGTGAAGGTCAGCGGATCGATCAGCAGGTCCGACTGCGGCAGACCGTGTTGGTTGCACGCAAAGTCCACCAGGCGGGTCGCAACCGCCAGCTTGGCTTCGGCGGTCTTCGCCATGCCGGTCTCGTCGATGGTCAGCGCGATCACCGCCGCGCCAAACTGCTTGGCCAGCTTCAGCCGGTCGGCGGCGTGTTTCTCGCCATCCTCGAAGTTGATCGAATTGATGATCGGCTTGCCGCCATGCAGCTTCAGCGCGGCCTCGATCACCGGCGTTTCGGTCGAGTCGATCACCAGCGGCCCGTTGACCGAACTGGTGAAGCGGCGGATCACCTCGGTCATCTCGCCCATCTCGTCGCGCCCGACGAACGCCGTGCAGACATCCAGCGCGTGCGAGCCCTCGCCCAGCTGTTCGCGGCCGATCGTGACGCAGCCGTCCCAGTCGTGCTTCTCCTGAGCGTCGCGCCACTTCCGCGAGCCGTTGGCATTGCAGCGCTCGCCGATCGCGAAGAACGCGTTCTCCTGGCGCAGCGGCACCGCCTGATACAGGCTCGCGACAGAGGGAATCCACACCGGCTTGCGCAGCACCGGTACCGGGCGGGAGCGTCCGCTCCCCTCGGCCCTCTTGCGCAGCATCGCGTCGAGCGCGGCGATGTGCTCGGTATTGGTGCCGCAGCATCCGCCGATCAGGTTCACGCCGTCTTCCGCGACGAAGCGTTCCAGCCACGACGCGAGTTCGGCCGCGCCCAGCGGATAATGCGTCTGGCCGTCCACCAGTTCCGGCAGTCCGGCGTTCGGCTGCACCGACACCAGCCCCGGCCAGTTGCCAGCCAGCCAGCGCACGTGCTCGCCCATCTCCTGCGGACCGGTCGCGCAGTTCAGACCCATCAGCGGGACGTTCAGCGCGTGCACCACCGCGGCCGCGGCGGCGATGTCGGGACCGACCAGCAGGGTGCCGGTGGTCTCCACCGTCACCTGCACGAAGATAGGAATGTCGCTGCCGGCCTCGGCGCGGGCAATCTTGGCGCCGTTCACGGCGGCCTTGATCTGCAAGGTGTCCTGGCAGGTCTCGATCAGGATTTCGTCCACGCCGCCGGCGATCAGCCCGCGGCATTGCAACGTCAGCGCGGCCTCCAGCGGATCGTAGGCGATGTTGCCGAGGCTCGGCAGCTTGGTGCCCGGGCCGAGGCTGCCGATGACCCAGCGATGGCGGCCGTCGGAGAACGCATCGGCCGCCTCGCGCGCGAGTTCGCCACCGCGCCGGTTGATCTCGAACGCCTGATCGGCGATGTCGAACTCCGCCAGCGTGACCGGCGAGCCGCCGAACGTGTTGGTCTCCACCATGTCGGCGCCGGCCTCGAAGTAGCCGCGATGGATGTCGCGCACCAGATCGGGGCGCGACAGGTTCAGCACGTCGGTGCAGTTCTCCTTGCCGTGGTAGTCCTGCTCCACATCCAGCGGCAGCGCCTGCATACGGCTGCCCATCCCGCCGTCGCACAGCAGGACGGTATCGCGCAGCGCATCGAGCAGATGTGGACGCGTCATCGGATTTCCTTCGGTCTGGGCTGGGCTTTGAGTGCGGGGAGTGAATTCGCGACATAGGCATCCAGCAGCGCAACGCTGCGTGCCGCTTCCGCAGGCGGTACGAACGACGCGGCGAGGCTGTTGCGCGCGAGCGTCACGATGTCGTCCGCTGACAGACCCAGAGCATGCCGGCACTGGATGAAGTTGTCGTTGATGTATCCGCCGAAATAGGCGGGGTCGTCGGAGTTGATGGTGGCGCGGAGGCCCGCGTCCAGCATGGCGCGCAGCGGATGCGCCGGCAGCGATGGCACCACGTTCAGCCGGACGTTCGAGAGCGGGCAGACCGTCAGCGGGATCGCCCGAGCCGCCAGTTCGCGCACCAGCGCCGGGTCGTCCAGGCAGGCATTGCCGTGATCGATACGGTCCACGTCGAGCAATTCGACCGCCTCGCGCACGTAAGACGCCGGACCCTCCTCGCCCGCATGGGCGGTCACGCGGAACCCGCGCTCGCGGCAGGCACGGAAGAACCGGACAAAGCCGGAGGGCGGGTGTCCGAGTTCCGCCCCGCCCAGGCCAAAGCCTGCGATCCGGTCGCCCCATGGCATGACCTGATCGAGCAGTTGCAACGCTTCGGCCTCGCTGCGATGGCGCTGTGCGCTGACCAGCAGGCCGGCACTGATGCCATCGTCCCGGGCGGCGTCGCGCATCGCCGCCAGCACGCCGTCCATCACCGCGGCAATCGGCACCCCGCGTTCGGTAAAGCCTTGCGGACCGATGAAGACCTCGGCGCGGACCACCGCGTCTGCGTGGGCACGCCGCAGATAGGCACGGGTGATGGCGTAAAAGTCACGTTCCTGCACCAGGACGCGACAGCCCTCGTAATAAAGATCGAGGAACGATTGCAGATTGCTGAACTGGTAGGCCGCCCGCAGAGCCTCGGGCGTCTCCCAGCGCGGCCGCATGCCGTTGCGCGCCGCCAATTCGAGCAACAGTTCGGCCTCGATGCTGCCCTCCAGATGCATGTGCAGCTCGGCCTTTGGGATGCAGCGGATGAATGCGTCGAGTTCCATTCAGACAACCAGTTCGTGCGCTGTCGCGACCGCGACATCCGTCGCGCGGAAAGCGAGCCAGATGCGGACTGTCAGCGGGGGCGGAGATGCGATGTCGATCGGCAATGATTTGCCCTGCTGCATGCCGGCGTCTTCCAGCAACGCGCGCATGGCGGCATCGCTGAAGCCCGGCCAACGATGCGCAAGCTTGGTTACCAGGTCGTCACGGTCATGATGCGCCAGGTCGATGACAATCAGACGGCCGCCCGGTCGCAGCACCCGGGCAGCTTCGGCCAGCACGCCCGGCGGATCCTCCGCGTAGTGCAGCACCATCTGCATGACAGCGAGATCGAACGACGCCTCCGCCAATGGTAGCCGGTACATGTCGGCGAGGCGAACGGAGCAATGGGACAGCCCGACACGGGCAAGCCGCGAGCGCGCCAAAGCCAGCATGGCCTTCGAGGCATCGACGCCGATCCCCTGACTGACCCGGGGCGCGAGCAATTCCAGCACACGGCCGGTGCCGGTGCCGATGTCCAGCAGACGGCCAGCCGCGCTCTCTGGGACCAAGGTCAGCAAGGCCGCCTCCACAGCCTGCGCGGGCAGGTCCAGCGCCCGCATCTCATCCCAGTCGGCGCCCTGACGGCGGAAACTTTCGGATGCAACCCGCGCGCGTTCGGCCAGCACGCGGGCAGCCTGGCGCCGGTCGGCTTCCAGGATCGGGTCGTCCTCCGGCAAACGGGCGACGAGATCGCGCGGTAACGTGCCCGGCGCGCCGTGCGGCAGGGCGAACCAGACGTTGGAACCCTCGCGGACACGATCGAGGAGGCCGCAATCGCAGAGCAGCTTCAGGTGGCGGGAGAGGCGCGGTTGCGACTGGCCGAGAATCTCGGTGAATTCCGACACGCAGAAGGCGCCGCGACCGGCCAGCGCGAGCAGACGCAGGCGGGTAGGTTCGGCAGCGGCACGCAGGCTGGTGAGCAGTTGCTCCATGGGCTTGCCAATGACATAAACATATCCTTATGTCCAGCCTATGGTGGAGTTGCCCGATGACAGGGTGCCGGTGTGGTTCGGCTCCGACGGAGCGGCCGGGCCGGATGCCGCGTTGCTGGTCGAGGGTGACGCGGTGGTGCCGGCCGGACACGTGATGGCGCGGTTCAGGCTGGGACCGGGCCTGACAGGCCATCCCTTCGGGTGCGCATGCTGTGTCCCGCGCGGACCTGTGGCGGAGGCGCTTGGCCGACTGTTCCTGGCCCGAGCGCGCGGTGAGGTGCCGTTCTTCCGCTCGGTGGTCGCGGTGGTGGCAACGCCGGTGGGCGAGGCCGCAATACGGGCCGCGCTGGCTCGGGATCAAGTCTCCGCGGGACGGTTCCGGCTGGCGCAGCGTTGACCGCCGGGCCCGTTCGACAGGTACCAAGTATCATTCATGCGCGTCCTGGTGATCTATTGTCATCCGGTGGCGGAGAGTTTCGGGGCTGCCGCTCACAGGACTGTCCTTGAGGCACTGATCGAAGCCGGTCACGAGGTGACGGATGTCGATCTCTATGCCGAGAATTTCGATCCGGTGATGAGCCGGCAGGAACGGCTCGACTACCTCAATACCGATCGCAACGAGCGCCCGGTGAAGCGCTACGACGAGCAACTGGCCGCTGCGGACGCCATCGTGCTGGTGTATCCGGCATGGTGGTACGGCATGCCGGCGATGCTGAAGGGCTACTTCGATCGCGTCTGGCTGCCGGGCGTGGCGTTCGACGTGACACCTGACGGGCGTGTACTCACCGAACGATTGCAGCGCATCCGCCGCATCGTCGTGGTCACGACGTACGGTGGGCCGTGGTGGATGGTGCGCATCGCACTCGGCGACCCGGCCCGCAAGATCGTGTCGCGCGCCGTTCGAGCGCTGTGCGGTCGCGGCTGCCGGGTGGACTGGTATGTCCAGTACAACATGGACCGCGCGACACCGCGGCGGTTGAGCCGCTTTCTGGATCGCATAAGGTCTGGGATCGGTCGGCTGTAGCGGCGATGCACCCTCCCGAACCCTCCTCCCCGAAGCGGGGAAGGGTTGGGGTGGAGTTTACCCATGGTCGTGCGCCGGAGACAAAAGTCCGTCACAATGTGCGCCAGGAGATACAAGGGGACAGGCATGAAACGCAGGAACCTGCTAGCAGGCAGTGCGGCGCTCGCGGCGATCGGCACGTCGGGCCTCGCGCGGCCCGCGATCGCGCAGACCGGCTCGGCCAAGGTGCTGCGCTTCGTGCCACAGGCCAATCTGGCAAACCCGGACCCGATCTGGACCACAGCCACTGTCGCGATCAACCACGGCTACATGGTCTGGGACACGCTCTACGGCATCGACGATGCGCTGGTGGGCAAGCCGCAGATGTGCGCCGGACATGACGTGTCAGCCGATGAACTGACCTGGACGTTCACCCTGCGCGACGGGTTGAAATTCACCGATGGCGAGCCGGTGCGCGGCATCGACTGCACCACATCGATCGCACGCTGGGCGGTGAAGAACCCGTTCGGCCAGCAACTCGCCACGCAGACCGACGAGATGAAGCCGCTGGACGACAAGCGCTTCCAGATCCGCCTGAAGAAGCGCTTCCGCCAGATGCTGTATGCGCTCGGCTCGCAAAACTGCTTCGTCATGCCTGAACGGATGGCAAAGACCTCGGCTGCCGAGCAGATCAAGGAGTTCATCGGCTCTGGCCCGTTCATCTTCAAACAGGACGAGTGGGTCTCCGGCGCATCGGCCGCCTACGTCAAGAACCCCAACTACGTGCCGCGCCAGGAGAAACCGGAATACTATTCCGGCGGCAAGAACGTGAATTTTGAGCGTGTCGAATGGATCGTGCAGCCGGACCCGGCCACCGCGTCGGCGGCGTTGCAGACAGGCGAGGTCGATTGGCTGGAATTCCCGGTGCTCGACCTGCTGCCGATGCTCCGCAAATCGCCGGGCTGCGAGGTGGCGCGCTACGATCCGTTGGGTTCACTGGCGATCATTGCGTTCAACCATCTGTATCCGCCGTTCGACAATCCAAAACTGTTGCGCGCGCTGCTGCCGGCGATCGATCAGAAGGAATACGTCACGGCCTGGGTGGGCGAGCAGCAGGATCTGGGCAAATACCCGGTAGGCTTCTTCACCGGCAACGCGCCGCTGGCAAATGACGCCGGGATGGAGGCCTTCACCGCACCGCGCGATCTGGCGAAGGCGAAGCGTCTGGTGGCCGAGAGCGGCTACAAGGGGGAAAAAATCGTGCTGATGGCGCCGTCGGATCAGCCATCGCTGGTGGCGCCGTCGCAGCTCACGCGGGAATTGTTCGTGAAGCTCGGGCTGAACATCGATTATCAGGTCATGGACTGGGGCACGTTGGTGGCACGACGCGCAAAGCAGGATCCTCCGGCACAGGGCGGGTGGAACATCTTCCACACCACCTGGGGCGGGCTCGCCACCGCCAACCCTGGGAGTTCGTATCCGCTGCGCGGCAATGGCAGGCAGGGCTGGTTCGGCTGGCCGACCGATACGAAGATGGAAGAACTGCGCGATCAGTGGTTCGATGCCGCTGACCTCGCGGCGCAGAAGGAGATCTGCGAACGGATTCAGCTACAGGCGTTCGACAGCGTTCCGTTCATGCCGATCGGCCAGTGGTATTATCCGTGGGCATTCCGCAAGGATTTGACAGATTTTGTGCAGTGCGCCGCTGTGCTGTTCTGGGGCGTGCGGCGGGCCTGATACCTAAACACCGATGCGGTTGAGGCATTATGGTTGCATATTCGGCAGGCCCATCCCGTCATGGTGGGCGAAGGCCCGCCATCCACGTTTTTGCTGATCACAGCAAGCAAAGACATGGATGCCGACCTCCGTCGGCATGACGGCGTCGTGGCGATCGCCGGGCAACTGGCACGGGCGTTGGTACAACAGCGACAGGAGAGACCAGAATGGAAAAGCGTAAACTTGGCGGTTCGGGCATCGAGATTCCTCCGCTGATGTTCGGCGGCAACGTGTTTGGCTGGACCGCCGATGAGGCGACGTCGTTCCGGCTGCTGGATGCGCTGATCGCGGCCGGATTCAATGCGATCGACACGGCGGACGTTTATTCCGTGTGGGCGCGCGGCCATCAGGGCGGCGAGTCGGAAACCGTAATCGGCAACTGGCTGAAGCGCCGCGGCAAGCGCGACGACGTCATCATCGCGACCAAGGTCGGCGCGCAGATGGGTTCCGGCGACAAAGGGCTGTCGCGCGCCTGGATCATGCAGGAGGTGGATGCGTCGCTGAAGCGGCTGCGGATCGATACCATCGACCTGTATCAGGCGCATCGCGACGATCCGGACACGCCGCAGGAGGAATCCGCGCAGGCATTCGCCGATCTTGTGAAGCAGGGTAAGGTGCGCGCGCTCGGTGCATCGAATTTTTCCGCCGCGCGGCTGAAGTCGGCGCTCGATGTCAGTCGCAAGTTGGGCCTGCCGCGCTACGAATCGCTGCAGCCGCATTACAATCTGGTCGAGCGCCCGGTCTACGAGGCCGAACTGGAACCCCTGTGCAAGGACGCAGGCCTCGGCGTGATCAACTACTACGCGCTGGGCGCCGGATTCCTGACGGGCAAATACCGTTCGGCAGCAGATCTTTCAAAAAGTCCGCGCGGCGGCGGGGTGAAGAAGTACCTCAACGACCATGGCTTCCGCGTGCTGAAGGCGCTGGACGATGTGTCGGGGCGGCACAACGCGACGCCGGCGCAGGTGGCGTTGGCGTGGCTCATCGCGCGGCCAAGTGTGACGGCGCCGATCGCCAGCGCCACCAGCCTCGAACAGTTGCACGACATCCTCAAGGCAGTGGAATTGAAGCTCGATGCACAGGACATCGAGACGCTCAACGCCGCCAGCGCGTGACGCTGCGCGTGGGGCCTCAGTCGTTCAATTGCACGACCTCGGGGGCCGGCGCATGGCGTGGGCCGCGCATCAGCAACAGCAGCAGCAGCGACGGCGCGGTGGTAAAGATCATCAGCACGTAATCGTCGACATAGGCGATAATCTGCGCCTGATGGTTGACGATCCGGTCCAGCATCATCGCGCCATGTTGGCTTGACGGATCCAGCCACGCCTTCGCCGGTCCCAGTGCCTGCAATGCGCGGTTGAACGGATTGACAGAGCCGCCGATCACCTCGTGCAGCGCCTGCGCGTTATGGGCGAGCAGCGAGGTGGTCACCGACACGCCGATCGCCGCGCCGATGTTGCGGCCCAGGCTGAATAGCGCAGCACCCTCCGTGCGCAGGCCAGGTGCGAGCGTGGCGAAGGCGAGCACCTGCAATTGCGTGAACACCAGGCCCATCCCGGCGCCCTGCAGCGCAATGGTGATGATGATCTCGTGCGCCGACACGTCCGGCGTCCAGCCGGTCATCGTCCAGAACGACCAGCATTGTAGCACCAGACCGAGCGCCGCCAGAAGACGCGGATCGACACGCGTCAACACTCGCCCGCCCAGCACGATGGCGATCAGGGTGCCGACGCCGCGAGGCGCCATCAGCAGACCGGCGGTCGCCACCGGATAATTGCCGAGCGTCTGCAGCCAGGGAGCCATCAGCGCGATCGACGCGACCAGCAGGGTGCCGACGGCGAACATCAGCACGAGGCCCACGGAAAAATTCACGTCATGGAACAGCACCGGCCGTATCAACGGCCGCGGCGCCCAGGCCGTGTGCACCAGGAACAGGTAGATCGCGAGGCCGGCGAGCACCGACTCGATCATGATCTCGCGGGAGGTGAACCAATCCTGATTGTTGCCGCGATCCAGCATCAACTGAAGCGCACCGATGCCGGTACTGAGCAGGACGAAGCCGAGCCAGTCGAAGCGCAGGTGGCTCTCGCCCTCGCCTTCGTGCATGAATACCAGCAACCCGAGCGTCGCCAGCACACCGAACGGCAGATTGATGTAGAATACGTAGCGCCAGTTGTACATCTCGGTCAGGTAACCGCCGAGCGTGGGCCCCAGGATAGGTCCGATCATCACGCCCATGCCCCAGACCGCCATCGCAAAGCTGCGCCGCTCGACGGGATAGATGTCGAACAGGATCGCTTGCGACAGCGGCACCAGGGCGGCGCTGCACACGCCCTGCATCAGGCGGAACGCGACGATCTGCTCCAGCGTCTGGGCCGCGCCGCACAACATCGACGTGATGGTGAAACCGATGATGCAGGTGACGAACAGCCGTTTGCGACCGAACCGCGCGGCGAGCCAGCCGACCGGCGCGGTCATGATGGCCGCAGCGGTGATGTAGGTTGTCAGCACCCAGGTGATCTCGTCGTAGCTCGCCGAGAAGCTGCCCTGCATATAGGGCAGCGCCACATTGGCGATCGTCTGGTCGAGCGACTGCAGCAGGGTGGCGCAAATGATGCAGGCGGTAATCATCCCGCGATGCTGCGCACGCTGCGGCAACGTCAGACCGCCCGCGACAGGCATGGTTCCCTGGCCCGTCAAGGCCGCCATTCGTTTCCTCCGGCCACCGGTCCGTTGCGCGGCGGTGCTTCGTCCCGATCCTGAGTGATCGGACCGTGGCGATCAAGCCGAAATGTGAGCGCCGGTCTCACCGATCAGAAGCCGGCGAGCATGAGGACGCCCGCCAACGCGAGCACTGCATTGCCGCTGATGGAATAGCGCAGCATTTGCGAGACCAGCCTGAGCCGGGTCAGGCTCGTGCCGATCGCCTGTCCGAACGCGAGCATGGCCATGCTCAAGCAGAAGATTGAGGCGGCTGCCGCGGCATAGGTGACGCCACCGATGCCTCCGGCGATGGCAAGCCCGATATTGTTGATCGAAAGCGTTGCGCTAAGAATGAGAACTCTCGCCGAGACCAACCGAAGTCCGTTCAGCAAATCTGGTGAGGGGATTGGTGAACTGGACGACCGCTCCAACCTGTTCGCAAGCGATACTTACGGCCGCAAGAAGGACCAGCAGGCCACCGCCGAGCATGTCGGGCAGTCTAGGTGGCAACACTTCACGAATTTGTCGCCCGACAGTCAAAGCGACCAGGGTGATCAAAGTCGTGACGGCGGCAATCAGAAGGTTCCGCTCCCACCGGATCCTTCGTCGCTTCATTCCGTATGCAATTCCGACTGTCAGATTATCGGCATTGGCAGCGAGCGCGAACAACACGGTCGATCCAATTCTATCGAAAATCACCATAACGGTCCCGTGACGTATCGCGCCGCTACGCCTGTTATCACGGTCGAACGGCTGGTGTCTCTACCTTGAGCAAGTTGGATCGCCAGCCCAGGTAAAGTTCGAGGTTCGTCAGTTCTTCTGAATCCGCCGCGAACGGCTCGGCACGAACGCCCACCATGCAGTTGCGAAGACGTCGGTCGAGTGAACCCATGGTCTGCCATTCCAGCCGATATTCCGGGTAGCCGTTGGGGTGGCCCTGCGGGATCACGCTGCCGCCGAGGCGCTGGCCGGCCAGCCCGTCGTGGCACTGGCTGCAGGACAGGTTGAGCTGGCCTTGCCGCGTGGTGAACAGCGCCTTCCCCGCTTCGAAGAACGGCCGCGCCGGACCATCGATCTCGACCTGCACCGGCATGCCGCGCGATTGCAGCCCGACATAGGCGGACAGGCCGAGCAACGCGTCGCTCTCCGGTGGCAACGACGGCGCCGCCTGGCGCTCGATCCGGCACTGTTCGATCCGTTGCGTCAACGTGATCGGCCGGCCAAGCCGCGCATCGTATCGGGGATAGCGCGCCGCCACGCCGCGCATCGCGACGGACGCGGCACCATGACAATCCGCGCAACTGCGACCGACGGTCCCGACGCGCTCCGACCACAGCGCCTCGCCTTGCTGCACCCACAGGAAGCCCGGGTTGCTGGCGTCATCGTCCTGCATGGCCCGCGTCTCTGGGCCCGCATCGTCGTACCCCGAGTGTTTCTCAGCAGCCGAACCGATCGAGGCCAGCAGCGTCAGCGTCGCCGCGAGCACCAACCGCTTAAGGAACGATCCCTCGGTTCTGCGCCCATCTGTCATGACCGTTCGCGGGCCTGATCCGAAGATTGACCCGGCCGTCCCGCCGTCTCGGTGCCGTGAGGTATGGCCGGGTCAAGTCTGGCCATGACGGTAAACCGATCATGAGGTAAAGCAGATCCACAGCACATCATTCGACGGTGACGTTGGCCGTTTCCGTTTGCACAGTGCCATGGTCGTCGGTGAATCGCATGATCAACGTGCCGCTCTCCTGGGCCACCACGGCGAACGACAGGAACGGATTGGCCGCAATGGCGGGAAACAGGTCGGCGCGCAGCACCTCCTCACCGTTGTACGTGCAAACGAAACTGTTGATGATGTCGCGCGGGATCACCTCGCCCATGGCATCGCGACGCTGACCGCTCTCCATCGGATGCGAGATCAGCAGCTTCACGTCGAACGCCTCATCCTTTTTCACCCGCTTCGGCACATTGATCAGCACGCGGACCATGTCATCGCCCTCAATCGATGCACGCGGCCAGCGTGACCAGCAGATCGACGCTGTCGCGCCAGCAGCTGCCATCGCTCAGCTTCGCCACCGCGATCACCGTCTGCGACGTGGCCAGCCGGATGCGCGTGGCCAGCCGTGCGGCGCCGGCCCGTGGACCAAACTGCAGGCGGACGACATGCGGCAGCGGATTGCCCTCGGCGAACACGTCGATGCTGCGCACCTGCGAAACCGGTGCATCGACGCTGACCGTCATGGCCACCGCGTTGCCGTTCTCCACCATGACCGGCAGGTCGAGCTTCACCCGGCCGTCGCGCAGTTCCCCCTCGCCGACCAGTTCGGTAATCAGCGCCGCGACCTGCGCCGGCGTGGCGCGCGCCGGTCCGGGCCGCAGCGGCAACAGCATTCCGGAGGCGCCGGCCACCACCAGGAAGCGGCGGCGGTTCACGGCGCGCTCAGCGTGGCCAGGAACGCCACCACGTCCTCGATCTGCTGCGCCGTCAGCACCGGCTTGCCCCGCCATGCCCGTCCCACCCTGGTCAGTCCATCGACCGCATTATAGGACGGCATCACCGTATCCGGGTTCAGCTTCGCGGGATCGACGAGGCGCAGGCGGATTTCGCCGGGGCTCAGGCGCGATCCAACCCCGTCGAGCGACGGTCCGACCGTGCCTTGGAGATGCGGTTCCGGAAACGGCCCGGAATGGCACAGCAGGCAGGCGCTGAGCTGGCGGTTCTCGACGATCTGTCGACCGCGCGCAGGATTGCCGGGCTGGCCGGTCAGCGACGCCTCCATCGCACCGCTGTCGCCCGCCGCCGCCGCGAGGCATCCGAGCAGAACCGCGGCCAGCGCATCAACCGAACGTCTCGGCGGTGATCGTCTTGAACCAGGCATTCGCGTAATCTGCTTCCTGGACACGCAGCGTCGCCGGAGCGTCGAGCGGACTGGTGCCGCCAGCGCCCTCGATGTCGGTGAGCTGTCCATTGACCGGCCGGTACACGCCGGCGACCGAAATGCCGTAGCCAGGCGCGACCAGACTGTAGCAGGTGTTGATCAGACGCGGCTCGGCCGGCGTGGCGCCCGCGAGCAGTTGCGCCACGGCATAGGCGCACACCTTGGCCTGCGCGTTCGCAGCGAACGCCGATTTCGGCATGGCGCCGGCGATGGCGGCATCGCCGACCACATGAACGGCAGGCTGAAGCCGCGATTCGAAGGTCACCGGATCGATTGGACACCAGCCCGTGCGGTCGGCGACGCCGGCTATTGCCGCGATGCGGCCGGCGCGCTGCGGCGGGATGACGTTGCCGACATCGGCCTTGTGCGTGCCGAAATCCGTCTCGAATGTGTTGGTTGCCGGATCGACGCGGGTGACCTTGCCGCCGTCCGACAGCGATACCCATTCCAGCAGGCCTGGATACAGCTTCGGCCATGCCGCCTGGAACAGCTTCTGTTTGGAGAACGCATCCTTCGCGTCCAGCAGCAGCAACTTCGAGCGCGGCTTCCTTGTCTTGAGGTAGTACGCGATCAGGCTGGCGCGTTCATACGGACCGGGCGGACAGCGGTAGGGATTCGGCGGTGCCGACATGACTACCAAGCCGCCATCCGGCATCGCCTCAAGCTGGCTTCGCAGCAGCAGGGTCTGCGCGCCGGCCTTCCAGGCGTGCGGCATGCGTTCGGCAGCCGCCTCATCGTAACCGGGCAGCGCGCCCCAGGCGATATCGACGCCGGGCGACAGGATCAGGCGGTCGTACGGCAGGACAGTGCCGTCGCCCAGGGTTACGCGGCGAGCCGCGGGATCCACCGCCGTGGCTTCGGCCTGTATCACGCGAATGCCCTCGGCCACGATTGCGGCGTAGGCGAAGCGCTGGGCGGCGATGTCGCGAAGTCCAGCGATCACCTCGTTGCTGAACGGGCATGCGGTGAACTGCGGGTTGGCTTCGACCAGCGTAACGTCGAGGCGCGGATCGGCTCGACGCAGGAACCGCGCGGCGGTGGCGCCGCCGAACCCGCCGCCCACCACGACGACACGCGCCGACGCCTGGGCGCGCGCGACGAAGGGCGCGAGCAGGAGGGATGATGCGGACGCCAGGAAATTGCGGCGCGATACCGTGGCCCCCTCCCCCCAGCCCCCTCCCGCAAGGGGAGGGGGAGCCGTGGCGTTGTTGTGCCTGCTTCCCCTCCCCTTGCGGGAGGGGGTTGGGGGAGGGGCTGCCCCGGACTGCTGGTCATTTCGGGGCCGCAACCCACACCGCGATCGCCACGCTCTCGTCGTGGGAGAAACCCTTGGCGATCCGGTCCATCACCGTCGCTGGCTTTGTGCCGGCACGGAACGCGTCCAGCGCAACCACGATCTCCTCAGGAACGCGGTTCGTCAGTGCCGGCGGCTGCGGCCCTGCGCCATGGCAGCCCGAACAGCCCAGCGCCCCCGGCGGGGGCGCGGCGCCCAAAGTGCCGAGCATCCCCGCCAGAACCAGACCTTTCCGTAGCCTCATGCGCTGCTGAGATCGTGCAGGCTGAGCGGCAGCGTGCGGATGCGCTTGCCAGTCGCCGCAAAGATCGCGTTCAGCACCGCGGGACCGGCCACAGCGATGGTCGGCTCCCCGACGCCGCCCCAGAACCCGCCCGAGGGCGCAATCACCGTCTCGACCTTCGGCATCTCGGCCAGACGCATGACCGGATACGTATCGAAGTTGCTTTCCACCGCTCGGCCCTTTGCGATCGTGACCTGGCCATACAGCACCGCGCTCAGCCCGTAGACGAACGAGCCCTGGACCTGCGCCTCGATCTGCTGCGGATTGACCGCATAGCCAGGATCGGTTGCCGCCACGATGCGATGGACCTTCAGCACGCCCTTCGACGACACCGACACCTCGGCTACCGCAGCCGTATAGCTGCCGTAGCCGTAGTTCTGGCATATGCCGCGAAACACGCCCGTCGGCGTCGGCGTGCCCCAACCGGCCTTCTCGGCCGCGGCATTCAGCACGGCCAGATGCTTGGGGCTCTTGGTGAGCATCGCGCGGCGGAACGCCAGCGGATCCTTATCCGCCGCATGCGCCAGTTCGTCGATGAAGCATTCCATGTAGATCGCGTTCTGGTTGGTGTTCACGCCGCGCCAGAAGCCCACTGGGACAAGTGTGTTGCGCACCGCGTGATCGATCAGCAGGTTCGGAATGGTACCATAGCCGAACTCCTCCTCGGTCCAGCTCTGGAATGCGATGCGATCGACCCCGTTCTCCATGCGCGACGGCATGAGATAAGCGAGGATCGACTGCCCGGAGAGGCGCGCATGCAGGGCGGTCACGTTGCCGTCGGCGTCGAGCCCGGCGGTCAGCTTGCACTGCGTGATCGGCCGATAGAAATCATGCTGCGTATCCTCCTCGCGGGACCAGATCAGCTTGACCGGGCGTCCCGGCACCTGCTTGGCGATCAGCACGGCTTGGCGCGTGTAGTCCTGCTGACCGCGCCGGCCGAAGCCGCCGCCGAGGTGCAGTTTGTTCACCTTCACGTCCGCCAGCTTGATGCCCGCGGCCTCGGCGGCGGCGGCCAGCGAGGCGTCGCCGTTCTGCGAGGCGACCCAGATCTCCACCTTCCCGTCGGCGAACTTCGCCGTGCAGTTCATCGGCTCCATGGTGGCATGAGCGAGGAACGGCGCGGCGTAAACCGCTTCGACCTTCTTCGCCGCCCCCGCAAGCGCAGCCTCGACGTCGCCGTGCTGCTGGCCGAGCGCGGCCTCCTTCGCGTCCAGTCCTGACTTGAGAAGTTCGGCGATCTGCGCGCTGTCCACGTTCGCACCGGCGCCCTCGTCCCAGACGATTGGCAAGGCTGCCAGCGCGGTCTTCGCCTGGTACCACTTGTCGGCCACGACGGCGACAGCATTGTCGTCCACCGCGACGACCTGGCGCACGCCGGGCATGGCCTTGATCTTGTCGGCGTCGAAGGACGTGAGTTTGCCGCCGTACACCGGACACTGCGCGATCGCCGCGTTCAGCATGTCGGGCAGCCGCACGTCGATGGCAAAGACCTGCTTGCCCGACAGCTTGTCCACGGTGTCGAGCCGCTTGACTGCCTTGCCGATGATCTTCCACTCCGCCGGCGTCTTGAGCTTCACGTCGGCCGGCACCGGCAGCTCTGCCGCGGCGGCGGCGACCTCGCCATAGCGCACCGTGCGACCGGTCGGCGTGTGGGTGATCACGCTGCTCGCCGCGGTGCATTCCGTCGCCGGGACGCCCCAGCGCTGTGCGGCGGCCGCGATCAGCATGGCTCGTCCCGCGGCCCCGCCCTTGCGCACATAGTCCACCGAACCGCGAATGCCGCGGCTGCCGCCGGTGGACATGTCGCCCCATGCGCGCTTGTGCGCGAGGTTGTCCTGCGGCGATACGTATTCCGCCCGGACCAACTTCCAGTCGCAGTCGAGTTCATCGGCCACCAGCTGGGCAAGTCCGGTCAGCGTGCCCTGTCCCATTTCGGAGCGGGCAATGCGCACGATGGTAGTATCGTCCGGCTGGATCACCGCCCAGATGCCGACATCGGCACCTTTCGCGACACCGACGGTCTGCGCAAATGCGCGCCCGGCCGGGATGCGCCAGCCCAGGGCGAAGCCCCCGCCGGCGACGACGGCCGAGACGATGAAGGAACGGCGTGCAAGCTGCATGGTGCTGCTCATGGCGTTGCTCCTATGCCTTGCCGGTCATCGAGGCGGCGGTATGGATCGCCTCGCGGATGCGCTGATAGGTGCCGCAGCGACAGATGTTCGTCATCGCGGCGTCGATATCGGCGTCGGTGGGCTTCGGCGTCGCCTTCAGCAGAGCGGCGGCGGCCATGATCTGGCCGGACTGGCAGTAGCCGCACTGCGGCACGTCGTGCTGTAGCCAGGCGGCCTGGACGGGATGACTGAGCCCATCCGCCGACAGGCCCTCGATGGTGGTGATCGTCACATCGCCCACCGAGCTCACCGGCACCGAGCAGGATCGCGTGGCGACGCCGTCCAGATGCACCGTGCAGGCGCCGCATTGCGCAATGCCGCAGCCGTATTTCGTGCCGGTCATGCCGACCCATTCGCGAATGACCCAGAGCAGCGGCGTGTCGGGATCGACGTCCACATCGTGTGCCTGGCCGTTGATGTTGAGCTTGATCATGCTGGCGGTTGCCCCCTTGGTTTCGCACTGCGTAACCGTGACCAGGATCGGTCCTGGCTGGCATCGTGGGTGCACATCAGCATGACGCGATGGGTCGGGCAATATTCCGTGCAGGGCCTTTTGGCATCACTGCCAGCGATAGGGTTCGCGGCGATCAGCCATGATCGGTATCTCTACCGCACACCCCGGCGGGTACGCGACCGCCTGTTCGTCGCGCCGCCGCAGGCGATGCGCTATCGACGGCGCCATCAGATCGTATTCACCGGCATTCAGCGCCTTGGCAGCCCGCAGCGGCCAGTCGGCGTGGATCATCAGTTCGCGCGCCATTGCGACCAGGTCGGCGTGGCCGTCCACCAGCACGGCCTCTGCCTGATGCGGATCGGTGATCAGACCGACCGCCATGGTCATGACGCCGACCTCGCGCCGGACGCGGCTGGCATACGGCACTTGATAGCCCGGCACGCGCGGCACCTGCGCCATTTCCGAATCACCGCCGATGCCGCCTGACGAGCAGTCCACCACATCGACGTCGCGCTGCCGCAATTCGCGCGCCAGCGCCACGGTGTCGTCGAGCCCCCACAACCCGCCTTTGCCATCCACCGCGGAGACACGAACGAACAGCGGCTTGTCCCGCGGCCAGGCGGCGCGGACCGTCTCCGCCACCTCGAGCGCAAAGCGCATGCGCGCCTCGCGGGAACCGCCGTAAGCGTCTGTGCGCCGGTTGGACATCGGCGAGAGGAACTGATGGATCAGATAGCCGTGCGCGCCGTGGATTTCGCAGATGTCGTAACCGGCGTCGGTGGCCCGGTGCGCCGCGTCGCGGAACGCCGCGAGCACGGTGCGGATGTCGTCCTGGTCCATCTCGATCGGCACCGGAAAGCCGCGCCGCGCCGGCAGCGGGCTCGGCGCCAGTCCGCGCCACGGCGGCATTCCCGCGCGCGCGTCGCGTTCATCGAGCGCACGCCAGTCCTCCATCGCGCCATGCGAGCCGGCATTGCGGCCGCAATGCCCCAGCTGGATCGCCGGCACCGCACCCATCTGCTTGATGAAGTCGGTGACGCGGCGATAGGCTTTCGCCTGATGGTCGTTCCATAGGCCGGCGCAGTGATAGGTCTTGCGGCCTCTCGCCTCGACCGCGGTTTCCTCGCCGAACACGATGCCCGCGCCGCCCATCGCGTAACGGCCGAAATGCACGAACTGCCAATCGGTCGGGCCGCCGTCCACCGAGACGTACTGGCACATCGGCGAGACCACGATGCGGTTGCGCGCGGTGACGCCACGCAGCGTGATCGGCGTGAACAGCAGGGACGGTTGCGTATCGACGGCGCTCTGCGATGTCATGATCTCGTGCTCTCTTCAACAGTGCGGTTCCGCGCCACTATGCCATGGCGGCTGGTCGCCGAAAGCGGTCTGCCGTAGGTTTCTTGAAACTCAAGGGAGGCGCATACCATGGAGATGACAGCCGCCGTCTTCCGCAAGGTGCACGAGCCGCTGACGATTGAGCAGGTCGAGATCGACAAGCCGTGGGGCCGCGAGGTGTTGGTCCGCACCGTTGCCACCGGCGTCTGCCACAGCGATCTGCACGTGGTTGACGGCAACGGACGCTTCCCGCTCGATCGTCCTTTCGTGCTGGGCCATGAAGGCGCAGGCGTGGTCGAGGCCGTCGGCGCGAACGTCACCACGGTGCAACCAGGCGATCACGTCGTTGCCTGCCTGTCTGGATTTTGCGGCACCTGTCCGCAATGCCTTGGCGGGCATCCGAACCTCTGCACTGGCGCCATCGTCGCGCGTGGGGAATTGGCCGTGCCGCGCGTTTCGCAGAACGGCCAGCCGTTCCGGCTGTTCGCCGCCATCGGCAGTTACGCCGAACACATGCTGCTGCACGAGAACTCGCTGGTGCGGATCGATCCGGAAATCCCGCTCGATCGCGCGGCCCTTGTCGGCTGCGGCGTGCTGACCGGCGTTGGCGCCGCACTGCGCAGTTCAGGCCTGCAGGCGGGCCAGACTGTCGCGGTGTTCGGTTGCGGCGGTGTCGGGCTGTCGATCGTGCAAGGCGCGCGCATCGGCGGCGCGCGGCGGATCATCGCGGTGGATATGTTCGATTCCAAGCTGGAGATGGCAAAGGCGGTCGGCGCGACGCACGTGGTGAACAGCACGCAGGACGATCCGGTGAAGGCGGTACGTGCGTTCACCGGCGGCCTCGGCGTCGATCACGCGTTCGAGGCGGTGGGCGTGGCGACGTTGTGCCGCCAGGCGATTGAAAGCCTGGCAATCCGCGGCACGGCCACCATTGTGGGCGTGCTGCCTCCGGATGCGATGATCGAGTTCCCATGGATGGCAATCCGGCCGGAATGTCGGGTGCAAACATCGCGAATGGGCTCGAACCAATTCCGCACCGACATCCCGAACTATCTGGAATTCTATCGGCAGGGCCGCCTGAAGCTCGACGAGATGGTCAGCCGCCGGGGCAGGCTGGACGACATCAACGAGGCGTTCCGCGCCATGAAGGCTGGTGAAGTGGCACGCACGGTGCTGATGTTCGACTGATATTCGCTGGCGTTCCGAATACGGAACGAGGAGAGGTCCATGCTGACAGTGACGCAAAACATGATGCTGCCGACGGCGATCACCGGATCATATCCGCGACCGCTGTGGTTCGACATGAGTTTGAACGGCCAATCATTCAAATCAGCACTGGGCGAGTCGCTGTTCCGCGAACAGTACCTCGACGCGGTGGCTGCGATCATCAACGCGCAGGAGGCCGCGGGTCTGGATATCGTCACCGACGGCGACACTCGGTTCGATCTGGCGGTCGGGGGAAAATCGTGGTTCTTCTACCCGATCGAACGCATCAACGGCATTCGCGGTCATCGCGACACGTCGCAGGGCTGGATGGGTCGGCACGGCCTGCGTCCCGGCAAGATCCTGTGGGAGGTGCAGGAGGCTTATCAGCCAGGGATCGTGAAAGAGAAGCTGACCCGGGGGCCGCTGGAATACACCGCGCTGTGGCAGGTCGCGCAGCGTATGACCGACAAGCCGGTCAAATTCGGCGCGATCTGTGCACCGGCGTTGGCCAGCATGCTGTGGAACGAATACTACCCGGACGACAAGCAGATGGTGCTGGACCTCTGCGACATTATGAATGCTGAATTCCGGGAAATGGCCGCGTCGGGTTGCCCGCTGATCCAGGTGGAGGAGCCGCCGCACCACGGCCGATCGACGCGGCCCGACTGCACCGATGCCGATCTCGAGTTCCTGACCGAGGCATTCAACCGCCAGTTGGTTGGCGTGGATGCTGAGATCTGGGTGCACACGTGCTGGGGCAATCCAAACCAGCAGCGCGTCTACTGGGAGGTGCCGAGCTACGAACGCGCAATGCCGCATCTGTTGCAGTTGAACTGCGACGTGATCACCTTCGAATGCGCCAGCAGCGACGGCCGGGATCTGCATCTGTTCGGCAAATACAAGACCGACAAGAAGATCGGCATCGGGGTGGTGAACCACTGCAACACTGTGGTGGAGCCGCCCGAGTACGTGGCCGGATTGATCCGCCGCGCGCTGGAATTCATTCCACCCGAGCGCCTGGTGATCACCACCGATTGCGGCTTCGGCCGCGAGGGGCTCAGCCGTCGGATCGCGCACTACAAGTGTGTCTCGATGGTGGAGGGCACCAACATCGTGCGCCGCGAGCTGGGGTTGCCGGAGGCGCGGGTGCGGGCGGCGGATCCGAAGCTCTATTTCGCCAGCGGCGGCGGGCACGGGTGATAGCGGAAATTACATGGAGGAGACGCCGATGGCCAAGGGCATATTGCTTGTAGGGTTCGACTTCACCAACGCGCACGAAGACGAGTTCCATGACTGGTACGACCTCGAGCACGTCCCTGAACGCGCGCGCATATCGGGCTTCGGCGCCTGCGACCGTTGGATCGGCACGGCGAACCCGAAACACGCCGTCGCCACCTATGAGCTCGACAGCCTCGACGTGCTGCAAAGTGCGCCCTATCGCGCCATCGCCGGCGAGAAACTGTCGGTCTGGTCGAAGCGGGTGACCGCACTGTGCCAGCGGCTGATCCGCTTCGACGGCGAGCAGATCCTGCCCGGCGATCAGGCCGCACCATCCGGCGCTGGCGGGCTGCTGGTCAATGCGATGAATGTCGATCCGGCGCATGAGGCCGAATTCAACGAATGGTATGACCACGAGCACATCCCGGCGTTGGCCGCGGTACCGGGTACGCTGTGCGCGCGGCGCTTCCGCGACAACACGGGATCGCACCGATACCTTGCGCTATATCACCTTGCCTCGCCGGATGTGCCGCTCACAACCGCCTGGAAGCAGGCCGCGGGCACGCCCTGGACTGAAAGGCTGCGGCCGCATTTCCGCGACCATCTGCGTATTCTCACCCGACACTACGTCCGCGCGAAATAGGAGAACCGTCCATGGCCAGGCTTCCATACATCACCAGCAAGGAACAGGTCGAACCGAAGGACCATGCGGCGTTCGACGCCATCGTTGCGAGCCGTGGCTCCGTGCACGGGCCGTTCACGATGTTCCTGAACTCGCCGGACCTCGCGGGACGGGTCGCACATGTCGGTGCGTACGTGCGGTTCGAGGGATCGCTTGACATGCGCGTCCGGGTGCTGGCCGCGATGACCGTTGCGCGTGAATACGAAGCGCTATACGTGTGGGGCGCTCAGACCGGCGGCGCGCGTCGGCTCGGCGTGCCGGAATCGACCATTACCGCGATCCGCGAGAACCACTCCCGCGGCATCCCGCCGGAGGACGCGCAGATCGTCGATTTCACCCGGCAGCTGCTGCGCACGCATCGCACCGACGACGCCACAGCGCAGGCGATGCTGGCGCGGTTCGGCAATGACGAGTTCATCCAGCTCACCGGAGCCATCGGCTACTACAGCCTGCTCTGCATGACGGTGAACGCCTGCGAACTCGAAGCTGCGCCGGGCGCCGAGGTTCTGCGATCGTAACAGGAGATATCGACGATGGTCGAAACCTATGAAGGCGGCTGCCACTGCGGCGCGGTGCGGTTCCGGGTGCAGGGAGACCTCGGGGACGTGACCGAGTGCAACTGCTCCGTCTGCACGATGAAGGGCATCGTGCATCTCATGGTCCCGCGCGAGCGGTTCGAACTGCTGAGCGGTCAGGACGCGATCACGACCTACCAGTTCGGGACCAACGTCGCGAAACACACGTTCTGCCGGCACTGCGGCATCCATTCCTTCTATACGCCGCGATCGCTGCCAGACGGGATCAGCGTGAATGCCCGCTGCCTCCAAGGCGTCGACGTCACGACGCTGCGGCCCAGTCTGTTCGACGGGCAGCATTGGGAGGAAACGATGCGCGCGCGCCGCGAAGCGGGAGCAGCGTAATACAAGGCGCGTTCTCATCGTCATGGGGCCGACACACGCCCGGCCATGACGACAGAACGCAGCGGCCGTAGGACGACAGAACGTAGCGGCCGCAAAGAGAAAAGATCAAACCTTCGCGGTGATCCGGTCGATCTCCCGCAAGTCATCGTGGCCGAGCGCCCAACCCGCGGCACGCACGTTCGCGTCCAACTGCTCTGGTTTCGTCGCGCCGGCGATGATGCTGGACACGCAGGGTCGGGATGCGAGCCAGCTGAAGGCGAGTTCCAGCAGGGTGCGACCGCGTTGCTCGGCGAAGGTCTCCAGCCGTTCGACGATCGGCCAGTTGGCGTCGTTGATGAAGCGGCTGCCGTAGCGCGCGCCATGCACGGTCAGCCGCGCACCTTCAGGCATCGGCGTATTGCGCCGATACTTGCCCGTCAGCAGACCGCTTGCCAACGGATAATACGGCAGCAGCCCCATTCCGGTGGCTTGCATCATCGGGATCAACTCGCGATCCGGACCGCGCCCGAGCAGGCTGTATTCGTTCTGGCAGGACACGAACGACGCAAGCCCGAGCGTGCGTGAGGTCCAGCGCGCCTCGACCACCTGCCAGGCTCGGAAATTGGAACAGCCGATGTAGCGTACCTTGCCCTGACGTACGAGATCATCGAATGCGCGCAACGTCTCCTCGATCGGCGTCAGCGGATCCGGTTGGTGCTGCTGATAGAGATCGATCCAGTCGGTGTTCAGCCTGCGGAGACTGGCCTCGACTCCGGAAATGAGCGTGCGACGCGACGCACCGTGCAGCCCGCTCGCATCGACCGGCATACCGACCTTCGTCGCCAGCACGACTTCCTTGCGCCGCGGTCCCAGCGCCCGACCGAGGAATTCCTCGGAGCCCCCGATCGGACTGCGATACGAATCCGCGGTGTCGAAGAAGGTGATGCCAAGATCGAGCGCCTTGTGCACAACCGGGTACGACGCGGCGTAATCGATCCGGCGGCCAAAGTTGTTGCAGCCCAACCCGACCAGCGATACACGCAGCCCCGAACTGCCTAGCGAGCGCTGCTCCACCGCTCAGATGACGCCCCGTTCGCGCAGCCGCTCCACCTCAGCGGGGGCCACGCCGCACAACGCGCTCAGAACCTCCGCCGTATGCTCCCCCAATAACGGCGGCCGGGTTACCTCTGCCGGCGAGTCCGACAACTTGATCGGGCAACCCACCGTCTGATACGTGCCGCGCGTCGGATAGTCGACATCGACGATCATGTCGCGCGCGCGCAGATGCGGATCAGTCAGCACCTCGCCGGTGTCCAGGCACGCGCCGCATGGCACACCTGCATCGCCCATCAACCGCATCACCTCGTGCTTGTCGTGCCGGCGCGTCCACGTCTCGACGATCGCATTCAGCGTCGTGCGATTCTCCCAGCGCGCATCGGGCGAATTGAAGCGCGGATCATCCGCGAGCTCCGGCTGCCCCATCACGCTGAGCAGCGCCTTCCACATTTGCGGCTGCGCGTGGATGAACACGTAATCGTTCGGCCCACCCGGCGCACAGGCATACGTCGTGCCGGGCACCGTGCGGCCAAGCTGGTTGCCGTTGCGCGGCATCGCGTGGCCGAAGCGCTGGTGGTCGCGCAGACTGACACGGATCAGGTTCACCACCGCATCCTGCATCGATACCTCGACGTGCTGGCCCTTCCCGGTCGTGTGGCGCTGCTGCAAGGCGGCCAGAATGCCGATCGCCATGTGCATGCCGGTGCCGGAATCGCCGATCGCCGGATACACATAGGTCGGCGGGTTCTCGGGGAAGCCGGTGACGCTCATCGCACCGCCCATCGCCTGAGCGATCGGCTCGAAGCTTTTGAATCCGCTGTACGGCCCGTAGGTGCCAAAGCCTTTGATCGTTGCGTAGATCAGCCGAGGGCTCAGCTTCGACAATACCTCGTAGCCAAGCCCAAGACGATCTAGCGCGCCAGGGCCGAAGTTCTCCACCAGCACGTCGGACTCGGCGATCAGTTGCTTGAACAGCTTCTTACCCTCGTCGGTCTTCAGGTTCAGCGTCAGGCTCCGTTTGTTCGCATTCAGCACCAGGAAGAACAGGCTGTCGCTGTCGGTACGGTCACGCATGTTGGTACGCGCGACATCGCCGCCCTTCGGCTCCTCCAGCTTGATCACGTCCGCACCGAGGAAGCCCAGTATCTGCGCACAGGCGGGACCCGCCTGATTGTGTGTCATGTCGATGACGCGGATGCCTGACAGGGCCTGGGACATGGTCTCTCTCCTTCAACCGGGTATCATCATACTGCCGTGGCGATGCCTCTCCCTACCCCTATCGTCGCGGCGCCAGTGCTGGTACCGATGGTCGGGAAGCGCCCGGACATGACGGTGGAGCAGCGATGGCCAATGGGCCATTCTCTCGGGCGACTGGCAATCCCAAGGGAGGCAGACATGCGGGAAATCGGCCATTTCATCGGCGGCAAGCCGGTCGCCGGCACCAGCGGCAGGTTCGGTGACGTCTATGATCCCGCTGCCGGCGAGATCACGGCACGCGTCGCCCTCGCCGACGCCGCGGAAGTGAACAAGGCTGCCGTGGCCGCGGCCGCCGCGTGGCCGGCCTGGGCCGCCACGCCGCCGCTTCGCCGCGCCCGCGTCATGTTCAAGCTGAAGGAATTGCTGGAGCGCGACCGCCGCGAACTCTCCGCCATCATCACCGCTGAACACGGCAAGGTCCTGTCGGACGCCGATGGCGAGGTGCAGCGCGGCCTCGAGGTGGTCGAGTTCGCCTGCGGCATTCCGCACCTGCTGAAGGGTGAATTCACCGAAGCCGTCGGCACCGGCATCGATGCCTGGTCGATCCGCCAGCCGCTCGGTGTGGTCGCCGGCATCACGCCGTTCAATTTTCCACTCATGGTGCCGCTTTGGATGATCCCGGTGGCGCTCGCCTGCGGCAATTGCTTCATCCTGAAGCCGTCGGAGAAGGATCCCTCCGTCAGCCTCAAGCTCGCCGCGCTGCTGGCCGAGGCGGGGGTGCCGGAGGGGGTGTTCTCGGTGGTGCAGGGTGCGCGCGAGGCGGTCGAAGCGATCCTGGCGCACCCCGACATCGCCGCGATCAGTTTCGTCGGTTCCACCGCGATCGCCGAGACCATCTATCGGGGCGGCACGTCGCACGGCAAGCGCGTGCAGGCGCTTGGCGGAGCGAAGAACCACCTCGTGGTGATGCCGGATGCCGACGTCGACGATGCGGTGGATGCGCTGATGGGCGCCGCCTACGGCGCGGCCGGCGAGCGCTGCATGTCGGTATCCGTCGCGGTCGCGGTCGGGTCCGCCGGGGACCGGCTGATGCAGAAGCTGGAACCGCGCGTGCGCGCGTTGAAGATCGGCCCGGGCACCGATCCGGACGCCGAGATGGGCCCGCTGGTGACGCGCGAGCACCGCGAAAAGGTGCAGAGCTACATCGACCTCGGCGTGAAGGAAGGTGCCAGGCTTGTGGTGGACGGCCGCGGCCTGTCACTGCAGGGCTACGAGAACGGCTACTTCCTCGGCGGCTCGCTGTTCGACAATGTCGGCACCGACATGCGGATCTATCGGGAGGAAATATTCGGCCCGGTGCTCGGCGTGGTCCGCACGCCCGACCTCGCCGGCGCGGTGCGCATGGTGAACGCGCACGAATACGGCAACGGCGTCGCAATCTTCACGTCTGACGGCGGCGCCGCGCGAGACTTCGCCGCGGGCATCAACATCGGCATGGTCGGCGTGAATGTGCCGATCCCAGTGCCGATGGCGTTTCACAGTTTCGGCGGATGGAAGCACTCGCTGTTCGGCGATCACCACATCTATGGACCGGAGGGCGTGCGCTTCTACACGCGTTACAAGGCGATCACGCAACGCTGGCCAGGTGGTGCGCGGCGTGGCGCGGAATACGTGATGCCGACGCTGGGCCGCTAAGCAAGCGAGGACGGGTCCGCGCAGGGAACATCAACGTTGTTTAGCGCCGTGCGGACCCTTGCCTTGTTGCTACAGCGCCTTCAGACCATTCGGATCGTCCGGCACCGCCAGAATCTTCAGGCGTGGGATATCGTGCAGAATGACATGCGACCCGTGGGTCTCCACGCCATGCACGCGGAGCGCGGCGAAGGCGCGTGACAGGGTCTCCTGCCCGCAGCCGATCTGGGCCGCCAGCAAACCCTTGTCGAACGGCAGACGGAAGTCGGCCTTCCTGCCCGCGCCGTCTTTGACCCGTGTGAGAAGGTAGCAGCCAAGCCGCTGCGCAGCCGTGCGCAGCTTCAGGTCGCGCACCTGGCGTACCATGCTGCGGAACTCGTGCGACACCGAGTGCAGCAGCGTGTTCGCGAGCGAAGGCTCGGATTCGGCGAGGTGCAGCAACGATGCGGCTTCGATCGCGAGTACGCGCGACCGCATGACCGCACGCGCCGTCATCAGATAGGGCAGTTTGGACAGGACCGAGGACAGGACGAAATGCCCGACCGGGTGAACCACCGACACGACCGCGGTAATGCCATCCGCCATGGCGCTGGTCAGCGCCACCTGGCCCTCCAGCAGAACATGCAGAAATCCGGGCATGGCACCTTGCCGGGACAGCACCTCGTCCTGCTCGGCGAATGCCAGCTCGCTTATGGTTTCGATCCGGTACAGTAACCGAGGGTCCAATCGCTCGAACAACGGTATGGTTCCGGCCAGATCGACCGCTGTCTGCACCATCGCTACCCCACGACCGACGTCAAATTTGCTGATTTCTCGCCGGTCGTGCGAAATATCGGCCTTATTGGGTTCGCGCGGCATCAGTTGCGGGCCACGCGGTTCGCGATTATCCCATGATCTGGCATGAATTGGCAATGACCAATCGATCGCACATCGAGCCCGACCGCATGTTTTCAGCCGATAACTCCAGGTAATTGATTTCTGGAAATAGATATTCATGCCAATTAAGAAATGATCTCGCTGGCAATATTTCCTGCCAACGAGGTCAATGATTCCTAACCGCATGAACCGGGCTCTTGGCGAGCAGCGTCAGATCCAGCAACGTTTCCAACTCGGCTTCGTGCTCGTAGTCCGGCATAAGCCGCCGCAACGCTGCATCGCGCGCGGTGGCAGGATGGAAGTAGATTTCGCTTACCCCGTCAGGCAGTTCAGCCATCAGGCGGTGCACACGATCCGCCGTCATATGGCCGCTCCACGCCAGTCCGAAACAGTGTTCGCTGGTCGCGATCCCGGCTCGATGCGCCTGTCGCCGAAGCAGCCTCGTCCAGTGATACAAGGCCTGCCCGCCAAGTCCGACGCGCGTCCCGCACCGCGCAAGCACCATGGGCGGTTCGGCCGGAATCCGCACTGTCCTCAGGCCGAACTCGCGGCCGATGTCGATCAGCAGCCGTCCTACGGTCGGATGCAGGTGCATGTGCTTGTGCGCGTTGGCATGGTCGAGCGTGAGCCCGGTGGCGGCGAAAGCGGCGAACTGGGCGCGGATTTCGGCGGCAAGCTGCCGGCGAACACCCGGACGGAAGAAATAATCAACCCCGAGGCGGAATTGGTGCGATGGAAACCGGCCCTGGGCGTCCAGAAGATCCGGGATTGCGGACCGAGGCAATACGGCTGGCCCTTCGATCACCACGAGATGCAGTCCGACGCGAAGCGATGGCAGTTCCCGCGCCCGTCGCACGGCATCCAGAGCAGCCGGGCCGGCAATCATCAGGCTCGCTGCATCCAGAATGCCGTTAAGATGCGCCTGCACGATCGCCTCGTTGACCGATTCAGACAGACCGAAATCATCCGCGGAAAAAACCACGCCCCTCATCTTCCGGGACGGCCGGGCATGCCCACGCTTCTCCCCTCCCCTTGCGGGATGAGGCCGGGGGGAGAGGTGGCGTCGGAACAGGTCGCGGTCGCGGCAACATACCTGACAGGGCTTGCTTCGGGGCGGCTCCCCCCTCCCCCCAACCCCCTCCCGCAAGGGGAGGGGGAGGACTTTTCTTCAGCGCCACCCTCGTCTTGATGCGCATGGGTGACGGTGGTTCCTTCACGCGACGTCATGGTCCGGGCGCCGTGCTCACGTCCTCCAGCGCAGCACCAAGCTGGTCCATCGCCTCGTCGATCTGACCCGGCGTCGTGGTGGCGGGCGGGACGAAGCGCAGGACGCTGCCGCCGCGGCGCAGGCTGAAGATCAGTCCGCGCTCGAAGCACATTGCTCCGATCCGACGGCCCTCGTCGGTCGCCGGTTCCTTGGTCTGACGGTCGCGCACCAGTTCGATGCCGGTGATCTGACCCTGGCCGCGCACGTCGCCGATCAGTTCGTAGCGCTGCGCCAGCGTCTCCAGCCGCTCGCGCATCTGCGCGCCGATGCGGCGCGCCTTGGCCGGCACGTCCTCCTGCTCGACCACGTCCAGGCTGGCGACGCCGGCGGCGCAGATCAGCGGATCATTGGCGTGCGAGTGGGTGGCGGCGTAACCGGACGCGACCACCTTCTCCTCGATCGCCGCGGTGGTGGTCAGCGCGCTGACCCCGACACCGCCACCAAGATGCTTCGCCAGCGTGATGATATCCGGCACAATGCCCTCGGTCTCAAAGCCGAACATCCGGCCGAGCTTGCCCAGACCGGTCTGCTCCTCATCGACGATCAGCAACATGCCGCGCGCCTTGCACATCTCATGCAGGCGCCTGAGCCAGCCCGGCGGCGGTTCCACCACCCCGCCGGCGCTGAACAGCGGCTCGGTGATGACGGCCGCGGGCTGTCCGGTTGCCTGCGCATCCAGCAGCTCGAAACTGGTCTTCAGGCAGGCGAAATCGCAGGTCGGAAACGTCTGCGCCAGCGGGCACCGGTAACAGTAGGGCGCCACCATGGCGTAGCTGCCGCCGGGCAGATGCCCATGCCCGGAATGCCAGCCGGCATACGTCACGGAGCGCGTCGCATCCGACAGCCCGTGGAAACTGATATGTGGGCTGGCGATCTCGTAACCGCCGGTGAACTTCCGGGCGATCATCATCGCCATCTCGTTGGCGTCCGAGCCGGACTCGCCGAACAATGTCTTCTGCAATGGCGGCGGCACGATCCCGCCCAGGCGTGTCGCCAGCTCGATCTCCCTGACGTTGTAGTGGCTGGAGTGGGCGTGCAGCATTTCGTCGCACGCCTGTCTGATCGCCGCCACGACAGTTGGATGGTTGTGCCCGAGTGCAGAACACATCTGTCCGGAGTTGAAGTCCAGGTACTGCTTGCCGTTCACATCGGTGACGACCGAATTCCTCGCGGACGCGAATACCGGCCCTTCGTTGGTCTTCTTGTCCATCCTCGCGCGGAAGCTGTAGCGTGCGGCGCTCTTCAGAAGCTCGGCCTCGGTCGGATACGGCACGATGGTTCTCCTCGCGGCACCGGCATTGTCGCGTCAACTGGCGCGGCCACGTCAAGCCCGAACGCGCCTGGCGCAGACTTGACCCTATTCTGCCGTCTCAAAAAGATGCAGGCTGCGAGACCGTATTAGGGAAGCAAGGGAACACCATGACGCACCGACGATACTGGGTGTACTTCCTGCTCTTCATGTTCAACGTCATCTGTTACCTCGACCGCATCAACATGTCGGTCGCCGGGCGGTCAGTCGCGCAGGAATTCGGGCTTTCGCCTGTGGCGCTCGGCTACCTGTTTTCGTCATTCCTTTGGGCCTATGTCGTGATGATGCTGCCGAGTGGCCGGCTGGTGGACAGCCTCGGTCCCCACCGCATGGCCGCGATCGGGGCCACCGTCTGGTCGGTTGCGCAGATGCTCGGCGGCGCCGCGACCGGGTTCGCCACCATGCTTCTCACCCGCCTCGGGCTTGGCGCAGGTGAAGCGCCTACCTTCCCGGTAAGCTACCGCAGCGTCCGTGATTGGGCGCCCTATACCGAGCGCGGACTGGCGGTCGGCTTGATACAGGCCGGAACGCTGCTGGGACCCGCACTCAGCGCGCCTCTGGTGGCCTGGCTGATCGACCTCACCTCCTGGCGCACATCGTTCGTAGTCACCGGCGCGGTCGGCCTGGTCTGGGTTGTGATCTGGCTTGCCGTCGTATCGACGCCGGAGCGGACGCGCTGGCTGCCGGAATTCGAGCGTCGCCTCATTCTCGCCGAGCGCCATGGTGGCGATGTGCCGGCCACGCACGACGGGATCGGTTATCGCGGATTGCTGCGCTCGCCCTCGATGTGGGGATTGGCGATCTCGCAGGGCTGCGCGGTCTATTCGGTGTATCTCTACTTGAGCTGGCTGCCCAACTACCTCCAGACCGCGCGTGGATTGTCGCTGTTGTCGTCAGGCCTGTTCACGTCGGTCCCGTTCCTGGTTGGCGCAGCGTTGATCGTCCTGACCAATTGGATCGGCGACAGGCTTCTAACGCCGGACACAATGCGCCGCGGAAGCCGCCGGCTCGTCGTGGTGGCGTGCCTTGTGCTGTGTTCACTTGGCTTGGCAATTCCGTTCGTCGACTCACTGACGCTGGTCGTCATCCTGACGATCTTTCCGGTGAGCTTTGGCAACACCGCCACCGCAACGAATGCCGCGCTCACCAACGACCTGCTGCGTTCGCAGGCCGACAGCGGACGCGCCTTCGCCTTCATGGTGCTCGGCGGCAACGTGTTCGGCCTGCTGGCGCCGATCGTCACCGGCTATATCGTGCAGGCCACCGGCAGCTTTTCCTCGGCCTTCATTCTCGCGGGCGCAATCGCGCTGGTCGGCGCGGTGGTGTCGTTCACGCTGACCCGCCACACGCTGGGCGAGGAAACGCCGGTTGCGGTCGGCATGCTGCGCACGGCGGGCTGAGACGCGTTCGCATTACTGCGCTCTAACCTCAGCCGGTGCGCCGGCGGATGGCGTCTGCAAGGCCTGTTGCGCCACGATCTCCTGCCAAAGTCTGAGGATGCTATGCATCGTGGCCTCCGCCACCAGACAGCGGCCAAGATTGTCCAGCGCATAGAAAGCGGCCTCGGGGTCGCTGCGCACGCGCCTGAGCGCGTCGGTCAGCAGGTCAAGGCATTCGATCACCTGGGCCGGCGCATGCAGCCGGGCATGGCGCTGGATGTCAGCGATGGTGAACGCGCGCATGCCGTGCACCGACACGCCGGCAAACTCGCGCCCCAGTTCGAAGAAGACGCTGACCACAGGCAGCACGCCTTGCACCAGCGACAGAATGTCGCGGGCCTCCTCGACATTACAGCCGGTCAACGGCGCCGCAGCGGGCTCGGTGGGATGTTCCTGCAACGGATGCATCCCGAGCGCGCGGACAATCTCCTGCTCGAGCCAGCGGCGTACCTCGGGCGGCGCGGCGTGGATCTCTTCCACCGACAGCGTGACACCGGCCATGACCTGTTCTCCTTGTCCTGCCTGCAGGACGGCGTCATGGGCGGTTCGCGGCCTGGCCGCATTGATCAGGATCAAACGTTCCGACGATTTGGCAGCGTTTCCGGATTGACCACGAAGCCGGGATCGAGCACCCCGTCGAAGAGCTCCAGCATATTCCTGGCCGCCCGGACCGACATCTTCTCGTTGCACTCGATCGGCGCCGCGGCATTGTGCGGGCTCAGCACCACGTTGGGGAGCGTCAGCAGCGGATTGGCAGGATCCGGCGGTTCGCGCAGCTGCACATCCAGCCCGGCCGCTGCCAACCGACCGGACGACAGCGCCTCGACCAGTGCCGTCTCGTCCACCAGAGGGCCGCGCGCCGCATTGATCAGCCACGCCGTCGGCTTCATCAGCCCGAACAGCTCGCGGTTGATCAGATGACGTGTGTCCTCGCCGAGCGGACAATGCAGCGTCAGCACATCGATCTCCGGCAGCACCGCGGCGATGTCGGTGACCGGCGTGTAACCGTCAGCGGCAATGCGCGGCACCGGGAACGCCGGATCGCGTACCATCACATTCATGCCGAACGCCGAGCACAGGCGGGCGACGCGGGCACCGATACGGCCATAGCCGACCACCAGGATGGTGCGCCCGGCGAGTTCGCCCATCGGGCGCCCTTCGCGCAGCATCCATCTGCCCGCGCGCACCGAGGCATCCATCTCGATCGTGCGCCGCGCCACCGCGAGCATCAGCATCATCGTGTGTTCGGCGACCGAGAGGTCGTTGCCGCCATTGGTCACGCCGACTACAACACCGCGACGCGTGCAGGCCGCAATGTCAACGGTGTCGTATCCCACGCCGAAGCGGGAGACGATGCGTAGATCAGGGGACTGTGACAGCAGGGCCTCATCCACCTCTTCGAGTCCGACCAATACGGCGTGCGCGCCAGGCATGGCCGCGGCGAGGTCGGACTGCGACGGACGGTTGAGCGTACGGACCGTGACGTCGCCACGGGCTTCCAGCAGTGCCATGCCGCTGGGATGCAGCGGGCGGCACAGGATCACTGTGGGCATGTTGAAGCTTCTCTCCCTTTGGGTTCGACGCGATGCTGCTTCCGTGCGGCCGCCGGCGCAAGCCGAAGGCCGCTGGATGACAATTCCGTTTCCCTCGGCCTATTCACTTGAGGTGATCGCTGGTCTGAGTCTCAGTATCCGGAGACACGGCAACCGGGGAGACAGGTTATGGGCAATCCGTTCGTGCACGTCGAACTTGCAACCACCGACGTCGCAAAGGCGAAGTCATTCTATCAGTCTCTGTTTGATTGGAAGCTGAAAGACGAGGACATGGGCGACATGACCTACACGATGATCGACGTCGGAGGAGGCACCGGCGGTGGCATGATGAAGCATCCGATGCCGGATCATGGTTCGCATTGGCTGCCTTACGTGTTGGTGGATGATATTGCGGCGGCCACCGCGAAGGCAAAGTCGCTAGGCGCCACGGTAGTACGGGACGTGATGGAGGTGATGGGCGTCGGCTCGCTGTCCATCATCGTCGATCCGACCGGAGCGACGCTGGGTCTGTGGCAGCCAAAAGGCAAGTGATTGTTGGGCAGCAGTCTCGTCGCGCACCATGCGACGAGACCGCTGTCAGATCGTGCCTGGCGGACTGGTGGAAGTCAAAATGCGGCGGACGGTTCAGGATGCCGATGCGCAGCGCGTCGCCGTGCATCCGGTTTGATTTCGACGCGGCAAGTTGCAATTTCGAGCCGTCAAATTCGTTGGGATGTCCGCCAGGGTTCGGCCGGCGTACAGTCCCTAGGCGCCGGCTATTGCGGCGGCGCTGCCCTGGAGGAAGCCACAGCGTGTCAACCACCGTTGTTCGGCGTTCGCGTCGGTCATTTTTGTTTGCCCCCCTGTTACGCTTGGTTCGCATGTTATGTCTTGTCTATCCAGAACGTGTCCTGCCGGCAGACATCGTAGGCGCCGAAGTAGTCGTCCGGCCGCAGTCCCTTGACGTAGTTGTACCAGAACGTCGTCGATCTTCTCCCACGCCACCGGCAGCAGCGGCGGGTCCTGCTCGAAGATCATCTCCGATTCCCGTATCAGCGCCTGGCGCTTGACGGGATCCACCTCCCGATCGATCTGATCCAATATCACATCGAACTTCGCATTGCTGTACGAAGAATAATTCTGTGGGCCGCCGGTGTGATACCACGCATTGAAGTAGTCGGACGGGTCCAGCAGCGTCGAAACGACCGCGCCGATGGCAAGATCGAAATGGCCATTCGCAATGTCGTCGAACCACACCGATTCCACGACGTTTCGCAGGTTGCACTGAATGTTCAGCGTCTGTTGCAGCATCGCCTGGATTGCCTGCGACCATACCCGATAACTGGCGAGATCGCGGATCAGGTAGTCGAGCCCCTTGATGCCGTCCTTGTAGCCGGCCGCCGCCATCAGCGCCTTCGCCTCCGTCTCGGCGGCCGTCGGGATCATCCTGATAGCCAAGCCGCTTGACCAGCTCCGCCTTGGGCGTGGCCAGGTCCGAGAACGGATAGAGGAAGCCGCCGATCTGCATCGGCGCCACGTCCTTGATCGCCTCGATCAGGATCGGGCGATCCAGCGCCAGGTGCATCGCGCGCCGCACGCGCGGATCGTCGAACGGCTTTTTCTTTGTATTGACATAGGTTGCGTGGATGACGCTTTGGTTGAATGATGAAACCGACATCCCGGGCGTGGCCTGCGCCTTTTTGAAGGTCACCGGATCCACCACCCGTGCATAATCCACGCGGCCCGACAAAATCCCGGAGCCGAGTTCGGGGGAGAACGGTACCAGATTGTAGAACTCGATGCCGTCCAAGTACGGCAGACCCTTGTTCCAATAGTCCTTGTTCCTCTCCACGACCCAGATTTCGTTCTCCACCCGCCTGACGGTTTTGAACGGCCCCGTGCCCGGATACGACGCAACTTTGCGCAGGTTGAAGTTGTTCTCCTCCAGTGTCTTCTTGCGCACGATGACGTTCCAGCCGCTGGCGATCGCCGCCATGATGAAGGCAGGCGGGCGCGGCTCGGACAGCTTGAATTCGATGGTGTATTTGTCGGGCGCATTGACCGCACTCACCGCCCTGAACAGGATGCTGCGCGGGATGCTGATCCCTTGCGGCGGCCACACGATGCGATCGAACGTCGCCTTCACGTCATCGGATGTCAGTTCCGCTCCGTCGTGGAACAGGACACCCTTGCGTAGGTAGAACGTGTAGGTTTTCCGGTCCTTCGCGATATCCCAGCTGTGCGCCAGGTCCGGGATGATCGTCTTGCCGCCGTCGCGCGGATCGCGGCGGATCAGGTTGTCGAACATGCATCCCATGGAGCCCAGATTGTTGTAGGTTCCCGACTGGTGCAGATCGAAATGCGGCACACGGTTGGTAATTCCCATACGCAGCACGCCGCCATGTTTCGGGTTTGGATCAGGTGCTGCCAGCTGGAAAGACGTGCCGTCGAACTGATCGGGGATGTCGGCAAGCACCGGACGCGAATATAGCCCATAGGCGCCAGCCGCCAGGGCGGCACCGGCACCCAGAAGACCGCGCCGGCTCAATTGCGCGCGCGTGTCATGCGGACCATTCATTGTGTTTCCCTCCCTTGAGGCTTTTCAGACGAACGGTCGGCGTGCTCTTATGGCCCACGCAACCGGCTCCATTTATCGATAGATAACACGCCGGAATCTTGGGAGTCACGTCTTGAGTGAAGTGCAATCGGCCGCTCGTGGGACATCGGTCCCTGCCGCGGCGTCAGCCGGGCCGCTGCTGGAGATCGACAATCTCCAGACGCATTCTTTCACACCCGCCGGTGTCGTGCATGCGGTGGACGGTGTGTCGTACGACCTGCGCAATGGCGAGACGCTGGGCGTCGTGGGCGAGTCCGGTTGCGGCAAGAGTGTAACCGCACTCTCCATCCTGCGCCTGATCGCCAACCCACCGGGCCGCATCGTCGGCGGCGCGATCCGCTTCGAAGGCACCAACCTGCTGGATCTGACCGAAACGCAAATGGAGAGCGTTCGCGGCAACGACATCTCCATGATTTTCCAGGAGCCCATGACGTCGTTGAATCCGCTGCTGACGGTGGGGCGTCAGATCAGCGAGGCCATCGTGCTGCACCAGGGCCTGTCGCGCCGGGACGCGTTGGAAAAATCCATCGAGATGCTGCGCCGCGTGCACATCCCGGAGGCGGAGACGCGTGTTCATGCCTATCCGCACCAGATGTCCGGCGGCATGCGCCAGCGCGTTATGATCGCCATGGCGCTGTCGTGCAATCCAAAGGTCCTGATCGCCGATGAACCCACCACCGCGCTGGATGTGACCATACAGGCTCAGATACTCGATCTGATGCGCGAGCTGCAGGATACGCTTGGTACCGCCATCATCCTGATCACCCACGACATGGGCGTGGTCGCGGAAACCGCCGATCGGGTGGTCGTGATGTACGCCGGCCGGAAGGTCGAGGAGGCGGGCGTCGATGACCTGTTCGAGCAACCGGGCCATCCCTACACGCTCGGCTTGCTGGGCTCGATTCCCCATGTCGATGTCGCAGCACGCAGTGGCGTCCGTCGCGCACGGTTGAACGAGATCAAGGGCATGGTTCCCTCGCTGTTCAGTCTGCCGCAGGGGTGCAGCTTCGCGCCGCGCTGTGGCCTTGCTACCGATGCATGTCGCGCCGCATATCCGCCGCTGCTGCAACACCGCCCTGGACATTGGATCGCCTGTTGGCACGCCGATCGCCTGCTCGGAGCCACGGCATGAGCCCGCTGCTGGAAGTTCGCGGCCTCAAGAAGCATTTTCCGGTTTACAAGGGCGTGTTCTCCCGTGTCTCCGGCCAGGTCTTTGCGGTCGATGGCGTTTCGTTCCATATCGAGCGCGGCGAGACCCTCGGACTGGTCGGCGAAAGCGGCTGCGGCAAGTCAACCGTCGGCAGGACATTGCTCAAGCTGCTGGAACCGACGGAGGGAAAAATCATCGTCAAGGGCAACGACATCACGCACCTGGACAAGGCACAGATGTTTCCCTACCGCGAGCAGATGCAGATGATTTATCAGGATCCTTATGCGTCGCTCAATCCACGCATGTCGGCCGGCCAGATCGTCGGCGAGCCGTTGACAATCCACAAGGTGGCCGCAGGCGAGGCGCGTCGCGAGCGCGTCGCGACCCTGTTCGAGCGCGTGGGCTTGCGCCCCGAACTGATGAATTCCTATCCGCACGAATTTTCCGGCGGACAGCGCCAGCGTATCGGCATCGCGCGCGCACTGGCACTGAGCCCCGAACTTGTCATCGGCGACGAACCGGTCTCGGCGCTGGATGTGTCAATCCAGGCGCAGATCATCAACCTGCTGATGGACCTTCAGGACGAATTCAAGCTGTCCTATCTGTTCGTTGCCCATGACCTCGCGGTGGTCGAGCACATCAGTCACCGCGTCGCGGTGATGTATCTGGGCCGCATCGTTGAGATGACGGACAAGACAACGCTGTTCGAGACGCCGCTGCACCCCTATACCGAGGCGCTGCTCGCGGCTGTGCCAATCGCAAAGGCGCATTCAAGGCGTCGCAACCGCGTCATTCTGACGGGCGATGTGCCGAGCCCGATCAATCCCCCGTCGGGCTGTCATTTTCATACGCGCTGTCTCTACACCATGGCGCGCTGTCGCCACGACGCACCCGCACTGCGCGAAGTACAGACCGGGCACTGGGCCGCGTGCCATCTGCACGACAGCGGCATGCGGTTCCCCTTGGCGAAGCCGAGTTGACACTTAACCGTCACCTCACCGCGCCGCGCAACCGCGGATCCAGCACGTCGCGTATCCCATCGCCCAGCAGGTTGAACGCCAGCACGGTAATCGTGATGGCGAGGCCGGGGAACAGCACCAACCACCATGGCGGCACCAGTCCCGCGTTCAGCGAATCCGCCAGCATATTGCCCCACGTCGGCAGTGGCGGCGGAATGCCCACGCCCAGGAATCCCAGCGCCGCCTCGATGATGATCGCCACACCGAGATGGGTTGTCGCCAGGATCAGGTAGGGCGCCACGCATTGCGGCAGGATGTGCTGCGCCATCATGCGCAGATGCGATGCACCAAGTCCCCGCGCGGCCTCGACATACGACATCTCCTTCAGCGACAGCACGACCGCCCGGATCACACGCCCGCCGAATGGTATTCGCGTGATGGCGATCGCCACGATCACGGTACCCATCCCGGCACCGAGCGCCATCGCGATCGCCATCGCCAATATGAGATCAGGAAACGACTGCATGAACTCGATGAGGCGCTGGCTGATGATGTCGAAGCGCCCGCCGAAATAGCCGCTCGCCAATCCCCAGAATGCGCCCACCGTGGTACCCAGCAGCACCGCGCCGAACGCCACGGTCAGCGATGCACGGCTGCCGTAGATAACCCGGCTTAACGTGTCGCGGCCGATCTGATCGGTACCGAAGTAGTGCGGAGGTTCGGGCGGCTTGCTCATGCGCCGGAAGTCGGACTTCAGCGGTTCGTACGGCACCAGAACGGGCGCGGCGATGGCCATGCAAATGATGCCTGCCGCGATGCAGCCCCACACTGCCGACATCGGTGAGCGTCGCGCAAAGGTTCGCAGGGCACGCGCGGACCGACGCAGCCACGACGGCTCGACGGCCCGTGTGCCCGGCTGCAGGGGACGCGCGGTGTCAGTCTGGGTGACGCTCATTGATAGCGAATCCTCGGATCGAGCCAGGCAATGGTGAGATCCACCAGAATGTTCAGCAGCACGAAGACGACGGCGTACACGAACACCAGGTTCTGCATGACGAACACGTCGCGCTCGCTTACCGCGGTGTACATCGCGTAGCCGAGCCCCGGCGTGCCGAACGCGCGTTCGACGGGGATCGAGCCGGCAAGCACGAAGCCAAGCAGAATGCCCGACAGCGTGATTACCGGCAGCAACGCATTGGGCAGCGCGTGCAGGCTGATCACCAACCTTCCGCTCAATCCCTTGGCGCGAGCGGTGCGCACATAGTCCTCGCGAACCACCTCCAGCAGGCTGGAGCGTGCCATCCGCGCGATGTAGGCCGCCTGTCCGAGACCCAGCACGATGGCCGGGCCGATGACGATCTGCAGGTTCGCCCACGGATCGACAAACAGCGATACATTGGCCAGCGGCGCCCGATAGCCGAACCAGAACAGCAGGCCGAGCACGATCAGCATGCCGACCCAGAAGCCCGGCACCGCCAGAAACAGGATGCTGAGGAAGCGTGCCACGTTATCGCTCAGGCTGTTCGGGCGCAGCGCACTGACGATCGCCACGGGGATGCCGACGATCCAGGACAGCACTACGGACAGCAGGGCGATTTCGCCGGTGAGCGGACCGCGCCGCAAGATCATGTCGGCAACGTTTTCGGACCGGAAGAACGATTTGCCGAAGCTCCCGCTGGCGATTTCGCCGACCCAGCGCAGGTATTGCACCACCAGAGGGTCGCTCAGCCCAAGCTCCGCCATGTAGCCGGCGCGCTGCTCCGCGGTCAGCTTGGTGAAGCCTTCCGGTCCGAAGATGGCAACCAGCGGGTCGCCGGGCAGAACTCGCATCACGACGAACACGACGATCGACACGCCAACGACGGTGACCGCACCGAAGGCCAGGCGACGCAAGATATAGCTGTACATAGCGTTTGACCGCAGGTTATACGGCTTGGACGTTCGCTTT
>CAWEVI010000046.1:0-115759 GCA_963812475.1 uncultured Alphaproteobacteria bacterium
AGTCAATTTGCCGATCGTTCGCCGCGATGATGCATTCGATGGTTGCCACACGGCTTACTAAAGGTGACGGTGAAGCTGGAGATCACTACCAATGATCGCAAGCGCGGATTGCCTAAGGTCAGGCGCGCGGACTGACGGTGGGGTAAATCAACGGGCGGGGCTTATTGGTCGGTGCGTGGCCCGTCGCCCTTAAGGCGGCGAACTTCGCCTTGCAAGTCCTGGATTTGGTGCATCATAGCCGTGACTCGATCACCAAGGGCGCTAAGTTCCCCTCGTGTTTGATCTGCGGCTTCCTGTGCGCGGTCGGCGAGGCGCATCGTGACGGTGATATCGTCACGAATGGCAGCGATGGCGCTGTCCACTCGATCCATTCGACTTAATAGGACGTTGCCCAACTGTCCGAGCGACACCCCAAGTTGTTGTTGTTCCTCCTGTATCGCAGCCAGGACGGCGGACACGAAGTCGTCGCTCATTGGTACTTCCTCTTCGCATCTGATGCGGTTGGACCTGCCAGGATGATCCCGACAGAGCCACGTCCGCCATCTTCTTGCAGCCTAGCGAGACCGGAGGCCGGATCAAGTTGATCCAGTTCAACGACCACAGGTTCCAAAGAACGCTATTCTCTTCTCTCCGCAGAAACCTTCTCGGAGTCATTGGCGACGTTAGTGCCGCTTGATCACGCGCCCATGCCGGAAATATTATGGTCGTCAGCGGGAAAATCCTCGGCTGCCCAAAGTTTGAGCAATACGTTGCATCGGGGCGGAAGCCGGACGCTGGCGCGACCTGTCCACTGGGTTATACACAGGTTTTCTCCCAGATCGGGGGGTAACAGGCTTGTAATAAGCTGGCGTTGTTCGACCGGTTGACGAGGGAATTCGGCCGTGACCGCGTTCGCTAACTGGTCGCTGAACAGGGTTGCTCGCCCCTCGATCCAGTACCCCTGCACATCTCTACCAAATGCTTACAGGCACGGTCGGAGAGGACGGCACACGGAGGGTATCGATGAGGATTGGAGATAGTTAGACGCGGTGACGGGTTCGGTCACCCAGACGCTTGCTGCGATCGTCATGTCCGGTGGCAGGACGGTCGATGAGGCGCAGTGTCCTGACGGCCGGGTGAGCGGAAATTGACCTTTATAAACTTTCCCGTAATAAACTTTCAAATTCCTTATAGCGACGGTAGTCTTCGCCAAAAAAGAATGCCGCCGCGTGGTTGGTGCCGAGCGACCTTGAGTTATTCGCAAGCGTAACTCGAATGCCTCGGCGTACTATTCTCCATAGGAAGATGAAATCTTGAGCACCTGCCGCCCATCCGCTGATACAACGGACCGTCTACTGAGCCGAACCGCCATACGGCCGAAAAAAAGCGACTAAGAGCGACCGCAAATAAATCGCCACGATTGCTCATTAAAGCAAACCAGATCACCTTAACTTGACCTGCCTTATAAAGAGAAAGCCGCCATGTACGGATCAGCTTCCCCGAGCATTCGTTCGACCGCTCGGCGTAAGTCGTACCAGACAATGATCAAGCCGATCGAAGATTAGGCGGCTAGTACGAGCCAACGCACCAAACCGTCAACGCCTGTTATGCCGCTTCCTGGCAGCATCAGCCTGTCGGCGACATGCATGACAGCGTCCTTTGTCGTCCTGGACATTTCCTTCAGTAAAGTGCTGCGCTCTTTCGCTTCCTCTCCCGCTTCCTGTAACGCTCTCGCATTGGCGGAAAGGACCGCCGATCTACGTTGTAGCTCTTCGAATGAGTTGGCCATCCGAGCGAACATAACACACCGATGTGCGCGCTTGTGATCAATCCGTCGCGTTCGGCCGGATAACGCCGCCGAGTTTCCTTCTACTTGCTTGTTGGAGACCGCCGCCGCGCCAAAATGCGATTGCGATCCTCCATTTTGATTTGCATTTCCTGGCCCTTAATGTGCTATATACGCAATGGATAGTTACCGGGTGATCGCGGACGGCCTCAGTGATTTCGCAGTCGAGATCACGCATGACAATGGCGGCATCCACACCACGGGGGGATTTCACACTCTTATCACCGCAGAAGCCTGGATGTCGCATCGGGTGGCCGTCGCCAAAATAGAAGAGGCTGCGCGAGAAAAGCTGCGTCGTGATTAGGTTCGCTTCGGCGGGCCGCCTCGCTCCCACGCTGCGATAAGCAACTCCACCCACAAGGGAAACGCGGTCAGTGCTTCCGGTATTTGCGACCCAACCCGCGCCACCCCATAGTCTCGCCGGTCATGTCTGCGAACCGACGAACCTAGTCGGAAGCGGAACGTAGTAGGAGACATTGGTTTCTGACCGATCACATGGCGCCCTCATAATTCAATCTGAGAGCCCAAACGCCTCGGCGACCCGCCCTTCATACTCGACCGCCAGTTTCAACAATCTCGCTCTTCTATTCTCATCATCGAGATGTGCTGCAAGCCGCCTGCATCTGCCTGCCTCTTCCGCTAGTGACAACATGTCCTGCGGTTGAGTTTCTGTTGTTATCATCGCGATCACCCAGCGATATGGACCACCGCCCCTATAGTTTGGCACGCGAAGCGTAACAAGCTTAGAATGACGATATCGCGCAGCCAACCCGCCGGAAAGGACGAATTAGCGAGGATTTATCGGTATAATACCGCCTGTGGCAGGGATTATGCTGCGTGGCAGTTGATCCAGATCAATGCGGCGGCTCTGCGACTTATGGAAGGATGGGCGCACCGCGCAATTACGCGAGGTCTAGGCCCGCCGCGCTCCCTACGCTGTGCGGCACACCCCCAGCATCTTCCCGCGCTGTTGTAGCTGGGGCGAAGATGCTTTGGGCCTTTACCCAGAATGACGCGGATCGGCCCTGCCAAGCTTCGCTAATGGCTCAGGAAACACTCTCCCGCTTTCGGTCCAGACCTCGAAGGCATAAACCCGTCTCGATGGCCATGTGTCTTGGTTACTGGTGTTCAGAATTCGGGAACCATGTTGTATCGCCATGGAAAGGTTCTCGGCGACGATATCGGCCGGAAAGAGCGTGTCGCCATGCTCATCCAACATGTTGCAGCGGAAATTCGGCAATGGTACGCTCCTCTGCGCATTCAGGCGGGAGCCCTGTCTGCCGCTGGCGCACCCATTGGCGGCCTTTTGGCCAGCGATTAAAGCAACGTAAGCCTGTCGTTAATACAACTCAATCATAGACGACAATATATCCATCTGTTAATGTACTTTTAACGAGTTTTTAACGCAGGACGGAGTTCGGATTGACTACCGCCAAATGCACCCCGCTCACTGGACGGAAGCCCAGCGGCTGGTCAATGGGACCCGATCGCCCTCGTGCAGGCGTTGCTGCGGCCTCAGTGTGCAAGGTCGGCAGGGCGCGGCGCCGGGACGGTTGCAGCGGCGGTGTCACCCGGCCATATCGGGTGCGCGGCCGGCTTTGGCACCATGCGGATCGTTGCCAAGGCTATACTGGACTGGTTCATTCACAACGCGCACCGCCCGCAATAATGTTCGGAGCGCGCGTCGCTGGCGGAAGCTGGCTCAAGCCCGCGCCGACACCAGCCACAATGCCCCTGGCAGACTAACTCCATTCGCGCCTTCATGCTGCTTGAAGAAGTCCTCGAACGCCAGACGGGCCGCCTGCCGGATTTCATCTGGTTGCCCGTGCAGCATCCGAGCGCCCTGGCCAATGAAGGTGGCAAACTCAGCAGCCTCAGCGGCATTGCGTCCCAGCAAGAAAGACACGTCCAGAGGCGTCAGGACCACGTCCCGGAAACCGCCGCCTTCGAGAATCCGCCTGACCCGCGCCGCATCGCCCCAACTGAACTGGCCCGGTTCTTCCGGCCCCAATGGTGCGGGAGGCGGCACGAGATGTTGGATCGCCGCTACGGCAGCGGTCGCCCACGGGTTTTCTGTTCCTGACCGGAAAACAGTCAGCAATAGTCGCCCACTCCGCTTCATGCCGTGCCTAATGTTGCTGAAGGCAGCCACGGGATCGGCAAAAAACATCACGCCAAATCGGCTGAACCCCAGGTCGATGGTCTCGGGCTGGAAGCGATGGGTAGCTGCGTCGTCCAGAACAAGCTGTACCTGGGGAGCGCCGGCAGTGGCAGCACGCTGGCGGGCCAAGCCCAACTGCTGATCCGAAATATCAACGCCGAGTACCTCGGCCGCTCGGCCCGACCGCTTCGGCTAATCTGAGGACGGTCGTACCCGTCCCGCAGCCGATGTCCAAGACGCGCTCGCCGCGCACCGGTGCTGCGGCTGAAAGTGCAGCCTCTGTCACTTCAGACATAAGCTGGTCGATGCGCGATTGTTCTGTAACCCAGCGCCGGGTCGCTTCGCTGTTCCAGAATGTCCGCTGCGCCATCGCCACGGATTCAGTGTCGCTCATGCCCCGATGCCCCTCGGTTTCCGGCACAGTGAACGACCCGCCGAAGATGGCAAGTGCCAAGCGTGTTGCAGTCATGTCAGCGCGACTGGCATCGGCACCGGCACGACATTGCGGATGACCATCAGCTTGGCCAGCAAAGCCGGGGGTTACTCGGCGGTAGGATAACGCTTCAGCCGATTGCTGTGCCAGACATGCACCGGACAATTGCCACGGGAAGCGCCTGCGCAAAATTCCCGTTAGAGAAAATTGGGCCGGTATCAAGCGATCATTCCGACCGTTCGCGACTATGAAACGCATGCGCTGTCTTTGATCTAGATCAATGCGGCCCCATCGCGATGTCTGCCTGCTGCGTTGGTCGAATTGGGGGATGAGAGCGATGGTGGTGGTTTCGTGGCTACTGAAGCGGGAATACCGGCAGCACCGGGCCTTGGACCCAGCGCTACCCCTGACTTACACAAAATGGCTGGCAACCACCGATCGCCTCCAACAAGAGGCCGATGAAAAGCGAGAACGAGTTGTGAAAGTTGTCATACATCCTGGCGAGATCGCAACCTGGGCGTATCGCGAGGGACGCGAGGTGAACGAGCGGGCTCGATTAGACTATGCGGGGGTTTTGTGGCGCTTGGAGACCAACCGTCGTCTTGCGGCGCGTGACAACCCGGCGATGGCGTCTCGGCGGGACAACGCCTTTATGCCAGCGAGCGACTTTAGCCGGGTGGGCTGACAGGGTGCCACACAGCATCCATGTCCTCGGCAAAGTGATGTGATGAGGGCGGAAGCATCGACAGGAAACGCTTGAATGGCAGCCCCTCTCGCATTCGGCGCATTGTTCCGCGATCGAGCCGCTGGGCTGGAAAAGCACCGGCCGCAGTTTGCGTGCGGCTTCGCTGATCGGTCATGATGGGCCGGTATACAAGACGCGCCTGCTGAAGCATACGGAGCCGACCATGGACGACGCGGGACGGGAACGCCTGATGCAGAATCTGGGGAGGTGGGTGTTGAGCATCAGCGCCGTTGTTCATGACGAGTTTCCCGATGATTGGGACGAAGACATGGGGATCGTGCTGGGGTCGGCAATCGAGCACGTCATGGCCAGCGGTCTGGAAGGGCAGATCACCAACCGCATCCGGTTCGCCGAAGCCTTGAATAGCTATGGCGGCACCGACTGGCAGTTTCGCTATATCGACCCGGAACGGTACAGCGACCGACCACGATGACGGGAGATGTGGCGGGCGGCTGTGAGCGCATGGGGGCGATATATTCGACGCACCCTGCGTCCGATCTAATCAAGGCGCTGCGGTAAGGCAACGCCAATCCGCCCAATTACCGGACGCTCATCCAACTTTTTTCACGCCGATGGTTTGCCTAGGGCATGTGCTCCGACGGTTTTGGAGACAGTCGGGTTGCCAGGGCGGGATCGTCTGCCGCGACGATCCACCGGACGGCGGCAGCGTGTGGCTCGATGGTCGGCCGACACGGATCACCAGACGCTTCGTCCTGGTCATGCTTCTCGGATGGTCAGGTAAGGGCGATGCGGCGGTGGCCGGAGACTGAGACAGCCGTTATGGCCGTGGACAGGCGCTGGCAGCGCCGAGGTGTCACACAGGCAAGGCCGATCTGGCCTCGCACATCTGAGTTCGAATGCCAAATTGGAAATCGAACCGGCAGCCGGTCCAGAATGCTAGTGGTCTTGACCAACAATTTGACCAACATCCAGCGGAACGCGATTGGAATATCAACGAAAAAAGGCCGTTATCGTCACCACACTGAGGGTCCCACTCCCTCCGCCAGGAACCAGCTGGCTGCGGCCAGCATGGGTTCGAGGTGACCCGCGACTACCGCGGTTCCAGTCGCAGGGTGGTCTGCAATACCTCTGGACGCACCATCGATGCCGCATAGGGGCTTGATCGGTATTTCGATAGAAATTCTCGACTGGCGCGGTCGATCGAACCAGCATCGGTCGCCGGAACTGCCTGGACCGCCGTAGTTCGTCCATCGAAGTCCAGCGTGGCCGGCCCGCCACCCGCCAGGTCCCTGTACCAACGCCCTTTGGTACCGCGCACAGAGCGTACCAGCACTTCGTCATCGGCAACCACGACCCAGATGGTGACCGCGCTGTCAGGATGTTTTTCGGTACAAATCGACACTTCCTGGCGACCACGCAACTCGTGCAGAATGTCCGGTCCGAATATTGCCATCGTGTCTGGTCTCCTTGCAGGGTCGCGGCGGACAGCGAGCTTTTTGTGGCTTTGCGACAATGGACCTGTTGAGCAAGCACCGCGATTTCGGGATCAAGGGGCGTCGCCCGTCGTGTATGCGCTCATGGCCCCCGACGCCTGATATCCTCATAGGGTGTGCCCGTCCCGCCGTGTGTAACTCGCAGGGCGCCCGCCGGCCGGCGCCACCATGTCGATATCCGAGTAATATCCGCTGTCGGTTGCAGAGCGCGTGCCGATCTCCAGGATGCAGACATCGCCGTCGGACCGGTTCTGAAGACAGTGACCGTTGGTGTCGCCTGCCTTGAACCCGGCGGCGTCGCCAGCGCGCAGCACCTCCTCGCCTTCGTCACTGACAAGGACCACTTCACCGGAGATGACGTAGACGAACTCATCCGATCCGGTGTGCCAGTGGCGCTGGCTGGACCATGCGCCTGGGACGAGCCGCAGAAGGTTGACGCCAAATTGCGTCAGACCGGCCTGATCACCGAGTTTCCGTCGTTCGCGCGACCGGCACGGTTGGTCGAACGGTGGAGGATAGAGCGTGCCGATGACCGGCGCTATCGACATCACATCAATGCGCTTGCCCATGTACCTGGTCTCCTGCCCTCGTGTATTTTCGGTGCGCTCCTCTGACCAAGGGTGCCAGGTTCAGGCTTGCGCCGAAACCAGCCACAGTGCCCCTGGCAGGTTGACGCCTCCAGGTCCTTCATGTGGTCGGAAGAATACTTCGAGAGCCTTGCGCGCTGCTTGCCGCGTCTCGTCCGACTGCCCGTGCAGCATCCGTGCGCCCTGCCCGATGAACGTCGCGAATTCGGCCGCTCCAGCCGCGTCGGCCCCGATCGTAAATGCCAGGTCGAGCGGTGTCAGCACCACATTGCTGAAGCCGGCGCCGCCGAGGATACGCCTCACCCGCGCCGGATCGCTCCAGCTGAATTGCCCCGGCTCCTCCGGTCCCGCTGGCGCGGGCGGCGGCACAAGGTGACAGATTGCCGCGGCGCTCGCGGTCGCCCACGGATTCTCTGGTCCCGACCGGAAGACGGCCAGCACCAGCCGTCCGCTCGGCTTCATCGCGCGCCTGATGTTGCGGAAGGCGGTGATGGGTTCGGCGAAGAACATCACGCCAAAGCGGGAGAAGCAGAGATCAAAGCACGCAGGAGGGAGGTCATGGGTTGCAGCGTCGTCGAGCACGAGTTGCACCTGAGTGACGCCGGCGGCGGCGATGCGTTGGCGGGCGAGTGCGAACTGCGGTTCGGAGATGTCAATGCCCAACACGCGTCCGCTCGGTCCGACCGCTTCGGCCAGACGGAGCACGGTGGTGCCAGTCCCGCAGCCGATATCCAGGACGCCTTCCCCCCGTGTCGGTGCTGCGGCAGCCAATGCGGCATCGGTCACTTTGGCGAAGAACCGGTCGATGTGCGCCTGCTCGGTCACCCAGCGCCGTGTCGCGTCGCCGTTCCAGAACTCTCGCTGCGCCCTGCCGATCGAAGCTGTGTCGCTCATGCGGTTCCCTCGTTTGCTCCAACCAGGAGCGACAAGCGATTGCCAATCGCCGCCGCTCTTGCGCTGCCCCCTCACAGTGGATGATAGCCGCGAGATGGCAAGGGCAAATTGGTCTCACCCGGTAGCAGGGACGAGGCTGGATCGATTGCTGCGCCAGACATGCCCCACGACGGCCGTCATCACGATAAAGCCGCCGGCAAGGCTCGCGATGGACGGTGCCTCACTGAAACAGACCCACACCCAGGCAACTGCGAGTGGCGTCTCCAACGTATTGATCAGCGCGTTTTCCGTGGCGGTGACCATTTGACCGCCGATGGTGAGGAAAACCAGACCCAGACCGAATTGCGTCGTTCCGAACAGGAACAGCTTCAGCATCTCCTCGGTGGTAACATTGAACGGTGCGGCGAATGGCCACACGAGGAGGGGACACAGCAACGCCGACAGGCACGCCGCCGGCAGCATCGGCGTCTCGTGATGCTCGCGAATGATCAACATCATGATCGCCATGCACAGGGTCATGCCAAAGGCCAGAACGTCCCCGAACAGATGCCCATCGGCGACGGCGCCACCGACCATGATGGCGACGCCGGACAGCGCCACCAGACTTGCGACGAGCGTGGTCCAGGGCTCTTTGACGCCAAGCCACAACCAGCCGAGGCCGGCCGTAAGAAATGGCGCCGCTGCGAAGATCACGGCAACGTCGGCCACCGACGAATAGCGGAAGGCATTGATGTAGAGGATCGTCGCGGTGGTCGAGCAGAACGCGGCCAGAAGGCCAGGACGGCCAATCGCTCTTATTGCGCCCCACGTGTTGCGTCGCTGCTTCACGACGATGACGCACAGGATCATCAAACCGGCGAACAGCCCGCGCCAGAACAACATGGTCCAGGCATCGAGATGGATAAGCCGCGTGAAGAACCCCGCCGAACTGTAGGCGATCGCTGACAGAACGATCAACAGGATGCCCTGTGCATGCCGGTCCATGGCGTCACCCGTCGCTTGCGGTCCTCAATGATAAACGGTGGCCTGCCGACAGGGTTGTGTCAGCAGTCGATCCGGCGCACCCCAGTACAGTTGGAGGCTCCGGCACAGGCCCGTCACGCGCAAAAATCTGACGGCTGGGTTGAGAGCCACGACCTCGTGAAAAGGCAGGCCAAGGCCGCGCCGACGCCGACGACCCGGCACCTTCGGTAGGGCGGCCGCCATCCGCATGATCGGCCTTCGGGCATCCTCGAGGTGCGTAAACCGACGGCCAAGCGCAGTCTGCCTGCCCAAGCGGACGAAAGTGCCCTGGGATTGAGACCCGAACCGCCCCGCTTGTCACACCGCTGTGAGCCCTGCCTGCCGGCACTGGTCAGTTTCAGTCGAAACCATTAGGCTGTGCAGATGGGAGAAAACGTGCACCAGCGGGCCGTCAAGGCCCGCACTGAACTACGCCCGGCAGAGCCAATAGCGCGAAAGCTCTTGGATGTAATCGTTTATGACAAGGGTTGTCGTATTGGCGACAAGCTGACTGTGGATGATCTTATACAGACGACGGGCATCGGCGACTGGAAGATGTCTGCGTTCGAGACAGCCCGTATTTATGCGGTGGCCCAGGGTTGGCTGGTCATGGAGGGCGACAGCATGAAACTGACCACCGCAGGCTCGGCTGCGGCCTGACGCTTCACGCGCCCAACAGCCGCTCACCTGTCTCCGCTGCATCTGCTCACCTGTCTCCGGAGCATCCGCTCACTTGTATCCGGAGCATATCGCAAGGCCCGCGCGTTTCGGGCCAGATGCTGTTCAGCATCCGTTCGCATGTCGTCTGGACAGGGCAAATGGGCGGATCAGAACCTGCCGGCGTGGCCCGCCAGATTTATAAAGGGGTCGCATTTTCGTCATTTGCTGTGGACCGGCCTGCGGGTCACCGTGGCCGAACTTTCCAACTCACCTTGAAGGCGCGCATCAGCAGGTGCGCGCCTTTCCTTTTTTGCTCGGGTCGCCGACCGTTGGCGCCAAACGATGGTCGCCACGCCTTCCACATCGTCCTACCCTGATCGGTCGCAGCGAGAATCAGTCGACAGCGGCTCCACGGCGAAGCCGAAAACGATGGAGAGCACCATGATCAAGGACGCCCAGGGACAGCCGGTTTCCGGTGCGACGACCGAAGCCGTCGCGCTGTATGACCAGGCGGTGCGAGCTTTCAACCTCGGCTACGGCGACCCACCACGTTTGTTCGACGCGGCGCGCGAGGCGTCGCCCGATTGCGCCATGGCACATCTGGCGAAGGCTTGGTTGTTCGTTCTTGCCAACGATCCAACCATGCTCGGCCAAGCCCGTACCCTGCTTCAGACCGTCGGAGACCTGACGATGAACGAGCGGGAACAGGGGCACTGCGCCGCACTGGGTCACGCGGTCAGGGGCGCGCGCAGCGCGGCGGTTTCGGTGTTGGACCGGCACCTGATGCGGTACCCGTTCGATCTCGTGGCGCATCAGGCCGTGACGTTGCTCGACGGCTACCTTGGACGCTTCCGATGGGTTCGGGACCGCACGGCACGCGCATTGCCGTTCTGGTCGAAGGATCTGCCCGGCTACGGGACCGTGCTTGCCTTCCACGGCTTCGGTCTGGAAGAGGCAGGTGATTACGCCCGTGCCGAGGATGAATCACGTGCGGCGGCTGAACTCGAACCGCACAGTTTCTGGCCGCATCACACCGTCGCACATGTAATGGAAATGACCGGGCGCCCGGAAGACGGTCTGGGCTGGATGATCGCACGTGAGCCGTTCTGGTCGGCGCCCGAGAATATCACCCAGGTCCATATCTGGTGGCACAAGTCGTTGTTTCACCTCGAATTGGGGCAATACGAGGCCGCACTCGCGGTATACGACGGACCCTTGCTTCATACGCTGCGGCCATTGGCGCTCAATCTGTGCAATGCCTCCGCGCTGCTGTGGCGTCTCGACACGCTCGGTTGCGACGTGTCAGACCGGTGGCGCGATCTGCTCTCCCAGTGGGAGGGACACGCCGATGGCAGGTGCCTCATGTTTATCGACCTCCACGCGGCGATGGCCGAATTGCGGTCCGGCCAGGAGACCTTGGCCGAACGGCGTCTGGGCTGGATGCGTGAGACCGCATCGAGCAGCGCCGAGGGTGCGTCGTGTTACCGCGAAGTCGGCATCCCGCTGGTCGAGGGCCTGATGGCCTTCCATCGCGGTTCATATGACCAGGCGGTGGCATTGCTGCAACCGGTCCGTTTCGATCTCTGGCGCATCGGCGGAAGCCACGCGCAACGCGACATCGTCGATTGGACGCTGACCGAGGCAGCGGTTCGCGGCGGATTGCGCGATGTTGCGCTGTCGCTTGCGCACGAGCGCCTGGGCACGCGTCCGCGGAGCGCGGTGAACCGCAATTTCCTTCGGCGTGCCGAACAGATTGCCGCCTGACGCGGCGACTCAAACGCGATAGACCTCGTCCACCGGCACACCGAGCGCCTGAACGAGCCGGTTGGTCTGGGCAGCCATCCCGGCAATACCCAGCAGCTCGCCATATTCTGCGTCGGTCATGCCTTTCCTCCGCGCGGCGGCGGTATGGGTGTGGATGCAGGTACTCGCAGCCATGCGCGATCGAAACAGCAACGTACAGCATTTCCTTCACTTTGGGCTCCAGCGTGCCAGGACCCATGGCTTCTTTGAGTGCCAGCCACGTCCGACGCATTGTCGGCGGGTCGTTCGCCAGCGCCCGCCAGAAATCATTCACGTACTCGGTGTTGTAGGTTGCTCGGATGTCGGCAAAGACCGCACGCGCTTCAGGCGCGAGTTCATCGTCTGTGAGAAGTCGGACGGTGGCCATTGCTAACCTCGCTGTTTGTGTACGAAGGGAAAAGGCGCATCTTGTTCGAGCCGCGCACGAGCCTGTTTGACTCTGTCCGCTGCTCCCACACCGTCATGGCCACGCTTGGCCACGATTCCGGTCTCGGATCGGGCCTGTGGTTAAGCCTGTGTTAACGAGAAAACAACAGGATCGGGTCTTGGCCCAGGAGTGGAACCATGCGCCTTGCCGATGGCGAGCCGACGATGGAGGCGATCGTCACCGCGCTGCGCGAAACACGACGGGATGCGGGCCGAGCGCCGCCTTTCACCGTAGTCGGCGGGCAGCCCGGCGATAAACAGCTAGCAGGCACAGCCCCGCGCAGCAGCGAAAATGCCGCGCCCGCCGCCGCTCGAAGCGCCACGGCTGACCTGGCCGACATCGCCGATCTGCGTGACGGCGAGATCGAGCGGCTGCTGGCTGAGAATGCGCACCTGAACGAGCGCGTGATCGTCCTGCTCAAAGTCATCGAGCGCGTGCAGGCGCGAAATGCCGAACTTGCGGCCGGGCACGCCGCGTTCGCGGTGGATCGCAGCGCGACCTTTCATGATTTCAGGGCTGTCCTGGAGGCGGAGCTTCGACCTGTCCTGCTCGTATTGCTGCGCCTGATCGAGAGGCAACGCGCCGAACCGGTCGGGGAAGGCGCCGACCGCATCGGCCGCGACGCGCAACGCCCGACCGTGGGGGCGGCGGCGGCCTACGACGCCAATGGGATCGTCGACCTCGATGCGCAATGCGCTTGATCTCGCTCCGCCCGGCGACGCGCTGCGGCGTCCATTCGCCTGCCGGGGTCACCGATGGGCACGCCTCCCAGCAATCCCGTGCTCATTTCTCGATCAGGAGACTCGCCAATGGCCAGCACAGCCGCGTCCCAGCAAGCCGTCAAAGGGCTGGACCTTGGAACGAGCCGCATCGTCCTCGCCAGCATGATCGGGCAGAGCGTCAACTTCACCCCACAGCTCAACGCCTTCGTGGATATCCCGTTCAGCAAGATGACGGAGCAGATGCTGGCGCGCGAGAACATCCTGCACGAGGTCGAAGGCGCCCATATCTATGCCTACGGCAACCGGTCTGACGAATTCGCCAAATTCCTTGACGGCGACACACGGCGGCCCATGCAGAGCGGCCTGCTGAACCCGGCCGAGCCCAAAAACCTGCAGATGATCGAACTGCTGCTCGAGCGCCTGTGCGGCAAGGCAAGCGATGGCGAAAAGCTGTGCCTGAGCATACCAAGCGCGCCGACCGACCGCGGCGCCGACCTCATGTTCCACGAGCGCTCGGTGCAGGGCATCTTCGAGAAGCTCGGCTATCAGGTGCAGTCGGTCAACGAAGGGCTGGCTGTTGTCTATGCCGAGCTCAAGGACGCCAACTTCACCGGCATCGGCATGAGCTTTGGCGGCGGCATGTGCAACATCTGCCTCGCCTATCTCGGCCTCCCGGTTCTCACGGTCGCGACGACACGGGCCGGCGACTACATCGATCAGAGCGCTGCGTCGGTGACCGGCGAGACGCCGACGACGGTGCGCCTGCACAAGGAGAACGCCGCCGAAAGCGGCTTCATCATCGACAGCGCGGCGGGCGGCTCGATCGACCATGCCCTGTCCGTCTATTACGCCGACGTCATCGAGACCGCGGTGACCGCGCTGCGGACCGCAATGGCCGAATCGAAGAAGCTGCCGCGCTTTACGACGCCCATCCCGATCGTGTGCGCCGGTGGGACAACAATGGCGGGCAACTTCCTCGCCAGGCTCAAAACGGTGATCACCGCTACCGAGCTGCCGGTCAGGATCAGCGAGGTCTATCTCGCCAAGGATCCGTTGAACGCCACCGCCAAGGGCGCGCTGGTCGGCGCGATGCTCAATATGTAGGGGCGGGTAGCACCGGACGCATCGCGCGGCATTGCTCGATGGAGACGAAGGGCTGCGCCTCTGGGTGCGATCCGGCTTGACAGCGCGGCGCCGGATCGGGCGCCATCGGGCAGCCACCAGGAGGACCCTGTCCATGCCCGAAGGTATGATCAAGACCCGCAAACGCCTGCTGGCCGATGAAGCCTCGCCGCCTTCGCATTATATCGACGTGGTGAACGCCCCCTGGGAAACCTCGAAATTCCCCGGCATCGAACATAAGGTGCTGTACAGCGACCCGAACACCGGCATGGCGACCCTGCTGTTCCGTCTGGCGCCCGGCGCGGTGGTGCCGTTGCACGAGCATACCGGCGTGGAGCTGACCTATGTGCTGGAGGGCAGCCTGATGGACGACGAGGGCGTCTGCACAACCGGCAATTTCGTCTGGCGTCCGGCTGGCAACACCCATGTGGCGCACGCGCCGAACGGTGCGTTGCTGCTCGGCGTGTTCATGAGCCCGAATCACTTCGCCGAGGGGCAGAAATTCTTCACGGAGGAAAATCCCGGCTGATCGGCCTCAGTCCGCTTTGACCGCAAGCGCGGCATCGGCCGTTCGCTCAAGCCGCACTGCCTCAGCATGCAGATTGGCGACGTGGCCGTCGAGCCGGTCGAGGCTGCCGCGGTAGCGCTTCACGCTATCGCCGAGACCGGACATCACCGTGCCCAGATCTGCCAGCGCGCCGCGCCACGCCGCCACGGCGTCGCGCTGCGCCCCCACGGCCACGTCCAACGTCAGAAGCGCCCGGCGCAACCGCTCCTGGGCGCCCTCAGGTGGGTGTGCGGCCTGACGCAGCGGAAACGGGATGATCTTGGCACTGACGGCTGTATGTTCGGACATCAATTCTGCACTCACTGGCGGCAATGATTAACAGATCATGAATTAGGATCAAAATCAAGACAAATCATTAAAATATGATCGTCTGACCCAGTAGGTGTAGCGTCAGAACGGTGATCATCATGGCGATCGCAACAACGGTAAAGCCCCAGCGCAGCCAGAGATAACGCGGTGGCACGAGATCGCGCTCCGCCGCCCGATGCTCCACCAGCACCGCGCCGATGTATGCAGCAATCAACACGATCAGCGACACCCAGGACGATGCCACCAACGGCAACAGCAAGGCGACCCAGGCGACCAGCAGCGGAATGACGCCAAGTCCGAGCCGAGCGCGATGCACGAACGGGTTCTCGTGCCTCGATTGCAGTTCGAAACCCCAGTGCACGCCGCCAACGAAGGAAAGGACCACCGCGCCGTAGGCGATCAGGGCGCTCATCATTCGGGACGCCATGATCGGATCCGGCCCGAGAGCCACCAGCCCGCAGGCGATGAACGGGATCAGTCCGAGGACACTGAGCAGGATTGCAAGCAATGGCATTTCGAGGAGGTTTCGCTGCGCTCGCCGTATCCTACAGATGCGGTGCACAATGGGTAGGGTGTGGCGAAGCGCATCACTGTCGGTGGTGCCGGCTGCCATCGCGACCAATTTGGCGCGACCCGATAGTGCAATCCCCGGTGATGCGTGGCCTGGGCTGGGCCGCACCGGAACGCGGGCACAAGCCGCCGACGTGCAACCGGGCAAGGGCCCCGGTATGCTTGCGCCATGGGCCTCGGTCTGGAAATCCTTGTTGTCCTGCTGCTGATCGCGCTTAACGGCCTGTTCTCGATGAGCGAGCTCGCGCTGGTTTCGGCACGCCGTGCGCGGCTTGCGGTGCTCGAGCGCAAGGGCGTCGCCGGCGCCGGGCTGGCGCGCCGCCTGGCGGAGGACCCTCAGCTGTTTCTCCCCACCGTGCAGGTCGGCATTACATTGGTGGCCGTGCTGACCGGCGTGTTCGGCGGTGCGCGGATTGCAGTGCATGTGCAGGAATGGATCGCCGGCGTACCTGGTCTGGAGCCGGTGGCCGAGACGCTGTCGCTCGCCCTGGTGGTGGTGGTGACTACCTATTTGACGATGGTCCTGGGCGAACTGGTACCGAAACACCTCGCCCTGCGCCGGCCGGAGCACATTTCGGCGCGGGTCGCTCCGGCGATCGCGTGGATGGCGCGGGCAAGCGGGCCGGTCGTGTGGCTGCTCGACCGATCGTCCGCGGCGGTGCTGCACGTGTTCGGCCTGCACCGCGCGGCGCGCCAGACGGTAACGGAGGAGGAACTGAAGGCGCTGCTCGCGGAGGGCACGCAGGCCGGGGTGCTGGAAGCCGAGGAGCGCGACATGATCGAGCGCCTGCTGCGCCTGGCCGACAAGCCGGTACGGGCGATCATGACGCCACGGACCGAGATCGACTGGATCGACCGGACCGATTCGCCGAAGGAGATCGCAGCGGCGTTGAAGGCCACGCCGCATTCGCGCTTCGTGGTGTGCGATGGGGCGGTGGACAATGTGGTTGGCGTAGTGCAGGCGAAGGACATCCTGGATCGGATCCTCGGCGGCGGCGATGTTTCGCTCGCCGCGGCCTTGCGCCAGCCGATGGTGGTTCCCGACACGGTGACGGCGCTGGACGCTCTGGAGCGGCTGAAGTCGGATCCTCTCGGACTGGCTCTGGTGATGGACGAATACGGCAGCTTCGAGGGCGTCGTGACGGCGGCCGACGTGCTCGAGGCGATCGTCGGCGATCCGACCGACGCCGAGGCCCAGTCGGGCGGCGATGCGGGCGATGCGGAGGGCGCACTGGTGATGGATGGCATGATGCCGGTCGATGAACTGAAATCACGGCTGTCGTTGCCGGACCTGCCGTCCGAGGGCAGCTATCATACGCTTGCCGGGCTGCTGCTGGCGTTGCTGCGTCGAGTGCCACGGGTGGGCGATCGGATCGTGTTTGCCGGCTGGCGGTTCGAGGTGCTGGAGATGGATGGGCGGCGGGTCGACAAGGTCCGGGCCAGCCGAGAGCCGGCGGCGGAAGCCTAGGTGCAGACCGTCACGATCCGCCAATGCGCCATCCTGGTCGGTGGGCTCGGCACGCGGCTCGGCGCGCTGACCGCGAATACGCCGAAGCCGATCCTGCCCTGCGACGACCGGCCGTTTCTGGCTTGGCTGCTGCGCGAGTTCGTCCGCTTCGGCGATCGAGGAATTCCTGTTGCTGACCGGGCATCTATCCGGCGAGGTGGAAGCGCGCGTGCACGCGCTGGCGGCGCTGCTGCCGCGCCCGGCGCGGATCGTGATCTGCGAGGAACCGGAGCGTGCCGGCACCGGCGGCGCGGTGTTCCACGCACGCGAGCGGCTGGATCGACGGTTCCTGTTGTGCAACGGCGATTCGCTGTTCGACTGCAATCTCGCGGCGTTGCTGTCGGCCGCCGCCGAGGATGGGCCGGACGTCGTGGGTCGAATGGTGCTGCGCCAGCTGGGCGATGCGTCGCGCTACGGCGTCGTCGTGCTGAACGGCGACCGCGTGAGTGCATTCCAGGAGCGGCCGGTACCCAATACGCCGGGGGTGATCAACGCGGGCATCTACCTGTTCGATCATCGTCTGGTTGATGCGCTGGGGCCGACCTGTTCGCTGGAGGCCGACATCATGCCGCATCTCGCCGCACGGGGTGAATTGCGTGGCACGGTAGGCGAGGGATACTTCCGCGACATTGGCATCCCGGAGGATTTCGCGCGTGCGCAACAGGAGATTCCCGGCCTGTTGCACCGGCGGGCGTTGTTTCTGGACCGCGACGGTGTGGTCAATGTGGATCATGGCTGGGTCGGCACGCGTGACCGCTTCGAGTGGACCCCCGGTGCGCGCGAGGCGATCCGTGCGGCGACCGAGGCGGGCTGGCATGTGTTCGTCGTCACCAACCAGTCAGGCGTCGCGCGCGGGCATTACGACGAAGCGGCGGTGGCGGCGCTGCATGCGTGGATGACCGACGAGGTGCGTCGCGCCGGCGGCACGATCGACGATATCCGCTACTGCCCATTCCATGAGGATGCGGTCGTGCCGGCCTATCGCCGCGCCAGCGACTGGCGCAAGCCCGCGCCCGGCATGCTGCTGGACCTGATACGGGCGTGGGAACTGGACCCGGCGCGGTGCGTGCTGATCGGCGACCAGCCGAGCGACATGGCGGCCGCAAAAGCGGCAGGGATCGCCGCGCGGCGATACGAAGGCGGCGATCTCGCCGAGTACGTGCGCCCGCTACTTGGGTCTGTCGCGAACTGATTTGCATTGCACTTTTACCCTCACGGCCGGCCACGACGCGAGAGCCGAGCGGTGACTGAAGGCGATCGGTAGAAGTGGGCGAGAAATCGCAGGCGATGTCACCCGCCCGACGACTTCTCCGCCTCGGTGGGTGCTGGGGCCGTTGCGGCCGGCGTGGGGTGCGGCGCCGGTGTCTTGTCGATCGCGCCGGTCATCGGGATGAAGAACACCCCCATGTCGCGCTTCGAGTGGATCTTGCCCTCGGCGTCCTTGGTGTAAACATACAAGACCTGCCCGCGCTTGAACGGCTGGCCGATCGGGATCACCAGCCGCCCGCCGGGCTTCATCTGCTTGAACAGATCGGGTGGCGCGTATTGCGCGGCACAGGTCACGATGATGATGTCGAAGCCGCCCTGTACCTCGGGCCAGCCGTAATAGCCGTCGCCCACCCGCGTGTGCACGTTGTTGTATCCAAGCGGGGCGAAAATCTTGCTCACCGCCTTGCCCAACGGCTCGATGATCTCCACCGAATAGGCCTGCTTGACGATGCGCGACAGCAGCGCGCTCTGGAAGCCGCTGCCGGTGCCGATCTCCAGCGTCACGTCCGCCAGCGTCGGCTTGCAAACCTGCGTCATGTAGGCCTGCCCGAGGTAGTCCGACAGCGCCGACCCGTAGCCCAGACCCCATGGCTTGGGGGTGTCCTCATACGCATCGCCGGGCGTGGCGCGATGCTCGGAATACAGATAGTGGAAATACTCGCGCGGCACGGTCTCGAAGGCCGCCATCACGGCCGGATCGGCCGCCCCCAGGCGCTCCTTCAGATATTCATCGATCCGCTTCAGCGCCATCGGCTTGCGCTTCTGGATGGCGTCGAACTGCGCCTCGGTGAGGCTGGCAGGCCGGCCCGATGCCGTCATGGCCGTCTCGAACGTGGCTCTCGTCCAGGTTTGAGCGGCGCGCACCGGACGTGTCAGGCATAGCGCGCCGGCGGCGGAGATCACTCCGCGGCGCGTGATCGGACGGAAAACAGTTGCCACGCGCGGCTCTTCCTTGTTGCCGGAAACATCACGAGCGCGATCACATACAGGTACTGCGGCGCACAGCAGAACCCGGTTGAACCCGGCTTCACGCGCAATCAGGTTTGCAAGTGGCGTCGCGACCACAGAAAACGCGCCGTTCAGGCCCCACGCCCAGGGCAGGAACCCGCCGGAACCGGCGCGCGCCAGGCCGAGCGGGAACGGCAGGCCGAGTGCCAGCGATACCGGCGCCAGAACCGCGATCACCAGCACGGCTCGCGCCAGCCAGGGCAGTCCCAGCGTCGCCAGGATCGCAGGCTGCAGCGCGAGCAGCACCGCGGCGCACCAGACCAGAACGACAACGCACGCCAGTGCGACGCCGCGACGAGGGGTAGCCGTCATGCGGTCGGCAGCCATGCTGCCCAGGCCGGAGAACACCAGCATGCCGGTCAGGACAACGGCAAATCCGGAGGTGCGGTCGTTCAGCCAGAGGCTGGCCCTTTCGATCAGGAAGATCTCGATGAACAGGAAACCGAGGCCCAGCGCCGGGAAATACACGATCGGCCGCAACAACCCGGTGGCGGGCAGACGCAGGCGGCGCGGCGCCACGAGAGGCACCAGCAGCACCAGCAGGGCGAACACCGCCGCCTGCGCCAGAACCGCCAGATTGACCAGCGCGCCGACCTCCGCCTGCGGCAGTATCTCGATGCGCTTCAGGATGGTCCCAAGCTGGTCGAGTCGGAGTACGGCATAGAAGAATGGCCGGTCCAGCGTGACCGGCGTCAGGTTGAAGGCCGACCGTGACGCAGCGGGTCCCCCTGCCAGCAGAGCCCCGGCCTCGTCCGCGATCGAATCAGCCGGGCCGTCCGAGGTCACCTCGCCATTCGAGAACGATACCGCCGGCAGGTCGTTGTAGATGCCGGCGCGCGCGGCTTCGAGGTCGATACCCGGATACCACGACACGTCGAACGAACGTTGGTCGCTGAACTTCCGCAGGCTCGCGATCCGGGTTGCGTCCCACGGTCGATTCGACAGCAGGATACGGACGCTCCAGGCGGACCGATAGACCACCGTATGCGCAGATGGATCGCCGATGCCCGCCTCCAGCAAGGCAGCCCTGGCCGTGGCCAACATCCGAAGGGCGTAAACCGGAAAATCGCGGATCGAAACCGGAATAGAGACGATCCCGCCCGGCGCAAGCGCGCGCAGATAACCCGCAATTGCCTCAGCGCTGAACGCCGTCGCATTCGCATCGGCGGTATCGAGAAAGTCCGCCGACAGATCGACCACGTCGTAGGCGCCGCCAGGCCGGGTCGCCGCAATGGGTCCTTCACCGGCAAGGCTCACGCGCGGATCGGCGGCCAAGGCGGGCGACGGCCCCAATCCCTGTTGCAGCGCCCGCAGCAGAACCGGCTCCGGTTCCAGCACGTGCACCCGTGACGCACCGAGCGCCAGGATCTCCGCGGGCCGAAAACCTCCTGAGGCGCCGACCAGCAGCACGCGTGCGTGGGGGATCAGGCGGTAGGGCAGGGAGTCCAGCGCGGCGGTGGCATAGCCAACGTCGAGCGGTCCCGGCCTGGGCAGAGCAGCGATCCGGTTGCCGTCGCGATACAGGCCGAAGGTCTGCGGCGGACCCGCCACGCCCAGCATCCCGGCGTTATTGGAGATGTCGGTATCGACCCGCTCGGTGAAGTCGTCCAACAGCAGGTAATCGCCGCGCGGCGCCAGCACGCTGGCCACTTCATGGGCATCAGGCGTGTGCAACGGCGCGTAGATCGCCTTGAAGTCGTTGAACTCCGCCTGATTATCCAACAGCAGCAGTGCCTCGCCGCCGAGCAGCGCAATACCGGCTGCCGCCGCGCCCAACCAACGCCAACGACCCGCTACGAACCAGGCGCTCGCCGCCAGCGGGACGAGCAGCAGCGGCACCAGGAAGAACGCGTGCACCACGAACATCGCCGCCAGCACCACGCCCGCACCGACGCCCGCACCCGTCAGATCGAACGCATAGACCACGCCGATGCGGTTCGGGTTGAGCACGAAGCTGAGGCTGACGAACAAGCCGGCCAGGAAGAAGAACGGTAGCAGGCAGGCGTAGTAGCCGGCGATGTTCCAGATCTGCGGCATCCAGGTCGCCGGGTTCTGCAATTGCAGCGGGTTGAACGGATTGGTCGTGGTGAAATGGAAGCCGATCGCGGCGGCGGCGACCAGCAGCGTCGGCAGCCCGGCCAGCAGGACCGTGCCATTGCGCGCGAAGGCGTCGCGGAACAAGGCCAGGATCACGCCGCTCAGCGCGAACCCGACCATGACGATGGAAATGACCCAGTAGCCATACTCGGACCACTTGGCGACGGCGAAATACCGCGTGAGCGCAGTCTCGTACCCGACCGCCGCCAGCGATACCAGAAACAGTGAGGCCAGGCCCACGGGCATTGCCGCCAGACGCAGCCTCACGGCCAGACGGTCCGGATCAGGAAACCTGCCAGCAGCGTGTTGAAGCGCGCGGCGTCATCGACGAACAGCGCATGACCTGCGTCGCCGAATACCGCGACCTGGGTTCCCGGCCGGTTGTGCGCCAGGTTCGCCGCCTGCTCCGACAACCACCCAGGCCGCACGACGTACAGCACCGGCTTGTCGGTGGAGTACAGCGCCTCCCGCCAATAGGTGCGCGGGAAGGGGTAGTTCAGGAGAGCCCTGCTGGCGCGCTCCGGCGTGTGCAGCGTGGCCTCCGTCAGCCGGTCCAGATAGGCATCGGTCTGCCTGCTGCGAAACATGCCAGTGACGAAGCGGTGCATTGCCACGTCGCGCGGCAGCACCGGTGCGACGCGATGCCTCGGCGTGGGCGGGGGCGGCGGCGGTTCCTCGCCCACCGAATTGTCCACCAGCACCAGCCCGGCGACCTTGAGGTCGCCATGACTGCGCACGAAGGCGAGCGTGTCGAGCACACCCAGCGACCAGCCCACCAGAAGGACCGGCACAGGCTCCAGGTTCGCGATCAACTCCGCGATATCCTGCCCGCGCCGCCCCGGCTCATAGCCGGACGGTGGCGCATCCGAATCGCCCTGGCCGCGTGGATCGAAGGCGACCACGTGATAGCGCAGCGCAAAGGCTTGGATCTGTGGCCCCCAGATCCAGGCCGGCATGGTCCAACCCGGCACGAATACAATCGTATGACCGGTGGGCGGCCCGGCTTCCAGATAATGCAGGCGCACCCCGTCGCTGGTCATGAAGAACCGGCTCTGTGCCGCGGACCCGCCCTCCGCTGCCACCGAGTGGGCCAGCAGCGACGACAGCAGAACAATCGCGATCAGGCGCACGCAGGCCGTCATCCGCATGCGCGCAGAACACCGATTTGCGCCGCGCCGTGTCAATGCAAAACGAGGCAGGCTATGTCAGCGCGTCTCCGAGGCTTACCTGACGGCCGTCAGCCGATCGAGCTCAGCCGGACGGCGCAGCACGATGAAGCCGTCTTCCAGGTCCACGACCTTATGTTCGCGCCAGGCCCGCAACTGCTTGTTCACGCTCTCGCGCGACGAGGCGACGAGATTGCTGAGGTCGCGCTGCGACAGCTTCAGGTCGATGCGGGTGCCGCCGGGAATTGGCCTGCCGTAATCGACCGCGAGCTTCAGCAGCACGCGTGCGAGGCGGACGGGCAGATCGAACAAGGCGATCTCCTCCAGCGCCGTGCTCGTGCGTCGCAGCCGGCTGCACAGCACCGCGAGCAGCCGCAGGTACAGATCGTCGTTCTGCCGCAGGAAGGGCAGGAAGAGGCGTCGTTCCACCACCAGCAACAGCGTCTCCTCAATAGCCGTTGCATCCGCGCTGCGCGGCTGTCCGTCCAGCAATGCGATCTCGCCGAATATCTCGCCGGGGCTGATGACGTTAAGTGTCACTTCCTTCCCTTCGCCCGAGACGGAGCTGATGCGGACACGGCCGCGCAGCACTGCCATCAGCGAGGAGCCGTTGTCGCCGCGCTGAAAGATCATCTGGCCGCGGCGGACGCGGCGCTCGGAGGCAAACTTCAGGATGCCGTCCAGTTCCGTCGGCTGCATGGCGTCAAACAGCGGGCTGACCAGCAGGGCAGCCCGCTTCGAATCGTGGTCAAGCCTCGCCACATGCGTCTCCCCGGTCCCTGTTGCCCCCACCCGCGCTTGGTTCCGCGACGGGCGTTTCCTGGGGGCAGTATGCCCGCGTTGCTGGCAACGTGGTATCCCGGTCCGCAATTCTGCAAGGAGAGGTCATGACGGCACACGATGAAGCGGTGCGCTATGCCATGTCCCACGAGACGCCGTGGCCCCGGGATCTGCGCGCGCATATCGAGGCGGGCTTCTTCGAGCCGCCGCCGCACAACGAGATCCTCGGCCCAATCCGCCCCCGGGGTGGACCCAATGGACTGATCCTGCGCGGGGGAGCCGTGGTCGCACGCTGGGGCGACACGCGGCAGGTCGATTTCACCTTCTCGGCCGCCAAAAGCTATCTCAGCCTGCTCGCGGGCATAGCGGTGGATGATGGCCTGATATCCGACATCGACGAACCGGTCGGGCATACGGTGGACGACGGCGGGTTCGACGGCCCACACAACGGCGCCATCACGTGGCGTCATCTGCTGCAGCAAACGTCCGAGTGGGAGGGCTCGCTGTTCGGCAAGTCGGACATCATCGATCGCAACCGCAATCTTGCGATGGAGGGTAAGGGCCGCAAGGGCGATGCACGGCCGCTGCAGGCGCCCGGCACGTTCTGGGAATACAACGACGTGCGGGTGAACCGGTTGGCGCTCGCGCTGCTGCGCCGGTTCCGTCAGCCCCTGCCCGAAGTGTTCGCCGACCGGATCATGGGCCCGATCGGCGCCTCGAGCGCGTGGAGCTGGCATGGCTACCGCACATCCATGGTGGAGATCGGCGGCCGGATGATCAGTTCGGTTTCGGGCGGCAGTCATTGGGGTGGCGGTGTCGAGATCCATGCCGAGGACCAGGCGCGGATCGGCCAGCTGATGCTGCATCGCGGTGTATGGGAACGGGAGCGGCTGTTGCGGGACGATTGGATCGCGGAATCGCTGACCCCGTGCGCGCTCAATCCCAGCTACGGGTTGCTCTGGTGGCTGAACACCGGCCGCCAGCGCTACCCGAGCGCAACCGAGACGAGCTTCTTCGCATCCGGCGCCGGCGGCAACATCACCTGGATCGATCCCACGCATGATCTGGTCGCGGTGATGCGCTGGATGGACCCCACCTCGGTCGACGGGTTCATCCGGCTGGTTGTCGATGCGGTGTGATATGCTGCGCGGTGCGAACGGTCGTTTGCGAACTTTGGTGGATGCCTGATTTCAGGAGAAGCGCGAGAAATCCGGCTTGCGCTTCTCCATGAAGGCGGCGAACGCTTCCTTCGCCTCGGGCGAGCCGAGCCGCTCGCGGAACATAGCGAGTTCCTCGCCCATGCGCCCAGTGACATCGGTTGCGCCATGTCTGATCAGCTGCTTGGACAGCCGCACCGCCTGAGGCGGCAGAGCGGCGAGTCGCCGCGCCAACCCCCGCGCGGTATCCATCAACGCCGCGTCGTCCACCACGCGGTTGACGAAGCCCCATTGCAGCGCCGTCTCGGCATCCAGCGGCTCGCCGAGCAGGAGCAACGCGCTGGCACGCTGGTTGCCGAGCAGGCGCGGAAACAGCAGCGAGCTTGCCGCCTCGGGCACAAGGCCCAGACTGGTGAACGGCATCACGAAGCGCGCGGAACGCGCCGCGACGATCAGGTCGCAATGCGCCAGCATCGTCGTGCCGACACCGACCGCCGTACCGTTCACCGCTGCGACCAGCGGCTTCCTCATCGACGATATCGCCGGCAGGAAGCGTGACGCCGAACTGCGCCCGTCAACGGCGCCACGGGACTGGAAGTCGGTGATGTCGTTGCCGGATGTGAAGGTGTCGCCGGTGCCGGTCAACAGCGCGACACGCAGCGCGGGATCGGCGTCCGCCTGCTCGAAGGCGTCGGCCATCGCGTCATACATCGCCCGCGTCAGCGCGTTCTTCTTCTCCGGCCGGTCGAGGCGGATTTCCAGTACGCTGTCGGCGCGGGTGATGACGACGTGATCGCTCATGCCGCGTCGTAGATGAATGCCAGTGGGATGGTTATGCCGATCTCGGGCAGGTCCAGCATGGCGTCGATGCCTGTCAGCAATTCGGCCTCCCAATCGGTGGAGCGACGCCGAATGGTGATCTCGGGGCGATTCTCCAGCAGGACGTAGACCATGACGGTGGGAACCGCCGCATACTCGATGGCCTTGACCCTGCGGTCAGTCAGCGCTGTGGACGGCGACAGGACCTCGAAGATCGCTCGTGGCGCAACTGTGTCGTCGCCATCGTCGGATCGAGTGCAAACTACACTTGCGTCGGGGTAACGCACGCGACCTGTGGTGACGACCTTGAGCTCGGGCCCATGCGCCTCGCATGGCGGCTTTACATGGAAAACCAACGCGGCCGCCATCCGGGTTGCAATGAGCGAATGAGCCCTGCTTCCCCCGGTCATCGCGACCGGCTGGATGCCATCGAACTCGTAGCGCTCCGGCTGAGATCGCTCCCAGTCCAGGAACTCGTCCAATGTCAGCGGCTTCAGCGACGCACTCATGCAGGCGAGGCTATCATCGGCACATGCTGCGCGATATAGGGCGGCAGGTTGAATGCGCCTACGTGGATCTCCGGCGTCCAGTAGCGTGTGCCGCCAAAAATCCCGGCGGCCTGGGCGCGCGCACGGATTTCGTCAACGCCGATCCGCGTCAACGAGTCATCCTTGGCCGCCCAGCCCAGCGTCATGAAGCCGCCGACATAGGTCGGTACCGCCGCGACATACGCCGTGACGTGTGGGAAGAACCTGGCACGCCGTGCGCTGGTATCGCGCAGTTCGTCGGCCTGCATGAACGGCACGCCGCACTGGTTCACCACGAGCCCCCGCGGGGTCAGGATCCGCGCGCAGTTGGCATAGAACGCGTCGGTGAACAGCACCTCGCCCACGCCGATCGGGTCGGTGGAATCGACGATGATCGCATCGAACGCCGCATCGGGCGCCCGCTTCACATAGTCGATGCCGTCGCCCACAATGACCTCTGCGCGTGGATCGCTCCACGCATCGCCGCCGATCGCCGGCATGAACTCCCTGGCCAGGCGGATCACCTCGCCGTCGATCTCCGCCATTACCGCGCGCCGGACCGTCCCGTGCTGCAGCACGCGGCGCAGCACGCCGCCATCCCCGGCGCCGATGATCAGCACATTCTGCGCCGCGCCGTGTGCAAGCAACGGCACATGCGCCAGCATTTCCTGGTAAACGAATTCGTCCGCCTCGGTGATCTGGATTACGCCGTCCAGCACCATGACGCGCCCGTGCGAGAAGCTGTCGAAAATGACGATGTCCTGAAACGCGCTTTGCACCCGTGCCAACTCGCGCTTCACCAGGAAGCGCTGGCCCCAGTCCGGATACAGCGTCTCGTTGATCCAGTTATCGGTCGTCATCGCCGGCCCCCAGACGAAACGGCCCGGACAACAAGCGCCCGGGCCGCGCCTCGCGTCATGAATGTCGGACTACGCGATCAGGCCGCGCCGCTGCTCGGCCAGAAGTATGGCGGTCGGGCGAAATGTCTGCTTCAACACCGGCAGCGAGCGGTACGGATCGCACGAACCGCACATGAAGATGTCCACCGCAGCGAAATCGCGCTCGGGCCACGTGTGGATGGAGATGTGGCTTTCGGCCAGCACCACCACGCCGCTGACGCCGCCGTCGGGGCCGAAATGGTGGAAATGGCTGTGCAGGATCGTCGCGTCGGCTGCTTCGGCAGCGTCGCGCAGGGCACGATCGATCAGCCCCGGATCCGTGAGGTTGCTCGCCCCCCACAGATCCAGCAGCAGATGGGTGCCGGCGAATTTCACGCCGTCCTTCTCGACGAAATAGTCCTTCTGCGCTTCGGCGCCGCCGAACTCCGTGTGGATCTCGCTCGGATTGTCCGAGACCATCCCCAGTGGGCTGAGTGCGTCCATTACGTACCCCGTTCCAACCAGCAGACAGCCTGTTGAGCGGGCGCAAGCGGCGTCCGTTCCCTGGGGCCAAGGTTGCGGAATATGGGGAAGGGGGGGCGGCATGCAAGAGGGTATTTCGCGCCGAGTTGGTTCGATCGCGCGAGCCCTACGGCGCGGGCAGTGGGACCGGCTGCACTGCCTTCAACTGGCCGGGGAATTCCCGCGCCAGGGCGGCCTCCTGCCCGGACCGTTTCAAGTCGCCGACGCCGCGGACAGGATCAGCGGTGAGCAGATGGAACATGTCGGCCAGCGGTCCGGATTCCATGCGTGGTCCGGCACTTTGCCGAAGCGCCGTGAGCGTCGCCGCGTCTCCCGCACGCGCGGCCGCGGTCGCCAGGCGCAGCAGGGTCCGCCGCTGGCCGTCATCCAGCCTGCCCTCCGGCGGCACTATCTTGCTCGCATAAGCATTCAGCGCCGTCTCCGCCGCCGGCCAGTCATTGGTGCGTTCCAGTATCGTCGCCCGTGCTTCGTCCGCGGTTGCGGTATCCAGTGAGGCCAGCACTGCCAGGGCGCGGTCCGTCTCGCCGAGACGCGCATGCGCCGAGGCAATCAGCAGCGTCCGGCGCTCCGCCAGATCGGCCGGCGGGTCGTCCGCGTTTGACGCGGCCAGTGCAGCCAATGCACCGGTTGCGTCGGCCTCATGCAGCCGCAATGCCGCAAGCCGGGCGCCAAAGCCGGCACGACTCACATCGCTTGGCGCCGCCTGCATCAATTTCTGAAGCACCGGGTCGGCGCGTTTCGGTAGATCCAGAGCCAGCAAGCGGTCCGCCAGCCGTGCCTGCAGCAAATCGCCGGCTGCTCCCGCCGGCAGGAGGTCGGCATTCTCGTCAACCAACGCGATCAGTTCCAGCGGTGCCAGGGAATCTGCCGCATCCCCGCGCAGCATGGCGGCGAACATGTCGACAAGCTCGGCGCGGATGGTCGTCTTGTCCGCCGGGAAGATCGTCTCGGTCTCCCGGATCAGGCCAAGCGCCGAACGCCACGCTCCGGTCCGTGCCCTCAGTTCGGCAAGTCGCTCGCGCAGCGACCGCTCATGCTGATCGCCCCGCCAGGCGTAGAGCAGTCTGTCCAGACCGTCCGCCGCCTCCTTCACGTCGATCCGGCCGCCGGCGAGACGCAGCTCCAACGCGCGCATTGCTGAGCGGGCATAAAGCCAGCGGTCCCTGGACGAAGCCAATGCGTCATAGCTCGCCAGCGCTCCCGTGGTGTCACCCTGCGCCTCCTGCAATTGACCGCGGGCGAGGCCAAGCGCCGGGTCGTCTTTGCGCTCGGCGAGCAGAGCAGACGCAGCAGCCGTTTCGCCGCCCGTCACCAGGGTCTCGGCCACCAGGGGCAGCAGGCGGTCCCGCAAAGGGCCCGGGTAAGCCAGGACGAGCGGCAAGGTGGCGGCGAACACAGCGGCAGCCTGCGGCGAGCCGTCCTGTTGCTCGGCAAGCCGGACGGCGCGCCACAATGCGATGTCGTCGGTGCCGGAGAGCCTTTCATCATCGAGTTCCGGCGGCCTCATCGCTTCGGTGCGCCAACGCTGAAGCCATGCCCGTCAGCGCGGCGTTGTCGGCAGAATCCGTCTCGTGCGGATCGTCCGCGGCCGCCACCTCCAGCAACGCCTGTGCCTCTGCGCCGAGGCCCAGCGAGATCATCGTCTGCGCGGCCGCCCGGCGTCCTGGCCCCCGCGCCAGCGCCGGCGTCGCCGCGTCATCCGCGAACTGCTGGCGGAGCCGCTGCATCAATGCCTCAACCGGCAATGCGGCGAAGTCGAAGCGCCGCGTCAGGGCATCAGCATGCGCAAGGTTGCTCGCCGCATCCGGCGTCGGCGAGAGTGCCAGCCCGCCGGCGCCGCCGGTCAGCACGAAGCCATCCAGCACCGGCCGCAAGGCAAGTTCGTCGCTGATCGGTTCAGCGACGACACCTTGCCAGGTCGGCATGAGCAGGAATTCCACCGCTCGGCGAAGCAAGGGAACGCCCTGCCCAGCCTGGCGCTGCGTACCCACCAGCAAGGTCGCTCCGCTGTCCGGATCGGCCAGACTCAGGACTCTTCCCGGCGCGGCGGCCGGCAGCACGAGGCGACCATCGGTCGCGTTCGCGCGAATCGGCTGCAACTTCGGCTCGATCGGTACGACCGTGATCCGCCACAGATGCGGAGCCTGGGACAGTACCAGGGCCTTGCCGGGCTCGAGGCGGATTCGGATCACGCTGGCTGTCGGCAATTGCTGGACGGTCGCCGAGCCGAAGACCGCATCGTCGTGCATCGCGGTCAGGTCGAGGGGCAGTTGCTGATCGAACACCACGAAGGCGGCACTGCCGCGGCGGAACGCCGCCACGCCGACCGCGGCGTCAGAAGCAACCTCCAGCACCTCGTCCGGAGTCTGCGCGGCATCGGCGACCGGACTGGCCGGCGGAGTGGGCTCCGATCCCGGTGGCGGGGACGCCGCGGCGATCGGCACAGCAAGAGGGTCAGCGGGTCGTGAGGAAATTGGCAGGGATTTCTCACCCATAAGGGCGTCCCCGGGCTTCTCCGCCGAAACGGGTGGTGCAATCTGCGTCGGGGATACACCGGTCGGCGCTGGGAGCACTTGCGGTGCCACTGTCTTGGGCCCCGGTTTCGCGAGAGACGCGGAAGATGCATCGGGGGGACCCGAAGTTGCGGCGGGCTTCGCCACGGATGCAGCCGCCGCCGCCGCGAGCATTTGCGGTGCGGCCGTCTGTGGCCCCGGTTTCGCCGGAACGGTGGATGGCGCCGCGGCGCTGGGAGGCGCCGAAACAGCAGGAGACACCATCGGCACGGCGGGCTTGGCCACAGGTGCGCCGGGAGCCGCGGCGCTCGCCGATCCGGACCGCGGTGCCGGGACCGACGCCTGCACCGGCGCTGACGGGGTGCTCGCGGCGACAGCCGGGTCGAGCACGTCGATCACCAGACGATTGCCGAGCCGCCAGGCGCGCGCCACCGTGCCCTCGACGACGACAAGCTCCGCCTGTCCAGCGCTGCCGGTCAGGCCAAGGACGTTGTGAGGCATGGCAGGCGCCGCGCCGATGGTTACGTTGCCGGTGAACTGCACCTGCACCTGCTGACCCTGTTGGGTCAGGTGAAAGTCGAGCCGTTCCGGCAGGTCGAACACAACGCGCCCGTAACCCGGATGCGTGCCGACGTGCACAGGCACCGCGGCACCCCCATCGGCATGAGCGGCAACCGGCGCCAGCCAGGCCAGCAGAATAGCGACCAGGCATACCCTCGCGTGTTGCCTCATTCGAAACTTGCCAGCAACCGATCGATGTCGGACTGATCCATCGCAACGGCGGGATGCTGCGGGCCGTTCAACAGCGCCTCTTCGCTCGCCTCGCCTGCGCGCCCGTCATCCTCGCCGGAAGGGCTGCTGCCGAAGGTTGTAACGATATATGTAACCTTCGCCTCGATCGTCTTCAGCGTTGCGACAACCTTGGTGATGCGCTGTCCGGTGATGTCCTGAAAACCGCAGGCTTCGTAGATGCGCGTGGTGGCGTCCTGCAGCTTCGCCGCCGGCTCCCCGCTCAACGCGCCCGCCACACTGTCGAGTGTCTCGCAGCACGTCAGAATTGCGTTCGTGGCGGTCGCCGTATGTTCGACGATCGCGTCCAGTTCGTCGGTCGCAAAGGGGATGTGGTTGTCGGTGATGTCGTCGAACCGCAGCGCCGCGATCTCGGCCTTGGCGCAGGCGATGGTTTGGCCAAGCGCCTCCACTTCGGCGAGCAGGGACGTTTCCTGTGCCGAGAGATCGCCGCTCATGGTGGCGAGCACGGCGTGCACCACGTCGGCCACCATTTCCGGTTCGGAGCCTGGATGACGGGCGCGAATTGCCGCCAACCGTTCGTCGAGCCTGTCGCCGTCCCGATCAGCCATGACCCAGCACCTTCTCGATCTTGTCGCGCAGCGTCTCGGCGTTGAACGGCTTGACGATGTAGTTCGACACGCCCGCCTGCTTGGCCGCCACGACATTCTCGACCTTGCTTTCCGCGGTGATCATGATGAACGGGGTCGATTTCAGTCTGGCGTCCGCCCGCACCTCCTGGAGCAGCTGCAGACCGGTCATCGGCACCATGTTCCAGTCGCTGATCACCAGGCCGAAATTGCCCGAGCGCAGCTTGGTCAGCGCCTCGGCTCCATCAGAAGCTTCTTCGACATTGTTGAACTCGATCTGCTTCAACAGATTGCGGATGATCCGCAGCATCGTCTTGTAGTCGTCCACGATCAGGACGTTCATGGCTTTGTCGATCGGCATGGTCGCTCCGTCCTTTCTGCCTGTGCGCACTTCGTGCTGACCGCAGGTCAGCCGCCGGTGACGCTGTTCCCCGGGCCGTCCCGGCTGGTTCGCAATTTGGCAAGCTGTGCCGTGACATCGCGCGCCTTGTCGGTCTGCATGGCGGCCAGCACCGGCGCGGCCTTCGCCTCCTTCATGCGATCGAGAACCTGCAGCAGCACCGGCATCTCCAGTTCATTGAAGATCGTCGCCGCATCGCGAGGCTTCATCGTTTCGTAGAGCTTCACCATGCGCTGCCAACTGGTGTCCTCGCGTTCCTGTCTCGCCGCCTCGATCGACTCCAGTTTCTTCTGCAGCGCCTGCAATTCGGTCACCCGTGCGGAAACCTTCTGCTCGGCCGCGACCAGCAGCGACTCGCGCGCTGCCAACCCGGTCTCGCGAGAATCAAGCTCCTGCCGACGCTGACGTAGTTGCAGGAGGACCGTTCGCTCGCCATCAGCGACAGGCGGCGCGCTGTCGTCCGCGGCCGGCGTCCCAACAGGCTGCGCGGACACCGCGGCCGAAGGCGGGCGTTCCAGGGGTGCCGGCATTGCGGCCTGTGCGGTGGTGACCACCGACTGGCCCTGTGCCACCGCGGCTGCCGCCTCACGTACCAGTTCCACCGACTTCATCGCGAGCAACCCTGCCAGCGCGAAAATGGTGACCGGCAACAGGCGGGGCGGTTTGATACGGGGCATCATCGGGCCATCCTCAGCGCCTTCAGCAGGTCGCGCTCGGCCTGGCTGCGAACGCGCGGCTCGGCATGATCGGTATCCGCAACGACGGTCAGCCGCGGCGTCTCGACGGCGAGCGGCCTTCCCGCCCGCACCAGTGCATCGATCCGGTCGGCCAGCCGGTCACCGCGATCGATCAGCAGGGTCAGGTCGTCTTTCAGCGCCACCGCCGCATCGAGCTGTCCGGCGATCTGCAGGCCGGTGCCCTCGGCCACGCCGCGCAGCCGCTCGATGCCAAGCTCCGCCTGACGGGTGCTGGTGTTGAAGCCGTCGATCAGGTCCTGCAGCGCGGACCGGTCACGTTTCAGGACGCCGAGCGCGCGTTCCAGGCGCACGGCATGAAACAGGGTTGCGGCCAGCAGCGCGACCAGAGCAATTTCGAGAAGCCACTCCATGTCGGCCATTGTGCCGCAGCAGGGTTAGCAATCTGCCAATGTCCGGTGCGTTGCGAGCTGAAGGACAAGACCCGCCACCCCACACCCGCGTGGCGGAAGGCTACCGCTCGGTCTGCTGCGGCCGCGGCAGGTCGCGCTCGATGCGTACGGCAATGCGGCTCTTGCGGCGTCCGACACGGCCTTCGAACAACGGCACCGCACCGCACCGCACCCGTACCGGGGCGCCGAGCGCGGCGTTCAGCACGATACGGCTGCCGGGCTGAAGCGCCATCACGTCCGATAGCCGCATCGTCTGCTCATCCAGCACGACGGCGAGCTCGACCTCGGTGTTCCACAGCTCCTCGGCCAGATGGGTTTCCCAGATCGAATCGCGACCGAACTTCTCGCCCATGAACTGCTGCAGCAGCAACTCGCGCACCGGTTCCAGAGTGGCATACGGTAACAGCAGTTCCAGCCGTCCACCGCGGTCTTCCATGTCGATCCGAAGCCGCGCGAGCACAGCGGCATTCGATAACCGGCTGATCGTGGCAAAGCGCGGATTGACCTCCAGACGTTCGAAACGGAAGGTGACCGGGCACAGCGGGTCGAAGCTCGCGGACAGGTCGGCCAGCACCACCTGGATCAACCGTTCGACCAGGGTGCGCTCGATTGTCGTGTACGGACGTCCCTCGATGCGCATCGCGGCGGTGCCGCGCCGGCCGCCCAGCAGGACGTCAACGATTGAATAGATCATGGCGGAGTCCACGATCATAAGGCCGTAATTGTCCCACTCGTCCGCCTTGAACACGGCAAGCATCGCCGGCAGCGGGATCGAGTTCAGGTAGTCGCCGAACCGCAGCGAAAGTATGTTGTCGATGCCCACTTCCACATTGTCGGAGGTGAAGTTGCGCAGCAACGTCGACATGATGCGCACCAGCCGGTCGAACACAATCTCCAGCATCGGCAGACGCTCGTAGGAGACCAGGCCGGAGCTGATGATCCGCTGCATCCCGCTGCGGTTTTCGCCGCCGCCAGGACCTTCGTCGAAACCGAGCAGACTGTCGATCTCGGCCTGATTGAGCACGCGCGCCGGCTGTGCTGCCGGAGCCTCGCCCGCCGCGGCCTCGGCCTCCGCTTCCGCGCCCCAGGCAGCGGCCAGTTCCTCGTCGGACTGCGGTTGGTTTTCCGGCGTATCGCTCATCGATCGCTCGGATCGTGGATCGACAGATCCCTTGGATCGTGGTCCGTCATTGGATCATCATCTGAATGAACAGCACGTCCGAGATGCGTGCGGGCGCGGCGGCCAGGTTGGCCCTGCCGATCAGTTCCTCGCGCAGTCGATAAGTGCCGGCGGAACCGCGCAATTCCTCGGGGCGCATTTCGCGCAGGTAGGTCTGGAACAGATCCTGTAGCCGCGGCATGACCAGCTTCACGCGCTCCACGTCCTCCTGTTTGGAGACCTCAAGCCGCGCCACCAGCTTCACGTAGCTGGGACGGCGCGGATTGCTGTTCAGGTTCGCGATCATCTCCGGCAGGTCCACATAAATCGGTGCCAGCACCTTGCTGGATTCGGTCTTGTCCGGGCCGTGACCGAGACCGAGCAGACGTGGCAGAATGCCGGTAAGCCAAAGCCCGGAACCGACGGCGACGGCCAGCGCGACCGGCGCGGCAAACAGAATGAGCCTGCGCCTGCCGCCGTTGCTGCTCGTCGCTTCAGGCGGCGAAGATGGGTCTTCCGCCCTGTTCACGTCCGTCGTTGCCACGGCCGTGGCCACAGTCTGCTCCTTTCCGCACGCCTGCTCGTGGCGTGTTGCGCACAATCTGGCAGGGAGCCGTTAAGGAAGCCTTGCCTCCGGTGCTGCCCGGCAAAATCAGCCGTGTGCGGCGTTTTGTGCCCTGTCGCCATTGCCACGCGGACGGGAGCCCAAGGCCGCACGCATGAACGGTTGCCGCGGCGTTCCGCCGGCGCGGGAACGACAGCAGGATTGGCACGCAGCTTGCGACTATCTCGGCAAATTCACTCACGGTTTGCATCGATGGACATCGTCAGCAGCATCGCCGCCTCTCGTCTGGTCGCACAGCAGCGCTCCATGGACGTGATCGCCGGCAACATCGCCAATGCCAACACGCCGGGCTTCAAGGCCGAGCGCGTTCTGTTCAGCGACTGGCTCAGCCGCCAAAGCAACACCCAGGGGACGTCGGGCGAGCCCAGCATCGCTTTCACCCAGGATCGCGCGACCTGGCGGGAGCAGCAGGCCGGCACGCTGACACACACAGGCAACCCGTTCGACCTCGCCATCACCGGCGAGGGATATTTCGCCATCGCCACGTCCCGTGGCACGCGGCTCACTCGAGACGGGCGCTTTGGCCTGATGCCCAGCGGCACCGTGGCCGATGGTGCCGGCAACGCGCTGCTCGATACCAACGGACAGCCGATCCAGCTCTCGTCCACCGACACGCAGATCACCATCGCCGGTGACGGAACCGTCTCCAGCGAGAACGGTCAGCTCGGCAAGATCGGCGTGGTGCAGGCGACCGATCCGCTGCAACTCGCCGCCGAAGGCAACACGCAGTTCCGCTCCAATTCACCGACCGTCGCGGTCGCGTCGCCCGCGCTGGTGCAGGGCGCGGTCGAGGACTCCAACGTCCAGCCCGTGATGGAGACGACGCGGATGATGGATGACCTGCGGCAGTTCCAGTTCATGAGCCAGTTCATCCAGGCTGAAGCCGATCGTCAGCAGTCGGCAATCGACAAGCTGCTGCCGCAGGGCGCCTAGCCCGGCATTCGACTGAAGGGAATCAGATCCATGCGTTCGCTCGATATCGCCAGCACCGGAATGCAGGCGCAGCAGACCAACGTCGAGGTGATCTCCAACAACATCGCCAACATGACCACCACCGGCTTCAAGCGGCGTCGGGCGGAGTTCCAGGACCTGATCTACCAGAATTTGCGTCGTGTCGGCGCCAACAGCTCGGACAGCGGCACCATCGTGCCGTCCGGTGCGCAGGTGGGGCTCGGCGTGCGCACCGCGGCGATCTATCGGATCAACGAGCAGGGCAACCTGCAGCAGACCTCCAACACGCTGGACATGGCGATCCAGGGTGTCGGCTATTTCCAGGTGACGCTGCCGTCGGGCGACACCGCCTACACCCGTGACGGCACGTTCGGCCTGGCCGCCGATGGCACCATGGTCACGGCCGACGGATATACCGTGCAGCCCGGATTGCAGATCCCCTCTAACGCCACCGGGGTGACGGTCAATGCGTCGGGTCAGGTGCAGGTCACGTTGCAAGGACAGACCGCGCCGCAGACCGTTGGCCAGCTGCAGACCGCTTCGTTTCCGAACGAGGCGGGGCTGGACTCGCAGGGCCAGAACCTGCTGCTGCAAACCGCCGCCTCGGGTCAGCCGGTCACCGGCAACCCTGGCTCGCCGGGCTTTGGCAACGTGATGCAGGGCTTCATCGAAACCTCGAACGTCAATGTCGTCAGCGAAATCACCAATCTGATCAGCGCGCAACGCGCCTACGAGATGAACAGCAAGGTGATCACGACCAGCGACGACATGCTTTCAACCCTGACCAACCTGCGGTGATGCCATGTCCTCCCTTCGGTGCAATCTGCCGCTGACCGCACTGGCGATCTGCCTGGGCGTTGCCACTGCCGATGCGGCCACGCTGCGCAGCGTGACCACACTGCACGCCGCCGTCGTGCGACTGTCCGATCTGTTCGACGAAGCCGGCGCGAATGCCGACCGGGTCCTGGGCCCAGGTCCGGGCGCGGGCGGGCGCATCGTGGTCGAGGCGGCGCAGCTCGGCGCCATCGCTCACCAGTTCGGCGTGGACTGGCGGCCCGCATCGTCGGGCGACCGTGCGGTGCTGGATCGGCCGGGCCGGCCGCTCCGGCGCGAGGACGCGCTGGATGCGGTGAAGAGCGCCCTCATCGGCGCCGGCGCTTCGCCCGACTGCGACATCGAGTTGCCAGGTTTCACGCCGCCTCTCGTGCCATTCGAGGCCGACCCCAGGCCGGTTGTGTCGGACATGGAGTACGAGCCTGCCGCCGGTCGCTTCAGTGCGGTGCTTTCCATCACCGGCGCGGCGATGGAGCCCATCCACATGCGCCTTACCGGGCGGGTGGACGACACGATCGATCTGCCGGTTGCGACCACCCGCCTGCTCGCGGGCAGCGTGTTGCGTGCCGACGATGTGCACATAGCCCGCGTGCATACCATGCTGGTCAGAAGCGAGGTGGTACGGCGAACCGATGATGCGATTGGCATGCAGCTGAAGCGTGCGCTTGCCGCGGGCCAGCCACTCATGGTCAGCGAGCTGATGCGACCCTCGATGGTGCAGAAGGGCGCCGCCGTGACGATGCTGCTCGAGAGCCCCGGCATCACGCTGAGCGCGCAGGGTCAGGCTTTGGAATCAGGCGCCATCGGCGAACGCATCCGGGTGCTCAATCCGGTGTCGCGCGCGGTGCTCGAGGCAGAGATCATCGGGCCCGATCGCGTGCGCGTTGCGCCGAACTCGATGCCGACGACGCGATCCATGAGCAACGGCTCCGATCCCGGCGTCGCGCAGGTGAGCGTGCGATGACCAGGCGACTGCGAGCCCTGGCGCCCGTCATTGCCATTCTGTTGCTCGGCGGATGCGGCTCCCTGTCGCGATTGTCCGAAGTCGGTCGTGCTCCGGCCCTGTCGCCGACCGCCGATCCGACGAAGGAGCCGACCTGGCGGCCGGTAAGCATGCCGATGCCGGCCTCGGAGCCGACACCGAACGAGGCGAATTCGCTGTGGCGCAGCGGTTCGCGTGCTTTCTTCAAGGATCAGCGCGCGGCGCAGGTCGGCGATATCGTGACGATTCTGGTCGCCATGAACGACACCGCCAACATGAAGAATGCCACGACCGGCACCCGCGCCAGCACCGAAAACGGCGGCATGGCAAACTTCTTCGGCATGCAGGCGCTGCTGCCGAAGACGATCGCCGACCCGTCGAAGATTCTGGCAGTCAACAGTTCCAACAACAACACCGGCAGCGGGCAGATCCAGCGCAACGAGACGGTGACGGTGCGGCTCGCCGGCGTGGTGACGCAGGTGCTGCCCAACGGCAACCTGGTGGTGGAAGCGCGGCAGGAGTTCAGGGTGAACAGCGAGTTGCGGGAGCTGAAGGTCACCGGCGTGATCCGCCCGCAGGACATCGCCAGCGACAACACGGTGCTGCACGACCGTATGGCCGAGGCGCGGATCGCCTATGGCGGGCGCGGCGAGCTGACCGAAGTGCAGCATACGCGGTGGGGTCAGCAGTTGATGGACATCCTGCTCCCGTGGTAGCGGGCTGACCGGCGCTGGTGGTCAATCCGCCTCCACGTCCGCCGGAACCGGAGCTGCGGTGCGCCGCCGCTCCAGCCGCAGCGCGACCGCGCGGGTGAGCACGTAGAACACCGGTGTGAACACCAGGCCGAACAGCGTCACGCCCAGCATGCCGGCGAATACGGCGGTGCCCAGCGACTGGCGCATCTCGGCCCCCGCGCCGACCGCGATCGCCAGCGGCAGGACGCCCAGGATGAAGGCGAGCGAGGTCATCAGGATCGGCCGCAGCCTGGTGCGCGCGGCGGCGACCGCGGCATCGAACCGGCTCATGCCGTCGGTCTCGGCCTGGCGGGCGAACTCCACGATCAGGATCGCGTTCTTGGCCGCAAGCCCGACCAGCACCACGAGCCCGATCTCGACCAGGATGTTGCGGTCGAGGGCGCGCGCGTTCACCCCGAGCATCGCGGCCAGGATGCACATCGGCACGATCAGCACTACCGCCAGCGGCAGCAGCCAGCTCTCATACAGCGCAGCCAGCAGCAGGAACACGAACACCACCGCCAGCCCGAACGCGACCATCGCGGTGTTTCCCGCTTCTTTCTCCTGCAGCGCGATCTCGGTCCACTCATAGCCGAAGCCCTGCGGCAGATGCTCGTGCGCGATCTGCTCGACCGCGGTGATCGCCTGGCCCGAAGCGAAGCCGCGCGCGAGCTGGAGCTGGATCTCGGCTGCCGGATACAGGTTGTAGCGCGGCACGCGGAACGGGCCGGTGGTGTCGCGGAACGTGGCGACCGAGCCGATCGGCACCATGTCGCCGTTGTTGTTGCGCGTCTTGAGGTTCTCGACGTCGCGCAAGGTCACCCGGAACGGATTATCCGCCTGCGCCGCGACCTGATAGATACGGCCGAGCAGGTTGAAGTCGTTGATGTAGAATGATCCCATATACACCGACAGCGTCTGGAACACGCGGTCGATCGGCACCTGCAGCAGCTCCGCCTTGGTGCGATCGATGTCCGCATAGATTTGCGGTGTGTGCGTGTTGAACAGCGTGAACGCCTGGGTAAAGCCCGGCATCTTCGCCGCCGCGCCGGCAACGTCCCAGGTCGCGCGCTCCAGCGCCGGCAGCCCGTTGCCGGTGCGGTCCTGCACATAGAGCTTCAACCCGCCGCCGGTCCCGATGCCCGGCACCGAGGGCGGCTCCAGCACAAAACTGAACGCATCGTCGAGCTGCGCGAGCTGCTCGCGTACCTCGGTGGCGATCCTGGCCGATGACAGCCCTTTGGCGACGCGCTCAGCGAACGGCCGGAACGGAATGAAGATCACGCCGGCATTGGGTGCGTTGGTGAAGGTGCCGCCGTCGAAGCCTGCGAAGGCCACCGAATTCTGCACCCCCGGCTGCTGCAGGATGATCGCCGATGCGCGGCGGATCACGGAATCCGTGCGCGCCAGCGACGCGCCCGGCGGCAGTTGGAACACCGCGATCAGATAGCCGCGATCGAGCTGCGGGATGAGGCCGGTCGGCGTGGCCGCAAGCCGGTTGTAGGCGGCGTAGATCAGCCCGCCGTACACCACCAGCATGACGACGCCGATGCGCGCCAGGCGGCCCACCAGCCTGCCGTAGCCCGACGACAGATGCTCGAACATCCAGTTGAAGCCGGCGAAGAACCGCCGCACCGGCGCACCCAGGCGAAACAGCAGCGTGCGTTTCGGTTCGTGCGTGTGCGGCCGCAGCAGCACCGCCGCCAGCGCCGGCGACAGGGTCAGCGAGACAAAGGCGGAGATCAGCGTCGCCGCGACGATGGTGATCGCGAACTGCCGATAGAACGAGCCCTGCAGCCCGGTGATGAACGTGGTTGGGATGAACACCGCGCACAGCACCAGCGCGATCGCGATCAGCGCGCTGCCGACCTCGTCCATGGTCTTGTGCGCCGCCTCCTTCGGCGTCATGCCCTGGCGCAGATAGCGCTCGACGTTCTCGACCACGACGATGGCGTCGTCCACCACGATGCCGATCGCCAGCACGAGTCCGAACAGCGACAGCGTGTTGAATGAGATGCCGACCAGCCCCATCACCAGGAAGCAGCCGACCAGGGACACGGGGATGGCGATCACCGGGATGATCGCGGCGCGCCAGGTCTGCAGGAACAGGATCACCACGCAGACTACGAGGCCGAGCGCCTCGAACAGCGTCCGCACCACCTCGTCGATCGACTGCTGGATGAACTCGGTGGGATTATAGACCACGCGGTAGTCGAGGCCGGCTGGAAAATCCTGCTTCGCTGCTTCCATCGTCCGCAGGATCGCGGCCGCCGTGGTCAGCGCATTCGAGCCCGGGCGCTGGTAGATGACGATCGCGGTCGCCACGTCCTTGCCGAGATAGGCGTTCACCGTATAGTCCTGCGAACCCAATTCGACGCGCGCGATGTCGCGGATGCGCACGAAGCCAAGGCCCGGATCGGCGCGCACGACGATGTCGCCGAACTGCTCGATGTCGGTAAGTCGTCCGAGCGTCTGCACCGAGACCTGAAAGGCACCCGTCGAGCGCGCCGGCGGCTGGTTGATGGCACCCGCCGCGACCTGCAGATTGGCCGCACGCACCGCGTCCACCACGTCCTCGGCCGTCAGGCCGCGGGCCGCGACCTTGCCGGGATCCAGCCACACCCGCATCGAATAGTCGCGCGCGCCGAACACGTTGACGTCGCCGACGCCGTCCACCCGCGCCAGCGCGTCCTTGATGTAGAGCGTCGCATAATTTGAAATGTACTGCTGATCGCGCGAGCCGTCCGGCGAGACCATGTGCACGACCATCATCAGGTCGGGCGAGGCCTTGCGCACGGTGACGCCGAGCCGCTGCACGTCGTCGGGCAGGCGCGGCACGGCGACCGAGACGCGGTTCTGCACCAGCACCTGCGCGGTATCGACATCGGTGCCCGGCCTGAACACCACGTTGATCGTCAGTGTGCCGTCGCCGACCGATTGCGAGTTGATGTACAGCATGTTGTCGACGCCGTTAACCTCCTGCTCGATCGGCGTGGCGACAGTCTGTGCGAGCACCTCAGCCGATGCGCCCGGATAGCTGGCGCGGATGCTGACGGTGGGCGGCGCGATCTCCGGGTACTCGGAGATCGGCAATGTGCGTTCGACCAGGGCGCCGGCGATCGTGATCAGAATCGACAGTACCGCTGCGAAGATCGGCCGGTCGATGAAGAAATGCGAGAACCGCATCCGGCTAGTCCGCCGCCATCTCGCGGTCGGTCGGACGGATTTCGCCCGCGCGCGCCGCGACCGTCACACCGGCGCGGACGAACGGGTTGGCGACGCCGGCGATCACCACCCGATCGGTCGGCGCAAGGCCCGAGGCGATGACGCGCAACCCCAACGCCATGCCGCCCAATGTCACCGGCTTGGCGACGACCTTGTTGTCCCCGTCGACCGTCAGCACGGTCTTCTGCGCCTGGTCGGACACCACCGCGGTATCCGGTACCAGCAGCGCATCGAGCGGGCCGCCATAGAGGCGAAGCCGCCCGAACGTGCCCGGCGTCAGGAAGAGGTCCTTGTTGTCGAAGATCGCCCGGCCGCGGATCGTGCCGGAATGCGCGTTAACCTCGTTGTCGACGAAGTTCATGACGCCGCGATGGAGAAATTCGGTCTCGTCGGCCAGGCGTACCGTCACCGGATTGGCGACATCGCGCGATGATGGCCGCTGCCCTTCGACGCTCATGCGCGTGTAGCGGATGTAATCGGCCTCGGAGCCTTCGAACACGAAATAGATCGGAGCAAGGGTGACGATCGTGGTCAGCAGCGTGGCCCCGTTCTGGCCGCCGGTCACGAGGTTGCCGGGGTCGACGCGCCGGTCGGAGATGCGGCCGGCGATCGGTGCGCGGACCTCGGACCATTCGAGGTTGAGCTGTGCGGTGCGCAAAGCAGCCTCCGCCGACATTTCCTGTGCGCGGGCGATGTCGAGGTTGGCCTTCCGCTGATCGAGTTCGCGCACCGGCGTCGCCGCGGTCTTCACCAGTTGCTGGGCGCGCTCGTAGTCGGCCTCATCCAGCACGACCAGCGCCTTGGTGCGGATCACGTCGGCCTCGGCCGACTCGACGGCAAGCCGGAAGGGGCGCTGATCGATAGTGAACAGCAGGTCGCCCTCCTTGACGGTGATGCCGTCGCGGAAATTCACCTTGTCAATGTAGCCGGAGACGCGTGGGCGCACGTCGACGCGCTGCACGGCCTCGAAGCGGCCGGTGAACTCGTCCCATTGCGCCACGCGGCTGGCGAACGGTGTCGCAACCGTCACCTGCGGCGGCGGAGACTGTCCCTGCGCCGATGCAGCGGCGGCCAAGGCCAGGCTCGCGGTGGCGATCAGAACGAGCCAACCGGCAATGGCGCGTGGCCGAGGGCCGGCAAATCCCGTGGGGAATGTCATGGGAACGTCCTCTGTAAACCCACGTGAACCAACCAGGTAGGCGATATGGCGCAAGGCTTTGAAAGCCGGAACTAACCATCTGACCGGGTTGCGATGGTTGGTAGCGGAGCCGGGCGCCCCCGCGGATCACGAAGCGGGGAGCAGCGCCGCCGCCCGGTCCGGCTCAAAACGTTTCCCCCTGGCCGGCCATGCGGTAGAAGCAACGCTGCGAGCGCCGCCTCGGGACTTCGCGATCCCGTGCGCGTTTCCATATTCGCGGCGTCACCGAAGATACAACAGGGGTTCTGACCGATGGCTGGCGTTGATATCCTCGCATCGGCCTTCAGCGGCGCGAACGCGGCGTTTCTTGGCGAGCAATACGCGCGCTGGGCCGCCAACCCGGCGTCCGTCGATCCAACCTTCGGCGAGCTGTTCGGCGCGCTGAACGACGACGCCCGCGCGGTTCTGGAGGACGCCACCGGGGCTTCATGGGCGCCGCATCGTCCGACACTGGAGCCGGAGGTGGCGCCACCTCCCGCCACCGCTCCGGGCACGCTTCCCGCCATGTCCGGCGAACAGGTCCGCGCCGCCACCATCGCCTCGCTGCGCGCCCTGATGCTGATCCGTTCCTACCGCGTACGCGGCCATCTGGAGGCGCGGCTTGATCCGCTGGGCCTGACCATTCCCGCCCCGCATTCCGAGCTGGACCCACTTTCCTACGGCTTCACCGACGCCGACCTGGACAAGCCGATCTTTATCGACAACGTGCTCGGCCGCGAGACCGCCAGCTTGCGCGAGATCATGCAAATTCTGCGCGATACGTATTGCGGTCCGATCGGCGTCGAGTTCATGCATATCCAGGACCCCGACCAGAAATCCTGGATCCAGCGCCGCGTCGAGGGCGCCCCGTGGCACACTGCCTTTGACCCGCAGGAGAAGCGCCGCATCCTGCAACAGCTCACCGAGGCCGAAGGCTTCGAGGTGTTCTGCCAAAAGCGCTACGTCACCACCAAGCGGTTCGGGCTGGAAGGCGGCGAGGTCACCATCCCGGCGCTGCACACGGTGATCGAGACGGTGGCCGCGCAGGGTGTCAACGAGATCGCCATCGGTATGCCGCATCGCGGCCGGCTCAACACGCTGGTCAACATCGTGCAGAAGCCGTTCACCGCGGTGTTCTCCGAATTCGGCGGCGAAAGCTTCAAGCCGGACGATGTGCAGGGTTCGGGCGACGTCAAGTACCATCTCGGTACCTCGACCGACGTGGACATCGACGGACACAGCGTGCACATCTCGCTGCAGCCCAATCCCTCGCACCTGGAGGCGGTGAACCCCGTCGTCGTTGGCAAGGTGCGCGCACGCCAGGACACCGCGGGCGACACGCAGCGGCGCAGTTCGGTGATGGCGATCCTGATGCACGGCGACGCCGCATTCGCCGGCCAGGGGCTGGTGTATGAGACGCTGGCGATGAGCCAACTGATCGGCTACCGCACCGGCGGCACCGTGCATGTGATCGTCAACAACCAGATCGGCTTTACCACTGTGCCGGCGCACGCCTATTCCGGGCTTTATTGCACCGACGTGGCGAAGTCGATCCAGGCGCCGATCCTGCATGTCAATGGCGACGACCCCGAGGCGGTGATGTTCTGCGCGCGCATGGCGGCGGAATTCCGCATGCGCTTCGCGGCCGATATCGTGCTGGATATCGTCTGCTATCGCCGCCACGGCCATAATGAAACCGACGAACCCGCGTTCACCCAGCCGGAGATGTATCGCGCCATCGCCGCGACGAAGACCACGCGCACGCTGTATGCCGAACGACTGGCTGCCGAGGATGTTGTGCCCGCGGCGGAGGCGCAGGCGATGTGGGACGCGTTCCAGGCTGCGATGGAGGCGGCAAACGAGGCGGCTAAGGCCTACAAGCCGAACAAGGCGGACTGGCTGGAGGGGCACTGGTCCGGGTTCCATCCGGCGGACATCGAATTCGAGCGGCAGGAGGAAACCACCGCTGTCCCGGAATCCGCCCTGAAGCAGATCGGCGTGGTGCTATCGCGTGTGCCGGCCGAATTCGATGTGCATCCGCGCATCCGCCGCCAGCTGGAAGCCAAGCAGGCAATGGTGGAAAGCGGCGGCGGTATCGACTGGGCGACCGGCGAGGCGCTGGCGTTCGGCTCGCTGCTGCTGGAGGGTAGCCGCATCCGCCTGTCAGGCGAGGACACCCAGCGCGGTACGTTCAGCCAGCGCCATGCGGTGCTGATCGACCAGACCAACCAGCACGAATACATCCCGCTGAACAACATCGCGCCTGAGCAGGCGAAGATCGAGATCTACAACTCGCTGCTGTCCGAGGCCGGCGTGCTGGGGTTCGAGTATGGCTACTCGCTCGCCGAGCCGCGCACGTTGGTATTGTGGGAGGCGCAGTTCGGCGATTTCGCCAACGGGGCGCAGCCGATCATCGACCAGTTCATCGCCTCGGGCGAGACCAAGTGGCTGCGCATGTCGGGCGTGACATTGCTGCTGCCGCACGGCTACGAGGGTCAGGGACCGGAGCACTCGTCCGCCCGCATCGAGCGCTACCTGCAGCTTTGCGCTGAACGCAACATGAGCGTGTGCAATCCGACCACGCCGGCCAGCTATTTCCATATCCTGCGGCGCCAGCTGCACCGCAACTTCCGTAAGCCGGCGGTGATCTTCACGCCGAAGTCGCTGCTGCGTCACAAGCTGGCGGTGTCGTCGCTGGCTGACATGAGCGACCGTGGATTCCAGTTCGTCATTCCGGACATCGATCCCATCGCGCCGCCGGACAAGGTGCGCCGCGTCGTGATCTGCAGCGGCAAGGTTTACTACGACTTGTTGGCGGAACGGCGGGCGCACGAGGAGACGGATGTCGCGATCATCCGGCTGGAACAATTGTATCCGTTCCCGGAAAACACGCTGGGCCGGGTGCTTGGCCCGTACCACAACGCCGATGTGGTGTGGTGCCAGGAGGAGCCCGAGAACATGGGCGCCTGGAGCTTCATCGATCGGCGGCTGGAAAAGGTGCTGGGCCGATTGGACAGCAAAGTGACGCGGCCCATTTATTTCGGACGCGAAGCGGCGGCGAGCCCGGCAACCGGCCAGGCGCGCGTGCATATGCGTGAGCAGGCGACGCTGGTCGCCGCCGCGCTGGGCATCGGCTAAAGGGAAGCACGCGCAATGGCGACCGAGATCAACGTGCCGACGCTGGGCGAAAGCGTCACGTCCGCCACCGTCGGGCGCTGGATGAAGCATGAAGGTGACCCGGTCGCCGCCGACGAACCGCTGGTAGAACTGGAGACCGACAAGGTCACGGTGGAGGTCACCGCGCCGGCCGCCGGTGTGCTGGGCTCGATCGCCGCACCGGAGGGCAGCGAGGTTCCGGTCGGCGCGCTGCTGGCCACGCTGGAGGCCGGTGCAGGGCAGGTCGGCAGGCCAACACAGCCTCCGCAGCCGCGGCCCGCTGCCAATCCGCCGGCCGGCGTGCATCCGCCGCCCCGGCCGCTGGGACCCGTCACGCGCCCGGCCAGCCCGCCGGCCCAACTTCAGGTGATGCCGGCCGCGGCCAAGTTGATCGAGGAGCAACGTCTGTCGCCCACGCAGATCGGGGCCGGCAGCGGCAAGGACGGGCGGATCACCAAGGGCGACGTGCTGGCTTTCCTCGAGCGTCCTGCCCCGACCGCGCCGGTTCCTGCGGCCAGGCCGCCGCGCGTGGACGAGCCGCGCGAAGAGCGGGTGCGCATGACGCGGCTGCGGCGCACGATCGCGGTGCGGCTGAAAGAGGCGCAGAACACCGCGGCGATGCTGACCACCTTCAACGAGGTGGACATGACCGCGGTCATGGCGCTGCGCCGCGAATACCGCGAAGCGTTCGAGAAGAAGCACGACGGCGCGCGGCTCGGATTCATGTCGTTCTTCGTGAAGGCGTGCGTTGCCGCGCTGAAGGAATTCCCCGCGGTGAACGCCGAGATCGACGGGGACGACATCGTCTACAAGAATTTTGTCCATATGGGCATCGCGGTCGGCGGATCGGCCGGACTGGTGGTGCCGGTGATCCGCGACGTCGATGCGATGAGTTTCGCGGAGATCGAACGAGCCATCGCAGATTTCGGCCGACGCGCGCGCGACGGTGCGCTGAAGCTGGACGAGCTGACCGGCGGCACGTTCAGCATCACCAATGGCGGCGTCTACGGCTCGCTGATGTCTACACCGATCTTGAATCCGCCGCAGTCGGGGATTCTCGGAATGCACAAGATCCAGGAGCGGCCGATGGCGATCGGCGGCAAGGTCGAGATCAGGCCGATGATGTATCTCGCGCTGAGCTACGATCACCGTATCGTCGATGGCAGCGAGGCGGTGTCGTTTCTGGTGCGCGTGAAGGAAGGCGTGGAGGACCCGCGCCGGTTGTTGCTGGGACTGTAAACGCCCCAATTCCCTCTCCGCCCTGGGGCGGAGAGGGTCAGGGTGAGGTGGGGTGCACGCATGCCCGACTCCTTCGACGTCATCATCATCGGCTCCGGTCCCGGCGGCTACGTATGCGCCATCCGCGCGGCGCAGCTCGGCCTGAAGGTCGCCTGCGTGGAGAAACGCGCGACATTGGGCGGAACCTGCCTCAACATCGGCTGCATTCCATCCAAGGCCCTGCTGCAATCATCCGAGGAATTCCACCACGCCGCGCACGCATTGAAGGACCACGGCGTGCTGGTGGACAGCGTGAAGCTTGATCTTGGGCGCATGCAGGCACGCAAGGACGAAGTCGTCTCTGCCAATACAAAGGGTGTGGAATTCCTGTTCCGCAAGAACAAGGTGACCTGGCTGAAGGGCACCGGCAGGATAGTCGGCCCCGGCAAGGTCGATGTGGACGGCACCATGTACGACGCGAAGCACATCGTCATCGCCACCGGCAGCGAAAGCGTGCCGCTCGCCGGCGTGGACGTGGACGAAAAGCAGATCGTCACCTCCACCGGTGGGCTGGAGCTGGACACGGTGCCCAGGCATCTCGTGGTGATCGGCGGCGGCTACATCGGGCTGGAACTCGGCAGCGTGTGGCGGCGCCTCGGCGCGCAGGTGACGGTGGTGGAGTTCCTCGACCGCATCGTCCCCACGATGGACGGCGAGATCGCCAAGGCGTTCGAGCGCATCCTGACCCGCCAAGGCATCAAGTTCCGGCTCGGTATGAAGGTGACCGGCGCCCGCAAGGGCAACGATGGCGTCACGTTGACCATCGAGCCGGCGAAGGGCGGCACCGCGGAGGAACTGAAGGCCGATATCGTGCTGCTGTCGATCGGCCGCCGGCCGTACACCGGTGGCGTCGGGCTGGCCGATGCCGGTGTGACGCTGGACGAACGCGGCCGGGTGAAGACCGACGAACACTACGCCACGAACGTGCCCGGCATCTACGCGATCGGCGACGCCATCGCCGGGCCGATGCTGGCGCACAAGGCGGAGGAGGAAGGTGTCGCGCTTGCCGAACGTCTGGCCGGTCAGGCGGGGCACGTGAATTACAGCGCCATTCCCGGCGTGGTCTACACCTGGCCGGAGGTCGCCGCGGTCGGCCAGACCGAGGAAGAGCTGAAAGCCGCTGGTGTGGCCTACAACGTTGGCAAATTCCCCTTCACCGCGAACGCGCGCGCGCGCGCCATGGCGGAGACGGACGGCTTCGTGAAGATCCTCGCCGACAAGACGACCGACCGGTTGCTGGGCGCACATATCATCGGCCCCGACGCCGGGACCTTGATTGCGGAACTCACAACCGCAATGGAATTTGGCGCCTCGGCCGAGGATGTCGCGCGCACCTGCCATGCGCATCCAAGCCTGAGCGAGGCGGTGAAAGAGGCTGCCCTGGCGGTCGCCGGTCGGGCGTTGCATATCTAGCGACATGCTTGCGCGCGTCACCCCTCACCCCAGCCCTCTCTCCCAAGGGGAGAGGGAGTTGTATTGGCAACACTACTCCCTCTCCCGTTGGGGGAGAGGGTTGGGGTGAGGGGTGACGGTTCTCGCCCTGACCATGGGGGACCCCGCCGGCATCGGCGGCGAACTGACGCTGCGAGCCTGGCTTGCGTTGCGCCATGGCCGCCAACGTTTCGTCGGTACTCGACGATGCGGAACGACTTGCTGCACTCGCACACGCACTGACCCTGGACGTGCCGATCGCGACCGTTGCGTCGCCGGATGACGCCAGCGCGGTCTTTGCGACCGCCCTACCCGTGTTTCCAATCAACCTGGCAAATACGCCGCGACCCGGCCACCCCGACAAGGCGAACGCCAAGGCGGTGATCGCCTCCATCGAGCGAGCCGCATCGCTCGCATTGGTTGGCGCTGCGAGCGGCATGGTGACCAACCCGATCAACAAGGCCGCGCTGTACGACGCCGGTTTCGCTTATCCCGGCCACACCGAGTTCCTCGCCGTGCTGACCGGCGCGCACGGCAAGCAGATCATGATGCTGGCAAGCCCTGCACTGCGCGTCGTTCCGGTCACCGTGCACGCCTCGCTGCGCGACTCGATCGCCATGCTGACCACCGATGCGATCGTCGCCGCCGCGCACACGACAGCCACTGCACTGCAACGCGATTTCGGCATCGCTCGGCCCCGTCTCGCCATCGCCGGGCTGAACCCGCATGCGGGCGAACAGGGGGCACTGGGCGACGAGGAAACCACGATCATCGCCCCCGCCATCGCCGCATTGCGCTCAGCCGGCATCGACGTGTCCGGCCCATGGCCACCCGACACGATGTTCACCGCAAACGCGCGCGCCCGCTACGATGCCGCGATCTGCATGTACCACGACCAGGCATTGATCCCGCTGAAGACGCTCGATATGGACCACGGGGTGAATGTCACGCTTGGACTGCCGATCGTGCGCACCTCGCCCGACCACGGCACGGCGTACGATATTGCCGGCAAGGGCGTCGCCGATCCGTCCAGTCTGATCGCCGCCATCGAACTCGCCGCGACGCTCGCCGATCGTCGCGCGACTACCACGAGGCATACGACATAGGAACACCGCATGACACCGCTTCGCCTTTGCGTGAACGTTGACCACGTCGCCACCGTGCGCAATGCCCGCGGCGGCGCGCATCCCGATCCGCTGGATGCCGCGTTGGCCGCGATCGCCGCCGGCGCCGATGGTATCACCATCCATCTGCGGGAGGATCGCCGACACATCCGCGACGACGACGTGCGTCGGATTCGGGCCGCGATCGGCAAGCCACTGAATTTGGAGATGGCGGCAACTGCCGAGATGACCGCAATCGCCTGCCAGGTGCGCCCGCACGCAAGCTGCCTGGTGCCGGAAAAGCGCGAGGAGGTCACCACGGAAGGCGGCCTGGATGTTGCCGGCAACATCGACACGCTGCGTCCCGTCGTCGCGATGCTGACCGCTGCCGGCATCCGTGTTTCGCTGTTCATCGACCCGGACCCGGCGCAGGTTCATGCCGCGGCCGATGTCGGCGCCGCGGTGGTGGAACTGCACACCGGGAGCTACGCAGATGCCAAGCCGGGCGAACTCGATCGCCTGCGCGCAGCGGCCGCGCTGACGACGTCGCTTGGATTGGAATGCCACGCCGGCCACGGCCTGACGTTTGACAATGTCGCTCCCGTCGCCGCGCTGCCCGAAGTGGTGGAACTCAACATCGGCCACTTTCTGGTCGGCCAGGCGATCATCGACGGCTTGCCCGCGGTGGTCGCGCGGATGAAGCGGCTGATGCAGCAGGCGCGCGCCGGACGAACCGCCCCATGACGACGCTGCTCGAGGACAAGGATGCGATCCGCGAGCTGCTGCACCGCTATTGCTTCTGCATGGACGAAGGCCGCTTCACTGAACTCGCGGCACTGTTCGCAGAGGATGGCGAGTGGATTGCGCCGTATCGGACCGCGATAGGTCCGGCGGATATCGCAGCGTGGCTTGAGCAGTCGGTGCCATCGCAACCGCGTCGCATGCACTACGTGATGAACAGCATCATCGACTGCACGGGCGCACACGCCACGGCTCGCTCGAATTATCTGGTGATGGTCGAAGGCGCGGGCGGTCCGTCCCCTTCAGTCTGTGGCACCTACGACGATATGTTGGTCAGGCAGCCGGCCGGTTGGCGCTTTCAACGGCGGCGGCTGATCCATGCGTTCAAGGGCGAGATGGCGCTGCGTCTGCCCTGATGCGTGCCGCCGGCGTCGTCGTGCCCGCGCTCACACCGCCTGCCACTTCCAGGAAACAACGTCGGGCGGGTCTTCGCCGTACTGATGCGCGTAGGTGCTGCAGGCAAGTTGCTGGTCGCGCAGCACGTCCCGGGCGTGCGCTCCGCGGTTGCGCAGGCATGGAACCCGATCGATCGCGTCGATCGCGAGCGTGTAGCGGTCGATCTGATTGAGGATCGCAAGCTCCATCGGTGTATTGATGCTGCCCTTCTCCTTGTATCCGCGCACATGCAGGTTGTCATGGTTGGTGCGCCGGTAGGTCAGTCGGTGGATCAGCCAGGGATAGGCGTGGAAATTGAAGATCACCGGCTTGTCGGTGGTGAACAATGCGTCGAACTCGAAATCCGACATGCCGTGCGGATGTTCCGTGGCGGGAAGCAGCCGGAACAGATCGACGACATTGACGAAGCGGGTCTTCAAATCAGGAAAATGCTGTCGCAGCAGATCGGTTGCCGCCAACGCCTCCATCGTCACTATGTCACCACAACTCGCCATCACCAGATCTGGCTCGCTGTCGATATCGGTGCTGGCCCAGCGCCAGACGCCGGCGCCCTTGGTGCAGTGGTTGATCGCTGCCTCCATGTCCAGGAACTGCAGGTGCGGCTGCTTGTCGGCGACGATCACGTTCACATAGTTGACGCTGCGCAGGCAGTGGTCGGCGACCGAGAGCAGGCAGTTTGCATCGGGCGGCAGATAGATGCGCGTCACGTTCGGGCTCTTGTTCGCGACAACATCCAGGAAGCCCGGATCCTGATGGGTGAAGCCGTTGTGGTCCTGCCGCCAGACGGTGGAGGTGATAAGCAGATTGAGCGAGCTGATATCCGCGCGCCAAGGCAGCTCGTTGCACTTCTCAAGCCATTTGGCGTGTTGGTTCATCATCGAATCGATAATGTGAACGAACGCTTCGTAGGTGGAAAAGAAGCCGTGCCGGCCGGTCAGCAGATAGCCTTCCAGCCAGCCTTCCAGCGTGTGTTCGCTCAGCATTTCCATCAGGCGACCATCGGGCGCCAGGTGCGTGCCGTCCGCGTCTTCGGGGAAACGGGCGCCGAGCCACGCCTTCCCGGTCGCCTCGTAGAGCGCATCGAGGCGGTTGGAGCTGTTCTCGTCGGGGCTGAACGCGCGGAAGGTTGACGGATTGCGCCGCACGATATCCCGCAGGAACTTGCCGAGTTCGCTGGTGGAGCTGACCTGATCGCTGCCATGCGCACCAACCTTCACCGCATATTCACGGAAGTCCGGCATGGCGAGCGGGCGGCGAACCACGCCGCCGTTGCCATGCGCATTCCTGCCCATTCGTCGGCCGCCCGCAGGCGCCAGCGTGCGGAGCGAGGCTCGTACACGGCCATCTTCTTCGAAGAATTCCTCCGGCTGGTAGCTGCGCAGCCAGCCCTCCAGCACTGTCAGGTGCCGCGGGTCCTGGCGGATATCGGCAATCGGCACCTGATGGGCGCGCCAGAAACCCTCCACGCGGTGACCGTCGATCTCCTTCGGGCAGGTCCAGCCCTTCGGACTGCGCAGGATCACCATGGGCCAGCGCGGCCGTTCGGCACGCCCGGTGGCGCGCGCGGCGGTCTGGATCCGGCGGATCTCCGTGACGCAATGCTCCAGCGTCGCCGCCATCGCCTGGTGCATGCTGTCGATGTCGGATCCTTCGACGAAGCACGGCGCGTAGCCGTAGCCGCGGAACAGCGCCTCCAGTTCGTCACGCGGGATGCGCGCCAGAACCGTTGGGTTGTTGATCTTGTAGCCGTTCAGGTGCAGCACAGGCAGCACCGCGCCGTCGCGCACCGGATCAAGGAACTTGTTGGAATGCCAGGCGGTTGCGAGCGGCCCGGTCTCCGCCTCGCCATCGCCCACCACCACGGCGGCGATCAGGTCCGGGTTGTCAAATGCCGCGCCGTAGGCGTGCGAGATGGAATAGCCGAGTTCGCCGCCTTCATGAATCGAACCGGGCGTCTCCGGCGTGCAGTGACTGCCGATGCCGCCGGGAAACGAGAAACGGCCGAAGAAACGGCGCAGCCCGTCCTCGTCGTCGGTGATCTCCGGATAGACCTCGCTGTAGCTGCCTTCCAGATACAGGTTCGACAGCACGCCGGGCGCGCCGTGCCCGGGACCGGCCAAATAGATCATGTCGAGGTCGTATTTTCGGATGAGGCGATTGAGATGCACGTAAACAAGACTGAGCCCCGGGTCCGATCCCCAGTGGCCGAGCAGTCGTCGTTTCACGTGATCGGGCTTCAGTGGCTCGCGGAGCAGCGGGTTGTCGCGCAGATAGATCATCGCCGCCGACATATAAAGCGTGGCGCGCCAATATGTGACAGTGGCGCGCAGTTCCTCGGCAGAGAGCGGCGCGCCACTGATCGTCGCACGCGCCGGGCCGTAGGCGCCGATCGCGGCCAGGTCAACGGAAATGGTGTCCATCACGGTCTCCCCTGTCGGAACCTCGAGCAGGCACGCAGGCAAACCGCCTGCTGATTGCATTACTGTTACACTGCCGCCCGTTCTCGCATCACGCGCCGGGCGCACCCGGCTCGTCCAAACCGAAAGCTGCACTGGCCTATACGCGCGCTGCTTTCCTGACAAGACCGGCCCGACGGAACGGTAGGTCGATCGTGGGCTGCCCTGCGGTGCAACAGCAAGAACCGGGAAGTGCGAATACCTGTGGCAAATGCTACAATTGGCCGCATCATGTCGGAATGCGAATTCACGCTCTTCGATACGGCGGTCGGACGCTGCGGCATCGCGTGGGGTGCAGGTGGCATTGTCGGCGTCCAGCTGCCGGAGCGGCATGACAATGCCACCCGGACACGCCTCCTGCGGCGATATCCGGCTGCCTGCGAAGCAACGCCGCCGCCCGCCATACGGCATGCGATCGACAACATTGCAGCCTTGCTGGACGGTGAGGCACGCGATCTGTCGGCCATCGCGCTCGACATGGACCGTGTGCCGCCGTTCCATCGACGGGTCTATGCGGTTGCGCGCACCATACCGCTCGGCACCACGCTTTCGTACGGCGAGATAGCGGCGCGGCTGGGGGACCGCAGCGCGGCACGCGACGTGGGCGAGGCGATGGGACAAAATCCATTTCCCGTCATCGTTCCGTGCCACCGAGTGGTTGCGGCCGGCGGCAGATTGGGCGGATTCTCTGCGACCGGCGGCGTCACGACGAAGCTGCGTCTGCTCGAGATCGAAGGCGCGCAGGTGGGCGAGCGACCGACGCTGTTCGAAAGCCTTCCATTGGTTGCGCGGCCGCGACGCGGCTAGCAAGCTGCACGGTGATCTTGGCCAGTCGAAACGAGCGGAGCGCACCGCCTCAACGCGGGACAGCAAAGGGGATGTTCCCCTGCATCGTAAAGCAAGGTTTCCAGCGCAGATGCAGGAAGACGAGGCATTGTTGACGTACGGCACTGGCCCCTCACATGTCGTGGCCGGGCGAGACCCGGCCATCTGAACCCGCACTGCGGCCTGCAAGGATGGCCGGGTCATTCCCCGGATCAAGTCCGGGGACGGCCATGACGGTTTTGCGGCGACGCTGAGCCTCCCCTAAGAGTCAACCTTTGGGACGGTTGGTCTTGGAAAGGGTCGAGATCGCGGTTCACCTCTGCATCGATCTCGGCAATAGCGGTGTCGAGTGCATCAATGTGGCGCAGATGCAGGCGCAGCAGGAAGCGGTGTCGTTCGGTGACGCGGCCCTGGAGGGCGGCGCGCAGTCGCTCCGGCGGTGCCTTGACGCCGCGCTGCACCAGGGTGAGCAGCTTGTCCGGATCATCCTCGCCGTCGATCAGCGCCTGGAGAATGGCGCGGCCGGACACGCCCATGATCTGGGTCAGCACAGAGGCGAGCTTGAGGTTGGCGTCCTCCAGCGTCTTCTGGATGCGCTGGACGTGGCTGGCCTGCTCGCGCACCAACTGCTTGCGGGTGCGCAGCAGGGCCCGCATCTCCTGGATCGGCGCCTCCGGCACAAAGCTGGCGCGGATCAGGCCGTGTGCCAACAGATCGGCAAGCCAGACTGCATCGGCGACATCGGTCTTGCGTCCCGGCACGTTCTTGACATGCGCGGCGTTGGCCAGGATCAACGTGACCTCGCCATCTGACAGGATGTGCCAGACCGGCTTCCAGTAGACGCCGGTTGCCTCCATCGCGACATGGGTGCAACCGCTCGCCGCCAGCCAGGCGGACAGCGCCAGCAGGCCCGCTGTCGTGGTATCGAAGCTCCGCACTTCGCTCTTGGCCGCGCCGTCACTCGCCACACGCGCACACGCGACAACCGTATCCTTGTGAACGTCAAGCCCCGCACAGCGAGGGTAGAGAACGTCCATGGCTCCCTCCGTTTGTTGCGCCGCCGGCGCAGGGCACCCCTGGATCAAAGTCTAAACAACGCGCTCCCGAGCCTTGCGGCCCATGGCGCAATCGGGGGTGCTTCGGGTGCCCCGGGTTCAACTAATACGCGGGCTCGCTCGCACCATAGAACAGCCAACCTCTCCGCCAACGGTCGGAAGACAATGCCACAGGTTTCATGCACGGCGGGTCGCCTATTCCGGTGGCAAACTAATACCAAGTCCGGTTGAGGGAGACTCATCGGGGTTCCCCGACGCGGGGCCGATCTGATTGAAGACTGGCGGACCAAGGAGGTTCGCCATGCGGAAGCCAATCCCACTGAGGCTGGATCATGATGCGGCGGGGCTGCGCGGTCTGGCGCGCGCGAGTGAGGACGCCGATCAGGTCCGGCGATTGTTGGCGCTGGCATTGATCTACGATGGAGGCAGCCGCACGCAAGCGGCGGCGGCTGGCGGGGTGACGCTGCAAGTTGTGCGTGATTGGGTTCTGCGGTTCAACGCGCACGGTCCGGGGGGACTGATCGACCGCAAGGCTCCCGGCCAGCCGTCGCGGCTCAATGACGAGCAACGCGCAGCGCTTGCGGCGATGGTCGAGAACGGCCCGATCCCGGCGGTGCACGGCGTGATCCGCTGGCGGATCACCGATCTCTGCCAATGGATCTGGGAGGAATACCAGATCAGCGTCTCGAAGCAGACGCTCAGCCGTGAGTTGCGGGCCATCGGATACCGCGAGCTGTCGGCGCGGCATCAGGCGACGCACTGGACAGGTCGGGCGATGGCCGAAGCTGCGGGCATTTCGCTCAGTTCGGTGCAGCGCATCTGGGCGGCGCACAAGCTTCAGCCGCATCGTGTGCGCAGCTTCAAGCGTTCGCGCGATCCCGCGTTTGCCACCAAGCTGACCGACATCGTCGGCCTCTACCTCGATCCGCCGGCGCACGCCGTGGTGCTGTCGATCGACGAGAAAAGCCAGATCCAAGCGCTCGACCGGTACTCAGCCGGGGCTGCCAATGAAGCCGGGCCGCCGCGGCACCATGACGCACGATTACAAGCGCCACGGCACGACAACCCTGTTCGCGGCGCTCAACGTGCTCGACGGCCGCGTGATCGGCCGCTGCATGCAACAGCACCGGCACGAGGAGTTCATCCGCTTCCTCAACGACATCGAGCGCGCGGTGCCGACCGGCAAGCTGATCGAAGCCGTCGTCGACAACTACGCCACCCACAAACATCCGAAGGTCAAAGCCTGGCTGTAAGAGCACGCTTTGGCATATGAATGGCGAGTTGAAGACCGTCAGGGCACTGGACGACGCGCACATGCACCGGGCACCTGGCCAGCGGTCGGATGCAATGCACCAAATATCTGAAAGCGACCGGTCTGCAACTCTGCCCGCTGCGTCAGTTCGACAAGCCGCACCAGGTCATCTGCGTGTTTTGAATGTATCGCCTCTCTGCATCTGAGCAAAAATGCTTTCCTGGTCTATCTCAGCCGCGACCGAGTACGCACAACCGGAAGGACCACTGTGACGAAGTATTCGCGCCAGTCTGCATTTCGCCAAGGGACAACGACCATAGGCATATGGCACCGGAACGGACACCAGAAGACCTGACCATGACGCCACAGTGCCGACCGTAGTGTCAGGCAGTAACTTGCGGTCTGGCAAGATATAGCAAATTGCGTTTTCGCAAGAACAGCATAGAACAAATTTCTATTAGAATACCGCAACTATAATAGTTGCGGTATCGAATGGTCCAGGCTATAAGCCCCTGGCGGCCCAAATCCCACGAGCCGTTGCCCGCCGCATGCAGATACGTCCTGCACGCCGTCGAGCCGCGAACCGAGTTTGTCCATTACGTTGCGTGTAAGAAATCATGATGCGCTGCGAGATCGACCACACAAAATCCAATAGGAGCGGATGATGACGAGTTGGAAAGACAGATTGGCGCTGACGGCGCAGCGAAACCGGCAGGAAATCGTCAAGGCCAAGCTGGATCGGCGCGAGATGATGCGTCTCGGCCTGCTGACCGCGGGCGGCAGCCTTATCGCGAAGGCTGGCCTGAGCTCCCGTGCCTTTGGCGCTGGTTTGGACAACACACTGACCGGCGTCGATCTGACCCTGGGCAAGGTTCCGCCCAGCCCGCCGGTCAGGCCGTGGGTGCAGCCGATGCCGCGCCTGACGGTCAAGAAGCCGGTGAAGGCCAAGGACCTGCTGTGGGGTGCGCCCGACGGCACCACGCCGATCGACGAAGCGACCAAACGGATCAATCATCAGTTCTACAGCGTCAACCCCGATGGGTCCTGCACCGATAAGTTCGGCGAGACGAAATACTATGAACTGATCATGCAGGAGGCGAACGTCAAACTGCATCCTGACTACTCGCCCACCAAGGTCTGGGGGTTCGATGGACTGGTTCCCGGCCCGCTGTTCCGGATGGAGTACGGCGAACCGGCGATGGTGCGGTTTCACAACCACCTGCCGTCGGTGAAGATCCCGCAGGCCTATGGCATCGCCGAGATGACCACACATCTGCACAACGCCCATACCCCTTCAGAAAGCGATGGCAATCCTGTCAACTATTTCAATTCGATCAACGATCCGAACGCGATCAACCCGAACGGGTTCAAGGACCAGCATTATCCAAACGTCAAGGCCGGCTACACCGCTCGGGGCGATCTGGTCGGCGACCCGACCGAGGCCTTGAGCTCGCTGTGGTACCACGATCACCACCTCGATTTCACCGCCCAGAACGTCTACAAGGGCATGTTCGGATGCTATACTCTGTTCGACGACAAGGACACTGGCGACGAGACCACCGGCCTGCGTCTGCCAAGCGGCGATTATGACATCCCGATCTTCTTCAACGACTTCCTGTTCGACTCGAGCTGCCAGACAGTCTTCGACCTGTTCGACCTGGACGGAATTCTCGGTGATCGGTTCTGCGCGAACGGAGCGATCCAGCCGGTACTGAACGTCAACAAGCGCCGCTATCGCTTCCGTCTATACGCCCCCGGCCCGTCGCGCTGGTGGGAGTTCGCGCTGTGGGACGGCACCAATTATATCCCGTTCTGGCAGATCTCCAGCGACGGCAACCTGCTGCCGCAGGCGATCCAGACCTCCAGCGTGCGGCTCGCCGTGGCGGAGCGTGTCGACATCATCGTCGACTTCAGCAAGGTCAAAACGTCGCGCCTCTACTTCGTCAACCGTCTGGAGCAGATCAACGGGCGCGGGCCGACCGGCAAGATCCTCAGCCCCGGCACACCGATCGTGCAGATCAATATCGGTGCGGCGGCGCCCGACTACAGTGTCGATCCCGCGGCCGCACCGTTGGTGATGCGCACCCTGCCGGATCCTGACTTCAATGCCTTGCTGGCACGTGCCGCCAAGGCGCCCACCCGCACCTGGCGTTTCGAACGTGGCAGCGGCGGCTGGATGGTCAACGGCAAGTTCTTCGACGAAAACGTGGTGAGTGCCGCCATCGGGCAGGAATCGGAGGAAGTCTGGGTCGTCCAGAACCCCGGCGGCGCCTGGCGTCACCCTGTCCACATCCACTTCGAAGAGCACCGCACGCTGTCGCGCAACGGCGCGCTGGTGAAGCCGAACACACAGTTCAACGCCAGCGTCGATTACGCCCGCAAGGACGTTATCGAACTCAATACCAACGAGGAAGTGCGCGTCTTCATGCGCTTCCGCGACATGAAGGGCCGCTACGTTATGCACTGCCACAACGTGGTGCATGAAGACCACGCGATGATGATCCGCTGGGATATCGTCTAGCCCGGCACCGGCCGGCGTCCGCCCCGACTTCAGGGGCGGTCGCCGTGCCCTTCAACATGGAAAGAACAGGATCATGAACAGGCGAAAACTCTTCGTCGGGGCCGCCGCGGCCGCTGTGTCGTCGTTTGCCCTCACGTCGGGCGGCAAGGCGGAGATGCTTCCGCAAGATGGCGCGGCGTGGTTCACCAATGTCGAGGTGAAGACGCAAGACGGGCGGACGTTGCGCTTCTATGACGACGTCATGAAGGGCAAGATTCTTCTCATCAACTTCTTCTTCACCGAGTGCGATGCGATCTGTCCCCTGACGACCGAGAATCTTGCCCGCGTGCAGGAATTGCTTGGCGCGCGCGTCGGCAACGAGATCCGCATGGTTTCGATATCGCTGCAGCCGGAACGCGATACACCGGACCGGCTCGCCTCCTACGCCAGGACCTATGGCGCGGGGCCCGGCTGGCTGTTCCTGACCGGCAGGAAGGACGATATCGAACTCCTTCGCCACCGGTTGGGCTTCGTCGATATCGATCCGGTCGTGGATGCCGACCCCGAGCAGCACCTTGGCACGGTACGGATCGCCAACGAGCCGATGCATCGCTGGGCCATGAGCCCCGCGCTGCTCAACCCGGCGGCACTCGTTCGTGCCGTGGATCGGGTTGTCCCACGATTCACCTGAGGCCTGCCTGTCGCGGCGCCTGCGGCCAGCCAGCGTCCTGTTCGCGCCGATGGTCGATCCTGAGCGATGGCCCGGCGCCACGATTGTAGCGCTTCCCGCTTGACCCGGCTCGCCGCGACTTGGCACCCATAGTGCATGTCCATTTCGGTGTCGGCGTCGCTGCCTCTGCTGCTGTTATGCGGGACGCTGCTCGCTGTCCCTGCCGCGCTGGGCCAGACTGTGGGCGGCCAGCCTAGCGGCACGCTGCAGGTGCCGTCGAAGCCGAAAGTGACGCCGCAGCCGGTGCCCAAGCCCCCGAGCGCCGCACCCCGTGTGCCGGCGCATCCAGCCAGCGGAAAACCGCCGCCGGTGGTTCGGCCGCATGGCCCGATACATGCGCAGAAGCCGCCGCCAAAACCGCCCGCCCCCGCCGCTCCGACGCCGCCGCCCGCGACCACGTCCGCCCCGGTCGAGCCGCCAAAGACCGCGACCGACAACAAGGGTTCCGCCACCAATCTACCGTTACCGCGCTACGCCGCACTGCGTTCGGACGAAGTCAATCTTCGCGCCGGTCCCGGCACCCGCTATCCGATCGAGTGGGTTTACAAGCGTCGCGAGCTGCCCGTGGAGATCCAGCGGGAATTCGAGGTCTGGCGGCTGGTGCAGGACCCCGACGGCATCAAGGGCTGGGTGCACTCGGCGACGCTCACCGGCCGGCGGAGTTTCATGGTCACCGGCGCCGATGCCACGCTGCGGCGGGACGCGCAGGACAGCGCCGCACCGGTGGCGGTCCTGAAGCCTGGCGTCGTGGGTCATATCCGCGGCTGTCAGGCGAACTCCGATTGGTGCCAGGTGCAGGTCGGGGACTATCGGGGGTTCCTCAAGCGCAGCCAGTTCTGGGGCGCGCTGCCGGACGAGGTCTTCACCAACTGACGCTTTTGCATCCGGCGGTGGACGCGGTATCGTCCGCGGCATGGAAAAGGATATGCCACGCGCCCACCACGACCTGGGGGGCGTCGCCAAATTCATGTGCGAGCCGGTGGACGTCGAGCCGCACGCGCTGACCGACTTCGACAAGGAGGTCGATGGGCTGTCGGGCGTGCTGCGTATGAAGCGCCTGATGACGGTGGACGAGATGCGCCGCGGCATCGAGGCAATCCCCGAGGACGAGTACCACCGCTTGAGTTACTACCGTCGCTGGATGCGCTCGATCACGGATAACCTGCTGCGCAAGGGCATCATCACCGAGGCGGAGTTGCGCGCCGCGCTGGAGAGGGCCTGATGGCGCCATTGGCCCCCGGCACGACAGTGCGGGTGAAGGACGACTGGCCGGAGACACGCGGACCGGTGCACATCCGCACGCCGCACTATCTCCGCGGCAGGGAAGGCGTCGTGGTCCGCCGCCTTGGCGCATTCGCCAACCCCGAGGACCTGGCGTTCGCCCGCCCGGCCGCCAGTCGCCCGTTGTATCATGTGGCATTCGCCCAGCCCGCGGTGTGGCAGGAAGGCCGTGAGGGCGACGAACTGCTGGTGGAGATCTTCGAACATTGGCTAGAGCCGGCATGATGGCCGGATCACGTCCGACCATGACGCAGGAGGATCGGGCTTTCGCCCGAGAGCTTATATGAACATCCTGGAAGCCGACGGGGAAAAGCTTTTGGCTGCGGTGCGCGATCTGCTTGCGGCGAAAGGCATCGCCTCGAACGCGGAAATCGCCGAGCGGATCGCGAGCACCGATGCCGCCAATCCCGGACAGGGTGCACGCATGGTGGCGAAGGCCTGGATCGATCCAACTTATCGTACGTTGATGCTGGAGGACGGCGGCACGGCCGCCGAGCAGCTCGGCATTCCGATGCGTGGCGCTCCGCCGCTCGGCGTGCTGGAGAACACCGCCGACCTGCATCATCTGGTCGTCTGCACGCTGTGCAGCTGCTACCCGCGCGCGGTGCTGGGCTACCCGCCCTTCTGGTTCAAATCCGCTGCCTATCGGGCGCGCGGCGTGCGCGATCCGCGCGGCCTGATCGCGGAGTGGGGCACGGTGCTGCCCGACGGGATGAAAATCCGCGTGGTCAATTCGACCGCTGATTATCGTTGGATGGTGCTGCCGCTCCGTCCGGCGGGCACCGAAGGATGGCCCGAGGAACGCCTGGCATCGATCGTGCGCGAAGGCGACATGATCGGCGTCACAGTCCCGGCTCTGCCGGCAAAATGACCGTCTGGCACGGCGTGTACCGCTCGACCAGATACAGCGGCCGGTGCTTGGTCTCGTAGAAGACGCGCCCGAGATATTCGCCGATGATGCCCATGGTGAGCAGCTGCGTGCCGCCAAGGAACAGGATCACCGCCATCAGGCTGGGGTAGCCGGCGACGGGGTTGCCGAACACGATCGTACGCACGATCAACTGCATGCCGAACAGCACTGCGAAGGTGGCGACCGCCAGTCCAAGATAGGTGGCCAGCTTGAGGGGACCGACACTGAAGCTGGTGATGCCCTCGATCGCCAAATTCCACAGTTTCCAGAACGACCACTTGGTGGTGCCGGCGCCGCGCGGCTCACGGTCGTAGATGATGGCAATGCTGGGAAATCCGACCCAGGCGAACAGGCCCTTCATGAATCGATGGTGCTCCCGCAGCTGCTGCACCGCGACACCACACGCCGGCTCATCAGCCGGAAATCGCCGACATCCGGTGGCAGCGGGACTTCGCCCAGGTGGCGCATGACGCGGTAGAATGCCGCTGCGGTGCGTCTCTTCAGCCACGTGTCGCCGCCGCGCAGCCGGCGCTGAGCGTACACCATATCGTAGCCGGCATGCCATGCGGCGACCAGTTTCGGGATTACCTCCGGCGGGTCCTGCAGGTCGGCATCCATCACGATCACCGCGTCGCCGCGTGCATGATCGAGGCCCGCGGTGGTAGCGATCTCCTTGCCGAAATTGCGCGACAGATTGACCAGCGCAACGTGATGGTCGGCCTGTTGCAACGCCTCGAGCATGCGAAGCGTGGTGTCGCGGCTGCCATCGTTGACGTAGATGACTTCCCACGCGACACCGAGCGTCGCCATGGCCGCGGCCAGGCGATGGTGCATCCTGCCGACGATCTCGGCTTCGTTGAACACCGGGACGACAACCGAGAAGACCGGCCGCGTATGCGGCTGCGTGTCCATCGTGGAACCGACGCACTATCACGAACGCCGGGTAATCTCCATCTTTACGCGCGGGTTCGACTGCGCTCGATCAGATCCGCAGAAACCCGACCAGCCGCTGGGCTTCCGCCACGATCGGGTCGGCGATCGCGGCGGCACGGGCCGCGCCGTCGCGCAGCACCGCGTCCACGCTCGCCGGATCGGCCAACAGGCGCTGCGTTTCCGCAGCGATAGGGCTCAGTCTGTCGATCAGCAGTGCCGACAGCGCCTCCTTGAACGCGCCGAAACCCTTGCCGCCGTGCTCGCGGAGTACACCCGCATGATCGGTGCCCTCGAGTGCGGCGTAGATGCCGACCAGATTGCGCGCCTCGGGGCGATGCTCCAGGCCCGGCGGTTCCGAGGGCAGCGGCTCGGGATCGGTCTTGGCGCGGCGGATCTTCAGCGCGATGGTGTCCGCATCGTCGTTCAGGTTGATGCGGCTCTGATCCGAAGGGTCGGACTTCGACATCTTTTTGGTGCCGTCGCGCAGGCTCATGACGCGCGGCGCCGGGCCCATGATCAGTGATTCGATGTGCGGGAAGAACGCAACGCCGTAGTCGTGGTTGAACTTCTGGGCGATGTCGTTTGCCAGCTCGAGATGCTGGCGCTGGTCCTCGCCCACCGGCACGCCGGTTGCGTGATAGACCAGGATGTCGGCGGCCATGAGGTTGGGATAGACATACAGCCCGGCCGATGCGTTCTCGCGGTTCTTGCCAGCCTTGTCCTTGAACTGCGTCATGCGGTTCAGCCAGCCGATCCGCGCCACGCAATTGAAGATCCAGGCGAGCTGGGCGTGCGCCCGAACGGTGGACTGGGCGAACAGGATGTGTTGCTTCGGGTCGATGCCGCAGGCGAGCAGCACTGCCGCCATCTCGCGCGTCTGCTGCGCCAGTTGCTTCGGATCCTGCCATTCGGTGATCGCGTGCAGATCGACGACGCAGTAGATGCATTCGTGACCATCCTGAAGCGCCACCCAGTTGCGGATTGCGCCGAGGTAGTTGCCGAGTTGGGCAATGCCGGAAGGCTGGATGCCGGAGAAGATGCGTTGCATGGCGGCGGCCGGTCAGTGAATGGGGTCGGACAGATGGCCGATCCTCCGCCGGGGCGCAAGGTTGGGCGGACGGCGATGTACGGGTAGCCTCGATCATCGCCATGGGGGATCATCATGCTGCCCACACCCGTCTTCCATCATCTGCACCTGAACTCCGTCGATCCGGACGCGGCGATCGGCTGGTACACGCGGCAGTTCCCAAGCTGCACGAAGGGCGATTGGGGCGGCTTTCCGGCGCTGCTGTCGCCAAACAACGTCATGGTGCTGTTCACCAAGGTCGCCGCACCGCCGCCAACCGGGCCGCAGAGCGCGATCTGGCATTTCGGCTGGCACGTCACGGACGTGCGCAAAAGCCTGGCAACCTACCAGGGCCGCGCGGATGTTCAGCCGCTGCCGCTCTACACCACCGATGAAGGGGGCTCGGTTCCGATCAGCAGCGACACCTGGCCGAATGTCGGCGGCGTGCTCGGCTTGACCCGCGCGCAGATCGCGGAAGCTCGAAGCAAGGGGACCCCGGCACCTGGCGGCGGTGGGTTCGCCTATATGGCGGGTCCCGACAATGCCTTGGTCGAGTACGCCGGCAACTATCCCGCCGAGCGGTTCAATCACGTGCATCTCTGGCAGGAGGAACCGTTGTGTGCGCTGCTCTGGTACCAGAAGCATCTGAACGCGCCCGTGCGTGCGGGGTTTGCCGGTCCGCCGCCCACCGAGGCCGACTGCAAGGTTCCGCGCGGAACCGATCGCACATGGCCCGCGCTCAATCGCGAGGGGATGTTCCGCACCCCGCGGGCCGGGGTCGAATTCGGCGACGTGGTGCTGACATGGTACGCGAACCAGGGCGAGACGCCGCTGGCGAGTTCGCTCGGCCAGTTGCAGGACCACCTGGCGCTGGGTGTGGCCGATCTCGATGCGTGGATCGCCAAGCTGCGCGACGAGGGCGTGACGTTTCTGCGAGAGCCCTACCGGCTTGGAGCGACGCGTGCTGTCATGATCGCGGGTCCGAGCCGCGAGGCCCTGGAACTGGTAGAGGCAGGATAGGATCGGCTGCCGCCGCCGGTTCCAACAGCTCCGGGCCGTTGTTACGCGGCGCGTTGACGGCACGACTGACCGGCCACGCACGCAATGTGCCGTTGGGCGGCGGTTCCAGCAGCGGAGCCGGGTCGGCCTCCACCTCGCCGAGCCACGCCGCCCAATCGTTCGGGCCGATCACGACAGGCATGCGGTTGTGCAACGCCATCATCTCCGCGTTCGGGCGTGTGGTGATAATGGCGAAAGTCCGCTCGATCTCGCCGCCTGGCGCGCGCCAACTTTCCCAGATGCCGCCCAATGCCAGGGGCTCACCGTCCGTGCGGGCGATCGCGTAGGGTTGCTTGCCGCCCTCGACTGCCTTCCATTCATAGAACGCCGAGGCCGGGACCAGGCAACGTCGGCGTGCAAAGGCGCCGCGGTACATCCCCGAGGAGGTGACCGTCTCGGCGCGGGCGTTGATCGGCCGGCGCGCGTGCTCGTTGTCCTTGGTGAAATGCGGCAACAGGCCCCAGCCGAGCACATCCAGATGCCGCTCGCCGGTATCAGGGTGCCGCCGTACCACCAGCGCCGGTTGGCTGGGAGCGAGATTCCACGATGGCGCCAGGTTCGGCAGCGGGTTGGACGTGCCGAACAACCGCGCGATGGCCTCGGCGGGCAGGAAGGATGCATAGCGGCCGCACATGACCGCAATCGTCACACCATCAGCCAACGCCAGCAAGCGTCATCGACGGCCGCCCAATTGGTCGAACGGACGAATGGGCGAACGACCGTAAGCGCCGAACTCCGCCGCGACGGTCGGGCCGACGCGATGGCCTATCCCGCGATGCGCACGGGAAGCGAGGAAATGCCGCGGATGAAGTTGGCATAGACCCGCTTCGGCTCCTCCATCATCTCAACCACCATGTCGCGCTTCAGGATCTCCTCCCACAGGATCCCCAGCTGCATCTCGGCAAGCCGGTTGCCCACGCAGCGATGGATGCCGAAACCGAACGACAGATGCTGCCGCGGACGCGCGCGGTCGATGATGAACTCGTTGGCCCGCGGGATCGCCTCCTCGTCGCGGTTGCCCGACACGTACCACATGACGACCTTGTCGCCCTTGCTGATCTGCTTGCCGCCGATCTCGCCATCGGCCAGCGCGGTGCGCCGCATGTGCATGACGGGCGTCTGCCAGCGGATGACCTCGGGCACCAGGCTTGGGACCAGACCAGGGTTCGCGCGCAGCTTGCGGTACTCGTCCGGGAAGCGGTTCAGCGCCCACACGCCGCCGGAGATCGAATTGCGCGTGGTCTCGTTGCCGCCAACGATCAGCAGCGTGAGGTTGCCAAGGAACTCCTGCGGCCGGTTGATCAGGTCGCGCGTCGCAGGGCCGTGCGCCAGCATGGAGATCAGATCGGGGCGCGGCTCCGCCGCGGCGCGGTCGCGCCAGATCTGCGTGAAGCAATCGAGCGCCTCGGTCAGGATCTCCAGCCGCTTCGCCTCGGAATCGACCACGGTGCCGGCATTCACATCGGCGATCGCGCAATCGGACCAGTACACCAGCTTGTGGCGATCGGCGAACGGGAAGTCCATCAGCGTCGTCAGCATCTGGATGGTCAACTCGATCGAGACGTGCTGCACCCAGTCGAACGTCTCGTTGCGCGGCAGTGCATCCAGGATGTTCGCCGCGCGCTCGCGGATCGTCGCCGACAGCTTGTTCAGGTTCATCGGCGCGACGATCGGCGAAACGACCCTGCGTTGCTCGTCGTGCTTGGGCGGATCCATCGAGATGAAGCTGGCGCGGCGGTATTCCATCGGCCGGTCGGTGATCGAGATCCCGCCGAGCATCGCCTCGGACGAATAGGTGTGGTGGTTCGTCTCGACGGACATGATGTCCTTGTACTTGGTCACCGACCAGTACCGATCCGTACATGCCATCCTTCGTGTAGTGGACAGGATCTTCCCGACGCAGCCGCTCGAAGTACGGATACCAGATATCGTCCTGGTAGAGCTTCGGGTTGCTCACGTCGATCTTGTCGAGCGGGATCGCGTAGGCATCCTCGGTCGGATCGAAATGGACGGGCGCGTTCATGAATGCTTGCTCCTTTGCGCCGAACCTAACACCGCCGGGTATATTCCGCTACCCGGCGAACCGGTCGCCGTCCGGTGGCGCCGGCACCTCGAACGCGTTGACGACGCCGCACAGCGCCACATAGAAATTTGACACCGCCGTCAGCTCAACAAGCCACTGCACGCCGTGACGCTCCCGCAGCGCGTCGAACACCGCCTGTTCGACACGGTTGGCACGCATGAGCTGCCGCGAATAGGTCACGATATCCCGTTCGTCCGGTGACAGCGCCGCCGGGTCACCCTTGGCGCGCAGCAGGTCGATCACCGCCTCACGCAGGCCGACGCGGCGCGCGACATCGACCTGGGCAGCCCAGACATAGTTCGCTTCGCGCTCGCGCACCGCGGCCAGTATCGCGATCTGGCGCAGTTGCGGCTCGACGATGGTGCCCTCGCGCGCGAACGGCACCATCGGCAGCAGACGTTCGGCCAGTTTCGGGCTGTGCAGCAGAACGCCGAACGGGCCGCGTACCCGGCCGAACACCTGCATCACCTGGTCGAATACGTGTTGGTATTCGGGCGCGAGATCGTCCTTGCCCGCGACCGGCGTGATCCTTGGCATGACCGTGTCCTTTACGTCATCGCGGCGTAGGGCTGGCCCCATTTGTCCTGATACGTGATGTCGGCGAGCGCCCCGCGACCGACCGGCCCGAAACGTCCCATCGGATAGCCGATCGGCAAAATCGCATAGGAATGCACGCCCTCCGGCAGACCGAGCGCCGCCTCCGCCTCCTTCGCGTAGAGCAGGTGTCGCGTCGTCAGCGTCGAACCCAGACCAAGCGCGCGCGTCGCCAGCAGCATGTTCTGCACCGCTGGATAGATCGATGCGCCGGACCACCGTGTCGGGGCAGCCTTGCCCTCATCGATGCAGGCAACGATCCAGACCGGCGCTTCATGAAAGTGCTCGGTCAGATACTCCACCGCGGAATGCTGGCGCTTGTATCGCTCTGGCGTCACGCCCGGCGGCGGAGCGCTGGTGGCATAGCGCGGCCCCACCACCTCGTCGAAGGCGCGCTTGTACCACGCCTGCACCGCCTGCTTGATCTTCGGGTCCTTCACCACAAGGAAGCGCCAGCGCTGCGTGTTGCCGCCATTCGCCGCGCAGGCGCCCGCCTCCAGAATCTTGCGGATCAGATCGTCGGGTACCGGGTCCGGCTTCAACCGGCGCATGGACCGTGTCGTCTGCATGATATCGAACAGGTCGGTTCCGTCGGGCATCGCCGCCTCCTCTCCTGGTTGCTCGCACCATAGCCCAGGGAGCGGCGAAGGCCACTGCTCGACTTCGACCCGCGCCAACGTATGCTGCCGTCCTTTGTCGCGGACCGCGCAACAGGATGACCGTCGCTCCTCCCATAATCGGCTTGCTGCTGCTCCTTGGCCTCGGGTTCTTCTTTGGCCTCGCCTTCGAAGAGTTTTACGCACGATCCAATCAGAAGCGGCCGGGTGGCATCCGCACCTTCCCGCTGCTGGCCTTGACGGGTGCGCTGCTGTACCACCTTGATCCGACACATCTGGTGCCGCTCAGCGCCGGGCTGCTGGCGCTGAGCGCGTGGCTCACCTGCTACTACTGGCGCCATCTGGACGACACCGACGCCGATGGGTTTCCCAACGTCGGCCTGATGGTGCCGATCTGCAACATGCTGGCCTATCTCCTCGGTCCCGTCGTGCTGGCGGAGCCGGCGTGGGTCGCGGTCGGCGCAACGGTCGCGGCGGTGATGCTGCTGACCGCGCGCCAGGAACTGCATGGATTTGCCCGCCGCGTCGAGCTGACCGAGATCGTCAATGCCGGCCGGTTCCTGCTGCTCACCGGCTTCATCCTGCCATTGCTGCCGGATACACCGGTGACGGATCTGACCCGCATCACGCCGCATCAGGTCTGGCTCGCGGTGGTCGCGGTCTGCACCGTCTCCTACGCGAGCTACCTGTTGCAGCGTTATGTCGCGCCACGCGGCGCCGGATTGCTGGTGGCGCTGCTTGGCGGCCTGTATTCCTCCACCGCGACGACGCTGGTGCTGGCGCGACGCGCGCGCGTCGAGCCGGATGCGGTCCGGCAGGCGGAAACGGGCATCATCCTTGCAACGTCCGTGATGTATTTGCGGCTGCTGATCATCGTTGCGGTTTTCGACCAGCCGCTGGCGCTGGCTCTGGCCCCGAGGCTGCTCGGGTTGTCGGCGCTGGGGGCGGCGATTGCGACCGGCCGGCACTGGCTCGGCGGACCCAGGCCGCCTGATGAGGCGCCCCATGCCGCACCGGCGAACCCATTGGAACTGGCCACGGCAGCGACGTTTGCCGTGCTGTTCGTTGCCGTGTCGATTGCTTCGTCGTGGGCGACCCAGCGATTCGGTTCGGCCGGCATCTACGCATTGGCTGCGATCATCGGCGTATCGGACATCGATCCGTTCGTGCTGAACCTCGCGCAACCGGAGGCAGCGCAAATCGCCACCCACGTTGCGGTGGGCGCCATCCTGGTTGCAACGTCATCGAACAACCTTGTCAAGGCTGCGTACGCGGTCGCCTATTCCGGGGGACGAATGCGCACCGCACCTTTGGCGGCACTGGGACTGCTGGCCGCGTGCGGTATCGCCATCGCGGTGGTGTTCTAAAGTAACCGCCGCCGCTGCTGCTGTCCCGCCCGCCCGCGCCTTCAGTGTCAATTCCGAGGACGCCCAGGACTTCCGCACTGAGCGGTAACTCGATTACGCCGTCATGGCCGGGACCGATACCCGGATTACGTCCTCAGTCGGATTGGCTGCGCGAAACTGAGTTCGTGTCCGTCCGGATCGACGATATGGAAATACCGTTCGCCCCACGCCGCGTCGCGTGGCGCAAACGCCGGCGACAGGCCAGCGGACAGAGCGCCGGCATGTTGCGCATCAACGTCGTCAACGTAGAAGATTGCGCGCCCCCACCATGACCAGGTTCGTTCCGCAGGCGTCAGCGTCAGGTTGAGATAACCGGATCCGGCATGGAAGCTGGTGAAGCTCGCGGCGGGGCCGCCGAACTTCAGCACGAAGCCGAGCGCCTGGTAGAATGCGACCGCACGGGCCATGTTGTGCGTCGCCAACGTGACCGCGCTGATGCCGCTCAGCGTCACGCCGCGGTCAATCGCTGCCACCCACCGCGGCCACACGTGGATCGGCAGCGGGAACGGAAATCGCACCACCGCGATCCGAGGCGAACGTGGTGGTGGCCTGTGCGCCCGACCCGCCGGCACGGCGACCGAAAAACTCGACAATGGGAACGTCCGCCGGATCGATCGCGGCCATGCGCGGCTTGCGTGCCAGCGCCTGTGCGATATAGGGCGCCAGCTCGGCCTGCTTGGCCGCCGCGCGCACGGCATCGCGCTGCTTGAACTCGGGCAGCAAGGCCTCTGCGAACAATTCGAGCAACTCGCAGATATGTTCGTGGCGATTGGCGCCGGACTGCTGCACGAAGATCACCTGATCGACGCCGGCGTCCTCGTAGCCTTTGAGATGCGCGCGCAACTGGTCGGGCGTGCCGATGCCCCCGCGCCCCGCATTGTCCGGCAGCCGGTCCTTCACCTCGAGAAACTGCTCCCACATGTTGGTCACGCCGGGCCGGTGCTGGCCAAAGATGGCGATGTAGCCAAGCGAATAGCCAAAGAAACGAAAACCATCGAGGCCGCGCCGGATCGCCTCCTGTTCGTCGGCGTGGCACGACATGCCGGTCACCAAAGCGATGTTCGGATTGACGCTGTGACCGATCGGCACACACGCCGGGGATTTGATGATATCGTAGTATTCCTGCACCCACTTCGCAGCCAGTGCGGGTTCCAGGAAGGCGAATGTCAGAGCGCCGAGGCCGGCGCGCGCCGCGCGATGGATGGTCTCGCGCTTGGAGCATGCAACCCACATCGGCGGATGCGGCTTCTGTAGCGACTTCGGCACCAGGTTGCGACAGGGCATGTCGAAATATGTCCCGTGAAAGCCGGGATACGGACGCATTGCGAGCATGTTGGCGGCCTGTTCGGTCGCCTCGCGCCACATCGCGGTCTTTTCATCCGGCGCGATGCCGAAGCCTTCCATCTCGAGCGCGGTAGCCGACTCGCCGGTGCCCCACTCGGCGCGGCCGTCCGACACCAGATCCAGCGTGGCGATGCGCTCGGCCACCCGCGCGGGATGATTGTACTTCGGCGGCATCAGCGCGATGCCGTGTCCGAGACGGATGCGTTTGGTGCGCTGGGAGCAGGCGGCGAGGAAGATCTCCGGCGCAGACGAGTGAGAATATTCCTCCAGGAAGTGATGTTCGACCTCCCACACGTAGTCGATGCCGAGCCGATCGCCCAGTTCGACCTGCGCCAGCGCATTCTGGATCAATCGATGCTCAGAGTCCTCGTCCCAAGGCTGCGGCAACTGGTGCTCGTAGAACATGCCGAATTTCATGTGGTTCCTCCCGGCCTTGGATCTGTCAGCCGCGCCCCGGTGCGATGAACTCCCACGGGGCGTATTCCTGCGTGATGTCGGTGACGACTTCGACCAGTGTCGGCGCATTCGTCTTCAGCGCCTGCGACAGGGCATCGCGCAGGCCACCGGCATCGGTCACGCGCCACGAGGGAACGCCAAATGCACGCGCGTAGGTTTGGAAATCAGGGTTGCGCAGGCTCGATCCGGACTCGCGGCCCTGGAACAGCCGGCGCTGATCGCGCAGCACGTTGCCGTAGGACGAATTGTTGAACAGCACGGTCGTCAGGTTGATGCCGTGCTGCACCGCCGTCGCCAGTTCCGCGCCGCCAAACAGGAAGCCGCCGTCACCGGTCAGCGCGACCACAGGACGATCCGGCATCGCCACCTTCACGCCGAGCGCCGTCGGAAAGCCCGCGCCAAGCGTGCCGGAGAAGCCCGACGTGATCATCGTGCGCGGCGAATGGAACGGGAAGCCGAACCAGGAGACGTAGCCGACCTGGGTCATCTCATCGCACAGGATGCCGTCCTCCGGCAGCACGTCGCGGATGGCGTCGAGGTACGACATCTGCGGCTGTACCTTTTGGATGTCCGCCCTGGTGTCCGTCTTGGCGCGCGCGATCGCTGCGGCGCGTGCGGCGTCGTTGCGCGGCGCAACTGCCGACAGCAACGCCCGCGCGGCATCGGCCGCGTCGGCGACGATGCCGAGATCGACCTTCAGGCGCGGCATCTCGGCCGGATCGATATCGATACGGGCAATCTTCAGGCCGGCGGGCAGCGTGCCCCAGCGTCCGACCGGGACGTCAAGGCGCGTGCCGAATGCGACCAGCAGATCGGTCTCCGGCCACAGCCGGTAGCCGGCCGGGATGGTCAGGCCGAGCGGATGCCGATCATCCACGATGCCTCGGCCACCGCGGAAGGACACCACCGGCGCACCGATCCGCTCTGCCAGCGCCCGGATTTCCGCCGAAGCATGCAGCGCCCCGCCGCCGACCCACAGCATCGGCGCCTTCGCGCCGTTCAGCAGCTTCGCCAGAGCGGCGATCTTCTCGGGGTCGGGGATCGGGTTGGGATGGATCGGCAACGGGTCCTGTGGCGTGACCTCGGCCGTCGCGCCGAACTGGTCCAGCGGCATTTCCAGCGCGACCGGCCCGCGTCGGCCGGACAGCATCTCCTGGAACGCGCGTGCAACCAGATACGACGCCTGGGTCGGATGAGCGATGCGCTCGGCCCATTTCAGCAACGTGCGCAGAGTGCCGAGCTGGTCCGGCAGTTCATGCAGCTGGCCGCGGCCGCGGCCGATCATCGCGCTGGGGACCTGCCCGGTGAGACACAGCACCGGTGCATTGACGCCCCACGCCGTGGCCAGCGCGGCCGTGGTGTTGAGCACGCCGGGACCGGGCACGACGGCATAGGCGGCGGGGCGTCCGGTCGCACAGGCATAGCCGAGCGCCATGTAGGCGGTCGTCTGCTCGTGCCGCGCATTGATCAGCCGCAGGCGGTTGGAGGCGCGCGCGAACGCATCGAACAGACCATAGGTCTGCACGCCGGGCAGGCCGAACACGGTGTCGATGCCGTGCCGCAGGAGGCCGTCGACGATGGCTTCTCCGCCGGTCATGCGTGGCATGGGCTGATCCTTGCGCTGTCTTCGCCAGACGTTGGCATGACGCGAAGGCGCCGGAAAGGCTTATGCCGGTCGCCTTTACCGCCAATGCTCGATCGCCACCCAGACACGCCCGCGTTTGCGGTAGCTCCGCTTCACGGCAGCCCAGGCGACGCGGAACGCCCGCACTTCGTCGCCGCCATATTCCTGCCAGGCGTGGTTGAAGGCCTCGCGGAAGATATCCTGGGCATGCGGCGGCAGATGATTGCGCACCGCTGGCGGCAGTCCTACGTTCGACGAATAGGGCATGCGCGATGTTCCTCGCGCGACGCACGCGAGCAAGTCATTTCTGAACGATCAGGCATGGCGTCACAACGCATCCGATTGACTGCGCCCCCGGAGGAAGCAAGCAATGAAGACATTCACCGACAGGATCGCGGTGGTCACCGGCGGCGGCACCGGGATGGGCCGCGAGCTGGTGCGGCAGTTGGTCGCCGAGGGCTGCAATGTCGCCATGTGCGACGTCTCCGCGCGGACGATGGCCGAGACCAGGCGGCTTTGCGAGACAAACCGATTGCCGCAGGGCCTGCGCATCACGACCCATGTCGCGGACGTGTCCGACGAACGTCAGGTGCAGCGCTTTCAACAGGAGGTCGCCGATCAGCAGGACACCGACAGGATCCATCTGCTGTTCAACAATGCCGGCATTGGCGGCGGTGGCAGCATGATCGCCGACAGTCGCGAGGCGTGGGAAAAGACTTTCAACGTCTGCTGGGGCGGCGTGTATCACTGCACGCGCGCTTTTCTGCCGATGCTGCGCCAGGCGGACGAGGGCCACATCGTCAACACCAGCAGCGTCAACGGCTTCTGGGCGTCGGTTGGGCCGCGTGTGTCGCATACCGCCTATTGTGCGGCGAAGTTCGCGGTGAAGGGTTTCACCGAAGCGCTGATCACCGATCTGCGGATGCATGCGCCGCATGTCAAATGCTCGGTCGTCATGCCCGGACATATCGGCACCTCGATCGCGGCCAACTCGCGCAGGATCCACAGCGGCAACGACTCGGACACGCTGACCGCGGCGGAGATCGCACAGGCGCGCGAGCGTGCCGCCTTGGCCGGCGCGGACGTTGCGGCCATGTCGGACGCCGACATCCAGACCATGGTGATCGAGAGGGCGCGACGTTTCCTCGAAGACGCTCCCACCACTGCCGCGGAGGCGGCAACGATCATTCTTGATGGCGTCAAGGCGGATCGTTGGCGCATTCTTGTCGGCAAGGACGCCCATTGGCTTGACAAACTGGTTCGCAGGTCGCCCGAACGCGCCTACGAGGACGATTTCTTCGAGAGTTTCGCCGCCGAGGCCGGGTGGCGTCTTGGTCCGCAGCCACCGAGTGGGGGCCGATCGTAACGGGAGGGAGTGTTACCCCTCCCGCCGGAATTGTCGTCCCGCCTCAGTCGATCGCTGCGTGCACCAGATTTGCCACGCGGTCCAGCCGCGCCGAATGCCAGGGATCCGGTGCCACGAAGTTCGTCAGGTAGCTGAACGACACGCCGCTTTCCGGGTCCGCCCACGAATACGACGAACCGACGCCGCCGTGCCCGAACGTCGCCGGCGCGCCGAGCGTGCCAAGGCCGCGGATGCGGTCGCTCTCGCCGCGCACATGCGGACCGAGGCCGCGATGCATCGGGATGCCGTTCATCTGCTCGTCGGGGCGTTCGCCGGTGTGGTTGCGCGACACGTAGGCGATCAGCCGCGGTGAGAACAGTCTCACATTCCCCAGCCGGCCCCTGCCGAGCAGCATTTGATAGAACGCCGTCATGCCGCGGGCCGTGGCAAAACCGCCACCGCTCGGCAGACCGGCGGCACGGAACTCAGCGGAGTTGTCGCGCGGTTCCGGCGCGTAGGTGTCGGCGCAGCGCGACTGCTGCTCCTTTGGCACGCCGACCATGATGTCGTTGCCGAGACCCAGCGGCGTCAGCACCTTGTCGCGGATCACGTCGCGATAGTCCTGGCCGGTGACCGCCTCGATCACCATCGCCTGCACGAGATGTGCCGCCTGTCCGTGGTATTGCAGCTTCGATCCAGGCGTCCAGTCCAACGCGAAGTCGCACACCTCGGCGCGCATCCGCGCATGATCGTTCCACGTCGCCTTCGTCACGTTATTGGACGGAAAGCCGCCCTGATGCGTCATCACCTGCTGCAGCGTGATGTCGGCCTTGCCGCGCGCGGCAAATTCCGGGAGGTGATCGGCGATCTTGTCCATGAAGGACAGCCTGCCCTCCTCCACCAGGGTCCAAACCGCTGAACTGGTCAGCACTTTGGTCTGGCTGAACAGCAGAAACAGGTTGTCGTTGGTCGCGGGCACCTTGGTGGGTTCCGACTTCGCGTTGCCATAGGTGCGGAACATTGCGAGCTGGCCATGCCGTGCGAGCGCGATCTGCGCACCCGGATAGCGGCCTTCCTCAATGTGCTGCTTGATCAGCCGGTCGAGGTGATCGAGCGGCTTCGCGGCGAAGCCGAGACCGGCGAGTTCGCCTGACGGCAGCGGATATTCATCGGGCATGCGGCGGCTTCTCCTTATGACTGGCCAAACGCCGATGCTACGCCGAGCGGCGCTTGCGGCCAACCGGCGGATCGGGTGTGATCCGGCGCAACGACACGGAGGGGGTTCGCATGGGAGAAATCCGCACCTTGCACTTGATGACGCTGACCCTCGCGGTTTCCGGCATGCAGGCGATCGGCGCGACGCCGAACGGCAACCGCCGCATTGGCCTGGTCGCAGGCGGCACATTCCAGGGCGAGCGACTGCGCGGCACCGTGCTGCCCGGCGGCGCCGACTGGATCATCGCGCGTCCCGATGGCGCCACCACGCTTGATGTGCGCCTGGTGCTGGCGACCGATGACAAGGCGCTGATCGGCATGACCTATCGCGGCATGCGCCACGGGCCGGCCGCGGTGATGGAGCGGGTGAACCGCGGCGACAATGTCGATCCGTCCGAGTACTACTTTCGCACCTCGGTTGCGTTTGAAACCGCGGCGTCACGAAGTACGATTGGCTCAACCGCATCATCGCAGTGGGCACCGGACGGCGTCCGCCGGAAGGGCCGGTGTACGACGTATTCGAGGTGCTGTGATGGCGACGGTCGGCTTCATCGGGCTCGGCAACATGGGTGCGCCGATGGCGGCCAATCTGGTGAAGGCCGGGCATCGCGTCATCGGCTACGACATCAATGCGAGCGCGGTGCAAGCGCTGACCGCCGCGGGTGGGCAGGCGGCGACGAGTGCGGCGGAAGCGACGCGCGGCGCGGATGTCGTCATCACGATGCTGCCCGCCGGCGAGCACGTGCGCGACGTGTGGCTGCATCAGGGTGGGCTGATCGAGGCGGTGAAGGGTGGCACGCCGTTGTTGATCGACTGCTCCACGATCGACGTGGAAAGCGCGCGGGTCGTGACCGAGGCGGCGCGCGTCGCCGGGCTGGAGATGCTCGATGCACCCGTGTCCGGCGGCGTCGGGGGCGCGACGGCGGCGACGCTCACGTTCATGGTTGGCGGCAGTGAGACGGCGTTCGCGCGCGGACTGCCGTTACTTCAGGCGATGGGCAAGAACATCGTGCATGCCGGCGGGCCGGGGGCAGGGCAGGCGGCCAAGATCTGCAACAACATGATGCTCGCCATCAACATGGTCGGCGTGTCGGAAGGCTTTTTGCTTGCGCAGAAACTGGGTCTCGATTGGGACAGGCTGTTCCGGATTGCCTCTACCGCATCGGCACAGTCCTGGGCGCTTACCAGCTATTGCCCCGCGCCGGGGCCGGTTCCCGCGGCGCCGTCCAATCGCGATTACGCGGCGGGCTTCACGGCGGCGCTGATGCTGAAGGATGTGAAGCTGTCGCAGGCCGCCGCGGACGCCACCGGATCGCCCACGCCGCTCGCCGCCCACGCCATGTCGTTCTACCAGGCGGTCGTCGATGCGGGTGACGGCGGCAAGGATTTTTCCGTCGTGTTCCGCTGGCTGGCGAACCTGCCCCGTCATGGCGAGGATTGAGCCTGTGCCTGCACATTCCCCTCTCCGCCCCTAGGGCGGAGAGGGAGTTTATGGTGGACCTGGAGGGGAGGCGACGATGGGGGGCGAGGCATTCAAGGCGGCACGCGATTTCCTGTTCGCGCACCGCACCGACTACCGCACGGCGCATGCGCAATTCCGCTGGCCGAAGCTGGACACTTTCAATTACGCCCTCGACTGGTTCGACGCGGAACTGGCGCGCGGCGACAACGCCGACCGCCAGGCGCTCAAGATCGTCGGCGACGGCGCCGCCACCGCGACCTTTGGCGAACTCTCGGAACGATCCAACCGCTTGGCAAACGGACTGCGCGCCCTTGGCGTGAAGCGGGGCGAGCGCATCCTGCTGATGCTCGGCAATGTCGTGCCGCTGTGGGAGGTCATGCTGGCGGCGATGAAGCTTGGCGCGGTGGTGATCCCAGCCAGCACGCTGCTGACGCCGAACGACCTGAAAGACCGGTTCGATCGGGGCCGCGTCCGGCACCTGGTCGCAAACGCGGCGGACGCGCCGAAATTCACCGGCCTTGACCCGACCGTGACCCGCATCGCGCTCGGCGATCCACCGGCCGGGTGGCATGGCTATGACACGCTGCTCCAAGGCGACGCACGCTTCCTCGCCGGTGGCGAAACGCGCGCGACCGATCCGATGCTTCTGTACTTCACCTCCGGCACCACGTCGCGGCCCAAGCTGGTGGAACACAGCCATCAAAGCTACCCGGTTGGCCATTTGATATCGATGTACTGGATCGGCCTGCAACCCGGCGACATGCATCTGAACATCTCCTCGCCGGGGTGGGCGAAGCATGCCTATAGCTGCTTCTTCGCACCCTGGAACGCCGGCGCAACCGTGTTCATCGCCAACCAGCCGCGGTTCAATGCGCGCGGCATGCTGGATGCGATCACGCAGAACAACGTCACGACGATCTGCGCGCCGCCCACGGTGTGGCGCATGTTCGTCCAGGAGGACATGAAGGCCTGGAAGACGTCGCTGCGCGAGGTCTGTTCGGCCGGCGAGCCGCTCAACCCCGAGATCATCGAACACGTGCAGAAGGTCTGGGATATGACCGTGCGCGAGGGGTACGGCCAGACCGAGACGACCCTGCAGATCGGCTGCTTCCCGGGCGAGACGGTGCACCCGGGCTCGATGGGTCAGGAGGCGCCGGGCTACCGCATCCGGTTGCTCGATTTCGAGGAAAAGGACATGGAAGAGGGCGAGGTCTGCATTGCGCTCGATCCCGCGCCGATCGGGCTGATGCGCGGTTACCAGAACGACGATGGCTCATTCGCCCCGCTTGGCACGACAGCCTATCGTACCGGCGACGTGGCGGCGCGCAGCACGGACGGCTACTACACCTATATCGGCCGCGCGGATGACGTGTTCAAAGCCGCGGACTACCGCATCAGTCCGTTCGAGTTGGAAAGCGCGCTGATCGAGCATCCGGCGGTGGTGGAAGCCGCGGTGGTGCCGGCGCCCGATCCGATCCGGATGGCTGTGCCGAAGGCCTATGTCACGTTGACCACAGGCAGCACACCGGACCGCGCGACCGCTCTGTCCATCTTCCAGCATCTGCGCGAGACGCTGGCGCCGTTCAAGCGCGTGCGCCGGCTGGAGTTCGCAGGACTGCCGAAGAATACCGCCGGCAAGATCCGTCGCGTCGAGTTGCGCCAGCAGGAGGAGGTGCGAGCGAAGTTGGGCGAGCGCGGCGCCAACGAATTCCGCGAGGAGGATTTCCCGGAGCTGCGCGCCGTATGACCTGGTCAATCGTCGCGCACGATGCCGCCACCGGCGCCTTCGCGGTTGCCGTCGCCACGCGGGCCTTTGCGGTCGGGGCCTCGTGCCCGTTCGTCCGCGCGGGCGTTGGCGCGGTCTCCACGCAGTCGTTCACCAACCGCTATCTCGCGCCGGCGATCCTGGACGCGCTGGCCCGCGGCCTGCCGCCCGAAGCGGCCGTCGAGGGCGCACTGGCCGGCGATGCGGGCCGCGGCATCCGCCAGGTGCACGCAGTGGACCGGCACGGCCGCACCGCAGCCTGGACCGGACAGAACTGCGTCGCATGGTGCGGCAGCGTCGCCGTCCCCGGGATCAGCGTCGCCGGCAACATGCTGGCGGGCGAGCCGACGGTGGCCGCTACGCTGGCAGCCTGGCAGGCGCAGCCGGAGCTTGCGATGCCGGAACGGCTGATGGCGGCGATGGAGGCAGGCGAGGCCGCAGGCGGCGACCGGCGCGGCAGGCAGTCGGCCGCGATGGTGGTGACCACGACCGAGGATTTCCCGGACCTGGACCTCCGGGTGGACGACAGCGCCGATCCGCTGCCCGAGTTGCGGCGACTGCTCGGCATCTGGCGGCGTGAGCGTGCGCCAGGCCTGGCGACCCAGCCGTCGCGTGCCAATCCATCGGGTTTCATCGACCTCGATGCGATCGAGGCCGGCTGGATCGCCCGCGGCGTCGATCTTCGGTTCCGCCGCTAGCCCATCCCGTCCCCCTCTGGCAGATTGGACCTTGCGTGACCGGCGGCCAGGAGTCGCCTAATCATGGCGCGCGCACTTTTGGTAGATGGGAGACATCACATGCTGACCCGCCGGGCCACCGCCCAACTTCTCGCCACCACCGCCATCGCCGCCGCACTTGGCGGCGTTCCCGCATTCGCCGCCGACAAGGTGGTGAAGATCGGCATCGACCTCTCGCTGACAGGCGCCGACTCACAGGGCGCCGGCCGTGTGAAAAATGCCATCGTCATGGCGTTCGACGCCGCCAACCAGGGGAATACCGTTCCTGGCTACAAGTTTGAGCTGCTGGTGACGGATGACGGGACGGCCACCGCGGGCCAGTACGATCCGGCGCAGGCGGCGACCAACGCGCGCAAGATGGTCGCCGACAAGGAGGTCGTGGCGGCGATCGGACCGCAGATGAGCGGCGCCGGCAAGGCGATGACGCCGATTCTAAGCCAGGGCGGACTGGCGACAATCACGCCTTCATCCACCAATCCCGACATCACCAACCCAAAGTTTGCGGAGCAGTATCGTCCTGCCGGCAAGCCGATCTATTTCCGCACCGTCACGACCGACGCCTATCAGGGCCCCAACATGGCGAACTTCTTCGCCGAAAAGCTGAAGGTGAAGTCGGTCTACGTGCTGGATGACAGCGGCGCCTTCGGCGTCGGCGTGGCAGATTCGTTTCAGAAGCAGGCCGAGGCGAAGGGGATCAAGGTGGCCGGGCGCGATCGGCTGGATCCGAAGGCTGCCGATTACACGGCGATCCTGACCAAGATCAAGTCGCTGAGCCCGGAGGCGATCTATTACGGCGGCGTGACCCAGGCCGGTGTGAAGCTCGCCAAGCAGGCCTATGACATCATCCCGAACCTCATCAAGGGCGGACCGGACGGCATGACCAGTTCCGACCTGCTGAGCGGCGCCGGCTTCCCGGCGGTCGAGGGCTGGTACACGTCGATCGCCGCGCCGCATCTGGTGGAGGACACCAAGGCCGCGCAGTTCATTCAGGCCTTCAAGGCTCGGTTCAATGATTCGCCGGACGACTACACGATCACCGCCTATGACGCATCGCTGGTCATCCTGGACGCGGTCAAGCGCGTGGCAGCCGCCGGCAAGCCGGTAACGCGCGATGCCGTGCGCGACGCCATCCAGACCGCCAAGGTGCCGACGATCCAGGGCGTCGTGTCGTTCGACGAGAACGGCGACCTGGCGGATCGCACCGTCAGCGTGTTCCAGATCAAGAAGGACACCTCGAAGTCGCTGACCGACGTGTCCGCGCAATACAAGTACATCGACGTGGCCCCGCAGTCCTGACACTACGGGCCTGCTGATGCTCCAATCGATCCCTTCCCCGCATCGCGGGGGAGGGGTTTGTCGTCAGGCGGCGCTTGCGCCACAACAGGCACGCGGCTTGCTTGTCTCGCCGCCAATCCGGAAAGCCGGGACAAACTGGGAGACCACCAAATGCCGACGCGCCACGTGGCCGTAAGCGCAGTCGCCGCCGCTGTCGCGGTCCTGAGACATCGCGCACAATGACAACCTTCGATCTCCTGCTGCAGCAGACCATCAACGGTCTGAGCCTGGGGGCGATGTACGCGCTGCTCGCACTCGGGTTCACGTTGGTTTACGGCATCCTCGAACTGATCAACTTCTCGCACTTCAACGTCTTCATGGTCGGCTCGTTCGTCGCCCTGTTCGTGCTCCAGGGGTTCGGGCTGTCCGGTCAGGAGGTGATCCTGACCGGCCTGCCGCTTGCCGGCGTCCTGTTGGCGACGTTCCTGATCACCATGGCGTTCTGCGGCGGTCTCGGCGTCGTGGTCGAGCGGATAACCCTGCGTCCCTTGCGCAACGTCAAAGGGCCAGCCGCGATGATCACCTCGATCGGCGTCTCCTACATTCTGTTCAACGTGATCCTGCTGACCGTCGGCGCGGATTCGAAGAACTTCCCCAATCCGTTGCCGACGATCCGCTGGCAGATCGGCGGAGCCACGCTGGACTTTCGCGTCGTGCTGATCTGGGCGATCGCGCTGCTGCTGATGGGGATCCTGTATATGTTCGTGCAGCGCTCCCGCATGGGCAAGGCAATGCGGGCGACGGCACAGGACGCAGAGGCCGCTCGCATGATGGGCGTCGAGGTGGACAAGGTCATCATGATGGCCTTCTTCCTCGGCTCCGCGCTGGCCGGCGCGGGCGGCCTGATCTTCGGGCTCTATTACAACTTCACCAGCTTCATCATCGGCTTCACTGCGGGTCTGCGCGCCTTTACCGCGGCCGTGCTGGGCGGCATCGGCAACGTGCCGGGTGCCATGGTGGGCGGCGTGCTGATCGGCCTGATCGAGGCGATGGGCGGCCAGTTCATCGCCACCGCCTGGACCGACGTGATCATCTTCTCGATCCTTGTGCTGGTGCTGGTATTCAAGCCGGCCGGTCTGTTCGGGCGGATTGCGCCCAATAAATCGTAAGGTGGGCAAATCATGAGAGAGCGCCGCGCATGAACGCCACCGCTTCCGCCGCCGTCTCGGTTCTGGCGCGACCGTTCACCCGCATCCCCGAAGCGAAGCGGCGCCGGCTTGGGCTGCTGCTGCTGACCGCGGCCGCACTGGCATTCCCGTTCCTGCATGACAACGACGCCGACGTGGACAGCATGGCCAATGCGGCCGCCTACGCCACACTGGCGCTGGGGCTGAACATCGTCGTCGGCTTCGCGGGCCTGCTCGACCTGGGCTATGCCGCATTCTTCGCCATCGGTGCCTACACCTACGGCATCCTGACCGCGTTCCAGTTGCAACCTGAGTGGAGCGCGTTCTGGGAGCCGTTCCACTTCCTTGGCCTGGTCGCCAAGATGCCGGGCGAGACAGGCGACGGCAGCGTGGTGCACTTCACCCTGTCGTTCTGGCTCGGCCTGCCGTTGGCCGCGGGCCTGGCGGCGTTCTTCGGCATCCTGTTCGGCGCGCCGACGCTGCGGTTGCGCGGCGATTACCTGGCCATCGTGACGCTGGGCTTCGGCGAGATCGTGCCGATCGTCGTGCGCAACTGGTCGGACCTGACGAATGGCGCCGCGGGGTTGAACGGCGTCGCCGCGCCTCGTCTGTTCGGCTGGAGCTTCGGCGTCGATGCACGGCCGTATTACTACGTTGCGATCGGGATGGTCGCGCTGCTGGTCTTCGTCAGCATCCGATTGCGTGATTCCCGCATCGGCCGCGCGTGGATGGCGATCCGCGAGGACGAGATCGCGGCCGGCACGATGGGCGTCGACCGGACCAAATTCAAGCTGCTGGCGTTTGCGATCGGCGCCGCATTCGGCGGCATGACGGGCGTGTTCTATGTCGCCAAGTTGCAGACCGCGACACCGGAAATGTTCGGGTTTCCAGTATCGGTCATGATCCTGGTGATGATCGTGTTCGGTGGCATCGGCAGCGTGTGGGGCGTGGTGCTGGGCGCGTTCATCCTTCAGTTGCTGCAGTCCTGGTGGCTGCAGGACCTGTCCGAATGGCTGCATGCGCTGGGGCGGCTGGTCGACAGCGGCATGCTGCAGCGGATCGATCTCGTTCCATCGATCGAGTTGATCTTTGGCCTGATCCTGGTTGGCATGATGCTGTTTCGTCGTCAGGGACTGATCCCGGCGACGCGTCCGCAGCCTCCGCTGAGTTTCGACCAGCAGCATGCCGAGATCAGGCGCGGCGGCTTTACCGGTCTCAAGCTTGCCGGACTGGGCGGCGATGTGCGCACCGGAGCGGCGGCGCTCGAGGTGAACGGCCTGACGGTGCGGTTCGGCGGCCTGACCGCATTGGACAAGATCGATCTGGTGGTGCCGACAGGCGGCGTGGTGGCGGTGATCGGGCCGAACGGCTCCGGCAAGTCAACGCTGTTCAACGCGATCACCGGCCTTGTGCCGGCGGAGGAGGGTTCCATCCGGTTCCACGGCGAAGAGATCATGGGGCTGCCGGACTATCAGATACTGGCAAAAGGCATTGCGCGCACGTTCCAGAACCTGCGGCTGTTTGCCAATCTGACAGTGATGGAAAATGCGCTGATCGGCCAGCACGCGCGACTGCGTACCGGCACGATCGCCGCCATCTTCCGTCCGCCGGGGACCAAGGCCGAGGAAGTCCGCGCGCGCGAATGGGCGATGGAGATCTTTGCCATTTTCGGCAACCGGCTGACGCCGCGCGTGGGACAGATGGTGAGCGGGCTGTCGTACGCCAATCGCCGTCGCATCGAGATCGCGCGCGCGTTGGCATCGCGTCCGCGCATCCTGCTGCTCGATGAGCCGACCGCGGGGATGAACCCGGCGGAGACTTTGGAACTTGCAGAGCAGATCAAGAGTTTGAACGGACTTGGACTGACGGTGCTGCTGATCGAACACAAGCTGGATGTGGTGACCACGCTGGCCGACACCGTCTATGTGCTCGACCATGGCGAGGTGATCGCGCACGGCAAGCCGGACGAAGTGCGACGAGACGAGGAGGTGCTGCGCGCGTATCTTGGTCGCAATGCGCAGGCGTCCATGGCGGGTGTGGGGACGGCGCATGTTGCTTGAGTTCAAGGACGTCGACACCTACTACGGCGACCTGCACGTCCTGAAACAGGTGAACTACTCGATCGGCGAAGGCGAGATCGTTTCGCTGCTCGGGGGAAACGCGTCCGGCAAGTCCACCACGATGAAGACCATCATGGGCGTGGTGCGCCCGACGCGTGGAACCGTGATCTATCAGGGCGAAGCGATCGAGCGCATGCCGACGGCCGAACGCGTGCGGCGCGGCATCGCACCGGTGCTGGAGGCGCGCCGGCTGTTCCCGCGCATGACCGTTTTCGAAAACCTGGAGATGGGCGCGTACCTGCGCAAGCGCGGCCCTGAATTCGACCAGGACCTGGAGCGTGTCTATGCGCTGTTTCCGCGCGTGAAGGAGCGCCGCAGTCAGATCTCCGGCACGTTGTCCGGCGGGGAGCAGCAGATGGTGGCGATGGGACGCGCGCTGATGGCGCGCCCCAAGCTGCTGTGCATGGACGAGCCGTCGATGGGTCTGTCGCCGAACCTGGTCGAGCAGGTGTTCGACATCATCCAGGAAATCAACCGGCAGGGCATGACGATCTTCATGGTGGAGCAGAATGCCAATATGGCGCTGTCCATCGCGCATCGGGCCTATGTGCTGCAGACCGGGCAGGTGGTGCTGTCCGGCACCGCGGCAGAACTGCGGAAGAACCCGCTGATCCGCGAGGCGTATCTGGGCGAAATGCAGGTGACCGTGTAAGGGGAGGCAGCCGTGCAGCAGCAGGTTGCGGTCGGCGGGACCATATCTGCGACCGGTCCTCGTGCCGTCATGGCCGCGGTCATCGGCAACGGGCTCGAGTGGTACAACTTCATGTTGTACGGCGTGTTCGCCTCAATCATTGCGAAGCTGTATTTCCCCACCGCGAATGCTTTGACCTCGCTGCTGCTGTCGCTCGGCACGTTTGCCGTCGGGTTCTTCATGCGCCCGCTCGGTGCCGCCGTGCTGGGTGCCTACTCCGACCGGAACGGGCGCAAGGCGGCACTCTCGCTCACCATCATGCTGATGTGCATCGGCACCGCGATGATCGCGCTCTTGCCGACCTTCGCGCAGATCGGCCTTGCCGCGCCGATCCTGCTGATGGTTGCGCGGCTGATGCAGGGGTTCTCCACCGGCGGCGAAATGGGCAACGCCACGGCCTTCATGCGCGAATACGCCCCCGAGGGTCGTACCGGCTATTACGTAAGCTGGGTCTATGCCTCCTCCAGTCTGTTCATCGCACTGGGCTCGGCTGTCGGCACTATCGTCTCGCGCGGGTTCAGTCCCGAAGCGCTGGAGACGTGGGGCTGGCGCGTGCCGTTCCTGCTCGGGTTGCTGATCGGCCCGGTCGGCTACGTGTTGCGCACGCGCATCGCCGATCCGCCCGCGCATCGGCAGACGCACGAACCCACCGGCACGCCGTTTCGCGATGTCGTCACCAAACATCCGATGGAGGCGTTTGCGTCGGGCGCGTTGATCACGCTCTCCACCATCTGCACCTACACGCTGCTGATCTATACGCCGGTCTATGCCGTGCGGGCGCTGCATTTGCCGCAATCCGCCGGTTTCACCGCGACGATGGTGGGTACCGTCACGGCCGGCGTTCTGATCCCCGTGTTCGGACACTTCGTCGATAATCTGGGCCCGCGATGGTTCCTGCGCGCCGCACCGGTGCTGCTGTTCGTGCTGGCCTGGCCGATGTTTGCCCTGGTCAACGCATCGCCGAGCCTCGCGACATTGCTAATCTATCAGCTTGTGTTCGGCGTGGTGATCGCGATGTATCAGGGGCCGATCCTCAGCGGAATCGGAGACATGTTTCCTAATCGGACGCTTGCAACGGGGCTTGGCCTGGCGGACAACATCGCCGTGTCGGTGTTCGGCGGCACGGCCGCATTCACGATCACGTCGCTGATCGCCCTTACCGGATCCAACATGGTGCCGGCTTTCTACATTATGGGTGGCGCGGTGGTTGGTCTGCTCGGCACGCTGCCTTTGCGCCGGTAGGGTGCGGCGCATGGGCAGAAAAGATAGGTTCACCACAAAGACGCGAAGACACGAAGGACGGTGGTTGACTTCGTGTCTTCGTGTCATTGTGGTGAGCTTGCTTCTTATTGCAACCGCGCATGCTGCCGACCCGGTGCGTCTGGGCCTTCTTCACACGCTCTCTCCCGCGCCGTTCTACATTGCGCAGGAGCGCGGCTATTTCCGTGACGAAGGCATCGACCTGACCTTCCGCTTCTTTGAGGCCGCGCAGCCGATCGCCGCGGCGGCCGTCTCCGGCGACATCGATGTCGGCGTGACCGCGCTGACCGGCGGGTTCTTCAACCTCGCCGAGAAGGGCGCGCTGAAGGTGATCGGCGGCGGCCTGCACGAACAACGCGGCTACGAGGGGTCCGCGATCCTGGTTTCCAACAAGGCGTTCGCGGCAGGCCTGACCTCGCCGGACAAACTTGCAGGCCGCAGCTTCGCCATCACGCAATACGGCTCATCATTCCACTACATGCTTGGCCGCATCGCCGAGGCCGAACATTTCGATGCCGCCAGCGTGACGCTGCGGCCGGTGCAGCAGATCGCCAACATGGTCGCGGCGGTTGGCAGCGACCAGGTGGACGCGACGATCGCGATCGCCTCGATGGCGAAGCCGCTGGCGGCGGGCGGACAGGTGCACATCATCGGCTGGGCGGGCGATATCGTGCCGTATCAGATCACCGCCGTGTTCACCACGGTGCCGATGATCGCACAGCACGCCGATGTGTTGAAGCGTTTCGCGCGCGCATATCAGAAGGGTGTGGCGGATTATCGCGCGGCGTTCCTGCGGCTGGATCCGGAGGGCCGTCCGATCATTGATGCCACGACCGACGCAGTAATCCCGCTGATTTCCAAATACGTCTTCACCGGCGATCCGAATGCGCGCGACAAGATCATCAGCGGTGTGGGCTATTATGACGAGGGTGCGGCGCTCGATGTGGCCGACGTGATCGCACAGCTCAAATGGTTCAAGGCGCAGGATCTGGTGAAGGGCGACGCCGATCCGCAATCGGTGATCGACACGCGCTTCCTGCCGACACGATGAGTGCCGGCCTGCGGCTGGTTCTGCGTGGCGTGCGACACGCCTATGGCGACCTTGCCGTGCTGGAGGATATCGATCTGGTTGCCGAACCCGGTGAGGTGATGGTGCTTGTCGGTCCTTCGGGATGCGGCAAATCGACACTGCTCGGCATTATGGGTGGTCTGCTGGCGCCGCTCTCCGGCGAGGTGCGCTGTGAGGGTGACGTCGCCGATGACTGCCTGAACCCGTTCACCTATGTGTTCCAGGACTTCGCGCTGCTGCCATGGCGCACGGTCGCGGGTAATATAGCGTTGGTGCTGGAGGATCGTCTGCCGCGCGCCGAACGCGCCGCGCGCGTGGCGGAGGTGCTGGCATTGACCGGCCTCGCTGAATTCGCCGGGGCCTGGCCGCGGCAACTTTCCGGCGGCATGCGCCAGCGGGTTGGTATCGCGCGCGCACTTGCCGTCCGGCCGGCGTGCCTGCTGATGGACGAACCGCTGTCATCGCTCGACGCTCAGACACGCGATCTGCTGCTGGACGAATTCGCCGCGCTGATCGAACGCGCCGGAACCACCACGATCTATGTCACGCACAACCTGGCCGAGGCGGTACGGCTGGGCCAGCAGATCATCGTGCTGTCGCGACGGCCAGGGCGCGTGCGGTCGATCCAGCGCATCGATCGGCCGCTTGCGGGTCGGGGCGCGGCCGATCCGGATCTGCAGGCAATCGAGACCGCGCTATGGCGTCTGGTCCGCGACGATGCCGCCGCCGCCGAGCGCGAAATCGAGGGAGTGACAAATCCACGGCGTCGGTGACGTGGTTCATAGCGTGCGACACGAAAGTTATGGTGTCGTGGCCGTCCATAGGGTGGGGATCATGGGTGTAATGTCCGTGCTGTCGCCATTTGCCATTCTGCGCCAGCTTCGCAGCGGCAAGGAGTCCTCGACGTTCGAGCGGCTTGGCCGTTCGCGCCACGTTGCCGACCTGCGGCTGATCTTCTCGGTCACCGTCATCATGATGGTCGTCGGCGTCATTGCCGCCGTGGCGTTCTGCTTTGAATATCAGGTGGTCAGCAATTGGAAGGAACTGCACGCGAACGACAGCGCGTGGCCCTGGGTACGGCAGGCATTCGGCGCAATCGTCGCCAGCGGGCCGTTCGTTGGCGCGATCTGCATCCTCGGCGGCGGCGTGCTTGCGTGGACCTATCAGACCGGCAGTGCGCGGCTCGGCGTGGTCGATCTGTTCGCCTGCGAAATCGCCACGCTGTGCCGCGTCGGCGCGGTGGTCGATATGGTGCCGCGCTATGTCGAACTCTTCGAGGCCGGTCCACATGCGGTACGGCCGCATGTGGTCGATGGCGACGCGCCGACCGACGGCAGTCGATTCAGCTCGCAGGAAAGCTATTTTCCGGTGTTCGATGCATCGGTGAAGGATCTGCAGGCGCTGGAAGCCGACGTTGTCAAACACGTCACTGCCTTCTACACCTACATGAAGGTGATGCGCGATACGTTGCGCAAGCTTGCCGACATCAAGCCGCTCACGGACGGCGACCACCACGATGATTGGCACCGTGCAATCTGCAGCGTCATCTACATGCAGTTCCTCGGCCTCGAAAGTGCGCGCAAGGCGATCAAGGATCTGGTCGAGTTCGAGCCGACACAGGCCGAGGACATGATCACCGTCCTGCTCAGCGAGCTTCCCGCCTATGGCTTTCTGCGCGAGCAGTTCCAGGGCGATCTGCGACAGCGCCGGCTGCAAGCGCGCGATCAGGACTATCGCCGCGAGGTCCCCGCGCTGTACCGGCTCGCGATGGCGGGAACGGGGTCGCAATGGGATGCGGCGAAAGACCTTGCGGCGGAGATGATGAAGCGGTTCGATCTTGTCCTGGTGGACACGCCGACGGAGCGGGTCCGCAGGGCCACCCTGAAGGTGACCATCCCGACTTCTGCTACAGTTGGGGCGTAGCTGCCGCGTCACGGCGAGCCCCCTGGTCAGGCCCAGCCTGGACGCAGACGAAGAATTCAAACGCAGATGCACGCAAATTCACGCAGATAGGACTGCGCGCGTTTGGCGCGTCAGCGCCAATGACCAGCTACATGGCCGTAGGCACAGGTGACGGTGCGGCACACCACTCATCTGCGTGCATCCGCGTACATCTGCTTATATTTGCGTTGAAATTCTTTGCTTCACGGCGGGCCGGTGGCGGGTGCCGACACTCGCGGCGGTGCCGCGGGCCATCCGGGGTCCGCACGGCCGGGATGCTCGCCGGAGAAACAGGCGAACAGCTGCTTGTGCAGGTTCGTGAAGAAGCCGGCGAGGCTGCCGCCATACATAATGATGGCGTGGCTGATCTCGTCCCAGAACGCCCGGTCGAGATCGCCGGGCGCGATGCCGAGGTCTCGGCAGATATCGACGATGACGGCGCCCACGGGGCGGCGGCGCACCTCGGCGGCGATTTGCTCTTCCGTGGGGAGGTGCGCGAGACGTGGGTCTTTGGTGGGGTCCGCTGGCTGGGGGTCGGGCGGCGCGACCTGCCGCACGGGGCGCGGCCCGCTTGCGACGGGCAGGCGAATCGGCGCCGGCGTAAGGTCCTGGCCGCGTGCGGCGCACCGGCAAAGCCGGACTTCGAGCGTCGCCGCCCGGCGCAGGCCGCTGGTGATGCAGGCGAGGATGACCGCGAGGTCGGTGGTGCCAAAGGGGCTGGCGAACAGGGCGAAGCCTGGGACCGCGGCGCGCTGTTGAACCGTGCTGGCGAGTTGCTTGCCGTAGTCGATGAGTTTGCGGACGAGGAGGAGGACGCGGCCGAGGGCGGCAGGCATGGCGGGGTCGGCCCGGGGCAGATAGGGGTCAGCGGGTGGAGAGGGGCTTAGGGTGTCGGTAGACATAAACACAAGGAGAACACTAAAAGCGGGACTTTGTCAAGGAAAATTTTCCCAATTATCCCTTTGACAAAGCAAGCGGGGTAGGCTAAGGTCCTGTTTATAGGCAGATCAATGCCTTAGAGACAATCGGACCGAATTCCTATGACCGTCGATCTGACCGCCGCAGAATTCCACGATGCCGACAAGGCCCGCGATTGGCTTGAGGCCGCTCGCTGGCCGAATGGTCCGTCCTGTCCGCATTGTGGATCAGTCAGCCGTGGCACGCATGGGCGGCAACGCCCATCGTCCTGGCCTATTTCATTGCCCTGACTGCCGGGGCCAATTCACGGTCCTGACCGGCTCCGTCATGGAAAGCAGCCATATCGCACTGAACAAATGGGTGCTGGCGATCCGGCTGGTTACGGCCAGCAAGAAGGGGATATCGGCTCACCAACTCCATCGTATGCTGAACATTGGCTACAAGTCCGCTTGGTTCATGTGCCACCGCATCCGCGAGGCCATGCGCGACGAGAACCCCGTTCCGCTCGGTGGAGAGGGCAAGATCGTGGAAGCCGACGAAGCCTACCACGGCAAGCGCGAGACGCCCGCCAAGCTATCCCGTGGCCGCATCCGCAAGCCGACCAAGCGTGGCAAGGGTGGTGGTGCTGAGAAGCGTCCGATCGTCGCGCTGGTAGAGCGTGGTGGTGAGGTGCGCGCCACACACATGAACACGGTAAACGCCAAAAACTTGCGAGACTTCGTGGTCCGCAATGCCTCGCGCCAATCACGTCTGCATACTGACGAAAGCCGTTTGTAGCGACACGCTTGGGAGCCGAGTTCGCGACGCACGAGACGGTCAATCATGGCGCGAAGGAATACGCCCGTGGCGACGTGACCACGAACTCCGTAGAAGGCTTCTTTGGCGTGTTCAAGCGAGGCATGGACGGGCGTCTATCAGCACTGCGGCGAGCAGCACCTACAGCGCTACCTGGACGAGTTCACCTTTCGCTACAACAACCGTGTGCGCCTAGGTATCCACGACCAAGAGCGCGCCGTTCTGGCCGCGAAGGGTATGGACGGAAAGCGTCTCACCTATCGGCGGACTGACGAAGCCTAGGACGCCTCGCCAGCTGGCGCTGACATTCCTACGATGGAGAGCACGCATGGAATAACGGCCGACATGTAGCGTCGGCGCGCGATCCCTGATAATTTGAATAGTTGCGGGAAGGGGTGGCAGCCCCGATCCGGCGGAGATAATGGCCGTCATGGCCGTGTAGAATCACCTTCTACACGGAACGGGATCGGCTGTCACTATGAACAAATCATGTGGTACTGGTTCGGCCAGTAGCCAAGCGTTTTTCTCTATTCCCCACCCGTGACGGACGTTTCGGAGTCCGAGTATGGTGGGCGGTATGCGACCTTGGTTTAAGCGCATCTGGCAATGGGTCACTCGTCCTGCGAGACTGGTCGGTCTCATTAGTCTCACTTTTGGGCTACCTGGTCTCATCGAAAACTACAAAGGCTGGAGCTCTTGGCTCCGGGAGGCATCTGAAACTATCGATATTGCTTCCGTGGGCACGGGCGCGACACGGATGATGTTTTATCTAAGAGTTTGACTTGAATCACCATCGGAACACAAACTGACCGATATAGCTGACAAAAGCGGCCTTACATCCACCGGTAAGCGGGAGCCAGGCGGCGCGACATCAGCTTGACGCTGGCAATATAGAGCCAAGTCACCGCGCTTTCGATTGTTCTCTCGACATCCTTCGCCAGTCGGCGGTTGCGGTTCAGCCAGGCAAGGGTGCGCTCCACCACCCAGCGGCGGGGCAGCAAAACAAAGCCCTGGGCCGCGTCCGACCGCTTGACGATCTCGATCGTCCATTCGCCGTGGTCTTTGAGCGCGTCCCTCAGCTTATCGCCCGCGTAGCCGGCATCGGCGAACACGTGGCGCAGCCACGGCACCAGACCGCGTGCGCTTTCCAGCAGAGCGGGCGCGCCGTCACGGTCCTGCACGTTCGCCGGATGCACGATCATCGCGACGGGCAGGCCGATGGTGTCTGTCAGGATATGCCGCTTGCGGCCCTTGATCATCTTCTCGGCCGCATAGCCGCGCGGACCACCGGATTTGGTCGTCTTGACCGATTGGCTGTCGATCACGCCGGCGGTCGGACTTGCCTCGCGTCCGGCGGCTTCGCGGACGTCCATCAGCAGCACATGATTGATGGTCTGCCACACGCCGCTGTCGCGCCACGCATAGAAATACCGCTGCACCGTGGTGTAGGGCGGGAAGTCCTTGGGCAGTAGCCGCCATTGGCAGCCGGTCTGCGCGATGTAAAAGATCGAGTTGACGACCTCGCGCAGGTCGGTCTCGCGCGTGCGTCCGCAATCGGCCGGCGGCGGCAAATGCGGCGCAATCACCTTCCACTCTTCGTCGGTGGTGTCGCTTGCATAGCGCAGATGATCGCGCTGATACTGCCCTCGCGTGATTTCAGTCCAGGCCACGGCGTGCTCCTCGGTGTCTTCGCAAACACGAGAGAATCGCAGCCGCTGAAATCACGCAACCTCTCTGCGTACTGATGCTTTGGCAAAGCACCGTCGGAGCACGGCAGACCGCAACCGCTTGAAGCGACTCACACTATCGTTCTTAAGTCGTTCCGGGTCAGCCTCTTAATAGACCTGCTTTTGCGCCAGCGCGTCGGTCGGGTGTGTCAGTTGGGCTGTACGCTAGGTCTGGCTAATTAGTGTCCGTCCGGAAGCTTTGCGAGTTATTTGAATTGGTTAAGGGGCGGGGGTTGAGCGGCTCGAACTATCTGTGATTTTCTGTGCGGCGCCGCTTCGCGAGGTGCCAGATGTGGACGACCAAGAACCGCCCCCGTTACGACCGAGACAAGTTGCGCTATCCAAGTGATCTGACCGATGAAGAATGGTCACTTATCGAGCCACTGATACCGCCGGCCAAACGCGGCGGCCGCAGGCGAGAGGTGGTGATGCGACAGGTGGTGAACGGCGTGATGTATGTGCTGAGCACCGGCTGCCAGTGGCGATATATCCCCAAGGACCTGCCGCCAAGGAGTACGGTGCACGACTACCTCACCCGCTGGAACTACGACGGCACGATCGAGATGATCCACGACGCTCTCTATGTGCAATGCCGCGAGGCGATGGGGCGGGAAGCCAGTCCGACCGCCTGCGTGATCGACAGCCAGAGCGTGAAAAGCGTGGAAAAGGGGGGGCCTGTATCGATCTGCCCGGGTATGACGCGGGTAAGAAGATCAGAGGCAAGAAGCGGCATATCCTGGTCGACACGGTAGGGCTGTTGCTGCACGCGGTGGTGCATCCAGCGGATATCCAGGATCGTGATGGCGGGGTTCTGCTGCTCTCGACTTGTTCGGGATGTATCCCTTCCTGGCAAAGCTGTTTGCCGATGCCGGCTATCAGGGACCGCAGTTCGCCACGGCAGTAGCCGAGGTTCTGCCACACCTCTCGGTCGAGATCGTGAAACGTTCCGACCAGGCGAGCGGCTTCGTAGTCCTACCAATGCGCTGGGTCGTCGAGCGCACCTTGGCGTGGCTCAATCGTTGCCGTCGCCTCGCCAAGGACTTCGAAAGCCTCAGCCGCAATGCGCGGGCATTTCTGCAGCTTGCATCAATCCGCCTGATGCTGCGAAAGCTCTGCAATCCGGTATGAACTTTCCGGACAGACTTTAAGAGCACAATTGTCTATTTGGTTGGACGACAAGTACCACGGTGATTTGATCGATGAAGTTTGGAGCTATTTAGTTATATTCTATTTTAGTGAGTGACGGTAGATAGATACTTAGACCTTTATATACATGACAATTAAGGAGGACTCTAATCGTCAGTATTCTTTTTAGCCACCGCTCATGTCGCTTCGTTTCTGATCGCTCCGCGCTTTGGTGGCGGCCGTGGAGATTTAGAAACGGTGCTTAATCTGCTATAGTATATCTACAGATAACATGGAATGAGTAACTAGGAAATGCAGTCTGATAATACGATAAGAACTGTAGGAAGCATAGATAAGATAACCGTGGCTCTGGTTGAGGCTGTTTCTACCTCGCCAGCCTGCGACTGGCGCGTGAAAAGTCCTTGAAGGAGCAAGCAAGTACTTTGGCTGTTGCACTAACGATAACACAGTATGCTATCTTCTATAAAGTACAATAAGGGACTTTACTATAGACGCGAATGCAGAGAACGAAATAACGACAGTGAGTCACCGAACCGGTAGCACACCGCTTGCAACAGTTAGCAGATATGCTAGTATGAGAAAAAAAGAAAAGCTAAAAGAAAGATCTACACTACTTACATAAGATAAAACACGAAAAACTATATTAAGAACTATTGGGATATATATACAGATAGAGACAACTAAGTAGGTCGTTACCTGCGGAAAGAACAGCTTCCATAATTAACTAACAACATCTTATGAACGCAATTATAGCCTCGTGACTGCCACGCTTCTCCTGTTGAGCGACAACGCTCGATACGCTCCCTTTGCAGGACTCGACCGTTCAGAGGCTTGGATAGCGGTCGCTGCGGATATGACAGTTATACGGTCGAAGATCATGAACATACCGCTGGCCGACTACTTCGGCTCCGGCTGCTCGGCTTCATTCCTTGAGTCAAATCAAAGTTCTCATACTATTCGAACTAGCACAGGATCGGATTAAAGGTGACAGTACTTACTTCGCCCAGGGCTGTTCAACGCTCAATATATGACACGCATAGCGAGGATGGCGCGGATGCCGCCAAAGGCGATGCGATGGCGTCCGTCTGTGACATTGTGAACGCCATTGAAGCGCAAGATGTTGGCGGCGAACGAGCGCAAGCGTGCAAAGATGCCGGGATTGCATCGGATGCGGCTGGCGTCTTCTGCGAAGCTACCGTCGCGGATGTAGTGAGAGCGGTTCTCGATGCTCCAGTGGTCGCGGATGGCCTTGGCGCATTGAGCGGCAGGCAGCACGACGTCACTGACGAACAATGCGGTTTCGCTGGTTGAGCGCCACAACCCAGTGATGGCGAAGCGAGTGAGAATGTCGCGATTGACGCGGATGACTGCGCTAATATGGCCGTCCCACTCGGTGCCGGCCAAGCTGTTACCCGGCGCGAATACCTCGACCATGCGGGTTTCGTCGAGGGATCGACACCTCTTGTCGGTGGTTTGGTTTATATCGAGCGGTGCGACTTTGTTGCACAGCTCGGCGATAGCGTGATGCAGAGCGGGCTGGTTGGCTTTGACTTGAGCGATCAGATGGACACTACCGGCAGCGGCATGCTCGAATGCTTTTTTTGACAATGCATAGCGTCGACGGTCACCACCGCGTCACTCAGCGGAAGTGAGCCGAGCAGGGTCTGCACGGCTGGGATCTCATTGGACTTTTCATCACAATCAAGATGCGCCAGCACCAGAGCCGTGTCAGAAGCGAAGGCGCTGAGCATGTGCGCTGCGCGGCGATCAAGAAAGTTGTCGAAGCTGCGCCGCAAGGTTTTGCCATCGATCGCCACATGACGCCGACCTTGGATTTCGGCAGCATCATTCAAGATGGCGGCATGGCGGCGGAACACAGCCTCGACCGAGGCAGCGTCAAGCTGTCGCAGAATACCGCGGATCGTCGTGTAGGCTGGTGCTTTCCGCCACTTCATGCCGAACGCATCGCGCAGTTGAGCAAGATGAACATCAATGAAGCTGTGGATCGCCCGGTAGGAGTTGGCGCCAGCGACGATCGCCAGGATCGCGAACAGCACGACCTCCGGCAATCGATACAGCTTTCCCTCTGCCCGCCTCGGATCTTCGATTTCGGCCAGCAAGTCCACAAATGGACTGAACGACGCCATGGCAACCGGTCCGCAACTGTGAAAGTTGCCCGCCAAAGAGTCAGATGGCGCCGCGTCGTGGGAACCACCAATTTGCGATCACAGGGCGGTTTGCGTCGGTGTGTGGCATTTCAAACTCACCCGGCCCATGCCACCAAAGAAGAGAGCGTTGAACAGCCCTGGGATAAACCGCCGAAGCAGATTTTCTTTTAAATCAGAGGAATATACATTATTAATTTAATTGGCTTATGTCTTTTCTCTGTCAGCTCATAGACTTATATAAAATAATCTTTATGTTCTTATAAAAATTCGACTTCATATAGTTTCTATTTTATCCGGGGAAGAGAAATGTCTATATATATCCTTCTTCTCTACCAATGAAACTTTGCTTTCTTCTATCACATTATAGGTTGTCTCGAAACCGACATAGGGGGATTAAATCCCGATAATTCCATGGAATCTGAGCGCTCTCACATTCCTGGAGTCTTCGATGTGGACCCCCGAGACCCGGGCAGAGCAAGACCGGGACGATGCGCTACCCAAGTGATCTGACCGATGCAGAATGGCAGCTTCTCGCGCCGCTGCTGCCGCCACCTGCCGAGACTGGCCGCCGTCGGTCGTGGCCAATGCGCGAACTGATGAACGCGCTGTTCTTTGTGCTGCGCGGCGGCTGCCCTTGGCGCATGCTGCCGGAGCATTTCCCGCCGCATCAGACGGCCTATCGCTGGTTCACCCGATTTCGCGATGACGGAACCTGGGAGAATCTGAACCACCACTTGGTGATGCTGGATCGCGAACGTGTCGGCCGCGAATCCAGCCCCAGTGCGGCGATTATCGACAGCTAGAGCGTCAAAACCACGGAAGCCGGTGGATCTCGGGGCTATGACGCCGGCAAGAAGATCAACGGGCGCAAACGTGAAGCCATGTTCGATACCGATGGCCGAGCGTTGATACTCCAGGTACATGCGGCCTCGGTCCAGGATCGCGATGACCCATTCAGTTTTTGCAGGCTTCGCGCGCGCTGTACCCCTTCATCGAGCGTGTTTTCGCCGATAGCGCCTATGCCGCCGACAGAGTGGCGACCGCGACCAGAATCATCGTCGAGATCGTGCGCAAGCATGCTCGCCAAATCGGCTTTGCCGTGCATCTCCGGCGCTGGGTGGTCGAACGCTTCCTGGCCTGGCTCGGGCGCAACTGCCGCCTCGCCAAGGACTTCGAAGGAACGCTCGAGTTGGAAACAGCCTTACTCTATGCCGCTTCAGTCTTGCTGCTCACACGACGACTTGCTCGTTCGCTTTAAGATTTGACTAGGACTTTAAGCTATCAAAACTTCTAAAACTAAAGAAACACGCACGCGCCAAAAATTTTTTCTATTTACTATATCTGCTGATAAAGAATAAAATCTAAAAGAAAAAACTAAATAGAGATTCTCTGACGCTGTGCGCGAATACAAATTTATAGCGTGCGCCCAATTGTCATCGTCGAGATTAGCTCCACTGATAGAAAGCGTTTACGGAGATCGTGGCAAATAGGAACGAGCCACAGAAGAATGTTTGGCGATAATATATAGAGCTGATGAAGGAGAATGGATGCGACACAGCGGAGATAATGCGCCGCACAGGCTCCAGCAAGACGGCTGTCTAACTGTGACAGGAAAGATTAAAGAAAGACGGCTTCTAAGATCTGCTAAGAGACAAGAAATGACTGTCTCGCATCTGCCCCGGCTGGAGCAATCGAGCAACGCGTTATCGCTGGCGCACTGGACGATCAGCCAGCCCAGACCACACACTGGACTGACGCCGCAATGGCCCAGGAGAGCGGCATCAGTGTGATTCTGTGCAGCGCATCAGACGGCGGCATAGCCTGAGGCCGCATCGGCTGTACCAGTTCAAGTTGTTCAACGACAGCCAGTCCGCCAGCAAGCTAAGGGACATTGTCGGGCAATACGTCCATCCGCTTGCAAAGACCCTTGGGCGGTGGATAGAAGAACAGAGCCAGATACAGGCGACAGTTTCGCTTCAGCGAGGCCTGCCCATGAAGATGGGTCGCTGAGGCAAAATGGCGAATGACTACAAGCGAACGGCAGCACGACCTTGTTCGAAGCCTTCAACTTGCTGCACGGCACGGTGATCGGGCGCTGCATGCAGGGCAACCGGTATCAGGAGTTCATTCGGTCAATCGAGGGCATCGAGGCAAGTGTCCCGGCTGTCAAACTGTCCACGCCATCGCCGACAACTATGAAAAGAAAAAGAAAAAAAAGGAAAGAGAAAGGATGGAGAGGAAAAAAAGATGGAAAAAAAATAAAAAAAGAAAGAAAGAATAGAGGCTAAAAGAGATAGAGGGTTTCTATGCCAAGCTCACCTAGCGGCGGCTCTAACGTGGTGTCTCCGCGTATCGGCGAGCTACAGCCGCATCGTCGATCGAGCGCGAGGCCAACGACGACCCGCGCCCCTGCCGCTGGACGAAGGACACAGAGCAGAACATCGCCGCCGGTAAAAGCGGGTACTTTGTCAAAGGGATAATTGGGAAAATTTTCCTTAAGCACGGTCGGGCCGGCAGTCGGTGTAACGACCTCGTCCAATGAGCCGCCGTTAAGGACGCGGCCAGGATGCGATCTCAATCAATCTTGAGGTTTCTGAAATCCGCATTCCCGCAGGAACCGATGGATTCCATCATACACATGGGCCGGACGAGTTGTATCTTCCGCGTCTCCTTCGGGCACAAATACAATAAGACCCTGGCGTGCCCTGGTTAGGAGTACGCGATACGAATTGGCCACATATGCCTGCCGTGTAACCTCATTTACAGCTTGCCATCGCGTTCCTTTAAATTGTAGCGCATGCCATACATTATCAGCGCGCCGAAAATTGGCGTCCCAACATAGGCATGCCCAATCGAGTTCGAGTCCTTGAACGTCGAATTCCGTTCCCGCATCCTCTAACGCATCGGCAGAGCGCACGTCGTCAGAAGAAGCCAAGAACCACTTTTCGGGCTCGATCTTGGCTTTGACGAAGATCCCGTGAGGTTTCAACCGAGCGGCGTTCGATGAGGCCAGAAGGCCTGCACGTTCATTGCCGCGCCGACGTTCGCGCAGCCATTTACGCGCGTTCGCAAGATTACGGGTTATAAGAAGGGGATAGTTAGATAGATCCTGATAAACTCGGGCGGCGGCATCGGCATCGCCGTCAATTAGGTGCCCAACGAAGTCCGACAGTTTTTCGGCCCGAAACGAGCGGATAGATGTCGCTAGATGGAGGTCGGGCACGGTCTTGAAATGTTGCAGTTCAGAGCGGCGCGACCGCAACTCGGGCGCATGCACTTCCCAATGGGCAAACGACCGCTCGAGCGCCCGCAGCCATTCCTCAACGCCAGCCTCGCCCGTATTGATCTCTTGGCCTCCACCCACCAGGCAGATGATCGCGCACCAATCTACGTGACGATCCATGATGCTGAGCAAGAACTCGGGCTCCGACATCGAAAATCCGGGCTGCCCACGCTTTTGCTGCATGAACTTCGAAGTTTGATCAACGTCCCACGCACGCTGAGCCTCATCGAATATGGCGACTTTTTCATCCGGGGCGGCGTCAGAGGCGAGCGCATCATCCCGGAAATGATGGATGTTCTGGATGAAGGCCGATGCGCGACGGTATTCCTTGGCTTTGGAGGGGACCCTGCCAGCTTCACGCTCCCTTTCGACAGCGTCGAGCGCTAACGCTTCACGCAGCACGGCGACCAATGGGCCATTTCCGGAGAGGAAGACTGCATGCTCCTCGCTATGGGCCCGCTGGCGCGCGGTGGCCAGATTGAGCCCGGCCAGCGTCTTGCCCGACCCGGGCACCCCAGTGATGAAACAGATGATTTTCCTCCTCTGCAGCTTTGCCATGTCGATGGCATTGGCTACATAGTCCCTGGTACGGGTCAGGTTCTCGGTGCCTGCCTCGGAACGAGAAATCTCCTCGACATCGTTGCCTCGATAGAGGGCTTGGGCCGCCTCAACTATCGTCGGTGTCGGGTGGTAGCGACCGGCAATCCATTGCGCTGGATCGATCGGGGTTGCTTCGCACATCCGGCACGCGGTTAATCGCCAACGCAAGTTCCCTAGTATTGACGCGCAAAGGACGGGCGAGGTCATCGTCATCCCATATGAATGACTGTTCCAAGCCGCCCGGGGCTTCGGTGGCGACCAGAATGGGCACGATCCGAGGTTTGTGGCTGGTTTCATGGAAGTGCTTCAGATCAAGCCCATAGCCATAGACCTGGTCCATGCTCGAGCGATCAAACCGGTGCGCGCCGAGCTTGTATTCAACAACAAAAATGATCCCGTTCTGAAGGACGATCAAATCGGCCCGTCGGCCCATTCTCGGTATCAGGAACTCCATAAAGAAGTGTGCTGATGGCAGCTCCGCAGCGAGCGTCCGCAGATGGCCAATCTGGTATTCCCAGGCAGCCCGCTGGGTTGGTTCAATTGCAAATGGAAGCTTGTGGGCGAGCTGGCCTAAGATTTCGGCACCGCTTGCCGCACCGATCTCGTGAGCGGACATCGAAACGTAGGCACGATCCATTTGTAGGACTTTGCCCTACGCGTTGGGAGAATTCTACAGTGGAGGGCCACGCTGCCGGCGCGAAGTGCGATTTCTGTTCTACTCCGTGGCTCTCCCTGGGTCCTCCGTGTTGAAAACCGCCCGAACGAACCGGAACGGATGGAGCCAGCCAAGGCCGAGTGCGCCCTGTGATGGGGATTGCCTCGCCACGCCGGCAATGACAAGTGAATGGCCGTCCAGGCAAGGAGACCGGCAATGAGCGCGGCGATCGAGCAACCCCAGGCCTACCCGCACCCGCACGTCAACGAGGCGTGGCTTGCCAAGCTGCGCGAGGACATCATCGACCCCGCGCTGCCGATCGTCGATGCGCACCATCACCTGTGGGAACGCAACGGTCGCTACCTGCTCGATGAACTGCGCGCTGATCTCGCGTCGGGACACACCGTACGCGCCACCGTGTTCATCCAGTGCGGTTTCGCCTATCGCAACGCCGGCCCCGAGGAACTGCGTCCGGTCGGCGAGACCGAATTCGTCGCCGGCATCGCCGCGCGCGCCGAGGCGGCGGGTGTCCGCGCCTGCAATGGCATCGTCGGCTACTGCGACTTCCGTCGGGTTGAGCACGTGGACGCGGTGCTGGAAGCGCACATCCACGCCGGCGGCAGCCGCTTCAAGGGCATTCGCCAGAGTGCCGGCTGGGATGCCGCGGTTATCCTGACCACGGCAACGCCGGCCGTGCAGCATCTGTTGATGGATCCGGCGTTCCGCAGCGGACTGGGACGGCTGCGAAAGTTCGGCCTGTCCTACGAATGCTCGTTCTATCATCCGCAGCTGCCCGAGGTCATCGATCTGGCGCGCGCATTTCCCGATCAACCGATCTGCGCCAATCACTGCGGCGGCCCGATCTGCGTAGGTCCGTATCGCGCGCATCCGGAGGCAACGTTTGCCGACTGGCAGCGCGATTTGCGCGAGCTGGCGCGCTGCCCGAACGTGGTGCTGAAACTCGGCGGCCAGGCGATGACGATCCGCGGCTTCGCCTTCCACGAAGCGGTGTTGCCGCCGTCATCCGGCGAGCTGGCAGCGGCATGGCGTCCATTCATGGAAACCTGCATCGAGGCGTTCGGCGCCGAGCGCTGCATGTTCGAGAGCAACTTCCCGGTGGACAAAGGGATGTGCAGCTATCCCGTCGTGTGGAACGCATTCAAGCGTCTGGCCTCCGGATGCTCGGATGCGGAGAAGGCGGCGCTGTTCCACGGCACGGCGGCGACGTTCTACCGGTTGGGCGATATCGGCTGACCGATGCGCCGGCTCGAAGACAGCGTGCCATTTCGCGGCGGCGGTTTCGCACCGCGCGACCTGCCGCTGGCGGGCGCGGTCGCCTTGGTCGGGCTTGTCGCGCTATGGCAGCTTGGCGATTCGCTGGGACTGATCCCGACGTTGTTCCTGCCATCACCAGCAAACATCGCGCGGGCCCTCTACCACCTGACCGTCAGCGGCGAACTGTGGAAACACCTCGGCGCGTCGCTCGCACGGCTCGCGATCGGCTGGACCACTGGAACCGTGTTCGGCATCGCCCTCGGCCTTGCGGTGGGACTGTCGTCATTGCTGCGCTCGCCGGGTATGGCGGTGGTCTCGGCGCTGTTTCCGATTCCAAAAATCGCGCTGGTGCCGTTGTTCATCATCTGGTTCGGCATCGGCGAGGGTTCGAAGATCGCCACGCTGGCGTTCGGCGTGTTTTTCCCGACCGTGATCACCACCGCCGGCGGCGTGGACAACGTGCCGCGCTCGCTGATCCGCATGGCACAGAGCTTCGGCCTTGGCCGTGCGGCCATCGTCCGCAAGATCGTGCTGCCGGCGGCGCTGCCGGCGATTCTCAGCGGCTTCCGCGTGACCACCTCGATCGCCATCGTGCTGCTGGTCGCGGCCGAGATGATTGGCGCCGAACGCGGCATCGGCGCATTCGTGCTGTCGGCCGGCAATCTGTATGACACCGATAATCTGCTTGCTGGTATCGTGGTGCTGTCGCTGCTCGGCCTGGGGGTGGCATGGGTGATCGGGCTGCTGGAGCGCAGACTGCTGGCCTGGCGTTGAACTCCGGACGAAGGATGCGGGAGATGCAGCGGCGGATCGTCAACGTCACCGCCGTCATGGAGGCGCAGCGTTTCGGCAGATTCGCCTGGACCCTGCTCGGCTGGATGTTTCTCTGCATGCTGCTGGATGGGTTCGATTTTGCCGCCATCTCGTTCGTCGTGCCGCAGATTGCACGCGAATGGCACGTCGAGGTGGGCAGCTTCGGCTGGGTGCTGGGCATTGGCGTGTTCGGCCTGATGGTGGGTTCGATCGTTTTCGGCTGGGTGGGCGACCGGATCGGCCGCAAGAAGACGATCATCCTGGGCTGCTGGCTGTTCGGCGGCTTCACGCTTGTCTCGATGTGGGCGTCATCGGTGACCATGCTGATGTGGCTGCGCTTCCTCGCGGGCGTCGGCCTCTACGCTGCCGTCCCGAATGCGATCGTTTTGGTCAGCGAGTTCGCGCCGCGGCGGCTGCGTGCGACCTGGGTGGTCCTGATGTTCACCGGCTTCACCATCGGCGCCGTGGTGGCCGGTCTGGTTGCCGCAAGCATGATCCCGCGCTTCGGCTGGCAGGTGATGTTTTTGCTTGGGGGCGCGCTGCCGTTCGCGCTTTCGGCGTGTCTGTGGCTGGCGTTGCCGGAATCGGTCCGGTTCCTGGCATTGCGCGAGGCGCGGTGGCCTGAATTGGCGCGTGTGCTCTCGCGCATGCAGCCCGGCTCCGCAATCGACAAAAATGCGCGCTTCGTGATCAACGAGGAGGTACCGGCGAAGCGCTTCACCCCGATGCTGCTGTTTTCCGGCAGGCTGCTGCTGATCACGCCGCTGCTCTGGCTGTTCTATATCTTCAATTCCGCGGCCGTGTTCTTCATGCAGAGCTGGATGCCGGTGCTGATCCAGGGTGTCGGACTGTCCGCGAGCGAGGCGGCGCTGACCACGTCCGTCTATTCGTTGGGCGGGACGATCGGCGGACTGGTGACGGGTCGGATCATCGACCGGTTGGGATTGATTGCAGTGACGGCTCTGCCCTTGTCCGGTGCGGTGCTGAGCCTGGTTGTCGGGCTGTCGATGCCGGTCGTGTTGCTGGAAGTTCTGGTATTTGCGCTGGGCTTTTTCGTGGTAGGCGCGCAGTTTGCCTGCACCGCCATCGCCCCGGTGTTCTATCCGACGGCGTATCGCGCCAACGCCGAGGGCTGGGCGCTGGCCGTTGCCAAGATCGGGTCGATTGCAGGGCCGGTGGTCGGAGGGATGCTGCTGCGGATGCACCTGCCGATGTATCAGCTGTTCTACGTTGCGGCGGTGCCGCTGCTGTTCAGCACAGTATTTGCGTTTGGACTGGGACACACCTCGCGCGGTTACCTTCGCGACAGTGCGACGATGGCGGGACAGAGCGGATGACAGCAAGGAGTTGACATGGAACGGATCGATCTGCGTTCGGACACGGTGACGCTGCCGAGCTATCCGATGCGGGCCGCAATGGCCAACGCGCCGGTCGGCGACGACCAGTACGGCGAGGACCCGACGGTCCGCGCACTGCAGGAGCGCATCCGGGCGTTGCTCGGCAAGGAGGCCGCGCTGTTCGTGCCGAGCGGCACGATGGCGAATCAGATCGGTCTGAAGCTGCTCACACGTCCCGGCGACGACGTGGTGGTGGGCGATGAGTCACATATCGTCTGGCACGAGTCCGGTGCTGCGGCGGCGAATTCAGGCGTGCAATTCACCGTGGTCGGGCACGGCGGTCTGTTTTGCGCGGCGGATCTCCGTGCAGCCTGCAAGCCGCCGGGGCATATCATCTTTCCGCCGACCACGCTGGTGGTGGTGGAGAACACACACAACCGCGGCGGCGGCGTGGTGTTCCCACAGGAGGAGGCGGAGGCGATCTGCCGCACCGCGCGCGAGCTTGGCATGTCGAGCTATCTCGACGGCGCTCGGTTGTTCAACACCGCGGTCGCCACCGGACGCTCATTGGCCGAACTGGCGGCGCCGTTCGATGTGGTTTCGGTTGCGTTGTCGAAAGGACTCGGCTGCCCTGTCGGGAGCGTGATTGCCGGCCGTGCCGCCGACATGGTACGCGCGGTTCGGGCGCGGCGCATGTTCGGCGGTGCGATGCGCCAATCCGGTATCCTGGCTGCCGCCGGTCTGTACGCGCTCGACCACAATGTGGCACGTCTGGCCGAGGACCATGCGAACGCACGGGTCATGGCCGAACGCCTGGCGGAAACGCCGGTGGAGATCGAACTGGCGACGGTTCAGACGAACATCGTGATCTTCCGCCTGCCAGCGGCTTTGCCCGACGCGGACACGATCGTGCGCCGTGCGAAGGAAGCGGGCGTCCTGGTGTCCGCATTCGCGACGCGAACGGTACGCGCGGTGACGCATCTGGATGTGAATGCGGCGCAGTGCAGGCAGGCGGCCGACGTGCTGGCGAAGGCGGTGGAGACCTGAATGGCCGAAACGACGCCGATGCACGACTGGTTGTCGCCGCGCCTGCTGTCGTTGGTTCGAGATGCCGAGCGGGCGGGCTTCGACCGTGCGGCCGTCGTTGCGGTGATCACCGATCTGATCACGGTGCCGCCGTTCAATGACGCAGATGCGGCTCCAAACAATGACAAATCACAAACCTTCGAATCATGAACCTTCCTGAGGCAACTCGACGCCCAACGCCCACCGCCCCCAGGCTCCCATGGCGGCCTGGCGGCTGGCGATGATGTGCGTGAGCAGCGTCAGAACGTCGCGCCGGATCGATGCGAGCGCGTCGGCGTCATAGACGGATCGCGCTCCGCACACCTCGACCAGCCGCTCGATCGCCCACTGCACCTGATGCTGTGCATGTGTCATGTCGCGGCGTGCGCGCAGCACCACATCGGGCGGGATCGGCTCGCCTGCCGCGAGCAATTCCTCTGCTGCCTGCCGGCCGTTCCACATGGTCAGCGTCGCGGCATCGATTGCGGCGGCAGCCTCGCCCACCGCCACCTGCACGAACTCGCTCGCTGCCATCCGCCTCACCCCGCGCGAGACGCGCCCGCGCAGGCCGGCGACGGCGACCTCCAGGGCGCGTTGGCCGAGCGCGATCGATACCGGCGGCAGGGAATAGTTCACCAGCAGTCCGCGTGGTGCGCGCAGCACCTTGTAGTCGGGATGCACGCGTGCGCCAGGCGGTGTTCCGGCGTGTAGATCGTCCAGCAGCACACAGCGATGTTCGGGCACGAACACGTCGCGCAACCGGAGCGACCGGCTGCCGGTTCCCGCCAGCCCCAGCACATGCCAATCATCGATGATCTCGATCTCGGTGAAAGGCACCAGCAGATAGCCGACGCTGCGCGGATCGCCGGCCTTGCCGAGGAAGGCGCCGATGATCGCCCAGCGCGCGTGGCGGCAGCCGCTGGAGAATGAGTACAGGCCCGACACCCGCCAACCGCCGGCCACGCGCGTCGCCACCGAGCGCGGCGCCAGCGAGGATGACGCCACCGCCAGCGGATCGTCGCCCCACACGTCGATCTGTGCCTGCAACGGATACGATGCGATGATCCACTGGTGTTCGCCCAGCACGGCGTAGACCCAGGCGGACGACGCGCAGCCTTGGGTCAGCGCCTCGACGATGCGGGAAAACAGACAGAAGCGGAGCTGAAGACCGCCGAACCGGCGTGGCTGCAGCACGCGCAGGATACCGGTGCGATGGAAGTCGCCGATGGTTTCAGATGGAACGTTTCGGGCAATCGTCGTGGCGGCAGCGCGTTCTGCCAGCGTCGGGACCAGGTGCCGCGCCTGATCCAGCAAGTCCTGTTCTGCATCGTCCAGCGGTGCGTGGTCTGCCGCCGCCATTGGCGCTATTGGTTCATCCCGCGCACCGCGTCGCACACCGCGCGCGTCACCTCTGCTGTCGTCGCCTTGCCGCCAAGATCGGGGGTCACCACGCCCGCGGCACAGACCTGCTCGACCGCGCGCATCAGCAGATCGGCTGCCGGCTTCTCGCCCAGGTGTTCCAGCATCATCGCCCCGGTCCAGAAGCTCGCGACCGGGTTGGCGATGCCCTTGCCGGTGATATCGAACGCCGAACCGTGGATCGGCTCGAACATCGACGGGCTGCGGCGCTCGGGATCGACGTTGCCGGTGGGCGCGATGCCGAGTGACCCGGCAAGTGCCGCGGCAAGGTCCGACAGGATATCGGCGTGCAGGTTTGTCGCCACCACCGTGTCGATCGACTGCGGCTTGCGGACCATGCGCGTGGTCATCGCGTCCACCAGTTCCTTGTCCCAGGTCACGTCCGGATAGTCGTGCGAGACCAGCGCGGCGATCTCGTCCCAGAACACCATGCCGTGCCGCTGGGCATTGGACTTCGTCACCACGGTGAGCAGCTTGCGCGGACGCGAGCGCGCGATGTCGAAGGCGAAGCGCATGATCCGCTCGACGCCGCGGCGGGTGAAGATAGCGGTCTCGGTGGCGACTTCCTCGGGCAGTCCGCGATGGGCGCGCCCGCCGTGGCCCGCGTATTCGCCCTCGCTGTTCTCGCGTACGATGACCCAGTCCAGATCGCCCGGCCCCACGTCGCGCAGCGGCGAGGTGACGCCGGGCAGGATGCGCGTGGGGCGGACATTGGCGTACTGGTCGAAGCCCTGGCAGATCGGCAGCCGCAGCCCCCACAGCGTGACGTGGTCCGGGATGTCGGGGTCGCCGACCGCACCGAAGTAGATCGCATCCGCGGTGCGCAGCCACGCCAGCGCATCCGCCGGCATGAACTCGCCATGCTTGCGGTACCAGTTGGAGCCCCAGTCGTAGTGGTCGATGGTGAGTGCGAAGTTGCCGTCGCGCGCGGCCACGGCATCGAGCACTTCCAGGCCCGCGCTGATGACTTCGGGTCCGATGCCGTCCGCTGGGATGGAGGCGATGCGATACTGGCGGGTCATGGATCGGTTCCCGATTGGCCGTGTTGCGCTGTTGCAGGCGAGTGGTAGCGCCTGGGCGCCGGATTACCAAGCGATGGCTCGGATTGACGTTCTGGTGCTAGGCTGGGGCCATGGTGGCACTGCAAAGGCGCATTCCCGCGAGGATGACGGTCGACGAGTTCCTCATCTGGGACGCCGATGACCTGACGGGACGGCGGTGGCAACTGATGGATGGCGAGCCGGTTCTGATGGCCCCGGCCGCCGAGCAGCACGGCGCGATCCAGGCGGAGTTGGCGAGGTTGCTTGCCAACCATCTGGCGGAGCGTGCGAGCGCTTGCCGCGTCATTGCCGCGCCCGGCATCGTGCCGCGCGTGCGCGCCAACGAGAATTTCCGCGTGCCGGATCTCGGCGTGACCTGTGCACCGCCATCGCGGGAGGTCATGGTTTCGGAGCCCGTGCTGCTGATCGAAATACTGTCACCCAGCAATGAGCCGGAGACCAGGGCGAACGTGTGGACATATACGACGATACCGAGTGTCCAGGAAATTCTCCTGGTCCGCAGCACGCGGGTAGAGGCCGAACTGCTACGGCGCGGGAAGGACGGCACGTGGCCGGAGCAACCCACCATCATCCGCCCGACCGACGCGTTGGAACTGACCAGCCTGGATTTCACGGCCCCGCTGGCGTCGCTGTACCGGACCACTGTGCTCGCTGCCTGAGGAACGGGCGGACGGTCCTGCCGGGCCCTGCTGCCCTCAATGCACGATGGCTGGGCGCTCGACCGGTTCGCCTTCCATCTGCTCGTGCAATCGCATCGGCGCGCCGTGCGTCTCCACGCCCAGAACGGTGAATGACAGCCCAACGAGAGACATGGCAAACCCAAGGAACATGAAGGCAGGCATCACCGCATCTGCGGTGGCATGCGGCGAGACGATATTGCCGGTGCCGGCGATCAAGGCCAGGCTGAGCGGCCCCAGGATCTTGCCCACCCCGTTCGCGGCCTGGCCCAATCCGGACGAGCGCGCACCCAAACGCACGCCAAATACCTCGACGGTATAGGGGGCGAGGTTGGAGAAGCTGCCGTCGATGCCGAAGGTGGAGCAGCACAGGAAAACCACCAGCAGAGGCACGCCGTCGATGAACGTGTCATTGAACCAGGCAGCTGCCATCAGCGAGATTGCGCCGAGGAATCCCCACAACTGGCCGCAGCGGCGCCGTCCCATCATCGGTGACACGATGGAGACGACGATCTTGCCGAGCACGCCCGCGCCGGCGACGAATACGAAATACCCGGCCGCCTGCTGCACCGTGACGCGCAGCAGCAGCGACACGATCGTCGGTCCCCACAGATAGACCCCGTAGACGGCGGTCGATGCGCCGCCCCAGATGATGACGGTCTCCCAGAAGCGCGTGGGGTTTTGGTACAATTCTGCGAAGCGCCCGCTTGGCGGCGCTGGCGGAGCGATGGTCGGCAGCGGCACCCGCTCGAGCGGCATATCGAGTTGCCGCGCAACCTGGGCGCGCGCCTCGGTAAAGCGTCCCTTGGCCATGAGCCAGCGCGCCAATTCCGGCACGACCAATGCAATCAGAATCCCGACGGGGATCGTCACGGCGCCAAGCATTGCGACGCCGCGCCAGCCGAGCAGCGCCAGCAACGTCGCGGATGTCGCCGAGGCAAGCAGTGTGCCGACAGTTGCGAATACGATGTAGAAGCTGGTGACCGCGGTACGGTAGCGTGTCGGCGTGATCTCGACCACGAGCGTGAGACAGGGCGTCACCGCCGCAGTCAAGCCGAACCCTACGATAAACCGCAACGCCGCCAGGACCATCCAGGCACCTTGCGGTACCAGTCCGATCGAACCGGCGCCGATGCCGCAGATGAAAGTGCCAAGGACGAGTTGCTGTTTGCGGCCCCAGGCGTCAGCCATGCTGCCCCAGATCACCGCGCCGCAGATCGCACCCACTCCGCCACTGTAGAGAATGACCGCGGATTGTCCGTAGGTGAGATGCCATTGCGGACCGAGCACGGCCAGCAGGAATGCCACGATGGCGAAATCGAAGAACTCCAGCACCGTGACCAGCGAAAGCAGGCTGAAGTTGAGCCAGTAGCGCGGACGCAGCCGCGCGCTGTCGAACAGCGACAGCAGGGCCTCGGACGTCTGCCCGCTCATGGGCGCCTCCTTTCGGCGCCTTGCCTGACCAGTCGCGTCCGGTCAGGACAGCGCTGTCTTGTGCATTCCGCCGACGGACCACTCGCAGGCGGCCGCCATCACGACGCCGATGAAAGCAGGCAAAGTCAAATGCCGTAAGCCGACAACACGCGATCGCGTATCACCATTCCGTGTTAGGATACCGTTGACTCTCCTTGCTGCTTTCCTTTGAAGGTCGTTGGTTCGCGCCGTCGCCCTAACCCGATTCCAAACGGATCATGGCCTCGCCGCGTTCGACCATCCCGATGATCGCCGCAGCGATGCCGGCGTTGCGCAACATCGTGACGCACACCTCGGCGCGCTCCGGCGCAATTCCGGCCATCAGTCCCCCAGACGTCTGCGGGTCGAGCAACAGCGCGGTCCGCGCACCCGGCCCGGCGTTGTGCAACAGACGGCGGTTCTCCGGCGCCAGCGTGCTCTCGACACCGGCCCCGCCGAGTTCCAGCGCGCCCGGCAATGCGGGCACATGCTCTGGCCACAGCACCGCACCAGCATGCGACGCGCGCAGCATCTCCAGCAGGTGACCGGCAAGTCCGAAGCCGGTGACATCGGTGCACGCCACGGCACCGTGCTCGCGCAGAATCCGCGACGCGGTCGCGTTGCTTGCCCGCATCGAAGCGATCGCTGCCTGCAGCCAGGCCGCACGAGCCAGCCCCCGCATATGGCCCGCCAGCACGATCCCGGTGCCGAGCGGCTTGGTCAGCACCAGTACATCGCCCGGCCGCAGTCCCGACTTGCGCAGCAGCTTCGCCGGACCGGCCAGGCCGGTGACCGCGAAACCCAACGCCGGCTCGGCCGCCTCGGCGCTGTGACCGCCCACCAGGGCGCAGCCATCGGCGGCCAGCACGCCGCTGGCACCATGCAGCATGTCGGCAAGCTCGGTCCGCATCTTCTCGCCCGAGCCGTAGGGTACCGTGGCCACCGCCAGTGCCGTCCAGGGACGCGCACCCATCGCATGCAGGTCGGACAGCGCGTGCGCCGCGGCGATCTCGCCGAACACGAACGGGTCGTCGATGAAGGCGCGGAAATGATCGACGCTCTGCACCACCGCGAACCCGGGCGGCGGCAGCATCACGGCGGCATCGTCGGGCGCATCGAGCCCGATCAGCACGTCGGCGCCGGGCAGACGGGGGAGGTCGGCCAATGCTCCCGCCAGCACCTCGGCGCCCACCTTCGCGCCGCAGCCGCCGCAGCGCATCGGACCTCCCGCCACCATCCGCGCCATCGGTTTCTGGTACATGCGCATCCAGCGCCGGTCGATCCAATCCTTCCATCGCCAGACCGGCCGCCCGGCCACCGCCACACCGTTGCGCCACGCCAGCGCGCGTCCGTCCCCGAGGCCCAGGATCACCAACGCCTGCGACTGCGGGCGCCAACGTCGCAACGGCCGGCCGCGCGCCGCACGCCGCAGGTTGTCCGCCAATGGCGGACCGGCACGCACCGCCCAGACGCCCGCTTTCGGGCGCGCGTTGCCCTCGATGGCGGCACAGTCTCCGGCGGCGAACACGAAGCCATGGCTGACGCTGCGCAGCGTCGCATCGACCCGGACGCATCCCGCCTCATCGCAGGCCAGTCCGGAGGCCGCCATGAAGCCGGGCCCCACCACGCCGGTTGCCCACAGCGCGGTTGCCACGTCCAGGAAGCTGCCGTCGGACAGCGCCAGCCTGCCGTCCGCCCACGCTCCGGCTGTCACGCCGCAGGCAAGCTCGATGCCGGCGTCCACCAGCGCAGTGCGCGCGACGGACCGCGCATGGGATGGTGCGGCCGCCAGCGGCTCCGCCGTGTCGCACACCAGGACGATCCGCGCCCGTTCCCCGTAGCGCCGCGCCAGCGCGAGCGCCAGTTCGGTGCCACCTGCGCCGCCGCCGATAACGGCAATGCGGGCGCCGGACTGCAGTTCTGCCTCCAATGCCGACAGTCGCGCCAGGAGCTGCCCGATCGGCTTGACCGGCACGCCCGCTCCAAGCGGAACCAACGGCGCTCCGCCGACATCGATGGACAACAGGTCGAATGGCACGGCGGGGCGTCCGGACACGGCGATGCGGCGCGCGGCCAGGTCGATGTGCGTGGCCTCTGCCAGGATCAATCTCGCACCCGCGCCGGCGGCAAGAGGCGCCAGGTCGATGTGCGCCTCGTCGAACGTGTATTCGCCGCGGATCAGGCCGGGCAGCATGCCGGTGTAGGGCGTCTCCGGCTCACGGCCGATCAGCGTCAGCCTGACACCGGGTTCCGGGCGCATGGCGAACCGGCGCAGCACCTCGACGTGCGCGTGGCCTGCGCCCAGCAGGACGAGGTCGGTGGCGATCGGCACAGGTTGTTGCATGGCGCCGAGCCTAGCCCGCTTGCGGCGAGTCGCCGGAGCGGCAAGGATACTCACATGATACGATCGCGCAGAGCGAGTGACGCTCTTGTTGTCATTCCCGCGGGGATGACGATGACGGGTCGAAGCCGACGCGTGTCCGCATGACGTGGTCAATCCTGGTGCGTGATCCGGCCACCGGCGCGATGGGAGCCGCAGTGGCCACGCGCTTCTTCGCGGTCGGCGCGCTGGCGATTCACGCCGAGGGCGGGATCGCGGCCCTTGCGACGCAGGCCATGATCAACCCGATGTATGCGCTCCATGGGATGGCGCGGCTGCGTGCCGGCGAACCACCCGACGCCGTCGCCGCGGCATTGCTGGCGGAGGACGCCGGGCGCAACCATCGCCAGCTGCACATGCTCGACGCCCAGGGCCGCATCGCCCAGCACACCGGCAAGGACTGCGTGTCCTGGTGCGGTGCCGTGCGGGGTGTGGACATATCGGTTGCCGGCAACATGCTGGCTGGCCCGGCAGTGGTGGAACGCACTTTGGACGCTTTTCAGCGCGCGCCAGGCACGCTGGCCGAACGCCTGCTCAGCGCATTGGAGGCAGGCGAGGCGGCGGGCGGGGACAAGCGCGGCCGGCAGTCGGCGGCGCTGAAGATCTGCACGCGCGATCCGTATCCCGACCTGGACATCCGCACCGACGATCATCCCGATCCGCTGGCGGAATTGCGCCGGCTCCATGCCGTGAGCCAGGAGCGTTTCGCCGTGTTCCGTCGCTTCCTCGCCGGCGCCGACAGCCCATGCGGCGTGTTCGACCGCGCTGTGATCGACGCCGCGGTTGCGCGCGACGGGAAACCACCGCATTGACCGGCCGAACCACAAAACCGGGGAGCTTCATCATGCGCCGCATCCTGCTGGCCGCCGCCTGCCTTGGGGTCGCCGTGTTGTTCACTCCGGCGCCGGCGTTCGCGCAGACGCTGCGCATCGCGCTGCGGCAGGATCTGGACGTGATGGATCCCACCACGGCAACCACCTATGTCGGGCGCATCGTGTTCGCCGGCCTGTGCGACAAACTGTTCGACATCGACGCGAAGCTGAACATCGTTCCCCAGCTCGCCACCGGTTACGAATGGGCGGACGACAAGACCCTGGTGATCCATTTGCGGCCTGGCGTGAAGTTCCAGAACGGCGAAGTGCTGGACGCGGCCGCGGTGAAATACTCGCTGGAGCGGCACCTGACCCTGCAGGGCAGCTATCGCAAGGGCGAGGTCAGCTCGATCGACCGTGTGGAGGTGATTGACCCCGCCACGGTGCGCATCGTGTTGAAGGCGCCATCGGGGGCGTTTCTGGCGCAGCTGACCGATCGCTCCGGCATCATCCTGCCGCCCAAGGCAACCGAGGCTGCCGGCAAGGATTTTTCCGCGCATCCGGTGTGCAGCGGGCCGTTCAAGTTTGCTGAGCGTGTGGCGCAGGACCACATCACGCTGGAGCGTTTTGCCGACTACTGGGACGCCAAGGACATCCACTTCGACAAGGTCGTTTATCAGATCCTGGTCGATCCGTCGGTGCGGCTGGCCAATCTGCGCTCCGGCACCATCGACCTCGCGGAATACGTGGCGCCGACCGACGCTGCCGCCGTGAAGCAGGACCCGAAGCTGCGGTTGGTGCTGTCGGATGCGCTCGGCTATTTCGGCATCACCAACAACCTGGCGAATGGGCCATCGGCCAACACTCCGTATGGCCAGAAAGCGCTGGTGCGTCAGGCGCTGGACCTGGCGATCGATCGCACCGCACTGGTGAATGTCGTGTTCAGCGGCATATTCGTGCCGACGGTGCAGGCCGTGCCGCCAAGCTCGCCGTTCTTTGACGAAGCGCTGAAGATCCCGGACCGAGACGTGGCAAAGGCCAAGGCACTGCTGCAGCAGGCGGGCGTCACGTTGCCGGTGAAGCTCGATCTGCTGGCGATCAACGATCCCGAGAATTTGCAGGCAGCCGAAGTGATCCAGTCGATGGCGAGCGAGGCGGGCTTCGATGTGCATATCCAGGCGATGGAATTCGCGTCTTCGTTGCAGGCGGCCGTGCACGGTGACTTTCAGGCCTACATGATCGGGTGGTCGGGTCGCGTCGATATCGACGGCAACACCTACGCGTTTCTGCACAGCGGTCAGGCCAATAACAACGGCAACTATGCCAACCCGACCGTTGACAAGCTGCTCGACGAGGCGCGGGGGATGACCGATCTCGCGAAGCGGCGCGAGCTCTATTCGCAGATGTGGCCGATCGTGCGGCAGGAGCTGCCGATCACCTATCTGTGGAATGCCCGCAACATCGTCGGCATGTCGGCGAAGCTGAACGGCTTCCGTGCGATCCCGGACGGCATGATCCGGCTCCAGGGCCTGGAGATGGCGAAGTAGTGGGCGGACATCTCGGCACGCGCATCGCGCAGATCATCCCGACCTTGCTGCTGGTCAGTGTGCTGGTGTTCGGCCTGCAGCAGCTGATGCCAGGCGACCCGGCGCTGGTTATGGCCGGCGAGGAGCGCGGCGATCCGCAGGTGCTGGCGCAGATCCGCGCCGAGTTGTGGCTCGATCGCTCGCTGCCGGTGCAGTACCTGCATTGGATCGGCAACGTGCTGCACGGTGATCTCGGCTACTCTTGGCGGATCCGCCAGCCGGTGGCGCAGCTTGTCGCGCAGAAGCTGCCGGTGACGTTGCAGCTCGGCACGATGGCGTTCCTGATCGCGGTGCTGATCGGCGTGCCGGCCGGCATCATCGCCGCGGTGTACCGCAACGGGTTCTGGGACTATGTCGCGAACGCCGTCGGACTGGCCGGCCTGTCCACGCCGAACTTCTGGCTCGGCATCATGCTCATTCTGCTTGTGTCGGTGAAGCTGGGCTGGCTGCCGCCGTCGGGCTATGTGCCGCTGACCGAGGACTGGCGGCAGTCGCTCGCCACCACGATCATGCCGGCCTTCGTGCTGGGCAATGCGATCGCCGCGATCCTGATGCGGCATACGCGCAGCGCGATGCTGACGGTGCTGGACCAGGACTATGTGCGCACCGCGCGGGCGAAGGGGTTGCGCGAGTTCGTCGTGGTGATCCGGCATGCGCTGCGCAATGCGCTGATCCCGGTGGTGACGCTGGGCGCGCTCGAGCTGGGCACGCTGTTTTCCGGCGCGGTGCTGACCGAGCAGGTGTTCAGCATTCCCGGATTTGGGAAGATGATCGTCGATGCGGTGTTCAATCGCGATTATCCGGTGGTGCAGGGGGTCGTGCTGGTGACGGCGTTTTTATATGTCGTGCTGAATTTGTTGGCGGATGTGCTGTACGTGGTGATCAATCCGAGGCTGAGGGGCGCATGAGTACGGTCAGAAGACCCCGCCCCCCGGCCCCCTCCCCAGAGGGGAGGGGGAGCATTCGGGTGCCTGTTCCCCCTCCCCTCCGTGGAAGGGGCTGGGGGGCGGGGCCAGCACTCCCATGAGCACCACCGTTGCAGCCCCCGCCATACCGCACGCCGCGGCCATGCCGCGCAGTCCGGCGCGGCTTGCGCTGGATCGCTTCATCCACCGGCCGGTCGCGGTGGCAGGGCTCGCGGTCATCGTGCTGTTCGTCGCCGTCGCGGTCCTCGCCCCCTTGATCGCGCCCTACGACCCGATCGCGACAAGCTGGTCGGCGATCCGCAAGGCACCGTCGCTCGCGCACTGGATGGGCACCGACGAGAACGGCCGCGACGTGCTCTCCCGCGTGGCGTTCGGCGCGCGCGCCAGCCTGCTGGCCGGCGTGGTCTCGGTGCTGATCGCCGCCGGCATCGGCGTGCCGGCCGGGCTGCTCGCGGGCTTCGCCGGTGGCTGGATCGACGTGGTGCTCAGTCGCATCGTCGATGCCATGCTGGCGTGCCCGTTCCTGATCCTGGCGATCGCGCTGGCGGCGTTCCTCGGTCCCGACCTGACCAACGTGATGATCGCTATCGGCGTCTCGACCGCGCCCCGCTTCATGCGGGTGGCGCGCGCCGCGACGTTGGATGCGTCGAGCAACGACTACGTCGAGGCGGCGCGCGCGATCGGCAATCCGGGCTGGCGGGTGGCGGTGCGTCACGTGCTGCCGAACATCGTGCCGCCGGTGCTGGTGCAGGGCACGTTGGCGATCGCCGCCGCGATCATCGCAGAGGCGAGCCTGTCGTTTCTGGGGCTTGGCCAGCAGCCGCCGGCGCCGTCCTGGGGCTCCATGTTGAACTCGGCACAGAGGTTCCTGTCGCAGGCGCCGTGGCTTGCGGTGTTTCCCGGGCTGGCGATCTTCCTGGTCGTGCTGTCGTTCAATCTGGTCGGCGACGGGTTGCGCGACGCGCTCGATCCCAGGGGTCGATGACGCCGGACGACGACTTGGGCCGATGAGCAAATCTTAAACTTCCCGAGGTAGCCTCCACCTCGATGTGAATGGTGGTGGCGTGCATGGCCATGGCGAC
>CAWEVI010000047.1:0-68088 GCA_963812475.1 uncultured Alphaproteobacteria bacterium
GTACATAATGTGGTGTGTCCGTTGCGCAGGCGCCACCTTGCCGAGCGCGTTGTATCTTGTCCATTTAGTTTCCTTCCCTGGTCGTGTTTTTCTCGTTCAGCCGATCTACTCCCGCGCGTCCCTGCGCGGAGAGATGCGCGAGAGGCAAATGCCAACCGTATCTGATCGCCATGAAGCGAAGCCCGAAGCACAAAGCCCCTCCGGCCAGCGCAGAGACGCCATAAGAAAGACCTAGCACATTGCCGATTACAACGATCAACGCGCCCGCCAGCGCCGCGACGGCGTAGAGATCGGAACGCAGCATCTGCGGGATTTCGGAAAGGAGAACGTCGCGCATCATGCCCCCGCCGATGCCGGTTAACATGCCCAAAAGAGCTGACGCGACCGGACTTAATCCGAACTCGACGGCCTTTTGTGTGCCGGCGACTGCGAAGAACGACAGTCCCGCCGCGTCGAACAGCAGCACAGGGGTGTGCAGTCGATTGACGCCCGCATACCAGAAGAATGTGATGAGCCCCGCCAGAACGGAAACCAGCAGATATCGGCCATCGGTGAGGGCGGCCGGGGGCACCGCGCCGATCAACACGTCACGTGTTATCCCGCCAAAATTTCCCGTCACGAAGGACAGGACGAGGATGCCGAAAATGTCGAGCCGGCGATTGACCGCGGCGACTGCGCCGCTGATCGCGAAAACGAATGTCCCGCCCAAGTCCAGGATAGGCACGAAACTTTCAATTGTGGCCATTACGGCTCCCGCGACACCCGTCGATGCATACGAACATCAGTTTGCGCCGAGCCAGGCCAGCGCGCCGATGACCAGCGCCTCTACGCCGGTCTCCAGGGTGGGGTGTAGGACCGGTGCGAATTGCGGGCTGTGATTGACCGGCAGCTCATTGAGCTTCCCCGCTGCCTTGGCCTCGGCATAGGTCTTGGGATCATTTCCGCCCACGAACCAGAACACCGATGGAACCTGCCACGCGGTGCCGAAGCAGCCAAAATCCTCACTGGCCGGCGCGGGTCCGGTATGCTTTACCCGGTCAGCTGAAAAATAGCCGCGAAACGCCGCGGCGATGCGGTTGCTTGCGGTTTCGTCGTTCACGTTGAGCGGGTAGCGGTCGAGCGGTGTAATCTCCGGTTTGCGCGGCGCCCCCGAAGCTTCGGCCTCGGCATTGACGATCCGCTCGATCGCAGCAAGCACATGCTTGCGCACGCCAGCATCGAAGGTCCGCACATTCAGCTTGATGACGGCCTCGTCGGGAATGACGTTCTCTTTTGTGCCGGCCTGCAACACGCCGACCGTGACCACCGCCGCCTCGTTCGCGGCAACCTCGCGGGACACGATGGTCTGGAGCCGCAGGACGACGGATGCCGCCATGACGACGGGATCGATGCTTGCCTGCGGCATCGAGCCATGCGCACCACGCCCGAACAGACGGATTTGCAGACTGTCCGCCGCGGACGTAATCGGTCCGGCGCTTCCGGCGACGCTGCCGGCGGGGCCGACCATGACATGCTGGCCAAGCACGACATCGGGTGTGGGGAAGCGTTTCAGCAGGCCGTCATCGATCATGGCCTGCGCGCCTTGCGCGGTCTCTTCACCCGGTTGGAAAACGGCCATCAACGTTCCCTTCCACGCGTCGCGCGCCTCCGACAGCAATGTCGCCGCCCCAACCAGCCAGGCAACATGCATGTCGTGGCCGCACATATGGCCTACCGGAACATCGTTTCCATCATCATCCTTCGCTGAGATCTTGCTGGCATAGGCGAGGCCGGTGTCCTCGGCGATTGGCAGCGCATCCATGTCGGCGCGCAGCATTACGGTAGGCCCTTCACCGTTGCGGAGCAGTCCAACCACGCCCGTCTTGCCTACCCCGGTCGTCACCTCGTAGCCAGCTTTCCTGAGCTTGTCGGCCGCAATGCCGGCCGTTCGCGTCTCATGCATCGACAATTCGGGATGGGCGTGAATGTCTTTATAAAGCGGTTTAAGATCGGGTAGCAGCTTGCCCAGGTTCGTCAGGACAACGGATGCACTATTGTGGGAAGTATGCTCAGCCATAATGATCTCCTTGTGATGCCTGCCGGCGGCTAGTATCCAGCGGTGAAGCGCTGGCGGCTGTGTGCATGCTATTCGACCTCATCGACCATGGCCTCGCTGAAGCCTTCCTCGGCTATCCTGCTGCTACGCAGGTAGAGTTTCTAAATTTGATCGCCGCGTGTGTGCCGTCAACCGAAACCTTGTTTTTCTCGGGAGTCAATGCGCCAGTCTTCCGACGGTGAATCGCCTTTCCGGGCAGGATTGGAGGTATTCGATCTTTATTTTGTAACGAATCCTGCCAGCCGGTGGGGCATTGTCACGGTAACAGGGTCTGGCAGCCTGGTGGGAAACGGAAGACAGTGAGGGCATGAAGTCACCACCAGACCCGCACTACCGCCAGCGGTTCTCCGCCGAGGTCATCAGCCATGCCGTCTGGCTATATCATGTGTTCAGCCTTAGCCTGCGTGATGTCGAGCTGCTTCTGGCCGAGCGAGGCGTTGTCGTCTCCTATGAGACTGTGCGGCGCTGGTGCAGGAAATTCGGCCAGAGCTTTGCCAACTGCCTGCGCCGCCGCCGCCCGCGGCCTGGGGACAAGTGGTATCTCGACGAGGTGTTCATCTGTATCCAGGGCGTGCAGCACTATCTCTGGCGTGCCGTGGATCAGGACGGCGTTGTGCTGGACATCCTTGTGCAGGACCGGCGCGATGCCAATGCTCCCAAGCGCTTCTTCAGGCGGCTGCTGGCAGGGTTGCAATATGTGCCGCGGGTGATCGTGACCGACAAGCTGAGAATCTACGGCGTCGCTCTGCGCCGTTTGCTTCCGTGTGTCGAGCATCGACAGAGCCGATACCTGAATAATCTTGCCGAGAACTTACATCGGCCGACGCGGCGGCGAGAGCGACAGATGAAACGGTTCAAACCGCCCCAGCAGGCACAGCGCTTCCTCTCCGCTCATGCATTCATCCATGGACACTTCCATCCAAGTCACAACCTCCTCTCAACGCAAATCGTGCGATCAGGGCCGAAGCGTTTGATGTCTGGGATCGGGAGGCGAGTGCCCAACACACGATGTGACGCGCGCGCGAGCGTAGTACAATGCCTCAGATCGTCCGTCCAAAGTTAGCGTGACGATGCCCTCGCCGGAGATACGTCAGCTTTCGTCGACGCTTATCCGGACGATCCATACCCCGGACGGATTCGAGACATTAGAGCAGGCCCCGAAAAGGTTGAATCTGTTATTGCACCGACGCGGGGCAGTTTGATTCAAGCCGTCTGCTGGTTGGGAGGCCAGCAGAGATGGGGAAGCCCTACGCGGATGACCTGAGGCTGGTTGTGGTACGGCTGATCGGGGAGGGTCACACCCGGCCTGAGGTGGCCGAGTTGTGCGGGATCAGCCTGAGTTCGGTTGGCCGCTACGTGCGGCGATATCGTGTGACTGGCAGCGTCAGTCCGGACAAGTTCGGCGGCTACAAGGACTATGCGCTGACGAAGTATGCCGGGCGGATCAGGCGATGGATTGCCGGACAACCTGACCTGACGTTGCTGGAACTCCAAGCCCGGCTTGCTGAGGCCGGAGTGAAGGTTGCTGCCTCGTCGGTGTTCCGCTTTCTGCGCCATCTTGGACTGACATATAAAAAAACCCTGCACGCGGCCGAACAGGATCGCCCGGACGTGGCCGCCCTGCGGCAGCGCTGGCGACGCAACCAGCGCAAGCTCGATCCCAGGCGGCTGGTGTTCATTGATGAGACGGCGGTCTCCACCAGTATGACACGACGGCGTGGTCGCTCGGCACGCGGGCAGCGGCTGGTCTGCAAGGTGCCGTTCGGTGCCTGGCAGAGCGTCACCATGGTGGCGGCACTACGACATGATCGGATGACCGCGCCGATGACGCTAAACGGGGCAATGACCGCAGACGCCTTCCGCAGCTATATCGGGCAGGTGCTCGGGCCGACATTGCGGCGAGGCGATATCGTCGTAATGGACAATGTGCCGTTGCATCGCACACAGGCGGTACGCGAAGCGTTGGAGAGGCTGGGCGTTTCCGTTCCGACGTTCCCCGCCTACAGTCCGGACCTCAATCCGATCGAGCAGGCGATCGCCAAGTTGAAGGCACACCTGCGCAAACTGGCACCGCGCTCACCGCAGAGATTGACGGCGGCACTCCGCGACGGGCTACAGCAGTTCACTCCAGCCGAATGCGCCGCATTCCTGCGTCACTCAGGGTACGGTCAACCTAAACGGGGATTGGTCTAATTGCCGACTACTGAGTAAGATCCACACCAAACAACAGCACAAACGTCGGAATGAGAAGCTCGCCCCCCGCCACGCCGAGCAGCGCGGATACGAAGCCAATTGCAAAACCCAAAACGATACCCGCTATGAGCTGGGCGGCTCCCGTGAATTACACCGTTGACCTGCACGAGAACAGTTGACCATTGGTGCCAATCGCGCGCCGCCTAACCCGCATTTCTCATACTGACGAGTAGCACCGCGGCATACATTCTGGTACCAGACCGAATATCGGCGCGGTTCTGCATTTGTAACTCGCGGTGCCTCGTTTCGGCAGAGTTCCGCCCTCACCGCGGCCCTGGCGGCGTTGGCGGGCAGTATGGCATCTGTGCACTGTCTGGTTCGTATCAGGCGATAGCGTTGCGCAGCCGGGCGTGGGCGAGTTCGAACGCGTCCTGCCATGGGCAGGCGGACGCCATTGCCACCTTGATCCGCCGTACGCTGACGCGGACCAGCGCACCGATCTTCAGCAGCTTCAGGCGAATGGTGCCGCAGGTTGCCTCAGCGAACTGCGTGTGGGCCAACCCGATGCGACGCAAGGCGCAGAGCAACACGTAAGCTATCGAGGCGAACCACAGGCGGAGCTGGTTGGCTTGCATGGTCGCGGTGGACGTGCGGTCGGCGAACAGGTCGAGCTGACATTCTTTGATGCGGTTCTCCATGTCGCCGCGGGCGCAGTAGATCTTTTCGTAGAGGTGCCGCGCGTTTGCCTCGCCGCCCTTGAGCGAGGTGACAATAAAGCGCGGATTGGCTTCGCCACCGGTCACCTCGGCCTTGCCGATGACCCGGCGTTCCCGGCTCCAGGTACTGAGCGTGGCGTAGCTGAAGTCCTTGAAGCAGCGCGCCGTCTTGCCGGTGCGGATGCTTTCGATCGTCGCGCTGATCAGCTCGGCAATGATCGCCTGCTCCAGCCGATCGTTGCGGGCCAAGCCGAACACGTAGTCCACGCGGTTTGCCTCACACCATGCCATCAGTGGTTCGCGGGTGAAGCCGGAATCGCCGCGCAGCAGAATGCGTGTCCTTGGCCAGCGGCGGCGGATCTGCGCCACGATGCGGGCGAGCTCCTCCACCGCGCCGGCTGCGCCATCGATGTTCGAGCGGCGCAGCTTGGCCGCCAGCAGGTGTCGGCCGCAGAAGATGTAGAGCGGCAGGTAGCAGTAGCAGTCGTAATAGCCATGGAAGAACTTGCCTTCCTGGTTGCCGTGCAGCGGATCGTCGGTGGCATCGAGATCGAGGATGATCTGCTTGGGCGCCTTGTTATGAGCATCGAGGAAGACATCGACGAACAGTGTCTCGATCGCCGCAGGGTCGTGGCTGATCTTGTGATAACGCGTCGGTTCGGCACGGCTCAGTTCCAGCCGGTTCAGTGTTGATTTGCCGGCCAGCGGCGCGCAGTCGGAACGCTGCGCCTCCAGCTTGGCGGCCAGCACCGTCAGTATCGGGTCGTGCCGCAAGTCGTCATGGTCGTTCAGGTCCTCATAGCCCAGGGCGATACCGACGACGCGCTGCATCACCATGGTTTCGACCTGGTGCTCCACCAGCTCCGCGCTACGTGTATCGGTGAAGCAGGCGGCAAACCGCTCGGTCAGCCGGATCGCCCGATCGGTCTGGCCGAGCAACAAGGCGCCGGCGTCCGAGGTGATCGCGCCTCCGTCGAAGCCCGCCACCACATGGCGGCTTTCCACAGGTGGAAATTCGAACAAGGCGGGGGTACACTCTGTCGGCATTGGGGTTCTCCTAGGAATTCGAGAAAAACCGTGGCTGCAACACGATTCTCTCAGAACCCGGGCCCCAATGCACCCAATTCGGTGAGAAATGCGGGCTAAGTCGTCGCCATGAAATCAGATCTGACTAATCAAGTGATGGAACTTCAGCGTATAGCCAGTGATTGCTTTGGCAGCCTTGTGGCTCAGCAACATTCCTCGCCTTCACAGGCGCTGCCGCGATGTCGAGTTGGACAATCCGGACGTCCACGATACCTTCTCTTGGATGACCGGTAACCTTCGACACGAGGGCTACAAAACACAAAGCCAACCCATCGCCGTCTAAACTTCCACCTCGGCCGCGGACGCCGCGATCTGCTCGAGCGTGCATTGATGAGGCGCTTTGTCGGGACGCCAGCGCAGCAACCTGGTGCCATGCCTGACTTGAAGGCCAGACAGCGGAACCCGTCCCACCTTGAGCCGTGGAAGCAGCTGTTTGACCTTCGCCTCAGTTACACGCGATCGAGGAGCGGTCGAAGAACTAACCGACTGCGCGGCCGGGGAACGCGCTCCTGCGAGCCGGCCTTGGGGGTCAAATGCGCGGGGGCTCGAAAGCTTCCCGCCAAACGGCAATGGCGTCATAGCGCTCCGCCGGCATCCCCGGCGCCAGCCGGCCAATACGCCGGATCGTGCTGATCGAACGCAACGGGCGCTGATAAATTCTAGGCCAGCCGAGGCTGTCAGAACCCAACGGTCGCGGTCTGGCCCTGTCTCGCCGCCGAACGGAACTTCTTCGCAATTCTACAAGGCAAGCCCACTGTCCGCTTTTGGCGGGCGCAGGAGAGGAATTCGCAAATGCAACCGAATTCGAAGCGGCCAGTCGTCGTGATTATCGGTGCCGGGTTTGGGGGCATCACCGCAGCGCGTTCTTTGGCCGGAGGTGATGCCGACATTCTGGTAATCGACAGAACAAATCATCACGTCTTCCAACCGCTGTTGTATCAGGCCGCGACTGCTGCACTGGCACCGTCGGACATCGCGAGCCCGGTGCGGGCCATGGTGCGGCGCAGTCGCGAAACTACCGTCATCATGGGCGAAGTCACTGGCGTGGATCCGGCACGGCGCGTGGTCGCGGTTAGGGAAACGGGCGAGTTCCAATACAACTATCTCATCGTGGCGACCGGAGCCGCCTACAGCTGGTTCGGCCACGATGAGTGGGCAGCACATGCCACCGTGCTAAAGAGCCTAGAGGACGCCGATATGATCAGGTTGCGGCTGTTGAGCGCGTTCGAGTGGGCCGAGAGTCGTGGTTCGCCTGCCGCGGTCCAGCGCCTGCTAACTTTTGTGATCGTTGGCGGAGGTCCGACTGGAGTAGAACTTGCCGGTGCGATCGCTGAGCTCGCGCGCTCGACGCTGGTCCGCGACTTTCGCCGCATCCGGTCCGAATCGGCTCGGATCGTCCTTTGCGAGGCGGGGCCTCGCCTGCTAACCGCATTTCCGCCAAGCCAGTCAGATTATGCAGTTCGTGCGCTTGGCACACTCGGGGTCGAGGTTCGACTTAGCTCCACAGTCGAGATGATTGATCCGTCCGGGGTGGTGACGTCCGGCGGGCGGATCGAAAGCGCTAACGTGTTCTGGTGTGCTGGTACCCGGGCGCGACCAGCGGCAAACTGGCTTGGTGCCGATGCCGCACACAACGGAGCGGTCAAGGTCCGACCCGATTGCTCGGTCCCTGGGCATGATGAGGTGTTTGTAATCGGCGACGTGGCCAGTATCGCCGGCCGCGATGGTAGACCCCTTCCAGGTCTGGCTGCCGTCGCCACGCAACAGGGCAAATACGTGGCTAAGGTGATCGCTCGCCGGATCGCAGGCCTACCGCCACCTGGCCCCTTCCGCTACCGAGATCTCGGCGCATTGGCTGTCATCGGCCGCTCGCATGCCGTCGCCGATCTCGGCCGGGTCCAGTTACGCGGCCTCCCCGCCTGGCTATTCTGGTCATTAGTGCACCTCTTTCTGCTGGCGGGATTTCGCAACCGGGTCGTGGTTTATGTGAACTGGTCCTGGGCTTGGTTCACTTACGGCAGGGGAGCGAGACTCATCATCGGCGTTCCGCCTCGAGCTGAGGCTGAGACACCAAACCGCGACTGCGTGGAGCGATCCCCAGCTGAAGGCGCCTAAGCAGGGTTGCGGAAGCGTATGGCAGAGATCCGTCAGGGACACCGCGCCGGCGCTTATCTTAGCCGGTACTTCGCCGAGCGCGGCGGCCGACGCACCGCGCTCGCTACAGCCGCTCCAATCGGCCCTGGCGCGGAGAGCGGACGCTCAGCCTCGACCTGGTGCTGCAATGCCCGCGCCGATCAATGCTCTTGGTCCAGCTGGCACAGTGCCGCGCAAGGATGCTGAGACCACGAGGACAACGGTCGGGCAGCCAGCGTTTGGTTTGCAGGATCGCCTGTCGCGCCCAGTCAGTCAGCGTCTTGTGCCGCTTGCGGTGCTTTTCGCTCCACCGCGCCGATGGGGCGAGAACAGTCAGGAACGGCAGCGCCCAATGTCGGCCGGACCAGCTTATCGGCACCACCACCATCAGCGACAGCCAGCGCAGACCACTGGTCTTCACAAAGTGCCCCTTCGAGGACCGCACCGGGTCGCGGTAGATGCCGCGCGCTTTGATGCGCGCGCCCCAACGCCGCTCGATGGTGTCGTCGATCCCGATCACCACCGGACCGTTGGGCAACAGCCGCTCCAGCAGGTGCAGCAGCAGCCGTCGCGCCACGGCGCGTGCGTCCCAGCGGGCTCGGCCCAGCACCTCATGGTAGCGACGGAACTGCGGCGCCTCGCCCAGCCCCATGACACGCAGCGCCTGGGTGACGGTGCGCTTGCCGGGAGCCAGCACTGCGCCGGCCACCAGGACCAGAACACGGTTCCACACCGGCGCGGTGAAGCAAGAGCGGAACACCGACAGCCAAGCGGCCAGGGCCGGTGGGGTCAGATGCGGATCGAACGCCGTAGCGGCGCGCAGACGATTCGGTGTCATCCCAGTCGTAGAATCGAGTCGTGCCGATGCCGCAAGAGTCTGCCGGCGACATCCGCCGGCGCGGCGCTCTATCGTAAACGCATGGCCGAAGATCCGATCATCCAGCGCATCGAGAGTTTCCGCTGTCGTCGCGGGCAACTGTTCGCCGAACGCCGCAACCGTGGCTACACGCTATATCGTGCCAGTTCCGGCGCGCTTGTCGCGCGCCTCAGGCCGACCGGCCAGGACGATCGGGTCGAGGTGCTCTATTGGTCGCTGTGGAAGGAACGTTGGACCAACGCTGGCCCATTCGGGCGCACCGTACTGCCCCTCAACCAAGCCCTCAAGTTCATCGCCTCAGAGGACATCTTCTGGGCTATTCAATAGCGGTGCCCCGGCACCGAAAATGCGGAAAGTCAAGCTGTTGCTATGGCTGCGAAAGCCGAAGACACTACAGTCGCCCATATCATTGAAGCGTGCTGTGGCGATGGATGTCGGAAATTGGCTGCAGAAGCTCGGACTCGAGCAATACGGGCTGATATTCCACGACAACAACGTCGACGCCCAGGTACTGCCCCACCTGACGGCCGACGACCTGATCAGCATCGGCGTGAGCTCGCTCGGTCATCGCCGCAAGCTGCTCGCCGCGATTGCCGCTCTCGGCGCCGAGCTGCGCGCCGGCGTGCCGGCGGCTTCCCCCGCCGCACCGGCACCAGCCGATGCCGAACGCCGGCAGCTCACCGTGATGTTCTGCGACCTGGTCGGCTCCACGGCGCTGTCGGCGCGGCTCGATCCCGAGGACCTGCGCGAGATCATCGGCGCGTATCATCGCGCCGTCGCCGGGATCGTCGCCGGGCTCGATGGTTTCGTCGCCAAATACATGGGTGACGGTGTCCTGGTCTATTTCGGTTATCCGCAAGCGCATGAGGATGACGCCGAGCGGGCAGTCCGGGCGGGGCTGGGCGCCGTCGACGCGGTCGGTCGCCTCGACGTCAAATCCGCTAGGCTTCAGACCCGCGTCGGCATTGCCACTGGATTGGTCGTCGTCGGCGACCTGATCGGCGAAGGCTCGGCGCAGGAACAATCGGTGGTCGGTGAAACACCGAACCTTGCCGCCCGTCTGCACGCCTTGGCCGAGCCGGACGCGGTCGTCATTGCCGCGGGGACCCGCCGCCTGGTTGGCGGCCTGTTCGACTACCGCGATCTCGGCGCCGTCGAGCTGAAAGGCATCGCCAGGCCGGTACCGGTCTGGCAGGTGCTGCGTCCGAGCGTCGTCGCGAGTCGGTTCGAGGCATTGCGCGGGTCGGCACTGACCCGGCTGATCGGCCGCGATGAGGATATCGACCTGCTGCTGCGTCGCTGGGCCCGCGCCAGGGCCGGCGACGGCCAGGTGGTGTTGATCTCCGGCGAGCCCGGCCTCGGCAAGTCGCGCATGACAGCGGCATTGGAGGAGCACCTCCACGCCGAGCCGCATCTCCGCCTGCGTTATTACTGCTCACCGTATCGCCGGGACAGCGCGCTGTTTCCCTTTATCGACCAGCTTGGCCGCGCGGCCGGATTCGCGCGCGACGATCCGCCGGCGGCCAGGCTGGCGAAGCTCGAGGCCGCGCTGGCCCCCGCCATGCCGCCGGGCGAGGACGTGGCATTCCTCGCCGATCTGCTGTCGCTGCCGGCTTCGGAGCGCCACCGGCTGCCGGATCTCAGCCCGCAGCGTAAGAAGGAAAGGACACTGGAGGCGCTGATCCGGCAGCTCGAGGGCCTGGCACGGCAGCAGCCCGTGGTGATGGTGTTCGAGGACGCGCACTGGATCGACCCGACCTCACGCGAGTTGCTCGACCTTGCCGTCGAGCGGGTGCGCGGCCTGCCGGTGTTGATGATCGTGACGTTCCGTCCCGACTTCCAGCCGGCCTGGACCGGCCGGCCGCGGGTCAGCACGCTGACGCTGAATCGCCTGGACCAGCGCGACCGGACCGTTCTGGTCGAGCAGATCGCCGGCGGCAAGGCATTGCCCGATGAGGTCGTCGCCCAGATCGTCGAGCGCGCCGATGGCGTGCCGCTGTTCGTCGAGGAATTGACCAAGCACGTGATGGAGAGTGGTTTGCTGCGCGAGGAGGCCGGCCGCTACGTGCTGAACGGCCCGTTGTCGCCCTTCGCGATCCCGACGAGCCTGCACGATTCACTGATGGCGCGTCTCGACCGCCAAGGTCCGGCGCGGCAGGTGGCGCAGATCGGCGCGGCGATCGGACGCCAGTTCGGCTACGAATTGTTGCGCGCGGTCGCCCGGCTTCCCGCGAACGAGCTGCAGGCGTCGCTCGCTCGCCTGGTCGACGCCGAGCTGATCTTCCAACGCGGCGCGCCGCCCGAGGCGGTCTATACCTTCAAGCACGCGCTGGTGCAGGACGCGGCGCATGGCAGCCTGCTGCGCAGTGCCAGGCAGCCCTTGCACGGGCGCATCGCCGAAGTTCTGCAGGTCTCGTTCCCCGATATCGCCGCTACGCAGCCCGAGGTGGTGGCGTACCATCTTACCGAGGCGCAGGCGTACGCGCAGGCCATCTTGTGGTGGCGCCGCGCGGGTCAGCGCAACGTGCACGCCTCGGCGAACCTTGAAGCCACGGTGCACTTCAGCCGCTGCATTGCGCTGTTGGAAAGCCTGCCCGAGAACGCCGAGCGTGACGCTATCGAACTCGACATCCGCATCGACCTCGGCATCGCGTTGGCGGGAACCAGCGTCTACACCGCGCGGGAGTGGGAACCCAACACGGACCGGCTGCTGGTGCTCGCGGAGCGGATCGCCGCGGCCGACAAGCTGCTGCCGATCCTGTGGCAGCAATGGCGATTCGTCTTTTCCACATGCAAGGACATGGACCGCGCGCTGATGCTCGCGCGACACATTCTCGCCATCGCCGGAAGCGGCGGCGACGAAGGGTCGCTGGTGATGGCCCACCGGGTCCTGGGCATGTCCCTGGTCGGATGCGGCCAGGTTGCCGAAGCGTGCCACCATTTGGAGCATGCGATCGCGCACTATGTCGTCGACCAGCACGCCGGGCTTGCCGATGTCTTCGCCTTCGACCAGCGCCTGGTCGCCATGGCCTATCTCGCGCTGGCCCTGGTGCAGCGCGGATACATCGATCAGGGCAGGCGGATGGCGGATCAGGTCCACGCCGAAACACTCAGCCGGGATCACGCGGTCACCACTGGGCTGGTGCTGAGCATGCGGTTGGGCGTCCACATGCTGCTGCGAGAGAGCGAGGGGCTGGGCGCCACCGCGGCGGACCTGCTTCGGCTGCAGACCCGCCATCCCCACCGCGGCCGTGAAGTGGTCGCCGCCAGTGCTCTGGCGCTGCTCGACGCGCGTGCGAACGGCACAGCGAGTGCGCTGGCCGCCGCGCGCGAAGGGATCGACGAGTTGCGGCGTCTGAACTGGCTGTTCTGGGTCCCCTGGCTGCAAATGATGATGCTCGAGATTTATCTCAACCGCCACCGTTTGGATGAGGCACGCAGCCTCCTCGATCAATTGGACGATTTTATCGGTTCTACGGGATATGCCCTGCTCAAGTCCGAGCTTTGCCGTCTGCGGGCCGAACTGCGCCAGATGATGGGCGAGACGCCGGCCGCGATCGAAGGTCAGTTCATGCTCGCCCTCGAGGTCGGGCGAGAGCAGGGCGCCATGTTGGCGCAGTTGCGCGCCGCGACCGGCCTCACGCGGCATTTCCACGATCTTGGGCGAGAGGACGCCCCGGGGCTGCTCGAGCCGATCCTGTCCTGGTTTAACGAAGCGACGGAAAGCCCCGATGTCCGCCTTGCCCGGTCGGTACTTGACGCACTCGGACAGGGATGTACCAAATTTGCTGTCCGTAATGCGGATTGAGGGTGGCAATGGATACGGTCGTTGTTCAGGAGCTGTATTTCCTGCCGCCGCTCGCGCTCGCCAGGGTCGGCGCCAGCGATACGCCGTTGGAAAGTTTTCGTTGGGCCACCGATCCATCGATCGGCGGCGTGCATCGCACGGTCATCGAGCCGGCGGTGACCCTTTCCGTCGACGCTGACGGTGCGGCGTTTCCGTATATCCCGAACGCCATTCGTTTCCGCGATGGCGACGATCTTCGCCCGGCGGCGCCGTTCTTCGAGCTGTGGGCGCGAACTTACGAGGTCGTGGACGGCGGCCCCAGGATCAGCGACCAGCCGGTGAACCTCGCGCTCCTGGCCCGGCTCGGCGCATCGCTTCAGGGTCTGCGGTATCGCCTCACCGTCGGCAACAAGAAGGCCGAGCGCCGTACCTCGTGGCCCGCGGCAGGATTCTTCAGTCAGGTCGATGTGCATGGCGACGATCACGCGCGCAAGCCGTTGCTGGCGCGCAGCCCTTTCAATTCCGGCGAAACGCCCCTGGTCGATCCGGCGCGGCCGATCCCGCTGGGGAGCTTCCAGGTGCTGCGGCCGACGCCGGGCTTCAACCTCGGGGTCGATCTGTCGGCGGTCCGCGTGCGCTTCACGCCGGCGAAGGGCCAGGTGTACGGCCCGGTCGATGTCACCGTCGGGGTCGCGAAGACGCTGGTGGAGGGCGTCGTCATGCCGCCGCAGGTGATCGAGGGACGGATGTATGAGATCGTTCCGCCGGAACATCGCATCCTCAACCCCGGGACGCCGTGGCAGAATTATACCCGCGACCGGCCGGGACAAACCGACCCACAGCCCTCCAATTCGTTCGACGGCGCCGCGAACGGCAATTTGCAGTCGTTCGGCATCGTTGACGATACCTGCGACGGCCTGCTGGAGGCGTATCTGGTGGTGAAGGGACAGCGGTTCCGCGCCACCGCGCGCGTGATGGTCGGGCCGCCCGACTACGCGCCCGACCGCCGCGCGATCGTTTCGTTGGCGGATGACCTGGCCGACCGCGACCGGCCGCCGCCTCCGGTGGATGTGAGCACAATTGAGGAAACCGAGGACGAGATCGTCGATCTGTTTCTGCGGGTCTTCGAAACCGCCAGCGCGATCAATCTCGATCAGGAACGCTTGCGCGGCCTGGGCGGTCAACCCGCGACGGATTTCGCGGGCCTGCCGAAGACCGATATGAAAAGCATGACCAAGGACGACGTGCCGTTCGTCGATAACGTTCCCGACCTGCTTGGCGAACCGACGCCGGAGGAGCCGCTGCCCTATGCGGCCGTCGCGAAGGCGGCGCACGGGCCGCTCACCGATGTCGATGCGTTGCTCGATTTCCTGCGCACCAGGACACATTATGTGCGCTCACTGATTCGGCCGCCGTTCGGGCGGTTCCGCCAATTGGACAAAAATCCCGGACCGGAGCCAAATCCGGCGTTCCGCGATCCGCGAGTGCCGCGCGATACGCTGCACGACATGCGCATGCCGCCGTATTTTCGCGACTGCGACGAAAACCCGCTGTCGCTGACCTGGCGGCAATACGACACCCTGACACGGCTGCTCGATCTGCTTGAAGCGGGCGACCCCGCGGTCAAGCCCCGGCTCGCCCGGCGAGTCGCCGCCGTGGTCGCGGCGAACGGCGGTGACGCCGTGCCGCCGGTCGATCGCGCCGCTCCCGGCGCCTGAGGACGCATCATCGTGGCACCTGATGGCCGCAAGATCTTTCCCCGAAACCTGACCGCCCGCGCGGCTCATCGTGTCGTCGGCAATCCGGACGTCACCCGGCCCGAGGACGCGGTCGCCAACTGCTATCCCGGCCTGGAAAGCGACAACCGCAATCTGGACCGGCGCTTTTTCCCCGGCCTGGTGTTCAACTTCGTCGCCAGGACGGATACCGACGCGCCCTGGTCCGAGCCGATGCGCTACGGCGCGCAACTCGCCTACGCCGATCCCTATGGCGACAGCGACCTGCAGCCTAACGTGGTCGCGTTGATGGAGAAGAGCGTCCGCGACTGGATTCAGCCGCTCGCCGGGCCGTTGCGGAGCACGCTGGCCGGCGACATCGGCACGAAACTTTCTGAAGGCGTCTGGCACATCGAGTGGATCGAGCAATTCGGCAAACGCATCGGCATGATGCAGGTTCTGCCGGATGGCACCCCGGCCGGCCTGGACGGATTGTTCGTCTGGCGCCTCGTCCGTGCTCTGGAGCCCGGGCCTGTTACCATCGCGCTGCACCAGCGTGGTGTCAACGGATCTCCGGTCGTGCTGCAAGGATGGCGCCGCCTCTATACCGATTCCCGCACCGGCGTGCTGAGCGAGGCCTACCAGCCCGGCGAATTGACCCAGGCGCTGTGTTCGCCGTGGCAGCACGACTTCCGGGATTGCAACTGTCATTACTGGCCTGCCAACCGGCCGGACATCGTGCATGTCGTCGCCGAGCCGGACGCGATGCTGCTGGTCGACTGGATGCGTGCCGACCGTGCCGTCGCCGTCGCCGGAGCGGCGCAGAACGTGCTGCTGGAAAATCGCCCGTACCAGATGGACTATTACGAGATCAACCACACCTGGTCCGATCTCGCCGTGGTCCTGAACAACACCGAGATCGGCGCACTTTACGTGCCACCGGCGATTGACAGTGCGACACCTTATGGTTCGCCACGCGAACTCGCGGACGTGTTGGGTACGCTGGCGTCCATCGAAATGACGCTGGCGATCGAATACATCCATGCCCGCTTCTCGCTGCTCTCGCCCGAGCAGGCGGAACGCACCGATTGGCCCGGTATGCCGGATGACGTCCGCTTCGCGCGCCACATGCTAATGCTGACCGCCGGCAGCGAAATGCAGCATTTGCGCTGGGCCAACGAGATACTGTGGACGCTCGCGGAGGCGGGACTGACGGATGCGTACGCGCCTGTACTGACGCCATCCCTTACCGTTCCGACCATGCCGGGCCAGACCCGGCGGCGCGCGCTGCGTCCCCTGGATCAGGCGACGCTGGCGGAATTCATCCTGATCGAGGATCCCAAAGCCACGATCGAAGCCGATTACCGACGTGTCGCGACCACGCTGCGCGGCTCCGCCACGCCGCAGGGCCGGCCTTACCCGAAGCATCTCAACGAACTGGCCACCCGTATCGTCAATGGCGGGCTGGAGCATTTCCACCGATTGCGGGAGGTGCAGGCGGTGCTGCGCGTCTACGACGGCGCCGAACCGCCCTTCCCCTATCTGCGCACGCTCGAGCCAGGCACGCCGAAGCAGGCAGAGAAGGCACTGACGGCCTATGCCGCTATTCGCGGCAATCTCGAATTGGCCTACGCGCTGATGGCGCGCGGCCGGTTCGCCGATGCCGGGGAAGGCATAGCGGCCGCGCGCGTCGCCATGAACATGCTGCTCGACGCGGGCGAGACCCTGGCCGCCGCCGGAATCGGAGTGCCATTCTGGTGAATCTGCACCGGTTCGAGACGGGCTTCGGACCGCACGTCTTCCTCGCGGACGGTTCGCGGATCTATGCCATCGACGCAGCGCTTGCCCGGTCGATCGACGACGCGGCGGGGGACGCAGCGGCGACGCAGGACCTGCTCTCGCGTTATGGGCTGCTGGCGGCGGAACCCGCCATCGGGCCGGCGCCCCTGGCCGACCCGCCGCTGCAAAGCCTGTCGCTCGCGGTCGCCCAGAGGTGCAACCTCGCCTGCGGATATTGCTACGCTCAGGGCGGGGCGTTCGGCGGCGAAGCGAAGGCGATGCCATGGGAGGTGGCGCAGAGCGCGGTGCGGCTGTTGATCGAGGGCGCCACGCCCGGGGAGCGCGTCACGCTGGCGTTCCTCGGCGGCGAGCCGATGACAAACCGGACCGTGGTGCGTCGGGCCACGGAATATGCGGCGGAGCAAGCCGGGCGCCGGGGCGTGCGCATTGGTTTCGCGATCACGACGAACGCCACCCTGCTGCGCGAGGACGACGCGGCGTTCTTCGCGCGATACCGCTTCGCGGTTACGGTCAGCCTGGATGGCATCGCCGCGGTGCACGATACGCTGCGGCCGTTCAAGGGCGGCCAGGGCAGCTACGCGCGAGCGATGGAGCGGTTGCGGCCGCTGCTGGCAGCGCGGCCCGGGGTGAAGGTTTTCGTTCGGGCGACGGTGACGCCGCGCAATTTGCGCCTGCGCGAAACCCTCGACGGTCTCGCCGAAGCGGGTTTCGACAGCATCGGATTCTCGCCCATGCTGGCCGGCCCGGATGGCGGAGAGGCGCTGGGAGAACACGATCTGGCGGTGCTGTTGGAGCAGATGATCGACTGCGGCCGCACATTCGAACGTCACATCCTGGCCGGGCGCGATCATCCCTTCTCCAACATGCACACCGCGATGTGGGAAATCCATCGCGGCACCCACCGCCCGTATCCCTGCGGTGCCGGCGCCGGGTATTTCGGCGTCTCCGCCGATGGCGATCTGGCCGCCTGTCATCGCTTCGTCGACGACCCGGCCGGCGCGATGGGATCGATCGCGTCAGGTATCGACAGGACGGCGCAAGGGGCCTGGCTCAAAACCCGCTTCGTCGACCGGCAGGAGCCGTGCCGCCGCTGTTGGGCGCGCTATCTGTGCGGCGGCGGCTGTCATCACGAGGTGATCCACCGCGGCCGGCCGGCCTGCGACCTGATTCGCGGCTGGCTGCATTATTGCCTGCAAGCCTATGTGGCCATCTCGGAAGGCCGCCCGGATTACTTCGCCGCACCGCGCGGGTGAACATTCCCATGCAGAGCCGTCTGGAGCTCGCGGCGGATATCTGCATCGTCGGCGGCGGTCCCGCCGGGTCGATGACCGCGCTTGGTCTCGCCAGGTCCGGCCATCGCGTTATAATTGTTAACGACGCCGGCGGCGGCCAGACGGGCCTTGAGTGCCTGCCGCCATCGGTCTGGCCGGTACTGGAAGCTCTGGGCGTGCGATCGCGGATTCAGGCGGCCCGGTTCACGCCGTGCGCACTGACCCGGCTGCGCTGGTCGTCGCCGCGAGAGGAGCAGCGCATCAATCTGGGCAGCCTGTTGGTCCAACGCGCACGGCTGGACGCGATCCTGTTGGACGCCGCTCGCGACGCCGGCGCGCGCGTCATGCCAGGCCGCCATGCCGTGCGCCCGGATTGGGACGGATCGAGCTGGCACATGGGCGGCGTTCGCGCCCGCTTCCTGGTGGACGCTGCCGGTCGTCGGGGGTGTCTTCCGCGCCGGCGCCAACGCCTGTCCGCCCCGCTGATCGCGCTGACCGGCACCTGGTCCGGAGGAACGTTGGACGCACCGGCGGAGATGCGCGTGGAGGGATTACGGAATGGCTGGTGCTGGGCTGCCACCAGCGGAGATAGCGTTTGGGAGGTCAGCGTCTTTTTCGATGCGGCCGTCTGCGCCGGGCTGGACCGTGCCGGTCGCACCGCCGCGTACCGCGCTGCCGTGGCGGGAAGTACACTGTTAGCAGGATTTCGGCAGGCCGCGGAGCCAATACGCATCCGTGATGCTTCCGCCTGGGTCACGGACAAGGTGATGACGCGGCGGGCAATCAGAGTCGGCGATGCCGCTCTCGCCCGTGACCCGCTTTCCTCCCAGGGCATTCAATCTGCGCTGCGGGTCGCGCCCTGGGCGGCGGCGGCGGTAGATACAATCCTGTCCGGCGGGGATACGGACAGCGCCATCGCCGGGTACGAAGCCGCCTACCACGACAGCGCGAATCATCATGCGACGATCGCAGCGACGTTCTATGCGGCGGGAGGCTGGCGGGATGCGTCGTTCTGGCGACAGCGAAGCGATCCATGGCGGGGGGTGTCAACGCCGGCGCAAAACCCGGCCAGGATGGCCCAGACCCATATGTGGACGGCCCCCTCCTTGCAAGGATTTTTGCTGTGATTTGATCAGATCGCTTGCGTCCATATGTCCGGCCTTTCGGTGCGCTCGCACATGAACGCTGGCCAAGATGGTTTCCGCGACAAGGGTTCCAAACAACATTACGACCTTCGAAAGAGGCCATTGGGTCTATCGGAGTGTTCCGTGTCGTGGATCGATCGATCACACCATCTGCTCCTTATCTTGCAAGTTCTGGCCTCGGCTCAGCATGGTTGCAGTTCAGTTGCTCCCCGTGTCTGGCCAATCTCTAGCAGTCTGCTGAAAAACCTCGGAATTTGGTTGGTGTACTGGCGTGCGGGAGGCAGGTTGTTGTTTGAGAAGCGCGGTGTGGCTGGCCTGGAACGCCAGTTGGTTGCTCCTCGTGGACTGTTTTCCCGCCGATGCCATCACGCCGGGACGAGTTTCGGAATGCGGACCAGATTGTAGGCGATCAGATTGAGCAGAAAGTCTCCGGCGACGCGGCGAATGCCGCGATGCTTGGTCTTGCGCAGGGTGCCGTGCTGTTTACCCCAGCCAAAGATGCACTCGATCATCGCGCGGCGTGTTTGCGATTTCGCATAACCGGTACGTCGGGTCGTGCGTCCGTCGATGGCGCTGCGCCGCCGTCTGCCGCCGGTCTTGGTCAGCCCGTTGTTCTGCGTCACGTGCGGCGTGATCTCGGCAGCCCGTAGCCGCCCTACGTGATCGGTCGTGTCATAGGCCTTGTCCTCGCCAACCGTGATGCGGCGGCCCGCCAGCCTGCGTCTGATCGCGAGCATCGCCTCGGACGCACGCCGCTCGGCTGTGCCAGTGGCCTTGCTGAGCAGGCCTGCCACCGCCAGCCCGTGACGGTTCTCCATGGTGACATGTCCCATGTAGCACAGCCTCGCCTCGCGACCCGCCGCCTTGCGATACAGCCGGCTGTCGGGATCGGTCGTGCTCTGATGGGTGTCGTTCTTGCGGGTCTGGCCATGGAAGTCCGAGCCATCCGCGTCACTGCCGTCCTTGGGGCGAAAGCTCCGCTGCGACGCCCAGGCTTCGATCAGCGTGCCGTCCACCGAGAAGTGCTCGTCCGACAGCAGCGGCTTCACCTGGGGATGATTGAGCAGGCGGGTCATGAACTTCTCGAACACCTCGCCCGCCTGCAGGCGTTCGCGGTTCTTGCTGAACGTCGTCGGGTCCCACACCGGGTCGTCCGGTGACAGTCCGACGAACCAGCGATAGAGCAGGTTGTAGTTCAGATGCTCCATCAGCTGCCGCTCCGAGCGGATGCCATACAGCGCCTGGATCAACAGGGCACTCAGCAACTGCTCCGGCGGCACCGATGGTCGCCCATCTTTCGCGTAGAGCCTGGCAAAGCTCCGGCTCAGCTCGCTCAACACATCGCGAACCAGACCATGGATCTTACGCAGCGGATGCCCAGATGGAACTCGCAACTCAGGCGATACATATGAGAACAGCTGCGCCTGGTCGCGAAATATCCCCCGCATCACCTGCCCCCGCTTCAAACCTGCACCAGAGAATCATGCTCCGTCGATTGCAGGGAAAAGGTTTTTCAGCAAACTGCTAGACCGCACCGGCTGGGGTGGCGGCGGATTTTGCGCTGTACCGTCCTATCCGGCCACCGGTTTTGCCCAGGTGCGCCTGGTGAGTGAAGCGATGCGTTCGGTCATTTGCATCAGCTTGTTCCAAGCGTCGCAGCATGCCTCGAGGATGGCGTCGTAACCGTCCCAGACACAGTGACTGAGAAAGTTGCCGCGCACGAACTCCCAGACATTTTCCATCGGGTTCAATTCTGGCGCGTAGGGCGGCAACGGCAACAGCACGATATTCGCTGGCACCTTGACCCGCGGCGAGCTGTGCCAGCCGGCGCCATCGAGCACCAGCAGGGCGATGGCGCCCACGGAGACGCGACGGCTGATTTCCCCCAGGTGCTCGTTCATCGCCGCGACATTGACCTCCGGCATAATGATGGCGGCACCAGTGCCGCGTTCTGGACAGATCGCACCAAATAGATAGGCCCATTCAAAGCGTCGATCGCGCCGGGCGCGTGGACGTGAGCCGCGTTTCGCCCACACGCGGGTCAGCGTGCCCTGCTGGCCCACACGTGCCTCGTCGGTGAACCAGATCTCCACCGGCTTGCCAGCCGCTTCCGGCGGCAAGGCGGCGGTCACGAGATCGGCAAAGCTGCGCTGAAAACCGCCTGTTCCTCGGGTTTGCTCTGCGGGTGCTGCGGACGCACCGACACACGCCGGAACGACAGCTTGCGCAACAGTTTGCCCACCGTGCGCTCATGCAGCTACCACTTCGGCCTGCTATTCGGCCGTCAAGCGGGGCAGCGGCCCGTTGCGGCGCGGCAGAGCGAACAGACCCTCCGGTCCCAACTCGTTGTAGCGGTGCACCCAGTCGCGCAGCGTCTGACGGTCCATCGCGCAGGCCTCGGCCGCAGCCTCGCGCGACCAGCCTTCCAGCACCAAGCCAATCGCCAACATCCGACGCGCCGCTTTCGCATCCTGCGTCTGTGCTGCCAAACTGCGCAGCTCCGCCGCCGACATCGCCAACCGTGTGATCGCGACTGTCATCGCCACCCCCTCTGCCGAGTAGGGACGGCGAAGCACGCCCTGCCGCGTCGCGCCGATTCACATTCGAGTCAACGGTCCGGCCGATTGGTATAAGTCGCTGGGTCGTCTGCGGCTTGCGTGACTTCTTTCGGCGTCGCCTCAGCCAGCTGCGCCGGCGCCGAGCTTCATCTCGCCGTCCGGTTGCGGGACCGTGATCGGCTTCACCTCCGCCGGTGCGGCCCCTGCTTCTTGAGGTCGAGCTGGTCCGCCACCGCCCGAACCTGTTCGCCGTGCGGTGTGATGCGCATGCCCTGCCCGACGTGGAGGCATTCAATCAGGCGCGGGTGCTCTCTCGTCTGGTTCTCGGTCCGAGGCGGCGGCCGTTCAGGTGCCCGGCACGCGGCGCGGGCTCTTGTGGCAAGCCGCTCATTCAAACGCCCAGCGAAGCGTCCGCGCCATACCACGGGTGCCGGCACGCACCAGCAGGGAATGGAGAGTGGGAACGGCGAACCCATGCATTCGGCGCGCCCACACCGGCAGCAGTTCCAAGGCAGCTTCAGTGGTTATTACCCGGAGCGGCTCAAGCATGATGCTTGGGGCCGGGTTCGTGAGCACGAGCCTTGCAATCCGGCGGGTGCGTGCGTCGCACCGGAGGTACGGTCGCAACGCGTTTATCAAAAGCCTTGCATCCGAGCGGGAGCGGGGCACCGGCGCGGCACCCAAGGCTGACGCGATTTGTGCGACCTCTGCGAAGTAGCGGTCCTGGTCGGCCGCCGACATGGCCGGCTCGGCATACCGGATCCACGCGTCGAGAAAGCTGGTGGCCTCTGCAACATGCACCCAGGCCAGCAGCGTGGGGTCGTTCCCGCTGTAGGTGCATCCGTTTGATAAGGTGCCCCGGACGCGGTCGTGAATGCGGCGGACTCGCTCAATGGCGGCTTCGGCTTCAGCCCGCCCACCGTAGGTCGTCAGAGCAATGAAGCGGGCCGTCCGCCGCAGCCGACCGTGCATGTCAGTCCGGAATTTGGAATGCTCCCAAACCCCAACCAGCACTGCCGGATGAAGCATTTGAAGCATTAGGGCAGCGATGCCCCCGACAAGCATCGAGGTGACGTCGCCGTGGACTCGCCGCGCGACCGACTGTGGGCCGAACAACCCGTCGTCGGAGTGCCTGGCTACTGGTCTTTCGCTCCGCGCCTGGTCGTTGAACAGCCCGGCCACTTGTCGTGCAATTCCGAGCTTTACAGAGCGGGTCAAAAATGCTGGGAAAACTGCATCTGCGGCAACCATCTTCGAACTTTCCGGAACCTTCTTATCCCAAGATTCAGTGATTAGAACCTATGGGGCCGACCGACCGAACCGATTTGCTGCACGCCTGAGCGTGGCGGCTTGGAGGTGGAGATTCCCAGCTTTGATGTCATGTCGCCACTGGGCAGGGATCACGATCTCTCGTAATCGCGCTGCTCCTAAGAGACGACGAACGCGACGATCATGGCAACGATTGCGAGTGTCAGGGAGACCCCCAGCACCCAGCGGACCACGCCGGTCGTGCGCCCCTGCCGGGCTTCGGTGCGGTCTTCACGGGAGGCCGTCGGTCCGACATCGCCGCTATTCCTCGGCTGCGATGAGCGCCAGCCCGCTCTCGGCATCCTTCCGCTTGTGCAGGTGCCGCGGCAACTCGGTCAGCACCACCTCCAGGGTCGGCCGGACATGCGCTTCGAGGAGATGGCCACCCATTGCGATGCCGTCGGCGCGGCTGATGACGACGTGCGGATGTAGCGCTGCCTTGCCGTCGGGCCCGAGAGCGACGTCGCCAAGTAGGGAGACGACCTCGACCTGCTAGGTGGCGGGAATCTTCCGGTAGTCCTTCGGCTCCCAATCAAAAAAGCCGAGCACCGCATCGCTGAAAGCGCCTATGCCGGTGAGCTGGGCGGCCGCGATGCCGTTCTCGCGGGCAAAGCCCTCAATGCTGCTTACCGCCTCGTCGCCCTTGTCCAGCACCAAGACATAGGTCTTTTGCGGGCCATCGTTGATGAGCTTCGTTTTCATAAATATTCTTTCGGCCGCCATGATTGAAAGCTATCGCCCTTCCCAATTCACGCGCGACCGCATCCGCGGACACGCCGACCTTGTTGATTGCCGCAGCGAGCTGTTCCTTCGACACACGCCATTTCTGGGTCCCGAGCTCCGGTCCTGTGCGCCACGGTTCTTTAGACTGTCAGCCATGATCAATTCCCCTGATCAGTGGCCGGAAAACGTTCGAAGGACGAGCCGGTTCAAGCAATTTCGCGTGCTCGTTGACGGCCGAGCGGTGTGTTATCGTTGCTCCTTAAGAGCGAATGCCACCACCCCGACTTCGACTACGCCTATGAACGATCTCGAGAAGCTCGCCATCGTATGGCAAGATCTTCGTGTTCACAGCTATCTGGTTGACACAAAGGTGCCGCTGCGCGCCCCCCGAGGCCGGAGCATTCCCCAAAAAATAGTAAAGATAATAATCATGCCGCCTATCCGGCCTACCTCTTGCACACCGGCCGGCTGCTGACGCCCTCGATGCCGGTGAGCATATCCGCCTTCCCTGCCCGCCCGCCGCAGCCGTTGCGGCGGCCGCCCTGCAACGCGTCGTCTGTGGCGGGCCGGGCGCGGATGCCGCGTTGTAGAAGATCAGCACGCCGCCGCGGACACGGACGTATTGCCCGCGGCAGTGGGATCGGCCGCCGATATCTCGGTGGCCGCTCGGAGCCCCGCGACGCGATGTTTGCGCTCGATCGCCAGACGCCAGGATAGCAGTGCTAGGCCAGTTCGTCAGTCACGAAGGGCTCGTCGGGATGCCCGGCAAAGAGGCCGCGTTCGTTCCATTGGAACATTGCGCTCTGCTCGCGTCGTCAATCGCGTCTGTAAAGTAATATATTACAGCGGCTTTGCACAATCGCGTCGCTGTTCCCGCGGACGGTTTTTTCCACCCGGCAGCCGCCCCACGAAGGGACGCGGGAGCCGACCAGCCTGCACCGTGTATCGCTCAATGAACGCGATCAGCTCGCCGAGCGGATACCCGATCGTGCCGGATTTCTTGGTCGGCCAGTCTCTGAAAACGTGGTTCTGGTCACGGACGAAAGCGCCGAGGAACCTGAAGTATGGGGGACCGATCCCCCGGCGGCGCCAGGCGCCAAGTGTCTCCGGAGTAACCGCCAGATAGGCCGCGGCTTCGTCCGTGCGGAGAAGCTGACTCGGATCCACCCACATTGTGACTTGCTTAGAGCATTGTATTGGTTGATATTTTCGCTGATTTTGCACGCCTGCCATCACGAGAAATGCCATTAGTTAGAGCGCTTTCAATGCCCCTGCAACGCCAGCGCCAATAGCAATGGGAACAACCCGAGCACCGAGAGTAAAACATATCCCAGCAGAGCAAACAGGAACAGTCCGAACCCGATGGAAATGCGGGTTCTGTATTGGACGTACAACGGGCTTGCAGGGTTGGTACCCTGGATAATGGCGCTGTCCTGGGCAGTCCTCTGCGGGGCGACTGATAGTTCGTCTGACCGATCAAGGTTCTCGTGGCCGGATTGCGATTTGACAGTCGACAGGCGAGGTTCGACAGGGGCACTCTAAAGTCTCGGCGACTGCCAATGGCCGGTAGGGCGACGCTGCTGAGAACCAAAACGAGGACGATCACCACCATCGCGATAATGAATGGACTGACATGGTTCATTCGAGTCCACCTTTCCCAGGCAGAATACTCCAGTAATGCGCAGCAAATTACCGTCCTGGCTGGTGAGCTATTTTGGCATACCCACCGCACGTTTGTCAATCATATTGACAAAGATATAAAAATAGTCTTCATTGTCTGGCGCGCGTTCGAGTAGCCCTCGACGTAGGCACTCCAGTTCCCAGGCCGCCAGCGTTGTTCTGCCGGCGCCGGTTGGACTCTTGCCGATGGCTGCCACCAGCGCGTCGTAGAAGACCTCGCGGGATGGCGCGACGGTTCCCAGCTTACCGGCGCCATGCGCCTTGCTTACCGGCTCTGAGGTCCAGCGGTCATCCTTCAGCCGGACGATGCAGGTCTCGAAGTCGGCCCAGTTGTCGGGCGTCCGGCGGCGTGCCTTGCCTGGGAACTCGAATGAGATAGTGAAAGCCACTTCGCGAGCGATGCACTCGTCCTCTTTCAAGGGTGCCATAATGCCGACCGAGTCGAACGGCCACGCCTTAGTGGAACTGCCATACTGGCGGTCTGTGTTGTGCCCGGTATGGTCAAGCCAGAGCTGGGTGATATCTCTGCCGGTCAACGCCTGAACAAGCGGCATGGTCGCTGACCAGGGGACTTCGTCTTTCTGGTCGCCAGCGATCAGTGACATGACGTTGTCGAAGACCACCACGTCCACGCCGCCCAGGGCATCGATGAGCGACAGCACCCACTCGTGGCCCTCCGGAGTGTTCAGAGGCGGCATTTTTCCAATATCTGGGAAGAGCTTGGTGAACTCGTCTTCTAGATAGCGGCTATAGATAACCAGGTTTTCTGGGATTGGCTTATCTTCGATACGGCGCATGGCGTCTATGGCTCGCGCCTTAATCAATCCCTCTGGCATTTCACCATCAATTAAAAGGACGCGTTTCGGCCCAGAGCACCGCCAATGAAGAAAGCCGTCGCCATTGGCAATTCCGCAGCAGATCGCGAAAGCCAGTAGGGTTTTTCCGAGGCCAGTTCGACCGACTAGGAACATCCGAGCGGCTGTGGTGAGCACTTCGCCGAGAAGCTTATCGGGTTCAAGTATCTTCCGGGTCATCCATGCTTGGATGGAAAGCAGTTCAACCAACTGCTTCGATAGGTGATTGGCCGGCTTTGTCCGAGACGTCTCTGTCGTGCCGCCGCTCGCTTGCATCCGCTGCTCGGGCGACATCTGATCATCGAACGGACTCATGCCAGAAAATCCCTAGCCACGTCGTTCCAGTCTTTGCCGTCGGGCGGCTGGTGGATCAGTACCTCGGTGCCGGCCTCCACCCACTGGATGGGGCCACCGCATGGGCGGCCGTAAGCATCCAAGTTCCATCTCTCTGTGCGGTCTTCGGCGCCGGCCGCGAGCCACCGCTCGGAACAGCCACGCGCTGCGTCTAGTCCGGCCTCGTCCCTATCGCTGAAGATGTTCAACGTGGTGGCGCGCATGAATGGAAATTTGCGGATCGCTCCGGCGCTGCCGGCGGCCCATACCGGCCCCCAACCGATCGCCTGCATCACGGACAGCGCTGTCTCGATTCCTTCGGCCAGACCAAGGCCGGCGCCGATCTCGTGGAGGTCCACAAGCTGTACGGTGCCGGCGCTGCCGACCATCATCCTGGGCTTGTCCACGTCCGCCTTGCCGCTGCCGTCCGATCGAAGGAACGTGCGATGCACGCCTCGAAATTCGTCGGTGCTCGGCTCCGTCATCAGAGCCACCATGGCCGGCAACGTGCCGCCCTCGCGCGGGCATCGGGGGTGGAACCGGATCACGTCAGCATCCGGGAGAAAGACGCCACGGGTGCCAAGATATCGCTCTACTGGGCTGCCAATGGGGTCCGTGGCTTCGTCCCAGATGGCACGGGCCAGCCTGCGGCGCAGTAGCATAGTTTCATCGGGTAGCCGCTCGACCGGGCTCGCAGGGGCTGGGCGTGGTGGTGTGGCAGCGGCTTCGCGGTTGCCGCCCAGGTGCTCGATGGCGCTCTGGAGGCTAAGCCCGCGCTGCTTCTCCAACCAATCGAACGCATCGCCATGCGCACCGCAGCCGAAGCAATGATAGTGATCCTTGAAGACGTGGAAGCTTGGTGTGCGCTCCGCATGGAACGGACATGGCGCTGTCCATGACTTCCCGTTGCGCTGGAGGTTGATTGTCTCTGCGATGATGATCGGCAGAGCGATCGTGCCTTTCAGTGCCGCGAGGTCCGTGGAGGTGCTCATGCTGCACCGCCTGGCAGTTGCGCGGTGGCGTCCGAACCATTACTTGTTCCGGTGCTGCGACTGCCTGAATTTCCGATGAGCGCCTGGGGTGGCAGCCCCGGGCGTTCTCGTTTCTGCGGAGGTGGTGGCGCCTGCCGGATGCGGCGGAGATACTGATCATGCGTCCTTGATGCCGCGTCAGCGCGATATCCGCTGTCCATCAGGGTGCGCCTGGCTTTAGCAGGGCTTCGATGCTCTCCATGAGGATCAGCCGGCGTCTGCCGATGGCGATTGCCGTAAGCCTGCCCTGGCCGATTAACTCATAGACCTTTGTGCGACCGAGACCGGTGATGTGACAGGTATCGTCAACGGTAGCTGCTATCCGTTTCGGCTCGGCGCGGCGATCGTGTCGGTTGGTGTGTGCGGCAAGAGCCTGCATCGCTCGTCTCCAATCGCGACGCCCAAAAGCGGACGCCAGCGAACGAACGAGCTAATATGCACATGAGACGACGTGCGTCTTGTCTTAACGGAAATAGACAAGTCCTACCAGCGACTCATGCTCTCAGGGAGCACGGCCGGGGATGACAGCTGGATCTCCCATTCTGGCAGCACGAACCGATCAGGCACCTTCCACGTTTTCGTGGGGTCAAGGAGAAAGCCCTTGTCCAGCTTGACGCGCTCCCCCTTCTCTCTGAGCTGTTCGGCGACCCCTAGAAATTCAGCCAACTCCGCGCCGCCCTTGGACCGATCCTGCCAAAGCGCGGGCGCCTGTGCAGCGGCTGCCCAAAGGTGGGCTGCCGGCTCAAAGTCGTCGAAAGTTTTCATGAGCGTCACGCGACTGCGGTCTGGTAACTTGGCGCGGGCGGCTGCCTTCGACCACATATTATATGCGGCCTCTTTCGATACGTTCGCCGGGTCGTGCTCTGCTAATGCCAGAGCTATTACGAACAACTTGGCGGCCATGAGTCCGCGATGCAGACCACCGCGGGTATATATTGCAGGTTCGGAGCTCGACTTTCCGCAATTCAGGCTGCGAGGCATAGAGTTTGGAAGACTCGATTTAGCAAGCTGGTGGGAATTTCGATGATGTCTCCGATTTGCCGGGACATAGAGAAATTCGGTGGGCACCACAGCACGCGGCGCACCGCAGCGATGGCGTCACTGAAAGTCGGTTCCTGCTTGCGGTACCAGGCGGCGGCATTTGGACGCAGTGCCGTCGTCGTGTCGCGTACCAGGCCATCGGCCCACACGGTGATCAGTGAGAACAGCCCCAGCAGTGCCGGGGTGGTGCGGAGGATGGCGAGATCGGACCACTGACGTTGGGTCTCAACCCCAAGGTGGGTCCGCACCTCCTGGAAGGTGGTTTCCACCCGCCAGCGCGAGACGAACCAGCCGAGAATCATTGCGGGCGTCGCATCCAGATCAGTGCTGAGGAATGCCGCCGGCTCGTGCTCGCCGGTTGGATCGCGCACCAGCACCCAGCGGATCGGCACCGGTGGTATGCCGGCATGGGACCAGACCGCAGTGCCGGTAGCGGTGAGCAGCTTGCGTTGCTGGGCGTTGTACCATTGCGAGACGACCACGGCCGTCCAAACGGTCTTCCTGCTGGCCAGCACGGCACGCAGTGTTGGCAGACGACGCCCCTTGAGCGGGGGGCGCCCGCGCTGACCCTTGCGGCGCCGCGGCGCCGGCTTGAACAAGGCGGCATCCAGCCGGAGCCGTGTGATCACACAGACGTGGCAGCGCACCGAGGCCAGCAGTTCGAGCGCCGCGAAGCCGCTGTCGGCGACAAAGATCAGCCAACGGTCGGGCAGCCAGCGTTTGGTTTGCAGGATCGCCTGTCGCGCCCAGTCAGTCAGCGTCTTGTGCCGCTTGCGGTGCTTTTCGCTCCACCGCGCCGATGGGGCGAGAACAGTCAGGAACGGCAGCGCCCAATGTCGGCCGGACCAGCTTATCGGCACCACCACCATCAGCGACAGCCAGCGCAGACCACTGGTCTTCACAAAGTGCCCCTTCGAGGACCGCACCGGGTCGCGGTAGATGCCGCGCGCTTTGATGCGCGCGCCCCAACGCCGCTCGATGGTGTCGTCGATCCCGATCACCACCGGACCGTTGGGCAACAGCCGCTCCAGCAGGTGCAGCAGCAGCCGTCGCGCCACGGCGCGTGCGTCCCAGCGGGCTCGGCCCAGCACCTCATGGTAGCGACGGAACTGCGGCGCCTCGCCCAGCCCCATGACACGCAGCGCCTGGGTGACGGTGCGCTTGCCGGGAGCCAGCACTGCGCCGGCCACCAGGACCAGAACACGGTTCCACACCGGCGCGGTGAAGCAAGAGCGGAACACCGACAGCCAAGCGGCCAGGGCCGGTGGGGTCAGATGCGGATCGAACGCCGTAGCGGCGCGCAGACGATTCGGTGTCATCCCAGTCGTAGAATTGAGTTGTGCCGATGCCGCAAGAGTTTGCCGGCGACATCCGCCGGCGCGGCGCTCTATCGTAAACGCATGGCCGAAGATCCGATCATCCAGCGCATCGAGAGTTTCCGCTGTCGTCGCGGGCAACTGTTCGCCGAACGCCGCAACCGTGGCTACACGCTATATCGTGCCAGTTCCGGCGCGCTTGTCGCGCGCCTCAGGCCGACCGGCCAGGACGATCGGGTCGAGGTGCTCTATTGGTCGCTGTGGAAGGAACGTTGGACCAACGCTGGCCCATTCGGGCGCACCGTACTGCCCCTCAACCAAGCCCTCAAGTTCATCGCCTCAGAGGACATCTTCTGGGCTATTCAATAGCGGTGCCCCGGCACCGAAAATGCGGAAAGTCGAGCGGAGATTCTGTCATAATACGCTAGTTTGTCCCCTTTGACCGCCTCTATTAGCATCTGCATTGCCGCAGAATTGCGCGGCTTGGCGCCTGGATTGCGGTTGAGAACGTTGGCGATAGCTTGGTTTCTGACGGCATCAACCCCCCGTCGGATTCCGTCAGGGCTCCAATTTGGAAAAAACATCACGGCAACGATGTAAACACTCGCTTCAACATTATGCAGGTCGGCTAGCTGCATTTCTGGCACACGCGCCTCCGCAGAAGGCAAACCGCAGAAGGAAAAAGTCGGTGGGGAAACCCTGCTGCGGGCAGAGCTTTCGGGGATCAGCCTATCCGCACCGAGTTGGCTATCACCGAACTATGCGCAGTCGCTGTCCCCTTCTTCTCGGCTCCATGGGAAGCGTGGGATAGCGAGTTTGCGGCGACGCTGGCGGCCCGGCATCCGGAGCTGGGCAGGGATATCCCAAAATTCTCTGGAGACAATGGCGACACGGCCAAGGCTCCCAACATCAATCGGAAGCCCATGAAACAAGAGTGATCATGACCAGACTCCCATCCTCGGGGCCATCGGCAGGCAGGTGTTGGAGCACCTGCCTACCAGACCCATCATGCCCGATGCCGCCAGGCGCGGCCATTAGGCGCGAATAGGCACCACCTCTGCCGGCTTTGCCGGCATGGCGGAGAATCGGGCCCAATCTTCCATGAGCCGCCGCCGCTTTTCGATCATGTCGCGCCGCTGGTAGGCGGCTTCAGTTTTGTCCCTAAGCGCATGCGCCAGCGCCATCTCGGCGACTTCCCGTGGATAGTTCGTCGAACTCGGCGCACCAATCGCGGAACGCACTGCGCATGCCGTGTACTGTTACATCGGCGTATTTCATCCGCCTCAGCAGTTCGATCATCGCCATCGCGGACAGCGGCCGGTGGTTGGGCACGCCCGGAAATATCCAATCGCCCGCGTGATCGTCGCGCATCGGCAGCATGGACCGCACGACGTCCAGGGCGGGGTCGGACAACGGCACCCTGTGCTCCCTTCCACGCTTCATCCTGCCGCCTGGCACCACCCACACCGCAGCTTGCAGGTCGATCTCGGGCCACATGGCGCCGAGCACCTCGCCGGACCGCGCTGCGGTTAGGATGGTGAATTCCAGTGCCCTGGCTACGATGCTGTCCTGCGCTCGCAGATGAACCATGAAGTCACCCATCTGCGGCCAGGGGAGTGCCGGCAAATGCACCACCTTGGCGATCCTGTCGGGCGCCGGAAGCAGTTTGGCGAGGTGGCCCCGCCAGCGGGCGGGGTTGTCGCCCGTGCGCCAGCCGCGCGCCGCGGCGTAGTCGAGCACGCTTTCGATGCGCCCGCGCAGCCGCAGGGCGGTCTCGGTCTTCGTCGGCCAAATCGGCTCCAACACGCGCATTACGTCGCCCGTGCCGATCGCGGCCACCGATGTCCGGCCGATCTGCTCGCACGCCAGATCGAGCGTTTGCCGCCACTGATACCGGTGTTTTTCGTTCCTCCACCCCGCTTCATGTGCCGCGATGTAGCGGTCTGCTACCTGCCGGAAGGTCATCGTCTGCATGGCAGTGCGGGCCACCGCCTTGATCTTCCGGCGGTCCTCAATCGGGTCCTGATGCTGCCGCACGGCAGAGCGGCATCGGTGCGCCGCGTCCCGTGCCTCAGCCAGCGACACGTCAGGGAACGGGCCGAGACCCATCTGCCGCTGGCGGCCGCTGGCAGCGGTGTAGCGAAAGAGCCAGGACCGGTGGTCCGCGCCGCGCACCTGCAACCATAAGCCCCCGCCGTCGCCGTAGCGGCCAAGCCTGGTGAGTGCCTTTGCCTTCAGTGCGGTCAGTTTTCCGGACGCCATCGTCTCGACCTCGCCAGCCCACATACAACAGCCCTCACATCAGCCCACATTAGATGAGCGAATTTGGGCGGTCAATGGCAAATGAGATCGAACAGGATATTCGATAACTGTATGAAAAAGCGCTATATTTATCGGACTAAAGCGAATGTAGGCGATCATCCGTGTGGTGGAATGGCGTTCCACCACACCATCGGAAGATCGCCTGCCGCACGGCCAAGCATGCCCCGTTCGAGCCACAGAAATCGCTCGGCGGCCGGCAGGAATGTCGACTTCTCGTCGTAGTTCCGCAAACTGTCGGTCTCGCTCCATGGCCAGATCAGCGCACAGATGTCCAGTTGATCTTCCGCCGACAGGGCTCGCATCGCCGCTTCGGTCGCCAGTCCGTCGCTTCCCAACTGCCAGGCGGAAGGGCTGGAGCCGTCGTTCGGGTCGTTGAGAAAGCTGCCGGGATAGATGCCGTCCACCGCGGGATAAATGCCGTGCCCGCCCAGCATCGTGCAGTCGGCCGGATTGCCGGTGGTGGCGAGAACATTGGCGGCGAGCGCGCCCAGGTGCCAAGCGACGCCCTGGGCGAGTAGCTGTGCCGCGCCATCGTTCAAAGCATAGTTGATGGAATTCGATTGTCCGTTGACCACAAGAAGAAGGCCGCGTCGCGGACCGCGGCTCCAGCGACCAGCGCATTGCAGGACCGTGGCCACGTCGGCATCCGAGAGCGCCCTCTCCCACGTTGCCGCCTCATGGAACCAGCACTGCGCGCCGCCAAGCTGTGTCGTGTCGTGCAGCAGCGTCAACGGCGTGGGACTGGCGGAGGCCAGGGGATTGCCGATGCCGCAGGCGACCTGTGCGTCGTCCAACCAAACATCGACGCCGATGCCCGGGCGGTTCCGCATGACAATCGAGTGCGTGTGGCGGCGCGTGAGTGTGCTGATCAACGTTGCCTGGGCGCTGCTGCCTGGAAACAGCAGCAAGCGTCCTTGCCCGCTCGCACTGTCGGCCGACAGCACCGGCGTATTTCCGGAAGCGATCAGTGTGATCGGGTTGGCATCGCGGCCCGAATTCTGCCGCCAGTTCGGGCGAGACCAGACCAGATAGCGGGTCCAGGCCACACTGCTCTGAAACGAAGCATTGGCAACCTGGAAGCCGAGATCGGGATCGAGCGCGGGCGTGAGGCTTCCCGGTCCACCCGCTGCGCGACCAAGACCTCCCAGCAGCGCCGACAGTCGCGGTGTCATTGCGGGCAGCCCCGTGGCAGGCCCGAACGAATAGGGTGCCAATGCAACGCTGTTGCCGGACTTGTCGCGCAAGCTGGCGGTCGCGCTGTTCCAGCCACCGACCGGCATGCCAGCCGCGCCGATTGCATCCGCCAGACCGCCGGCGTCCCACCAGCCTGACAGACCGGCGATAGCATTCGGCCAAGGCCCGTTGAACGAGCCATCGCCCGCCGCGGACGGCGCCGTGCGCAGCGGGCGCCATAGTGCTATCTGGCCGAGGCCGATCCGCATGGACCTGCCTGGTGCGACAAACGCAACACTCATCGTCAGGCAACCGTAAATGCGGGCGGATAGACCGTCTGTCGGCTGCCATCCGTGCCCTCGACCCAGGCATACCACGTACCGCCGCCGCCGGTGTGGACACGTAGGCGCCCCATAGGTCGGTATTGACCGAGGTGTAGGTGGACTTGGCCGAGCCGGGTGGCATCAGTACCATCAGCCGGTCGATCTCGCCGTTGCTGATCGCCGCGAGTTGACCCAGGAGAAATTTGTGATGCAGCGCGGGGCTCTGACCAGCCGGTCCAAGAATCGACCCTGCCCAATCGATCAGGTTCCACTGGATCGCGTCCCGCTGCCCCTGTTCGTCCACAAGGTTCAGCGGCATTTCTCGGGCGATCGGGTTCCAGATAGGGTGCCCATCCAGGGCCGCGCGCGTAGAACGGGGCGGGGTGGCTCTGGCTTACGCGCTACGTTGGAATGAATGATACCGAGGAGCGCGTCGGAACGTCTCCATGATAGTCATTTATATACGCTGTTGTGGGGTATGGGTAGTGTCTCAGTTTGAAAATAATCCTATCGCGACTTTAACGGCCATATCTCGCAAGCTTAGGCCATAACTGCTAAACTTTGGGTATGAGCACAGACCAACCTACAGCCAGATATTACCTTGAGTTAAGGCGTTTCGCCAGGGGTAACCATAGGGCGTATTTCTACCAGATATGGGAGAGCTTGGGACATCCCTGGCAGCTTCGCGAGAGCGATGCTTATCTTACTGAGCATGAAGCCCAACAAGCCGGAGGGAAAGAGTTGCGGCACATGCTTGGTGAGACAGTCTGATGCCAACCAAGCACCCGAAACGCCCTCGCGACCCGAACCAGCTTGCCAAGCTGATCGTCGATCTGGCGACGGGGCAGAGGTTGGAAGATCGGCCAGAACCGCAAGATCAGCCTACCGCTAAGGCTTTAGCGGGGCGCCTTGGTGGTTTGATCGGTGGCAAGAAACGAACAGAGAAAATGTCTCCAGAAAGACGCCGCGATGCTGCCCAACATGCAGCATTAGCTAGATGGCGAAAATCAACTTGATTCATGGTTTGTTTCTATCTGAGGTTTATGATCCTCAGACTTTACGGACCACAGAGCGCGCCCAGCCTTTATGATAGTTGCGGATGCCCTTGAGGCTTCACGGCTTAAAGTGGTGGAAACAGTGTTAGACGGAGTTTCCCCACTGAGCTGGACTCCTTGCTTTAGAATGGCTTCGGTGATTTCGGCTGTTGACAGCGGCCGGTTTGATTCTCTCAACACCTTCTCAGCGGCTTCGGCAATGGTCATCCCTCTTGCTGTCGTTAGTGTTAATGGTCGGCCAGCGTATCTCGCCTCCAGAAACCCTATGGTCCTCTCCACTTCTGTCAGTTCGCTTCTCAACCGATCGCGATCCGCTCGTAGGTCAGAGAGCACAGTAGAAGCAGAGGAAGCCTTCGTATCAGCTCCGTTTTCCATTGACTTTCTCAAGGTTTCCAGTATCATGTACATGATGAACGGTTCGGGGATGGGTTTTCCCATCCCCACGCCCGTCACGCACCCAAAGTGGGTGAGGGCCTAACTAGATTTCGCCGTCATCTTCATAACTCCACTATGCAATGTTGTCCTGGGAGGTTGCACCCTCCCAGGAACTTTGTCGCACATTCCCGTTATCACGTCAATAGCAAAATCAACGAGCATTATTCAATTGCACAGCCTTATGCTCTGGCATATAGTTCAGTTTATGAACAGGTTGCCCCGCCAGAAGCGTGTCGAGATTATCTCCCAGCTAGTCGAGGGTATGAGCCTACGTGCTATCACGCGGACTATCGGATGTTCGATCAACACCGTCACCGCGCTTCTGGTGACCGCCGGCAAGGCTTGCTCGGAATATCAGGATAAGCATCTTCGCAATCTGCAATGCCGGCGCATCCAACTCGATGAGATTTGGGCCTTCTGTTATGCCAAGGCCGCGAACGTGAAGACTGCCAAGGCCGCTCCGGAGGGTGCTGGCGACGTATGGACATGGACCGCCATCGATGCGGATACCAAGCTTATCCCTTCATGGTTCGTAGGTTCACGTGACCACATCGACGGTCGGACGTTCGTCGAGGACTTGGCAAGCCGTCTAGCGATCCGAGTGCAGTTAACCAGCGATGGCCATCGCCCATATCTCACAGCGGTTCCCGAGACCTTCAAGGGTCAGATCGACTACGCCATGCTGATCAAGCACTATGCTGCCCCAAAGCCCCAAGTCGAAGCGTCCCGCCGATATAGTCCGGTCGAATGCACTGGCATCACCACTGCGGTTGTAACCGGCAACCCAAACCAAGCGCACATCTCGACCAGCTACGTAGAGCGTCAGAACCTCACCATGCGGATGAGCATGCGACGGTTCACACGACTGACGAATGCCTTCTCTAAGAAGGTAGAGAACCACACCCACGCGGTTGCGCTACACTTCATGCATTACAATTTCTGTCGCATCCATTCTTCGCTACGCTGCTCACCTGCCATGAGGGCCGGCGTAACGCAGCATCTTTGGGAAATCGTGGATTTAGTTCGGATGATTGAGGAATGGGAGGCGACGTAAATTATTCTGGACCTAAAGAAGAGAAACGTCATATCCAATAAACTCTGGCTTCTCCGATCCTGGGGCAGTAGCCGCCGATATAACAGAAGCCATACTTGCCGGGAAAAGCAATGTAATATTCACAAGTCGGCATCGCTCAAAGCGAGATGATGTAAATCCTATTGCTCCACCATGGATGTGAACTGGTTTCTTATCATCAAATGCAACAAGAGTACAAGCGAACATCTTAAGAGTCCGACTCAAATCTTAAACCGAACGAGCAAGTCGTCGTGTGAGCAGCAAGACGGAAGCGGCATAGAGGAAGGCTGTTGCCAACTCGAGCGTTCCTTCGAAGTCCTTGGCGAGGCGGCGGTTGCGCCCGAGCCAGGCCAGGAAGCGTTCGACCACCCAGCGCCGGGGATGCACGGCAAAGCCGATTTGGCCAGCTTGCTTGCGCACGATCTCGACGATGATTCTGGTCGCGGTCGCCACTCGGTCGGCGGCATAGGCGCTATCGGCGAAGACCCGCTCGATGAAGGGGTACAGCGCGCGCGAAGCCTGCAACAAGGGAATGGCGCCATCGCGATCCTGGACCGAGGCCGCATGGACCTGGAGTATCAACCCTCGGCCATCGGTATCGACCATGGCTTCACGTTTGCGCCCGTTGATCTTCTTGCCGGCGTCATAGCCCCGAGATCCACCGGCTTCCGTGGTTTTGACGCTCTGGCTGTCGATAATCGCCGCACTGGGGCTGGATTCGCGGCCGACACGTTCGCGATCCAGCATCACCAAGTGGTGGTTCAGATTCTCCCTTCCGAAAGCGAAATCGGGTGAACCAGCGATAGGCCGTCTGATGCGGCGGGAAATGCTCCGGCAGCATGCGCCAAGGGCAGCCGCCGCGCAGCACAAAGAACAGCGCGTTCATCAGTTCGCGCATTGGCCACGACCGACGGCGGCCAGTCTCGGCAGGTGGCGGCAGCAGCGGCGCGAGGAGCTGCCATTCTGCATCGGTCAGATCACTTGGGTAGCGCAAATCGTCCCGGTCATGCTCTGCCCGGGTCTCGGGGGTCCACATCGAAGGCTCCAGGAATGGGGGAGCGCTCAGATTCCATGGAATTGTCGGGATTCAACCCCCCCATGGCGGTTTCGAGACAGCCTCTCAGAGTCGGTCCGGAAAGTTCATACCGGATTGCAGAGCTTTCGCAGCATCAGGCGGATTGATGCAAGCTGCAGAAATGCCCGCGCATTGCGGCTGAGGCTTTCGAAGTCCTTGGCGAGGCGACGGCAACGATTGAGCCACGCCAAGGTGCGCTCGACGACCCAGCGCATTGGTAGGACTACGAAGCCGCTCGCCTGGTCGGAACGTTTCACGATCTCGACCGAGAGGTGTGGCAGAACCTCGGCTACTGCCGTGGCGAACTGCGGTCCCTGATAGCCGGCATCGGCAAACAGCTTTGCCAGGAAGGGATACATCCCGAACAAGGTCGAGAGCAGCAGAACCCCGCCATCACGATCCTGGATATCCGCTGGATGCACCACCGCGTGCAGCAACAGCCCTACCGTGTCGACCAGGATATGCCGCTTCTTGCCTCTGATCTTCTTACCCGCGTCATACCCGGGCGGATCGATACAGGCCCCCCCTTTTCCACGCTTTTCACGCTCTGGCTGTCGATCACGCAGGCGGTCGGACTGGCTTCCCGCCCCATCGCCTCGCGGCATTGCACATAGAGAGCGTGGTGGATCATCTCGATCGTGCCGTCGTAGTTCCAGCGGGTGAGGTAGTCGTGCACCGTACTCCTTGGCGGCAGGTCCTTGGGGATATATCGCCACTGGCAGCCGGTGCTCAGCACATACATCACGCCGTTCACCACCTGTCGCATCACCACCTCTCGCCTGCGGCCGCCGCGTTTGGCCGGCGGTATCAGTGGCTCGATAAGTGACCATTCTTCATCGGTCAGATCACTTGGATAGCGCAACTTGTCTCGGTCGTAACGGGGGCGGTTCTTGGTCGTCCACATCTGGCACCTCGCGAAGCGGCGCCGCACAGAGAATCACAGATAGTTCGAGCCGCTCAACCCCCGCCCCTTAACCGATTCAAATGACTCGCAAAGCTTCCGGACGGACACTCAAGAGCCGCTCTTGCATTGTTGGCCCGTCTTTTGCCTCTCATAAGAGAAATAGTTGATAGACCGACTCCAACAACAAGAGCAAAAATAATCCCAATAGAACCCCAAGCAACGGGCCCCCACGTATTGAGCCAATGGGTTATGGAGGCGAGATATCCCATCACGCCGCCACCACCAAGACTAACAAGCGTGCCAACCCACCCGATCGCATGATCAGTAAAGTGATCGGCCAACGCCTGCCAGACAGATACGCCCGACTCAAGTTTGAAGAACCGTCTGAGTAGTCTGACCATGGCCACAACCGTAGGCATAGGCCAAAGGTATCGTCGAGTTCTAGCAAACCAAAAGTTTCTGGAATATATTCCTTCAAACTGAGACACTACCGGGGTATGTGGGCAAGGTAAATTTTCATATGGCCAGGATTATTTCCCAGATCGCTCGTGCGCTCCCGCTGATTGCGCTGATTGCCGGATGCGAAGGGGATTTGGGCGAGCGGCTGCAATCGGGTCGGGTACTGGCCTGGCAGGGTCTCCAAGGTCGCTGGGTTGGACCGGTTGCGCCAGCAGACAAATCGTGTGGTGCAACAACGAAGGGTCTGATGTCGATCGGCGACAAAGGCTTTGCGTTCGATCCCTTTCAAAGCACGACCGTCATTCAAGGCGCCGTCGGAAAGGACAGCCGCCTGAGCGGCAATCTTACGCGCCAGGGTGGAGACCATCAGAATCTTCTGGTCAGTTTCGACGGTTCGGTGAGCGGGACCGGATCGGAAACGGCGGCTATCGAAGGTACTCTTGTGTCCGGACGGTGCCACTGGAAGGTAACGCTGCATCGGGGATGAACGCGAGCAGTGTCTCGACCAGACTGCCACGGCGCGCGTCCCGCCCGTCGAATTCACACTGTACTCCCGTACGTTGACGGTTAACTAACCATTCGACGGGTTTATGGCTGTTGCGCGCCGAGGCAGTCTGACGATGTGCCGTGCTCACTGTTGAGACGGCATTAGTCAGCGAACCTGCTCATCGACCGGGGACAAGATGACCTACATGGACAAGGCTCTCGGCTCTCGCATCGTGCCACGCGACATTGGTGCCGGCGAAGTCCGGGAAGGGCGGGAAGCATTGGTGGTGGTGGTTGAAGACGGTGTCAGCCTCTCCGAGTCATTTCGGATGATCTGCGAGTGCCTGGGCATTACCGTCGAGCGAATTGCGAGCCAGGATGACCTGGGACCCGTACTGCGCAACCGCCGTCCCATGGCCGTCGTTGCAGCAATGGACGCCATGGGACAGGACGGCTGCCATGTTCTGATGACGGTCGCGGCGCATGATCGCAGTCTGCCTGTCTTGTTGATGACGGGGCCGGATCCCGCCCTGCTCGGAGCAGTGGACGCGGTGGAGCAACTCTGGGAGCTTGTTTCGGTCGAAAAATGGCAGCAACTGTCCGGCGTCGGGCCGATGGTAGACTTCCTGTTCCGCGCAGGGCGGAAAGGCGCCTGTATCCACCTTATGTCAGTCTGACGGCATTGCACTGTCCACAGCTATAATCTGGGCTGGAGGCGCTCTATCGGCAGCAGGGCAGTGATTTCTACTCCGCCTGCGCGCGCCGACCGCATAGGCGCCGAGCGCTCTATCCGGGCAGTCATTGGGCGTCGCGATCGTGGTCTGATTATGATAGTTGGCCCAGTCGCTGGCCGTCAAACCTGCCATGTCGGCGGTGGTCGATGTGGCGTGCAGAGTCGCCTCGGAGTAGGCGATGCGGGGCAGAGGCTGGATCTGGGCGAACGGAAAGTCCGCTCGGAGTCGGAGCGGCGTGTGGCTGCGGGTGAAGCGGAGATTGGTGAACAACGGACCGAACCAATGATCCGCCTCGACGATGCCCTCATAGAGAGCGTAACCGCCGGGGGACGGCAGGTTCGCCGGGGCACGGATCAGCAGGCTCCAGTCCGGCGCGGTGCGGGCGATCAGTCCGGTCCAGATCTGCAACGTGCCCGGTTCGGGAAGCGCGGTCAGGAACGGTGGCGAGCATCCCGCGAGCGCTCCGGGGGCCGTCGCGTCGAAGCGCGCCGAGAAATCCGGGAATTGCGCGGATGGCATCAAGGGGAGCCAGTCCGGTACACCGGGGCACTGCCAGAAGATGTCATGGCCGTCCCATAACAGCTGGAGGTCCGCCGGTGGGAAGACCCACCATCCATAACCCGCAGCCGCGGTGACGGCTTCGCAGTAGCGATAGGCGCGCGTTGGCAACGTGCCAGCGGCCGAGCGATCCGCTCGCTGGGGCAGGCGAGCCTGCTCGATCAAGCGGTAGAAGCACATGATGGGATCATATGAGCGGTGCATGAGGGGGCCGCCTTCGGGTTGACAGGGGGCCGCTTACGGTTCGGGAAACTGACTGGTGGGCGGAACCGCTCGCATGCGTCGCCGACCTGGGCGGAAGGGCCGTCCAGATCGGCATCGCAGGGGGTCAGCGGGCAGGCGGCAACCGGTACCCGGCGCCGAGACGAATGCGCCCTGTGTCAGTCGTCGCGGACGGCGCGACGGGCAAGTTGATGGCGGTCGATGGCTTCATGGGGATTCCTTTCCGGATTTGATGTCAGCCCGAGCAGTGCACGAGCGTCTCCCTTGCACGCAAACTCTATCGCACCGAGCGGTTTGCCCACTGGGCGGCTCACCGGTGTGACAGAGGTTGAAAATTCAGGGGGACGAGCGGACGCAGTACGCCCGTTGACCGGGAACTGATACTCACCCCGCAAGGGATGTGTCAAGGAAAATTTTCATACGCATAGGTTCTACGCATAGGTTCAGAGTGAACCCGTCCAGGTCTGAATGAGCAAGCTGGTCACTGCAACCGACACCCAGGTCATCAGGCCGAGCAGCAAGGGCCGCGTGCCGGCTCCTGCGAAGGCGCGCCAGTGGCCCTGCAGCCCTACCGCGGCCAGCGCGACCACCAGAACCCACCGGCCCACGAGTTGCACCGCTGGTCCGTACTGGCCGATCAGGCCAAGGGTGTTGAGCAGCGATGCAAGCACAAACATGATGATGAAAACCGGGACCGCCTGATAGACGCGTCGGACGAGCAATTCTCCCTCGCCGCCGCGCCACCCCTCGAACCAGGGCACCAGCAATCCGAAGCCGATCACCAATGGAATGATCAGGGTCGTGCGCGTGAGTTTTACAATCGTTGCTATCGTCCCGGCGTCGTGACTGTAGGCAAAACCAGCAGCCACGACCGCAGACGTATCGTTCACCGCAGTCCCCGCCCACAGACCAAAGCCCGGGTCGCTCAGCGACAGCAGGTGACCGATGGCCGGAAAGGCAAAGACTGCGAGCATGTTGAAAAAGAATATGACGGAGATCGCGTAGGCGATTTCCTCGGCCTTTGCCCGGATCACCGGCGCCAAGGCCGCAATTGCCGACGCCCCGCAGATCGTTGTGCCGATGCCGATCAGGCATCGCATTCGCCAGTCAACCCGCATCGTCCTGCCAATCAGAAGTGCGCAACCGAGACCGGCAGCGATGGTCACCGCCAGCACCGGCAGCAATTCGGCCCCGGTCCGCACAATGATCCCAAGATCGAGACTGGCGCCGAGCAGGATTATGCCGCCTTTCAGGCAAAATCTGCTGACATCGCCGATCCTCAGCGTGGCGATCTGCAACGGCCCTCGCAATGTGTTCGTGATCATGATGCCGAACGCAATCGCGAATATCGGTGCGCCGATAACCGGCGCATAGCCTGCCGCGACATTGGCCGTCGCTGCAATGGCGATGCACAACGCCAGCCCACCAATCATTCTGGCCCAAGCCGACACTACCACTCGCGTTGGCGCCGAAACCGCTGCTTCCTGCTGCATCGCCATCGTCTGTGACTTCCCCTCGGCCAAAGCTGCGATCTGCCGTCCCGGACGGTGCGGGAAATCGCGGCGTCTCAATCAGCCTAGCCGAACCCGGCGGACTTGGAGAATCATCCATCTGGCATTCACGTCTTGTCTCCACGGTCTTCCTGGGGTAGTTTTTTGGCACACAGTTCGCCTATGGGTTGTATTTGGCCGGTATATCTCGTGAAATGCGCGCGAGGTGGGAGTCACGATCCTGGCAGACGCCCCCGCAACTGACGATCGACGACCCCCCTCGACAGAGCCCTGTCTGCGCCTGACCTTGTTCGGAGCTATGCAGGCGCGCAACGCCGACGGGCGGAGCGTTCTGCCGCGTTCGCGCAAGACGCGCGCCGTGCTCGCTATGCTGGCAATGGCGGGGCCCAGGCAGGTATTGCGTAACCAACTGACCGCGTTGCTCTGGAGCCGGCGTGAGCGCGAGCAGGCGCGCGCGTCGCTTCGGCAATCGGTGCATGAGCTTCGGGTCGTCCTCGGGCCGTGCGCTGACATGTTGCTGCAGGCGGATCGCGATCATCTTCGGCTGCTGGATAAACAGCTCTGGGTCGACGCCCGCGTGCTGGCGGCAGCGACGGTCGCGCAACCCGACGGTTTGGCGCTGTTCCAGCGCACGCTGCTTGATGATCTCACAGGGATCGATGCTGCGTTCGATCGATGGCTGGAGGATGAACTCCAACGCCTGACACGACATGCGCGCTCGCTGGCTGACACGCTCCTGACCGTGCAATGCGAGACGAGTGCAACGATCGATGCGGCCGAACGATTGTTGTTCATTGACCCTTGCCATGAGGGCGCGTGGCAGGCGTTGATCAAAGCGCACAAGGTCCAGGGGGACCGCGCTGAGGCACGACTGGCGTACCACCGATGCAACGCCGCCCTGGCGGATGCCGGCCTGACTCCATCTCGCGCGACGGAAGAGCTTGAAGGATGCATGACGCCCGTCCAAGTCCTTGCGGCCAGAGACCTTCGACCTCGTGACGGGAACCGGAGCATCCGCCTTTCTGTTCTCCCGCCACGTGTCCTGGACGGCGACCGGCTCGATGCCCTGTCCCTGGGACTTGCCGAGGAAATCACTGCCGCTCTGTCACGCTTTCGCTGGATTTCCTGCGTCGATGCTACGTTGCTGCCGACGATTGCCGGCGTGGCGAAGCCCTCCGAGCTCGCACGTCAGCGCCTCGATCTGGATTTTCTGCTGGACAGCACGCTCCAGCGCTCCGGCAACCGCATTCGCATCATCATCCGTCTGATCGACGTTCATGCTGGGGGCAACGTCGCCTGGGTTCGCCGCTTTGATGGTGCAGTGGACGACCTTCTGGTCCTGCAGAGCAATGTCGCCGCCGAGACGTCAGCCCAGGTCGATCTCGAATTGCTGATCCTCGAGGGAGATCGCCTGGTGTCCCGCGGGCTGCGCGATGCAACCGCGTACGACCTCACTCTCGGCGCGATACCCGCGATCTATCGCCTCAAGTCATCCGGCTTCCAGGCGGCCGGCAAGATGCTCGCTGCCGCGCTCGCTATCGAGTCCGACAATGCGGCGGCAAACGCCTGGTCGGCCTACTGGCATGTCCTTTTGGTCGGCCAGGGGTGGGCGGGTGATCCGGTTGCCGCAACGCAGCGCGCGGGAGACCTGGCGGAGCGTGCCGTCGCGCTGGATCGAGGCGACGCGCGGGCACTGGCACTCGTCGGGCACGTCCGCGGCTTCCTGCATCGGCGCCCGGCGGAGGCTTGTGCCCTTCACGAACGCGCCATCTCGCTCAACCCCAACCTGCCTTTGGCATGGTGCTTCTCGGGCGTCGCCAACAGCTATTTGGGCCGGCATGAGGAGGCGATCGAGCGGATCGCCCAGGCGCAACGGCTTTCGCCGCACGATCCACACGCATTCTTCTTTGATATGGCGCTCACGATGCCGCATCTCCTGCGCGGCGAATTCGATACGGTCGTGACGCTGGGGCGACGGGCGATTGAGCTTAATCCGAGCTTTTCGTCAACCTACAAGGGGTATCTGGCCGCACTTGGCCATCTGGGCCGCGACCACGACGCCTCTCGGGTGCTGGCTCGGCTGCTAACGCTCGAGCCGAGCTTCTCGATCAGGGATGCCGTTGAACGGTCGCCGATGATTCGCCCAGACGACCTGGCACTTTACGCGGAGGGCCTGCGTCGGGCCGGATTGCGGGAAGGCTAGGTCGCCACACGGCGGCTGCCATTGATATTGCATCCAACGCATCGCACAGTCTGCCGATGCGCGGGCGGGCGCTCCGCACCGTCAACGGGAGTCTTCGCTTATGAGACGGTCAACGATCCCTTACGCGACTGTTCTGTTCGCCAGCGCACTACTGGGGGCTCAGCCGTTCCCGGCTGCTGCGCAGGGAACCGGTTCGGCGACACTCGATGCCGCTCGGGGCCGTGGCCAGGTACTGTGCGGCATTGCCGGCAATGTGCCGGGCTTCTCCCTGCCGGACAGCCAGGGCGTCATGCGCGGGATCGATGCCGATACCTGTCGCGCCATAACCACCGCCGCGCTTGGCGACGTGAGCAAGACGAAGTTCGTCCCGACCACAACTCAGAACCGCTTCACCGCATTGCAGTCGGGCGAGGTCGATCTGCTGTCGCGCAGCACCACCTGGACCCTTGGCCGCGAAGGCAATCTCGGGCTCGAATTCGCCTGGGTGAACTACTACGACGGCACCGGATTCCTGGTGAAGGCAGCCAACGGCGTGAAGTCGGCCAAGGAGATGGACGGCGCCTCTATCTGCGTGCAGCCGGGCACTTCCACCGAGCTCGCGATCAACGACTATTTCAAACTCAACAACCTGAAGTTCACACCTATCCTGATCCAGGACCTGTCCGAAGTTCAGAACGCCTTCATGTCCGGTCGCTGCGATGCCTACTCCACGGACGCCTCGGCGCTTGCCACCTTCCGCTTCAGCCAGGGTCCGAAGGCTCAGGAACTGGTTCTGCTTCCCGAGATCATCAGCAAGGAGCCGCTTGGCGTCATGGTCCGCAAGGGTGACGACAAGTGGTTCGACCTCGTGCGCTGGACATTCATCGCTATGATCACCGCCGAGGAGAAGGGCATCACGAGCAAGAACGTCGATACGTTCATGACCAGCACGGACCCGGACATCCGCCGCCTGCTGGGGCTCGAGGGCGACATGGGCAAGGCGCTCGCGATCGACAACAAGTGGGCCTACAACGTCATCAAGCAGGTCGGCAATTTCGGCGAGGTTTGGGACCGCAACATCACCCCGATGGGTGTGCAGCGCGGCATCAACAACATCTGGACCAAGGGCGGCCTGCAATACGCCCCACCGATTCGCTGACCACACAGCCCGGGCGCCGAACCGAAGGCCGCCCAGGCTCGATCCCAGGCGGTCTGCTTTTGGTATCATCCGCCTGACAGGTTGATCTTGCTCGCTTGATTGCTCCACAGTCGCACCCGAACCGGTGCACGCACGACGCAGCAAGGTGCGGTACGACGACAAGGGGGCTTGCGAGGCCATGTCTGGAGCAACTGCCGATCCGCGCCTGATCGGAGCCCGTGCCGCGCCAAGGAAGGCGCTCCGCCTGTCATGGTCGGACCCGGTATTCCGCGCCATTTTCTGGCAGGTTCTGATTGTCGGCTTCGTCGTGCTGGTCGTCTGGTATCTGATCGGCAACACCAACCGCAACCTCGCCGCGCGCCATATCGCCACCGGCTTTGCCTTTCTGGGCCGTGTGGCCGGCATCCCGATCGGCGAATCGCCGATCCCCTACAACCCCGCCGTCGATACCTATGGTAGGGCGCTGATCATCGGCATTCTGAATACGCTCCGAGTGGCAATCGTCGGCATCGTGCTCGCGACCATTCTCGGAACTCTGATCGGCATCGGCCGTCTCTCGGGCAACTGGCTGCTTGCGAAGCTGACCGCGATCTATGTGGAAACGCTGCGGGACATTCCGGTACTGCTGCAGCTCTTCTTCTGGTACTCGATCATGCAGACGTTGCCGCCACCCCGCCAGTCCTGGCACATCGGTGAACTGGTTTACTTCTCCAACCGCGGAGCGAGATACGCGGAGCTGGAATGGGACCCCGCCTACACCTGGGCCGTGGTCGGCTTAGTTGTGGGCATCGTCTGCACGGTCGCCTGGAGCCGCGTCGCGCGACGGCGGCAGGACGAGACCGGGCGGCGCCCGCCCGTATGGCCGGTCGGACTGTGCTTAATGATCGGACTGCCACTGGCGATCTGGGCGCTGTTCGGCGCACCGTTCCGCCCCGACATGCCGGTGCTGCGCGGCTTCAACTTCCAGGGCGGCGGCACCATCAGCCCGGAGTATTTCGCGCTCCTGCTCGGCCTGGTCATCTACACCGCTGCCTACATCGCCGAGATCGTGCGGTCGGGCATTCAGTCGGTTCCGCTCGGCCAGTGGGAGGCCGCAGGGGCACTCGGCCTGCGTCGCGGCAACATCCTGCGTCGCATCGTGCTGCCTCAGGCGTTGCGCGTGATCATTCCACCGATGACCAGCCAGTATCTGAACATTACCAAAAACAGTTCGCTGGCGGTGGCAATCGGCTTTCAGGACATTGTCTCGATCGCCTACACGACGCTTAACCAGACCGGCCAGGCAATCGAGGGGGTCGCGATCATCATGGCCGTTTACCTCACGATCAGCCTGTCGATCAGCCTGTTCATGAACTGGTACAATGCGCGGATCGCGTTGGTGGAGCGCTGACCCATGAGCCAGACAGTTGCCAGCGCCGATCCCGTCGCCATAGCCGCCACCCGCGAAAAACCTCCGTCCGATGTCGCCGGCCCATGGGCATGGGCCAGGGCCAACCTGTTCGGTTCATGGTGGTCCACCGCAGTCACGCTGGTGCTGGGCTACCTGATCCTGCGCTTTGCCATCAGCTTCGTCTCCTGGGCACTGGTCCACGCGGTCTGGACCGTGCCGTACGACGCCGAGGGCAGACCGGACAACGCGGCGTGCCAGAATGCCAAAGGCATCGGCGCTTGCTGGGCGGTGATCACTGACAAGTACCGGCTGATTCTGTTCGGCCGCTATCCGTACGACGAACAATGGCGGCCGGCGGTCTGCGTGGTATTGTTCATCGGCCTCTATGTCGTTTCGGCCATGCGGCGCTTTTGGCGCAAGGAACTGGCGCTGATCTGGGTCGGGACGCTGGTCGTCATCGGTGTGCTCATGTGGGGCGGTGTGCTGGGCCTGCCGCTGGTCACCGAGGATTTCTGGGGCGGGCTGCCGCTCACGCTGATCCTTGCGACCTTCGGTCTGGCATTCGCCTTCCCGCTGGCGATCCTGGTCGCGCTCGGGCGCCGTTCCACGACATTGCCCGCGGTGAAGATGCTTTGCGTCGTCTACGTCGAACTGATCCGCGGCGTGCCGCTGGTCGCACTGCTGTTCATGGCGAGCGTGATGTTCCCGCTGTTCCTGCCGGAGGGCGTGAACATCGACAAATTGTTGCGGGCGCAGATCGCCATCATCCTGTTCGCCGGCGCGTATCTGGCGGAAGTCGTGCGTGCCGGCCTGCAGGCGTTGCCGAAGGGCCAGGGGGAGGCAGCCGATGCGCTCGGCCTGAGCTACTGGCAGAAGACCAGCTCGATCATCCTGCCGCAGGCCCTGCGTCTTGTAATACCGCCGCTGGTCAACACCTTCATCGGCTTCTTCAAGGATACGTCCTTGGTTTTAATCATCGGCCTGTTCGATCTGCTCTATATGGGCAAGATCGCGCTCAGCGACCCGCCATGGCAGAGCTTTTCCACCGAGGTCTATCTCATGCTGGCGGTCATCTACATCGCGTTCTGCTTCGCCATGTCGAAATACAGCCGCGGATTGGAGCGTGAGCTCGGCCGCACCCATCGCCGCTGAACAAGGGATACGAGCATGAGCCAGACTGCCTTGTCCGAACATGTCGTTACCCAAATGGCGGATACCAAGGGACCGCCGATCATCGTGATGGACCGGGTGAACAAGTGGTACGGCTCGCTCCATGTGCTGCGCGATGTGTCCCTGTCCGTGGCGGAAAAGGAACGCGTTGTGGTCTGCGGGCCCTCCGGTTCCGGCAAGTCCACCATGATCCGCTGCATCAATCGGCTGGAGGTCCATCAGGAAGGCCAGATCGTGGTCGATGGCACCGAGTTGACCGACGATCTTCGATCGCTCGATACGATCCGGCGCGAAGTCGGCATGGTGTTCCAGTCGTTCAATCTGTTTCCGCATTTGACAATTCTCGAGAACTGCACCCTGGCCCCCATCTGGGTGCGCAAGATGCCCAAGGCTGAAGCCGAGGAAGTGGCGATGAATTTCCTGACCCGGGTGAAAATTCCCGAGCAGGCGAAGAAGTATCCAGGTCAACTATCCGGCGGCCAGCAGCAGCGCGTCGCCATTGCACGCGCCCTGTGCATGCGACCTAAGATCATGCTGTTCGACGAACCCACCTCGGCGCTCGATCCGGAGATGATCAAGGAGGTGCTGGACGTCATGATCGAACTCGCCGAGTCCGGCATGACCATGGTCTGCGTGACGCACGAGATGGGGTTCGCGCGGCGGGTGGCTGATCGTGTCGTGTTCATGGACCGCGGCGAAATCGTCGAGAGCGGCACACCGCAACGCATGTTCGAAGATCCGCAGACCGATCGTCTGAAGCTGTTCCTCAGTCAGATCCTACGTGGTCACTGACACGGCGCGCCGCGACAGACAGCGCCACGCCCGATGCGATGTCGGGCCAGTTGGAAAGGGCCGACGCAGAGCGTGACATCACGAAGAGCATGAACGGCAAGTCGGCGGGCGTCTGGAATTGTTTGAACATGCCCGCTACTCCCGGCCCTCGCCAATTGGCTGTACTAGTCCGGTCATCCCGGCCAGCACTTCCGCCACATGTCTGACCTGTACGCGGTGTCCTTCCCGTTGTAGTCGACCGGCAATGTTGAGCAGGCAGCCAAGGTCTCCTGCAAGTACTGTCTCCGCTTCACTGGCAACGATATCCCGCACCTTGGCCGAGACCATGGCGACCGAAATCTCCGGATATTTCACGCAGAAGGTGCCGCCGAAGCCGCAGCAGACTTCCGCATCCGGCATCTCTGCGACGGTTGCGCCGATCGCTCGCAGAAGCTTGCGCGGTTGTTCCTTGATACCCAGTTCGCGCAGGCCCGAGCAGCTGTCGTGGTAGGTGACAGACCCGCCGGCGTATCTGCCCGGCAGCTGTTCAACCCCAAGAACATCGGTGAGAAAGCTGACCAGTTCGAACGTCCGGCCGGCCAGCGCATCGGCCCGCCCGCGCAGGTTGGGATCGTCGTTGAACAGATGCGGCAGGTGGTGCTTCAGCATGCCACCACAGGAACCCGACGGCACGACGACGTAATCGTAGCCGCCAAACGCATCGAGAATCCCCGCCGCAAGGTCGCGCGTCGTGGCGCGGTCACCGGAATTGTAGGTGGGCTGGCCACAGCAGGTCTGGGCCCGTGGCACTTCGACCTGGCATCCGGCCTGCTCCAGCAGCCTGATCGCGGCGAATGCAATCGTCGGACGATGCAGGTCCACCAGACAGGTGGCGAAAAGCGCGACGCGGGGTCTGCTTGGCGGCATGCGCGCAGTTTAGGACCCGGTCAATTCAGACGCCAGCCAGTGGCAGCTGCACGCGACCGGCCTCGAGAAGCCGCTGCTGCGCCACCGCCACGTACGAAGCGTCGATATCGATGCCGATTGCGCTGGCGCCTTCCAGTTGCGCCGCCACCATGGTTGTTCCGGTTCCCATGAACGGGTCGAGGACGACAGCGCCGGGACGGCCATGCAGGCGGATACACCACCGCGGTAATTCCACGGGGAAGGTGCTCGGATGATGGAACTTCTCCGCCTTGCTCTGCACGGTGTCGTAAGGGATGAACCATGTGTTGCCGCGACAACGCAGGTCCTGGGGGTGACCGCGCCGGGCGATGTTGGACTTGTCCTTGAACGGTACGCCGATCGCCATCCGGTCGAGCTTCACATCGCCCGACAGTGTCAGGTGGAAGATATGCTCGTGATTGTGGTGCAGAAAGCGCTGTCCGCCGACCGGCTTGAAGTGGCCAACCAAATCGCGACCAATCGCAATCGACTTGATCCACGTGATATGGTTCTGCAAGACGAACAGTGGGCGCAGGCGCACGATCAGCTCGAACGGCAGCCAGGGCGCGCTTGAGGATCCCGAGATGTTCAGGAAGAAGGATGCGTCTTCTTTCACGACACGACGCACCTCGATTGCCACACGCAACAGCCAACTCAGGTAGTCGTCCTCGGCGCGGCGATCGTCGTAGCCGCGATAGGATATTCCCAGGTTGTAAGGCGGCGAGGTCACGACCACGTCCACACTCCCCGCTGCAAGGCTCGGCAGCGCGGTCAGACAATCCGCGCAAATCATCCGATGGGTGGCAGGCATACGGGACAGGTCAGCGTTGGCTGACGCCGTCAGGAACTGCGCGCGGACACCAGGCGCCAGGCCGGATCGCGCGTGGACAGGTCGCGCTCGAAGGTCCAGACATCCGTGATCTCGGTCACCGCGTCCGTTCCGGTAACCGGATGACCGTCCTTGTCCTGCGTCAGGCTGGTCTGGTCAGACACGAAGCGCACCGTGATCAGGGCGATCGTGCCCTTCAGTTCGGCGTTCTCGATCGTCGCGCTGTGAATGCTGTGGATCGTGCTCACCTGCGTCTGGCCCGCGGCTTCCCGTCCGGCAATCGCCTGTTCGAAGGCGCGATAGGTGTCATCGGCAAGCAGACTGCGGAGGGTACCGCGATCACCGGCGGCGAATGCGGTGACTATGATGCGAAATGCCTTTTCCGCTCCGTCGAGGAAACCTGCCGGATCGAAGCCGGAGTCGATTGTCCGCATCCGAACGAGGGTCTGGCCGATCGGACTGGCAAAATCCGGCAATGGCCGGTTGGCAACGGGCTGCGCCTCCGCATGGCCATCGATCACCGGACCTGCCGGCGCCGGGCCAGCCGGCGGCTGGTAGGGTTGGGTTGGCGGCCGCTCATATCCTGTCCGTCGGCCCAGAATGCTGCGCAACCGCAGTACCAGGAACGCCGCTATCATCCCGAACAGGATCAGATCGATCGGAAAACCGCTGCCCGCACCCATCGTCGCTCTCCTCGTGGGCCACAGATAAGGACGTGCGGCCCCGGACACAAACATTTCTCGCGTTCCAACGGGTTGCCGGGTGCTGAACCGGCCTGTATTGCCCGGTCATGATCCTGCTGCGCCATGGTCAGAGCGAATTCAATCTCCATTTCAGCGCGATGCGCCGGGACCCGGGCATCGTGGACGCCCGGCTGACGGAACTAGGCCATACCCAGGCAGCGGATGCGGCCCGGCAGCTATCCAGCCAACGGATCGCCCGCATCATTACCTCGCCTTATACGCGTGCCCTCGAAACTGCCGCACCCCTCGCAAAGGCGCTCGGCGCGGTGGTCGTGATCAATCCGATCGTCCGCGAGCGCTATGCGTTCGCCTGCGACATCGGTACGCCGCGGACCGAACTCGAGCGCGCCTGGCCGGAACACGACTTTTCTACCCTGGATGAAGTGTGGTGGCCTGCGATCGAGGAGCCGGCCGCTTCGGTCATCGACCGGGCCGCGCTGTTCCGTGCCGAAATGGCAGTACTGCCGAATTGGTCCGATACCATCGTGGTGAGTCACTGGGGCTTTATTCTGTCGCTGACCGGCAACAGCGTGATGAACGGTCAGTGGTTGCGCTGCGACCCGACCGCGCCGGCGCCCGAGGAGATCACCTGGCGAGCCTGACCGGTTACCTTCCGGTTACCTTCCGGTTCCCTCCATCGGGATGGCGCCAGTGCCCTATCCGTGCTACCCGGCGCGCCCGCGCGGGCGTCGTCGCCCGAGCGCGCAATACACGGAGAGACTGTAATGTCCGAGACGACAACCCCCCCGCAGCCAGCTGGCCAAGCCCAAACTCCACCGCTGGTTGTGAACATCCAGTACGTCAAGGATCTATCGTTCGAGGTTCCCGGCGCACCCCAGATTTTCTCGCAATTGCACACGCAACCCCAGGTCAACATCAACCTCGACGTTCAGGCCCGCCGCGTGCAGGAGGGCCAGAGTGTCTTCGAGGTCGCCCTGGTGATACGGGCCGAGGCCCATGAAGCTGCAGCTCAGGTTGCCGGGCAGGCGGGCAATGGCCAAGCGGGCAATGGCCAGGCGGTCCCCGTGCCACCCACGGTCTTCGTCGCCGAATTGACGTATGCCGGGGTCTTTACCCTGAACGGTCTACCCGAAAACGCAGTCGAACCGGTCCTGTTGGTGGAATGCCCACGCATCCTGTTCCCATTCGCCCGCAACATCCTGTCGGACGTGACACGCGATGGCGGCTTCCCCCCCGTCCTCTTGCAGCCGATCGATTTTGTCGCGCTGTGGCAGGCTCGCCGAGCCCAGCCTCAACCGACGGCCCAGCCCGGGGTTGGCCAACCCGGAACAGCGGCGGTCGCCTGAGCACCCCGCAAAGCACGTCAGGACTGCAGCCATAGCGGGTCATTGAGCCGGCCAACGAACGCAGCGTGCGCGACGAGTTCGGCGGGTGGTGGGACCATCGGTCGCGGCGTACGCGGACCGGCGTGGGTATAGACGGCGACGTTCGGAGCGGCCTTTTCGGTCGCCAGTGACAGCCCGCGCTGGCGTCCTCCCGTAAGCTCCACATAGACCTCGGCCAGCAGTCGGCAGTCGAGCAGCGCGTTGTGGGTCGTGCGAGCGCTGAGATCGATCGCGAATCGTCGGCACAGCGCATCGAGGCTGTTCGGCATGCCCGGAAAGCGGGTCTTCGCCAAGATGAGTGTGTCGATCATACGCGTTTCTGCCAGTCCGGGCAGGCCAAGGCGGCCGAATTCGGCATTGAGGAAACTGAAATCGAATGCGGCGTTGTGCGCGATCAGCGGATCTGCGCCGAAGAAGGACACCACGTCGTCAACGATGTCGGCAAAGCGTGGCTTGTCCGCGAATAGCTCGATCGTGAAACCGTGGATGCGGGTGGCATCCTCGGGGATGTCCCGATCGGGGTGGATCAGCGCGTGGAAATGGCGGCCCGTGGGCAGATCGTTCTCCAGTTCCAGCGCGGCGATTTCAATCACCCGGTGACCGAGATGCGGCTCCAGGCCGGTCGTCTCCGTGTCGAACAGAACGGCGCGGGTCAAGCCAGAATCTCCCTGATCAATCGGCTGAGCGTTCGCAGCGAATAATGGCGGGACAATCCAGTGCTCACGACAAGATCGGCCCGCCGTCGCTTCTCAGAGTCCGGCATCTGCCGCGCGATCACCGCGGCGATGTCCGCGGCATTCATTCTGCGGCGCGCCCGGACGCGCTGCATTTGCACCGATCGCGGGGCGGACACGACAACCACGCGATCGACGCGCGCATCGCCGCCGGTCTCGAACAACAGGGGGATGTCCAGTACGACGGCGCGATTGCCTCTGCGCCTGCCGCGCGCAACGAAGGCACGCTCCTCCTGCTGGACCATGGGGTGGAGAATGCCCTCGAGCCGTGCGAGAGCGGCCGGCTTTCCAAGCACCGCCTGACGCAGCGCCATGCGGTCCACGGCTCCGTCGCGCACCGTGCCGGGAAATGCCGCCTCGATCGCCCGGACCGCCCGCCCACCGCGCGCCTGTAGCCGGTGAACCGCGGCATCGGCGTCGAACACGGGAATGTGTGCCCGACGGAACGCGGCCGCGGCGGTCGACTTTCCCATGCCGATCCCTCCGGTAAGGCCAAGGACGATCATCGCATCGGCAGTTCCGCAGCCACAAAGCGATACAGCTCGTCGTCCACTTCGGGCTTTATGCCAAACCAGGCATGGAAGCCGGGCACCGCCTGGTGCAGCAGCATGCCGAGGCCTTCCACAGTGCGCAGGCCACGCGCCCGCGCGTCGGCAAGCAGCGGCGTTTCCAGCGGCACATAGACATTCTCGGCGACTGCCAGCGATGGGGGGGCTCGCTCGAGATCGAGCTCGATCGGATCATGCCCCACCATACCGAGCGGTGTCGTATTCACCACGAGCGCATGATCGGCAAGCGCTGCCGCTCGGGCGTCCCAATCAATGACGCGCAATCCCGGCAGGTCATGTGCGAGTGCCTCAGCCCGCGCCACCGTGCGATTGGCCACGGCGACCTGCGCGCCCGCATCCTGCAGCGCGGCCGCTACGGCGCGCGCCGAACCACCCGCGCCGAGCAACAGCGCCGGGCCGCGAGCGGGCTCGACCCCGTGCGCACGGAGGTTGGCGATGAACCCATAGCCATCGGTGCTGCTACCGGCGATTTTGCCGTCACGAAACACCAGCGTGTTCACTGCGCCCGCACGCCGGGCGTTGTCATCCACGTTGTCGCAGATTTCAAAGGCGGCGAGCTTGTGCGGGATCGTCACATTGGCGCCGGCAAACCCGGCGGCCAGCAGGCCGCGGATTGCTGTGGTGAAGGCCTCCGGCTGAATCGGCAACGGCACGTATGTCCCATCGATGGCATGGCGCTGAAGCCAGAACCCATGCAGGCGGGGTGAGCGAGAATAGGTGACGGGCCAGCCGGCGATACCGGCAACTCGGGCATGACCGGAAAGAATCGACATCCCTGCAACATTCCCCGGCGCGCGCCGAAGATCAACCACTTCCGAGACCGCGTCCGGCGACACTGCCACCGACGCGCGCGATGTTGGTTTCATCCAAACAACATGGCTGAGAGGTTCCAGCCAGCTTGCCGTAGCAGTAAATCGCTGTGCAGATTGCGCACCGTTCCCAGAGCAAGATTGCGTCGATGTCCCGCGACGGTCCATCTCAGCCAACGTCACGACCGGCCACGGCGGCATCCGTGCGGCTATTCAGCGTGAGCCGGCGCTGGGGCACAACGACCGCGCTCGACAGCGTGTCGATCGACGTTGCGGCTGGCAGCTTCACCGTTCTGCTCGGCCCGTCAGGCTGCGGCAAGACGACTTGCCTGCGCATCGTGGCCGGCCTGGAGACCGCAAGCGAGGGGCGCATCGAAATTGCCGGGCGCGACGTGACAAACCTGCCGCCGGCTGCCCGCGGTGTTGCGATGGTATTCCAGTCCTACGCCCTTTTCCCGCATCTGAGCGTTGCAGAGAACATCGTCTTCGGCCTGAAGGCGCGCCGCGTTCCGTCACCCGAGCGGGCACTCAGGCTGGCCCGCGCCACGGAAATCCTTGGCATCGCCCATCTGCTTGAACGCAAGCCTGGTCAGTTGTCGGGCGGCCAGCAGCAGCGTGTGGCGCTTGGCCGGGCCATCGTCGCCGAGGCGCCGGTCTGCCTGATGGACGAGCCGCTATCCAATCTGGACGCACAACTTCGTGCCGACATGCGGCGCGAGATTCTGGCCCTTCAGCGTCGGCTGGGAATCACCATGCTCTACGTGACACACGACCAGACCGAGGCCATGGGGATGGCCGACCAGATCGTGCTGCTGCGTGACGGGCATGTCGAGCAGGACGCGGCGCCGGCCGATGTATACGCGCGGCCCGCAACCAGTTTCGCAGCCAGCTTCATCGGTACGCCGCCGATGAACCTGTTCCCGCTGGAACGGCGGGCTGGCGGGATGGTGTTGCAGGGCTCCGACGGGCCAATTCTCGCGCCGCCTGACGCCGGCGCCTTGCTGGGTGGCATCCGACCGGAGTGCTTCAGGTTGGCGGATCATGGGATCGCTGCCCGGGTGCGCCACGCGGAATATCTCGGGGCCGACACCGTGCTCGCCTGCGCCGCCGGCGAGGTCAGCCTACTGGCGCGGCTTCCCGGGCGGGCCGTTCTTGACGAAGGCACACCGGTTCTGCTCGCGACCGATGAGCCAATCCATCTGTTCGATGCCGCGACCGGCCAGCGGAGGGAAGGCATCGCCGCGGAAAAGGAGCCAGTTGTCGCATGATCAGGACCACGCGTCGCAGGCTGTTGCACACTGCGGCCGCCGGCATAGCGCTCCCCGGGGTCGCTCGCGGCACCGAGACTACAACCGAAATCAGCTTCTATTTCCCGGTCGCCGTCGGCGGACCGATCACCCGCATCATCGACGGGTATGCCGCGGAGTTCCAGCGCGAGAATCCAGCGATCAAGGTGACGCCGATCTATGCCGGCACGTATCAGGATACGCTCACCAAGGCACAGACGGCGCTGAAGGCGAATGCCGGTCCGCAGATGGCCGTACTGCTTTCGACCGATGTCTTCTCGCTGATCGACGATGATCTGATCGTGCCGTTCGACGCGCTTGTGCAGAGCGTGCCTGACAAGGCCTGGCTGCGCAGCTTCTATCCGGCCTTCCTGAAGAACGGTGAGATCGATGGTCATACATGGGGTGTGCCGTTCCAGCGATCGACGATCGTGCTGTTCTGGAACAAGACCGCCTTCCAGGATGCTGGGCTGGATCCGGAACGGCCGCCCGTGAACTGGGAGGAGCACGCCGAGTTCGCGCAAAAGCTGACGCGGCGGAGCGGCAGCAGCGTAGATCGCTGGGGTGTGCAGATCCCTGCCAGCGGCTTTCCGTATTGGCTGTTCCAGGCACTCGCCACCGAGGCCGGTGCTACGATGGCCAATGCTGACGGCACCGAGACTGACTTCGCCGCCCCCGGCTGTATCGAGGCGCTGCGCTATTGGATCGATCTGGCGCGAAAATACCAGGCGCATCCGCCTGGCATCGTCGATTGGGGCATCACGCCGCGCGACTTTCTGGAACAGAAGGTCGCGATGATCTGGACCACGACCGGCAACCTGTCGAACATCCGAAGCAACGCCAAATTTCCGTTCGGGGTCGCGATGCTGCCGTCGGGCAGGCAGCGCGGCACGCCGACGGGCGGCGGCAATTTCTATTTGTTCAAGACTGCCAGCCCGCCGCAGCGCGAAACGGCCCTTCAGTTCGTTCGCTGGATCAGCAGTCCGGAGCGTGCCGCGCAATGGGGCATCGACACCGGCTACGTTGCAACTCGGCCGGATGCCTGGGAGACAAGCCGGATGCGGAGCTATGTCGCCGATTTTCCAGCCGCTTCAGTGGCGCGCGATCAGTTGCAATACGCGGTCGCCGAGTTATCGACGCATGACAACCAGCGCGTGACGCAGGCGCTGAACGACAGTGTGCAGGCCGCTCTGCTCAGCCGAAAAGCGCCCGAGGTGTCGCTGGCCGAAGCCCAGGGCCTTGCGACGCGGTTGCTGCGCCCATTCCATCGGTAATCAAGGAAAAGGGGAGGATCTGTCATGATTCGTCGCCGCACTGTTCTGGCCGCCGGAGCTAGTATACTTGCCGCGCCAGCCATCCTGCGCGCACAGGGCGTGCAGAAGTTGACCTTCTACTATCCGGTGGCCGTCGGCGGCCCGATCGCCGCGATCATGGACGGATACTGCAAGGCGTTTCAGCAGGAGACCGGGATTGCGGTCGAACCAGTGTACGCCGGCGACTATAGCCAGACACTGATCAAGGCGACCACGGCAATCCGTGCTGGAACAGGGCCGCAATTCGCCGTGCTGCTGGCCGCCGAGATGCACAGTCTGCAGGACCAGGACATCCTGGTTTCGCTGGACGAGATCGGCCTCGATGCGGATGCAAAGAAATGGCTTGATGGCTTCTATCCGGCGTTCATGGCAAACAGCCACGCCGATGGGAAGACATGGTCGGTGCCATATCAGCGCTCGACCGCGATCTTCTACTACAGCAAGGCCGCGTTCCAGGATGCCGGATTGGATCCCGAGAAGTTCCCAACCACCTGGGCCGAGCTGGCGACGACCGCAGGCAAGCTGACCAAACGCGATGCGTCGGGGCGTGCCACCCGTTGGGGCATCAAGATGGCCGGCGATCTCGGCAATGCCCAATGGACGTTTGGTGCATTGGCCAATCAGGCAGAACAGATCCTGATGAACCAGGCCGGGACCGAGGTCTATTTCAATCAGTCCAAGACGATCGAGGCGATGGCGTTCTGGCGCAGCCTGTCCGCGGAACACCATGCATCGCCCGATGGCGTGTCCAACTGGTCGCAGTTGTCGCCGGATTTCCTCGAGGGCAACGCGGCAATCATCCAGCACACGACCGGCAATCTGACCAACGTGCGCGAGAAGGCGCAGTTCCCGTTCGGTGTTGCGGGGCTGGCCGGCAAAAACTCGCCGCACACCGTGGTCGGTGGCGGGAACCTGTATTTCTTCAAGAACGCGAGCGCACCGGAGCGTGAGGCGAGCCTCCGGTTTGCCCGCTGGGTCTGCCAGCCGGAGCGGGCCGCCGACTGGTCGATGCGCACCGGCTACATCGCGACCAGCCCCGCCGCGTACGAGACGCAGACGATGAAGGACTTCATCACCAAGGTGCCCGCGGCCAACGTGGCGCGCACGTTCCTGCCGGTGGCGACGGGTGAATTGTCGGTGCACGAGAACCAGCGCGTCTACAAGGCACTGACCGACAACATCCAAGCCTGTCTGAACGGCACCAAGGCCCCGAGCCAGGCGATGGCGGATGCGCAGTCCGAGGCCGATCGTATTCTGCGCCCTTACAAGAACGGTTGATGCGGCGCGAAACGATCCATGCCTGGTTGCTCCTGCTGCCCGCGCTTGTGCTGTTGGTCGCATTCACCCATTGGCCGGCAATCGCCACGCTGATCGACAGCTTCTATGCCACGCCGCGCGGCAGCCGGCCCGCGCCCTTCGTCGGCCTGAGCAACTACGCAGGAACTCCTCGACGACCCGGTGTTCTGGCAGGCGCTGCGCAACAACGCCTGGTACGCCGCGACGACCATTCCGGCCTCGATCGTGCTGGCACTGGTCATGGCATTGGCGGTCAACGAAGCCTTGCCGGGACGCGCGCTGCTCCGCATGGCGTACTTCCTGCCGACCATGCTGCCGATGATCGCGGTCGCGAACATCTGGCTGTTCTTCTACACGCCCGATTACGGGCTGTTCGACCGCATCATCGCCGTGTTCGGCGGCGGCCGTCATAATTGGCTGGGCGATGCCTCCACCGCCCTGCCGGCAATGATCGTCGTCGCCGTGTGGAAGGAAGCCGGCTTCTTCATGATCTTCTATCTGGCCGCGTTGCAGACCATGCCGACCGATCTGCGCGAAGCGGCCGCCCTTGAAGGTTCCTCACGCTGGAATTTCTTCCGCCGCGTCACCGTGCCGCTGCTGATGCCGACCACCCTGTTTGTACTGGTCAACGCGGTGATCAACGCATTCCGCGTGATCGACCACATCATCGTCATGACGCGCGGCGGACCGGACAACGCCACCACCCTGCTGCTCTACTACATCTACGAGGCCGGCTTCCGGTTCTGGGACACCGCGACCGCCGCGACGCTGACCGTGGTGCTGCTGACCATCATGGGGCTCGCGGCAGCGTTCCAGTTCGGCGTGCTGGGCCGGCGGGTTCACTATCGATGATGGTTGCGGACCATGCCTCACCGGGCCGCAGCCTGGAGACGTTGGGTGCGTGGCTGCTCGGCCTGCTGTGGATGCTGCCGCTGCTCTACGCCGTCTGGACGGCATTCCATCCGGCGATCTACGCCACGCATTTCAATCTGCTGGCGCCCCTGACACTGGCCAACCTGGAGGCGGCGTGGCAGGCGGCGCCGTTCACCCGCTACCTGCTGAACACGGTGATGCTGGTCACGCTGATTCTGGCTGCCCAGTTCGTGCTGTGCACGCTTGCCGCCTTCGCCTTCGCCCGCCTGATATTCCCCGGCCGCGACCTTCTGTTCGCGGTGGTGCTGCTGCAGCTAATGGTGATGCCCGACGTGCTGCTGGTCGAGAATTACCGGACTTTGGTGCAACTGCACCTGGCCGACACCATCCTGGCGATTGCGCTGCCCTATCTTGGGTCCGCGTTCGGAATCTTCCTGCTGCGGCAGACCTTCCTGACCATTCCCCAGCCGCTGGACGATGCCGCCAGGCTGGAAGGCTGCGGGCTTCTGACGCGACTCTGGCGCGTCTATGTGCCGCTTGCGAAACCGACCTACATCGCCTACGGCCTCGTGTCGGTCAGCTATCACTGGAACAACTTCCTCTGGCCGCTGGTGATCACCAATTCGGTGACCACTCGGCCACTGACGGTCGGCTTGGCGATCTTTGCCACCACCGACCAGGGCATCGACTGGTCCATCGTCACGGCCGCGACTTTGATGACCAGTGCGCCACTGCTGGTTGCCTTCCTGCTGTTCCAGCGCCAGTTCGTGCAGAGCTTTATGCGCGCGGGGATCCGATGAACGCACTGGCCGATCGCTTTGAGTCCGCGCAGAGGCTGGCAACCGAGGCGGGCGCCCTGGCCTTGCGCCTGCGTCCGCCGCCCGGCGCATCAACCGCGGCGCTGAAAGGTGCCCAGGATTGGCTCACCGAGGCGGATGGCGCGGTTGAACGCCTGCTGTCGGAGCATCTGGCTTCGGTTTACCCCGACGACGGATTTCAGGGCGAGGAAGGCGGCCGTGTCCGTTCCGGCAATTTGCGCTGGGTCGTCGATCCGATCGACGGAACGGCCAATTTCATGCGCGGCGGAAAGCAATTCTGTGTCTCGCTGGGCTGCCTGGACGGCGACGTGCCGGTGATCGGCGTTATCGTGGCCCCTGCGCTCGGCGAGACTTATGCCGCCCGCGCGGGTGCCGGCGCGACGCTGAACGGCGCCCCCATCCTGGTCGCCGACACAACGGATATGGCGCGCGCCACGGTCGAGCTGGGCTGGTCGCGCCGTCGCCCGCTCGGCGATTTTCTGTCCCTTACCGAACGCATCATCGCTGCGGGGGCGATGCCTCGACTCAACGGTTCCGGCGCGCTCGGACTGGCCGATGTCGCCGCCGGCCGCACCGACGCTTATGTCGAACTGCACATCAACCTGTGGGACGTGGCCGCGGCGCTGGTCATCCTGTCGGAGGCCGGCGCCGCTGTCAGCCCGTTCCTGTCGGGCTATGGGATGGTTGCAGGCAACCCGATCCTCGCCTGCGCCCCTGGCATAGCCAGTGTCCTGTCCGCGGTGACGACCATCGCGCTTTGACAAGATATGCGGCGCGGCGCTTTGCTCGCGGCGGAAAAGTGGAGGGCTGGCCGGATCGTGCAACCCCTGGAAGGCATTCGCGTCGTCGCCCTGGAACACGCGGTCGCGGCGCCGATCTGCAGCCGTCACCTGGCCGATATGGGCGCCGAGGTGATCAAGGTGGAGCGCCCGGGCGAGGGCGACTTTGCCCGCGCCTACGACAGCTTCGTGCATGGGCAGTCCAGTTTTTTCATCTGGCTCAATCGCGGCAAGCGCAGCATCTCGCTTGACCTGAAGCACCCCGAGGCGGCCAAGGTGCTGGCGAAGCTGCTCGCCGACGCCGATGTGCTGCTGCAAAACCTCGCCCCAGGCGCCGCCTCCCGCCTCGGCCTCAGTCACGCCGACCTCGGCCCGCGCCATCCCGGCCTGATCGTCTGCGATATCTCCGGCTACGGCGAGAGCGGCCCGTTCGCCCAGAAGAAGGCCTACGACCTGCTGATCCAGGCGGAGTCCGGCCTGATCAGCGTCACCGGAACCGAGGACACACCATCGCGCGTCGGGATCTCGGCCGCCGACATCGCCACCGGTATGTATGCTTTGTCAGGCATCCTCGCTGCCCTGGTCCGCCGCGGTCGGACGGGGCAGGGAGCCAACGTCAAGATCGCCATGCTGGACGCGCTCGCCGAATGGATGACATATCCGATGTACCGCGCGGCCTACGCGAATTCGCCGCTGCCACGCTCGCCGACCAGCCATCCGGCGCTGGCTCCCTACGGCGCGCACCGTACCAAGGACGGCCGGGTGATCTTCGGCCTGCAGAACGAACGCGAATGGGCGACGTTCTGCGCGAATGTGCTCGATGATCCGGAAATCGCCACCGATCCTCGATTCCGCGATAACAACGCACGGCGGGAACATCGTCACGTTCTGACCGAACTGATCGAACGCAACTTCGCGGACATGACGTCGATCGCAGTGGTGAAAAAGCTGGACGCAGCCGGCATTGCCAATGGCCGGCTGAACGAGGCGCAGGACGCGTGGGACCATGTGCAGTTCAGCGCACGCGACCGCTGGCGCGAGGTCGCCACCCCAGGCGGACCGGTCCGCGGATTGCTCCCGCCCATCACGTTCACCGATGTCGAGGCCACCATGGGTGACGTGCCGGCGCTCGGCGAGCACACCGACGCTGTCCTGCGCCAACTGGGATACAATGAGGCGGAGATCGCTGCTCTGCACGCGGCCGGAGCGGTATGAGCGCGTTTGACCCCGCCACGCATCGCATGATCCCGGAACAGCGCTGGTTCGAGGACTTCCAATTGGGCGAGCGGTTTGTCCTGCCCAGCAGGACCATGACCGAGGCGTTGTTCCTGGCCTTCCAGGCGGCGAGCGGCGACAACCATCCGGTGCACTACAACATTGAATACTGCCGCGCGCACGGGCTTCCCGGCATGCTCGCCCACGGGTTTCAGACGCTGATCCAAACGGCCCCAGGCGCCGGATTGTTCCCGTTCGTCACTGAGGATTCGCTCGTGGGATTTCTTGAACAATCCAGTCGGTTCCTGAAGCCGGTGTTCGCGGGAGACACACTGTATCCGACTTTGGTGGTGGATGAGCTGTCACCGAATCGAACCACTGGCGTCGTGGGGCTCGGCAGCACCGTACACAACCAGCGCCGGGAAGTGGTAATGGAGGGCAGCCAGCGCTTCCTGCTGCGGAAGCGAGCAACATGATTTTTCCCTCCAGCGAAGCGGAAGGGTAGGGAGCGGGTGAGCGGGATGAGCCCCGAACGGCAGGGGGAGACTGACGACCAGCTTCGGCAAGTCACAAAGCAGGCATAGCTCAGAATGCAGCGGTGGCTACCACAACCACTCCATCCGCATGTGTTTTTAGGTTCGCCCGTTAACCTATTGATTTTATGGTGCCGACGCTCGGACTTGAACCGAGGGCCTGCTGATTACGAATAAGGAACTGCCTCTTGCCACGCACCGCCACCAGCTACGCATAATTGACACATATCCTTTGCTTTTCTGTGCTTTACGTGGTTCCTATAGCGCCACCCGCCGCCACGAGTATCCATTGCGGACCTTCCTGCCGGGTCCGCATCGGGTCCGCAGAAGAGTTTCTCATCTTGCCAAAACTCACCGATCGCTTCCTCGCCACCTTCAAGCCGGAACCAGGGAAGAAGGACCGGCTTGCATTCGATACAGAGTGCCGAGGGTTGGGCGTGCGTGCTAGCGCCAATGGGACCCGGACCTTCATCGTACAGTGGACAGACCCGGCCACCGCGCAGAAGCGCCGAGAGCCGCTGGGGGTGTGGGGCGGTATCACAGTCGATCAGGCGCGGGTTGCCGCACGCGCGCGCCTTGGCGACGTGGCGAAGGGCATAGACCCGCGCAACGCTAGGCTCGTCGCACGCGCGAAGGCGGAGGCGGATCGGGCTGAAGCCAAACTGACACTCGAGGCGCTGGTTGATGAATGGGCGAAGCTTCACCTTGCTGCCCGCCGGCCGCGCTACCGAGCCGAAGCCGTCCGAGCGATCAAGTTGGCATTCGCAGACTATCTCAGAAGCCTGCCGCTCGGTCACCCGCTCCGAGGCGGTCAACGTGCTTGACCAGTTGATACGCGCCGACACGCCCGCCATCGCCGGCCGCACGCTCGCCTATGCCCGTGCCTGCCACGGCTGGGCCGAGAAGCGCGGCAAAGTACCCGGAAGTCCCATTCACCGGCCTTCCATCCCGCGGCAGTGGAGGCCCGCGAGAGGTACTTGAGCAGCCAGGAACTGGAGCGTCTGGAATGCCGCGGCAGCGATGGCAGAGCCGTGGGGGCCACTATTTCGCGTCCTAGTGTTGACGCTCTCGCGGAGAGAGGAAGTTGCCGCTATGCGTTGGTCGGAGCTTTCCCACGACCACGCGATCTGGACCGTACCCGGGACGCGCATGAAGCGCGGCCAGGCGCATGTCGTTGCTTTGCCTGACCTGGCGCGCGACGCTCTGCGTGCGGTGACGCGGATCAAGAGCCAGGACCTGGTGTTCTCGACAACAGGCAAGACGCACGTCTCCGGCTTTACTAAGGCAAAGGCGGCACTGACAAGGCAGCGAAGGTCACTGACTGGCGGCTGCATGATTTTCGCCGGACGGTGTGTCAGCCCTGGCGGCCATGGGCTTTGACTCAATCGTTGCGGACAAACTGCTGGCGCATCAGCCGGGCAAGCTGTCAGGCGTGGCGCGTGTCTATCAGCGCCACGACTTCGCACCTGAACGGAAGGCCGCGCTCGAAGCGTGGGCTGCCCACGTGCTGCGGTGCGCAGAACCGGGCGCTGAGGAAGACAACATAGTGAAACTGCATCGGGCGTAGCGTGGCGCGTGAGAGACGGTGCCCGGCTGCTAATATTGGTAAAGCTGCTAACGCCAGGTGCCCGTGGCGATTCCGGTTGGGCGCTGCGATGCCCGCGGTCAGGGGTGCCACACTGCTGAAATAGCTAAAGCTGCTAAAGCGCCAGGCCACGACAAAGAATCGCATTTCTCACCACAGAAGCCAGTTGCACGCCGTGCGCACCGACTATATGTTGATTTATGACACGGCCGCGCAAGCGGACAGGGCCATGAGAAGCCCGAGGTCGAGGAGCATGCCCACGCGGGTTCAACCCGGACTGAGTAAGGCAGTATCCGTGTCGGCTCCTTATCCGGTCCAAGAAAGTGGATATGCTGCAATGAGCGATCTGTTCCTGACGGAACGTGAATTCTCGAACCGGTTCAAAATTCCAGCACGCACCGCCCAACGCTGGCGCAGTACTGGCGATGGGCCACCGTTCGTACGACTTGGTCCGCGTCGGGTCGCGTATCGCCTGAGCGACGTAGAGCGCTGGGCCACATCACGAACATTCACCAGCCGCGCCGCTGAGCTGACGCAGCACGTTCGACAGCCGAATAGCAACGCAACCCGCGCGGCCCGGCCGCGGCGGGAAACGCCGAGCGTTCGACATGCTGAAGCGCTGACCAGCGCTGCTCAGGCGCACCTTCGCTGCCCGACATCGGCCTCCGTGCATCGACGGGAGCGCATATGAGCGCGAACGTGGATGGCAGCAACGCTACCGGCCCAGTGAAGCACACGTCGCGGCCGGCGACGGATGCAACGCTCGCGGCCGCCGTCCCGGTGCCTGACAGTACCGATCATCCGATAGCACCGACGCTCGCGGATCTCGCCAATGTGCCGCGCTGGGTTGCGTGGCGAACCGAGCCGCGGAAGGTAGGCGAGAAGCCGACCAAGATTCCCAAATGCCCTCACACGCCACGTAACGCAGCCAGCGATGCGCCGCAGAGCTGGGGCACGCGGGCACAGGCTGAAGCCAAGGATCTGCAGCTGCCGCCATCCTCGTACGGTCCCGGTGGTATCGGCATCATGTTGGGCGACCTGGGCGACGGGCGAGTTTTGTGCGGGATAGACCTTGATTCGGTGCCGCGATGGCGTCGCGGGGACCATTGCCCCCTGGGCCGCTGTGATCATACAGCGGTTCGTCACATACACTGAGGTCTCACCCAGCGGCACCGGCATCAAGGTCTTTTTCACTGTTGCGTCTGCTGGCATGTCGGAGCTGCGGCACGTGCTGTCGGACAACCCACGAGAGCCGAAGAACGGTCGTAAGTGGGCTTGGGCCGGCGGCGATGATCCGCCTGGCATCGAGATTTATCTGACGGGTCGGTTCTTACCGTGACCGATGAGCGGCTCGCTGAAGCACCTGCACAAATACGGACCATAACAGCAGATGCAGTGAAATGGCTCGCTCGTGAAGCCGCACCTCGGTTCAAGGAGAACGATCCCGCAGCGGCGCAGCGGGTTCTGAAAGCTGCCTCCGGAGACCCCTGCATCGCAACAGACACCAGAGGCAATAATCCACTAATGGTGCGGCTCTCGTCTGCAATGGCCGCCAACGCGCGGCTTGCGCAGCGTTGGCGCGGCGACACAGCGGGACTACACGACGCCACACGAAGCGGGCTTGCGTTCGCGCTCGGCGCAGCACTGAAACGTAGCGGTTTCGGCTATCACGAGATGTGCAGCTTACTGGCCAGAATGCGCACACCGCAACTTGGGCCATCGACAAGGGCGCGGTAGATGGTGGCAGAGAATTCGGTCGCATATGGGCAAACGCGGGTGAAGCGCGCCAGCGCCATCCGAACCGCAACCGTTATTCCGCCCATTGGCACCTGCGGACCCCTATCCGGTGGAAGCGCTCGGTGGACTTCTGTAGATGCGGCCGAGGCAGTTCATCTGCGAACTCAGGCACCACGGGCCATTTGTGTAAAAGCGGTGCTAGGTGTTGCCGCGCTCTGTGCACAGCCGTTCGCTGACGTGTGCCTGCCGACGGGGAGATCAAGCCATGCAGTCTTTTTCTGTTGACCATCGCTGAGTCGGGCGAGCGCAAAACGGCATGCGACGCATGGGTCTTGCGCGGGTACACGAGCGCGAAGAGGAGTTGCGCGAAAGTTACGTCATCGAGCGGCGACGTTGGCAAAACGACCATGATGCATGGTCCAAGTCACGTGCGGACATACTCGGTAAGGCGAAGAGCCGGGAAGCGAAACGCGAAGGTTTGGAAGAACTCGGTCCGGAACCGGACGCATACCTGGTGCCGATGCTGCTGGTCAGTGAGCCGACGTACGAAGGGCTGGTGAAGCTCTACGCGGCTGGTCATCCCAGCCTCGGACTTTTCTCCGGCGAAGCAGGCTCATTCCTTGGTGGTCACGGAATGACAGACGAGGCCAAGGCCCGGACTGCCGCAGGACTATCGGATGTCTGGGACGGCACACCAATCAAGCGGGTACGAGGTGGCGATGGTGCGGTAACGTTGCCTGGCCGCACCTCGCGGCGCACCTGATGGCGCAGCCGGCAATAGCGGCGCTGTTAACGCGCGACCAGCTCATCGCCGGCCAGGGCGGTCAGGGCTTAATCAACCGCCTCCTCATCGCGGCACCAGACACAGCCGCCGGCACGCGCTTGTTCCGCGAAGCCCCGCCGGAGGCTGAGACGGTGATGCTTCAGTTCCAGCAGCAAGTGGTTGAGCTCTATCATTACCGTGGCCCGGTGGTCGTCAGGCTTTAGTGCCCCGACCCCTTCCATTGTCGCCCGAAGCTCGGAGAGAATGGATCGCATTTCAGCACAGCACCGAACGATCCATCGGACTTGCGGCTGCTCGAATCGGTACGTGGCCTAGGAAACAAGCTGCCAGAGCATGCCGCGAGACTTGCTGCGGTGCTGACACTTTTCGCTGACCTGGAGGCGCCGGAGATTTCAGTTGCCGCGATGGGATCGGAATCTGCTCGCTAAATTCGATGTGGGTAAGCCTTCCGACTAGCTGACAGCGCACAGATCAGCATGGATGCACTGCTCGCGGAAAAGGTGCGTGGTTGGCTGGTGAACCACTGGTCTGAAAAGCTGGTGAGCCTGCCTGACATCTATCAGCAGGGGCCGAATGCGGTCCGGGAGAAAGCAAAGGCGAAAAAAGTGGTGCAGTTGCTCGAAGAGCATGGCCACCTGCTCGTATCGAGGGCGGCGCCGAATCCGTGGGGCGAAACGTAGACGCGTGGCAAATCGTGGAAGAACCATGCGGTGATCTGGTATCTGCCCTCCCCACGCTTGCCGATCAGCCCAGCGCCGTCCTTCGCCGAAACTCACTTCAGCAAGTTTAGCGGCATTACAGAGCACGAACCGTGCTCCCACATCGCGGGAGCAGTACCCACTGGATGCGGGACCTGCCGATGAACGGGACGTACTCCATCGCGCCGTATTCCAGCACCTGCCGTCATGGTGGCGAGCCGACAGCACCAGCCCGCGGCTTACGCGTCATGCTCCTGTTGCTTCGGCGTGCACTGGTGGACCCGGGATGGACGTGGGTGTTGCTGCTGGACCTGCCATCCACCGGACCATCGCCCGCTGACGCGGTGATGGAGGGGACAACATGACGAGTGCCAGTCCTATCCGACAGCGATCTCCGGAGGGTCCAGCGATAGTAGCCTGCTGGAGGCTTGCATGACCAAGCGGGATCAACTGACGCTCACGTTGCGAGCCAGATTCGCGGGCGACGACCTGATCCCCGGCACGTGGGTCTTCGCCTCGCCGAAGGGTCGGGT
>CAWEVI010000048.1:0-15523 GCA_963812475.1 uncultured Alphaproteobacteria bacterium
GAGCTTACGCGATCGAGGTGACGGACGAGCAGTTTACCGGCCGGCCTGGTCGCGCCTGTGTCGCAGCGCCTCGTTCGGCGTCCGCGACCCCGGTCTCGGAAGCAGCGGTCTGCTCCTCCAGCTTCTGCGCGAGCGCCCGCACAAGGTCGGAGCGGGCAACGATGCCCACCAGTTTGCCATCACGCACCACCGGCACTCGCTTGATGTTCCTGGCGTGCATCAGATGTGCCACGTCACGCGCCGGCGTATCCTCGGTGACCGTGGTGACTCCTGTCGCCATCACTGACTTCACCTTGCGTCGCTGCTCCTGGATGCCCCGCAGGAATTCCGGGGCGAGCTCAAAACCATCGGCCAACATGTCGAGCCAGCGGGCCTGGCGTTCGGTGTACCCTTCGTGCCAGCGTACCAGATCACCCTCGCTCATCATGCCGACGATGCTGCCGGCATCGTCCACCACCGGCACACCGCTGATACGGCGCTTCGCCATCAACTTCACGGCGTCGAGCAGAGATGTCTCCGGATGCACCACTGCCACATCGCGTGTCATCAGATCGCCCGCCGTGAACACTGCTTCATCAAGCATCGGTTGGTTCCCCTCTCGCGTCCGCGCGAACCCGCGTCACCGTTGCACGGATCATTAACACATTTAGACGCACGGCGCTTGATCTGGATCAAACTGTCTTGTCCTGTCAGATCCGGCTCATACCGAGCACCCTGAAGGTTGACGTAGGACACGCTCGGCGTCGCCGCACAACCGTCATGGCTCAGGGCGGCTCGGTTATCAGCTGGCGGGGATCGTCAGTACCGGCACTTGCGGTGTGACGCCGGTTTCGGCAAGCGAGAAGAATATCATCAGGAATGTGAAAACGCGCTTCGAGGTCAGGTCTCCGTCGTCGATCCAGTACCAGGTATTGCGATATTGCACGGCAGCATAGGTGTCGGCGGGCGGGGACGGCGATGACCTGATACGGATCAGTGGCCGATCGCGGGGGTTCTCGGCGTCTGCCAGCCGGGTCGCCGAGGCAGTACGGCCTTGCGCAACGTGCTCCGGGGGCACCTCGATGCCGGCGGAGACCTCCAGCAGGATCTCGGCCATGGATCGCGTGAGCAAGGCGATTTCATTGGGCCCCCGTGGCAAAAGTCCGAAAACGACAGTGACCTCACCGTTCCGATCGGGGGTGGCTTCGAGCGTCTTACGGACGAATTGCAGATCCTGGCTGGCCTCCGCCGCCCGCTTGCCGCTCAGAATGAGCATGCCGAGTTGCTCCGATCCGCGCTTCTCAAGCCGGATGCTGACCGCCCCCGAAAGCTGCAGACGCCGCAACGCATCCAGCAGCGGGTAAAACTCCGGATCTGACTCGCGAGCCCGCGGGCCGATGCCGGACCGGTTGTAGATGCCATTGATGGCACGCGTTGTGATAAGCAGCACGGCGTCCGCCGGATAGCCGGCCTGGATCAGTTCGAAGACCTCGCTGGGCGGCAGCGGCTGAAGCAGGCTCCTGGCAAACTTGTCCCCCGACAGAGGTGTGTAGGTGATCGTCGGGCGATCGAGATACAGCGCGCTGCCGGACACGCTTGCCAGATTGGATGGAACGGCGTTTGTCAGGTTCGAGCTGAATTGTCCGGCTGCCGAGACCTGTCCCTGGAATGTATAGGCGCTGATCACCGACGACACATCGACGAAGCTCGGCGCATCGCCGTAGCGGAGCCGCACGATGTTGAGCAGCGTCTGTTCCTTCCAGGATTCTCCGACCGCCGAGATATAGTCGAGCCGGTCGCGCGGTACCGTCCCGGGTCCGATCGATGCGCATCCGGCGACTACCAGCGCCATGACCAGCAGGTTGAGCCAAGTGGTGATCCGCCGTGACATCTTTTGCCCGCGCATGCCCAAGCAGCGGAACGGCCCCGCCGACCTTGGTCCTCCCGATCGCCCGCATGAACCACCGGACACCGCCATGTCTAACGCTTAGCACGATCCCCGTCGTGGCGTATTGATCCAGGTGAAACGCCTCGACGCTGGTCTTCGCCTCTGGCTCACCTTTGCGACAAAGTCATCGGCCTGGAATGATGGAGGGCTCCGTGACGCGGTCCGCTGAACTGAGACGGCACTTCCTCAAGGCTCTCTGGCAGGAATTGCGTGTGGTCTGGCCAATTCTTTCCGCCCTCATCGTTGTTCAGCTGGGACTTGGCATGCTGGTCGGACTTCGTGAGGGGTGGCGGGTGGGCGAGGCGGCGTATTTCACGTTCGTCACCGGGCTGACCATCGGATATGGCGACCTGGTGCCAGGTCATTTCAGCACGCGGCTGATCGCCGTGATGATCGGCTTCTGCGGCATCCTGCTGACGGGCCTGGTCGCGGCGGTCGGTGTCCGCGCACTCCAGGAATCCACCGGCCGCGAAGCACGGTAACGATCGCCGACCCGCGCGGCCTCAGGACGCAGGTCGGGCACTCCGGCCACGTCATGGCCTGGCTTGACCCGGCAATTCCCTCGTGCCCGTTTCGGACAGTGCGGCGAGCTCGCCTTCAAGCGATGTCCCCCGCGCGATGCCGCGGACTTTGCCATCGAGTCGCTCGGCGCGCAGCAGGTCGCGCACGCGCCCATGCGCATTCGTGACGGTCAGCCCGATGCCACGATCCCCGAGGTTCTCGCACAGCTCGGCCAGCATCCGAGCCCCGGCGAGATCCATCGACGGCGAGGCGGAGAGATCGCAGACCACGTTACGGATCGCGTTCGAACCAGCGGCCTCGAGCTGCCCGAGAATGGAAGACAGCACGTAGTCTGCGTTCAGATACAGCAGCGCAGCCTCCGGGCGTACGGCCATCACGCCCGCCAGCGGCTCGTTGTGCGGATGGCGCTCGATGTCCGAGTATTGCTCGGTGCCGGGAATGCGCCCAAGCACCGCCACATGCGGGGTCGCAGACAACGCCAGCAGCAGCAGGACCGAGATCAACGCCGCGAGCAGGATGCCCTGCAGGATGCCAAGCAGCAGCACCCCCACAAGAGCGGCCAGTGCGTTGAGAAAATCCACCCGGCTGGTCCGCCACATGTGTCGCAGCGCGCGGACATCGACAAGCCCGCGCACAGCCATCATGACCACAGCGGCCAGCACCGCCTTGGGCAGATCGGCGAGCAGCGTGGTGAAGAACATCAGGCACAGCGCAAGGGTCAGCGAGGCGAACACCAGCGACATGCGGGAGCGCGCGCCTGCCCCTTCGTTCACCGCGGTCTGCGACAGGCCTCCCGCCACCGGATAGCCGCCGAATGCCGCGGTTGCGATGTTGGCCGCGGCCAGACCCAGTAGCTCCCGCCGCGGGTCGATGGTCTGGCGGTGCTTGGTGGCAAACGCGCGCGCCGCCGCCACGCCCTCGATATAGGCAAGCAGCATGCAGCCGATGGCGAGTGCGCCGATCCCCTCCTGATCGCGCAACTGCCCGGTCGGCATCACAGGCAAGGGCAAACCCGGCGGGATGATGCCGGTGACGGTGATCCTGAACCGCGTAAGCCCGAACAGCGCCACCGCGATGATCGACAGCGCGACCACGCCCAGCGCGACCGGACGTCCCGGCAGCCACCGTTCGCCACACCACAACAGCGCCAGCGCCACGAGACCGACAGCAAGCGTCGCCAGGTTCGTGCCGCCGAGCTGTCCAGCCAGGATCAGCAGTCGTTCGGGGACGCCGTGGCCGCCGCCGTTTACGCCGAAGAGCGCCGGCAACTGCGTCAATGCGATGGTCAATCCGGCGCCGGCCTTGAACCCGGTCAGCACACTGTCGCTGATCAGCTTCACCAGGACGCTGAGCCGGAACAGCCATGCGATCAGGCAGGCTAAGCCCACTCCGAAGGCGGCGGCGGAAGCGATCTGGGCATACCGCGCCATATCGTCCCCCGCCATGTTGCCGACCGCGCCCGCAATCATCAGCGAGATCGCGGACGTCGGGCCGACGGCGAGGAAGCGGGACGATCCGGCGAGTGCGTAGCCAAGTCCGCCGAGCAGATAGCCGTACACCCCCACCTGCGGCGGCAGTCCGGCCAGCGTCGCGTAGGCGAGCGAGACCGGAATGGCGTACGCCGCGAGCGTGATGCCGGCAACAAGATCGGCGGACAGCCAGCCGACCGGATAGCCGAATGCGCGCGCACCGGTTGGCATGCTGTTTCCTTCGCCGTTCAGAGGTTTTCGCCTATCGGCCGCCAACGCAGAATGCCGCCGCGGGTCGGGTGTACGTATGCCACGACACCTATCCTCCTGGGACACAAGTTCTTCGTGCGGGCCATAAAGCCGATCCCACCGTAGCGGCATGCTCCATTTTATCCATGTCAACGCACCTCAGTGTCGAATTTTCTGGATATTTGCCGGAACATTGTGTAATCGGAAAACTGACGCCAATGGCCGCAACGGCGATATGGTGCGCGTCCGGAATAATGGCCGGCGCGATGCAACACCGCGATTGGGTTCGGCTCCCATGGCGCGGGCTGATTTTGGCGGGCGGTCAAGACCCCTAGAGTGATCTGGATCAATGCAGCCGTACCGTTCCCGGTCTTCACTCTCGGCAGTCTGCGATCGCTGCGCCCAGCAGCTTTGTGAAGGGAGGTGTCATGTCTGGAACATCAGCCCAGGCCCTGTCGGTAACCGGTCTTTTCGCCGAGCGCGACGCCCGCCGTCGCCATGACCAGGAGGCGTTGGAGCAACTTCAGAGGCGCAAGGAGGAGGAGATTGCGGAATACCGCCAGCGTCTCGACAATTTTCAATTGACCGATGCGATCATCCAGTCCGGTCTCGACAGGATCAAGCGTACGTTCGAGCGGGGCGAGACCGAGCTGATGTTCTCATCATTCCCAAGCAGCTTCTGCACCGACGGCGGTCGGGCGATCATAAATGCCGGCGTACCGCCGATCAACAAGCCGACCAGGGAGGAGCTCGCCGCGCGGATCGACGAGCCGGATTGGCTGGCAACGCTGCCCGCAGGCGTTCGTCAGGTCTACAACTACTGGAAGAACAACCTGAAACCCGGTGGTTTTGGATTCTCGGCCCGCATCATCAACTATCCCGGCGGAATGCCGGGCGATGTCGGCCTGTTCTTCACCTGGCCGAAGAGCACTGTGGAGACGTAGATTTGATCGATGCGCCTGGCAAAAGGCGCCGATAAAGATATCGGGGGTTGTGATGAGTGCGGCGAAAAAGGCCAAGAACGTTGCGATGGACGAGGGCGCCGGAACGACCGGCGGGAAGCTGAAGGCCAAGGACTACGAGCGTGAGCTGGCCAGGCTCCATGTCGAGCTGGTCAAGGTCCAGCAATGGGTTGTGCACAAGGGCCTGAAGGTCTGCATCGTGTTCGAGGGGCGCGACGGCGCCGGCAAGGGCGGCACGATCAAGGCCATCACCGAACGTGTCAGCCCGCGCGTCTTTCGCGTGGTCGCCCTTCCGGCGCCGACCGAACGCGAGAAGTCGCAGATGTACATACAGCGCTACGTTGAGCATCTGCCCGCCGCCGGCGAGATCGCGATCTTCGATCGGAGTTGGTACAACCGCGCCGGCGTCGAGCGGGTGATGGGCTTCTGCACGGAAGAGCAGGTGAAGCGGTTTCTGATGCTGACGCCCGGGGTCGAACGGGCGATGGCCGAGTCCGGGATCATCCTGCTGAAATACTGGCTTGAAGTCAGCGAAGAGGAACAGACCCGTCGGCTCACCGCGCGCATCGACGATGGCCGCAAGATCTGGAAGTTGTCGCCCATGGACCTCAAGTCGTTCAGCCGCTGGTACGACTATTCGCGGGCGCGCGACGAAATGTTCCAGGCGAGCGATACGCCGTGGGCACCGTGGTACGTGGTCCGCTCCGACGACAAGAGGCGTGCCCGGCTCAACGTGATCAACCACCTGCTCAAGCACATCCCCTACGAGGAAATGAAGCATGAGAAGGTGAAGCTGCCGGACCGGCAGAAGGCGCATGGCTACAAGGAGCCAGACTACCAGTATAAGCTCGTACCGGAACTGACGTGGCCGTCCAAATGAATTCTTGAAGGCGCCATTGGCGCCTTTATTTGTGGGGGAACGATGGACAGAACGAGACGTTGGCTGCTCGCCGTGCCAGCGGGCCTGCTTGGCGCGACGGCCCTGCAATCGACTGCATTCGCCGCATCCGCGGCGCAGATCAGTCGTGGTGCCGACAGCGCGTTGCACGCGCTCTATGCGGCACAACCCAAGGCGCGCGAGCTCGGTCAGCGCGCCAAGGCGATCCTGATATTTCCCAAGATCATCAAGGCCGGTCTGATCATAGGCGGCCAGAGCGGGGACGGGGTGCTCCGGGTTGGCGGCAAGACCAACGGCTTCTACAACATCTCGGCGGGCTCGTTCGGGCTGCAGGCCGGCGGACAGCAGTTCAGCTACGCGCTGTTCTTCATGAACGACGCAGCCCTGCAATACCTGCAGAAGAGCGATGGCTGGTCGATCGGGTCCGGCCCGAACGTCGTGGTCATGGACAAGGGTGCAGCCGCCAGCATGACCAGCACGACGCTGAGCGAGGATGTCTATGCCATCCCGTTCGGGCAGAAGGGCCTGATGGCGGGACTTGGTCTGGAAGGCTCCAAGATCACGCGTATCAATCCGGGGCCGTGAGCCTTGTTGCGGCCATCGATAATATCCGTGGCGCGCAGTCGAGCCGGCAGTCTCATGCCCATGTGGCTGATCCCGATGATCTATACGGCGGCCAGCATCGTCGCCGGTTTGGTGCTGCCGCGCATCGAGCACGCTTATTTCGCCGGGTACGTGCATCAGATGTCGGTCGGATCGGCGATCGCATTCTTCTCATCGGTCAGTTCCGGCATGATGGCGTTGACCGGGATCGTGTTCGCCATTGCCTTCGTGGTGGTGCAGTTCAGTGCCCTGGCCTATTCGCCACGGCTCGTCGTCATGTTCGCCAATGACCCTACGCTGTTCCACACGCTGGGCATCTTCTTTGCCACGTTCACCTATTCGCTGGTCGTGCTGATGTGGACCGACCGGGCCGGCTCGGGCACCGTGCCGCAGATTTCCACCATGATTGTGACGGTCCTTCTGATCATCAGCATGATCGCATTTGCCAAGCTTATCCAGAACCTCAGCAACCTGCAGATCCACAACGTGCTGCAGTTCACTGGCGCGCGTGGCCGCGCGGTGATCCGTAACATGTTCGTTCCCATCGCCGACTCCGCGAAAGGCGCGCAACAGGATGCCGCTGACGCAGCATCGGACCTCGGCCCGGTCACCCAGACGCTGACCTACTCCGGCGAGCCCCGCGTGATCGCCAGGTTGGACATCGGCGCGCTGGTTCGCCTGGCGCAGACCACGAACGCGGTCCTGGTACTGGACTGCGGCGTCGGCGAGACCCTCGTCGAGGGCAGCGTGCTGATGCATGTGCACGGCGGCACTATGCCGTTCGCGGAACGGGTGCTGATGCGGACTGTACGCCTCGCGAATTCACGCACCTTCGAGCAGGATCCGAAGTACGCCATTCGCCTGCTGGTGGACATTGCCATCAAGGCGTTGTCGCCGGCGATCAACGACCCGACGACGGCGGTGCAGGCCTTGGATCAGATCGAGGACCTGCTGCGGCGCCTGGGACGAAGGGAACTCGATGCCGGCCATGCGTTCGATGCGAACGGCACGCTTCGCCTGATCTTTCCGGTGCCGACCTGGCAGGACTACCTGGCGCTGGCGTTCGACGAGATACGGCAGTTCGGGGCGATGTCGGTCCAGGTCATGCGCCGCCTCAGGGCAGTGCTGGTCGGCCTTGTGGACACCGTCACCATCGAGGAGCGTCGCGCCGCGGTCACGCGGTATCTCGAACATCTTAATCTCGACATAGGGCGCTCCGGTTTCGACGATCTCGATCAGGCGGCGGCCTTGCAGGAGGACCGGCAAGGGCTGGGGCTTTCGCGCAAGCGCCCAAAACCCCGTAGCCTGCTGCCGGAATCGTTCCCGCTGTGAGGTCGGTCGAGATCGCCTACCGCTATGGATCGCCCGATGCCCCGGTGCCGCCACGGCCGCAGGACGCCGAACAGGCCCGGCAGCGGCTCGACGCTGGCAACCGATCGTTCGCTTCGCTGCTGGAGGGCCTCGCCGAGGACGGCGAGACTGCGCGCCGCGTCATCCAGGTGGATCCGTACGACCTTGGTCTCGAGCCCGGCGAACATGCGGCACCGCGCCAGCGGCCATTCGCCGCGGTGCTGGGCTGCTCGGACGCGCGCGTTCCAATCGAGCTGATATTCAACGAAGGGCCCAACGACCTTTTCGTGGTCCGCGTCGCCGGGAACGGGCTCGGCAACGATGTCATCGGCAGCCTGCGATATGCCATTGACCATCTGGGGAACAGCCTGCGGCTGATCGTCGTGCTCGGACACAGCGGCTGTGGCGCGCTGTCGGCCGCCGTCGATGCCTTCCTCGATCCGGTCGGCTACCTGCCGTTGGCTGCCGACCACGCGCTTCGCAACATCCTCGATCGACATTTCATCGTTGTGCAGGCCTCGGCGCGCAAACTGGCGCGAAGCTTCGGCAGCGACGTTGCGCGGCGTCCGCGATATCGCGAAACACTGATCGAGATGGCCATCGCCACGAACGCCGCGCTGGCGGCCTTCACCGTGCAGCAGGAGCTGGATGGCCTCGACGCGAACGGTCTGCGCGCGGTCTATGGCGTCTATCTGTTGGAAAGCCGCGAAGTCTGGGCACCGCGCGGCGGGACAGACCGTCCGGCGGGACTGGCCGATCCACCGTCGGATACCGCCGATTTCGTGAAGTTCGGCGACGCCCTGGCAAATTCCCGGCGCATCGCATCGCTTCTTGCACCGACGTAGCAGCGGTCCGGTCGGTATGGTCGCAATGCGGCCTTGACATGGCAGCCGCTCGCGAACAGGACTCCGGCTGGAGGTAACGTTTGACCTGGATCAATGCGGTTCTGTAAGCCGCGGTCCTATGCATCGCGCACCCGGAAGGGCTGCGGTTGCGACAGGAGTATCCGGTGCAGACAGTCCCGGCCGAAGAGGCCGTCGCAAAAATCCCCGATGGCGCGAGCCTGCTGATCGGTGGGTTCATGGGCGTCGGCACGCCCGAGCGCATAGTCGATGAGATTGTCCGGCAGGGTAAACGCGACCTTACCGTGATCGCCAATGACACCGCCGTACCGGGCGTGGGAATTGGCAAGCTGATCAGCGCCGGGCTGGTGCGCCAGGTGATCGCGAGCCATATCGGTCTGAATTCCGAAACCCAGCAGCAGATGATGAGCGGGGCTCTTGCCGTCGATCTCGTGCCGCAGGGCACGCTCATCGAGCGGATCCGAGCCGGTGGTTACGGACTTGGCGGCGTGTTGACGCAGACCGGTGTCGGCACTGCCGTCGAGGCGGGCAAGCAGAAGGTCGACGTGAATGGCCGAACCTACCTCGTCGAGGTCGCGCTTGGCGCGGACTTCGCACTGGTGCACGCATTTCTGGCCGACTATCTCGGCAACCTCGCCTATGTCCTGACCGCGCGAAACTTCAATCCGATCGTTGCAATGGCGGGCGCGACGGTCATCGCCAGCGCCGAGCACATCGTCCCCGTGGGACTGATTTCGCCCGATCATGTCGTCACGCCGGCGCCGGTGGTCGATTTCCTGATTGCAAATCCGTGAAATTGCCATGAACCCGCAAACCATCATTGCCACGCGCATCGCCCGCGAGTTACGTGCGGGCATGCTCGTCAACCTCGGTATCGGCATTCCGACCCTGGTGGCGAACCATCTGCCGGAGGGCATGCAGGTCTTCTTCCAGTCGGAAAACGGACTGATCGGCACCGGTGCGATTCCGGCCGAGGGCATGGCGCATCCGCTGCTCACCGACGCCGGCGGCCGTCCGGTCACGGCGTTGCCGGGCGCCAGCACGTTCGACAGCGCCATGTCGTTCGGCCTGATCCGCGGCGGCCATGTCGATGTCACGGTGCTGGGCGGCTTGCAGGTTGATCAGGCGGGACGGCTGGCGAACTGGATGATCCCCGGGCGCATGGTGCCCGGCATGGGCGGCGCCATGGACCTCGTATGCGGCGCGAAGCGCGTGATCGTCGCCATGCAGCACAGCGCGCGGGGAAAATCCAAGATCGTCAGGGAATGCGATCTGCCGCTCACGTCGATCCGGCCAGTGGATCTCCTCGTGACCGAACTCGCCGTCATCGCATTTCCAGGCGGTGTCGCGACGCTGCGTGAGACCGCGCCAGGCGTCACCGTCGAACAGGTGACCGCGGCGACCGATGCCGAGCTTGTCGTGCCTCCGGACGTATCTGAAATGCCGCTGTAATTGCAGGAGATCGAATGATGCAGAGCTGGCCCTATATGAACTTTGTCCAGGATTACTGGCTGGACGCATGGCAGCGCTCGATCCTGTTTCTCGATGTCATGCGCGAGCGCGGCAACATCTATCAGGAACACAGCGCCAAGGAGGTTCCACACGTCCTGCATTTCCAGGCCGAGGTATTGCGCGACGGACGCAAGCTGGAACGGCCGGTGAACTACGCGCTGGTGCGCATCGTTCCGCCAGCCGGCACGAAGATCGATCCGGAGAAGGCGCCGATTGTCGTCGTCGATCCGCGCGCCGGCCACGGCCCCGGCATTGGCGGCATGAAGCACGACAGCCAGATCGGCGTGGCGCTCGCAGCCGGTCACGCCTGCTACTTCATCGGGTTTCTTCCCAATCCGATGCCAGGGCAGACGATCGAGGACGTCTGCCGCGCCGAGGCCGTCTTCATCGAGGACGTGGCGGCGCGCCATCCGGATGCGGAAGGCAAACCAATCATCATCGGCAACTGCCAGGCTGGTTGGCAGATCATGATGATGGCGGCGATCTGCCCCAACCTGACCGGGCCGATCATGCTGGCCGGTTCGCCGCTATCCTACTGGGCCGGCGTGCACGGCAAGAACCCGATGCGCTACCTCGGTGGCCTGCTGGGCGGCACCTGGCTGACGACGCTCGCCGGCGACATGGGGAATGGCATTTTCGATGGCGCCAATCTGGTGGCCAATTTCGAGGCGCTGAATCCCGCGAACACGTACTGGACCAAGGACTACAACGTCTATTCGAAGGTGGATACCGAGAAGGACCGCTTCCTCGAGTTTGAGACGTGGTGGGGCAGTCCTGTGCTGCTGAATGCCGGAGAGATGCAGTGGATCGCCGACAACCTGTTCGTCGGCAACCGCCTCTCGACCGGCGAGCTGCGCACGTCCAAAGGGATGCGCGTCGATCTTCGCAACATCAGGGCGCCGATCATCGTATTCTGCTCATGGGGCGACAACATCACGCCACCGCAGCAGGCGCTGGACTGGGTTCTCGATCTCTACGACCACGAGCGCGAGATCGTCGCGAACGGCCAGACCATCGTCTATACGCTGCACGAGAGCATCGGGCATCTTGGTATCTTCGTGTCCGGCAAGGTCGCCACCAAGGAGCACGGCGAGTTCGTCTCGTGCATGGAGCTGATCGACGTGCTGCCGCCCGGGCTCTACGAGGCGGTGATCAACGAGGTGGATGAGAATACCGTCAACCCCGATCTCGTGCACGGCCGCTACCTGTTCCGCCTGGAGGCGCGCACGCTGAACGACATCCGCGCGCTGGGGGGCAACGACGCGGAAGACGACAAGCGCTTCGCCACGGTCGAGCGCGTATCGGAGATCAACCAGGGGCTGTACCGCACGCTCGTCGCGCCTGCGGTTCGCGCGTCGGTCACGGAACCGGTCGCCGAGGCGATGCGGGCGATGCATCCCAACCGGCTACGCTTTGCCATGTATTCGGACGCAAATCCGTTTATGCAGCCGGTGAAGGCTTTGGCCGAGTCGGTCCGTGCCGCGCGGCAACCGGTGGCCGCGGACAATCCGCTGCTGGAGATGGAGCGGACGATGTCCTCGTGGATAACGTCCTGCCTGAACTCCTATGGCGAATTCCGCGACACCATGACGGAGCAGATGTTCCTGAACACCTACGGCTCGCCGCTGCTGCAATCCCTGGTCGGCCTTGGCGCGCAGCCGACCCAGGTGCCCCGTCATATCGAACGGGACCTCGCCAGGGAGACGGCCCAGGCAGAACTGCGCGCGGAACTGGAGCACAAGTTCGACGTCGGCCAGATGGAAGATGCGGTGCTGCGGGCGCTGATCTACATCCGCCTGCCTGAACGCAGCATCGATGAGCGCGGCTTTGCCGTGCTCAAGCTGATCCGCGAGTCCAGACCAGTCAGCAAACGAATCAGCCTGGCCCGGTTCAAGGAGATGGTGAGGGAACAGTTCCTGCTTGTCTGTCTCGACGAGGAACGTGCCGTTAACACCTTGCCGGCGCTGCTGGGGGCGGACGCTGCCGAACACAAGGCTGCGCTCGATGTCCTGCGCCGGGTGCTCGCAGCCCGCGGCGCGTTGTCCGACGAAGGCAAACGACGCCAGGCGCGCATTGAGGCGCTGTTCGGCGCGAAGACGGATAAATCCGTGAAGCCGGAGCCCGCGCATGCCTGACACGGCCGAACGCCCCGCGACAGTCGTTCACGAGAAATACGAACGCCTGATCAAGCTGGCGCAGCGGCAGGCCACCATCAAGGCAGCCGTTGCACATCCGTGCGACGATGTTTCATTGCAGGGTGCGGTCGAGGCCGCACGCCTGCACCTGATCGAACCGATCCTCGTCGGCCCTCTCGACCGTATGCGGCGTGTGGCCAACGATGCCGGGATCGACATCGACGCATTCGAACTTGTTGGTTCCGAGCACAGCCACAATTCGGCGGCGAAGGCGGTGGCGCTGGTGACCGCCGGCCGGGTCGAGGCGCTGATGAAGGGCAGCCTGCATACCGACGAACTGATGGGCGCCGTGGTGTCGCGGCAGGCGGGCATTCGGACGGCCCGCCGGATCAGCCACTGTTTCATCATGGATGTACCAAATCACCCCGACGCGCTGATCATCACGGATGCCGCCGTCAATATAACGCCGACGCTCGACGACAAGGTTGATATCGTCCAGAACGCAATCGATCTGGCACATGCCATGGGCGTTGAGGAGATCCGGGTCGCAATCCTCAGCGCGATGGAGACGGTCAACTCCAAGGTGCCGTCCACGATCGAGGCTGCCGCGCTGTGCAAGATGGCGGATCGCGGTCAGATCACCGGTGCTTTGCTGGATGGGCCACTCGCTCTCGACAATGCAATCAGCCCAGCAGCCGCAGCCATCAAGAAGATCGCATCGCCGGTTGCAGGACGAGCCAATGTTCTCGTGGTTCCCGACCTCGAAGCAGGGAACATGCTCGCAAAGAGCCTGTCATTCCTGGCAAACGCCGATGCAGCCGGGATCGTGCTCGGTGCACGGGTTCCGATCATCCTGACCAGCCGCGCCGATTCATTGCTGACGCGTCTTGCGTCGTGCGCCGTCGCGGTCATGGTCGCCGCGGCGCGACGGCAGTCGGCGTCCGCGTCCATCCTTTGACGGGAGATCCCCATGAGTGAGGCCATCATCAGACCAGTTCTTGCCGGACAGAAGGCGCTCGTCATTGGTGTGGCAAACGACCAATCGATTGCGTACGGTTGTGCCAAGGCCTTCCGCACCGTGGGTGCGGAAGTTGCAATCACCTGGCTGAATGAACGGGCTCGGCCATTCGTGGAACCCCTCGCGCGGGAACTTGAAGCGCCGATCACCGGCGCACTCGACGTCTCCGTGCCCGGCCAACTGGAAGCGTTATTCGATCGCATTCGCGCGGATTGGGGCAAGTTGGATATCCTGGTGCACTCAATCGCGTTTGCGCCGAGGGAGGACCTCCAAGGTGGGCTGCTGAACTGTTCGGCGGAGGGATTCGCGAAAGCGATGGACATTTCATGCCATTCATTCATTCGGATGGCGAAGCTCGCTGCGCCGCTGATGACCGACGGCGGGACCATGTTCGCGATGAGCTACTATGGCGCCAATCGCGTCGTCGCGAATTACAACGTAATGGGTCCGGTGAAGGCCGCATTGGAGGCAGCCTGCCGGTATCTCGCCTACGAGCTTGGCCCACAAGGGATACGCGTGCATGCAATCTCTCCCGGACCACTGAAGACGCGCGCGGCATCAGGGCTGAAGGACTTCGAACTCTTGCTCAATGAAGCTGCGCAAAGGGCGCCACTTGGCGAACTCATCGATATCATGGATGTCGGGTTCGCATGTGCCTACCTCGCAACGTCGCTGGCAAAACGGATCACCGGCGGCACGGTTTACGTTGATGGCGGCGCAAATATCGTCGCCTGACTCGATCATGGACGGTGGGACGTGAGCATGGATGGCTGTATCGCCGTGATCAACGCTGGGTCTTCCAGCGTCAAGTTCGCCTTGTTCGCGGATTCAGCCAATGCGGATGTTCTTTTCCGTGGTCAGATTGAGGGCATCGGCGTCAGTCCGCGTCTCAACGTCAGGGACGCCCAAGGACGAACGGTCGTCGAGCGCGCATGGCCCGCAGCCGGGTTCGATCACGATGCTGCCACACGGCAGATACTTGATACCGGTGCACGCCTGGCCTCTGGAACGCCGGTCAAGGCCATCGGGCACCGTGTCGTTCATGGCGGGATGAAATTTCGACGCCCCGATCCGTCTGGATCGCGATGTGCTGGAAGCCTTGGTGCAACTGGAACCGCTGGCGCCGTTGCACCAGCCGCACAATCTCGCCCCGATCCGTACGATCTTCGACGCCGCTCCGCATATTCCTCAGATCGCGTGCTTTGACACAGCCTTCCATCGGAACCAATCACATGTTGCCCAGGCCTTCGCGTTGCCTCGTCGCTTTGCCGACGCCGGCGTTCGGAGATACGGCTTCCACGGTCTGTCGTACGAATATCTCCTATCGCGGCTGCGCGAACTGTGTCCGGAACCCGCGTCCGGACGCGTCATCCTGGCCCATCTCGGCAACGGCGCAAGCCTGTGCGCCGTGAACCAGGGTCGTAGCGTAGCAAGCACAATGGGCTTCACCGCCGTGGATGGGCTGATGATGGGCACGCGCTGCGGCGCGCTCGACCCCGGTGTGATCCTCTACCTGATGCGCGAGTATCAGATGGATGCTGCGGCAATCGAGGACCTGATCTATCGGAAATCGGGACTGCTCGGCGTGTCCGGCATTTCGCCGGATATGCGCACGTTGCGGGCATCGTCTGATCCGGCAGCGCGCGAGGCGATTGATCTCTTTGTTTATCGGATCATCCGAGAGGTGGGATCCATGGTGGCGGCCTTGGGGGGAATCGATGCCTTCGTGTTCTCGGGAGGAATCGGTGAGAACGATGCCGCGACGCGCTCGGAAGTCATTGACGGATGTCGCTGGATGGGGGCTGTGTTGGATCCTGCGCTGAACACAGCTGGAACAGGCCGTATCAGTTCCGCCACCTCGTCAATACCACTATGGGTCATTCCGACCGATGAAGAACGTTTGATTGCCCGGGATACGATGCGGGTTTTGGGAACTCGTTCAGCGTGACCACCATGCAATCCCGACGGGAATGCGAAAGGCTCGCTGCTGTGGACTATACCGGCATGCTGAATTG
>CAWEVI010000049.1:0-11496 GCA_963812475.1 uncultured Alphaproteobacteria bacterium
GATCGGCCCCATGCGCATTACCTACGACTTTTACCAGCGGTGCGAAAAACTGCCGGGCGACCAGCTCGCGCGCGCTACCGGGCTGAAGGTGCGTCTATTCGGCAGCCTCAGCGCGACTGGCAAAGGCCACGGCACCGAACGTGCGTCGCTGGCCGGTTTGGTCGGCAAGGAGCCGGCCACCGTAGATCCGCGCTTCCTGGACGATATGGTGACACACCCCGAGCAAACCTATCCGGTCAAGTTGGGTGGCAAAGACTTTGCGCTCTCGCTTACGGACATCATCTACAACTCGCCTAAGGGCGATTTCCCGCATCCAAATACCATGACCTGCCAACTTGTCGCCGGGAGCGATATTATCTACGAACTTGAGTACTATTCCGTAGGCGGAGGCTTTATTGAGTGGAAGGGATACACTCCACCGACGAAAGGCCAACCGAAATATCCCTATGCGACGATGAGGCAACTGCGGCAACACGCCGAGGCGAACAACATCTCGATCGCAGACGTAATTCTCGCGAATGAGATAGCCGTCAGCGGCAAGAACGAGGGCCAGATCAATGCCTTCCTCGACAAAATCACCGGAGCGATGCTTGCGACCGTGAAGGCGGGGCTGTCAGCGAAGGACGATGTGTTGCCCGGCCCAATCAAGCTGCATTCCAAGGCGGCAACCGTCTGGGCGCGCGCAATGGACGAAAAGTATGAGAGTGATCGGGCGATCGGACTGGTCGCAGCCTGCGCCCTCGCGGCATCGGAGGAGAACGCAAGGGGCCATCTCGTGATAACCGCGCCCACTGGCGGATCGGCGGGCGTGATGCCGGCAGTTGTGTTCGGCCTTGTAGAGGGTAAGCGGAAGATCCCCGTCGATCAGATCCGCCGGGGCCTGCTGGCAGGCGCGGCAGTTGGCTACCTTTGCAAGCACAACGCAACCCTCTCCGGCGCCGAAGGCGGCTGTCAGGCTGAAATCGGCGTTGCATCCGCTATGTCCGCCGCAATGCTCGCGGAGGCCATGGGCAGTTCGCCGCAGGTGGTCGCGAATTCTGCCGAATCAGCTCTTCAAAGTCACCTCGGCCTCACCTGCGATCCGGTCGCCGGGTATGTACAGGTTCCATGCATCGAACGGTGCGCGTTTGGCGCCGTAAAGGGATGGACTTCGTTCATGATCGCAAGCAATGAGGATGAGACCATGCATCGGGTCGACTTGGACACTACAATCAAGACGATGGCTGAAACAGGCCGCGACATGTCGTCCAAGTACAAGGAGACAAGCGAGGGCGGTCTCGCCGTCAACCTCGTCCTTTGCTGAATGGGTTCAGACCACAAACTCAGGCTAACCTTGCGGAACGAGTAAGTAGGCGGTCTCCCAGCGAGGAACCATCGAAACATGCAGCGAAACCGCCGCTTATCCGTCTGCGGACTTTGCAGCACTGCTTTCGTTGCACTCACACCAGCGGTGGCGCACGCGGTCGAGGCACCCGACCCATTTTCGTTTGATGCCGGCCCACTTGGGACCCTGGAGATCAGTGGTGGCGCTGACGGCTACGCGTACGCACTGACGGGAGCAGGGAATGATACCAACAAGGGGTTGCTGGGAACCAGCACGAGCGTCGGGCTTCAGTTTCTTAATGGGCTGGTCAAACTGCAGAAGCCTGAAGGGCTGATCCAATTCACCATTGAAGCAGGAGCAGTCAACTCACTTACTCTCGGCACCAAGCCTAATCCGCCCGCGGTGCAAAAGTGGTCAACGGGGCCTGTTCGCAGCGCCTATGTTACGGTGGCTCCCACCCCGAACTTCAGCGTTTCGGCTGGACAGATTGGCTCGCTTGAGGGTTTCGAGTTTGGCGTTGATTGGAAGAATTTCAATATGATGACCACCTCCTTATGGGAGGTGGAGAACGCACAAAGTGTTGGCGTGTCCGCAACGTACACATACGGCAGCTTCGCTGGCACGATAGTTTTCAGCGATGGGTTCAATACGAACGTATGGAACTATCTGCAGCTTTCGGCATCCTACTCGATCAATGACAATCACAACCTGACATTATTTGGTGCCACAAACCTCGGCGCGACTGGGCTCGGTGCTAAGTTCTACGGCAACGCGACAAGGCCGTGGAGCGAGTCCACGGTGGCAGCGGCTGGTGCCGCAAACTTTGTCAACTCGTCTGTAATCGGCGGGTACTATAGCTATACGACCGGCAATCTCACGCTCGTGCCTGAGGTCCAGTATGTTTGGTCGACTAAAAATCAAGCGATTGGGCTGACAGATTATTCGAGCCATTTCGGTGCCGCCCTGTTCGCGAACTATCAGTTGGGAGACTCACCTTTCTCCCTCGGAGGCTGGTTTCAATATTTCACCAGCAACGGACCGGAGACCTGGTTTCTCAATCCTGGCGCCCAGGGTGTCGGCATGGTGGTGGGCCCAACCTGGAGTCCTGCCTGGGCGAAAAAGCACCTATTTGTCCGCGGCGAAGTGGGGTTACTCCATTTGATTACGGTGGGTGTCCCCGGTTCGGTCGGTTATGGGAGTTCCGGTGGCGGTCGCAACCAGGCAACCTTCCTGGCCGAGGCAGGTGTGCTGTTCTGAGTGTGCCCATGCAATCCATCCAAAGCATTTAAATGACTTTGGGTGTCCGGGCGGCCGATAGCGGGCTGGTTGTCCTGCTTGACGCATGAAACGAGTATTCCTTGGATTGCAGTTGCGCGGCGGCTAGCGTCTTTGGAGAGCAATCGGTATGACCACTGTAACGCATTCCCTTTGCACTCCGCCGGCTCTCCGAGCTACCCAGTTTAGGTGCTCCAACCGGGTAGCGATCTGCGATCGCCGCGCGCTCCCTCAAACCTGGAGCACGCGTCCCAATACAAAGAAGGAGTTGCCAGTGCCCGCATCAGTGGATTATCGGCAATCGGCTCGCCGGTTTGGGATGTCACTTTGGGCCAATCTAGGCAGTTGCTCATGCTGCATACACAGCGCCTTTCGAGCCGCCTTCATCGCCTGGGCCTTGGCCAGTTCTGGTTTGGCGATACCAATCGCAAGCCCGATTCTAACGTGCATCGTGGGTATCGCTTGTGCCTTCACCGTTCTCTGGTCGGTGCATTTACTTGCACACGCCCTTAAGGTTTCCGTTGCTGCCCGCAATCAGCTATGGACCTCGGGCAACCAGGCCGGCATCTCGCGCCGGACCATGATGCCGATTTTTGCCAGAGCTGTCGTGTCCGCTGCCGTTGTGGCATCGATCCCGACCTTTGCATTTGGCCAATGCAACGAAGCTGCCGCAGCGCGCTGTCAGGCTGCCGCCTCGGATTGCCGCGCACACTGTAATCGCATCTTCCCCCGGGCAGAGGCGAATCACGCCTGCTATCAGGAATGCTATGCAAATCATGCTTCGTGCAGAACCGATGCAGGATGCTCATAACCGTCATCACCCGAAGAGCTGCGAATTTTGGCGCAGCCCGATGTAGCGTCACCGGAGGCGCGGAGTTCCCGCGCGATCTTCTGAACCACCGTCGCCGCCCATCACGGCGAAGCGTGCGCTCAGGCTGGATGGACTGGCGTCACGCCAACAACTCGATGGTCTGGCGCGCGATCAGCCTCTCCTCATCGGTCCGGATGACCAGAACTGGAATCCGCGAGGCATCGGCACTGATCCTGCCTTCGCCGCGTGCGTTCCTCTCGGCGTCGAGCATGGCACCCACCCAGCCGCAGCCATCGACCACTTCGGTGCGCGTCGCAGCATCGTTTTCGCCAATTCCCCCCGAGAACACGATGCCATCGAGCCCGCCCAGGGCTGCGGTCAGCGACCCAATTTCGCGGACAATCCGATAGACGAAGAGTGCAATCGCCTCGCCCGCCCGCGGATCGGATGAGGCACGCAGTGTGCGCATATCCGACGATATACCGGAGACGCCCAGCAAGCCTGACTTCCGATAGATCAGGTCCTCGATCGCCGCGGCATCCATCCTTTGTTCCTGCATAAGATACAGCAGGACACCCGGATCGAGCGCACCGCAGCGAGTTCCCATCATCAGGCCATCGACTGCGGTGAAGCCCATCGTGCTCGCAACGCTGCGGCCAGCGTTGACGGCGCAAAGGCTAGCGCCATTGCCCAGATGTGCGATGATGACACGGGCCGCCGCGAGCTCCGGCCACGCGGCGCGCAATTGTCCAGCCAGGTATTCGTATGACAGCCCGTGGAAGCCATAGCGCCGGACGCCTGCTTCGGTGAGATACCGAGGCAGGGCAAAGGACTGCACGACTTGCGCTTGGCTGCGATGAAACGCTGTATCGAAGCAGGCGACCTGTGGGATATGCGGCGCCACATCCATAATGGTCCGGATAGGCGCCAGGTTATGCGGCTGATGCAGGGGGGCGAGTGGTATCAATTTCGACAGCGATGCCAGGATCGTGCGATCCAGGCGGACGGGTGCGGCGTATTGCATCCCGCCGTGCACGACACGGTGTCCAATGCCGGCTACCGGAGCTCCTTCGAGCAGAGCCCTGCCGATCTTGAGCAATTCTCGAGTGGCCACGTCGTGGTCGAATCCATCGGCTGGCCAGCTGCGTTCGGTGACGACGACGCCATCGCCGTTGCTGATCTTCAGGTGTGGCGCGACACCGATGCCTTCGACCTGACCGCGGAACCGCAAGTTCGCATCAACGTCAGCGTCATAAAGCGCGAACTTCACGCTCGACGATCCAGCGTTAATCACTGCGATGCAGCCGGACATGGCAACCTCTCAGGCAAAAATGTTGGCGCCGCGGTCCAAGTAGACCATTCCACTGGTGACGTCGTTGGTGATGCCGACGACAAGCGGCTTCTGTCCGGCCAGGACCTGTCTAATGTTGCCGTCGTTCATGGGAAACTCCTTCACTGGATCGAGGCTGCCGCTGAGCGGCGGCGCGCCGCGGCAACCATGACTGCAACGGCACACGACGCAAGACGCGTCAGCAGCGAATCAGCGCGGCTGGTCAGGATAATCGGCACACGCGCTCCAAGTACGATGCCTGCGGCATCGGCATGCGCGAGGAACGACAGGCTCTTCGCCAGCATATTGCCCGCCTCGAGATCGGGCACCACCAGAATGTTTGCTCGCCCCGCGACGGGGGAAGCGATCCGCTTGATCGCTGCCGCCTCCGCGCTGATCGCGTTGTCGAGCGCAAGCGGGCCATCCAGCACCGCACCGGTGATCTGACCGCGGTCCGCCATCTTGCACAGCGCGGCCGCCTCTATCGTCGAGGGCACCTTGGCGTTGACCGTCTCCATGGCACTGAGGATCGCCACCCGCACCTCGGCAACGCCCATGGCGTGCGCAAGGTCGATGGCGTTCTGCACAATGTCGACCTTGGCATCCAGCGAGGGCGCGATGTTGACCGCGGCATCCGTGATGATCAGCGCATCGGGATGGCGCGGCACGTCCATGATGAAGCAGTGGCTGATGCGTCGCGCCGTGCGAATGCCCGCCTGCCGCGACACCACGGCACCCATCAACTCGTCGGTGTGGAGGCTGCCCTTCATCAGGGCTTCCACTCGCCCGGTGGTGACCAGTTCCACGGCCTTGGCGGCCGAGTCATGGCTGTATTCCGCCGGCACGATCTCGAACGCGGAAATATCAAGTCCCGCGCGCGACGCGATATCGCGGATGCGCGCCTCAGGCCCCACCAGAATTGGCTCGATCAAATGCAGCCGCCAAGCCTCGACCGCACTCCCTATCGACACATCGTCGCAGGGATGCGCGACGGCCACCCTGATTGTGGCCTCTGCCTGTGCCGCCTTGATCAGGCGCTCGTACTTGGCATGCGGCTCCGGCGGGGTTGGTGTCGCGCGATCAGGCATGTCGCTCCTCCATCTCTACAGTGTTGCGCGCACCCCCGTCGGAAGCGCGAATGAACTTGCAGCACCATCAGCGATTTTCCGGCCCCGGTCGCCGATAGAGCAGCCAGTAGGCCCCCGCCACCAGGACAGCGCCGCCGATGACGTTGCCGATGGTCACGGCGGCGAGGTTGTGTGCGAACCCCCCAAGCGTCAGCGCAGGGAAGCGCGAGGGAGCAACCTGGGCCATCGTCCAGAAGGCTTCAGGCGCCGCGTGCTTCACCATCAGCCCAAAGCCGACAAAATACATGTTCGCGACGGCATGTTCGAAGCCGGCTGCGACGAACGCCGCAATCGGCAGCACCGTCAGGATCGCGCGGTGGGCCGGCAGGCGGCTGGACAGCGATAGCCAGATGGCCAGGCACACCAAAGTGTTGCAGAGCATGCCGAGTACCACAGCGCGCTCGAATGGCAACGCTGCCTTCGCCTCGGCGATGCGCAGTGCTGTCAGGCCGACCTGGCCGCCACCGAACAAGTGATGCCCAGCCAGCAGCGCGAGCAGAGCGACACCCAGCGAGCCGACCAGATTGCCGACCCATACCAGCGTCCAGACGCGCAGCACGCGCAGCGCCTTCAGCCGGCCGCTGGCCCATGCCATGACCATCAGCACATCGCCGGTGAAGATCTGCGCGCCGCCGATGAGCACCAGGCTGAGGCCAAGCGCAAACACCAGGCCAGCCACCACGCGTGCAATGCCGAACGGCAGCGCGCCCTCGGCGCCGGTCAGCGCCACGGTTGAGAAGATTGCGCCGAATGCGATGAACGCGCCGCCCAGGATGCCCAGCGACAGCAGCGTGATGGTGTCCTGCTGGGCCTTCGCGACACCGTCCGCCTCGGCCTTTTCGGCTATCTCCGGCGGCAACCTGCCTTCGATGCCGGCCAGCGCCCGCGGATGTGGACTGACAGTCAACCGGTCAGCCACCGCCGGACATCAGGCCGATGATCTGCACCGCGACAACCTTCACCAGCGTCGCGGACGGGAAGATCATGGCGTAGCCGATGTCCGGCCGATCAGTGGGCGCCATTCGCGTTGCGTAGACCACGATGGCAGGGTTGCCGGTTGCGCCCGAGGCGACGCCGAGCAGATCATCAAAAGGGATCCGAAGGACGTAGTAGCCCACCAAAAGGACCATGAGCACCGTGGTCAGCAGGACCGCCGCGCCGATCAGCAGCATCAGCGGTCCGGTCTGTGACACGGTGGTCACGAAGGCCTGGCCCGAATTGATGCCGACGGTGGCGAGGAACAGCGTCAGGCCGAAATTGCGCAGCACAATGTTGGCCGGCAGCGGCATGACCCAACTGATCGGACCGGTGCGGCGCAGCCGGCCCACGATGAGCGCGACGATCAGCGGGCCGCCGCCGATGCCCAGGGTGACGGTGCCAACGCCAGGCACCGGAATCGGAACCAGGCCGAGCAGCACGCCAAGGACCATGCCGAAGCCGACGGAGACATAGCTGAACTCCGCGGTCGACTTGACCGTGTCACCGAAGAACGCACGGGCGACGTCAATCTGATCGGCTGCGACGATGACACCAACCCGATCGCCGATCTCCAGCATGAGATCAGGCGCCGGCACGAGATCGACGTCATAGCGCCGCACATGCAGCACCTGGATCGGTACATCTACGGGCAGCGGAAGATCCGCCAGGCGCGTGCCGGTCAGGCCCGCCTTGGAGACAAAGAACCTTTGATAGGAAAGATCGCTGCGGTCCTTCGCGATGCGGCCTGGTTCGATCCGTCCCAGTGCGGCGGCCGTCTCTGCCACGGCAGCCTCGCTGTCGGCCGCGATCAACAGCGCGTCGCCGAGGTTGACGACCATGTCCTCGTCGGGAATCCGATTGCGATGCTGCTGCCGGACACCGGAGATCTGCACGCCGGCGGGCAGCGACGCGGTGATCTCGCCCAATGACCGGCCGCCTTCGGGCAGCCGCTCCAGGGTGATCTCCGCCATGTGGAACTGTGCCGGCTTCGGCGGAAATTCCGGCTTCACGCGCCGCGCCAGGAAATAGAAGCACAGGATCGGCCCGATCACGCCGAACGGATACGTCACCGAATAGCCGATCGACGGAGCGTTGTTTCCCATCACGTCGAGCGCCGCTTGCAGCGTCGCGGTGCTGGTCATCGAGCCGGCGAAGATACCAAGTGTGTGGCCGATCTGCAGGCCGAATGCCGATCCCAGCCCGAGCGCGACCAGCAGCCCGGCGACGACCGCAACGAGTGCGAGCAGATTGTAGGTGCGGCCAACACCGGTCAGGCCCTCAAAGAATTGCCGCCCGTACAGGATGCCGATCCCGTACAGGAACATGATCAGGCCGATCAGGCCGATCGGTCCGGCAATCTGCGCCTTGGGCGCAATGGCACCGATAGCAAGACCGACGAACAGCACGGCGCCGATGCCAAGTGAGAAGCCGAGGATGTTGATCTGTCCGACCAGGTAGCCGAGACCAATTGCGAGAAAGAGCGCGAGGATCGGCTGCCCGGCGATCAGGTCGCGGATGAAGCTCAACATGGATGTATCCTTTCTGCCGCGCCGGGTCGATCAGCGTGCGCGGCAGCCGGCGCTGCGAAAGATCTCCAGCGCGGCGCGCACTTGCGCGTCGCTGGGCGTTGGTGTCTCGGCGAGCTTGTACTCCAACCTCGAGTGTCTTCCATTTGAACCCGCCCATCTGGTGGAAGGGCAGGATCTCGACCCATTCCACGTTGGCCATCGGCGCGACGAACCGCGCAACTTTTTCGATATTGTCCGGGTTGTCCGTCAGACCCGGCACCAGGACGAAGCGCACCCAGACCGGCTTGCCCAACGCCTGCAGCCGCTCGGCGAAACGCAGCGTCGGTTCGAGCTCCACGCCTGTCGCGCGGCGATAGGTGTCGGGATCGCCACTCTTGATGTCCAGCAGTACGAGATCGACGTTCGCCAGATAGGCGTCATCTGCCCGGCTGCCGAGGAAGCCGGATGTGTCGAGCGCGGTGTGCAGCCCCAAGCGCTTAGCCGCGGCGAACAGCCCGCGGGTAAAGCCGACCTGCACGAGCGGCTCGCCGCCGGAGATCGTCAACCCGCCCTGCATCGCACGCAGCGCCGGCGCGAAGTCGCCAAGGCGGCGAACTGCTTGCGCCAGCTCGATCCGGGTGCCGTCCTTCAGGTGCCAGGTGTCGGGGTTATGGCAATAGAGGCAGCGCAGCAGGCAGCCGGACATGAAAACCATGGCCCGCACGCCAGGGCCGTCCACCGTCGAGCCGGTTTCGTACGAATGGATCCAGCCGTAAGTCGTCTCCTTGACCCTGGAAACCGGCGGTGTCGGGTGCATCCGGCGAGCGGCCGGCTCGAAGGTCGAAGCGGCTGCCGACATCCACCATCCCGTGTTCGGACATTGGCCGCTCTGTTCAGTAGGTGCGATGGAAGGTGCGGTGGATGACGTCGAGCTGCTGCTCCCGGGTCAGGCGAACGAAGTTCACCGCATAGCCGGAGACGCGGATGGTGAGCTGCGGGTATTTCTCGGGATGCTCCATCGCATCCTCGAGTGTCTCGAGCGAGAGCACGTTGAGGTTCATGTGGAACCCGCCCTGGCCGAAATACATGTCGAATGCCCGCACCGCATTCTCGATCGCGGCCTCGTTGTCACGCTGCGCCATGGTCGGCGCGATGCTGACGGTGAAGCTGATGCCGTCCTGCGCATCGGCGTAGGGCAGCCTGGCAACCGATATGCACGAGGCGAGCCAGCCATGGTTGTCGCGTCCGTGCATCGGATTGGCGCCTGGGGCGAAGGGCTCGCCCTTGCGCCGGCCATCGGGCGTGCTGCCGGTATGTTTGCCGTAGACGACGTTGGAGGTGATCGTCAGCACCGACTGCGTGTGCACCGCATTGCGATAGGTGGGATGCTTGCGGATCTTGCTCATGAAGCGTGACACGATATCGGCAGCAATATCGTCCACCGCCGAATCCGCATTGCCGAAGGTGGGGAACGTGCCTTCGACCCGATAGTCCACGGCCAGTCCGTTGGCGTCGCGGATGACGTGCACCTTGGCGTGGCGTATCGCCGACAGGCTGTCTGCCACCACCGAGAGGCCGGCGATGCCGAACGCCATCGTGCGGAGGATGTCGCGGTCGTGCAGCGCCATCTCGAGCCGCTCGTAGAAATACTTGTCGTGCATGTAGTGGATGCAGTTCATCGCATGCACATAGGTGCGCGCCAGCCACTCCATGGTCGCGTCGAACTTGGCCATCACCTCGTCGAATTCGAGCACGTCCGAGCTTACGGGCAGCGAAGGCGGGGCGATCTGGTCGCCGCTGATCTCGTCGCGGCCGCCGTTGATGGCGTAGAGCAGCGCCTTGGCGAGATTCACCCGCGCGCCAAAGAACTGCATCTGCTTGCCCAGCCGCATGGCCGAGACGCAGCAGGCGATGCCGTAGTCGTCGCCCCAATAGGGCCGCATCAGGTCGTCGTTCTCGTATTGCAGCGAGGAGGTGTCGCGGCTGACCCGGAGGCAGAAGCGCTTGAAGGCATCCGGCAGATGGCGGGACCAGAGAACGGTGATGTTGGGTTCGGGCGCCGGGCCGAGCGTGGTCAGCGTATGCAGCATGCGAAAGCTGGTGCGGGTGACGAGTGTGCGCCCGTCGAGATCCATGCCGCCGATGCATTCGGTCGCCCAGTAAGGATCACCGCTGAACAATGCATCGTATTCCGGCGTGCGCAGGAAGCGGACGATACGCAGCTTCTGCACGAGCTGATCGATCAATTCCTGTGCGCCGCTCTCGTCGAGCGTGCCTTCCTGGATGTCGCGCTCGATGTAGATGTCGAGGAAGGTCGATATGCGGCCGATCGACATGGCCGCGCCATTGGCCTCCTTGATGGCGCCGAGATAGGCCAGGTAGGTCCACTGCACCGCCTCGCGCGCAGTTTCGGCGGGCCGGGCAATGTCGCAGCCATAGCGGCGGCCCATTTCAGTCAGATCACTCAGCGCACGAATCTGCTCCGCCAGTTCCTCGCGCATGCGGATCACGTCTTCGGTCGGCCACATGTCGTCGATCTGCGCGCGCTCTTCGCGCTTGGCGGCGATCAGCCGATCGACGCCGTACAGCGCCACCCGCCGGTAATCGCCGATGATGCGGCCGCGGCCGTAGGCGTCCGGCAGCCCGGTGATGATGCCGGAGCGGCGGCAGTGCATGATCTCCGGCGTATAGGCGTCGAACACGCCGTCGTTGTGGGTCTTGCGGTAGTGAGTGAAGGTCTGGTGGACCGCTTGATCGGCCTCGAAGCCCGCGGCCTTGAGCCCGGCTTCCACCATGCGCAGTCCGCCGGCGGGAAAGATTGCACGCCTGAACGGGCGATCGGTCTGCAGGCCGACGATGACCTCGTTCTCCCGGTCGATCCAGCCTGGCGCGTGGGCGATCATCGTGGACGGCGTCGCCGCATCGACGTCCAGCACGCCGCTGCGCCGTTCCTCCTCGAAATAGGGCTGCAGCTTTTCCCAGACCGCCTTGGTTCGCGCCGATGGCCCGGCCAGGAAGTTTTCGTCGCCCTGGTAAGGAGTGACGTTGCGCTGGATGAAGTCGCGCACGTCGATCGCGCTCTCCCAGCGCCCCGCCGAAAAATCGCGCCACGCGCCTTTCTGAATCCGATCTGTAACGTTCGC
>CAWEVI010000050.1:0-322458 GCA_963812475.1 uncultured Alphaproteobacteria bacterium
CGCCCGCCCGTGCTTTATCGCCGCCACATGGGCGGAAGGAACCGCAAACATGCGCATCACGATGATCGGCGGCGGCTATGTCGGCCTTGTCTCCGGCGCCTGCTTCGCGGAGTTCGGCACCAACGTCACGGTGGTGGAAACGGACGCCCGCAAGCTTGCAGCCCTCAACGAGGGACGCATGCCGATCTATGAACCCGGCCTGGACAAGCTGGTGCTGGAGAACGTCAGGGCCGGCCGGCTGGCATTCACCGGCGATCTCGCCACCGGGGTCCGCGATGCCGAGGCGGTGCTGATCGCCGTCGGCACGCCGACGCGGCGCGGCGACGGCCACGCAGACCTCACCTATGTTTATGCCGCCGCCGAGCAGGTGGCGCGCGCGCTGACCGGCTATGCGGTGATCGTCACGAAATCCACCGTGCCGGTCGGCACCAGCCGTGCCATCGCGGAGATTATCAGCACCACCCGGCCGGACCTGGACTTCGACGTGGCCTCCAATCCGGAGTTCCTGCGCGAGGGCAACGCGATCGGCGACTTCATGCGGCCTGACAGGGTGGTGATCGGCGCCGAGAGCGACCGTGCCCGCGAGGTGCTGGGCCGGCTCTACCGCCCGCTCTATCTGATCGAGGCGCCGATCGTGTTCACCGGCATCGAGACGGCGGAACTCACCAAATATGCCGCCAACGCCTTCCTGGCGATGAAGGTCACCTTCATCAACGAAATGGCCGATCTCTGCGAGAAGGTCGGCGCCGACGTGCACGACATCGCGCGTGGCATCGGGCTTGACGGTCGGATCGGCCGGAAGTTCCTGCATCCCGGGCCCGGCTACGGCGGGTCGTGCTTCCCCAAGGACACGCTGGCCCTGGTGCGCACCGCACAGGACTACGGGGCGCCGTCGCGTCTGGTGGAGGCCACCGTGGCCGTCAACGACGCCCGCAAGTCGAACATGGCAACGCGGGTGATCCACGCCTGCGGCGGCTCGGTGCGCGGCAAGACGATCGCCCTGCTCGGCCTGACCTTCAAGCCGGAGACGGACGACATGCGCGACGCGCCGTCGCTGTCCATCGTGGCCCGCCTGGTTGGTGACGGCGCCAGGATCCGCGCCTTCGACCCCGAGGGAATGCAGCAGGCCGAACCACTGCTTCCCGAGGGCATCACGTATTGCCGCGATGCGTTCGATGCCGCCAAAGGCGCCGATGCGCTGGTTCTGATCACCGAATGGAACGAATTCCGCGCGCTCAGCCCGACACGCTTGCGCGAGACCATGCGCGGACGCGTCCTGATTGATCTGCGGAACGTTTACGACCCCGTGGCGATGCGGCAGGCCGGCTTCGATTACCACTGCGTTGGACGCCCCGATCTGCCGCCAGGCTAATCCTTTCTCAACGCCAAAGGCGCAGATTGGGCGGCATGGACGTCACTGTCTGCATCTGTACACATGACCGGCCCGGCTATTTGAGCGATTGCCTCGATGGACTGCGGCGGCAAACGGTCGGCGATGGGCAATTCGACATCCTGGTCGTCGACAGCGCCTCGACGGGCGACATTCCGGCTCAGGTCGAACAGCTGGTCCAGGGGCTCCGCAATGCGCGATTGCTGCGTATCGAGCAGCCGGGCGTCAGTGTGGCGCGCAATGCCGGCGCGCAGGAGGCGGCTGGCGACTACATCGCCTACATCGATGACGATGCGATCCCGGCGTGCGACTGGATCGAGCGCATCGTGCAGTCGATCAGCGAGACCGACCCGCCGCCGGCACTGATCGGCGGACGCATCCTGCCGCACTGGGAGGCTCCGTTGCCATTCTGGTGGCCGCCCAGCCTGCGTGGCTCGCTGTCGATCATCGAACTGGAAGGGCAGGGCGAATACCGCAGCGCCGCGCTACCGCGCGGGCTGGAGCCGTACGGCGCGAACATGGTGATACACGTCCCATCGCTGCGCGCGATCGGCGGCTTCGGCACGCAAAGCGGCCGCATCGGTGAAGCCTTGCTGTCCGACGAGGAGGTGCAGCTCGCCTGGCGACTGCAGGACGCCGGGCATTCGGCACGCTACAACTCGCGGATCGTCGCGCGGCATCAGATACAGACGGCACGGCTCACGCCGGCCTGGCTGCTGTCGCGGCTCTACTGGCAGGGCGTCTCGACGGTGCGGACGCGCCGGCTGCTCGGCCGACCCGGCGAGGTCTGGCGGGAGTTGCCGCGCCGGATCGTGGTGGCGGCGCTGCTTGCGCCATCGGCTCTGCTGCCTCGCCACAGCACGCATCTTGTCCCATACCGCTGGCGGCTTGCCTATGCGCTGGGTTTCATTCACGCCGCGCTCGGGTGGGGTGCGACCGGTTCGCCAATGCGGTCCGCCGGCTAGCCTAAATGCTGCTGTACCGCTGGCAGGGGAAGGCGCGAAATTTCGGGGATGAGCTGAACCTGCTGATCTGGCCCCGCCTGCTGCCGGACTTCTTCGACGCCGATCCAGCCGAGATGTTCCTGGGCATCGGCTCCATTCTGGATGCGCGCCATGCCGCGGCCACGGTGAAGCTGGTCGCAGGCGCGGGCTACGGCGGCTATGAGCGATTACCGTCGCTCGATGCCAGCTGGGTCATTCACTGGGTCCGCGGGCCGCTCACATGCCGCCTGCTCGGTCTGTCCGAAAGCCTCGGCCTCGGCGACCCGGCGATGCTGCTGCCAAATGTCGGTTTCGCTTGCAGCAGACGTGGCGACACCGTCGCCGCAAACGCAATCCGGCGGACGGTCGGCTTCATGCCGCACTTCGAAAGTCTCGGCCGGGGTGCATGGCACGCGGCCGCCGTCGCAGCCGGGGTGCGGCTGATCGACCCGAGCGGCGATCCGGCTGCCATCATAGCCGCGATCGCAGGCTGCGGCGTGCTGCTGAGCGAGGCGTTGCATGGCGCCATCGTGTCCGATGCGCTGCGCGTGCCCTGGATCGCGCTGCGTCCGCTGGTGCCGGTCCATCGCGCCAAGTGGCACGATTGGGCCGCGTCGCTGAAGCTTCGCATCGCATTCCATCGCCTTGCGGCCTCGTCGTTGCCGGAATGCCTCCACGCCTCGCCGATTGCGGCGTGTCGGAGCGGTCGCACATTACTGAACCGATCCGCCGGCTCTCTGTACGGCGTCGCACGAGGCCGGTTCGTCGACAGGGCAGCGCGTGCATTGGCCCGGGCGGGGCTGGCAGCGCCGCAACTGTCGGATGCGGCGGATCTCGACCGCTGTCAGACGCGGATGCTGGATCGGATCGACGCGCTGCGGCGCGATCCGAAGCGCCTCGCATGAGGACGCACCGCGTGGTTGATGCCGGCGGCGGTACTGCTTCTACCTTGCATCGTTCGCACAAAACCGCCTACCACCGAGGGCTGGGCGGGTCGATCGCCGCTTCAGGCGGTCTGGCATTCCTGCCGTCCCCCCTTTCCGGAGCCTCCGCCCGCAATGCCCGCCTATCCCGATCACCCGAACGCCGATCTGCTGGATCGTATCCCGCTCGATGCCGCCGTCGTGCTGGATGTCGGCTGCGGCGCCGGATCGCTGGGCGCCGCCTATCGTCGGTTCAATCCGCGCGCCCGCCTGCTCGGCATCGACCATGATCCGGCGGCCGCGGCGTTGGCGGCGCAGCGGCTGAACAACGTCGCCGCGGTCGATGTCGAGCAGGATCCATTGCCCTTCGAGCTCGACCGTCCGATCGACTGCATCATCTACGGTGACGTGTTGGAGCACCTGCGCGACCCGTGGGCGGTGCTTCGCCGTCATATCGCGGCGCTGAGCGACGATGGCACCATCCTGATCTGCGTGCCCAACCTGGAGCATTGGAGCTTCGCCGACCGTCTGCTGCGCGGTACCTGGGACTACGAGCCGTCCGGTCTGCTGGACGCCACGCATCTGCGCTGGTTCAGCCTCGAGACGATGCGCAAGGGACTGCTCGCGCTTGGCCTTTCGCTGTGCGACGTGCACGCGCGGATATTCGATGCGGCGGGCGCGGAGGCATTCACGACCCGGATCGCCCCGGCGCTGACGGCGCTCGGTGTCGATCCGCCGGCCTATCTCAAGCGTGCCGCGCCGCTGCAATATGTCTGGCGCGTGCGCAAGCACCCACGCGAACTGCTGACGGTGGTCGCCAACATGCTGGAGCCGGTGGGCGGCGTTTCGCATGTCCGCGTGGTCTATCCGATGCAGGCGCTGCGCAGTGATCCGACCGTCGCCACCCACATCGGCACGAACCGGGACCTCGTGAAGGGCGGTGGCGAGGCGCCGCGCGTCTTCGTGCTGCACCGCCCGGCACTGAGCGGCGGGCATGGCGCCGCGGTGATCCGCGACCTGCTGTCGGACGGCTGGCTGATCGTGACCGAATTCGACGATCATCCGGACCATTTCGGCATGCTGCACGCCGACGATCAGTTCGCCTTCCGCGGCGTGCATGCGGTGCAGACCAGTACGCCGGCGCTCGCCGCGATCCTGCGCACCCTCAATCCCGAGGTGGCGGTGTTCCCCAATGCGGTGCGCGCGCTGCCGGACGTGCGCAACTTCCTGGATCCGAACGTGCTGACCTTGTTCTTCGGGGCGCTGAATCGCGAGGCGGACTGGGCGCCACTGATGCCGGCGCTGAACGCGGTAGCGGACAAGGCCGGCGACCGGTTGCGCTTCAGCGTGGTGCACGATCGCGCGTTCTTCGATGCGCTGCGGACGCCGCACAAGATGTTCACGCCGACCTGCGACTACGACGCCTACATGGCGCTGCTCGGCAAGTGCGAGATTTCATTCATGCCGCTGGGCGACACGCCGTTCAACCGCGCCAAGTCGGACCTGAAGTTCATCGAGGCGGGGGCATGCCGCGTCGCGGCACTGGCCAGCCACATCGTCTATGCCGACAGCATCGAAGATGGCCGCACCGGCCTGCTGTTCCGCAGCCCCGACGAACTGCATGAGCGGCTTCTGCGACTGGTGGCGATGCCCGAACTGGCGCGCGGCCTCGGCAATGCGGCGCGCAGCCACATCGCCGGCGAGCGCATGCTGGCCTATCAGGTGGCGCAGCGGATCGCCTGGTACCGCTCGCTTTGGGCGCGACGGGTCGAACTGACCAACGCGTTGTGCGCACGCATGGTGGCGGTGCCGCAGCGTGTGGATGTACCCGCCGAGCCGTAAGGCGGGCGCGCACGGCGCGGCGATGCGGCGCCGCGGTCGGACATCAGGCAGCGTTGCCGGCGGGCTGCGAGAGTCCGGCGAAGGCCCGCAGCCCGGCAACGTCGCGCACCACGACGACGCCCTGCCGGGTCTCCACGCCATGGCTCCGAAGCACACCAAACGCTCGGGACAGATTTTCCTGCGTGCAGCCGATCCTGGCGGCGAGGAACCGCTTCTCGTACGGCAGCACGAACCGGGCCGGGCTCATGTCTGGATCCTCGACCAGGCCAAGCAGGAAGGCTGCCAGGCGCTGCACCGAGGAACGCAGCTTCATGGCGCAGAGCTCCAGCGTCTGTTCGCGCATGCCGGCCAGCGCGTGGTCGAGGAACGGAAGGGCCAGCGCCGGCTTCGTCCGGATCATGGCGCGCAGTTCGGGCGTCGGGATGACGATGAGGCGGGCCGAGGTGATGGTTCTGGCGCCGGTCGGCGAGGGCGCGCCGAGCATGGCCGAGGCGAAGCCGATCGGGGTGACCGGTCCGATAACGTCGGTCATGGCGTTCTCGCCGTTCTTGCCATGGATTTCCGCGACGTAGCCGGCGAGCAGGATGTTCAGTTCCGCGGGCCGGTCGCCTTCACGGAACAGCACCTCGTCCGGCCCCAGCCGTGCCAGATCGGCGCGGTTGTTCAACGCGGCGATCTGCGGGGCGCTGAAGGAGGCCAGCAGCGGCAGGGCCGCGAGGGTTTCTGTGCCGGGTCTCACGTCCCAGAGTTCCGCGGATTGGTTGCGACCGCACGAGGCATTGCTACAGCAGGGGGATATCGGGGCATTGATTGATATAACTGTGATTGCATCACCAAGCAAATGTCAAGCGAACGATTGCATATGGTTTTGCGTGGCTCTGCCATGCAATAAGAGCTCGAGGCTGGGACGCATGCGTTGCCCCGGCGAAGCGGCGAGAGCGAAGGAGCAACGACGATGGCGGTAGTAGTAGCGAAAACCTGGGTGGGCTCGGGTACCATCGCGAACCCAGGGAGCGGCAATTGGAGCAATGGAGCGAACTGGTCGCCATCCGGCGTTCCCCTGGCCATCGATCCTTTGACGATCGGCAACGCCACCCAAGCCAATGCATTCACGCTCACGGTGGATACTGCGGCTGCTCGCAACTTCCATAACAATGAACGGCAATCCTGCATCGAGCCGTTTCACGACACTTACGCTGACGGCAGGCAACTCACTTGCCACGAGCGGTGCAATTACCTTCAACGGGACGGCTGCGACCAACGTCATCAACGGCGCCGGCACGCTGAATGCCGGAACGGGGATAACCGGCACCGGAACGCTCTTGGCCGGCACCGCAACTTCAGGCGGCACGCTGGATGTATTTGGATCGATCGCCACCGGCGTGGTTCTATCGATTGGCACGGCTGCGGCCTCAGACCTGATGATTGAAGGCGTGGCGACATCCGCAGCCACGATTGCGATCAACAATGCCAATCAGACGCTGGAGATTGGTCCGGCTGGCAACCTGACAATCAATGGCAATGAGTTCATCACCAACGGCACCATCAAGCTTGACGGCGGCACGCTCGCAGACAAGACCGGCAGCACTGAAGATACCTTCACCGTCGGCAGTGGCGGAACCCTGACGGGCTTCGGAACTGCCCCAAATGATATCACCCTTGCCGGCGGCACCATTTCGCAGTCGGGCGGCGTGCTGACAGCCATCAGCATCACCGGCGTCGGCACAGTGAACGGCGTCACCGGCGCGTTCGAGATCGCTGCCTCCGGTGGCACGCTCGACCTGACCGGCACGGTCAACAACGCGCTGCTGGTGGCCGATCCGAACAAGGGCGGCAGTGTTCTAAAGATCGACGGCAATGTTACGGCCGGTGATACCGGTTGGATCGACATCCACAGTGCCAATCAGACCGTGGAGATCGGCGCCGGCGGCATCTTGACGCTGCCATTTGTCGAAACCATGACCAACGGCACGATCCAACTCGACGGCGGCACGCTCAACGCCACCGACGGGATGGTCGTCGGCAGTGGTGCGACGGTGATCGGTCAGGGCGTTGTCAACGGCGACATATCCGGCGCCGGCGGCGTGGTCGAAGGTACCGGTGGGATACTCAACATCAGCAATGTCACTTCCAGCACCATCCTTCTGGAAGCGGACAGCGCCGCCTCGTCGGTCCTCGCGCTCGACGGCACGGTCGCAACCGGAATCAGTTTCGAATACCTCAACACCGGCGGGGTCCTCAGCGGCGGCTTGCTGCTCGGCAACGCGACGGCGCAAACGTCGTTCGAGACCGGCGGCACCATCTTCGGCATGCACGTCGGCAGCAGCGCGATCGCTCCCACCGACTTCATCGACCTTGCAGGCGCCGCGCCGGAGAGCTTCACGAGCGGTGTCATCGCTGGAAGCACTGTGGAACTGTTCAACGGCGCGACGCTCGTTGACCACTTCACACTCGCGTTCGCCCCTAATGCAGGAACCTTCGTCGATTGGACGGCGGACGCAAGCACCGGCACCGATGTGTTCCTCAGCACCGTGGTCTGCTACGCGGCCGGCACCCACATCCTGACCGCGACCGGCGAGCGGGTGGTCGAAAGCCTGATGCAGGGGGACATCGTCCTGACGCTGGCGGAGGGGGAGATTGTCGCGCAGCCGGTCAAGTGGATCGGCCGGCGGCGCATCGACCTGACCGCCCATCCCCACCCGGAGACCGTGGCGCCGATCCGCATCCGGCGCGGCGCGTTCGCCGACAACATGCCGCACAGCGATCTGCTGCTGTCGCCCGATCACGCGGTGTTCGTCGACGGCAAGCTGATCGCCGCCCGCCAGTTGGTGAACGGCGCGACGATCCGCCAGGACAACGGCTCGACCTCGGTCGAGTATTTCCACGTCGAACTGGACGCGCATGCGATCCTGGTCGCGGAGGGGCTGCCCGCCGAGAGTTACCTGAACACCGGCAACCGCGGCTTCTTCGCCAACTCGGGCGAGCCGCTGGTGCTGCACCCCGACCTGACCGACGAGACGGACTATCCGACCCGCGCGGCGGCATCATGCGCGCCGTTCGCGTGGGACGAGGCCAGTGTGCTGCCGGTGTGGCAGCGCCTGGCCGCGCGTGCGGCGGCGCTGGGCCAGCCGGCGCCAAGGCTTGAGACCACCGGCGATCCGGAACTGCGGATCCTGGCCAAAGGCCGCACGGTACGCCCGATGTATGGCGAGAATGGCCTCTACATCTTCGCCCTGCCGAAGGGCGCGACAGAGGTGCACCTGCTATCGCGTTCCGGCTCGCCCGCGGATGCGCGCCCGTGGCTGGACGATCGCCGCCGTCTTGGTGTGAACGTGGAGCGGATCGTGCTGCGCGGCGCGAGCGAGATGCAGGAGATTCCGGTCGATCATCCGCGACTGTCGCAGGGCTGGCAGGCGCCGGAGCGCGATGGCACGGCGCTGCACCGCTGGACCAACGGCGACGCGGTGCTGCCGCTGCCGACGCTGGGTGGCCCCACGATGCTGGAGATCCGCATCGGCAGTGGCGGCATGGCGTATGTGATCAGCGCCGAGCGGGAGCGCTGCGTCGCATAGCGCGGCGCCGGCGGCGCTGTCGGCTGGCGGGCGCGCGATACGCATCGCGGGCGATCCGGCGGCTCCGCGGTTCGGCAGGATCGAATTTGGGGTGACACCATCGCAATACCTCCCACGGTCCCCGTTCGACGACGGCGGGCGTGCTTCCACCGTTGATGGGCGCCCGGCCAAGGTCGGACTTCGGACCGGTTCGCCGCGTCCCGCGCTTCAGGCCTTCATTCCGCGGCCGCCAGCGTCGCATCGGCCACGCGCAGGCAACGCGCCATCCGGCCACGCGACGGATAGCGCGGTGCAGGCACACCCGCGCGACAGTCCGGCTGCGCATGGACACAGCGCGGCGCGAAGGCGCACCCGGCCGGCAGGCGGCGCAGGTCGGGCGGACTTCCCGCGATCGCCTCGATGTCATGGTCGCGGCTTTGGCCGTGCACCGTGGATGCCAGCAAACCCTGCGTGTAGGGATGCAGTGGTGCGGCCAACACTTCGGCCACCGGACCTTCCTCGACGATGCGGCCGGCGTACATGACCGCGATGCGATCGGCGATTTCGGCGGCCACGCCGAGGTCGTGGGTGACGAAGATCGTGCCCATGCGGAGTTCGCGCTGCAGCTTGCGGAGCAGGATCAGCACCTGGATCTGCACGGTTGCATCGAGCGCCGTCGTCGGTTCATCGGCCAGCAGCAGGCGCGGCCCGCACGACAATGCCATGGCGATCATCGCGCGCTGACGCAGCCCTCCGGACAGTTCGTGCGGGTAATTGTCGAGCCTGCGTTCGGCGGACGGTATCTTCACCAGGTCCAGCAGTTCCAGCGCCCGCGTGCGGGCCGCGGCGCGACTGCCGCCCTTGTGTCGCAGCACCGTCTCGGCGATCTGTGCGCCGATCGTGTAAACCGGATCGAGTGCTGTCATCGGCTCCTGGAAGATCATCGACACCAGGCCGCCACGCAGTTCACGCAACCGGCGCTTGTCGAGCGCCAGCACGTTCTGACCGTCGACGCGGATGGCGCCCTCGATGCGCGTGCGGCGCGGTGGCAACAGGCGTAGAATGGCGCGCAGGGTGACGCTCTTGCCGGAGCCGGATTCACCGAGGATGCACAGCACCTCGCCGGGGCGCACGCTGAAGCTCACACCGTTCACCGCATGCACCGTCGCCTCGCGCGTGACGAAGCGAACGGTGAGGTCGTCCACTTCGACGAGCGGTGATTCGGGCGGTGTGCTCATGCCGGCGCCGCAGAATGGCCGGAACCGGTATTCAGCATGTGGCAGGCGGCGACATGCGAACCACGCTCGAGCCAGGCGCCAAGCTCCGGTGATTTCGCAGCACACACATCCTCGGCGAACGGGCAACGCGTGTGGAAGCGGCAGCCGCCGGGCGGATCGATCGGGCTCGGCGGATCGCCGGTGATCGGCGGTTCCTCGATGCGGTTCGCGGGATCCATCGACGGACGCGAACCAAGCAGCGCGCGCGTGTACGGATGCAGCGGGCGGGTGAAGATATTCTCGGACGGCCCCAGTTCCACGACGCGCCCGAGATACATCACCAGCACCCGGTCACTGACATAGCGCACCACGTTCAAATCATGACTGATGAACAGATAGGTCAAATTGAACTGTGCCTTCAGCGCGCGCAGCAAATTCAGCACCTGCGCCTCGATCGACTTGTCGAGCGCGGACACGGCCTCGTCCAGGATCACCATGCGCGGCTCGATCGCCAGTGCGCGCGCGATGTTCACCCGCTGCTTCTGTCCCCCCGACAGTTCGTGCGGATAGCGCTGCCCGAACAGATCAGGATTGAGCCCGACCTTCACCAGCATGTCGCGTGCGACACGCCTGGCGTCCGGTTTCCGCCGGCCATGCACGAACGGTCCGAACGCGACCGAGTCCTGGACCGGCATGCGCGGGTTGAGCGAGGAATAGCTGTCCTGGAAGACCATCTGCACATGCCGGCGCAGCGCCGCCACGGTGATGCCGTGCGGCGCGCCAACCGGCTCGCCGTCGAAGATCAGTTCACCGCCGTCGCGCGTGACCAGATGCAGCAACAGCCGCGCCAGCGTTGATTTGCCGCAGCCGGATTCTCCGACGACGCCAAGCGTCTCACCCTTGAACAGGGTGAACGACACACCGTCCACGGCGCGGACGCGCGCGGACTTGCTGCCGCCGCGCACATGGAAATGCTTGAAGAGATCGCGTGCGATCAGCAATGGCTGCGCCGGCCCACCGACATCGTGCACGTCGGCCGCAACGCCGCTCACAGCCGCACATCCATCGCTGAACGGATCCCGTCGCTCACCAGGTTGAAGCAGATCGAGGTGATGAATATCGCCGCGCCCGGCAACGCGCATGACAGCGGCGCGACATAGATCGACTGCCGCAGCGTGCTCAGCATCAGGCCCCAGTCGGGCGTCGGCGGTTTCACGCCCAAACCGAGAAACGACAGGCCCGAGGCGAGCAGGATGCTGACCGACACCAGGCTCGAGGCATAGATGAAGACGGGGCCAAGCACGTTGCCGAGCACGTGGTAGCGAACGATGGTGAAGGTGCCGGCGCCAGTGGCGCGCGCCGCCTCGATGAAGTCCAGGCTGCGCACCTGTGCCGTCGCGGTCTCCGCCACGCGGCACATCGCCGGAATGAACACCAGCGCCAGCGCCGCCATGCCGTTGGCCATGCCGCCGCCCATCGCGCCGGAGATCGCCACCGCCAGCAGCACGGACGGAAATGCGTAGAACACGTCCATCGTGCGCATGATCGCGGCGTTCACCCGCCGTCCGGCGAAACCGCCGATCACGCCGAGCGTGCCGCCCAGCACCACGGCGATGCAGACCGGAACCAGTCCCATCAGCAGCGACGAGCGTCCGCCGTATATCAAACGGCTCAGCAGGTCGCGGCCCAGTTCGTCGGTACCAAGCGGATGGCCGCGATAGCCGAACGGCTTCAGCCGCAGTACGACGCTTTCCTTGTAGGGGTCGAACGGCGCGAGCAGCGGCGCGAAAATCGCCGCCAGCACAATCAGCAGCACGACAAGGCCGAAGAACAGTGTCGCCGGGTCATGCCGCAACCGGTAACCGACCGAACTCCAGTAACCGCGCACCCGCAGGGCCGGCGGCGCATCATCGTCGAAGCGGACACGGACCGGAAGCGAGGCAGTCTGTGACATCGCGTCGCTCCTGCTCAGGTCCGGCGGATGCGCGGGTCGATGACGGATTGCAGCAGATCGACGACGAGGTTGGTGGCGACGAAGATCATTGCCAGGAACAGGATGGTTCCCTGCAGCACCGGGATGTCGCGGTTGATGATCGCCTTTGACAGCATGAAGCCGCTACCGGGCCAGGTGAACACCGTCTCCACCAGGATCGAGCCGCCCATCAGGTAGCCGAATTGCAATCCCATCACCGCCAGCACCTGCGGCGCCGAGTTCTTCAGCACGTGACGGATGACGGCGATCTCGCCCAGCCCCTTGGCACGCAAGGTCGTCACGAAGTCCTGGTTCAGCACCTCGGCCACCGCGGCGCGCGTGGTGCGGGCGATGATGCCGACCGGGATCATCGACAGCGTGACGACGGGCAGCACCAGGTACTGTGCGTCGGACCAGCGAAAGATGCTGAACTGCGCTGAACCTTTCGGCCCCATGCCGGTTGCAGGCAGCACCATCAGCTCGACGGCGAACACGATCACCAGGACAATGCCGAGCCAGTAGTTGGGTAGACTGACGCCCACCACCGCGCCGCCGGTCACGATGCGATCCACGGCACGGCCCGGAAAGCAGCCGGCGATCGCGCCCATGGTGTAGCCGATGATGAACGCCAGCGGGACGGCGAAACTGGTGAGCATGAAGGTGTTGGAGAGCGCACCGGTGACTTCGAGGATCACCGGGCGGCGCGTCGAGATCGACATGCCGAAATCACCGGTGAGCACGTGGCCGAGCCAGAGGAAAAACTGCACTGGCAGCGGACGGTCGAGGCCATAGGCGTGCTTGATCTGCTCGACCATCTCCGCCGTTGCGTCCGAGGGCAAGATGGTCTGCAGCGGATCGCCCGGCGCAAGGTAGACCAGCGAGAAGCAGACGACGCTGACCCCGAATGCGATGGGAATGGCGAGCAGGATGCGCCGGGCAATGTAGCCTAGCATGCGCGTCTCACGGATCGACCGAGATCGGCGTCAAATCCTGGAACCAGTTCTGCGCCTGCACGAAGCCGTGCAGCTTCGGCGACAGGGCGCGCGGGTTCAGGTCGTGCACCACCCAGATCATCAGCGCACGGTCATTCTCCAACTCGTGCAACTTGGTCAACATCGCCAGGCGCTTGTCGTCGTCGAACTCGGTGAGGATCTGCCCGACGAGTGCCTCGATTTCCGGATCGTAAAAATGTCCCCAGTTGGCGCCCGCCGGCGACCAGTGCAGCTTCCACACCGGCTTGATCAGCGCGCTCAGCGGATCGAGCAGCGCCCGCGAACCGTTGTAGCCGTCGATCTCAGGGTATTTCGGCACACCGGAACGGCCGACCTCGATCAGCGAATTCCAGTCCATCACCTTGAATTCGACCTGGAAGCCGACTTCCTCGAGCTGCGACTTCACCAGTTCGTTCATCGGCAGCGGCTGCATCTGGCCCGAACCCGAGGTGGAGATCGCCAGCACGATCTTGCACGGCATGCAGCCCGCTTCCGTCAGCAGTTCCTTTGCCTTCTTCTGGTTGTATTCGTAGCGCACCGGATTGCCGTAATAGGGCGTGCCCGGCGGCATGGTGGCGTATTCCTCCATCGCCAGCCCGCCCAGCAGTTCCACGAACTCGCTGCGGTTCAGCGCGTAATTGGCGGCGCGGCGGACGCGGATATCGGTCATCGGGCCACGCACGAAGTTAAGAATGTATGGCCAGTTGTGCGGGTACTGGTTGGTGACGATCTGCATGCCGGCGCTTTTCAGCCGCGGGATCGCATCCGGCGACGGCGCCTCGACGAAGTTCACCGCGCCGGTGAGCAACGCCGCGGTGCGCGTGGCGGCTTCCGGCATCGGCAGCAGGATCAGCCGATCGTGCTTGGCGACGCGCTTCGGGTCCCAGTATTCCTTGTTCGGCAGCAGTTCCAGCCGCTCGTGCGCGACCATGCGATCGAAGCGGTAAGGGCCGGTGCCGGACGGATGCTCGGCATAGGCGCCCCAATCGTATTTCAATTGCTCAGCGCGGCACCGACTGATCATGAGCAGGTAGCTCATCGAGTAGGGGAACAGCAATTCCACCACCTTGGTGGTGATCGCGACGGTGTTGTCGTCTACCTTCTCGATGGATTCAAAATTGGTGGTATAGCTGCGCGAGAGCGCCATCTGCAGGGTGTAGAATTGCGGCGCCTTCTGGTCGGTGACGCGCGCGAGATTCCACAGCACGTCATCGGCGGTGAACGGGCAGCCGTCGTGCCACTTCACGCCCTCGCGCAGGTGGAAGATCCAGCGGCGGTGGTTGTTAGGATCGACCTCCCAAGATGTGGCGAGGCCCGGCTTGATGTCGGACGGTTTGTCGCTGCGCGACAGATCCCACAGTGCCAGCCCGTCGTAGAGGTTGTAGCCGACGAAACGAAAGCCTTCGAAACCCTGATCCGGATTGCCGGTGGTGTTGGGGATGTCGCCGGCGGTCATTGCGACGGTGACGACGGCCTCGGCACGCGCGTGCCCCGGTGCGGACCAGGCCAGCAGCGGCGCGACCGCGCATGCGATGGCGGTTCGCCCCATGGACCGATGGATCGGCGCTTTCATTCGTGCCTCCTGCAAGCATGAGCCGGGCTCTGTTGCAGCGCAGCATAGTCACCTGCCTGTTGTCCAGGCGGAAATTAGCAGCGATGGGCCGACGGACGCCAGATATAGCCGCTACCGCCCGGACATTAGGCATGCTTCCCAGATAATGTGCACAGGAGCCTTCGAGGCCGGCAAATTCCTCGCGCAGGCGGGTGGCAATCCTGCCGTTCAGTACGGTGTGCCGCCTGCGCGCCCCTGTTTCAGCGCGCGGGCGTACCAGTCGAATTCAGCAAGAAAATCATTCAGCGCGGTCGTCAGCCACTCCTGCTGCGGCCGTCCCGCCTCGTCCAGTGCGCTGGCGATGCGCGGGATCGGCAGCAGTGTCGGGATGCTGGACATGCCCAACTCGCCCAGGGTCATGCGCAGTTGCATTGCCGCGCGAACGCCACCGAACTGGCCCGACGAGTAACAGACGATCCCTGACGGTCGCCAAAGGTATTCAGCCAGGAAATAGTCCAGCAGGTTTTTCAAAGCCGGCGGAATGCCGTGGTTGTATTCTCCGCTGACAATGATGAAACCATCGGCGCGGCGGTACAGCGCCGCCAGCCCGTCGAGCCCGGCCGGCGCCTCACCCTTCTTGTACTCGCTGTAAGTGCGTTCCAGCAGTGGCAGCCGCAACTCCAGCGGATCGACCGTGATCGCTTCGTGGCCCGCCGCCTCCAGTGCCTGCACCACCATCCGCCCGGCGCGGAGCGCGTGGCGCTCGGGGCGCATCGAGCCCAGCAGCACCGGAACGGTCAGGCCGGAAGCGGGCATTGCTGTGTCTCCGTGTCGCGCCACGCGCGGCAGTAATTGTAGCCTTATGTCCAGCTATGGCCAGCCGTTCACGCGCTGCCGATGAACTCCAGCAGCTGTCTGGCGCATTCCTGCGGATGCACGGCTGCGATGTGGTAGGAATCCCCCGGCAGCACGAGCAGCTTCGAGTGCGCTATCTTTTCCTGATACAAGCGCGCCGCCGCTACCGGTTGCAGCGGACTCGACTCGGTCGTTACGACCAGCGTCGGCGCGGTGATCCGGCCGAGGAGCGGTTCCAGATCCATGGTCGCCGCGGCGCCGGAGTAACCGATGCAGGCGCGCGGATCCGCCTTGCCCATCAGATCGTCCGTCCACCACTGCATCATTGCAGGCGAGGCGTCGCTGCCAAGACGGGACGCCATCGTTGCCGCGGCCCAGCCGCGGACGCCGTCCTTGCGTATCCAGGCCGGGAACGAGGTCAAATCGGCTTTGCCGCCGGGTGCGCCTTTCGCGGGCGTGCCGAAGACCGCCAGTGTCTTGACCCGGTCCGGGTAATCGGCGGCCATTTGCAATGCCGTCGAACCTCCGACCTTGGCGCCGACCAGATGAAAGCGATCGACCTTCAGCGCGTCGAGAAGCCGCATCAGATCGCCGGCGACCTGCTGCGTCGTGCAATCATAGGAGGCAGGCAATGGCGATTGTCCGAAGCCTGGCAGATCCGGCCGCAGTACGCGGAAGCGCCCCGCGAGCAAAGGCACCCATTGCTGCCACGCGACATGCAATTCGGCGACGCCATGCAGCAGCAGGATGGGCTCGCCGTCCTGCCAGGGCGCTCCAAACCACTGGTCTGCATAGGCGATAACGACGCCCGACCTCACTTCCTGGCGCGGCACATCGCCGTCTGTCTGCGCAGCGGCCTGAATGACCGGGCGGGATGTCCGACCAGCCGGTGGCGGTGTCAAGGCATTGAGCGGTCGAGGGGCTGCGACAAACCCCGCGATCGCGCCTGAGCCGAGTGCCAACAGCCCGCGCCGCAGCGGCTGCGCTTTATTCATCTTCTCGCTCCTTCGCAAAAATCCTTGCTGCCAGCATAGTAAACCCCAGACGGCGCATTCCCGGCAACCGGTGCCGCTGGTCATGCCCGTTCTGCCGGGTGTGCGCCCTTGACGCAGCGCAATGACCAAAACGAAGATCGTCTTCAGCAAAGATTCAAAGGAAACACAATGGGCAAGTTGGAAGGAAAAGTTGCCGTCATTACCGGCGCGACATCGGGGATGGCATTGGCGACCGCCAGGCGTTTTGTGATGGAAGGCGCCTACGTGTTCGTCACCGGCCGGCGGCAGGAGCAACTGGATGCAGCGGTCAACGAGATCGGCCGGAACGTGACCGGTGTCCAAGGCGATGCCGGCAATCTCGCCGATCTCGACCGTCTATATGAAATCGTCAGGGCGCAGAAAGGACATATCGACGTTTTGTATGCCAGTGCCGGATTTGGCGAGTTCAATGTGCCCCTCGGTTCCATCAGCGAAGCGAACTTCGACAACACGTTCAATGTCAATGTCCGAGGAACGCTGTTTACGGTGCAGAAGGCATTGCCACTGATGCACGATGGCGGATCGATCATCATGACCGGGTCCATCGCCAGCGTGAAAGGCTTCGCAGGCTTCAGCGTCTACAATGCAAGCAAGGCCGCCATCCGCTCCTTCGCGCGCACCTGGACAGTCGATCTGAAGGCCAGGAGGATTCGGGTGAACGTCATCAGTCCCGGCACCATCGACACCGGCATCTTCGTCGGCGTTCCCGACGAAGTGAAAGAGCAGTTCGTGGCCATGATCCCGATGGGCCGTATCGGGCAGCCGGACGAGATCGCCACGGCGGCGCTCTTTCTGGCGTCGGATGATTCCAGTTTTGTCACCGGGATCGAACTGTTCGTCGACGGAGGCACTGCGCAGATTTGAGTCACATTGTGTCGGCCGCGGGGCGATGCAATTGCGGCTGCACGCGACAATTGCATCGCCCTACGGACCAGCCAGAGGTCGGCGCGCGTTCGCCCCATTTACCAGGGGGGAGGTCCCCAGCCCGGCGGCGGCGGCCAACCCCACCACGGCGGTGGTGGCGGCGCCCACCACCAGGGCGGCGCGACAAAGCCCGGCCCGACGAAGACGCGAGGCCCGACAAAGCCGAAGCGCGGCCCGACAAAGACGCGCGGTCCAAAGAAGCCGAAGCGCGGCCCGACGAAGCCACGGTTGAAGCCGGGCCGGACAAAGCCGCCATGGAAGCCAGGGCCGACGAAACCGCCATGGAAGCCGCCACCCCGAAATCCGCCGCCACCACCGCCACGTTGGGCCGAGGCGGGGAGTGACCCCAGGACAGTAGCCATCATCATGGCCATCGCGATCAGGGAGGCCCGGAGGAAAAGGGACATGGCTTGCCTCCTTCTTTCTCGAGGCTACTCTACATGGTCCGGGTTCGCCAATCGAACAGATATGCGGCGGGCAGCCCACACAAGCCGCGACCAGCAGCGAGCCGTCGGGGCCGATCGCCGCCCCGGCCGGTCCGCCGGGTCAACCGGCGCCCTATGCGGGGCGTCGCTCGTCCTGGTCCAACAACCGCCTTACGCATTGGACGATGTCCTGAATCGTGCGTGTCGCGGCGGCATCGTGATCGGGTATCAGAATGTCGAATTCCTCCTCGAGATCCATGAACAGCTCAATGTGATCGATATCGTCTGGCCCGATCAATTCGATAATTGTCGACGATAAAGCTAGCTGGGCCGACAGCTCGTCTTCGAGATATCCGCTAACCACCCTGAGGACGCGCCGGGGTATATCCTGAGTGTCCATTGCCACTCCATCGCATTGCGTCGAGCTTGCGGCAGATCCCTTGTCTCCTGCTTATCCAAAGCTCGCTCCCAACCACAATCTCCTGCTCGCTGCGCGTGGCGCAACGCTAGTCCGGCAGTCCCGAGAGCAGATACACCATCTGTAGCATCGTTCCCGGCTGGAGGTTCTTGCCGAACGTGCGCTCGAGGATCGGCGTGATCTCGCCGGAACCGTAAATGTGGCTGAGCGCGCGATCGACCTCGAGTCGGAAGTCGTCGTCACCGTGCGGTAGCGCCAGCGCATATGTCTCAATGGTCAGGTAAGCGTCGGACAGTCGTAAACCATTGGGCGCCTTGCTGTTGGCCATGAGCGCCTGCAGGATTGATCGATCTGCAAAATATGCCGATGTCTTGCCCTCATCCAGCGAAGCCAGGCCATCCGCGTGCGTCTTGGCCGGAACGACGGCGGCGGTGATCCCTGCGCGATCAAGTGAGTTGCGCAACTCCTGTTCGGTCGTCGTGCCCGCCAGAACGCCGATTGTCCGCCCGGCCAGCTCTTGCAGGTTGTGTGGTCCGTCCGCGGTGATCATGAGACTGGCACCGTCAACAAACGTCGCAATCGAAAAATCGACAAGCTTGCGGCGTGCCAACGTGGTGCTGGTTGGCTCGCAGAGCAATTCCGCCTTGCCTTGCTGGATCGCCTCGAAGCGATCAACGGCGGTGACGGTCACGTAAGCAATGCTCAATGATGGCAAATTCAATTGCTGCGCGAGCCGTTTGACGACTGCCTGGCAGAGCTCGACCATGAAGCCGGCGGGCCCATCGTTGCCGTTCCTGTAGGAAAATGGCGGTGCGTCGGCGCGATAGGCGATGTGAATGACGTTGCTTTGACGAATGCGGTCAAGAGCTGCGGCGGACGCCGTGCCAAGCAGAAGCACCGTTGCAAGCAGCAGCGATATCACGAATTCGACCGTCCTTGTTCGTTTCCGCCGCAATGCGATCATGACGCGCTTCTCTCCTGCCGAGGAGCGTCCATAGTGCATGTGATCGGGAGCCACACAAGCAGGCACGGATCAGCAAGCACCGCCAGTGCACCATCAGCGCGAACCAGCAGCGCGTCGCGTCGCCTACGATGCCACCAGGCTGATCAGGAAGCGCGCGGATGCGACAAGCAGAAACAGGCCGAACGCGACCTCCAGCCGGCGCTTCGGCAATGCATGGGCGAGGCGGGCGCCGAACGGCGCCACATAGCTTGAGATCGGCGCCATCATCAGGACGCCGATCACCGATACGAAGCCGATGCTGAGCGGGGGCAACTGCGACTGGTGCGGCAGCCCGGCGAGGCAATAGCCGACGGTGCCGGCGATGGTGATCGGCACCCCGATGCCAGCCGACGTCGCTACCGCGTTATGGATCGGTTTGCCGTAAAGTGTCAGAACCAGGGTCGCAAGCGAGCCGCCGCTGATGCCCATCAGGGACGATGCCAGGCCAATCAGGAAACCGTAGCCGTTCATCGTCAGCCGGCCAGGCAGGTCGTCGGCTATCAGCCAGTCATCCCGCCCAAGCAACAGCTTTGTTGCGATGATGCCGGCGATAACCACGAAAGCGAGCTTGAACATGCCCGCGGGAGCAATCGCCGCGGCGACAGAGCCTAGCACGACGCCGATCATGGACGGCACCGCCCAGTCGCGCATGACCGGTGCGATCACCAAACCCCGCGCGCGATGGGCTCTGTAAGATCGGATCGTCGTCGGCACGATGATGGCGAGCGAGGTCCCGATGCAAAGCTGCATGCGCACCTCGTCGGGTACGCCGACCACCCGGAATACTTCAAACAGCACGGGCACGATGACGGCGCCCCCGCCAATCCCGAACAGACCGGCAAGCATGCCGGTCATGATGCCGGCCGACACCACCGCCGCCACCAGCCAGATCACCTCGTTCACAGGAATGCTCATGAAGCGTGCGCCGGGTTGGCAGGGCGGAGCGGTCTCAAGTCCTCAAAGGAGGATAGTCGCGGGAGTACACCGGCTGCGCGAGAAACCATTTTTCATCGTAGGTCCAGAACTGGCTGACGGCCCGGTAGGTCTTGATCGTCGTGTTGACGAGCCTCCCATCCTTCTGCTCGCAGCGGCGGATGAACACGTCGCCGACGACATTGCCGAAACGGTCGAAATGGAACGGTCCGCGCGGGGTGTCGGTCAACGCGACCGCGCGCATCGCGGTGATCAGCGCTTCCTTGTCGTCGGTCCGGCCGCCGGTCTGTTCAAGCGCTGCTTCGACCACCTGGCCGTTGGTATAGAGGCCCGCGGCGTAGGAGCCTGGAATCCCGCCATAGTCGCGGATGCTGTCGGCGACAAAGCGCTGGTTGCTCGGCGTGTCGAGATCGGCGGTATAGGCCGCGCACGAGATCGCCCCGATCGCCTCGTCGCCGAAGCTCTTCAACAAGCCATCATCCATCGCCACGCCGCCGCCAAGCACCGGCAGCGTGAGCCCCTGGTCCTTGTACTGGCGCATGAACTTGATCGGGTTCGAACCGCCCAGGCCCGAGACAATGGCGTCGGCGTCGCTCATCTGCGCAATGAACGGCGTGTAGTCTGGGGTCACAAGCGGCGGCCACAGCTTCGCCTTCACCCGGCCGCCCGCATCTTCGAACACTCGTTGAAAGCCCCCCATCTCCTCGTAGCCGTAGGCGAAATCGTTGGCGACGGTGATAACGGTCGTGTAATTCAGCTCCTTGCGGGCGTAGTCGGCGAGCGGATGCATCGGTTGTGCCGACGTTGCCGATGTGCGCACGAAGTACGGATTGGGCTTGCGCTGGGTCATGTCCTCGGCAGCGGCAAGGCTCAGGATCGGGCACCTGTGCTGAGCGGCGTAGTCGCTGATGGCCAGCAGTTCGAACGCGGCGAGCGGGCCGACAATGAGATCGACCTGGTCGCGCTCGATCAGTTCCTGCGCCTTTGTCCTGGCGCCCGCCGGGTTGCCGCCGGTATCGGCAATGATCAGTTCGGCCGTCCGCCCGGCAAGCCTGTTGCCGCGATGCTTGAGGAACAGCGAAATCCCCTGCTCCATCTGGATGCCGCCCTGCGCGAGTGGACCGGTCTTGACGGTCAACAGTCCGATCTTGACCGGCTTCGCCTGGCCCAACGCCGGCAACGGCAGGCTCGCGGCAAGCGCCGCCGCGGCGCTGCCCGTGAACATTCCGCGTCGTCCCGTTGCCAGCGTCATATTCCAACCCTCTCCGTGAGCGATGGCGTACCCGGTCGTCGGTCGCGCATCAGTCGAGTGGTATCTGTCGGCGGAACATGGCGAAGATCAGCTCCCAATCCCGGTTCGCCGCGCGTTTGTCATGGATGTCGCGGTTGGGCAGCGCATAGCCATGCTCCGCGCCCGGGTGGAATTCGTGGTGATACGCGACCGGGCAGCGGCTCAGAAGGTCGCCGAGTTCCTTGATCATTGTCGGCGGCGCATGGGGATCGTGTTCCGCAAAGCCGCAATAAAGTTCGCCCCGAAACCGCTGCGCGAGCCGATGCGGGGAATCGTCGCGATCGGAAATCAACGCCGTTCCGTGCAGGCTGGCACCGGCGATGAACCGATCCGGGTACGCACCGGCAACACACAGGACATGTCGACCGCCCATGCAATAGCCGATCGAGCCGATGCCACCTGGACGGACCGGCTCGCCGCGATCAATGAATTCGATCAGGGCGCCCGTGTCGTCGACGACCATCGCATTCGACAGCTTTTCGAGCGGGACCATCGCCTCGCGCTGACGCTCCGGATCGAGATTGTGCATCGAGATCATCTGGTTGTTTTCGTTGCGCCATTCGTGGCGCACCCGCCCCTGGCGATGATACAGGTCGGGAACCATGCAGTAATAACCTACCGTGCCGACCCTGCGCGCGATGTCTAACAGCTCCTCGCGTACTCCCCAGAAGTCCATGTATATGACGGCGGCCGGAAACGGGCCGCCCGCTTCGGGATGGGTGATGAATGTCTCCATAGGCCCGTCCTGGGTCGGAATGGCGACGGTCCGGTCGTGCATGGTGCGAACCTCTTACAATAAGTGGAGGTGCGTCATCACAGACTGAGTTCCGGGTACTGTCATCCACCGTCCTTCAGCGACACTGCGATACGCGAGATCGGCAAGCTGCACGGCCTTCGCCCCTTCCACAAGATTGGTGCCATAGGGCGCATCCTCGGCGACATGGCGCAGAAATGCCTCCCAACATTGCCGGAATGGATTGGCGGTCGGCAGCGTGTCCGGGACCTCCTGCCACTGCGCGGCAAAATCCTTCCCGGCCGGACGCCCGCCACCAAAGAACGCCTCTGGCGTGTTCACCGACGCCTGGGTGAAGCAGCGGAACCGGCCCGCTACCGCCGAACCCAGCGTGCCATCCACCTGCACCACCATCGTGTCGTCGCGTCGTATCCGGGTCGCCCAGCTGTTGGTGATGACGCCCACCGCACCGCCCGCGAGCCGCAGCAGCGCGTGCGACGTGTCTTCCACATCCACGGTGTAGCTGCGCCCCTGCTCGTCCACGCGTTCGGGTATCGCCGTCGCCATCAATGCGCACACGCCCGTCACCTGTGCGGCAAGCCGATCGATCATGTAACGCCAATGCGCCATCATATCGAGTGCGATCCCGCCGCCCTCCGCGCGCTTGTAGTTCCAGCTTGGCCGCTGGCATTGCTGGACCGTGCCGTCGAAGATCCACGATCCCGCATCGATGCGGATCGACAGGATGCGCCCCAGGAATCCGGCGTTCCTGACAAACAGCAGTTTGGCGAAGCCGGGCAGGAACAGCTTGTCCTGTATCACGCCGTGCTTCACGCCGGCCGCATGCGCCGCGCGCGCGAGCGACATCGCCTCCTCCACCGTGGGCGCGGTCGGTTTTTCGATGTGGATGTGCTTGCCTGCCGCGATCGCCTGGAGCACGCGCGCCGGACGGTCGCCGGTCGCGGCACAATCCATGAAGATCGCGTCCGGTCCGGCCAGTGCCTCGCGGAGGCTCGTGGTCCAGCGCTGGTTGCCGTGCGCGGCCGCCAGTGCCTTCAACCGGCCCGCATCGCGCCCAACCAGCAGCAGGTCCGGAACCAGTCGATCGCCGTTGCGCAATGCCAGTCCGCCCTCGGCGGCGACCGCAAGCAGATTGGCAATATGCTGGGTGGTGCCCATACGGCCCGTGGCGCCATTTATGATGACACCGATGTGTCGTTCGCCCATCCCATCCTTCCTGTCATTGCCGCCCACATCCCAGTGGATCGTTCATGCATGCTTTTGTCGAGCGCGCCAGTCAGCTAAGGCGCAGACTCGGCGAGCGCGGCCAGACGATCGGCCAATCGGTTCAACTCCCAAGCACGGGCAAGATCAGAGGCTTTGCCCCACGTCGGCGTCTGATCTTGCAGTGATGGCAGCGGCGCGGACGCATTCATCGTCGCGATCGCCCGGTACAGACGCAAGTCCCGGGCCTGCGTCGCGAATTGGCCGTCCGCCAGCGCCTCGTCGAGCGATTTGTACTTGCGGAGCAGGCTGGCCGCGCCTTTTGGACCCACGCCCTTCGCACCCGGCAGCTTGTCCGACGGGTCGCCGCGAAGCGCGATGAAATCCGGCACCTGCCTGGGTTCGACGCCGTATCGCTCGCGAACTTCCGCCGGCCCGATGCGTGCCATTTCACCCGCGCGCAAAGGCTGGAGAATCGTCGTTGCGTGGGAGGCGAGTTGAAATGTGTCACGGTCTCCGCTCGCCACGATGGCGGTTCCATTCCGCCGTTCCTCGCTGGCAGCCGCGGCGGCGAGAAAGTCATCGGCCTCATAGCCGGCAGCCTTGGCGTTGGCGAAGCCACAGGCAGCTGCGAACTGCGGTAGTACTTCGAGCTGTTCGACCAGCTGTGCGTCGAACTGCCGGCCGCCTTGATAGGCCGCGAATGCCTTGTGACGCCAGGTTGGTACGTCGAGCGTATCCCATCCGATCAGTACGGCGCGGGGCTGTTCGGTCTCATGCAGCCGCAGCAGAAAATTCGCGAACCCGACGATCGCACCGCCACCCTTGCCGTCACGTCGCAGGATCGACTTCGGCAGTCCGTGGTATGCGCGATGCGCGAACAAATCACCGTCTATGATGAGAAGCGGCCGCGTCACTGCTGTCTCCTCTCACCGCAGCACAATCAGTTGCCCGTCTGCGTTCGCTGACGCGACCAGTGCCTCGAACGCTGCAACGGTGTCGAGCATTTCGTCGCTCGTGATCGGATAGGCAGCTCGCCCGGCGACGGCATCGGCGAAGGCCTCGAGTTCGGCGCGGAGCGAATCGATCGGCGCGAAGTGCAGATGTTGCACCGGCTTTCCGCTGCGACGGATTACCAGCTCGGTGTCGCCCAGAGCTTCCGCGGAGCCGACAGAGCCGAACACGTGCACGCGACGATAGCTCGGCGTCGAACGCAGCGTCGCGAACAGGCCGGTCGCGCCTGAGGCGAAACGGAACATGGCTGACAGCATGTCGGTCGGATCCGGCGGAGGCTTCCGGCTCACCAGTTGCGCGTTCACCGATTGTACCGGGCCCATCAGACGGATGAATGCGTCCAGCACATGGATCCCGGCTCCCGTCATCCCGCCGCCCGGCAACTCCGCGGCCGACTGACGCCACGCACCGAAGAACCGCCCCGAGTTCTCGTTGCTGGCATGTCCTTCGATGTGCATCGGTTCGCCGAGTTCGTTCGACGCGACGATACGCAGCAACTCCTGCATGTTGGGCCAGAACCGATGATTCTCGCCCAACGCGAGCACCACGCCGGATTTGCGGCAGGCATCCATTGCCCGGGCTGCGTCGTCGCGCGTCAACGCGAGCGGCTTTTCGCAAAATACCGGCTTCCGCGCCGTGGCCGTGGCGATGATCTGCTCGGCATGCAGCGAGTGGGGCGTCGCCAGCACCACTGCGTCGACACGTTCGTCGGCCAGGAGTTCATCCAGCGACGACGACAGGGCAAGGCCATGACGGTCAGCGAATGCCGCCACGGGCCTGATATCGCGACAGGCTCCGCACACGAAGCGCAGGCGTTCGCTCTTGCCCTGGACCGCTTCCACGAGGTTCTTGCCCCACCAGCCGAGGCCAACAATGCCGGCATTGATCATCGCATGCGCAGTCGTTTTGAGGTGCGGCCGCGGGCAGCTACGCGCGCTTGAACCGGTAATGGAACCTGTCCCCATCCGCCGTCACCAACCCCGCCGTCGGCGATGGGAAATGGATCGGCAGCAGCAGCGTATCGGTATCCGAAACCGCGGACAAAAACCGCCGGCGCGACACCGCAGCCTGCTTTGGATCCCAGTCAACGCCGGGGGACCAGTCGAGCTCCCGACACTGGATCGCGTGGTGCATCATGTCCCCGGTCACCACCGCGCGCTGGCCGCGCGATCCAATATTGACGCAGCAATGGCACGGCGAGTGGCCTGGGGTCGGCGTCAATGTGATGGTGTCATCCAGAGCGTAGTCGTCATCCACGAGCAGGGCCTGCCCGGCTTCCACGATCGGCAGGCAGTTGTCACGGAACACCGTGCCGGGAGGATTGGCGCCGCGCGCGTGTTCCGCCTCCCACGCCGCGTATTCCCTGGCGTGGAACACGTATTTCGCATTTGGAAACGTCGGCACCCAGCGGCCGTCGCGCAGGGTTGTGTTCCAGCCCGTATGGTCGATATGGAGATGCGTGCAGAACACGTAATCGATCTTGTCGTAGCTGACGCCCAGAGCGAACAGTTCTTTCCGCCAGCGCTCCTTGCCGGGGAAATCAAACGGCGGCGGATGGCCTTTGTCTTCCCCCGTGCAGGTATCCACGAGGATGGTGTGGCGCGGCGTGCGGACCACGAATGTCTGATACGTGATGAACATCATCCCTGACGCGGGATCGAACACCTCCGGCTCCATCACCTCGAGATGCCGCTTGAAGGTGGCGTCATCGTAGGCCGGAAAGAAATCCTGCGGTCGTCGCCATGGTCCTTCGCGTTCGATCACCGCGTCGATGGTGACGTCGCCGATCTTGATCTGCTGCACTGCCGCGTCCTCCCCGAGATGACGGGAACAGCGTAACAAGCACGCGCGGACGAGAACAGATCTGCCGGACGAGATGGCCGGATCAAGTCCGGCCATGACGTGCTGCGCTGCCTACGACGCCGGGCGCCAGAATGGCTTGCGCGCCCGGACCGGGTCCAGCAACGACCAGTCGCCCTGCTCAAGCTCATGGCCCTTGGGAAAGGGCGGTCGCGCCTCCAGGCCGAGCGACACCATCACCCGGTCGTCGCGGTAATAGCAAAGCAGCACCAACCGGGTGAGTACCCCGACCGGGACGCCGCCCTCGGCGCGCAGCATCGCCGCCACCTCGCAGCGTCGCGCAGCGTGCAACACGGCGAAGGGACCACCGGCCAGCGTGCGCAACGTGCCAAGCGCGGCGCGCACATCGTCGCGGTCGCGACCGATGCTGCTGACGATGTCGCGGAAGATCGCGTCGTCGTCGGCGCCGGGCACGCCGTACTTCGCGTTGGGGGGAATGATCATGCCCACGAGGCAACGCAGGTCGCCGGTCTCGGCCTCGGTCAGGGACTGCTCGTTCATGTCGGCCTCAATCGAACAAGGTTGCCAGGCGTTGCTTGATGCTGTCGGCGATGTACAGCGCCAGTGCCTGTATGGTGCAGGTCGGGTTCACGCCGCCCGAGGTGACGAAGATGCTGCCGTCAACGATGAAAAGGTTCTTCACGTCGTGGCTGCGTCCCCAGGAATTCACCACCGAGCGCTCGGGATCGTTGCCCATGCGAGCAGTGCCGAGCAGGTGCCAGCCGCCGTAAACGACGGGACGGGTCGCGTTGACATGCCGCGCACCGGCAGTAGCAAGAATCTCCCTGCCGCGGTCGATCGCGAAATCGAGCATGCGGTTGGTGTTCTCGCCGATCGTGTAGTCGATCCTGGGTGCTGGAATGCCATGGCGATCCTTCAGCACCGGATCGAGTGTAACCCGATTGTGCTCCTCGGGCAGGTCCTCGGTGCAGATGCCGACCGACATGCGGTGCCCGACAAGGCCGCGGAAGGCATCGTGATGGCCCTCGCCCCAGGGTAGCAGGCCGGTGGCCGCTGCGCTGACCGCCTCCGTGCCAATCCCGATGGTGCGGTTGAACTGGAAATTGTAGCCGCGCACGAAGCCACGCGAGCGATCGGTCTCGTAGAATTCCTGGCTCCACAGGCAGAGCGGCGGGCCGCGATGCCCATCCATCGCTTCGTCAACATAGCCATGGACGATCGCCCACGGATGAAACATCAAATTCTTGCCCAGAAGCCCACTGGAATTTGCCAGTCCGTCGGGGAAGCGGGCGGAGGCGGAGTTCAGCAGCAGCCGCGGTGTGCCGACGCCGTTGCAGGCGAGGATGACGACCTCTGCCGGCTGGAACTGCTCTACGCCGTCATTGTCGTAATAGACCGCCCCGGTCGCCATGCCGTCGTCGCCGGTGGTGATCTCGCGGACGCGGCAGTTGGTCCTCAGCGCGACACCGGCGCGGATGGCATGGGGCCAGTAGGTGATGTCGGTGCTCGCCTTCGCCCCCTGGGCGCAGGCCGGCGTGCAGTGGCCCAGATTGATGCAGGGCGCGCGGCCGTCGTATTCGGTTGTCGCGATCGCGGTGTCGGACGGCCACCAGTGCCAGCCGAGCTTGTTCATCGTCTGCGCGATCTTGGCGCCGGACTTGCCAAGCGGCAGAGGCGGCATCGGCGGCTCGTGCGCCGGGTAGGCGGGATCGCCCGCCAGCCCCGAGACGCCCGTCATGCGATCGTTCTCGGCGAAAAACGGCTCGATCGTCGCGTAATCGATCGGCCAGTCGTCGGCCACGCCGTCCAGCGTGCGAACGCGGAAGTCGGACGGGTGCAGGCGCGGATAATGCGCCGTGTACATGACGGTCGAGCCGCCGACGGCGTTGAAGTTCACGACCTTGATGGGGGAGTTGTCGTCGTTGATCGGATAGTCGCTCGGCCGCTGCCGGATGTTCGGACTGGTGGCGTAGTCGCTGAACAGCCGCGCCTCGTAGTCCCGCCCGTTGGACGGATAGTCGGACTGCTTCATCCAATCGCCCTGCTCGAGGCAGAGGATCTTCATCCGTGTCTCGGCGAGGCTCCAGGCGACCGCTGCGCCCGATGCCCCGGAACCGATGATGAGAACGTCAACCTTGTCCTGCATGACCTGTCCCCTCAGCCGCGTGCGACAAGAAATTCCCGGTTGACGCAATTCTCCAGACGCCCGTCGCGCAGATAGCGCGCCGCCGTGCGCGAGGCGAAGGCGCGATTGTCGCGCATGCTCTCGGGCGTGTAGAAGGCCGAGTGCGGCGTCAGCACCAGGCGGTGGCGGATCCAGTCCTCGTTGCGCTGCCATGCGGCAATCAGCCGCGACTGCGGGTTGGCCGGTTCCTGCGGCAGCACGTCGAGGCCGGCGGCGAGCACGGTGCCATCCTTCATGGCGTCATGCAGCGCATCGATATCGACGATCGGCCCGCGGGCGGTATTGATCAGGATCATCCCGCGCTTGGCTGCGGCAAAGGCATCCGCCCCGATCAGGTTGCGCGTCTCCGCCGTGAGCGGGGCGTGGATGCTGACGAAATCGCACTGGCCCATCAGTTCGGCCAGCGTATCGGCGCGGCGGACACCGATGGCGAACTGATAGCCGTTCGGCTGGTATGGGTCGTAGAAGACCACATCCATGTCGAACGCCTTGGCGCGACGCGCGGCGGCGGTGCCGATGCGGCCCATGCCGACCACGCCATAGGTGCAGACCGACAGCCGCCGGCCGAACGGGTTATGGGCAGGGCGCCAGTTGCCGCGCAGGTCGGCGTGCAATTCGGCGTCGTGGTAGGCGATGCTCTTGGCCAGCGTCATCATCAGGGCGATCGCGTGGTCGGCGACCTCGCGGGTGCCGTAGTCGGGCGTATTGCACACGGGGATGCCCAGCTTGCCGAAGCGCTCGATATCGACATCGTCGTAGCCGACCCCGTACTTCACGAAGATACGGCACCGGCGCAGCTTGTCGATGTATTCCGGCGGGCAGGAGCCGACGATGGCGTCGGCGTTGGCCCATTGTTCGTCCGACACGTCCGCGGCGCTGGCGCGGAATTCGGTCTCGAAGTCTGGGCCGACCGCGTCACGGGCGATCTGGTGAAATTCGGCCGGAAGGTTGGGCCAGAGAATGCGCACCGTCATCCTTTTGTTCCTCATCGCTTGTTCTTGCGCCGCATCGTGCCACCGAATCGCGCACGCGCACACGTCATCCTGAACCATGGCAGAGCCGCCCGTGGAAGGTCCACGTGACGCGCTTCTCCCCCTCCCCAGCCCCCTTGCTGGTAATCCAGGCGCGCGTTACGGTTGCACGGTGCGTGGTTTCACCGGGTAATGTTGCAACGATTCCAATCAAGTGCTGGCAAGGGTACAAGATATGGGTCCAACGCTTGGACATAATCGAAGCCAAGAACCCTTCCGAGATCAGTTTGTCCTCTTCCTGAAAGAAGTGCTTCAAGCATTCGCGACGACAACTCCGGGATATGCGCACGATAAACGGTCGAGGTGGGCGTACGCCTTCAACCCGATGTCGGATGAGGATGCGGAAAAACCGGTGTATGCGACAATGGCTGCGCTCAGAGCTCCCAATCTTTCCGCTTTGCGTATCGGCGTAACGCGAAACGGACAAGTGGTCGTCGAAGTCGAGCACCGTAAGCTGGTGACTCCGTATATTACCAATGATGTGGAAAATCCAAACGAGTTTCCGAAAATCCAAAACGGACTCAGGCAGATAATCGAACATTTCGAAAGAATGGCGGGCATCGCGCGCCACAAGCTTTTCAATCGTTTTGCCTCTGATCCTGGATACCGAGAGCTTGCCGAGCAGCGCCTTGCTGATGCCCGACCTGGGTAAATCCGCACTCGCTGCCAGGCCTGTGCGCCGGCCCCCACCTCACCCTACCCTCTCCGCCCCCAGGGGCGGAGAGGGAATTGGATCATGATCCCCCTCTCCGCATTGGGAGCGGAGAGGGTCGGGGTGAGGTGGGGGCGTCGAACACGTCGCCTGCGCCGCGGTGCCACCGATCCTCACGCGTCAGGCAGGGTGAAGACGGTGCAGGGCGCCGCGATGCCGCGCAGCACGTGTTCGCCCAGCGACACCAGGGGCGTGACGGTCTCGGCGGCGACCGCGCCCGAGATCAACACCGACCGCCCGAGCGGCCGGCACAACCCTTCCAGCCGGCTGACCAGGTTGACCGCCGGGCCGATCGCGGTGAAGTCCAGGCGGTCGGCCGCGCCGATATTCCCCCACAGCATCGCGCCGAGATGCAGCGCCGCCCCGAAAGGCAGCGGCGGCAGTCCCCGCACGTACCGCGCCGCATCAAGATGCGCCATCCCGGCGCGGGCGGCGACAACGGCGCGTAGCGCCGCCTCGCAGGCCTCGGCCGGCGCGCCGATGACCGGGAAAATCGCCAGCACGCCGTCGCCGATGAACTTCAGCACCTCGCCCCCGAAGGCGTGCACCGCTCCGGCGACGCGGTCGAACCAGGCGTCGAGCGCGGCAATCACCGCCGCGGGCTCGGTCGTTTCGGACAGGGCGGTGAAGCCGCGCAGATCGGCATAGAGCAGCGCGGCACGGATGGTCTCTCCGGTGCCGCGACGCACTGCGCCGGCCTGCACCCGGGCGGCACTGCGCCGGCCGAGATAGGCCTCGAGCAGCGCTGCCATCGCCGCCCGCGCGGCCAGGGCAGCCAGTGGCGCGGCGGCAAAGCGCGCGGCCTGACGCAGCCGACCGGCCTCGGCGTGGCCGAACGGGCGGGTCCCGGCCCAGCCTAGCATCGGACTGCCCGACGCCGGGCCAACCGTGTGTTCCTGCACCGGGCCAAGCCCGGCCAGCCAGCCGTGCCCGGCTTGGCTGAGCGGACCGCCGACGAAGTCCAGCGCCTCGATCACCGCCCCGGTCTCCGCGCGCCAAAGCCAGGTGCGGCGGGCGATGATCGGATGCGGCACCGCGAGGGTCAGGGCGCCGCCGGCCAGCGGCAGGCCGTCGACCAGCAGTCGCCCGCCGAGCCCGGCCAGGAACTGGTCAGGGCCGGGCAAAGCACCGGCTTCGTCCACCAGCCAGGCGAGCGGCGCGGGCATATCCATGCCGCGATCATGCGGCTAGGCCCCATGCCCTGTCATCCGCGCCGGGGCGCGCGAAATTGCGCTCGGGTCAAGTCCGTCGGTGTCGAGCGCGGAAGGCGGTCACTCGCTGCCAGTGCGGCCGTGCCGGGGATCCGGGCCCGGATCACGTCCGGCCGCAACCTCGGCCAGCCGGCCGAGGTAATGGGCCCAGCCATCCGCATGGTTGGCGCATTGCTCACTATTTGGCAGGCCTGTGTGGGTCAGGCGCAGCAGCGTTCCGTCCGGTTGCTCGATCAGGTCGATCTCGATCAGGCTGGACCCCGGCGGCACTGCCTCGCTGCCGTCCCAGCCGAAGCTGTAGGCCAGACGGTGCACCGGCACCACCTCGCGGAACGAGCCGCGGGCAGCGCGAGCCCCGGCGACATTGACGAGATAGAGCCCACCTGGGTGCGGCTCGACCTGCGCCTCGGTTCCCATCCAGCGCAGGATCTTTTCCGGATCGGTCAGGAGCGCGAACACCGCGGCGGGCGGCGCCGGGATGTGCGTCTCGCGGCGGACGATGAGGGCCTCTTGCATCGGTCTCCTCCATGGTTGCGACAGTTGGATGCGAACCAGGCTGCCTTCCGGCCCTACTTCGTCGTTCGCCGCCTTGGTGTCGAGGTTTGGGCGGTGCACGTGGCACATTGGCGCAGGGTCTCGAACGGCGGGAGTGACAAGCGTGGCGGGATTCAGACCGACTCGCTGATGGGTTTCCGACGCCGCACGCTGAGGATCCGGAGCGCTCCGTCCGGGCGATCCGCGCCGAGATAGGCCTTCAGCAGCGTGAACCTCACCAGATCGAGCTGGGCATGGCTGCCGCCGATGCGTTCCAGTTCGTCGGCGATCGGTTCCAGCGCGTCGATCGCGGCGGCAAAATCCCGTCGTTCAAAAGCGGCGAAGGCGTGTGACACCGCCGGAACGCAGGTGCCGGATGGATAACGACCGGCGCGCGCGAGCTCGTCGATTTGCCGCACGCGCGTCTCCAACGCCGCGTCATCGCCGGCCACGACCCCCGCCAGCGCGACGTGCATGTCGGAAAAAGCGGCGCCGGCGCGCGGAAATGCGCGGTTCGCGAAGTCGTGCATGACGCGCCAGGCTGCGGCGTCGCGCGGATGCCCGGCGAGTTCCCAGCGCCAGAGGAACGATACCGCATCGTTCAGCTTCCCGCGCGGCGGCCCGCTGTGCACATCGGGCGCGAAGCCCTCCCGGAACAGCCGGGAAGCTGCCGCCGCATCGCCGGCCTCGAGGTGGGCGAGCGCGAGATGCCAACTCAGATGGCTGTAGAGCGCGCCGTTGCGTGGATAGGTGGTCAGCCACGACGCCAGGAAGGCGCGGGCCGCGTCTGGGTCGCCCTCCTCATAGGCGAGATGCGCGCGGGCGTGCGCTGCCCACGGATTGATCGGGTTCTGCGCAAGGGATTTTTCGATCTTCGGGCGGGCGTCGTCGTGCTGGCCGTTCTCCGAGAAGGCCATGCCGTGGTGGGCCGCGAACCACCAGTCGTCCCGGTAGTGCGGGGCAAGCCGGTCCAGCAGGGCGAGCAGCGTGCGCTTCTGCCCGGCGCGGCCGGAACTGCCGATCAGGCCGTTGGTGAACGCGGTGGTGCCGAGCACCAGAACGTCGCGCGGCCAGGCGTTCAGGTGATCGGGCAACGCGGCGAGCGCGGCTTCGGCGTCGCCCGCCACCAGCAGGCCGAAATAGGCGATATGGCTGGCTTCACGCGCGGACAGGCCAGGGGCGAGGGCGTTGGCGACGGCGTTGGCCGCCGTCATCGCCTCGCGCGCCGCCGCGGCGTCGCCGCGCTCCAGCAGTGCGTGCGCGCGGGCGGCATGGGGGAGGGCAAAGCCGGGATCGGCGGCGATGGCTCGATCGAATGCCTCGATCGCGCCGGGGTGTGCGGTCAGCTTGGCCTCGCAGCCCTGGATGTAGGCGTCGCGCGCGGCGGATGAGGCGGTGGAGAGGGGAAGGTCGTAACGATCCGTCAGCATGATGCGGCCTCGTGGCGGTGGTGAGGATGGATCACTCTGCCGCAATATCGACCAGCGCGAACCTCGCCGATATCCATTTGCGTGTTCTGCGTGAATTGTGGTTCCATTTTCTTTGTTTACTGCCGGCACTGGAGTCGGATGAATTTGGCGGGGTGCAGTCCTGCCCTTGTTCCGCTCAACTCGGTCTGTCCGAACGAGAGTAAAGTGGAACCGCAAATCACGCAGAACACGCAAAGGGTGGCGGTGCCTTACAGGGCCAGGACGACGCGTTTGACCTCAAGCCGAGGCTTGCCGAAGTTGAGTAGCAGGCAGAGCTGCAAGCCTGTGGCTTTCAGATAATTCAGGCACTGCGCGAGATGAATCTCGTCGATCGCCCTGGCTACCTTCAATTCGACGAGGACGATGTGTTCGACGAGTAGGTCAACAGCATATTCCCCGACCACGATCCCATCGTATCGAACGACCATGGGATGTTGTTGCGAGACGGCGAACCCAGACTTGCGCAGGTCGTGTACCAATGCGTTTTCATACACTTTCTCAAGAAATCCCGTTCCAAGCGCGTGGAGCACCGTCAGGGCGCAGCCAATGATTCGTTTGGACAGGAGGTTGATCCTGTCCTCGCCGGTATCCATTTGCGTGTTCTGCGTGTTTTGCGGTTCCATTTTCCTTGTTTACTGCCGGCACAACCTTTCCAATTCGTTGACGCCCGCAGTCCAGCAAAGACAACGCTCGGCGGCATGCTTCGCCGGCCCTTGGAAAATATTCCTTGCCACTGAACCTTCACTTAGGTTCATATTCCGTCCATGCCCACCGCGCCCACCTCCATCGAACCCAACCGCCCCGATCCCCACCAGGATCGGCCGGCCACTGGCGCGGACGCACCCACCCGCGCCGGACGCCTCCTCACCCTCCTCCGCACGCTGATCGACTACGGCCGGCAACTCGCCGGCACGCTGCAACAGCGCACCGCCGCCACCGACACCGCCGATGTCACGCGAGACTTCGGCACCTTCGACATCGGGGAAATCCTCGCGCGCATCGCCCGCGGCCTGCTGCGCGCCGCCGCGCTCGAGACCAGACTGTCCAGCCGCCTCGCCCGCCAGCAGGCCGCACCGGCCGCCGTCCCGAGCGCCCCATCCCGTCGCCAGCCGCGCACCATCCCGCCCGTGGACCGCATCACCCGCGCCGCCGACCCGGGTCTCGCCCGTCTGCCCACGCCCGAGGACATCGCCGCCGAGGTGCGCCGCCGCCCGGTGGGCGCCGTCATCGCCGACATCTGCCGCGACTTCGGGATCGTGCCGAGCAACCCGCTGTGGCGCGAACTCTCCCTGGTCATCATCGAAAACGGCGGCAACCTCGCCACCCTGTTCAAGGACACCTGGAAGCGGCTCACCATCTGGCTGACCGATCCGCCCGCCGCCGCGGATCCCGCAACACCGGCACCCGACCTGCCATTCGCGGTGACGCCCGGCACCGGGCCGCCCTGAACCGGAATATCCGACCATCGAGGCGTCACGCACGGGCCTGCCCCGGCGAAGGTCGGGGGCCGGCCCTCGGCTTGTCCCGCCGCGTCGATTCGACCAACCAGCACGTGCACCCTGCCGCGATGGACACCGTTGCCGTCTCGCGGCACGCTGGGCCTGCAAAAACGCTGGTGGGATGATGACCGACGGGGCCGGCAAGGACCGCATCCGAATGACCGTCGGCGAAGCGCGAGCGCTCGGTGAAGCATCGATGCGCGGCGCCGGCTATGACGACGACGACGCGCGCATCCTGACGGACCATGTGTTGGATGCGGCGCTGTGCGGTTACGAATATTCCGGCCTGCCGAAGCTGCTGAATGTCATCGATTACCCGGAATTCCGGCTTCCGCGGCGGCCTGTCACCGTCGTGCGGGAGACCGGGCCGACGGTCATGCTTGATGGCGGCAACACGCCGGGCATGATCGCCGCCTACCGCGGTTCCGAGGCGACAATCGCGTGCGCGGAAACCAACGGCCTCGCCATCGTCTGCCTCGGCAACACCTGGATGACCGGACGCAGCGCCTATTACTGCGAAATGATTGCCCGCGCCGGTCTGGTCGTGATCCATACGGTGGCGGCGCCGGCGGCGGTCGCCCCGTTCGGCGGCACGCGGCCGGCGCTTGGCACCAACCCGATTGCCTTCGGTTTTCCGACCGACGGCGATCCGCTTGTCATCGATATGGGCACGTCGGCGTTCATGGGCACCGACCTGCAGTTCCGCGCCCGTCTCGGCACGCCAATTCCCGAAGGCGTCGCACTCGGGCCGGACGGACGCCCGACAACCGACGCCATCGCGGCCCGGCAAGGTGCGCTGCTTCCCTTCGGCGGCCCCGAAGGCGGTTACAAGGGCTTCGGCCTCGCCTTGGCCATGGACGCGCTCGGCGCCTTGGCCGCCGGGATGCGGCCAGCGGACTCAGTGAGCGGCTACGCGTTCATTGCGTTCAAGCCGGACCTGTTCCTGCCGTCTGCCGAGTATCGGCGCGAAGTCAGCAGGCGGATCGAAACGATCAAGGCGACGCCGCGCGAATTGGGGGTAGCGGAAATCCGCATTCCGGGCGAGCGTGGCTACGCGACACGCGCGCGCCTTGTCCGCGAAGGGATCGAGATCGATCGGAAGATCCATGATGCACTGGGGCGTCTTGCCGGGGGCCATCCCGATCACGGCGGGTGCGGGCAACGCTCCGCCTGATCGGTCGATACGCAGCCGACGGCGCAAGCGTGGGCGCATCCATTCCTGCCACATAACGGAAGCCAGCCGCCATGATGATCGCTGACGCACAGATCCACCTTTGGTCCAAAGGCAAGCCATCCGCCCATCATCGTCAGACGCCCTATCTGATGGAGGAAGCTCTGGCGGCCATGGACGCCGCCGGCGTCGATCGCGCGGTGATCCACCCGGTGATGTGGGACCCCGATTCCAACGAACTGGCCGTCGAAGCGGCGCGCGCGCATCCCGATCGCTTCGCCATCATGGGTTGGTTCTACCTCGATCAGCCCGATCAGCGCGCTGCGATCGAGACCTGGAAAAGCCGGCCGGGGATGAAGGGACTGCGATTCTATTTCTCCGATCCGCGGTCACAGTCCTGGCCGGACGACGGCACGCTGGACTGGCTGTGGCCGGTAGCCGAACGTCTGGGCATTCCGGTTTCCCTCCAGGCATCCGCGTTCCTGCCGCGGGTTGGCGAAATCGCCGAGCGTCATCCCGGACTGAAGATCAGCATCGATCACATGGGCGTGCCGCGCGCGACGGAAGGAGCGGGCGAAGCCTATCGCAACCTGCCGCAGTTGCTGGCATTGGCGAGACATCCGAACGTGGCGGTGAAGGCGACCGGTCAGGCCGGCTATGCGCTGGATGCGTACCCCTTCCCCAGCATCCACGACGCGTTGCATCGGGTGTTCGATGCGTTCGGACCGCGGCGCATGTTCTGGGGCACCGACATTACCCGCATGCATTGCACGTGGCGCCAATGCGTGACGCTGTTCACCGAGGAATTGCCCTGGCTGAAGGGCGCCGACCTGGAACTGGTGATGGGTCCGGCGTTCTGCGACTGGATCGGCTGGAGCGTCTGATCGCACGGTCAATGTCAGGACGACTGATGCTGCGCGGCGCGCCGCCGCATCATATGGACCAGGTGCACGCGAGACGCGAACGCACTCATCATGCGGGTTGTCGCCTCGTGGAACATCCCATTGGCAACATGATCGAGCAGATGGCTCTTGAATTGAAAGTCGATGACGAAGTCGACGTGGGTCTGGTCGCCAACCGGCGTGAACGTCCATGTGTTGGTCAGATGCTCCAGCGGACCTTCGATGGCGCGCACCAGCACCTGCCGCGGCCGGTCCAGCGTGACCTGGCTGGTGAAGCTTTCCTGGAATGGACCGAACCCGATGACGAGGTCGGCGATGATCTCCTGCGGGTCCTCGCGATGAATGCGCGCGCCGCTGCACCAGGGCACGAACAGGGGATAATCCTTCACGTCCGCCACGACCGCAAAAAGTTCGTCGGCGCCGTAGCCGAGCGTCGCCTGTTCCTCGTGACGCGGCATGTCACACCTCATCATTTGCATGCAACGCCGACACCGCGCTCGACCGCAGGCACAAACGGGACGTCGCTGCGACAATTCGACGCTGCACGGATCGTCCATTGCACTACACGCTAGGCCCTTTGTGTCAAGTTATGCGCACGGGCATAGCGGCGAATGGCGGCGGCGCCGCGATTACGTCGAGCAGAGCACAGGTAGATGATTGCGGCAGCGCAGGATTGGCAAGCCAAGCCATTCTCACTAGGCTCCTTGTCGGATTCCGCGCGACATAAGCCGCAATGTCGGTGTCACCCTCTGTGCCGGAGGCTCCATGCACGATTGGCGTTATGCGACCCCTGGCGTATCGCACGGACCTCCATCCAACATGCAGCCCATGCCTCGGCGCTGGCGGTCGCCTCGCTGGCTGATCGCGTGCGCCGCTGTGCTCCTCGCTTCCTGTCAGCGGGCCGGGATACTGGATCCGCAAGGGCCGATCGGGTCGGCACAGCTGCTCCTGCTGATCAACGCCACCGAAATCATGCTCGTGGTCGTGGCTCCCGTGATCCTGGCCACCTTGGGAGTCGCCTGGTGGTACAGGTCGTCCAACCCTCGAGCCGGTCGGAGCGAGGAACTGGCCTATGAAGGGCGCATCGATTTTGTCGTCTGGTCGATCCCGGCGCTGGTCGTCATTCTGTTGGGCGGGGTCAGCTGGATCAGCTCGCATCAATTGGATCCGAGGGAGCCGATCGCGGCGAATGGCAAGCCGCTCGAGATCAACGTCGTCTCACTCGATTGGAAATGGCTGTTCATCTATCCCGATCAGGGTATTGCCGCCGTCAATCAGCTGGTCATCCCGGCAGGAACACCGATCAACTTTCGTCTGACGTCGGCGACTGTGATGAATTCGTTCTTCGTGCCCCAGCTTGGCAGTCAGATCTACACGATGCCGGGGATGACCACCCATCTCAATCTCTTGGCGGACAGGCCCGGCGAGTTTCCGGGTATCTCGGCAAATTTCAGCGGCGACGGGTTTGCCGATATGCGGTTCACCGTCAAGGCGCTGCCCGCCGCCGATTTCGATAACTGGGTCGTTACGGCGCGCAACTCGGGGTCTGGCCTTGACATTCCCGGCTATGCCGCATTGGCGAAGCCGAGCGAAGCGGTGCCGCCGACGACCTTTCGTGCGGTCGATCCGAAGCTGTTCGAGCGCATTGTCGACCAGACAGCGCTCGGCCCCGAGAAGGTAGGCACAACCGGCGCTTGGTATCCGCCGGCTCAACAGGCGGGAGGCTGAGATGCTGGGCAAGCTGACCTGGGCGGCGATACCGCTCGACCAACCTCTTCCATTATACGCCATGGGCGTGGTCGGCATCGTCATTTTGGTCGTGCTCGGGATCGTCACCCAGAAAGGGTGGTGGCCTTATCTGTGGCACGAGTGGTTGACCAGCGTCGATCACAAGCGAATCGGCGTCATGTATTTCATTCTGGGGCTGGTCATGCTGGTGCGTGGCTATACCGATGCGATCATGATGCGCTCGCAGCAGGCGATAGCGATCGACGGTGCGCAGGGATATCTGCCGCCCGACCACTACAACCAGATCTTTTCCTCACATGGCACGATCATGATCTTTTTCGTGGCGATGCCGTTCGTGATAGGACTGATGAACTTTGTCGTGCCGTTGCAGCTCGGCGTGCGCGACGTGGCCTTTCCCGTGCTCAACTCGGTCAGCTTCTGGCTGTCGGCGTCGGGCGCGCTGCTGATCAACGTGTCGCTGGTCATCGGCAGTTTCGCCCGCACCGGCTGGATGGGCTATCCACCGCTGTCCGAACTCGCCTTTTCACCCGATCAGGGCGTCGATTATTACCTTTGGGTTCTGCAGATCTCGGGCATCGGCACGTTGTTGGCCGGCGTCAACATGGTCACCACGATCCTCAAATTGCGTGCCCCGGGGATGACCTATTTCCGTATGCCGGTCTTCTGCTGGAGTGCGCTGACTTCGAGCATCCTGATTGTCGTCGCTTTTCCGATTCTGACGGCGACCTTCGCGATGCTGCTGCTCGATCGTTACGTGGGGATGCACTTTTTCACCAACGACGGCGGCGGCAACATGATGATGTATGTCAACCTGTTCTGGGCGTGGGGCCACCCCGAAGTCTACATCCTGATCCTGCCGGCGTTCGGCGTCTTCTCGGAAGTGATCGCGACATTTTCCGGCAAGCCGCTGTTCAGCTACCGCTCGATGGTACTCGCTCTTTTGGCGATCTGCGTACTTTCCTTCATGGTCTGGCTGCACCACTTCTTCACCATGGGCGCGAGCGCCGACGTCAACGCCTTCTTCGGCATCATGTCGATGATCATCGGGGTGCCGACCGGCGTCAAAGTCTTCAACTGGCTGTTCACCATGTTCCAGGGACGGATCGTGTTCAGGACCCCCGTCCTGTTTTCGATCGGCTTCATGGTCACGTTTGTCATCGGCGGCATGACCGGCGTTCTCCTGGCGGTTCCGCCAGTCGACTTCGTGCTGCACAACAGTGTCTTCCTGGTCGCCCATTTTCATAACGTCATCATCGGCGGCGTGCTGTTCGGCGCGTTGGCGGGCTATAATTATTGGTTCCCCAAGGCGTTCGGCTTCACCCTCGACGAGAGATGGGGCCACGCCAGTTTCTGGTGCTGGCTCGTCGGCTTCTATCTCGCCTTCATGCCGCTCTATGTCCTGGGCATGATGGGTATGACGCGTCGCCTGCAACACATTTCCGACCCGAGCTGGCGGCCGTTGCTGCTGGTCGCCGAGCTGGGCGCCATCGTCGTTTGCCTGGCCATCATCTGTCAGGCCATGCAGCTCTACGTCAGCATCCGCACGCGCGAGAGCCGCCGCGACCTGACCGGCGATCCCTGGAACGGCCGGACCTTGGAGTGGGCGACTTCGTCGCCACCCCCGGCCTACAACTTCGCGGTGATGCCCAGGGTCGAGACGATCGACGCGTTCTGGGAGATGAAACGAAGGGGACTGGCCGCGGCCGAACCTGTCTATGAAGCCGTCGAGATGCCGCGCAACAGCCCAACCGGCTTTGTCATCGCCTTCTTTGCCGTGATTACTGGCTTTGCGCTGATCTGGCAGATCTGGTGGGCCGCGATCCCAAGCCTTCTTGCCATCCTGGTCGTGGTCCTGGTGTTCGGCTGGAGCGAGAACCGTCAGCGCGAGATCCCGGCCAACGAGATGGCGCGAATGGATCGGGCCCGGCGGGGCCTGGGGCGACCCGCGTGATGAGCGCAACGTTCGACACGGTCGATCCGGAACTGGTGCCCGGGCGCGGCGGCGGCGGACCTGCCTCGACGCGGACCGTCGTCGCGTACGGATTCTGGATCTTCATCGTCAGCGATATCGTCATGTTCTCGGGCCTGTTCGCCGCCTATGCGGTGCTGTCGGGCCGGGTTGCCGATGGACCGACCGGGAGCGAACTGTTCGACCTCCGCCGGGTATTTATCGAAACCATGTGTCTGCTGCTCTCGAGCTACACCTGCGGACTCGGGGCATTGTCCGCGGAGCAGCGGCAGTCGAATCGTTATTTGATCTTTGCCGCTTTCACGTTCGTGCTCGGAGCGGCCTTTCTCTATATCGAGATCTCGGAATTTGTCGGCATGGTCAGCAGGGGCGCCGGACCCTCGCGCAGCGCCTTCTTGTCGGCTTTCTTCACATTGGTGGGGATGCACGGCGCCCACGTCACCGCCGGCCTGCTTTGGCTCACCTACATGGTCGCGCAGGTCGTCGCCAAGGGCCTGCGCCCTCACGTGCTTCGACGCCTGTTGTGTTTCAGCCTGTTCTGGCACGCGCTCGATATCATCTGGATCGGCGTGATCACGGTGGTTTACCTGATGGGAGCCCGCTGATGGACGGTGTAGATCACCCCTATGACCGGACCCCCGGTGTCGAACAGCACGAGTCCAGGGCCAACTTTCTGTCCTATTCGGTAGGGCTCGGTTTCGCTGTCCTGCTGACGATCGCTTCGTTCGTCGTGTCGCAGACAAGTCTGCTGTGGTCTCCGGGTGTCCCGGTCGGGCTGATCGTGCTTGCCTTCGCGCAGATCGGCGTCCATCTCGTCTTCTTTCTGCATCTGGGCAGCGGGTCCGATCACACGAACAATATTCTGGCCCTCGCCTTCGGCCTGCTGATCGTGTTTCTCGTGATCGCCGGCTCATGCTGGATCATTGCCGACCTCAACGCCAACATGATGCCGGTGTCGGGGAACACGATGCACTGACTTCGGGTCAGGACAGCTGTGGCGAACTTGAAGCAGTTATTTCCCGGCGCTGTCCACAGCATCGCCTTCCTGCATCTGCGTAAAAATGCTTGCTTGGTCTGCAGTGGCGCAAGGCTGGGAATGCGGGCTGAAACTGTACAAGATCACAGCGCAACCGTTGGTCGCAACCAGACCGAAGCGCGGGTCACACGGGTGCCTCGCCATGTCAGTTTTAGGCTAGATCAGGCAACAGGATAGGGAACCGCAAATAACGCAAATAACGCAAATGGCGCGCTTACCCGGGCGGGGAGCCAGACTTGAGGCAATGGCGCTGAAACCTTCATTTGCGTTATTTGCGTTATTTGCGGTTCCCCTTACCTTGCGTCGATGCAATCGCCTGCGTGCGATGACCCTCGAAGGATACTGTCAAGCGACGCAGCGCGTTATCGACCGTCTATCGGAAAATCACCGCGGGCTGCGGTGATTTGGAAGATCAGTAGTACAGGGCGCCCTGGCCGCGACGGTAGAACCCCCGACCGCTCAGGATCACAGTGACGACGGCATGTTCGTGGCGATGTCGCAGCGCGCGCTCAGCCCTGCCGCTCGCCCGTTACGCGCCAGATCACGTCGCCCACATCGTCGGCGACCAGCAGCGAACCGTCAGGACCGATCGCCACCCCGACCGGTCGGCCGTAGGACACCCGCTCGTCCGGCGCGAGGAATCCCGCCAGGATATCGCGCGGCGGTCCGGCCGGGCGCCCGTTCGCGAACGGCACGAAGACGACCTTGTAGCCGCTCAGCGTGCTGCGGTTCCACGAGCCGTGCTGCCCGATGATCATGCCATCCGGAAAGCCGGGAAGCGTTCCGGCGGGGAGCCAGCAAAGGCCCAATGAGGCGGTATGTCCGCCAAGTGCGTAGTCGGGTGTTATCGCCGTTGCGACCGCGGCCGGATCCTGCGGCACCCGGTCGTCCACCGTCTGACCCCAGTAGCAATAGGGCCAGCCGTAGAAACCGCCGTCGCGCACCGAGGTCAGATAGTCCGGAGGCGTCTCGTCGCCCAGGCCGTCGCGCTCGTTGACCACCGTCCATAGCGCGCCTGTTTCAGGCTCCCAGGCCAGGCCGACGGGATTGCGCAGACCGCCGGCAAAGATGCGGCTGCTGCCGCTCGCGAGATCAAGCTCGTGGATGGCGGCCCGGCCCCGCTCGGCTGCCATGCCATTGTCGCCGATGTTGCTGGACGAGCCGACGCCCACGAACAGCTTCCGTCCGTCGGGGCTCGGCAGCAGGCTGCGCGTCCAATGTCCCCCGGGCTGGAACGCGGCCAGCGCGCGACCCGGCGCGGTGATGCGACTGGCGCCCGCAACGTAAGGGAAGGCAACCACGCCATCGGTGTTGCCGACGTAGAACGTATCGCCCACCAGCGCCATGCCGAACGGCTGGTTGAGCCCGTCGAGGAACACCTCCCTCGTTTCGGCCACACCGTCGCCATCCGCGTCGCGGAACCGCATGATGCGGTTCGCGCTGACACCCACGGCGCGGGCACGCTTCAACGTGCTGACCATGGCGTAGTCGAAGATCGTCCGCATGACCGCTCTGGGCTCGTTGATGGACTCGGCGACGAGCACGTCGCCGTTGGGCAGGACCTGGATCCAGCGGGGATGCGTGAGGCCGGTCGCAAACGCGTTCACCTTCAGCCCGGGTGCCGCGGTCGGCTTCTGTCCCTCGGTCCATCCCCGGGCCGTCGGCATCTTGAGCGTCGGGATGTTGCCCTGCGGCCTGGCCGGCGGGATCGCCGGAGCGTTGCCCCAGGCCGGCTCAGGCGCGCCGTTTCGAACCCGCCGCGACAGGAGCGCGGTGTAGCCGATCAGCGCGACGATCCGCGCGAAGATGCCCGACAGGCTGTCCAATGGACTCAATCTGCAATTCCTTCCGGTCGCGCACGCTAGCCGAGGGCTGCGCGCGGTGAAACCGCGATGTATGCGCCGCGGAGCCGGACGCCATGGCGGTCGTGGTCGCTATGGAGCAAAGAGCTTGCAATGTCAGCATACCGTCATGTCGTTTTGTATACAACGCCTGCACCCTGACAGGCGATGGCATGGTCTGCACGAATGTGATAGGCGAGGCCGGAGTGCCACCAACTTCAGGTACCCGATCGGCTGCTGCCAGGCATCCGGGTCGTACGTGCAACGTATCGGAACTCCAAGGAGTTGAAGATGACGGACAAGATATTTCCGGTCATGCACAGCGACGCCGAGTGGCGCCACATTCTGACCGCGGACCAATATGACGTGTTGCGGGGGCACGGCACGGAGGCGCCCGACAGTTGCGCGCTGCTGTCGGAAAAGCGGCCTGGCAGGTTCGCGTGCGCCGGCTGCGGTCAGGCCTTGTTCGAATCACGATTGAAGTTCGAAAGCGGCACAGGATGGCCAAGCTTCAATGATCCGATCGCGGGTGCGGTCGAGACCTCGACCGATCGCAGCCATGGCATGGTCAGGACCGAAGTGCACTGCTCAAACTGCGGCAGTCACCTCGGCCACGTGTTCGATGATGGTCCGCCGCCAACTCATCTCCGCTATTGCATCAACGGCATCGCGATGGACTTCAAGCCGGACTGATTGCGTTGGCACGGCCAATTCGCGTGGCAGTACGGAGATCGGTCATCTGGCGCCGTTCGTCGGCACCACGGGCGTTCCCTCGCAGCCCTCCTGATGGATCGTCCCCTCCGCCGATCCACGCGATCCGTGCAGTTCGACCGCTAACCGTATCAGGTGTCGATCGGGCGAAGTCCAGGCAGTTGCCGTGGAGGTCGGCCGCTCGCTCAGGCCAGAGTAATGCAAGGGCGCGCGCCACAACGTTCCGTCGGACGACGCAGTCGCCGCGATCGGCAGATCGACGAGCCGCTCCGACTTGAAGCCGGGCAGGAACACCGTAACGTCCTCGCCGGCACGCGGCAGCCATCTGACCCAGTAGAACGCCATGGCGAGCGGGGAACGCAGCCCGGACGGAAGCGGCGACCCCTTGAGATCCAGGTCGGCGCGGCGCTCGGGTGACGCGGACTGATAGTCCGGAAGCCAGGGCTGACCGAACGTAGCCGGGTCCCAATGCTGAATGAAGCCAGGATGCCTGCGGCGGAAGTCGCTGAGGGTCTTGGCCTGCACCCGGCGCGCCTGCAGGCCGTCCGCGCCGCGTTGAAAATCGTCCCATTGCTGCCGCACTATGTGACTGCCGAGCAGGTAGCGGCTGTTCACCGCCACGCTTTCCAACTCTGTTGCCCGCCAGGTGCTCACCTCTTCGAGCAGGTAATGAATGTGCGGCCAGAACATCGTCGTCAACTCGAACGTGACGGCGACACTCACCCGGGTGACGCCGTTCGTTGCGGCCACGTCGGTTGTGACCCCGACATGTCCGGCATAGTCGGTAATTCCGGCAAAGCGGCAGACCTCGCCGGCGGATGCAGGCACCGTGAATGACTGCCCGGCGACGGCAACGGCCACCAACAGCCCGCTCGCCATCGCTCTGGTCGAATTCCTCGCCATCTGTCTCCGTGATCACGGCCGGCCACTCAGCGGGCGGCATTTGCAGTCGCCGGGCATCGGCGGCGGTCGACATCACCCCACCAGCATCCGGCCGCGATGTCCACCGGCAAGGCGTGATCGCAACGCATGTTGACAGTGCTGCTGCGATTACCATCCCCGGCGTAGGAAATTCGGAGATCGACATGGCGATACCTCCGTGATCACCCGCCCCGCTGTTGCTCGCGGCGTCGTTGCCGCTCGTTGCCAGCGGTATTCGCACCGCGTAGGGATGTCGGCGTCTGACCGCGAGCAAGAGCTGTGCAGAAGATCCATGACTACATCATCGTTGGCGGCGGATCGGCGGGTTCGATCCTTGCCAGCCGCCTTTCGGCACGCAGCGCGAACGAGGTTCTGTTGTGCGAGGCGGGCGAGGACACACCGGACGGGCGAATCCCCGAGGCCATCCTGGACAGCCGCTCCGGATACGCCTCACGCGATCCGCGCTTTCTGTGGAGCGAACTGCGCGTCACCACCGAGGCGATGCCGCACAACGACCCGGATGCGCCGCGGCCGCGCCGGTTCCGGTATGAGCAGGCGCGCGTGTTGGGCGGCGGGTCTTCGATCAATGGACAGCTCGCCAACCGCGGGTCGCCCGGCGATTACGACGAATGGGAGCGGCGGGGCGCCGCCGGCTGGCGGTGGGACACCGTGCTTCCGTACTTCAGAAAGGTCGAGCGCGACATCGATTTCGATGGGCCGTTGCACGGCGCCGACGGTCGCATTCCGGTGCGCCGCGTGTTTCCGGACAACTGGTCCGACTACGCCAAGGCAGTCGCCGAATCGTTCAGGTTGGCCGGTTACCGCTACGTGGCTGACCAGAACGGCGAGTTCCAGGATGGCTATTATCCGCTGGCCATGTCCAACCTTTACGACAGGCGGGTATCGGCCGCGGCCGGCTATCTGGGGGCGACCGTCAGGCAGCGCGACAACCTTACGGTGATGACCGAGACGCAGGTGTGCGAACTTCTGTTCGAGGACACGCGTTGCATCGGCATACGCGCGATGGTGCAAGGGCGGGCCATGGAATTCCGTGGCCATGAGGTAATCCTGTGTTGCGGCGCCGTTCACTCGCCCGCGGTGCTGTTGCGGGCCGGGATTGGACCTGTCGGCCATCTGCGCGAACTCGGCATCCCGGTGCGTGCCAGCCGTCCTGGCGTGGGACAGCGGCTGATGGACCATCCGTCCATTTCCGTGGCGTCGTTTCTCAAGCCTGGGGCACGCAGAAATCCGTACAGCAGGCGTTCCCTCCATCTCGGCATGCGGTTCTCTTCCGGGATGGATGGCGCGCCGGCGGGCGACATGGCTCTCACGGTGTCGAACAAGTCGGCGTGGCATGCGATCGGCGATCGCATCGCGGTCATCACGCTCTGGGTCAACAAGACGTTTTCGGAGACCGGCCAGGTTCGGCTGTCCGCCGCGGATTGGCGGCAGGAGCCGAGCGTGGACTTCAATCTGCTGTCCGACCATCGTGACCTGGTGCGCCTTGCACGCGGATTTCGGAAGGTTGCGTCGTTGCACGATCTGCCGCCTTTGAAGGCCGTCACCGCGGATCCGTTCCCTGCCAGTTTCACCGACAAGATCCGCCGGGTCGGCGACTTCAACCTGAAGAACAGGATCATCACGCGTATCGGTGCGACGCTGATGGACGGTCCATCGTCGCTGCGCCAAGTGATCATCCGCCGCTTCATCATGGAATCCGCGGGGTTGACCAAGGCGCTGCAGGATGACGATGCACTGGAGACCTACATCAGGCGCGCGACGGTCGGTGTGTGGCATTGTTCCTGCTCGTGTCGGATGGGATCCGAGGACGATCCGATGGCCGTCACCGACGAGGCGGGGCGGGTCCGCGGTGTCGGCGGACTGCGTGTGGTGGATGCGTCGATCTTCCCCGCCATCCCGTGCGCCAACACCAACTTTCCGACCATGATGGCGGCTGAGAAGATTGCCGACGACATGCTGCGGGCGGTGTCGTGAGGGTTGCTTGACAGTGGCAGCGGATCGGCAGAGTTATGATGTAACCGGTAACAAATCAAACTTTCGCCCTTGGGAGGTACCGATGCTGAAGGCTTTGGCCATGACGACTGCTCTGGCGGGAACCTTGCTGTGCGCACGCGAAGCCACCGCGCAGAACGCGGATGTCATGCATTGGTGGACCAGCGGCGGCGAATCGCGCGCCGTCGCCGTATTCGCGAAGGAGTACAACAAGCGAGGCGGCACCTGGGTGGATGATGCGTCCGTCGGCCCGCAGGCGGAGCACGCCGCCGCGCTCAATCGCATCGCCGGGGGCAATCCGCCGACAGCGATGCAATGGAACATCGGTATCGCCGTGCGCCAGTTGGCCGAGCAGGGCGTGCTGGCGTCACTGGATGACGAGGCGAAGAAGGGCAACTGGCTGGCAAATTTGCCTCCGTTGCTGGTCAAGAACATGACGTATGACGGCCATGTCATTGCCGTCCCGGTAAATATTCACGGCGCGAACTATCAGTTCTACAGCATCAAGGTTTTCAATGATCTCAAGATGCAGCCGCCCAAGACATGGGAAGAATTCCTCGCGGCTGCGCCGAAGATCAAGGCCGCAGGCTACATCCCGATCGCGTTCGGCGCCAACGCGCAGCAGCTTGCGTGGCTGTACTACTCGATACTGGCGGGTGCGGGCGGCAAGGACCTGTACCAAAAGGTATTCGTCGATTACGATGCCAAGGCGGCGGGCAGCGACGCCATGCAGCATGTGTTCGACGTCATGGGACAGATAAGACAGTACGTCGATGCCGGCAGTCCAAACCGGAAATGGAACGACTCGCTGGCGCTGGTGGAGACTGACAAGGCGGCGCTCATGATATTGGGCGATTGGGCCAAGGGCGACTTCGCCGCAGCGAACAAGACTCTCGGCAGGGATTTCGGCTGCCAGATGGCACCAGGCACCCAGGATGCCTACGTCATGACCGTGGATGTCTTCGTGTTCCCGGTGAACAACAAGCCGGATCAGAAGCTGGCCCAGGAAAAACTCGCGACGCTGATGATGGACCCCGCAGTGCAGACGGAGTTCAACGCGTTCAAGGGCTCGATACCGTCCAGGCTCGACGCCAACATCGCCGAACTGGATGCCTGCGCCCAGCTTGGCCAGAAGGTGATGGCTGGCGGGGCGGCGAACCAATTGCCGAACTTCGCCCTCGCGTTCAGCCCGGATACGCAGGGCCAGGTCGAGGACCTGCTGGGCAACTATTGGAGCAAGCCGTCGATGACCCCTGCCGATGCGGCGAAGCAGCTTTCCACCATCATCGCCGGCGCCAGTCGCTGAACGCATGTCGGCGCGGCTGCCGGTGAACATGGATGCAACGGCGCCGGACCTGATCGCCGCGGAGCCCGTCCGCACCGTGGCGAAAGTCGGACGGGCCTATCGCGCCCGCAGCCTGGCCGCCAAACTGGCGCTGGTGCCGACAATCCTGGTGATGGTGTTCTGCTTCTATGGCAGCGTCACCTGGACCGTCTACATCTCGATGACACGGTCGTTCCTGCTGCCGGTCTACAAGTTCGCCGGCACCGCACAGTATGATCGCCTGTTCGCCACCCCGCGCTGGCAGGTGGCGTACAGCAACATGTTCCTGTTCGGCGCGCTGGACATCATCGGCACCCTCGGTCTCGGCGTACTGCTCGCCGTGTTGCTCGATCGCGCGGTACGCTGCGAGGGCATCTTCCGCACCATCATGCTGTACCCGCTGTCGATTTCGTTCATCGTCACCGGACTGACCTGGCAATGGCTGCTCAGTCCGACAATCGGCGTCCAGCAACTCGGACGCGACCTCGGCTGGACGGACTTCGTGTTCGACTGGATCACCCAGCCCGACCGCGCGATCTACACGTTGGTGTTCGCGGGAATCTGGCACCAGTCCGGGCTGATCATGGCCATCATGCTGGCGGGACTGCGCGGCGTGGATCGGGAGATCTGGCGCGCGGCGCGGATCGAGGGCATCCCGACCTGGCGCACCTATGTCAGCATCATCCTGCCGATGCTGCGTCCGCTGATCGTCACCTGCGTCGTGCTGATCGCCATTGCCGTGGTCAAAAGTTACGATCTGGTCGTCGCAATGACCAACGGCGGCCCTGGATTCTCCTCGGACCTGCCGGGCAAGTTCGTGGTCGATTTCGTGTTCGAGCGCGCCAATATCGGCCAAGCATCGGCGGCGGCGACGGTCATGCTGGCGTCGGTGCTCGCGATCGTATCGCCGTATCTGTATTTTGAGCTGGCCCGGAAGAACCGATGACGACGGCGCGGTGGAACGCCCGTGTCGGGCGCATCGGCCTTTACACGCTGCTGGTGTGGATCTGTCTGTTCTTTTCGATCCCGCTGTTGGTGGTGATTGCGACTTCGCTCAAAACCTCCGATGAGGTGCGCACCTTCTCCATCTTCACCTTGCCGTCCGCACCGGGTATCGCAGCGTGGATCAAGGCGTGGTCATCGGCATGCACCGGCTTGAACTGCGGCGGCGTCCGCGTCGGTTTCTGGAATTCCGTCCGCATCCTGATCCCGAGCGTCATCATCTCGGTGATGGCGGGTTCGGTCACCGGCTATGCCCTGTCGCATTGGCGGATCCGGGGCGCGAACGTGATCATGCTGCTGTTGCTGTTCTGCGCCTTCATTCCGTATCAGGTGATTCTGTATCCGCTGGTGAAGACGTTCAGCACGATCGGCATCTATAGTTCGTTGCCGGGCATCATCGCCGTGCACATCGTGTTCGGCCTGCCGGTCATGTCGCTGCTGTTCCGTAACTTCTATATCGGACTGCCGGATGAACTGGTCAAGGCGGCGCGAATCGATGGTGCCGGGTTCTGGCGCATCTTCGCCTTCGTGATGCTGCCGATGTCGGTGAACATCCTGATCGTGGCGACCATCCTGCAGACCACGGGCATCTGGAACGACTATCTCCTGGGGCTGATCTTCGCCGGTCGGGACAACATGCCGATGACTGTCCAGCTCAACGCCATCGCGACGACGTCGACCGGCGTGATCGAATACAACGTGAACACGGCGGCGGCATTGCTGACGGCCCTGCCGCCGTTGCTGATCTATTTCGCCTCGGGACGCTACTTCGTGCGCGGCATCACGGCCGGTGCGGTGAAGGGCTGAGATGTCCGCCGTCTCGGTTTCCGGACTGTCCAAATCCTTCGGACCCCTGCAGGTTCTGAAGAACATCGATCTGCCGATCGAAGCGGGTGATTTCACCGTGCTGCTCGGTCCGTCCGGCTGCGGCAAGTCCACGCTGCTGAATGCCATCGCCGGTCTGGAAGACACCGATGCCGGCATCATCGAGATCGACGGCGCCGACGTGACCCACCGCGAGCCGAGCAAGCGCGGCATTGCCATGGTGTTTCAGTCATACGCGTTGTACCCGACCATGACGGTGCGCAAGAACATGTCGTTTGGATTGCGCGTCAGATCGGTGCCGCGGCCGGAGGTGGCGCGACGGGTCGATTGGGCCGCCCGGCTGCTCCAGATCCATGAGTTGCTCGACCGCAAGCCGTCGCAGCTTTCCGGCGGCCAGCGTCAGCGTGTCGCGATCGGTCGCGCGTTGGTGCAGCACGCCAAGGTGTTCCTGTTCGACGAACCGCTCTCCAATCTCGACGCCAAGCTGCGCACCGAAATGCGCGTCGAACTGAAGCGCCTGCACAAGGAACTCGACGCCACGATCGTCTATGTGACGCACGACCAGATCGAGGCAATGACCCTGGCGACGCGGATCGCCGTCATGCGCGCCGGCCGCATCGAGCAATATGCCGCGCCGGATGACCTATACGAGGAACCGGCCACGCTGTTCGTCGCCAGCTTTGTCGGATCACCGGCCATGAACTTCCTGCCCGGACGGCTGCTCGCCGGGAATTCGCCCGCCGTTCAGGTCGGATCCACTCGTGTGCCGCTCGATGGCTACCGGTTCCGCACGTCGCCGGCCGCCGGGCAGGAGGTGGTGGTCGGCATAAGGCCCGAGCATGTGGCGATTGCACGCGATGAGCCATCCGCGCAGACCATGGACGCGGAGGCGCTGTTCATGGAGCCGATGGGCGCAGATACGCTCGGTTGGTTTCAGTTCGACCAGAACCGGCTGTCCGCCCGGCTTGTGCCGCAGGTGGCGCGCGGACTGAGCGGGCGCGTCCGGTTGTCATTGCTGTCGGATCATGTGTCATTGTTCGATCCGTCCAGCGAGGCACGACTGTAATCCGGGCGTCACCGTGGGATGCCGGCAACGATAGCCGCGAACCGACGCGTTGCATCGGCGGCCGACATGTCCGGATGGCTCCAGAACTGTCCGAGCACGCCGTGCATCTCACCCAGCACATCGGGCGTGAACGACAGGATGAAGTGCGGCAGTCGATGCCGCCACTCTTCGTGACGCGCCGGTCTCGATCGCGCACGGCCAGATGGAACGAACGACAGCCCTCGCGGCGTATGAGCATGACATGATCGATTGCGTCGGTTGCACGCACGTTCACCGGCGGGTCGGTTGCTGGCGAAACTCGTGTACCGCACAGTCGATACGGTCAAGCCCGTCCAGATGCTGTTTCGGGGTAGACGATGAGCGGCCATCCGCAGTCTTGTCCTGGGGATCCACATTGGTGAAAGGCAGGAGCGACAGCCATGATGCAGCAAGCCGGAACTGCCGACAATCAAATCAAGGCGATTATCGAAGCGTGGGCGGACGCAGTCCGCCGGCATGATCTTCCCGGCATTCTTGCCCATCACGAGCAGGACATCGTGATGTTCGACGTCCCGTTGCCATTGCAGTCGCGCGGCATGGACGAATACAAGGCAACGTGGGATCTGTTCTTCAGGTATCACGAGCCGTCGCAGGCGTTTGACGTAGAGGAGCTTGCGGTTACCGCCGGCGAAGATGTCGCCTTCGCCGTCGCCATCATGCGCTGCGGCTCCGGCACGTTCAGTGGTCCTCCGGAGGCAGGAGGGTTTCTGTTCAGGCTGACGATTGGACTACGCAAGATCGATGGCGATTGGCGTATTGCGCATGAGCATCATTCCGTGCCGTCGACAGATTAGGCCCCCGGGTGGTTGACGGTTTGACGCCGCAATGGACTTCACGCCAGCAGGGACAATCGTCGCAGGGCCGCTGCCCGCTAATACGTTCCAACCTTTTGTCTGGACGGAGGCGCGGCCTTGGTATCGGCCGCGCCGGACGGAGCACCGGTCAGCATGGCCCGCATGCCCTCGCCGTTGACGCGCCACCAGTCATGCAGGACCCGGACATCCCAGCCGATGCAGAAGTGCTTCACGCCCATTTCGATGTAGGGCGCGGCCAGCTTGATGTCTGCAAGTTCCACCCGCGGGTGCAGGCCCTTCTTCAGCGCCGTTTCGATGGTCTTGCGCTCGGCCTTCAGCACATCGGGATGATTGCGCTGGCCGGTCAGGCCGAGGCTCATCGAGTAGTCCGAAGCGCCGAACTGCACCATGTCGAGACCTTTGACCGACAGGATGGCATCGAGGTCCTCGACGCATTCCCGCTTCTCGACCATCACGGCGATCACCACCTCGTCCAGCGCGGCCACATAGGCGGGCGAGCCACCTTCCCGCACGGTGCCCACGTCGCGCCGCATGCCGACACCAAGCCGGCCGCCGGACCCCGGCGTCTCGGCGCGCACCGCGGCCACACAGGCCTGCGCATCGGCGACCGTCCGCAGATCGGCGAACAGCACGCTTTGAAAGCCGGAGCCGATCGCGCGCATCGCCTGATGGGTCCACTGGGTCTGTTCGACCTTGATCATGCCGCCAAGGTCCTTCAGTTCCAGCGCGCGACCGAGGTTGTCCAGGTCGTGCATGTCAAACGGCGAGTATTCCGCGGTGAATTCCACATAGTCGAAGTTGCCGGCCTGACCCACCAGTTCCACCAGCGTCGGCCAGGTCGAAAGGAGATGCGTGCCGAGCGTGGGTTCTCCGGCGGCAAGCAGCGCGCGCAGGCGATTATGGCGCATGACGGCGTGTACTCCTTTGAGTCCGTGACAGCAGATGTGTGGCGAGGCTTGCCCCGTTGCCTGACGGGGAACCACTGCTAAGGCGCTCATCGTAGAGCCGATTGGCTGACCTTTGCCAGCGGTGAGCAAGGGAAAGACCGTAAGCGGTTAGCTACGGACTGTCGAGGCCTGTTCGAGAGAGAGACTTTTGTCCTCGCCGACTTGACAGCGGATCGAGGCGCATGCGCTGATTCCCGACACGCGCGTGCTGTTGCAGGAGGAAGCCATGGCGTCATCGCCGACGGCAAATTCCACGCCGATGCTTGCCGATGAATGCCAGACCCGATGCGACCTCGCCGCATGCTGCCGCGGGCCGCACGATCAAGTCCTGATCAACCCCTACGGTCTCCTGCTCGAAGAGGTCACCGCCTCGTCAATTTACACGATTTACGGTAGGAGAGGCTCGCATCGACAAGCAATTGCGACAGTTCTTGCTGCTGGCATGTGACCTCAAAGCGATTTGCGACTGCGAACTTGGGCCGGAGCCGTCCGCGCGACAACGCCGTGGCGGCTGTCGAAGCATCCGCCCGTTTTGTGGAATGCATTGCCAGCCTGCTCCCGGCGCGTTGATCTGACCGAGAATGTCCAAGGAGAACCTTCGTGCAATTCGGCATAGCCATCCCTACAGCCGCGGACTCCTGGCGCCTGGTGCGCCGCGCGGAGGAGCTTGGCTTCAGCCACGCCTGGTTCTTCGACACCCAGATGCTGAATGCCGACCCGTTCGTCGCCATCGCGGCGGCGGCAATGAAGACCACCCGGATCAAGCTTGGCACCGGCGTGCTGATCCCTTCCAACCGTATCGCACCGGTTGCCGCCACCGCGTTTGCCTCGCTGAACAAGCTGGCGCCCGGACGTATCGTGTTCGGCGTCAGCACCGGCTTTACCGGTCGCCGCACGATGGGGCTCGGTGCGGTCAAGCTCGCCGACATGGAGGAATATATCCGTATCGTGCAGGCGCTGTGGCGCGGTGAAACGGTTGACATAACCCTCGAAGGCAAGCGCCGGCCGATCCGCTACCTCAACGCCGAACTCGACCTGGTCAACACGCACGATCCGATCCCGCTGTGCATTGCCGCGTCCGGCCCGCGTGCGCGCAAACTGACCGCGAAGCTTGGCGCCGGATGGATCGACAACGTCGCCGACGTCGAACGCGGTGTTGCCACGCTGGAGCAGATGCGTATCGCCTGGCAGGACGCGGGCCGCGCACGCGACGATCTCACCGCGATCGCCTGGGTCGGCGGCGCGGTACTGGACGAGGGCGAGCCGGCCGATGGTCCGCGTGGCTTGGCATTGGCCGGTCCGCGTGCTGCCATGCTGCTGCATCGCGCGGCGGACACCGCATTGGCCGGCTATCCCGCGCCGCTCGCGATGCTGCCGGAGTTCGCCGATGCTGCCGCGCGCTACATCGAGCATGCGCGGCGCTTCGAACCAAAGGACGCGTATTATCTATCCAACCACCGCGGCCATCTGATGTTCGTGCGTCCCGACGAACGCCCCTACATCACCGCGGAGATGATCCGCCGCACCTCGTTCATCGGCACCGAGGCCGACCTGAAGCAGCGCGTTGCCGCATTGGCGGGGGCAGGTTTTGGACAGGTCGTGTTCTCCATCCCGCCCGGGCAGGAGCACGCGATCGAGGACTGGGGACGCATCCGTCGAGCCTTCTGACCAAGCAGGGAGTTTGCCATGCCTGAACATCTCGCCGACAAGACCGCCTTCGTCACCGCCGCCGGCCAGGGCATCGGCCGGGAGACGGCACTGGCATTCGCAGCGGAAGGCGCACGGGTCATCGCGACCGACATCGACGAGGCCAAGGTGCGGCTGATCGCATCGGACAGCATCCGCTCGGCAAAGCTCGACGTGCTGCATGCCGCCGACATCGCACGGGCCGAGATCGATGCGGGGCCGATCGACATCCTGTTCAACTGCGCCGGCATCGTGCATCAGGGCGCGCTGCTCGATGCGACCGAGGATGAATGGGAGCTGGCATTCGACCTGAACGTCCGTTCGATGTTCCGCACCATGAAGGCGTTCCTGCCGGGAATGCTCGCGCGGGGTCATGGCGTCATCATCAACATTGCGTCGGTTGCCAGCAGCGTCAAAGGCGTGCCGAACCGCTTCATCTACAGCGCCACCAAGGCGGCGGTGATCGGCATGACGCGATCGGTGGCGACGGATTACATAAAGCAGGGCATTCGTTGCAACTGCATCTGCCCCGGCACCGTGCACACGCCGAGCCTTGAGGAACGCATTGCGATCAACGCTGCTCAGGCGGGTTCCATCGATGCGGCGCGCCAGGCGTTCGTCGAGCGCCAGCCGATGGGCAGGCTTGGCACACCCGAGGAGATTGCCGCGCTTGTCGTCTATCTGGCGTCGGACGCCGCACAATTCGTCACCGGACAGGCCGTCATCATCGACGGCGGGCTCACATTATAAGGGGACAGGAACATGAAGCTGCTGCGTTATGGCCCACCGGGCGCCGAAAAGCCCGGGCTGCTCGATCGTGACGGAACAATCCGCTGCCTCGCCTCCGTGCTGCGCGATGTGGACGGGTTCGCGCTGTCCGACGCCGCGCTGAGGATGATCGCATCGATCAACCCGAACACGCTGCCGAAGGTCGATCCAGATGCGCGCCTGGGTTCCTGCGTGGCGCGGCCGGTGAACTACATCTGCATCGGGCTGAACTACGCCGACCACGCGGCGGAAGCGGGAATGCCCGTGCCGAAGGAACCGATCATCTTCCTGAAATCGCTCGGCGCGCTGTGTGGACCGAACGACGATGTGAGGATGCCACGCGGATCCAAGAAGCTCGACTGGGAAGTCGAGCTTGGCATTGTGATCGGCAGGAAGGCGAGCTACGTGCCGGAGAATGACGCGATGAATTATGTCGCCGGTTATTGCGTCTGCAATGACGTGAGCGAGCGCGAGTATCAGTTGGAGCGCGCCGGGACCTGGGACAAAGGCAAGGGGTGCGACACATTCGGCCCGACGGGACCGTGGATGGTCACGAAGGACGAAGTCGCCGATCCGCAGAACCTGCCGTTGTGGACCGAAGTGAACGGCAAGCGCATGCAGAACGGCACGACGAAGACGATGATCTTCGGCGTCGTGAAGCTGGTCAGCTATGTCAGTCACTTCATGACACTGCATCCCGGCGACGTGATCGCCACCGGCACGCCGCCCGGTGTCGGACAGGGCGTAAAGCCCGAACCGGTGTTCCTGCGAACCGGCGACGTGATGCGGCTTTCCGTCGAAGGCCTGGGCGTGCAGACCCAACGCGTCGTGGAAGGCTGATTTCCGCCCGCGTCATGGCCGGGCTTGATCCGGTCATCCAAACGGCATGAATGCAGGGCGGATGGCTGGGCCAAGCCCAACCATGGCGGTGTGGCTGCTGATACTCGGCACGGGGCTGCTGCGCATCGCGTTTGGTGCCGCGCTCGGTCTGGGCGTGGACGAGAGCTACATGGTCACGGCCGGACGCGTGCTCAGTCTCGGTTACTACGACCATCCCCCTGCATCATGGTGGCTCGCCTGGGGCGCCGCGCATTTGACCGGCGTCGAGGCGCCAATTGTCGTGCGGCTGCCGTTCGTCATCCTGTTCGCCGTCTCGACGTGGCTGATGTATCGACTGGGCGTCGCAATCGCAGATCGGCGTGCGGGCCTCTGGGCCGCGGTGCTGCTGAACCTTTCGCCGGTATTTGGTGTAACCACCGGTACCTGGGTGTTGCCGGACGGTCCGCTCGATTGTGCCCTTCTAAGTGCGGCGCTCTGCCTGGTGCACGCATTGAACCGCGGCGCGCTGGGGTGGTGGCTCGCGGCAGGGTTCTGCGCCGGCCTTGCGCTGTTCTCGAAGTACTCGGCAATCCTGACGATCGCGGGCGTCGTGCTGTTCCTGGCTTCAAGTCGGGAACACCGACATTGGCTTGCGCGCCCCGCACCTTACCTTGCCGCGCTGCTCGCGCTGCTCGTGTTCGCTCCGGTTCTGTATTGGAACGCGACGCACGGTTGGGCGTCGTTTGCCTTCCAGGGCGGACGTGCCGGCGGCGCACATTTCCGCCCGTTCGCACCATTTGTCACGCTCGCCGGTGAGGCCCTGTTTGTGCTGCCATGGATCTGGCTGCCGATGATGGCGGTCTTCGTCGTCGCCATCCGTCGTGGTGCGGCCGACTGGCGATCATGGCTGGTGTGCTGCCTCGCGGCACCGCCTATCCTGACATTTGCACTGGTCTCCGCATGGTCGAGCCAGCGCGTGCTGTTCCACTGGGCCGCGCCGGGCTACCTGATGCTGTTTCCGCTGCTTGGCGATGCTGTCGCTCGTCGGCTCGATCAGCCGATCGTGCGTCGCCTGCTGTTTGGCACTGCGGCGTTTGGTACGGCAGCGGCGGCGATCGTCGCCACGCAGGTCCGCTTCGACTGGCTGCATCCTGTTGTCGCGGTGTTCACGCACAATGATCCATCCATCGATGCCATCGACTGGACCTCATTGCGCGATGACCTGGCCACGCGTAGTCTGCTGCGTCCTGGCTCCATCGTCGGCGTGCCGAACTGGCGCGATGCGGGAAAGATCGCCTATGCGCTCGGCCCCGATGTGACGACGCTCTGTCTGAACCGCGATTGCCGGCAGTTTGGCATTGCCTATCCCCCCGCGCAGTTCATCGGCAACGACCTGCTGATCCTGGCGCCCGATCATTCCGGACGCGTGCCGGCCGAGCTTGGCCGTGCGTTCGCGAGCCTTGCACAATTGCCGGATAGCGCGATACGACACGGCGGCCGAACGCTTCGGCCGGTCGCTGTTTTCGACGGCCGACCCCTGCTCGCCTGGCCGCCACCCGATTGATGGCTCACGGATTGCATGCAGTTTTGCTCATGACCTTGGTAACAGATCGGGTTCTCGACCCAGCGGCGTTGCGCGCACTTTCGGGCAGGACAAATGCCGACGGAACCGTGCGCCTCGGCGTTCACGCTGGGTTGCTGTTTGGGTGCGGTTGGCTGGTCGCCGTTGCCGGGCCCTGGATGCTGCTGCCCGCGATTCTGGTGTTTGGCATCGTGCAGGTTGCGCTGTTCGCACCCGCGCACGAGACGATGCACCAGACCGCCTTCGCCTCGCGCCGGGCCAATGCCATCGTTGGCTGGCTCACCGCGTGCCCCTCATTGTTGAATGCGCAGTTCTATGCGGCATTCCATTTGGCACATCACCGCCACACGCAGGTTCCCGGTCGCGATCCGGAACTGGACACCCCGCCTCCAGCCGATCTCGCCGGCTACGTCTGGCGCGTGTTGGGAATCCCGTATTGGCGCCTGCGGCTGCGCGTCATTGCCGATTGCTGGCGCGGTGATCTCAGCGCCTTTCCCTACGTGGGCGATGCGGTGCGCGACCGAGTGGTGCTGAGTGTGCGGGCCATGAGCCTGACGATGGTGGGCGGCTCGGTGGTCGCGGCAATGCTGTTCGGCTGGGCCACGCCGTTTGTCTTCTGGATCGGTCCGCAGCTCATCGGGCAGCCGATCCTGCGTGCCTATCTGTTGACCGAACACACCGGCTGCACACAGGACCGTAACGGGCTCACCAACACGCGCACCACGCTGACCAATCCGGTGGTGCGGCTGCTGATGTGGAACATGCCGTTCCACGCCGAGCACCATCTGTATCCGTCGATTCCGTTCTACCGGCTGGCGGATGCGCATGCCGTGCTGCGCGATCGGCTGGCGGTCGTGCAGCCAGGCTATGTGCGGTGGAACCAGGACTTCATACGGCGCTTGGCGGCGAGGGACGCCGGATAGCGGACTCCGGCGTCCCGCCCGCCGCTCACTCGGCTGCGGCGACGACCTCTTTGGCACGCAGCGATGCGATCTTCGCCTGGGCGCGCGCACGCCTCTCGTCAAACTTCGCCAAACGCCGCCGCGGATTCGGGTGCACGACGTTGTCTTCGGAGCCCGGGTTCTTCTGCGAGCCGGCCCAGCCGTGTGCGGCGATGTCGAAAATGATGCCTGACAGGTCGGTGTGCTTCACCTCGTAGCCGTCCGGATTGTTTGGATCGCCCATGATCCAGGTGGCACCGGCGTTGCGCGCGATCTTGCCTTGTTCGACCACGTCATCAACCCAGAAGCCGATGTGATGGATGCCGACGAAATCCTTGCCGGTGCCTTGCGCGGCCTCGTCGCTCTTGAAGTGCAGGATGGCGAGGTTTACCACCCCGTCGGTCAGAAACACACCCTCGGCCAAGGGGCCGTCGAGCTCGGTGACTTCCTGAAGGCCCACGGCCTGCTTGTAGAATTCGGCGGTCTCCCAGGGATCCTCGACGCTGAGCGCGACGTGACGGATCCGGCCTTTGGTCTGCGCGTTCATGGGCTACTCCCTTCTGTGGTGGCGGCGTGGGGGCAGCGTAGCGGGAAATTGGACCACGGCCCAGAGGCCGATCGAGGGATGCGGTTACATCGTCGCGCCGAGCACCCACGGTGCAAACTCCGCCACGCCGAAATCGAACTGCTCGCTTTTGGTCCGCTCACCCGATGCGACGCGCAGCATCAGTTCGAAAATCCGCTGGCCGCATTCCTGCACGCTTTCGTCGCCATCCAGGATCATGCCGCAGTTCACGTCCATGTCGTCCTCCATGCGCTGGTACATGGGGGTGTTGGTCGCAAGCTTGATCGACGGCGACGGCTTGCAGCCGAACACGCTGCCGCGGCCGGTGGTGAAGCACACCAGATTGGCGCCGCCCGCCACCTGTCCCGTCGCCGACACCGGATCGTAGCCAGGCGTGTCCATGAACACGAAGCCCTTCGCCGTCACCGCTTCGGCATACTGCACGACATCGACCAGGTTCGTACTGCCCGCCTTTGCCATCGCGCCAAGCGATTTTTCCAAAATTGTGGTGAGCCCGCCAGCCTTGTTGCCCGGTGACGGATTGGCGTTCATCTCCGCGCCTTCGCGTCGCGTGTAATCCTCCCACCAGCGCATCAACGCCACCAGCTTCTCGCCAACTTGGGGAGAAACCGCGCGTCGCGTCAGCAGATGCTCGGCGCCGTATGTCTCGGGCGTTTCCGACAGGATCACCGTGCCGCCATGCCGTACCAGAAGATCGCTCGCCGCACCAAGCGCCGGGTTGGCCGATACACCCGAATAACCGTCTGAGCCACCGCACTGCAGCGCCACCGTCAGCTCGCTCGCCGGCACCGGTTCGCGATGAACTTCGTTCGCCTCTGCCAGAACCTCCTTCACGAACGCAACGCCGCCTTCGACAGTCTTGCGCGTGCCGCCCATCGACTGGATGTCCATGTTGCGGATGCGTCCGGACAGGCGCTGCTCCTTCATCAGACCGCGGATCTGGTTCACTTCGCAGCCGAGCCCCAGCACGACCACATGGGAGAAATTGGCATGACGCGCATAGCCCGCCAGCGTGCGACGCAGCACGCGCAGCGGTTCGGCCTCGGTCATGCCGCAGCCGGTCTTGTGCGTCAGTGCCACCACGCCATCGACGTTGGGAAATTCCGCCAGCGGATCATCGCCGGTGAACGGGTTGCGACGGAACATGTCGGCGATCAGTCCCGCGACATGCGCCGAACAGTTCACCGATGTCAGGATGCCGATATAGTTGCGCGTCGCCACGCGGCCATCGGGCCGACGGATGCCCTGGAAGCAGGCCGGCGTGTTGGCAGTGTCTGTCGGCCTCGCGTCAACACCGTAGGCGTAGTCCTTGGCAAAATCGCCCATCTCGCAGTTCTGCACATGCACGTGCTGGCCCGGGGCGATCGCCTTCGAGGCAAAGCCGATGATCTGGCCATAGCGTCGTACCGGCTCGCCCACCGCGATCGAACGCACCGCGACCTTGTGCCCGGCGGGAATGCGTTCCGCCGCAACCACAGCATCGACAACAGGCGCACCGGGCAGCAAGGTTGCACGCGCGATCACCACACTATCGTCGGGATGCAGGCGGATGACGGGCGGCGGGGCCATGGCAGGCACTCCTTGGAATCAAGTCGGCCGTGGGCGCTTCGTGCCCGCGGCCGACGGACCGTCAAAACCTAGCTCGCAGCTTCGCCTCCCGCCTTGCGCGTCGACGCGACCTCCGCGCGTGCCGCGCGCGCCATGAGGCCGCTGTCATTGGCGATGGTCACCAAGCGGAAGCCCATCTGGATCATCCGCCCGGCATACGTGCCGGTACCGTTGTGGATGCCGGCAAACTTGCCATGACGTTTGCAGGACGCGAGCAGTTTCTCGTAGATGGCAAGGATCTGCGGCTCCTCGCGATCGAGGATTGGAATCAGGCCGAGCGACAGCCCCATGTCGGAAGGACCGATATAGATGCCGCTGATCCCCGGCACGGACAGGATCTCGTCGATGTTGTCGATGCCTTCCTGCGTCTCGATCATCGGGATCACCAGCACTTCGTCATTGGCGGTTTTCTGGTAGTTCGACGCTTCGCCGTACATCGCGGCGCGGATCGGGCCGTTGCTGCGCTTGCCGGCCGGAGGATACAGACAGGATGTCGCCAACGCCTGCGCTTCCGCCCTGTTGTTCACCATCGGGCAGATCACGCCCCACGCGCCGCCGTCCAGCACCTTGCCGATGATGCCCGGTTCGTTCCACGGCACGCGCACCAGCGGCGTGATCGGATGCGCCGTCATTGCCTGGAAGCATTGCACCATCGACTGGTAATCCTGCACGCCGTGCTGCATGTCCACGGTCACGCTGTCCCAGCCGCATTGTGCCATCACCTCGGCTGAAAAACCGGACGGGATGGCGAGCCAGCCGTTGACGGCGGCTTTTCCCGACTGAATTCGCTGCTTGAGCTTGTTTGCCATATGGGCGTTCCCTTCGTCGCACGGATGCGGCGCACGCTAGGCGTGAGGCATCGGGGCGTCAACGCGCTGAAGGATTAGATTTGCAGCACCGCCGCGCCTTGCAGACGGCCCGCGCGCAGGTCGTCCAGCGCGACGTTCGCCTGCTCGAGCGGATAGGGCAGCGGACGCGACTTCACCGGAATCTTCGGCGCCAATTCAAGGAACTCCTCGGCATCGCGGCGCGTGAGATTGGCGACCGAACGCAACACCCGTTCTCCCCACAGGATGTCGTAGGAGAAACTCGGGATTGGGCTCATGTGGATGCCGGCGCACACCACCGTTCCACCACGTTCGACGGCCCGCAGCGCCGCGGGAACCAAGGGCCCAACAGGCGCGAAGATGATCGCCGCATCCAACCGTTCCGGCGGCGTCTGGTCGGAACCGCCGGTCCAGACCGCGCCAAGCTCGCGGGCGAATGTCTGTGCCTCGGTGTCGCCGGGGCTGGTGAAGGCGAACACGGCGCGGCCCTGCCAACGCGCCACCTGCGCAATGATATGCGCCGCTGCGCCAAAGCCGTAGAGACCGAGCCGGCGTGCCTCGCCGGCCATGCGCAGCGAGCGGTAGCCGATCAATCCGGCACACAACAGCGGCGCCGCTTCCATGTCGGTGTAGCCGCCTGGCAGCGCGAAGCAGAAGCGCTGATCGGCCACGGTGTAATCGCCGTAGCCGCCGTCGATCTGGTAGCCGGTGAAGCGAGCCTGTGCGCACAGATTCTCTTGCCCCGATCGGCAGAAATCGCAAATCCCACAGGTCCACCCCAGCCACGGCACGCCGACGCGATCGCCGATACGGAATCGCTCCACGTCCGCGCCCAGAGCCGCGACGCTGCCGACAATCTCATGGCCCGGAACCAGCGGCAGCTTCGGCTGGTCGAGTTCGCCATCCACCACATGGAGGTCGGTCCGGCAAACGGCGCAGGCGTGCACGCGTATCAGGATTTGGCCCGCCCCGGGTGTGGGCACCGCGACGGCCGCCAGACGGAGCGGCTGCCGCGGTTTATCGAGCAGCATGACGCGCATGTGCCGATCCTATCCTGCCAGCTCCATGATCGCGCCCAGCAGTACCTGGGCTCCGCGTGCCACCTGCTCCTGCGTCGAATATTCGCGCGGATTGTGAGTGATACCGCCGACGCTGGGGACGAACAGCATCGCACTGGGGCACAGCGGCGCGATGAGAACCGAATCGTGACCGGCGGCCGCGATCATGTCGCGCGTTGCAAGTTGGCGCGCCGCAGCCTTTTGACGCAGCAGGTCGCCGATTGCCGAATCAAATACGATGGGCCCGAAAGTTGTGTAAGGATCGACGTCGATCCTGACCCGCCGACGCTTCGCGATGTCGTCCAGGATCTCGCGCAGTTCGCGCTCCATCGCGGCGGCCCGCTCGGCCTGCTCGTGCCGCACATCGCAGTGCAGCCAGGTGATGTTCGCCACGTTGCCGCGTGCATTGGGAAAATTCTCGATCCACGTGGCGGAAGCGCGGCCCGACGGTTCCGCGGCGAGAGCGATGCGTTCGACCGCGAGTATGATTTCCGCCGTCGCAGCCAGGCTGTCGCGCCGCCGATCCATCGTGGTCGGGCCGACATGGCTCGGTTCGCCGGTCACGGCAAGCTGGAAATAACGCGCGTGCATCGTGCCGGTGACGACGCCGATGTCGGCACCGGTCGCTTCCATCACGGGCCCTTGTTCGATGTGCGCCTCCAGCCAGCATCCCCAGCCGCGCGGCGACGGTGTCAGCGGACCCGCCTGGCCGCTCGCCTGAAGGGCCTCGTCCACGCGGATGCCCTCGTCGTCTCTGACGGCCAACGCGTCCTCCAGCACCATGTCGGCGGCGTGCACCCGACTGCCCATCATCGCCGGACGAAACCGGCTACCCTCCTCGTTGGTCCAGTTCACCAGTTCGAGCGGAGCGCGTGTGCGGATGCCTGCCTCATCAAGTGCCCGCATCACTTCCAGACCGGCAAGCACGCCGAACACGCCATCGAACCGCCCGCCGGTCGGCACCGTGTCGAGGTGGCTGCCAAACGCCACGGCATGCGCCGCCGCGTCCTTTCCCTCGCGGCGGAGGAACATGTTGCCGATGGCATCCTGCTCGAAGCGGAGGTTGAGCGGCCGGCACCATTCCATCAGCAGTGCGCGCGCCTGCGCATCCTCCGGCGAAAGTGCAAGGCGGCAACTGCCGCCTTCCGGCGTGGGTCCGATGCGCGCCATGTCCATGATCGATTGCCACAGCCGGTCTGAATTGATCGATGGCGTCATGTGTCCTCCGACAACCTGGCCTGGCGTTTGGTACTCCCTTCAGTCAACGATTGCCTGATACGTCAACACGCGCAGTTCGCGACGGATCGGATACGTGGAGGACGGCATGAGCTGCGTCAGCATGACCACCGCCATGTCCTCGGCGGGATCGATCCAGAACGCGGTGCTGGCCGCACCGCCCCAGGCATACTCGCCCGCCGAGCCAAGTATCTGCGCCTTCGCAGGATCCAGCGTGACGGAGAAGCCAAGCCCAAAGCCGATGCCGTTGTACGATGATTCGGAAAATCGCGGCTGACCCATGTCCGCCATGTCGCCGCGCAGGTGGTTGGACGTCATCAGCTCGACCGTCTTGCGGCCGAGCAGCCGCTTGCCGTCAAATTCGCCCTTGTTCAACATCATGCGGCAGAAGCGCATGTAATCGCCGGCGGTGGACAGCAGGCCGCCGCCGCCCGAACAGATCTTCCGCTGCGCGCCAAAGATGCTTTTTTCCGGATCGTCGATCAGCATCAGCCGGCCATCCGCCGCACAGGTGTAGTTGGCCGCGAACCGGGCGGTCTTGTCCGCCGGCACATGGAAGTCGGTGTCGGTCATGCCAAGCGGTCCGGTCACACGCTCGCTCAGGAACTCATCGAACGGCTTGCCGGAGATCACCGCGACCAGATGACCCAGAACGTCGGTCGCGATGCTGTAGTTCCACTCGGCGCCGGGCTGCGCGATCAACGGAACATCGGCGGCAAGTTCGACCACTTCGGCCAGCGTCTTGTCGGAGGTCTGAAAATCGACGCCGCGATCACGGTATTGCGCATCGACGGGCGTGGCCTCCATGAACCCATAGGTCAGACCCGAGGTGTGGGTGAGCAGATCGCGAAAGGTGATGTCGCGTTCCGCCGGCACCGTCTCCAGCTTGCCGCGCATGCCGCCGACGGACACGCGCATGTCCTTGAAGCACGGCAGGAAGCGTGTGATCGGATCGTCGAGCTGAAAGCGACCTTCCTCATACAGCATCATGATCGCGGTCGAGGTCAGCGGCTTGGTCATCGAGTAGAAGCGAAAGATCGTATCCGGCGCCAATCGCTTCTCGCGTTTGACGTCGGCCAGGCCACACGTATTGAAATGCACCAGCTTGCCGTGACGCAGGACCATCGTGGTCAGACCGGGGAGTTTGCCATCGTCCACCAGACGCTGCGCCCAGCCGTTCACGCGTGCCAGCCGCTCGGACGAAAGGCCGACATCCTCAGGTTTCGCGTCCATCACATTTCCTTTCGTTCAGGCAGGCGCCGTTCGCCTGACCCCGCGCGTCAACAAGGCGACCGCGATGCAGAGATTGAGCAGGTTCCACAGCGCGCCGTTGGCGAAGGCGGCACTGTAGGAGCCGGTGATATCGAAGATCATGCCGGATATCCAGCCACCGAATGCCATTCCGAACAAGGTGGCCATGATCACCATTCCGAAACGCATGCCGGCCTCGCGCGCCGGAAGGTATTCCCGGATGATGATCGCGTAGCTCGGGATGATGCCGCCCTGAAACAGGCCGAACAGCGCCGAAATCACGTAGAGCGACGTGAGGCCGCTGAATCCGAGGTAGAGCAGCAGCGCCAGCATCTGCGCCGCGGAGCCCGCCAGCAGGGTCGGCAGTCCGCCGAAACGGTCGGCGAAGAAGCCGGAGCCGATGCGGCTGACAATGCCGAGGCCCAGCATCAGCGACAGCATTTGCGCGCCGCGCGACACGCCGTAGCCGAGATCGCTGCAATACGCGACGATGTGCACCTGTGGCATCGACATCGCGACACAGCAGGCGAAACCGGCAATCGACAGCAGCATCTGCAATGCGGTCGGCGACAGGCCGAGCGTGGCCTGCATCTGCGTCGCACGCGGCGTGGCCGTGCCGAGTTGAAGAACGGGTGGCCTGCGGCGCAGCGCGAACGCAAGCGGGATCATGGTGATGGCGCACAGCACGCCGATGCCGATATGAGTTTGCCGCCAGCCGACCGTCTGGACAAAATGCTGCACGATTGGCGGCCAGACGGTGCCTGCCAGATAGTTGCCCGAAGCGGCGATCGCGACCGCGATGCCGCGACGGCGGGTGAACCAGAGCGATGTGTCGGCGACGATCGGACCGAACGTCGCGGCGCCGCCGAACAGGCCGATCAGCAGCCCATGCGCCAGCGCGAACTGCCAGAGGCTGGTCGCATAGCCGGCGGCGACATAGCCGATGCTGAGCGCGACCGCTCCGATAAGGGCGGGCAACATCACGCCGAACCGGTCCGCCAGGCGGCCCATGAGCACGCCGCCCACGGCGAACCCGACCATCGTCAAGGTGTAAGGCAACGACGCTGCGGCGCGGTCGACGCCGAATTCCGCCTGGACCGCGGGCAGCACGACCACCACCGACCAAAGGCTGACGCCGCCGAGCGTGGAGATCAGTACCGGCTATGCCCAGACGCGCCCAGGCATAGGCGGACCCGGTTCCGGTTGTCACGATCGAACGTCCTTCCCTCACGGGCTGGTCGGGATCTCGAGCCTTCTATGCGAACGGCACACCGCCGGTCGCCGGGACTTTGCGGCCGGACCAGTCGCACCTGAATTGCATACTCGCCACGATGCGGACCGAGAGGCGCAGAACCGACATATCAGGATTGAACGCGGTCGAGTTCGGCCCGTCAGACGGGGTCGGTCGATTGCATCGACTCCAGTTCCGCCTGAATTTCACCAAGCTGCGAGAGAACGCGCAGCGTCTCGGCCGCCTCGTCCTCGTCGATCCTGCTCATGGCAAACCCGACATGCAGCAACACCCAGTCTCCAAGGCAGGATTGTGGCGGATGCTCGTCGTCCACGATGCATACGATGTTCACCTGGCGTCGGACGCCCGCCACTTCGACGGTCGCGAGCATCGCCTCCTCATCGTCGATCCGCACGATCCGGGCTGGAATTCCAAGGCACATGCGGGCGGCTCCTCATCCGGTTCCATCTGGCGGCGGTCAGCCAGGCGGCGGCAATGATGGTCCTGACGGATGCGGTCGCGTATCCGGCGCGACCCGCTCTTGCGGGCCGCCAGCATATGCTCCCGCCGCGGTCGTGCCAATAAAGGTCGGGTTGCAGCCACGGGTCGATACAGCGCCGGCTTCTGTCAATGCACGCACCCGAAAGGACTTTGTTCGCGTCGAGATATGCGATATCGCTTCATTTGCTTTGGATGGCGAATGGAGCCGGCGCGCGTGCAAGCCGTCGGGTGAAACCCGCCAAAGGGCCGGTGACCTAATTATGGAGCGGCAAATCCAAATGCCAAAATTTTGCACTTATTCCATAACCTGGGGATTCCGTCCGGATGTTGCGCCGTTCGGTCCTGACCGCTGCGCTCGGCGGCGTGAGTGCAAACTGGCTCACGGCGGCGCGCGCCGATGTGCCAGTCAGTGAGGACTGGACAGATTTCAAGACGCGATTTGTGTCCGAAGACGGCCGGGTTGTCGATAATGGCAATGACGGCGTGTCTCACAGCGAGGGCCAGGGATGGGGGCTGATCTTTGCTGTCGCATTTGATGATCGCGCCTGTTTCGATCGCATCTATAACTGGACGAAACGGTCGCTGCGGCGTCCAAATGATGCGCTGCACATCTGGCGCTTCATCCCGACGAACCAGCCGTCGGAGCGCGACCTCAACAACGCGACCGATGGCGACATTTTCATTGCGGCCGCCCTCGCGCGGGCAGGCCGCCGTTGGGGACTGCCGGCTTATCTGCACGAGTTTGCCGCGATCGCCCGCGACATCCTGTCACAACTCGTGCGCCCGGCCGGCACGCGGATCGTGCTGCTGCCTGGCCTGCAGGGCTTCGAGACCAAGGCTGCGATCATCATCAATCCTTCCTACTATGCGTTCCCCATGATCGCGGAGTTGGCGAAGCTGGTGCCTTCAGCGCAATGGGAGCGTCTGCAGCGGGACGGCGAGGCTCTGATCGATCGCGGCCGCTTTGGCAAATGGGAGTTGCCGCCGGACTGGCTACGCATCAGCAGAACCGACCTGACCCTGGCCCCTGCGTCCGGATGGCCACCACGCTTTGGGTTCGACGCGATCCGGGTCCCGCTTTGGTACACTTGGCAAAATCGCCCGGTCGGGCGGCTGCAACGTGCGATGGATCGCTATTGGTCTGCATTTCCTGACGATGCGTTTCCGGCCTGGGTGGACCTCGTCACGAACGAGACGGCGCCCTATCGGGCCACCATGGGTATTGCGGCTGTCGCGCAGGTCACTCGGGCGGCCATGGCGCTTCGAGAAAAGCCCGATCTGCCGCCTGTCACGAATGCCAAGATGTATTATGACGCTGCATTGATACTTTTGTCACGACTTGCCTGGCAGGAAACCCATCAAGTTTGAATAAGTCCGATTTCACAAAGTGATCTCAGAGGTTGGTTGACGGAACCGCGTCAAGATTTATTTGCATTTGGGGAGATTTCCATTTACCGCGTTATTGGCGATCCTGTTGGAGTTGGCCCGAAAACTCGGGCGGCATCATTCAGCTTGCGGATCATCATTGCACAAAGGGGGCAGATGTGGCCGCGACAAGCGACACGGATGTCGAGCGTGCCATCGCCGCGTTCGGTGCGCCGTCGATGGCTTATCGAACATTCCGGCCTGCGTCGCCACCGCCGGATGCGCCTGCCGGGAGCGAGGGCACAGCGGCGGCGTTCCCGCTGCTGTTGGCCGCGTTACCCGGAACGGCCGGTATCCCGGGGCCGCTCCCGGCTTCCTCACCCTCGATGGTGAAGTCCGGCACAGGTGCTACGCCCCCTGCACAGAGTGCCGAGATCCTGCCATTGCCGGTGGCGGCGACGGGGACACGCGACCCAGCATCTCCCATCTCAGGAAGTGCCTGGCGCGGCGCCGATCCCGCCCGGACGGCACCCGAACCAACGGTCCGCAGCACCCCGCTCGCCGTCGTGTTCCGCATGTTGCGCGCTGAACCGACCCGGCCGGAGCAGCCAGCACAGTCGCGACCTGGATTATTGCAGGATCTGTTCCGTCGCCTTTGAAAAATGGGCAGATCTTATCACCCGACCGCAAGAGCCTTCATTGCCCGCTCGACAGGACCCGTGACGCAGTGTGACGCATGGCTCTGATCTGCTTCGCCTCGCCCAAAGGTGGAGTTGGCAAGACCACGCTCGCTGCCAACGTCGCCAGTGGCCTGTCGCGAGCGGGCCAGAAGGTGATAGCGCTTGATCTCGATCCGCAGAACACCCTTCGGCTGCACTTCGGTGTCGCATTGGGCGACAAGAGGGGCTTTACCAACGGGTTGATCCAGCAATCGGACTGGCGCGCGTCATTGCATCAGACCGCGAGTGGCGTCGCGCTGCTCGCGTACGGCTCGACCGACATGCCAAGTGCGATGGCGCTCGCTGCGACCGTTACACAGTGCCCCGCACTGCTGCACCGCCCGGTCCGCGAGATGCTGGCAAATCCGCAGATCTGTCTGGTCGTGGACACCGCGCCGGGGCCGTCGCCGTTGCTGGCCGCCCTGCTGCCGATGACCGATCTGCTGCTTACGGTACTTCAGGTGGATGCCACGTCGGTGTCGCTGATCCCCGCCCTCGAGAGTGGCGTCATCTACGGTGCCGCCAACAACGACCGCGATTCGGCGCAACGTGCCAATCAGGGCTTCATCCTGAACCAGTTCGACCCGCGAACCCGTCTGGGCGGTGCCATCGCCGAAGCCGCATCCAATCACCTCGGCACGCGTCTGCTCGGCATCGTCTATCGGGACGAGCACGTGGCCGAGGCGGTGGCGGCGCAAAAGGTGCTGGCGGAATATGCGCCCGCTGCCAAGGCGACGCAGGATATCGGCGCGATCACCCGGGCTATTCTCGGCCGCCTTGTGCAATCGCAGCCGGCCGCGGCCGGCCGGCCCGCCGAAGGCTGGATGTCGCGGTTCCGGGCATGAGGCGATTGTTCCTGCACCTGCTGTTGGGCAGCCCCACGACCCCGAGGGTCCTGGAATGGATCGCCATCGCCATTCTCGCCATGACCGGCCTTACGCTGGTGTGCGCCGTCGCGGCGGTCAATCTGAATCCGCTGCAGCAAACCGCCCTGGCGTGTGCCACCGCGGCGGCATTCCTCATCTGCAATCGCATCTCCGGGCGGCAGATGACACTGTGTCTCACCATGCTCTCGGCGGTCGTATCGTTGCGCTACATCGTATGGCGCTTCACGGAAACGCTCGAATTCAACACGCTGCCGCAAGGTGTGCTCGCCACCGGGCTGGCGATGGCGGAGGCGTACGCGATCATCGTGATGGCATTGGGCTACATCCAGACCGTCTGGCCGCTGGAGCGCAAGCCGGTACCGTTGCCCGCCGATCCAACGATCTGGCCGACGATCGATGTCTATGTGCCGACCTACAATGAGGACCTGTCGCTCGTGCGCGCCACGGTGCTGGCCGCGATGGCGATCGACTGGCCGCATGACAAGCTGCGGGTGTACATACTCGATGACGGGCGGCGACAGGAGTTCCGCGATTTCGCCGAAAGCTGCGGCGCCGGCTACATCATTCGGCCGGACAATGCGCACGCCAAGGCCGGCAACCTCAATCACGCGATGACGCTGACGAACGGTGAATTCATCGCCGTATTCGACTGCGACCACGTACCAACGCGCGCCTTCATGCAGTTGACGCTGGGCTGGCTCGTGCGCGAACCGCAGATGGCGTTCATTCAGACGCCGCACCATTTCTACTCGCCTGATCCCTTCCAGCGGAACCTGGCAGCCGGCACCCGTGTGCCGCCGGAAGGCAATCTTTTCTATGGCCTGGTGCAGGATGGCAACGACTTCTGGAATGCCGCATTCTTTTGCGGCTCCTGCGCGGTGATCCGCCGGGCCGCCCTGGACTCCATCGGCGGCTTCGCGACCCAGACCGTGACCGAGGACGCCCACACCGCATTGCGCCTGCACCGGAAGGGCTGGCAATCGGCCTATCTGAAACTGCCGCTGGCTGCCGGTCTCGCAACCGAGCGGCTGATCCTGCATGTCGGCCAGCGGATGCGCTGGGCGCGTGGGATGCTGCAGATTTTTCGGCTGGACAACCCGATGCTCGGTCCGGGCCTGAGGATCGGTCAACGTCTCTGTTACCTCAACGCCATGGGGCACTTTTTCTTCGCGTTGCCACGCATCGTATTCTTGACGGCGCCCCTGGCCTTGTTGCTGTTCAACCAGAACATCATCGCCGCGTCGCCGCTTGCGATCAGTGCCTATGCTCTGCCGCACCTCTTCCACTCGATAGCGACCAACGCACGCATCCAGGGGAACTGGCGGCATTCATTCTGGAGCGAGATCTACGAGACGGTGCTGGCGCTGTTTCTTATCCGTATCACCTTCGTTACGATGATCAGCCCACGGCGCGGCCAATTCAATGTCACCGACAAGGGCGGTCTGCTCGGCAGCGGCTACTTCGACATGTCCGCCGTTTACCCGAACCTGGTCCTGTGCGGCATCCTGGTCGTGGGTCTCGGACGCGGGCTGTTCGGCCTGCTGCTGCAAGACACCACCAGGCTGGAGTTCCAGGCGCTGCTGTTGAACTCGATCTGGGTGACGTTCAGCCTTGTGGTCGTGCTTGCGGCCATCGCGGTCGGGCGGGAGACGCGGCAGATCCGCAATCGCGCACGCATTCGGGCACGCCTTCCCGTGGTGGCCTGGCTGCCGGACGGTCGCGCCATACAGGGCAACAGCCACAACCTCTCGCTTGGCGGCTGCGCGTTGATCATGGATCGGCCCGCGGGCGTCGAGCCTGGTTCGAAGATCGAGCTTGAATTCTCCCTGGGTGGCGAGCGGTTGCAGTTGCCGGCGCTGATCGAACGCTGGGGCCGGCAGTTCCTGCAGGTACGGTGGCAGCCTGCGGATATCGCTGACGAAAGCCTGGTGGCGCAACTCGTATTCGGACGAGCCGACGCCTGGACGGACTGGAACCGCTATCCGGTGGACCGGCCAGTGGCCAGTTTCTGGCACGTGCTGGTCAGCATCGGTGGCCTGTTCCGCCCGCGCGGACGTTCGATCGCGATCTCGGATTTGCCGACGGCGCCGTCAAGGACGCCGGCGACGGATGCCACCCTGGCGCGTCAGAGCCTGCTGCTGCGTCCGCGCAGCGGCGCGGGCGTCATTGTGCTCCTGCTCTGCGGATTGTTCGGCGTGCCGCCGCGGCTGCACGCACAACCGGCGGCGCCGGCAGTCACTCTGCCGAACGTACCGTTGCCGGCGCTGCCGGCGCCACAGCCGCCGATCCGGTTGCCGTCCGCGGCAGAGACCGCGCCGGCGCAGCCGGCAAGCGATACACGCACCGTGGTGTTCGCCCTGCGCGATCTTGGCGCGTCGGGGCCCATGACCATGCGCGGCACCAGCACGATCCAGGGTCTCCTGTTCGGCGTCCGCGGCGACGAGGTCGTGACCGACGCGCGCCTGTCGCTGGGCGGCGCGATGTCGCCGGCGCTGCTCCCCGATTTCAGCAACGTCACGGTAACGCTGAACGAGCAGTATGTCGGCACGATCCCGGTGAATGCGAACCGCCCCGAATTCGGCCCGCTGGAAATGCCGGTCAACCCGGTGTTCTTTCAGGATCGCAACCGGCTGAACTTCCGCTTCACGGGCCGTTATACGCCGGATTGCAATGATCCGCTCAGCGGCCTGCTGTGGGCGACGATCTCCAACTCCTCCACGCTCACACTGACCATGGCGCGCCTGCCGCCGCGCCGGGACCTGGCGAAACTGCCGCTGCCGATGTTCGATGAGAATGTGCGGCAGAAACTTGTGCTGCCGTTCGTGCTGTCCGCCAACCCGACCAACGAGACGTTGCAGGCGGCGGCGATCGTCGCTTCCTGGTTCGGCAAGCTCACCGATTTCCGCGGCGCAAGCTTTCCGGTCGCGGCCGAACCGCCGCAGGAAGGCAATGCAGTGCTGGTTATCGTCGGCCGCGACGCGCCGGCTGGGCTCGGTCTGCCGGCGATAAACGGCCCCACGATCGCCGAGATCGCCAATCCAAATGACAAGCTGGCCACGCTGCTGGTCGTCGCCGGCCGCACCGCCGCCGAAACCATCGCCGCCGCCAACACGCTCTCCCTGGGCAGCCGGTTACTGAGCGGGGAAAAAGCCAATGCGCAGGCCATCGCCCTGCCGGTGCGCAAGCCGTATGACGCGCCGGCCTGGATTTCCACTGACCGGCCGGTGCAGTTCGGTGAGCTGGTCGATGCGTCGGTCCTGCAGGGTACCGGCTACGTGCCCGGCACCTTTCACGTGCCGTTCCGCACCGCTCCTGATCTCTACACCTGGCGGCGCCGTCCATTCCAGGCGGACATAAGTTTTCGCGCGCCACCCGGTCCGGTGGTGGACGTGGCGGCGTCGAGGCTGGACGTCAGCATCAACAGCATCTTCCTGCAGAGCTTTTCGCTGGCGCCGGCGGACACCACACGCGACTGGCTGATGCGAAACCTGGGGTACTCGCAGCCCGTGCGGAACGGATCGACACCGGTACCGCTCTACACCGTGTTCGGGGAGAACGACCTGCAACTTTTCTTCGACGCGCGGCCGATGCACCGCGGTGATTGCACGGCGATCCCGGAAGACCTGCACATGTCGGTCGATCAGAGTTCTACGCTCGATCTCAGCTCGGCCTACCACTTCACGACGCTCCCCAACCTGGCATTCTTCGTCAACTCCGGCTTTCCGTTCACCCGCATGGCGGATCTGTCAGAGACCGCGGTGGTGCTGCCGCAGCAGCCAACCCCGGTGGAAGTGAACGCTTTCCTTGATCTGATGGGAAACCTCGGCGCGCTGACCTTTCAGCCGGTCAATCGGATCAGCGTGCTCCGGCCGAACGAGTTGTCGCCGTTGCCCGCCAAGGATCTGCTGGTGATCGGCACACTGGCACATCTCGGCGCCGCATCCGGGCTGCTTGCGCGCAGCCCTTATCGCGTTGATGGCGACAGCTTGCATGTACTGCTGCCCGGTCGTCTGGGGACTGTGTGGCATCTGTTCGGTGACCGTAGCGACGACGTGCGGCAGTCGGCAGCGGCGGCATTGACCAGTCCGTTGGGCGAAGGAACCGCCGTGCTGATTGGCGCACAGGCGCCGGAGGGTCATGGGCGCTCGGTCGTGGCGCTGCTGGCCGGCTCACCGCAGGGGCTGGAGGCGATGGTCGAGGCGATGCGCAACGCGAGGCAGGCGCCGAACATACAGGGTGATCTTGCTTTGCTGGCGGGTGGAACCCTCACGGCCTATCGCGGCGGTGGAACTTACACGGTTGGCGACCTCCCGATCTGGCTGTGGCCCGAATGGTGGCTGCAGGACCAACCGACAGAGATTTTCGTCACCATGCTGATTGCGGCGGCGGTCATGGGAACCTGCCTCTACCGGGTGTTCCGATGGCAGGCCAGCCAGCGCGTCGCACGCCGGCGAGCGCCGCCAGGGTGATGTCATGATCCGATCTGCCGCGCGTTCTGCCGCGCGTTCTGCCGCACTGCTTGCCGCGCTTGCTGCCGGCGCTCATGCGCAGGCGCCCGGCGCGCTGCCCGCCACCGCGGTCCCCGGTACGGCGACACCGAGCGCGGCGGCAAAGGTGCTGCTGGATCAGGCGAACTTCTGGCATGCACAGAACCGTCCGCAGGATGCAGAACGCGCACTGGACCGCCTGTTGCTGTTGGAGCCGGACAATGCCGATGCGCTCGGGCTGGTCGCCCAGCTTCAGGCCGAGCGGGGGGATCGCGCCGCGGCGCAGGCCAGCCTGACGCGTCTGCGGGCGGTGCGTCCGGACGACCCGCGCATTGCCGCGGCGGAACAGGCGATCCGTCAGGGAAGTGTCGATCCTGCCGGACTGGCCGAGGCGCGCCGGCTGGCGCAGGAGGGACACAACGCGGAGGCGATCGCACGCTATCAGCGTCTGTTCCGCGGCAGCGAGCCGCCCGCCGGCCTGGCGGTCGAGTACTACGAGACGCTCGCCGGAACCCAGGGCGGCAGCGAGGCCGCGCAGGCCGGGCTGGCCCGTGTGGTGGCGGCCAATCCAAACAACCTGCGCGCCCAGCTGGCATACGCCCAACTGCTCACCTACCAGGAGCCGACCCGTGTCGAAGGCATAAGGCGGTTGGCCGCGCTCGCGCAGAACCCCGAGATTGCCTCGGCCGCAGGCAAGGCGTGGCGGCAGGCACTGGAATGGCTGCCGATCGATGCTCCCAGCATTCCGGCCTATCAGGGCTGGCTGACCGGCCATCCGAGCGACGGGGGAATCAGTGCGCTGATGGAGCAGGCGCGCAATCCACGCCGCACGCCGGCCGACGAGGCCGCCGCAACGCGCAGTGCCGGGTTCGCGGCACTCAACAGCGGCCAGATCAAGGAAGCCGAAGCGGACTTCCAGGCTGCATTGGCGAAGAACCCGCAGGACCCCGATGCACTCGGTGGCCTCGGGTTGGTTCGGCTGCGCCAGGGGAACGCCGCCGAGGCGCGGACGCTGTTGTCGCGCGCCATCGCCGCCGACCCGGAGCACAAGGCGCGGTGGGAGCAGGCGTTGTCAGGCGCCAGCGTGGGCGAGGATTACGCAGCAGCGCGGACGGCGGTCCAGCGCGGCCAGTTGGACGCGGCGGAGCGGCAGCTTCGCGCGATCATCGCACGCGGCGGCGACGTGGTCGGCGCGCAGGCGATGCTGGCCGATGTGCTGAGCCGGCGCGGCGACCTGGCCGGCGCGGAGTCGCAGTACCGGGCCGTGCTTGCCCGTCAGCCGAACAATGCGGACGCACTGGTGGGGCTGGCGCAGGTGCTGGGCAAGCAAGGTCGCAGTGCCGAGGCGGAGGCGCTGCTGGACCGGGCGCAGAGTGCCGGCGACAACCGCGCCGTGGGCCGCATCCGCGCCGATGCGCTGCGTCAGCAGGCGGCGGCGGCGCGGGACCCGGCGGTCAAGGAGGCGCTGCTGCGCGCGGCGGTTGGGGCGGACCCGAACGACCCGTGGACACGGCTCGACCTTGCCCGAACACTGGCCGCGACCGGCAAGAAGCTGGAAGCCCGCCAGGTCATGGCGGAGGTGACCGGCGCCGCACATCCCAGTGTCGATGCGCTGCGGGCGGGAGCCCTGTTCGCCTCCGAGGACGGACGGCCGAACGATGCGACGGCATTGATCGATCGGCTGCCGGCGAGTGCGCGGACGCCCGACATGCGTGCCCTGCTGGCCCAGGCGCAGTTGCAGACCGAAATCCGCAACGCAATGAGCCTGCGCGCAATCAGCCCCGCCGCCGCACGCGAAAAGCTCATGACCCTGGCCGCGCAACCTGACCCGGCCGGCGCGCGCGGCGTGGCGATCGCGCGTGCCTTCCTGGAGATGGGCAACCCGGCCGGTGCGCGCGAGGCCCTGGCGACTGCGCAGGCGGCAACCCGGGAGCCGACCTCGGCCCAGCGCATCGCTTATGCGGGCATTCTGCTCCAGGCGGGGGACGAACGCGGCGCACAGATCCTGATCCATGCGCTGGACGCGACGACCGGCCTCACACCGCAGCAGTCCACCGATCTGAACCGGTTGCGCGCCGGGTCGGCAATCCGCCAGGCCGACGCACTGAACACCGAGGGGCGGCAGGCGGACGCCTACGATGTTCTGGCGCCGGCGCTGTCACGCGACCCGAGCGACCCGGGCTTGAACATGGCGTTGGGGCGGCTCTATGCGCGCGACGACCGACCCGGCAAGGCGCTGGCGATCAATCAGGCGCTGCTGGAGCGTGACCCGGCCAATCTGGATGCGCGCCGCGCCGCGCTGGACGCCGCCATCCAGGCGCGGGACTGGACGGGCGCGGACGCACTGGTGAACGAGGGCAAGCGCCTGGCGCCGGACGATCCGCGTACGTGGATGATGTCGGCGACGCTGAACCGTGCGCGCGGCAATACGCGGCGGGCGCTGGAGGACCTGAAACAGGCACAGGCGCTGAGGCGGCAGGAGGTCGGCGCCGACCTGACGACGCCGGGCGCGGAGCCGACGCGGATCTACCAGACGGCCGCACAGGATGAGCCGCTAGCACCGATGTCCGGCAATCCGTTCCGGCGCGGTGCGGCGCCGACGCCGCAAACCAGCTTCGCGCCCAGCCTGCAGGCGCCAGCGCCGAGCGATCCGTTGTCGCAGGACATCGACCGCCAGATCGTCGGGTTGCAGGAAGACCTTGCTCCGAAGCTGACGATCGGCCCGGCGTTCCGCTTCCGCACCGGCACCACCGGATTGGACCAGCTCAGCGAAGCGGCAGTGCCTATTGCGCTGCTGGTCCACCCGCTGGACCGCGGGCAACTGAGCGTAATCGCGACGCCGACCTTCCTGTCGGCGGGCCAGGTTCCCGGGGATACCCAGAGCCAACGGCTGTTCGGCACCGGGGCGCTCGGCAACACGCCCGTACCGCCCAGCCAGCACGCCCAGGGTGTTGGTTTGCTGGTAGGCTACGAGATGGATTGGCTGAAGGCGGACATTGGCAGCTCGCCGCTCGGATTTCAGCAGGAGAACGTCCTCGGTGGGTTGGAAGTATCGCCGCAGATAGCCGATGGCGTGCGGTTGCGCGTGCTGGGCGAGCGGCGCGCGGTGACCGACAGCGTGCTGTCCTATGCCGGAACCCAGGACCCGGCCACCGGCATTCGCTGGGGCGGGGTGACGCGCGAGCGTGGCCACGCGCAACTGGAGATGTCCGTTCGCGATGCGAATTTCTATGCCGGGGGCGGCTATGCGGCACTGAACGGCCTGAATGTCGAATCGAACACGGAATATGAGATGGGCGCCGGCGGAAGCTATCCGGTCTGGCGCGGGCAGGCCAACAACGAAGTGCGGATCGGGCTTGACCTGGTGTATTTCGCCTACGACAAGAACCTGCGCTTCTTCTCGCTCGGGCAGGGCGGGTATTTCAGCCCGCAATCGTATTTCGCCGCACTGTTCCCGGTACACTACACCTCGAAGAGCGACGACCTGGACTGGTCGATCGGCGGATCGGTCGGCTATCAGGTTTACAACGAGAATTCATCCCCCGTGTTTCCCGACAATGCCGGATTGCAAAACCAGTTGCTGCTGGTGGCAGCGACGACGCCAGGATTGCTGACCTCATATCCCAGCCACAGTGCATCTGGCATCGTCGGTGGCGCGGAAGGCTCCCTGGACTATCGTGTGACGGACAACTTCCGCATCGGCGGACGCGCCAGTTATCAGCACGCCGGCAATTGGAGCGAAACGATCGGGACGCTGTTCGCCCGTTATATCTTCAACGGAGCCTCGCGATGAATACAGTCTGGAGCACAGCCGTGGAAGCGGCCCAAAAGCCTCCGGTCCAGGGATGCCCGACCGGGTGGCGCGTGTTCCTGCGCGCGCTGGCACTGGAGATGGAGGCGCAGGCCGGACCGGCGGCCACCGCGGCGGTACTGCGCGCTGCCGGACAGCAGATGGCGCGGTTGGCAGCGTTGCCGCCCGTCGGTTCGATGGAAGCACTGGAACTTGAGATGAACGCGGTGCTGACCGAAATCGGTTGGGGCAGCGTACGATTGGCGATGAATGAGGCGGAACGCTGCGTTGTGCTGGACCACACCGGATTGCCCCAGGTAGGGTCTGCCGGTGAGCCCGCCGGAACCTGGCTGGCACCTGTCCTCGAGGGGCTTTACCAGGTCTGGATGGGACAACAGCCCGGGGCTGACGAATCGCTCCGCGCTCGATTGCAGCACTGCGGAAGTTCGATCACCATTCGTTATGGACGGTTGTAGTTGCAGATATTTTGATATGACAATTAAAATAACCAAGTGCCCTAAAAATTGACTCTTGGGGCAGCTTCGGCCTCGCCGCAAAACCGTCATGGCCGGCAATGACGCGTGATATGTGTCGAGCGTCTGAACCTTCATTTGGTTGTCGGATCGCATTCGAGAACTCGCTGTCCGACACCGGCGCGCGATCAACTCTCCAGCTCGCTGTCCCAGTAGAGGTAGTCCCGCCAGCTCTCGTGCAGATAATTGGGCGGGAAGGCGCGGCCGTTGTCTTGCAGCTCCCAGGTCGTCGGCTGGCGCGGATTGCTGCGGGGGAACATCCTGCACTCGCGCGGCAGGCGCGAGCCCTTGCGCAGATTGCACTCCCCGCACGCGGTAACGACGTTCTCCCAGGTCGTGCGCCCGCCGCGGCTGCGCGGGATCAGATGGTCGAACGTCAGTTCCTGTGCTGGACACCGGTCGCCGCAGTACTGGCAGACAAACGCGTCGCGCAGGAACACGTTGAACCGTGTGAAGGCGGGCCTGCGCGCCGAGGGGATGTAGTCCTTCAGCGCGATCACGCTCGGCAGGCGCATGGTGAGCGACGGCGAGCGAACCTTGGTCTCGTACTCGGACAACACCGAGACCCGGTCGAGAAATACCGCCTTGACCGCGTCCTGCCAGGACCACAGCGACAGCGGGAAGTATGACAGCGGCCGAAAATCGGCGTTCAGCACCAGTGCAGGATAAAATTGGCCACCGTCAGGCAAACGCTACTCCCTTGCGTCGTGAGCGCAAGTCTGGGGGCGTAGCTGTCACCGACCCACCAGATGTTGTGCGCCGCCGAAAACCTGTGTGTTTATCGCAGAGCCCGGAGTATGCCGCAAGCGGAGGGGTCCTCGGTTTCACGACACTATCATCCGTTGGCGCCGGCGAACCCCCGCTGCAATGCCAGCGCTCCCATCGCGAGCCCGGTATCGTCGATGCCGTGGCCAAGCCGCGGCACATAGGCGGCCTCCACCGGCACACCGGCGGCGTGCAACGCTTTTTCGGCGTCGCGTGAACGGTGCGCCGGCACCACATCGTCTGCCTCGCCGTGGACCAGCAGCACCGGCGCGCGGTTGGCCAGTTCGCTCGGCAGGCGGTCCGGGGCGATCAGCGCACCCGAGAATGCCAGAATGGCGCGCGGCGCCGCGGCACGGCGCAGACCGGTGAACAGTACGGTCATCGCACCCTGGCTGAACCCCATCAGGGCGTAGGCGTCCGGCGGCAAGCCGAGGCGTGCGAGTTCCGCGTCGATGAATGCATCCAGGAACCCTGCCGCACGACGCACGCCTGCTTCCATCACCGCGGGGGTGCGGTCGGCGACGCTCCACCATTGACGGCCGAAACCCGAGTCGTGCGGAAACGGTGCGTCCACCGAGACGAACAACGCATCCGGCACGGCGTGCGACCACGTGGGCGCGAGGTCGATCAGGTCATGACCGTCCGCGCCAACGCCGTGGCACAGCACGACAAGCTGCTTCGGCGTCGCCTTCGATGCCGGTCCCCAGCGTGGACCAATCAATTCCGCCATTGCCAATCCCTTTCGCCGATCATCACCGAATGAACCTACGCTGCTACAGGTTGCCGCCACACGCTACGTCTCGATGCTGCGCCAGCCCGTGAGCAACCGGCGGGTTGCAGCATCGAATGAGAATGCATTTCCGCCGCCGTCCCTGGGTTGGTCCTCTGCCCGGCTGATCGGAACGCCCTTGAGGTGGCAGAGCAGCAGCGCGCCAACTCCGCCGTGCGAGATGATGGCCACATCCCCATCGGCTGAGACCATCGCGAGCGCATCGTCCACTGCCATGACGACCCTGCGTTGGGCATCGCTGGCTCGCTCCCATCCGCGCACGCTCGCGTCCGGGCGCGCGAAAAACGCGTCAGCCACTGTTTCGAATTCGGCTTTCGGCAGATACCCGGTCGAGGATCGATCGTTCTCCTCGAGGCCAGCGAGGGTGACGGGTGACAGGCCGAGGCGGTCGGCCATCATGCGTGCCATGTCCGCCGCCTTGCGTTCGCCGCTGCTGAATACCGTGCGCACGGCCAAGATCCATGAGCGCTCCAGCAACCGTTCCACGCGCCGCAGTCCTGTTGCCGAGAGCGGCCAGTCGGGCACGGGGACGGTCGGATCGATCGTGACCTCCGGGTGGGTGATGAAGTGGACGGCAGGCATGGCGATCCGTTGAGAGGGTGTTGCCGCGATCAGTGGTATCCGGACTACTCTTGGCCACATCAGCATGTCCATCGTCACACGCTTCGCGCCAAGTCCCACCGGCCATCTGCACCTCGGCCACGCGTTCAGCGCGCTGTTCGCCTGGCACCGCGCGCGCGAAGCGAACGGACGGTTCCTGCTCCGCCTGGAGGACATCGATCCGGGACGTTGCCGCGCCGAGTTCGCCGCCACGATCCTGGAGGACCTCGCATGGCTGGGGCTGGACTGGGACGGCGAGGTCCGGGTGCAGTCGCGGCATCTGGCGGAGTATCGCGCGGTGCTGGACGACCTGACGGCGCGCGGCCTGTTGTATCCATGCTTCTGCACCCGCGCCGAGATCCAGCGCGAGATGGAACAATCGGCCGCAGCGCCGCATACGCCGGACGGGGCTCCGCTGTATCCCGGGACCTGCCGCAACCTGTCGAAGGACGAGCGCGAAGCCCGCATGGCGACCGGTGAGCGCCATGCGCTGCGGCTCGACATGCGGCGCGCGTTGGCGAGCGTAAGTGAGGAGCTGTGCTTCGAGGAGGTAGGCGAGGGAACCGTGGCGTGCCGACCGGAGCAGTTCGGCGATGTGGTGCTCGCCCGCAAGGATGCGCCCGCCAGCTATCACCTTTGCGTCACCCATGACGACGCGTTGCAGGGCGTCACACTGGTCACCAGAGGCATTGACCTGAAGCCGGCGACACATCTTCACCGCCTGCTGCAGGTGCTGATGGATTGGCCGGCGCCACGCTATGCGCATCATCGCCTGCTGAGCGATGCCACGGGGCGTCGGTTCGCGAAACGCGATCGTGCGGCGACTGTACGCACGTTGCGTACCGCGGGAGCGTCGCCGGCCGAGGTGCGCGCGCTTGCAGAGGCGGCTGACGCGCTGGCGGCGCACGATCGATAAAGCCGGTATTTCGCAACGTCGCTGGCCGCCACCACAATAACGTGCGTTTCAACCACGCTTGCATCCACAAGGCGCGTTCCCACGTCAATAAAATCGCTTTGCTCCTGCCCACGCTTTCTCTTGACTTGGGTCGTTGGACAGCGGGGCGAGATCGGCAATTTTCCGCGATAACAGTGAACGCACGATCGATACAGACGCTTTCATCAAGCGCGAATTTCGTAGCAATGGAAGCGAGGAACAAATCATGCGACATCACGATCCAAAATCTACCACGTTTCGACGCCGCCTGGTTCCCTGCGTCGCCCTGCTTCTTGCAACAGCTCTCGGCGGCTGCGTGGCGTATCCGGTCTACCCGTCCGGCTACTACGGTTACAACAACCCCAACGCCTACTACGGCGCGAATCGGACCGCGTATGTCTACCCGAACTCCTACAGCGGCTATCCGAGCACGTACGCCAATTCGTATAATGCGCACCCGTATTATTCCCACGATTACAATGGTGCGTTCAGCACGTACGAGAACAGCGGCGGTGGCGCCGACAATTGACGAGCCGCTCGGCAATTTGCGCCAAACTCCGGCAGCGAGAGATGTTATGACAAAATTCAAAATGAAATCCGCGGCTGTTCTGTGTGGCACGTTTCTGATCGGATCGGCCCTCGCACTCGCGCACCATCCGGCGTTCGCGGCAAATGCGGACGCGCCATACACCAACGTGGATCCCCGCAACGATCGCGGCAATGACACCGGAGACTCACAGGTCGATGGACTGAACAAGAGCCAGACCGACCGGAACTATTGGCCTGACGCAATGCGACAGGCTGTCCCGAATCAGCCGTACTATGTGCCCCAAGGCGCGGCTCCCCAAGGTGCGCTTCGCTGAGACCTTCGCCGCCCATGGACCGGACGCGCCGGTTTTGAATTTTCTGGGCGGTTCCGCGCCTGTGGGTGCGTAATCGGCTTGACCTGTAGGCGTCAGTGACGGTAGCGGTGCGTGGCGTGCATGGTGGGAGAGCCTGTCGTCGCGATGCCAAAACCGAACCTTCTGTTCGGTGCGATCGTTGCGGTGCCTATGATCGCATCGTCGCACCCGGTCCTGTGTGCATCTGAAACGGATTGGTGGCGCACAACTGGCGCCGCGGTGGTCGAGCACCGAACCGCGCTCGATGAGGCCGCCTGCTCACTCTTCGTTTACAACAAGGACGACGCGGCGGTTGTGACCTGGGGCAAAACCGGCGCAAGGGAAATCAGCTTCTATCATAGTGATTGGCAGTTCGGGACGGACCAGCCAATCTCCGTTGCGGTCCGCCTCGGCGAGGCCTGGTTGGGTGCACCAGCGCCGCAAAATCCACCGCATCTGATGGCGATAGCGGTCCAGGGTCGATTGTCGGTGCCGGTCAGCCAGCCGGTGGAGGACCTGCTCCGAAATGCGACACGCATTACGGTGCAACTCGCCGATCATGAGACGTCGATCGATGTCGATCGCCCGAAGATGCCTGCACTGCTGGCCGCCGTGGACCGTTGCCGCGCAACCCTGAAGTAGCTTTTCGTGAGTGCATGTCGGGACGCTGCCGGCGGTGGGGTGCGCCCGTGGCCCGTTAGGACCGGGGTGTCCGACTGCTGCTATAAGGACGACCAGACAGGTTGATGGAGGGGTCGATGCGACTGGGGGTGATGCTGCCGTTGACCGATATCGGCGGCGAGCCTGGCGTCATGCGCGAGTTCGCGCAGGCGGCGGAGGAGATCGGCTACACCAATCTCGGCCTGCCCGACCATGTGCTGGGCGTGAATATCGCGAGCCGGCCGGACTGGGGCGACCGCAATACCTCCGCCGACCTGTTCCACGACCCGTTCGTCGCCTTCGCCTTCCTGGCCGGGGTTTGCCGGGCGACGACGGAATTCTCCACCCAGGTGCTGATCCTGGCCCAACGCCAGGCCGTGCTGGTGGCCAAACAGGCCGCGAGCCTCGACGTGCTGTGCGGCGGACGCTTCCGGCTTGGCGTCGGCGTGGGCTGGAACCCGGTGGAATTCACTGGACTGAATGAGAATTTCTCCAACCGCGGCCGGCGGTCCGCCGAGCAGGTGCAGGTGATGCAGGCGTTGTGGGCGGAGCCGCACGTCACGTTCAAGGGCAGGTGGCACACGATCGAGGATGCCGGCATCAACCCGTTGCCGGTCAGCGGCAAGATCCCGGTGTGGTTCGGCGGCCACGTGGACCAGACGCTCGAGCGCATCGCCACGCTCGGCGACGGCTGGATCATGAATGCCTATCCGCCCGGCGATGCGGCCCTGGGGGAATTCGACAAGCTGCGCCGGCTGACCGAACAGGCGGGACGCGATCCGGCCGCGGTCGGCATCGAGGCGTGGACCTCGGGCGGTGCCGGCAGCGAAGCGGACTGGCGCGAGGAGGCGCGGTTCTGGCAGCGGGCCGGGGTGACGCACCTGACGCTGACCAACACCTTCGCGCGCCGCCACCACAGGCGCATCCTTGGCCGCTCGGTCGCCGAGCATCTGGCCGTGATGCGGCGCTTCCATAACGCAGTGGCCGACGTGCTGTGAGCGCCCCGATCCCCCGCCTCGCCATCACGATGGGCGACCCCGCCGGAGTGGGGCCGGAGATCACCGTGAAGGCATGCCGCCGCCTACTGCCGCGACTGGCCGCCGGCGAACTGCGTGTGCTGGTGATCGGACACCGTTCGGCGCTGCTCTCGGCACGAGCGCTACTGCACGAAACGTTGGACTTTCCCGAGACCGATGCGCCGGCGCTGGCCTTCCTGGCTGCCGGCGAGGAGCGGGTCCCACTCCAATTCGGCGAAATCTCCCCCGAGGCCGGCCGCTTCGCCTTCCTCGCGGTGGAACGCGCGGTCGATCTGGCCATGACCGGCAGGATCGACGCCATCGTCACGGCGCCGCTGAACAAGGAGGCGCTGAACCTCGCCGGCTATCACTACGCCGGCCATACCGACATGCTGTCGGCGCTGACCAAGACGCCGGGGTCGATCATGCTGCTGGCGCACGGTGACATGCGCGTCGGCCACGTCACCACGCATGTCGCGCTGGCGGACGTGCCGCGGCTGCTGACGCCTGAGCGACTGCGCCGCACCATCGACGCCACCCATGCTGCGGTCCGCGATCTGGGCATCCCGAATCCCCGCGTCGCTGTGGCGGCGCTCAATCCGCATGCCGGCGAGGGTGGGCTGTTCGGCCGCCAGGACATCGAGATCACCGCGCCGGTGGTGGAACGCTGCCGCGTCGACGGTCTGGACGTAACCGGCCCGGTGCCGGGCGACACGGTGTTCGTCAAGCTGCGGGCGCGGCAGTTCGACGCCGTGGTGGCCATGTACCACGACCAGGGCCACATTCCGGTGAAGCTGCTCGGCTTCAACGTCGATCCCGAAACCGGGACGTGGCGGGCACTCTCGGGCGTGAATATCACGCTGGGTTTGCCGGTAATCCGAACCTCCGTCGATCACGGCACGGCCTTCGACATCGCCGGCAAGGGTATCGCCAACGAGGACAGCCTGATCGAGGCAATCGATTACGCCGAACGTATGGCGGCCACACGCCGCGCCCGGGCAAATGCTTGATCTCGATCAATGCCACCGACGCATCTTCATGCCACATTAACCGTTGTCGAGCGGAAAGGCTGGAGGACGGAAAATGAATCGTGAAATGGTGGAGATCATTCGCAACCGGGAGCCGCTGACATTATCGGCAACCGCCACCGTGCGCGAAGCCTGCAGGGAGATGCATGAGCGCAAGGTCGGGGCCGTGCTGGTCACCAAGGGAAGGGGCAAGCTGGTGGGCATCTTCACCGGTCGCGACGCGGTGCGCGTCGTGGCCGAGGGCAAGGACGGCGCCACACCGCTCAGCCAGGTGATGTCGAAGGATCCGCATACCCTGCCCCCGCGCCATACCGCGATTCACGCGCTGCGGCTTATGCGTGACGGCGGCTTCCGCCACGTTCCGGTGGTTGAAGAGGGTGTGGTGATCGGCGTCGTCTCTCGCGGCGACTTCCGCGGCCTCGAGCAGGATCGGCTCGATGAGGAGACCGGCATCTGGGAGCGGATGAGGTAGCGGCATATAGCGATACCCAGCAGTCTTGCCCGAGAGCTATTCGCGGGACCGCCTGCGCGACACAAGGTTGGTGAACAGACGGAGTAACTGCATCGCCAGGGCAGAAAAGGCGAGCGTGCTCGCCGCGCTTTCGATTGCCCGCCGGCGCACGGCGAGCGCCTCCAGTTCAACGCGGCCAGGCGACGAACGCGCCGCCAGCAGGGCAAGCACGATCGCCAGCACGAGATCGACGCCGGCGATGATCAACGCTGCGTGTTGCGCCTGCCAGGCGACCCGCAGCCAGAACCACGCGGCAATATGGGCAAACACCACCGCTGCCGCCAAAAACCCCATCGCGACGATGCCGAATGCGACCCGAGTCGTGGTTCGCCGCATTCGTTCGCGCAGGCGCAGGCCCTCCGCCTCCGCTGCAACGCGAGCCAGCCGGAGGGCCCGCATGGGATCAGCGCGTCACCCGGCCGAGGACGTACCCGACGCCGGCCGCGATCAGGATCGCCAACAGCGGCTGTTCGCGCACCCTGCCGGACACCACCTCGGCCTGGTCGCGCACCTTGCCCGCCGCGCCGTACATGGCGGCCTCGGCGCGACCCGCCGCTTCCGTCACCGCCGGCGTCACCCGATCCTTCATCAGCGCCTCGACCTGCTCGCGCAGCCGTGCGATCTGCGATGTCGCGTCTTCTGCCTTGTTCATTGTCGTCTCGGTAAATGATGCCATGACCGATCACTCCTCCATTCCTCAGATGGGTGCAGCCTAGCCGGACTGATGGCGGAATATTGGTCGCAATGGCGCGGTTCGCTGCACGCTTGCGCGAGCGGCCGCCTAACCGACGGGTTCGGTCAACGTGCGGGCGTGCCGGGCCAGCAGCCTGTCAGCCATGGTTTTCAGCAGATCTGGCACCGCACAGCCGGGCACCGCCTGACTGAACAGATAACCCTGGACTTCGATGCAGCCGGCCAGGGTCACGGCGTCGAGCTGCTCCGCCGTCTCCACGCCCTCGGCCGTGGTTGCCATGCCAAGCTCATTGCCCAGGCTGGTCACGGCGCGGACGATGGCATGGCAATCGGTTTTCCTGCACATATCCCGCACGAAAGACTGGTCGATCTTGATGCGGTTGAACGGGAAGCGCGGTAGATAGCTGAGCGAGGAATAGCCGGTCCCAAAATCGTCCATGGCGATGCCGACACCGAGCTCCCGGAATTGATGCAATGTCGCCAGTGTTGCATCGGTATTCTGAAGCATCACCGTTTCGGTGATCTCCAGCTCCAGCCGATCGGGCGGCAGACCGGCTTCGCAGAGCGCCACGGCGACCGCGCTCATCAGGTTCTGACTTTTGAACTGCGCCGGCGAAAGGTTGACGGCGACCCGTAGTTTCCCTGGCCAGGACGCGGCGGCGGCGCAGGCCTCGCGCAGCGCCCATTCTCCGATCGGCACGATCAGCCCGATCTCCTCGGCAAGTGGAATGAATTCGTCGGGGGCTACCAGGCCTTTCTCCGGATGGCGCCAGCGCAGCAGCGCCTCGAAGCCGGTCACCGAGCGCGCCCGCAGATCGATGATCGGCTGATAGAACAGTTCAAGCTGGCCGACTTTCAATGCCTCGCGGAGATCGAGTTCAAGTCGGCGGCGCGCCTGCATCTGCGCGTCCATCTCGGCATGGAACAGCCGATACAGGCCGCGGCCATCGACCTTCGCGCGATAGAGGGCGAGATCGGCATTCTTCAGCAACTGGTCAGGGTCCAGGCCGTCCTGGGGTGCGAAGACGATGCCGATGCTGGTGCCGATCACGATCTGGTGGCCGGCGATGATGAAGGGCGTGTCGAACAGCGCGATCAGCCGCTCGGCCAACGCCGTCGCATCGGTCGGTCGATCGATCGGCGTCAGCACAACGGCGAATTCGTCGCCGCCCAGTCGCGCGACCGTGTCGGTCTCCCGCGTCTGGCCAAGCAGGCGCTCGGCGACGGCCTGCAGCAGCGCGTCGCCGATCGGGTGCCCAAGTGTATCGTTGACACCCTTGAACTGATCCAGGTCGAGGCACAAAAGCGCCATACCTTGCCCATGTCGGGCATGGACGGCTTGCTCGATCGCCTCGCGGAACAGCACCCTGTTCGGCAGCTTGGTCAGCGCATCGTAACGGGCCAGATGCGCCGCGTTGGCCTCGGCCTGGCGGCGTTCGGTGATCTCTTCGAAGGTGGTGAGCCAGCCCTCCTCCATAGCCTGATGCGTTACCGTGAACGCGCGCCCGTTGCGCAGTTCCCAGGTGTCGGCTGAAGACGCCCGGCGGCTGATCAGTGTCGTTCTGCGTTCGCGGACGTCGCGCATTTCATCCGCGGTGACGCTGCCGGTCGCGACGATGCGGTCGGTCAGGTCGCGATAGCTCGCGCCTGGGGCGAACTCGTCCGGCGGCAGGTCGAACAGTTCGCAGAACCGGCGATTGATCACCAGCAGCAGGCCGCCGTGGTCGAACATCAGCAGCCCCTGCACCATATTGTTCAGGGCCGTGTCGAAGCGGAGCCAGTGCGCGTGCAATTCGCGTCCGGCCTGCTCGCGTTCCTGCGACAGATGCAGCTCGGACAAGGCGACCGCGCGCGCAGCTTCCGCCTTCAACTGCGCGGCGTTGGCGGCCTCAAGTTTTTCATACCCATGCAGATGGCGAACGGCGAGCATGATGATCCCGGCTATGACCAGTTCCAGCAACAGGGCAGCGCCGCCGAAGATGCGTATCTGCGTCCGCCAGACGGCAAGGATCGAGTCCATGGTGTTCGTGACGGCGATCACCAGCGGATAATGGGCCAGACTATGTGGGGCGATCAGTCGGCTCCTGCCGTCGAGCAGGCTGTCTTGCATGACGGTGCCGTGATCGACCGATGCATGCACTCGCGTGAAGTTGGCAGTATCGCCGAATGTCTGACCGATCATGGGATCGACATGCGGATAACGTGCCAGGAGGACGCCGTCACTGCGATAAAGCGCAAACGAGCCTTCGCCCTCCAATGCAATCGTGGAAAAGAACTGTTCAAAATAGGCGGTTTCGATCGTGGCAACCACGATGCCGACCAGTCGTCCGTCGGGGGCATTGAATCTGCGTGCAATATAGATCGTCCATATACCGCCAGTTTTGCTCTGCGACGGCGCGCTTATGAACAGGGGCGGCGCATCAGGAGCGAGCTGCGCCTGGACGAAGTCCCGATCGGAGTCATCGACCCGGGCCGACGGCCACGAGCGGGTGAAGTTGAGCCTTCTGCCGTATTGGTCGAGCAGAGCCAGTGCCGCGATATGGGACACGCCGGCGATACGATCCTTGAGGTCCTGGTGTAACTCAAATGAACCCGCCTCGGCCTCCAGTCTTTCCGGCGAATCGATCCCGAGTTCGCGGAGGTGCTTGATCAGGCCGAACTGCACGACCTCCACAGCCTGGAGGCCGCGATCGCTGTCTGCCGCGAGAACGAGCGTGAGATCCCTCAGTTCAAGCTCTGCGTCGGCGATGTCGTGGCGTCGGAGTTCAAGCAGCAGGACAAGCGTTCCGCCCGCCAGCACAAGGCCGATGAGGAGACCACAGGCCAGCAGGAGATACCTGGCGCGCGCATGACCGATGAAGGCGGCGAGCCTTCCGATGCGAGACAGCATGAGCCGCTTTCCAACCTGGAGCGGACATTTAGCTCTGAAGCACTGAAACCGAGGTTAACGCCGCGATCGCCGCGGTACCCGTGCTGGTGGGGATGGCCGCGACCACTCCCCCAACCCCCTCCCGCAAGGGGAGGGGAGAATTACACGCCAAGCCGCTCGCTACTCTGCCGCCGGTTGCTCCAAACTCAGCAACGAGCGCCCTCGCGTCTCGGGCAACATGAACAGGGCCACGATCATGATGCCGTAAGCCGCCAGGCTAAAGACCGCGATCGCCAGTCCCAGGCCGAGCCGTATGGCAAGGAAGCCCACCAATGCAGGGAACAGCGCACCGATGCCGCGGCCGGCGTTGTAGCAGAAGCCCTGGCCGGTGCCGCGCACCGCCGTGGGGTAAAGCTCGGTCATGAACGAGCCCATCGGCGAAAACATGATCAGCGAGACGTAGCCGAGCACGAAGCCGACCGGCATGAACCACGCGTTGCTGATCGGTGCGAACAGATAGACCAGCGTCAGCACGACCGAGGCGACGGCGGACAGCATGAAGGTGTTCTTCCGGCCGATCCCGTCCGCCAGATATGCGCCGGTGACGAACCCGAAGAATGCGCCGAGGATCAACACCAGCGTGTAGCCGCCGGTGCCGACCGCCGAGATGCCGCGCACGGTTTTCAGATATGTGGGCAGCCAGACACCCAGGGCGTAGCCGCCGCCCTGTGCGCCGGCAACCATCATGACGACGCGCCATGTGATGGTGAGATACGGTGGCTTCAGCGTCGAGAAAATGTGCATGAAGCTGGCCGGCGCCTGGCGGTTGCGGCGGATTTCAGGTTCCTCGATGAACTGCCGGATCCAGATCACCAGTGCGGCGGGTGCCAGACCGATCCAGAACAGGGTCCGCCAGGCATATTCCTCCGGCATCACGGCGATCAGCAGTGTGTAGAGCAGGGCCGCGGTGCCCCATCCGACTGCCCAGCCGGTCTGTACCAGGCCGACGGCGCGGCCACGGTAGCGGTCCTGGATTATTTCGCCCATGAGCACCGCGCCGGCCGCCCATTCGCCACCAAAGCCCAGCCCCTGCAATGCGCGAAAGATGAAAAGCTGGGTGAAGTCCTGGGCGAAGCCGCACAGAAAGGTGAAGAACGCATACCAAAGGATCGTGATCTGCAGCACCCGGACGCGGCCCCACCGATCCGACAGCGCACCTGCGGCCCAGCCGCCGAATGCCGACACCAGCAGGGTGATCGTTCCGAGTACGCCGGCCTGACCGGTGGAGATGTGCCATAGCCCGAGCAGGCTGGGGATCACGAACGAGAAGATCTGCACATCGAGCGCGTCCAGCGACCAGCCGCCGAAGCAGGCGAGCATGGTGCGGCGCTCACGGGCAGTCAGATCGTAGAGCCATGCGAACATGACGAACCTTCCCCGGTTATTCTGCGCCGCATCCTGGATTGCGGCGGGACGGTCGATCAAGTTCAGGCTGCTGCGACGGATTTGTCGAGTCTGCTCCAAACGGGGTGCGACGGCGGGTCACCCGGAAAGTTGCGCCGGATGGCCCGCCGCTGACCGAGGTGCTGTCAGATCACGTGGAAGAGATACAGCAGGATGATGACGGGGATCGGAATGCCGAGAGCCCAGAGCAATACGCCGCGCATGATGAACCTCGATCGTGAGAAACAAGCGATGGGCATTTAGGTGGCGATACATGGCGGCTCGATGGCAAGCCGCATCACGGTTCGGTGGCTACAGGCGCACGCGCACGCCTGCGAGAAATGACCCGCCTGGCGTCTGAAAGCCGTTCACCGGCTCGAAGCCCGAATTGAATATGTTGCGGCCGGTGGCGTAAAGCTGGACGTGTGGCGCCACGTCGTAGGTGACGGTCAGGTTGGCGATCAGCCCGTGCTGCGATGTCCCGACATTGGTGCTGACGCCGTTGTTGTCGATCAGGAAATCCTGGAATGCCCCGGTCAGCAGCAGTTCGGGCGCGATGGTCAGGCCCGGCAGCGGCGTGATCGTCGCATTGAGCGACGCCGTGTTCTGTGGTCGGCGAAGCAGCCGCTCGCCGTCGTCGGCATCCTGCGCATCGGTGAAGGTGTAGGTGGCGTCGAGCGTCATCCAACTGAACAGTCGCATTGTCAGCGATGTCTCGACGCCCTGGATGTGCGCGGACCCGATGTTCACCTGCGTCTCAATCGGCACGAACTGCTCGACGATCAGATTTTGAATCTGTTCATTGAAATAGGTCGCACCGAAGCTGATGCCGTCGGCGCGCGCGAAGACCGGCAGATCGGTGGTGAAGCCGGCCTCCCAGCCTTGGGCGGTCTCCGGCTGAAGGTTGGGATTGCCCCTGAAGCCGGTTGAATCGAAGCCGAACCGGTCGAACAGGGTCGGCGCGCGGAAGGCGGTGCCGTAGGCAGCCTTGAAGTGCGTGAGAACCTCCGGCACGTCCAGCACTGCGCCAAGTCGCCACGTGAAGGGCGAGTCGTTCAGCACCACATCCTGGCGTACCTGCCCCGTCAGTGTCAGGCGTTGCCACAGCATGGTCTGAATACCGGCATAGCCGGAATTCGTCGTCATCGATGCGTTCGCGTTCTGCGCGAACGGGAACCCACCGGATACGGAATTCGCCTTCACATTCGCCGTGTCGCCGATGTATTCGTAGCCGAATGTCAGATCGGTCGCCGTCAGCACGCTCGACGTGAACATGTCGTTGAGATGGACCGTGTTGTTCCACTGGATGTCGGTCCGATAGCCGTGAAAGCGATTGTCCTCGGATGCCAGATTGTGCACATCGAGTGGGTTCAGCAACTGGCGGAATTGCCTGTCGTCCTGCAGGCGCCCGACAAACACACCGGTCTCGAACGTGCCGTTGAACAGCTTCGAGGTGATGCCGACGCGTCCCAGCAACGTGTCGTCCGTGCCGGTGGCGTTGGCATCGTCGAACGTCGGATCGCCGAGATTGTTGAAGCCGAACTTCGCGGACCGTCCACGCAGCAGCAGCGACACACGCGTGCCGTCCACCGGCGTGTAGCCGAGATTGATCGTCAGCAGGCGATCGCGAAACCCCTCCGGCACGCCGGTAAAGATCGACATGCGCTGCGGCGTCGAATCGAAGCCGCGCTGCGACTGCGATTCGAAGGTCAGCGAGTAATCCAGCGGTCCCTCGATGCCCGACCCGTTCAGGATGCCGCGCACCTGCGCCGGATAACCGCCGGCCAGATCGCCGGTGACGTGGAAGCCCTGTTCGTGGCCGGTGCGCATGATCAGGTTGATCACCCCGCCGATCGCTCCCGACCCGTACAGCGCCGCCATCGGTCCGCGAATGATCTCGATCCGCTCGACGTCACCAAGCGTATCGACACCGAAGTTGAACTGCGCACCTGGATCGGACGGATCGTTCATCGGCATGCCGTCGATCAACACCAGCACCTGATCGGAGTTGGTGCCGCGCACGAACACGCTGGCAACGCCGCCCGCGCCGCCGGACTGGCTGACACGGATGCCGGGGACCGCCGACAGCGCTTCGGCCAGCGTGTTGTAGCCGCGCTGCTCTATGGTCTGGCGATCGATCACCGACACGCCGGCCGGAATGTCCAGAACCGGCGTCGGGACGCGCGTGGCGGTGACCACGAGTTCCGGTGTCGGCGTGTCGGTGTTGGCGTCACTGTCGGCGGCGTGCGCGGGGCTGAGGAGAATCGCCAACGTTGTCATTCCCGCGAAAGCGGGAACCAAATAAGTGCTGCCACGGCCCGCGCGTGTCGGCCTGGGTCCCCGCTTTCGCGGGGATGACGAGGAGGAATGCGGGGATGACAAGTAGAAAGGCGGGAATGACACGTTATGAAAATGGAACCGGTGCATGCGGGTCCTCCGTCATCGATTGACGACAGCCCGCCTGCGGGTTCACCCCCGCTGCACCGGTACACCCCGCCCGCCGCGCGCGTGCAGTCTCGACGCCGGCCGGTCTCCTGGCTCGCGGGTCTTCGCCAATTCCCCGCCTTCTCGCCTTGCGGCAATGGCATTCCGGGAACCGACCATTGCCCCCGGACTTTACCCGGGGGTCGCCGCGCACAGTTGCGGGGGCAGCAGCCTTGCCGCGGGCATGACCCGACAGTCTGGCTTTCCCGTTTCAGCCCTTGCGGGCCACCGGCGTCTGGACCCAGACTAACGCGTCCTGAAGAGTACGCAATGATCCCGCGCATCGAATTTGAACCAAACGCCGCCGCGCCGCTGGATGGCATCCGCGTCGTCGATCTGTCGCGCCTGGTCGCCGGCAACATGGTGAGCCTGCAACTCGCGGATCAGGGTGCGGAGGTGATCAAGATCGAAGATCCGCGTACCGGCGATCCGCTGCGTGCCTGGCGCGTGAAGGGGCTGAGCCTGCATTGGAAGGTCTATGCGCGGAACAAGAAGAGTTTCGCGCTGAACCTGCGTCCGCGGGCCGGACGCGACGCGCTGTTGGATCTCCTCGCGCAGAGTCACGTGCTGATCGAGAACTATCGTCCCGGCACGTTGGAGGAGATGGGCCTCGGTCCCGATGTGCTGCACGCGCGCAATCCAAAGCTGATCATCGTGCGGATCACCGGCTTCGGCCAGGACGGACCATATCGCGATCGCCCGGGCTTCGGCACGCTGGTGGAGGCGATGTCCGGCTTTGCATCGAAGAACGGATACGGCGACCGTCCGCCCGTGCTGCCGCCGCTGGCGCTCGCCGATATGGTCGCCGGATTGTATGGCGCATACGCCGTGATGATCGCACTCCGCGTCGCCGAGCACGGCGGCAAGGGGCAGGTCATCGACCTGCCGCTGCTTGATCCGATCATCTCCATCCTCGGCCCCGAGGCCGCGACCTTCCGCGTGTCGGGTGAGAAGCCGCAGCGCACCGGCAGCCGTTCGCTCACCACGTCGCCACGCAATGTGTATGCCACACAGGACGGCCGTTACATCGCCATCTCGGCATCGATCCAGGCGATGGCCGAACGCGTGTTCCGTGCCATCGGCAAGCCGGAGATGATCGACGATCCGCGCTTCCGCACCAACACCGACCGCGTGCGCCACATCGACGAATGCGATGGCGCGGTGGCGGCGTTCATCGCGCAACGCTCGCTGGACGAGAACATGGCGATCTTCCAGGCGGCCGAAGTCACCGCCACGCCGGTCTATGACATCGACCAACTGATTGCCGATGAGCATGTCCAGGCGCGCGGCATCATCGTCGAGGCGCCGGATGAGGAAGCGGGCTCCGTGCTGATGCACAATGTGATCCCGCGCCTGTCGGATACCCCCGGCAAGCTGCGCCACCCGGCGCCGACGCTGGGCCAGCACTCGCGCGCGGTGTTGGGCGCGATCGGCTATTCTTCCGAACAGATCGCCGCATTGGCGGCTGATGACGTTGTGAAGCTGGGCTGATCCGCGCCGCGGAGCTTGGCGTCAAAGGAGACCTGCATATGGCCGTCGTCGAAACCGAGCGCCACGGACAGATCCTGGTGGTACGCATGAACCGACCCGAGCGGCTCAACGCGCTCAACCATGAGATGCGCACGCAGCTTGCCGAGACCTGGACCGAGTTCCGTCACAGCGACGAGCTCGAGGTCGCCATCTTCACCGGTGCAGGCCGTGCGTTCTGCGCCGGCGAGGACATGAAGGAATCGCTGCAGAACGGTGCGCCAGGCGGACGCCGTCCGGCCATCGAAGACCCGTTCATGTCCGGCACGCTGGAAAAGCCCGTCATTGCCGCGGTCAACGGCTTCGCCATGGGCGGCGGCTTCATGCTGGTCGAGCGTACCGATCTGCGTGTGGCCGTGCGCGGCGCGGTGTTCGAGGTTTCCGAGGCAAAACGCTGGCTGCTCGGGGGCTACAACCACGGGCACATCGCCAATCTACCGTATCCGATCGCCATGGAGATGGCGCTTGGTTTCCGCTTCACCGCCGAACGTTTTTTCGACGTTGGTTTCCTCAACCGCCTTGTCGAGCCCGGCGAACTCATGCCAAGCGCGCTTGCCATGGCCGAGCATCTTCTGACGTTGCCGCCGGCCTCGCGGGTCAACACGGTACACATGATGCGCCAGATGCGTCCGGCGCCGACGCAGGAGTTGCAGCGTCTGGCCGTCGCGCTGCACGAGCACGGCGCCAAGAGCGACCTGATGGAATCGCGTGCGGCGTTCGCCGAGAAGCGCGCGCCCCGGTTCAAGGGCTGGGATGACCCGCAGGATCGTCAGCGTCTGCCGACCTTGGATACGCTGAAGGGCTGACCATGAGCACGCACGATCCGGTCCGTTTCGTCGCCAAGAACATGCGTGTGGATCTGCGGCTGATTGCCGAGATGATCGCTCCGGGTGCGCGCGTCCTCGACATCGGCTGCGGCGACGGCATGCTGATCGACCATCTGTTCCGTACCAAGGGCTGCGACGCACGCGGCATCGAGATCGACATGGCCGAGGCGACGCGTGCGGTGGCGCACGGGCTGCCGGTGATGCACGGCGACGCGGATATCGACCTTGCGCACTACCCGGACAATGCGTTCGATTACGTCGTGCTGTCCCGTACGCTGCAGGCGGTGGAGCGGCCGCGCGCGGTGCTGCGCGAGATGCTGCGCATCGGCACGCGCGCAATCGTCAGCTTTCCTAATTTCGGCCACTGGCAGTTGCGCTGGCAGTTGTTCAGCACCGGGCGGATGCCGATGACCAAGACGTGGGACCGTCCGTGGTATGAGACGCCCAACATCCATCCCTGCACGATCCACGACTTTTTCGACCTGTGCACAAATGAAGGCTACGCAGTGGAAAGCTGGCTCGCGCCAGACGACGAAGGCGGGCGGACGCCATGGCGGCGGTTTCCGCGTCTGGCGAACCTGTTCGGCGAACAGGGGCTGTTCCTGCTGCGGCGCGCATAGCCGGCGCGCCGGTCGCATTCTGTTACGGCGCTCCGCCACCATCCCCGTGCAGTTCGCCGGCGCGCACGCTGGCGATCGCATTGTTCAGGATGTGCACGATCGTTTCCTCGGCGACGCTGCGCGCCAGCAGCGCAAGCGCACCGCCCAGCAACGCCGATGCGATCGACAGCAATTCGATGTTCTGTCCCACCATATATTCGATCGCCTTGTCGACCACCGCGCCCGCGCGACCGAGGTCGGCCGGCGGCTGATCGCCGATGTCAGTGCCAGTCACCATCGTTCACGCTCCCTCCATGATGCAGCCTGGCCCGTGTGTCGCGCCTCGTCCGCTTCTGCACGGCCCGCGGCGCGACGGAAACGCCTCATGGGAGGGCGGCCGGCGCATCCCGGCATGCGACGTCGCTTGGCGCCTATAGATATTTCGCCGGCCGGATCATCGCCCGCCACATATGAGCGACCGGACTATTGTCGAAGCCGAGCCCCTGCTCCGGCTGGCGGAAATTGCGACCGATCACATCGGTGAACTCCTCGAGCTCGACCACCGCGTTCGGGTCGAATGAATAGATGTCATGGACCGTGATCATCCGCCCTGACATATACCATTTGTGTTTCCGCATCCGCTGGTAGTCTGCCTCGACATACGGGTCGGGGCGATAATCGGCACCAAAGGTCTTGGTGTACGATTGCGGATATTCGTAGCCGACCGATGGGTCGGGATAGAACCGCAGCACCTGGTGCGCGCGGATTGCCCAGGTCACCTCCTCATCGACATAAGGTTCGACAAGTTGCGCGCCCCAGTAGCCGTGGTCGCCGCGGATGAAGCCGATCGTCGAGATGTCGTGCAGCAGGCAGGCGAGTACCATGTTGTCGGACAATCCCGCATTGACTGCGTGCTTTGCGCTCTGCAGCAGGTGTGCGGCAGGTCCGAAGCGGTATTTGAAGAAGTCGATGAGGGTCGGTTTCTCCGGCATTGGCGGCAGGCGCGGATCGTCGCCCATCAGCACGCGCGCGTTGGGATTTGCGGCCATCAGCTTGGCGGCGTCTGGCGGCGGGCTCATGTCGCCTTCAGCCATGCTGTAGAGCCGCGATTTTATGACGATCAGGTCGAGCTCGCGGCTCATTTTCTCTTCGAGCGCGTCGGCGCGCTGGGAAAGCGTCATCGTATCGCTCATCGATTTTCTCCTTCGGGGTCGAGTAGCTGCACCAGAGACTAGCAGATCGCCGACGATCGCGTCGAGCGGCCGGCCCGCTGTGAAGCCAGCAGGCGCAACACGCATTGCACGGATCAGGTCACGGATTACTCGGACAAGATTTCAGGGCGCTTCGCGCGGCCGTCTGGGATTTACTCAGGCTTGATCCATCGTGCGGGTTGCCGTCTCCATTTGCGAAATGATGTCCCTGGCTGCCTTTACGGGATCAGGTTCGCCATAGATCGGGCGGCCGACAATCAGATAGTCAGCGCCATTGCGAATGGCATCCGCGGGCGTGCCAAAGCGGCGGTGGTCATTGGTCTCGGAACCGGGCGGACGAACACCGGGGGTGGCGACCAGCAATTGCTTCCCTTTTCCTTTGGCCATCTCCTTGATCCTTTGGATATTATCGCTCGGAGAGGCGATGACTCCATCGCACCCGAAATCCAGCGCCCGTTCGGTGTTCCTGATCATGACCTCCTCAACGGTTCGGTTGATGCCCATGTCGCGGAGATTCTGTTCATCGAACATCGTAAGCAAAGGCACCACGAAAATCTTCAAGCTCGAAGCGGCACGCCCCTCGACTGCCGCTCTGACAACCTTTTCGTTATGATGCACCGTTATAAAGCTGATTCCGCGTTGTGCCGCGGTGCTTGCCGCCAGCTTAACAGTGTTTTCGATGTCGTACATCTTTGCGTCGATAAAGACCTGCCGTCCTTCGCGGAGCAACCCCTGGATCAGGTCGTCCGCCCCTTCCGCCAGCCAGAGGTGGAAACCGATCTTGAAGGCAAAGACCACATCGCGAAGCGACGCAACGAGATCGCGGGCGGCATCGATCGTCGGAACATCGAGCGCAACAATGAGCCGGTCAGCAATTCCGTGCACCGGCGGTTCCCGTTGCGCGGTTTTCGGGCCTCGCGAAGCTGGCATGCGCACCACTCCCCTGGTTCACGCTATCCACACGATAAGCTATTGAAATCCAATGGCTTCCCTCGGAAGGGAAGACAGGTTCTGTAGGGGCTTGGTCCGACGATGGCAACCGCTAGGCGACCATGGCTTAGCCTCCCTGACCCAGCAGGGCTGTCCTGCCTGCGGCCCTGCACTGACGGTCCGACGCAACCCGGCCTTGTTGCGCCGATGCCCGATCCGTGCTGTACGCCGCGCCTTCCCTGCCGGGCGGCGACGGCATCGTCCCCGGCTATGCCCGGCACCCCATGGTGGGGTGAGGCCATCCCGGCCACGGGCCCCCAGCCATAGGGAGTACATCATGCCGCTGTACGAAACCGTGCTCATCGCACGCAACGACGTGACGCAGCAGCAGGTCGAGGGCGTCGTCGACAATATCGCCAGCCAGCTCGAAACCGAGGGCGGCGCGATGAAGAAGCGCGAATACTGGGGCCTGCGGGGCCTCGCCTACCGGATCAAGAAGAACCGCAAGGCCCACTACATGCTGCTCGGCCTCGACGCCAAGCCGGCCTTCGTCACCGAGATGGAGCGCCAGCTCAGCCTGAACGAGGACATCCTTCGCTTCATGACCATCCGGGTCGAGGAGATCGAGGAGGCGCCCTCGGCCATCCTATCGCGCAAGTCCGACGACCGGGAGCGCGGCTTCCGTGGCCCGAAGCCAGCGGGCCGGTTCGAGAGCGGCCGCCGCCGCGGCTTCGACGACCGCGAGGAGTTCCGCGCCCGCGACGAGTTCCGCGACGAATTGCGTGTGGATGTCGAGGAGTAAGCCGCCATGTCAGACAGCGCCGAAATCAATCCCGCCGCCCGCCGCGCCGCCGTTGGCGCCCGCCGACCGTTCTATCGCCGCCGCAAATCCTGCCCGTTCTCCGGCCCGAATGCGCCGACGATCGACTACAAGGATGTGCGGCTTTTGTCGCGCTTCCTGTCGGAGCGCGGCAAGATCGTGCCCAGCCGCATCACCGCGGTCTCGGCCAAGAAGCAGCGTGAGCTCGCGGTCGCCATCAAACGCGCCCGCTTCCTTGCGTTGCTGCCATACATCGTGAGCTGAGGGAACGCGTCATGGCCGATGTGGAACTGATCCTGCTCCAGCGTGTGGAAAAGCTCGGACAGATGGGCGAGTTGGTGAAGGTGAAGCCCGGCTTCGCCCGCAACTTCCTGTTGCCGCAGAAAAAGGCATTGCGCGCCAGCAAGGAAAACCTGGCCCGCTTCGAGGAGCAGCGTGTCCAGCTCGAGGCGCAGAACCTCAAGCGCCGCGAGGAGGCGGAGCGGGTCGCCGAGCGGGTCAGCGGATTGTCCATCGTCATCATCCGTCAGGCGGGCAAGTCGGCCAGCCTGTACGGGTCGGTGTCCGCCCGCGACATCGCCGAAGCCACCACCGCGGCCGGACTGACCGTGACGCGGTCGCAGGTCATGCTGGAGCATCCGATCAAGACGCTTGGACTGGCCCGGGTCCGCGTCGAATTGCACCCCGAGGTATCGATGCGGGTCATCGTCAACGTCGCGCGCAGCCAGGAGGAGGCCGAGCGGCAGGCACGCGGCGAGCGGGTCGGTGCGGAAGCGGAGCAGGAGGCGGACGATGCCCTGGATGCCGCCGCCATGTTCGATGCCGGGTCGCCGCCGGAGGAGCAGCCGCAGCCCTGACGGCGTGGGGCCGCATCACGGACGGCTCCCTCGGTGGACCTGAGTTCAAATCTCGACGCGCGCGCGGCACGTCATTGCGGCGCCAACCTGCGTGCGCATTGGCGCGCCGATGCGTCACCAGACACGCATTCCGGTAAAATAACGTCGGTATAATATCGTTATTTCTATTGTCCCCACAATGGGGAGTATTTCGCACGTGCCGGCGAATTTGCGGTAGCATTCCAGTAACGTTCCAGTTACACTGAATGATGCTTGCGTCGATCTTCGGAGGGCACTTCCCAAACCACGAGCCGTACTGCCCGCGAAGGTTCATAGCGCTTGCAATGGCTGCATTGGGTGTCACGCTCGCCGTGGGCCACCCGGGGCCTTCGTTTGCTCAGACATGGAACATGTATGGCGGGACCGGCACCGTTTTTGTCCCCTATGCCAATGCGACCAGCAATGCGAGCCTGAACGACTCGCCTTCACTCAATCTCGGCTTCAATGGCAGCGCATCATCCGCGCGCTTCACCATGGATACCGGTTCGGTCGGTATCGTTGCCTCGCCGAATTTTTTCACGCCGGCCGCCGGAGCGCAAAACCTGGGCCCGGGTCACCAGATCTATTCGAGCAGCGGCGTCGTCGAGAATGGCACGTGGTACTCTTCCACCGAGGACATTCGCGACGCCACCGGCAAGGTGGTCGCGACAGCCGGCGTGCCCGTCCTGCAGGTCACTTCGATCACCTGTACGGCGCACGCGCGAAACTGCTCGCCGAACTTCCATCCGACCAACGTCGCGCTGATGGGCATCGGTTTCGCCCGCGAAAGCCCACAGCAGCAGCATGGGACGCCGGGCTATAATTCCTTCCTCAACCTGACCAGCGTGGCATCCAATGGTTCATTGGCACCGCTGCCGGCCACCTGGCGCAACGGCTATGTGGTGACGCCGACTGGCGTGTACCTTGGCCTGACCGCGGCCAATACCGCGAGTGCCGCATTCGTAAAGCTGGCGCCCTGGACGACCTATTCCACGGCAACACTGCCGGAGTGGATGGCAGCGCCGATGAGCATCAGTGTCAACGGCGTGAGCGGCAGCGGCAACGTGCTGATGGATACCGGCGTCGGCACCGCCTTTCTCTCGCTGCCGCCAGGCGCGACGGCGGGCACGCTGGTGCCGTGTCCAGGAGGCTCGCCCGTCGAATGCGCGCCGGCAGGAACCACGGTGGCTATCTCTCTGCCGGGTCAGAGCAGTCCTGTCGCCTTTTACACGTTCACCGTCGGCCAATCCGGCAATCCGATGCAGCCGGACGCCGTTGACATTGCCGGGGACCCGAGCGGCACGTTCTTCAACACCAGCCGCCACGTGCTCGGCGGGATCGATTTCATCTACGACAATACCGGCGGCTTTATCGGCTATCAGTGGAACGGCGGCACCACAGGGGCCTTCGGGTTCGTCAACCCGGCATTGGCGCTGCAGGGTACGGTGAGTACCGGCAATGGCTTCTTCACCAACATGCCGGTCGTGCTAACGACAGCGACCACGCTGAGCCAGAGCGGTACCGGCACGTTCGCAGCGCCGATTTCCGGCGGCGGCAGTCTGGAAATTGCCAGCGGCGCCGTGCTCATGACTGCAAGCAATCCCTATGTCGGCGCGACGACAATCGACCCCGGTGCGACGCTTGCGCTGAGTGGCGCTGGCAGCATTGCCGCCTCCGCGGGCGTTGCCACGAATGGAACGTTCGACATTTCCGGCGCCACGTCCGGCGCCTCGATCACCACGCTGTCGGGTTCCGGTGCGGTCAATCTCGGCAGCCGGACGCTGACGCTGACCAACGCCTCGGGCACGTTCGGCGGCGCACTCGCGGACGGCGGCCTTGGCGGCGGTATCGGTGGCGGTCTGACGGTCGCCGCCGGCACCCAGACATTGAACGGAACCAATACATATACCGGCCCGACGACGATCAATGCAGGCGCGGTGCTTTCGCTTGCCGGCGCCGGCAGCATCGCGCGCTCCTCCGGCGTGGCGGCGAACGGCACTCTCGACATTTCCGGGACCACGGCCGGCGCATCCATCACGTCGCTGTCGGGCGTGGGAGCCGTTAACCTCGGCGGCCAGACGCTGACCCTCACCAACGCCGCGGGGACCTTCGCGGGCAGGATCGGCGGCAGCGGAGGTTTTGTTGTCGGCGGCGGTACGCAGGCGCTCAGCGGCAACAATACCTATACCGGCGGAACAACGATATCCGGGGGCGCCACGCTCGCCATCGCCACCGATGGCGCGCTGGGCGGCGCGAATGGGCCTGTGACACTCAGCGACGGCACCCTGCTCGCGCTCAGCAGCTTTTCGACCGGCGGCTCCATCGTCATCGGCAGCGGCGGCGGCACGGTCAACGTCGGTCAGTTTGCGCTGACATCGGCAGGCGCCCTCGAAGTCAACGGCCCGTTCGTCGCCATCGGATCCATCGCTCTCGGCGGCAATGCAGCGATCAATTCCGGCACGACCTCGATCAACGGCGATCTCACCGCTTCGGCTTTGCTCGTTGCCGGCGCTGCCACACTGCGGGGCACGGGAAACATCCATGCGCCGACGCTCGTCGAGGGCCGTCTGGCGCCTGGCAACAGTCCTGGCACGATGACCTTCACGGCGCCGGTCACGTTGGCGCCGCATGCCGTCTCGCAATTCGATATCGACGGCACGGGAACCGGCACGGGTGCAGGCAACTTCAGCCGCGTCATCGTGACCGGCGTCGGCAACGCCTATTCCGCGGCGGGCGCACTGGCGCCGCTGTTGCGCGGCATCACCGGCAGCGCAACCAACAGCTACACGCCGCCGATAGGCCAGACCTTCACCGTCGTCTCGGCGCAGGGCGGCCTGTCGGGCAGCTTTGCGGGCCTGACCCAGCCCGCTGGCCTGGCGCCCGGCACACGGTTTGATGCGCTATATGCGCCGACAATGCTTACCCTTGTCGTCACGCCCGCCGCCTATGGCAACCTGGGTTTGGCAGGTCTGTCGGAGAGTGCGAACCAGACCGCGGTCGGCACCACGCTGGATGCTGCCCGGCCGCCAGCCGGGGTAGCCATGAGTACCTCCCAATCCGCGATTTACGCGCCGCTATACCTGCTTCCGGCCACGGCCATCGCGCCGGTGCTGGAACAGCTCTCGCCGACGATCTACGGCGACGCGCTGATGGTTGCCCGCGACAACTGGTACCTGGTCACCGACGCGATCAGCGAACGGCTCGCGGCACGGCGCGGCTCCAGGACAGGCGATCAGGCACAAATTCTGTCGGCACCGGATGACAGGACCATCTGGCTGACCGGCCTCGGCCAGTTCGGGAATGTCTATTCGAATGGGACCTCCGGCTATTCCAGCTCATCCGGCGGTGTCGCTGCCGGCGTCGATATGTCCCTGAACAACATCGTGGCCATCGGCGCAGCATTCGGCTTCACGAAGCAGGTGACCTCGGCAAAGAACGCGGCATCGTTCACGGGCGACGCGTTCCAGTTCGGGCTCTATGGCAGCCTGCGCCAGGGCATCGCATTCCTCGATCTGCAGGCCGGCGGACTGTTCTCGGAAGGCACGGCACGGCGCCCCCTTGGCGCATACGATGTGCAGGCAAAGGGCAACACCAATGGGTCGGCCGGCGGCGGGTCAATGCGGGGCGGTGTTCGCCTCGATGCCGGAGACTGGCAGCTTGAGCCCAGCCTGACGCTCGCCGGCGTAAGCCTGAACCAGGGCAGCTTGACGGAGACGCAGGCGGGCCCGGCGGGACTGTCGATCGCCAGCGCGTCGGTCGGCAGCCTGCAGACGCTGCTTGGGACCCGCGCCGAACGGCGGATCGTGCTCTGGGACAATGTGACCTTGGTTCCTTCGGTCCAGATCGGCTGGCTGCACGAATACCTCGACACGCGGGGCTCTACACAGGCGGCGTTCATCGGTGCGCCGGGCGTTTCGTTCGGCGTGCAGAGCGCACCCGTGGGCCGTGATGCCGCGGTTATTGGATTGCATGCAGCGCTCGACCTGAATGGTCCGCTCGCGGTTTATGCCAGCTACATCGGGACGTTGAACGCAAGCAGCAATGCGCAGACCGTGTCGGCGGGCCTGCGCATCGTGTGGTGACGATGCGTGTTCGCGGCACCCAGGCGGAGGTTGCAAAGCCCCCCCGCGGCTTACTCAGAGCTCAGGCGAACGCCAGCAGCACGACGCCGCAACAGATCAATCCGATCGCGCCGAGGTGTGTGATGCCAAGCGGTTCGGCGAATGCGTAGTGGCCGATCAGAGCCGCTGCGACATAGGAAATGGCGGTGCATGGCAGGGCGCGCGACAGCGGGATGCGACGGAGTGCCACGATATACAGCACGGCCGCGCCGCCGTAGAGGCAGAACCCGACCAGCGTTCGCCAGTCGAGCAACTGCGTGACGAATGCGCCCGCGCCGGCGCCCGCCTTGAGCAGGGCCTGCCCAGCCATGCTGATGCCGATCGCGACAAACAGGGCAACCCAGTAGAACGTCAATCGTCCGCCCGCCCGGCCGCGGGGTTGCGCTCGATCGAGCGGATCGTGCCCTGTGGCTTGCCGTTCGCCGACAGGAAGGTGCGGCCGACATATTCACCCAGGACGCCCAGGATCATCGATTGCACGCCGGAGACCAGCAGGATCACCGTCATCGTCGAGGCCCAGCCGGATGGCGTGTCCCGCAGCAACAGCGCTTCCGCAATTGTTGCCACCGCGCCGATCACGCCGAGCAGCGCCATGAACACGCCGGCATAGATGGCAAGTCGTAGCGGGGCGAGCGAGAAGCTGGTGGCGAGGTTGAGCCAGAGCCGCACCAGTCGCCGCAGATTGTAATTGGAGTTTCCTTCCGCGCGCGGCAGGTGGCGCACTTCGATGCTGTCGATGCGCTGGGTCACCTCCATGATCAGGCCGTCCACGTATGGATATGGCCCACTATAATGGGTGACCGACCGCACCACGAGCGCCGACATGCAGCGGAACGAGGACAGATACAGGCCCCTCGGCTTGTCCAGCAGCCGGTCGGCCACCGCATTGGCGAACCGGCTTCCCAGATTGCGCCAGGCTTCGTGCTGCTTGGCGGCATAGCGTGCATAGACAACATCCCAGCCGCCGAGGCGCGCGTGGTCGTACAGTCGGATCACCTCCTCCGGCGGGTTCTGCAGATCGTCGTCCATCGTGATGACGTAGGCGCCGCGCGCATGTCGCAACCCGGTCATGACCGCGTTGTGCTCGCCGTAGTTGCGCGCGTGTTCGATGTAAACGAGGGGCACGGATGCGGTGCGAACGAGGTCCCGACATACCTCGCCGGAATTGTCGGGGCTGCCGTCGTTGACCAGCACGATTTCCAGGCCGCCGAGTGGGTGCAGCATCGATAGAGCATCGACGAGGCGTGCGATGGTGGCGGCGCCGCGATACACCGGAATGACGATGGACAGCCCGACGACAGGCGCCGGCACGGGCGCCGCCTGAGCACCCGGCAGTTGCGCCAGGAGGGAACTGTCGTGGCTCATGGTCGCTCCGCGGTCGCCAGCACCGAGCCACCCGCCGGCACGGCGAATGGCAGGCGGCGCTCGATCTCCGTCATGGCATGGAGAGTAACATTGAGCCATGGCTGAAACGCGGCGACGTCCGAGCTGGCGGCGTCACGGGCCAGAAGCTTCCGCTGGACCACCATGAGCGGCAGCAACAAGCCGTTCCAGTAGCGCGTACGCACCCGGCGAAATCCTGCCTCGCGCAACATGGCGGCGAGCTGGCCCGCGGTCTGGCGGCGCACGTTATGGACCTGCCGGTCGTGTGCGGACAGCAGCCACGCGTAGGCCGGCATATTGACGACAAGCCGACCTCCCGGACGCAGGACCCTGTTCAGCTCTGACAGCGCGCGTCCGGGATCCACCGCTTGGTGGCACAGCAGGTCGGCGGCGATCACCGCATCGAAGCATGCATCGACAAACGGCAGCGCGTTGCCACTGCCGCGAACGATCTGCACGCCGGACTTGACGCCGGCGCGCCGGCAGGCCGGCTCGGCCCAGTCCAGGCCGATCAGTCGAAGATCGGGCCGCGCCAGGCGAAGGCGTGCGAGCAGGCCTCCGGTACCGCAGCCGGCATCCAGCACGTCGCCATGCACGTCCGCAAGTTCTGCGAGCAGGCGGGTGTGGAGGGCGCGATACCACCACATCCGATCCTCGGCCGCGTCCATCAGGTCGTATTCCGCCGGCTCCATCGAGACTGCCCGAATGACCGATGCTGCTTGCCTTGCCGACGCGCCGGTCGCAAGCAGGATACGCCCGGCATGCGCATGGCTTTTCTGCTGGGCCAGTCAGTTCGACCACGTCGCGCATTTCGCGCGCCATCCGCTGGTCGCTGAGGTATGGTCGCGCTACCAGTTGAATGCAGGGTGGGCCACCGTCCGCTCCACTGCTGCACGCCAAAGGACTGAGCATCGTGAACCAGGGGGAACGTGCCGTTGGCTGACGTCGCGCCGCATGCCGTTGTGGCGCGAGTGCCGCGGATGCTGACCGACAATGCGTCCGACACCGTGCGCGGCATTGCGCTGGCGGTGCTTGCCAATCTGATCTGGACGCTGGGCGACGCCACGGCGAAGTGGACCATCCCGACTGCCGGCGTCGCCGGGGCAATGCTGTGGCGCGGCGTCTTCGGCATGGCAACGGTGCTAGCCGTGACCGTCGGAAGGTCTGGCGGCGAGGGATGGCGGCGTCTGGTGCCGGTGCGCTGGGGCATGGTGCTGGGCCGCAGCGTGTTGTCCTCTTTTGTCTCCGTGACCTGGTATCTGTCGTGGCAGTCGATGAGCCTGGCCGACACCTACGCGATCGGCTTCACCGCGCCGCTGATCATGACCCTGCTGGCGGTGCCGATGCTCGGCGAGCGCATCCGCTGGCGCCGCGCGCTGTCCACGCTGGTGGGATTTGGCGGCGTGCTGATCATGTTGCGTCCCGGCGGCGATCTGTGGACTCCGGTGGTCGCGCTGCTGCTGGCCGGCACGCTCGTGATGGCGCTGACGCGCATCATGACGCGCCAGCTGACCACCACCGAGACGCCGGAATGCCAGGCGTTCTGGCTGCTGATCTGCCACGCGGTGACCGGACTGCTGATGCTGCCGGTGTTTCCGGTGCCCGGACATATCGGGCCGGGTGCGTGGCTGGCCCTGGGATTCCTAGGGCTGTCGAGCGGGCTGGCGCATTGCGTCTATGCGCGCGCCTATGCGCTGGCGCCAGTCTCGGCGCTGGCTCCCTACGAATACACGGTGCTGCCCTGGGGCGTGGCGGCGGGGTTCCTGGTGTTCGGCGATCTGCCGTCATGGAACACACTGGCCGGTGCCGCCGTGGTTGCGGCGGCTGGCACCTACAATGTCTACCGCGAGCGGGTGCGCCGGGCGGAGGAGCGCGCCGCGGCGCAGGTGTGAAACGATCCGTTCCCTCCCCTAACCCTCGCGCAAGGGGAGGGGGAAGACAGTGCTGCGTTACTTCCCTCGCTGATACCGCTTGCAGCGCAGCACCAGCATGTCGCGGAAATGCGGGCGCATGCGCCGGGTCCACTCCGTGTCGGCCGCCTTGTTCCACGCTTCGGAACGCGACACCTCCGGACCGGTCATGTGGTACAACGCCAGATACCGCCGCTCCCGGTCCGCCGCCGACGAACCGTAACGGCGCGCGCACAGCACACCGGGCACCGCGGCAAGCTGTGGCAGGTGTTCCGTGTTGTACCACTCGTTGAATTCGTGTTCGGCGGCCGGATCCACGTTCATCGACGCGACCAGCAGCGCACCTGCGCCTGTCGGCGCCACGGCTTCGCCCGGTAACAGCTGCTCGCCCTCGTAGCGCAGGATGCGGTGGGCGATCGCGGTGATCCGCTTGGTCCAGACCGACCCATTCGCCCCACCGATCGCATCATAGGGTGCGCTGTGCAGCACGCCGACCGAGTCGAGGTCATAGGTAGCGGCGGCAATGTTCGGGTTCTCGTCGCCGATCCAGCGCTCGGCATTGATAAAGCCCGGCACACGCAGCCGCTCCGGAATATGCTCCAGGTCGTACCAGTCGTGGAACTCGTCGGCATGGGCGGCGGAGAAATCAAACGACGCGAACAGCAGTCCCTTCTTGTCGCCTTGAGCCATGACTTCCTCCCGTCGCGGTTCCAGATTTCGCCGATCCTGGCATGCGGGGGCATCGCGTTGCCAGCCCCGCCGCTTTGCTGCATGTACGCGCGCCAAGTGTTAACGAGGACGCGATGCCCTTCCTGACCGAACCCGAGCCCGAACGCGGCGCGGTCCTGCCGGTGATGCCCGGCATTTCCCGGATCGTCGCCGCCAATCCCGGTCCGATGACCTATTACGGCACCAACACCTATCTGATCGACACGCCGGACGGCCTTGTGGTGCTGGATCCCGGCCCGGAGGACCATCCGGAACACGTCGAGGCGATCCTGCGTGCGACCGGCCCGAACGTCGCGCTGATTCTGGTCAGCCATACGCATCACGACCATGTCGGCGCGGTGCCCGCGCTGCAGAAGGCCACCGGCGCCCCGACCGTAGGTTTCCGCCTGAGCGGCCTCGAGAGCTTCGAGGCCGACATCAAGCTCGCCGATGGCGATGCGGTTGCCGGCATGACGGCGATCCATACGCCGGGCCATGCTGCGGACCATCTCTGCTTCGCGCTGCCTGCCAGCGACGGCACGGCGGTACTGTTCAGCGCCGACCACGTGATGTCGTGGTCAACCAGTGTGGTCAGCCCGCCGGGCGGCGACATGATGGATTACTTCACCAGTCTGCGACTGCTCCTGGAGCGGACCGACGATGTGTTCCTGCCGGGCCATGGGCCGCCGCTGCCGGAACCGCGCACGCTGGTGCGCGAGTTCCTGACCCACCGCATGGCGCGCGAGCGGGCGATCGAGACGGCGCTTGCCGGAGGAGCTTCCGGTACCTACGCGCTGATGGATGCGCTCTATTCGCAGGTGCATCCTCGGCTGCGCCGTGCCGCCGAACGCAACGTGCTGGCGCATCTGTTGAAGCTGGAGGCGGAGGGCAAGGTAATGCGCGACGGGGAGCAATGGCGCGCGGCGTGACTTGTCATAGCGCGCGACCGTCCATCCCGGATGCCGGAATGCCAAGGTGACGCATGATCGTGGGCGCGAGGTCGGTGACGTGAACCGCATCGGTGCGCGTGCCGCCCGCGGCAAACCCGGGGCCGTCGATCAGCAGCACCGGTGACTGCTCGAATCGACCGAAACCGCCATGCTGGCCGCAGCCGAGGCGGTCCGGCTTGCCCCAGCGTGGCTTTGCAGCAAGCGACCGTCCGGGGACGCCGAATTCGTTCTCGGATGCATCCGCCTTCAGCGAGACGGCGAATGCGAGGCCATTGTGCGATGCCTGCCCGATTGTCCCGAGGTTGGCCGCATCGACCACTCTGCCGGCCCATGTCTGCGCTCCGAGGAATGCGCCAAGCCGATCGCGGTGACGTTCCGCTTCGGCGTGCAGGTAGATCAGCGTCGATGTGCCGCTCGACATGGCGACGATGTCGTTCGACTCCGGGGCGGATTTGAGACCGGCGGCGATCAGTTCGGCTTCGATATCCACCACGCCGGATACCGTTTCATGTCCATGGTCGGAACCGACGATCAGCAGGACGTCGTCGCCCGCCCGGCGTCGCCGATCCACCGCATCGATCACCGTGCAGGCGTTGCGATCCGCCTCGCGCAGCACGGCAAGATGCTCGGGTGAGCCGAGCGTGGCGTTGTGCTGGATATGGTCAGGCTCGCCCAGCCACAGCACGGCAAGCGCCGGATGGCGAGCACCGAGTGCATCGGCGACGAAGCGTTCGGTCATGGCCCGATCGCCGGCCGCATCCAGCGTGACGTTCAGCGGCTCACCGGGGGCGCGTCCGGGGCCGAATGATCCGGCGCGATGATAGACATGCCCGTAGCCATCGGGGTCATGCGCGTAGGCCGCACCCGGCGAGACGTTGTTGTAGACGATCGCTCCGCCATGCGGCGCCAGGCGCTCGGCCAAGGTGGGCACCGCCAGCGCATAGCCGTTCACGGCGCGCTTGTGCTGCAGGAAATCGGGCGCGCCGGCGTCGTGCGGGACGAGCACACCGTCCTCCAGCAGCGCCATCGAATTGCCCTGTAGCGTATGGCGGGCGGGATGGCAGCCGGTGGCGAATGTCGCGGTCACGACGCGGGTCGCGGACGGGAAGGCGGTGCGGTACGCGGGAAACTGCTCGGCCCGCGCGACGAATTCGGCAAGATGCGGGGTCCGCGCCGCGTCAACGAAGTCGCGTCGCAGCCCATCGAGGATGACAACCACGACCCGACGCATATACACCTCGTGTCTCGTGCCTTCCGACAGCATGGCGGACCGCACCGAGGAAGTCACTCTCCGAGGTGGCGCTCGGCGGAATTGTATATGACATCCAGAAATCGCAGTACCTGACAATGACGCGCGAGGGGGGCAAGGCCGCATCCGTGGCACCGGGTTCGGCGACCGCGTACGCCCGGGCGACCGCGCTGCACAAGGAAGGAAAATTCGCCGACGCCGAAGCTCTGCTGCGCGAGGCTGTCGCGAGCGATCTCCGCAACAGCGATCTGCACAATGCGCGCGGCGTGATGTTCGCGGCGATGGGGCGACCGCTGGATGCGCTGTGGTGCTATCGCGACGCGATCGCCTGCAATCCGAATGTTCCAGGCATCTGGACGAATCTCGGCAACACACTGACCAGGCTCAAGCACCTCAAGAGCGCCGTCACCTGCCACCAGCGCGCGATCGCCCTATCACGCGCCAAGAGTGCGCTGCTCTATCGCAATCTCGGCACTGCCCTGGCCGAGTCGGGACAGCATGCGGAGGCGGTGATCGCCTTCACGCGTGCCCTGGAGATCGAACCCGATTACCACATGGCGCGCTGGGATCGCGCGCTCAGCTACCTCTATCTCACCAATTACCGACAGGGCTGGGCCGATTACGAGGCGCGGCGTTTCACCGGTCAGTTGCCAGCGAAAAATCTTCCGGGTGAGCAATGGTCGGGCCAGCCGTACGGCGGCAAACGGCTAGTGCTGGTAGTGGAGCAAGGCTTCGGCGACACGCTGTGGGCAGCGCGCTATCTGCCGCGCGTCAAGGCGCTCGGTGGCGAACTGGTGATGGAATGTCAAAATGAGCTCGTTCCGCTGATCGCCGCCATGGGTGTCGCAGACCGACTGATCAAGCGCGACCACGCGCTGCCGGACGCCGAGTATCACTGCTACTTGTGCAGTCTGCCTGGGCTGTTCTCGCCGGACGCCGCGTCGATTCCCCGCGCGCCGTATCTGACACCGCCGCCCGAGCGGATCGCGAAATTCAAGCCAATGTTCAAGCGGACTGCCGGACGGCTCAACGTGGGCATCGTGTGGTCTGGCAGCGTCACTTTCGGGAAGAACAACGAACGCGCCCAGCCGCTGCTGCGCTTCTTTCAGGGTTTCGCGCTGCCTGGCGTCCAGCTTTATGGTTTGCAGAAAGGCCCGCGGCTCAGCGAGCTCAGCGCCATGCCGCGCGGCGGCCCGATCATAGACCTCTCGCCGCATCTCGACGATTTTGCCGATACGGCCGCGGCTATTGCCAATCTCGACCTGGTGGTCATGACCGACAGTGCCGTCGCGCATCTCGCCGGCGCGATGGGCAAGCCAGTCTGGATCCTGCTCGGCCATGTCGCGCACTGGCTGTGGCAGATCGAGCGTACCGACAGCCCCTGGTATTCCTCGGTCCAACTCTTTCGACCGCGGGGCGAAGGGGATTGGGACTACGTTTTCGACTGCGCCTCGGTTGAGCTGATGGCGATGACTACAGCGTCGCGATCGAACCCCCGCGCATGACGCTTTTTCAATAACAACGTCCCGTATCTGGGCTCACCGGGTCAGGTCACCGGCTTGCGCGATGGCACGACGCCGGCAGCATGCAGGACGGATCGGATGAATTCACTTTTCGCATCGGTATAGGCATCGCGATCGGTCCGATACTGCACGGCAAGCCGGTCCTTCAGCGCGGCATAGGTTTCCCGCACTGCCCTGTCCCCACGCAGAATGTCACGAAACGCAAGCTCGGCGCGAGCGGCAGGATGATCGTGCTGGATGACATGCAGGTGGTGGGTCCGCGCCTCCGGCTTCGGCCGCAGGAACCACATGCGATAGTCGCGGTTGGGATCGTCCGGCCAGAACAGCCAGCCATCCGCGGTCAGCACGGCGATCGCCGCCTGGGCCTGGGCCAAGGACACGACCGGCGCCAGGATATCCACGACAGGCTTGGCGCGCAGGCCAGGAACCGCGGTCGACCCTACGTGCTCGACCGGTGTCGCGAGCCATGGCTGCAAGATCGCCGTCAGCCTGGCGGCCTGCTCGAGAAAGCGATCCCGCCATGCAGGATCGTAATCGACCAGGATGACGGGCTCGTCGCTCATGGGGCGCCGGTGATGCGCCGCATCAGTTCAGGCGACAGCCCTTTGGCCGGTTTGACACGAGGTCTGGCGAAGCTGCCCCGCTCGGCTGAACGTGGATGCAGTCCGACCAGCGCCTCGGCCATGCGGACGGCACAGCTGACGCCATCCAGACAAGGAACCGGAATATCGTCACGCATCTCGCGCGCGAGGCCCGCGATCGGACCACCACCGAAGATGATGACCTCGGCCTCATCCTGTTCGACGGCCAGCATGCATTGCTCGACCAGACGATCGCGCAATTGTTCCTTCGCGCGCGTGATGTCCGGGATCGGCACATCGAGCGCGCGGACACTTGCCAGCCTGCCGGCCAATCCGTGCTCTTGCGCGCATTCGATGTACCAGGTGCGCAGGCGTGGCGTCAGACAAATGATCGAATAGCGCCGGCCGAGCATCCAGGCGGTGAGGATAGCGGATTCCTGGATGCCCACCACCGGCACGTCGGCGAACTCGCGTGCGGCCGCCAGTCCGGGATCGCCGAATGCCGAAATCATCGCCGCGTCGCAACCGCCGTCGGCGTACTTCGCCAGCGCGTCGAGCACGGCGTGCGACGCGATCGCCGCCTCGACTCGGTTTTCGACATATTGGGTGCCGAATTCCGCGGTGACGGCGACGATGTCGGTGGACGGGGAAGCGTAGCGGCGTGCCTCGGCCGCCATCGCTCCGGTCATCGCCGCGGTGATGTTCGGATTGATGAGCAGGAGTTTCATGGCCGGCTCACGCGCCGTGCGCAGTGGAACGCAATCTTCTCCCCCTCCCCTTGCGGGAGGGGGCTGGGGGGAGGGGGAAACGGCACAAAGGCAACATGGATGCCGATGCCACCACTTTCCTTCGTCCTGGTGCCAACCCCTCCCCCCAGCCCCCTCCCGCAAGGGGAGGGGGAGAATTCAAATCCGGTCACCGTCCCGTCAGAATGCGCTCGACAAGCTGCTTCACCGTGGGGATAAAGCCGTTCGAGTAGAACGGGTCCTTGGCGAAACGGAACGCGTTGTGGCCGCTGAACATCAGGTTCCGCTCCAGCGCCGCAGGCTCGTCGCTCTCATGCACGATGTTCTGCAACGTTTTCTGAATGCAGAAGCTGCGCGGGTCCGCCTTCTTGCCGGTGCTGTGGTCGGGTTCCTGCTGGCTCCAGTTGGAGAACCGGCACTGGCTCAGGCACCCCATACAGGCGACCTGATCGGCGTGGATCTCCATCGCCTTCTCCGGCATGACGAAGATCAGTGTGCTGTCCGGGGTGCGCAGCGCCTCGGTAAAGCCTTCGGCTTCCCAACGACGCGTGCGCTCGAGGTCGCTGGGGGTCAGATAGACGGCTCGCTTGCGCGGACCGACGCCATATCCGGCCACGTGGTCGCCGATGGGCTCGATCGTGAAGGCGGCCTGTCGTTCGTTCCGCTCGCGCAGTTCCTGGATGAATCCGTTGTTCACCGCACTGGAATAGAAGCCCGTGGGACTGAAGTGGTTGAGGAAAACGTCGCCCTCCCGCAGCGTGCGCAGCCGCTCCTTCCAGGCGTCGCCGATCGGGCTCTCCTTGGTGAGCAGCGGGCGGGTGCCGAACTGGAACGCCACCGGACCGAGGTCCGGATTGTCGATCCAGTCCTCCCATTCGTCCAGCCACCAGACGCCACCGGCCATGATGATCGGCGTCTCGTGCAGGCCGAACTCCCGCATCAGCCGGCGCAGCGCCAGCACGCGGGGGAACGGATTCTCCGGTTTTGTCGGGTCCTCGCCGTTGGAGAGGCCGTTATGGCCGCCGGCGAGCCAGGGATCCTCGTAGACCACGCCGCCGAGCAGCGACGCCGCCTTCGAGTAGGCGCGCTTCCACAGCGCGTTGAACGCGCGGGCCGAGGAGACGATGGGGTAGTAATAGACGTTGAACCTGGCGGCGATGTCGGACAGCCGGTAGGGCATGCCCGCGCCGCAGGTGATGCCGTGGATCAGGCCCTTCGCCTGCTCAAGCACGTCGGTGATGATGCGCTCGGCGGCGCCCATCTCCCACAGGATGTTCGCGTGGAGGCGCCCCATGCCGCTGGCAAGATCGTAGGCACGGCGCGCCTGCGTCAGTGCACCCTGCACGGCGAAGGCCACCAGTTCCTCATGCCGCTCCCGCCGGGTGCGACCGCGATAGATTTGGGGTATGCGTCGCCCCTGTTCATCGAAGCTGTCGGCATTGACGGCGCTGAACGTGCCGACGCCACCGGTGAACGCCCAGTTGCCTGACGATATGCCGTTGGAGATGGAGATGCCCTTGCCGCCCTCGACGAGCGGCAGCACGTCCATGCCCCCCATACGGATCGCGTTGATCGCCTTCATGGCCTTCGCCCCCCAGGCCGTGTGACGCAACCGTTACGACGCCTGCCGACCAATGCAAGTGGTTCCATCCGTCGGCAGGCAGCGCACGTGCTGCAGGCGTTATTCGCCCACCACCGGCTGTTCGGTGCCTTCGGCCGGCGCGGCGGTTTCCTGCCGCTCAAACCGGTCGCCACGATCCCGATCGCCGCGGTCCCTGTCGCGGTCGCCACGGCCCGGCTTGGCGCCGACCTTCTCGGTGATATCCTCGCCCGTGGCCTGATCGACCACGCGCATCGACAGCTTCACCTTGCCCCGCTCGTCAAAGCCAATGACCTTCACCTTCACCGGGTCGCCCATGTTCACCACGTCGGTGGTCTTGCCGACCCGGCCCTGCTGCAGCTCGCTGATATGCACCAGCCCATCGCGCGAGCCCAGGAAGTTGACGAACGCGCCGAAATCGGCGGTCTTCACCACCTTGCCGTTGTAGATCACGCCGATCTCCGGTTCGGCGACGATGCCCCGGATCCAGTCGATCGCCTGCTGCGCCTGCGCGGTGTCGGTGGCGGCGATCTTGATCGTGCCGTCGTCGCCGATGTCGATCTTGCAGCCGGTCTGTTCGACGATCTCGCGGATCACCTTTCCCCCGGTGCCGATCACCTCGCGGATCTTCTCCTTCGGCACGCTCATCATGGTGATGCGCGGCGCCGTGGCGGCCACGTCGTCGCGCGCGCCGGTGATCGCCTTCGACATCTCGCCCAGGATGTGCATTCGCCCGTCGCGCGCCTGATCCAGCGCGATGCGCATGATCTCGGGCGTGATCGAGGTGATCTTGATGTCCATCTGCAGCGCGGTGATGCCCGTCTCGGTGCCGGCCACCTTGAAGTCCATGTCGCCGAGATGGTCCTCGTCGCCCAGGATGTCGGACAGCACCGCGAAGCCGCGATCCTCCTTGATCAGCCCCATGGCGATGCCCGCCACAGGCCGCTTCAGCGGCACGCCGGCGTCCATCAGCGCGAGCGAGCCGCCGCAGACGGTCGCCATCGAGGACGAACCATTGCTCTCGGTGATCTCGGAGACGACGCGCAGCGTGTAGGGGAACCGCTCCTTTTCCGGCAGCAGCGGATGGATCGCCCGCCAGGCGAGCTTGCCGTGACCGACCTCGCGCCGCCCCGGCGAGCCCATGCGCCCCGCCTCACCCACCGAATACGGGGGGAAATTGTAGTGCAGCATGAAGTGCTCGCGGTACTCGCCCTCCAGCGCATCGATGATCTGCTCGTCCTGCCCGGTCCCGAGCGTGGCGACACACAGTGCCTGGGTTTCGCCCCGGGTGAACAACGCCGAGCCATGGGCGCGCGGCAGCACGCCGACCTCGGAGATGATGGGGCGCACGGTCCTGGTGTCCCGCCCATCGATTCGCAGGCCGGTGTCCAGGATGGCGTTGCGGACGATGTCCGCCTCGAGGTCCTCGAACAGCGATTTGGCCTTCTCGATGTCCAGCCCTTCGGCGGCGAGCGCCTCCAGAGCCTGCTTCTTTGCCGCGCCGACCCTGTCGTGCCGCGCCTGCTTGTCCGGTTCGCGGTAGGCGGCTGCCAGACCGGTGCGGGCCAACGTATCGATCCGCGCCTTCAGTGCCTGCGTCTCGGCGGACGGTTCGGGCAGCGCCCAAGGTTCCTTGGCTGCATGTTCGGCCAGTTCGATGATCGCCTGGATCACCGGCTGGAAGCTCTGATGGCCGAAGTTGACCGCGCCGAGCATCACATCCTCGGAGAGTTCCCTGGCCTCTGATTCAACCATCAGCACGCCCTCGGCGGTGCCGGCGACCACCAGCTCGAGCTGAGTCCCCTTCATCCGGTCCGGCGTCGGATTGAGGATGTACTGCCCGTTCTCGTAACCCACGCGAGCGGCAGCCACCGGACCGAAGAATGGAATACCGGACAGCGTCAGCGCGGCCGAGCAGCCGATCATGGCGACGATGTCGGGATCATTTTCGAGGTCGTGGCTCAGCACTGTGGCGACGATCTGGACCTCGTTACGAAAACCTTCGGGGAACAGCGGGCGGATCGGCCGGTCGATGAGGCGGCTCTTCAACACCTCGGCCTCGCTCGGCCGTCCTTCGCGCTTGAAAAATCCACCGGGGATCTTGCCGGCGGCGAAGGCCTTCTCCTGGTAGTTCACCGTGAGTGGGAAGAAGTCCTGGCCGGGCCTGGAGCTTTTGACTCCCACGGCGGTGCACAGCACGATCGTGTCGCCGTAGCGGACCAGAACCGCACCATCGGCCTGGCGGGCGATCTTGCCGGTCTCGAGAATCAGCCTGCGGCCGCCCCAGTCGAGTTCCTTGCGGAAGTAATTGAACATTCATTCGTCCTTCAGATGCGCGGCATCGGCGGACGGCAAGCCGGACGCTCCCTGGGCCCAACTGGGCGGGAGGCGGCGTCTCGGGTCGCATGGATGGCGGACTGCGTCTGCGGTGAGCGCAGCCGCGGGCCATGTGGCCGGAAACGCCGTCGCGGGTCCCGCACCTCGGGTCGCCGGAGCAGCGGTCTGTCGATCCGCCGCGTGTCGCGGCGTTCGAGGGCAACGCATGCCCTCACGGCGTTGCCCCGCACCACCATGGTCCGGGGGTAGGCGCCGCTCCGCTCCATATGGGGGCGGCCAGCGGCGAAACCAGCTAGCGGCGAAGGCTCAGCCGGCCGATCAGGGCCTGATACCGGGCATTGTTCTTCGCCTTCAGGTAATCGAGCAGCCGGCGGCGGCGGCCGACCAGCATCAGCAGGCCGCGGCGGCTATGGAAGTCCTTGGCATGGATCTTCAGGTGCTCGGTCAGATTGCCGATCCGCTCGGAGAGCAGCGCCACCTGAACTTCCGGGCTGCCGGTGTCTTCCGGCGCGTTTGCATATTCGCCAATGAGCACCGTGCGGCGCTCCGCAGTGATCGACATCGGATTTGCTCCTGTTGCCCTCGGGGCTTGACCCGGGGGTGGTTGGCGGGACGCGCAGCAGACCCTGTCAGAGCATCCGCTCAGGCTTCATCCAGCCGTCTTCGAGCCGGGCCAGCCCAATCACGCGGCCCCCCGCCATGGCGCGAACCAATCCACCATCGGGATCGGACGAACCTGGAATGCGGCCCATCAGCGTGATCAGGTTGATCGCCTGGCCATGCCTGAAGCCGTTGGCCTCCGTCTCGGTCAAGGCCAGCGCCGGGATGTCGGCCAGCGCGGTCACGACCGGAAGCAGGAGGTCCGGGGAAGCGGGCGCGGTATCGTCCGAAGCGCGGACTTTGTCCAGTGGTATTGCCTGGGCCTCGGTGAACGGGCCCACCCGCTCGCGGCGCAGCGCGGCGATATGGCCCAGCGTGCCGCAAGCGACGGCAAGGTCGCGGGCCAGGCTGCGCATGTAAACGCCCTTGCCGGAGGCGACCTCGAAGACAGCGGTGTCCGGGTCGGGGCGTTCGACCAGGTCGAACGTGTCGACGCGGGCGGATCGTGGCTCCAGAATGGGCGGGCGCCCCTCGCGGGCCATGTCGTAGGCGCGCTCGCCGGCGATCTTCACCGCCGAGAAGGTAGGAGGGATCTGCATGATGTCGCCGCGGAAGCGGGGAAGAGCGGCGTTGATCTCGAGGTCGGTGGGGCGAACAGCCGACGAGGCGATTATCTTGCCATCGGCGTCGTCGGTATCGCGCGCCTCGCCGAATCGGAGGGTAAAGCGGTAAAGCTTGGTGCCGTCCATCACGTAGGGCACGGTCTTGGTCGCCGCTCCGAACGCAATCGGCAGCACCCCGGTGGCCAGCGGATCGAGCGTGCCGCCATGGCCGGCCTTCTGTGCGTCGAACGCCCGTCGCACACGGTTCACCACGTCGGTGCTGGTGAGGCCCGGCGGCTTGTCGATGATCAGCCACCCGTCGAGCGGGCGACCGCGGGGTTTGCGGCGGGGCATTGGTGGGCGTCCTGGAGGCGCGCGGGGGTAGGCGGAGGCAGGGTGGGGTGTCAACCTGGGACTGCCGTCGGAGCAGTGCGATCAATGCGCGCACGGTGACCGCAAACCCTTTCCCGGCTTGGTCAAACGCCGACGGATAAAGTGTCGCTGCCAATGGCTACTTAACCGTTTCCGCGTCATGCTTACAGAACCGCGAATCAACTCCCTGGACCATGGCACGCGCTTTCCGCCCAGCCCTGTTGGACCTCCCAGTCCAAACTCCGCCGACATCGATCGGTGACCGACTGCGGGTCCTGGCCCTCATCGCCAATGCCGCATGCATCGAGACCGCCTGCACGATCGCCCAGGAGGCTGCGCTCGGATGGTGGGATGCGGTCGTTGCCGTCGCCGGAGGCAGGCCGGATCGATTACGTGCCGCTCCGTCGCTGCTGAAGAAACTCGATGTTCCTGCCGGCGCCATCGCCGAGGCGAGGGCGTTGGGCGGCGAGCTTGCCGCATTGCCCGTGGTCGAAGCGAGCGCGTTGCTTGGTCGGCTTTACACTCAAGCACTACCGGGCCCGCATCGGACCGCGAATGGTATCTTTTATACGCCGCCCATCCTGGTCGACCGCCTGCTGAGCAAGGCGGAAATGGCGGGCCACGACTGGGCGACCGAACGGGTCCTGGACCCCGCGTGTGGTGCAGGCGCTTTTCTTGTGCAGATGGCGCAGCGAACGGCGACCGCGATGTCCGGTGCCGATCCGGCCATCCTGTTGGCGGGCATTGGGTCGCGGCTCAGGGGCTGGGAACTTGACCCATTCGCGGCATGGCTTGCCCAGTTGGCGACAGAGGCCGTGTTGCTGCCCCACGTCATCGCCAGCGGACGCCGTCTCCGCCAGGTCGTCGAGGTGGCCGACGCGCTCGCGGTGTTTCCAGCGTCGCGCGAAACCTGGGGTCTCGTGGTGGGCAATCCTCCATTCGGGAAGGTGAAGGACACACCGTTCCTGCGGGGGCGCTTCGGCCGTAGTCTGTATGGCCATCCGAACCTGTACGGCATGTTTCTTGACACTGCCGTGCATCTGGCAAAACCGGACGGCGGCATGATCGCATTCCTGACGCCACCGAGCTTCCTGGCCGGGCAATACTTCCGGAAGTTGCGTCGGCTTCTCCGCGAACATGCGTCGCCGGTTTCGATCGACCTGGTTGAAAGCCGCGTCGACGTTTTCGACGATGTGCTGCAGGAAGTGGCGTTGTCGGTATTCAAGCGAGGCGGACAGGCGCAGCCGGCGCAATGCGCCGCGGTCCATGTGGTGCCCACGGGCATAAGGCCCCCAGGAATAAGGGTCGAGCCGACGGGACCGCTGATTCTTCCGGCGGATCCCTACGAGCCCTGGACCTTGGCGCGCAGTGCGAAGGATTCCGTCCTTGTCGCGCAGCTGCGCACCATGCCGACCCGGCTCGCGGATTGGGGATACCAGGTCTCGACAGGCCCCTTGGTCTGGAACCGCCACAAGCTGCAACTGCATGATACACCGGGGCCGGGTCGCGTGCCTGTGGTGTGGGCCGAAGCAGTCACGCCGGACGGACGCTTTGCTCTCAAGGCAGCCAGGAGGTATCACCGCGCCTGGTTCACGCCGCGCGGCGCAGATGACCCCAATATCGTCGATCGGCGGTGCGTACTGGTGCAACGTACCACGGCCAAGGAACAGCACCGCCGACTGATCGCGGCTGAGATGCCGGCGAGCCTGCTGGCCCGGTTCAAGGCGGTTACAGTTGAGAATCATCTCAACATGGTTCGCACGATCGGTCGCCGACCAAAGGTGCCGTTGCATATGCTTGCAGCGTTCCTGGCAACCGATACCGCGGATCGGGTATTGCGTTGCATCAATGCCAGCGTCGCGGTCAGCGCGTCCGAACTTGAGGCCATGCCGTTACCCACAGCCAAGAGCGTGGTCACCGCGATGAGGAAATCCGGGTTCGATCAGGCAATACGCCGACTCTACGGCCTGGGTGCGACTTGAGTTTGCCGCCGCTGCTGGACTGGCACGCAGTGCATGAGCGATTGCGGTTGATTTTTCCGGACGGCGTACCGGGGCGATCGTTTCTGGTGCGTGAAGCCACGGCACGCACGATTTTCGTGGCGCTATATGTGGGGGCGGTCGATGGTTCCGAGCGGTGGATCGCACCGCGTCACGTTGTCCGAATGAGTGACGCCCAGGCAGCGCAACACGACGACGCGGCGCGCCTTGCCTTTCACCGAACCATGAATGGAGCCAAGGCACCCTCGCCGCCTGGCCGGTGGTATGCCGACAACACCAGGGAGCCGTTACGCGACGAGGTGATCCGACAAGGACTTGTACCGGCAAATGCGATGACCGAGCGAGGTGGTTTGCCGACTACGTCACCGTTGGGTCGCTATGCGTTACGGCAGGCGTTTGCGGCACTGTTCGAGCCCGAATTGAGCGGCGCCATGTTCGAGCAGGCTGTGGAAGAATGGCGCTTGCACAATCTGTCAGCGGCGGCGCTCGCGCGTACTGCGCTCGTGCGGACCAGTGCCATGACGGCGAGCGGCAACATCGCGATCCACTTTCCGGCTGGTCCTTCGATAATTGTTCCGCCAGGGCCGAGCCAGCGCATCATGAAGGCGGTTGTCGAGGTGTTTGCTCCAGCCTATCTTGGCGATCCACGTGTCGCCTGGATCAGCGACAGCGCGAGCAAGCGGCCGTTTCGCGATGCGCCTTTGGAACATGCGCTGCAGATCACGCTGGATGCTGCGCACTTGTTGCCGGATATTGTACTTGTTGATCTCGCCCCACCAGGGCGGACCGGCAAGGTCCTTATCGTGTTTGTGGAAGTTGTAGCTTCCGATGGCCCGGTAACCGAGCAACGCAAGCAAGCACTGCTGGACCTGATCGCAGGCAGTCCCCGTCATTACCAGCCAGAGGATGCGGCCTTCGTCACGGCCTATCTGGATCGCTCCGCCGGACCGGCACGGCGCACCCTTCCGACGCTGGCGTGGAGATCCTTCGCCTGGTTCGTCTCCGAACCTGGCCATCTGGTACAGTTGCATGACGAAACCACGGCTGGCCGTAAGCTTGCCGCACTGCTGTAGCGACGTCGTGCGGGATGGCCAGAAAGCACGCACCGCCAGCGGATCGCTGTCCGAAGCCGACTGCGCCTCATTTTGCCCCGCACCCCGAGGGGCCGGAGACGGATCGAGCGTGCCGTCATGCCCGGCTGTCAGACAAGGCATGCACTGCCGCCTGACACGCGATCTTCCAGACCCTGGTCAGACCAATGGTTTCGTATTCATGCCGCCGCCGCTTCGCTGATAATCATCAAGGCGTATTTGACGGTGAAGACGGCCTGTTCATTGTGCGCGAAGGCCTTCGCGTCCAGGCCTTCGGTAAACCGCTCAATGTGCCTGACAGGCTCGGCGTCGCTAAACCGTCATGGCCAAGGTTTGACTGGTTTGACCCGGCCGTCCTTGCACGCGCAGCGCCGGTACAGATGGCCGGGTCAGGCCCGGCCACGACGTGTGAGGGGCCAGTGCCGTATCCAAAGGGAAGGGACCCATGACGAGCCAGGCCGTGCTGACCCCGCGGGTCACGACCAGCGTGGTCATGCCGGATTCCTCGATCCTTCGGAGATCAGGCAATCGCGGAGCGGCGTGCTCGCTGCCTCGAGCACTCGTGCGCCGGGCGCGGCGTGCGATGATGATGTTCGAGGCCCATGGGCAACTCCAGCCAAATCCTGGATAGCCCACTCTATGTTGGGGTTGGCCGTATGTCTACCACAGGATGTGGTACAGCACGCGAGGTCCGGTATGCCCGGAGATGTGACCGATCAGGCATTCGCGCAAAAGCGAATAAGACCGGTGTAACGCGACGCATGTTGCTGCTTTCGCTTGGTCTGCTGGTCATCGTCGCACTGCTCGGCAGTGTGCTCGGCGCGATGCACCTGCGGTCCGGGACCGTGGCCACGCCGGGATGGCCGCTCGGTGCCTCACACGGGACCCTTGGTGTCATCGGCCTCATCTTGCTGCTGCTCGCGCTGCGCGGACCGCCGCACGGTGAGGCCATGGGCGTCGGTCCATTCGGACAAATCGCGGCGGTGCTGATTGCGATGGCCCTGCTGGCAGGCCTTGCGATCCTCGTCGGACGCCTGCGGCATTGCCGGGTGCCCAGCCTCATCATCGGGGTCCATGCCACGATCGCCGTCACCGGCGTCGTCATTCTCGCCGCCTATGCACTGTTGGGCTGATCGGGCGATCCGCCCCAGATGTGATAATACCAGGACCACGGTTCAGGTCGCGCACTCCACACGCGCGATCTTGCAAACCGCGCCGAACCCCGCTATCTGTCATCGACAAATCATTCTCCGCCGAGTTACGGGGGGTGGCCTTAACGGGCCGCCTTTTTTGCATTGGACAAGACGCATCTGCAAGAATCGGACGACCGCCGTCATGCCAGCCTGGAATCCAGGCTGGCCGCCATCGTCGCGCCCACGCTCGAATCGATGGGATTCGAACTTGTCCGCGTCGTCGTGCTCGGCCGCGATCGCCCGACCGTGCAGGTGATGGCCGACCGCGCCGATGGGGCGCAGATCGCCGTGCATGACTGCGAGGCGATCAGCCACGCGCTCGGCGCCGTGCTGGACGTGGAAGACCCGCTCCCCGGTGCCTGGTCGCTGGAGGTCAGTTCGGCCGGGATCGACCGCCCGCTGACGCGTGTGAAGGACTGGAATCGCTACGCCGGCCACCTTGCGCGAGCCGAAACGGTCGCCCCCATCGACGGGCGCCGGCGCTTCTCCGGGGTCGTGCTGGGCGCGGACAATGCAGCGGCCCGGCTCCGTCTCGACGATGGCAGCGAAATCGCGCTGCCGCACCCTGCCATTCGCCGCGCGAAGCTGGTACTGACCGACGCCTTGATCGCCGCCACTGCAATCCCGCCACCGACCAACTGACAGAGGTCGACATGGACACCGCCATTGCCCGCCCCGAACTGCTCCTGGTCGCCGATGCCGTCGCGCGGGAAAAGTCGATCGACCGCGAGGAGGTGCTCGAGGCGATGGAGCAGGCCATCCAGAAGGCCGGCCGCGCCAAGTACGGGCACGAGAAGGACATCCGCGCCACGATCGACCGCAAGACCGGCGACGTGCGTCTGTCGCGCTGGACCGAGGCGGTGGAAACGGTCGAGAACGAGGAAACTCAGATCCCTGTCCACATCGCCCGCAAGTTTCAGCCGGAAATCAAGCTCGGCGAACATCTGATCGATCCGCTTCCGCCGATCGATTTCGGCCGGATCGCGGCGCAGACCGCGAAGCAGGTGATCGTCCAGCGAGTGCGCGAATACGAGCGCAAGCGGCAATACGACGAATACAAGGACCGCGTCGGCGAGATCATCAATGGCGTGGTCAAGCGCACCGAGTACGGCAACCTGATGGTGGAACTCGGTCGCGCCGAAGCCCTGCTGCGGCGCGACGAGTTGATCCCGCGCGAGAGCTTCCGCAATGGCGATCGCGTGCGCGCCTACATCTACGACGTTCGCGAGGAGCCACGCGGGCCGCAGATATTCCTGTCGCGCACGCATCCCGGCTTTCTGGCCAAGCTATTCGCCCAGGAGGTGCCGGAGATCTACGACGGCATCATCGAGATCAAGGCCGTGGCGCGCGATCCCGGCAGCCGTGCCAAGATGGCGGTGATAAGTCGGGACAGCTCGATCGACCCGGTCGGCGCCTGCGTCGGCATGCGCGGCTCGCGCGTGCAGGCGGTGGTGCAGGAGTTGCAGGGCGAGAAGATCGACATCATCCCCTGGTCGCCGCAGGCCGCGACCTTCGTGGTGAACGCGCTCGCGCCGGCCGAGGTCACCAAGGTGGTGATGGATGAGGAGGCCGGGCGCGTCGAGGTCGTGGTGCCCGAGGAGCAACTCAGCCTCGCCATCGGCCGCCGCGGCCAGAATGTGCGGCTGGCCTCGCAGCTGACCCGCTGGGACATCGATATCCTGACCGAGGCGGAGGAGAGCGAGCGGCGGCAGGAGGAGTTCCGCCGGCGCAGCAGCCTGTTCGTCGAAGCGCTCGACGTGGATGACGTGATCGCCGGGCTGCTGGTGACCGAGGATTTCTCCACCGTCGAGGAGCTGGCCTTCACGCCGGAGGAAGAACTCGCGGACATCGAAGGCTTCGACGAGAACATTGCTGCCGAGCTGATCCGCCGCGCCGAGGCTTTCATCACCCGCCGCGATACCGAGTTGTCGGAGAAGCGGGTGGAATTGGGTGTCAGCGACGATATCGCCGCCATCGAGGTGCTGACCCCGGCGATGCTGGTGGCGCTGGGCGAGAAGGGCGTGAAGACGCTGGACGATCTGGCGGACCTCGCGTCGGATGAGCTGATCGAGATCGTCGGCGCGGGCAATATGGACGAGGCCACGGCGAATGATGTGATCATGGCCGCGCGCGCGCATTGGTTCGCGGACGAAGCCGCCCCCGTGGCCGCTGGCGAGGAGACGCATCACGACTGAGGCAGCGCTGCCGGACGACCACTTGGCGGATGATGAGGCGGAAACCGGCCCGTTGCGCCGTTGTGTGGTCACGCGCGAGCGCCTTCCCAAGGAACGGATGATCCGCTTCGTCGTCGGTCCTGACCGAATGGTGGTGCCTGACTTGGCCGCAACCCTGCCCGGGCGGGGAATCTGGTTGAGCGCGCGTCGGGATGTGTTAGAAACCGCCCGCACCCAGGGAGGCCTGGGGCGTGTCTTCGCCAGGGCCGCGCGTGGTCCTGTCATGGTGCCCCCCGATCTCCCTGCCGTGCTCGAGGCGGCGCTGATTCGGCGGATCGGTGAATTGCTGGGGCTGGCACGCCGCGCCGGGCAGGCGGTCGCCGGGTTTGACAAGGCGCGTGAGTGGTTGCGGACCGGTCAGGGAAGACTGATCCTGCAGGCGTCGGATGGCAGTGCCGCGGAACGGGTACGTTTTTTGTCCGGGGCCAGGGCTTCGGTAACGGTGTTTGATCCTCTTCCGGCCGCCGCGCTTGGCCGGGTCTTCGGCCGTGACCATGTGGTGCACGTGGCGATTGCATCCGGACGGCTGGGTGAGAGGCTTGCCATCGAGGCGTTGCGGCTGGATGGACTGAAACGAACCGCAGTCGACGGCAAGACTGATGCACACGAGTGGAACGATGACCGACGAGCTTCTCGGACCGGGTCCGGGGACGGTCACAAGATGGACGGGGCCAGCGGGTAATACATGAGCGAAGGCAACGATCAGGACGCCGGCAAGGGTCGGCTCTCACTACGGCCGGCGGGACGCCTGGAACTCGGCCGCACGGTCGACGCCGGGTCCGTGCGACAAAGCTTCAGCCACGGCCGGTCGAAGGTCGTGCAGGTCGAGGTGCGGAAGAAGCGCGCCGGGGTCGCGGCGCCTGGTGCGCCGGCAGGCGGTGCCGTGCCAGGTCTTGGCGCAGGCGGAGTCACGGCTCCGGCTGCGCGTGGACCCTCTGCCGGCGGACGCGGCGGAGCGACGGCGGCGCCCCGCGCCCTCACGGCGACGGAGCTGGCCGCCCGCCAGCGCGCGCTGGTCGAGCAGCAACGTGAGGCGGCCAAGCGGGAGGCCGAGCGGCGCGAGCAGGAGACGATTTCGATCCTGTCGGCGGCCGAGGAGGCGCGCCGGCGCGAAGAAGAGGCGCGCAAGGCCGCGGAAGAGGACTCCCGCCGCGAGGCCCAGGAGGCCGCGCAGAGAGAAGCCGAGGAGGCAGCGCGCAAGGCGGCCGAGGCCACGGTGACGGCGCAGGCCGCGGATCCCGCGGCGCGTGGCGTCGAGGAGCCGCGTCGCCGGGCCGCAACCCCGGTTGCCTCGCCAACCGCGCCGACCGAAACCCTGCGTCTCCGGCCTGGCACGCGCGGCGCCGAGGATGAGGACGAAGCGCGCCCGGTTCGTCGGCCGGGCGGTGCGTTGGTACCGCGCAAGCCGCAGGTCGCGGTCGCGAAGAAGGGCACCGACAGCGGGCGCCGTGCAGGCCGCATCGACGTTCAGGCTGCGATCGAGGGCGAGGACGAACGGGTGCGTTCGCTGGCCTCGGTTCGGCGCCAGCGCGAGCGCGAGCGCCGCCAGGCGGAGCTGGAACTGCTGCGATCGGATCAGGTGAAAGTCGTGCGCGATGTGATTCTGCCGGATACGATCACGGTGCAGGAATTGGCCAACCGGATGGCCACACGCACCGGCGAAGTGGTCAAGGCGTTGATGAAGCTCGGCGTGATGGCGACCATCACGCAGACGCTGGATGCCGATACCGCCGAACTGGTGGTGCAGGAATTCGGCCATCGGGCGCGCCGCGTCTCGGAATCCGATGTCGAGATGGGCCTGGAGGGCGTTGCCGACACCGAGTCGGAACTGCTGCCGCGGCCGCCGGTGGTCACCATCATGGGCCACGTGGATCACGGCAAGACGTCGCTGCTCGACGCACTGCGTTCGACCGACGTAGCGGCCGGCGAAGCGGGCGGCATCACCCAGCATATCGGCGCCTATCAGGTGCAGATGCCGGGCGGCGAGAAGATCACCTTCATCGATACGCCCGGTCACGAGGCGTTCACCGCCATGCGTGCTCGCGGCGCATCGGTGACCGACATCGTCGTGCTGGTGGTGGCGGCCGATGACGGCGTCATGCCACAGACCATCGAGGCCATCCGCCATGCCAAGGCAGCCGGCGCGCCGCTGATCGTCGCGATCAACAAGATGGACCGCCCGGACGCCAACCCGACCCGCGTGCGGCAGGAACTGCTCAGCTACGAGGTCGTGGTCGAGGACATGGGCGGCGAGACGCAGGATGTGGAGGTTTCGGCGACCAAGAAGACCGGACTGGACAAGCTGGCCGAGGCGATCGCGCTGCAGGCCGAAATCCTTGATTTGAAGGCGAATCCCAACCGCGCCGCCGAGGGTGCGGTAATCGAGAGCCGACTCGACCGCGGCCGCGGTCCGATCGCGACCGTGCTGGTGCAGAAAGGCACCTTGCGGCAGGGCGACATCGTGGTCGCCGGCGCCGAGTGGGGCCGGGTGCGCGCGATGCTGGACGACAAGGGCCGCACGGTGTCCGACGCACGCCCATCCACGCCGGTCGAGATCCTCGGCCTGGCCGGCGTGCCATCGGCCGGCGAGCCGTTTGTCGCGGTGGAGAACGAAAGCCGCGCGCGCGAAATCGCCGAGTTCCGCACGCGGAAGCTGCGCGAGAAGGCGGCCGGCGCGAGTGCCGGCGCGCGCGGCACGCTTGACCAGATGCTGGCTCGCATTCAGGCAGGCGACCAGAAGGAAGTCGCCGTGCTGATCAAGGCCGATGTGCAGGGCAGCGCGGAGGCGATTCAGGCAACCGTGCTCAAGCTGGCCCATGAGGAGGTGAAGGTCCGCGTGCTGCACGCCGCCGTCGGCCAGATCACCGAAAGCGACATCCAGCTCGCCAAGGCATCCGACGCGGTGATCCTGGCATTCAACGTGCGCGCAACGTCGCAGGCCCGTGACCTGGCACAGCGCGAGGGCGTCGACATCCGCTACTACTCGATCATCTACGAGGTCGCGGACGACATCGAGAAGCTGGTGCAGGGCAAGGTTGCGCCGAAGGAGCGCGAGCGCTTCCTGGGCTACGCCGAAGTTCGAAAGGTGTTCAGCATCACCCGTGTGGGCAAGGTCGCCGGCTGCATGGTCACCGACGGCCTGGTCAAGCGCGGTTCCGGTGTCCGCGTGCTGCGCGACAACGTGGTAATCCATAATGGCGAACTGTCGCAGCTCAAGCGCTTCAAGGAAGACGTTCGCGAGGTGGCGCGCGGCTACGAGTGCGGGCTGTCGTTCGCCAATTTCCATGACCTGCAGGAAGGCAACGTCATCGAGTGCTTCGAGACGGAGATGGTGCCGGCTTGAGGAAGCAGGCGGCCGGACCGTCGCAACGTCAATTGCGCGTGGCGGAGGAGATTCGCCACGTGCTCGCCGGCGTGTTCGCGCGCCACGAATTGCGTGACCCGGATCTGGCGGATGTGCTGATCACGGTGACCGAAGTGCGCATCGGTCCTGACCTGAAGCACGCGATTGCATTTGTCGCGCGGCTCGGCCGTTCGGATGTCGATGTGCTGCTACCCGCGCTCAAGCGCGCCACACCGTTTCTGCGCGGCCATGTAGCACATTCGCTGCGGCTGAAGTTCGCGCCCGACCTGACGTTCCAGCCCGATACGGCGCTTGAGTACGCGACCAAGATCGATCGCCTGCTGCACGCGCCCCAGGTGGCGCGTGATCTGGGTAAGCTGGACTGAATCCGATGCTCATCGCCCCTTTGGGCGCACCAAGCATGTGGCGCTCTAAGGATCGTTGACGTCATCGGCGGGCGGCCAGAGATAGACGTTGGTCCGGTGGGCGCCACACGCGGCAAGGCCGAGGCCGATCACCGCAAGCATGAGCAGCATCAAAATGCGGGTTCCCATCGCAGACAACCTCGTGCCGCCGGTGATTATTGCAAGACCACGCATCCGTTTCGCGGCTTGCAACGTATAGGCTAGTGTCGAACCGAAACGGCGCCCGAGCATGTCCGCAACCATGAATGCTGCCACAAGCGACGATACTGCCGTGTTGCTGCATCGTTGCGCCGGCGGTGATCGTGCGGCATTTCGCCTGCTGTATGACCGCTGGGGTAGTCGGCTGTACGGCATAGCGCTACGGATCACGCGGCAACCCGCATTGGCGGCGGACGCGCTGCACGATGCCTTCCTGCAGATCTGGCAGCAGGCGCGCCGCTATGACCCCGCCCGGGGCGGGGCGGAGGCGTGGATGGTCGGCATGGTGCGCTACCGCGCGCTGGACATCGTCCGCCGGCAAGCCCGCGAAATCCCCGGCTACGAACCCGAGGAGCGCGAGGACGGAAGCCCCGATGCCCTGGCTCGCCTGGTCAGCACGACCGAAGGCGCAGCGCTGCATCGCTGCCTCAAGGAACTGGAAGAGGAGCGGCGTCGTCTGGTGGTGATGGCGTTCGTTGACGGACTGTCGCACAGCGAGCTTGCCGTGCAGCTGCGCTTGCCGCTGGGCACGGTGAAGTCGTGGATCAGGCGCAGCCTGATGCAGCTGCGCGGGTGCCTGGCGTCATGAGCGGCGAACAGGACCGCGATCTGCTCGCCGCCGAATACGTGCTCGGCTCACTCGAGGGTCACGAGCGCCGCGAGGCGGAGCGCCTGCTTTCCGTGGACCCGGCATTCGCACACTCGGTCTCTGCCTGGCAGCAACGTCTGACACCGCTGGCCGGGCAAGTTGCGCCGGCAGCGCCGCCCGCCGATCTGTGGCGCCGCATCGAACGGGGCATCGCACCGGCGGCCACCGTCGCGATCTCTCCGTTCCGCCGCCGCGCCCGGTTCTGGCAGGCGACAACCGCGGGCGCGCTGGCGATCGCCGCGGCGCTCGCGGCTTTCATGGTGCTCCGCCAGCCGGAGCAGACGCGTGTCGCCTTGCTGGCGCCATTGGCGGGCGGGCCGCCGGTGCTGATGGCAAGGGTCGAACGCGGCGATGGGCTTGTCGTGCGGCCGACCACGTCGATCGCCGTGCCGACCGACAAGGACCTCGAGCTTTGGGCACTGCCGCAAGGTGAGACGAAGCCACGTTCGCTTGGCGTGCTGCCGCCTTCGGGTCGTCAGCTCACAGCACAGCTCGCCCCCGGAACTCAGTTGATGGTCAGTCTGGAGCCGAAGGGTGGATCCCCGACGGGACAGCCGACGGGGCCGGTACTATATGCCGGGTGGCTCACAAACATCGAGATACCGCGCGGTTAGAGCGCCCATCGAACAGGGGCTATTGCGTCAGGTGGCGGCATTCCTGGGCGGAGCGGGCGCTTCACTTCGGCGGGTTGAGCTCCTTCCAAGGATCCTTCACGTCGGCGATCGTCTCAAACTCAACGTTGGCAAGTTTACCGTCCCGCATCTCCGTGCGCCGCATATAAATGTTCTGGATGATATCGCGCGTGTCGGGATCGATCGAGATCGGCCCGCGTGGGCTGTTGGCGTTCTTCCAGCCCTTGAGGATTGCCATCGCCTGGTCGCCGGTAAAGCTGCCATTTGTCTGCTTGATCACATCGAAGACCGCGGCCATGCCATCCCAGCCGCCAACGGAAAGGAAGTCGGGCGCCGATTTGGCACCGTACTCCTTGACCCAGGCGGCGACGAATTCGGCGTTCGCCGGGCGCACCGCCGCCGCCGAGTAGTTGCCGGCGGTGACAAGACCAATGGGAGCGTCTCCCATGTTCGGCAACTCCTCGTCGGCGACCAGGTCCTGAGTCGCAACAACCTTGATGCCGGCCTCGCGAATCCCAAGGTCCCGGATCGCCTTCATCATGGCGGTGGACTGCGTGCCGCCGGGAACGAAGATGAACAGCACGTCCGGTCTGGCGTCCTTGACCTTCTGCACGAACGGGGCGAAGTCGGCGTTGCTGGGCGGGAAGCGCACCACGCTCACGATCTGACCGCCGGCGTCGGTAAAGCCCTTGGTGAACGCGTTCTCGGCGTCATGACCCGGGATGAAATCGCTCACCGCGGTAGAGGCCTTCTTCCAACCCTGGCTGGCCGCCCATTTGCCGAGCGGCATCGCGGTCTGCCATTGGGTAAAAGAGACACGTGCAACGTACGGCGAGATGCGCGGTATCGCGACCCCCGCGGCATTGGTGAGCACAAGCGGAATCTTGGCCTCGGCCGTGAGCGGGGCGATGGCCGCCGCGATCGGAGATCCCACGAGCCCGAGCAGGATGTTGACCTTGTCCCGGGTGATCAGCTCCTGTGCCAGACGTTTGCCGACCTCCGGGCTTGAATCATCGTCACGATTGATGACTTCGATGCCGATTCCGGCAGGCAGGTCGGTCATGTGCAGCTTGGCATAGAGGTCGATGCCCTTCTGCATTTCGTCCCCCGCCGCCGCGAGGAATCCTGATCGGCTGTTGATGACACCGACCTTGACGATCGTCTGCGCATTCGCCGTCATGGGAACGGACACACCGAGCGCCGCCGCGCCTGCTGTGCCACCGCAAAGTTCGATAAATCGGCGGCGCGCGAGGCGCATTGGGCTCTCCTGTTCGATCACTGTCGATTTTGGCAGATTTCCTGATCGTCCAGGTTTCGTAACATCTGGCGGCATGCGCTGCAAGCGGCCAAATATGGACCAACCTTGCGTGGGGCATCAGCTGCCGCTGAACCAGTTGTAGCCGTAATCCTCCCAGAATCCGCCCGGATATGCATTGGCCACTTCGATGGCGACGACATGCTTCGGGTTTTTGAATCCAAGTTTGCTCGGCACCCGCAGCTTGATCGGGAAACCATAGGCCGCCGGCAGCGGCGCGTCGCGGAAGGTCAGTGCGAGCAGCGTCTGCTTGTGCAGCGCGGTCGCCATATCGATGCTGCTCCGGTAGTTGTCGGCGCAACGGAAGGACACGTAGCGCGCACGCGTGTCGGCGCCGATGCGCGCAAGAAAATCGCGAAACGGCACGCCGCCCCATTTTCCGATCGCGCTCCAACCCTCGATGCAGATGTGGCGCGTGATCTGAGCCGCTTGCGGCAGTGCCGCGAGTTCCGCGAGTGTCCACGGACGGCGGTCCGCGATGAGCCCCGACAGTTCCAGCCGCCAGGAATCGCCATCGACTTGGCGCACTTCGTTCAGCGGATAGTAGGCGTTGAATGGGAACGGATCGGTGATGTCGGCTTCGCTGTAGGTCGGCGCCAGGCGGGCGCGGCTGAACAGCGCGGCCTGCACGGTGTCATTACAGCGGGACATTGCCGTCAGCACGTGATCCACCGTGTCGTCGTCTTCGAGATTGCAGCCGGTGAGCAGCGAAAGCGCGCCGATCGACAGACTGCCGCGCAACAAAAGCCGGCGCGATACGCGCTCAAGGCCCGTGCGATGGATGGCGGGATTGATGCGGGCCATCACACATTCTTTTCACTGTGCAATGCGCGGCCGGTCAGCATTGGCGGCAAGGTGCCGGCACGATGGCGACCAGGGCCAGATGCACGATGATGAATCCGGTGATGCCGGCCATCGCAAGGAAGTGCACGCGACGAGCAACCTCGTAGCCGCCGAGCAGCGCGGTCAGCGGATGGAGTTGCACCGGCTTCCAGATCGCCAGGCCCGACACGATTGCCAGCGCAATGCCGCAGCCCGCCAGCACATAGAGCAGCCGTTGCACGGCATTGTAGTGCGACGCGTCATGCGGCAGTCGGAAGCGCAGTGCCAGTATCGCATCGCGCCGGATCTCACGCGGGCGCAACGGCAGCAGCCTGCGCCTGACATGCCCGGAGATCAGGCCGTAACCGAGGTAGATCGCAAAATTGACTGCCAGCAGCCACATCGCTGCAAAGTGCCAGGCGAGCGCGCCGCCAAGCCAGTCGCCAAGTGTCATCCATGCCGGAAAGACGAAGCGAAACAGCGGCGACGCGTTGTAGATTTGCCAGCCGCTGCCGATCATCACCACGATCGCGCCGGCGTTGATCCAGTGGGTAAGCCGCACGGCAAGCGGGTGTATGCGCAGCGTGTTCACCGACATGGCAGCCACTCCCGGCAACAGCAAGATACGAGGAGGGATGCGGGCGGCCTCGGGGATGGGCCGCCCGCACGCAGTCGATCAGGCTCCTGGGTGCAGCACGTGATCGACCACCTGGATCACGCCGTTCGACTGGCGCACGTCGGAAATCGTGATATCGGCGAGATCGCCCTTTTCGTCCTTCACGCTGATATTTGACGAGCCGTTCATCATCAGCCACAGCTTTCCGCCGCTGACCGTGTTCAGCGTGGCCATGCCGTTGCCCTCGAGGATCATCGAGCGAAGCTTGTTCGTGTCGTAGTTCCCGGCGACCACGTGGTAGGTCAGGATTTTGGTGAGCATCGCCTTGTTCTGGGGTTTCACCAGAGTCTCGACAGTGCCCGCCGGCAGCATGGCGAACGCTTCGTTGGTCGGCGCGAACACGGTGAACGGGCCTGGCCCATTCAGTGTATCGACCAGGCCGGCAGCCTTCACGGCGGCGACCAGCGTCGTGTGATCGGCGGAATTCAGCGCATTGGCGACGATTGTCTTGGACGGGAACATGGCCTGGCCGCCCACGCGGACGGTCGGATCGGACATGGTCTGCCCGAACCCAGGAGTCAGAATGGGGGCGGACACCAGCAGGATCGTGGCGAGCAGGGCGGTACGTTTCATTTAGGTCTCTCCTCTCCAGCGCGACCATCAGCGGCCGCTGTCCCCCAATCGTCGCGAACGGGGCGATCGGATGCAGGCGATCCGGGATTTTTTTGGGAGCTTGTTAATTCGCAACCGCGATGCTGCCCGCGGAGATTGATTCATGCGACGGCTGGTCTGCCTGGACGGGTTGCGCGGGGTGCTGGCGTTCTACGTGATGCTCAGCCACACGCTGCCGTTCACGCCGATGCCCGGTTGGCTGGTGTGGCTGTTCTCGCATGGCGGCGCGGGGGTGGATGTATTCTTCATCCTGAGCGGACTGGTGATCGTCCAGTCGCTCGCCAGCTTCGACTATCGAGCGCGCCCGTTCCTGATCGCCCGCGTGATGCGCATTTTATCCGGTGTTCATTGCGGTCTTCATCGCTGCCGTGGCGGTACAACCGCTGGCGACCGGGTTCGAGAGAATGGCGTGGATCGGGCCGGACAGCCCCGCACGCTTCATCTGGTCGGGTGGCTGGCCGAACGACTGGGGGCTGTTCATCGCCGCGCACCTGACGATGACGCACGGGCTGTTCCCGGATGGTGTGTTGCCCGACGTCTGGGTGGGCTTTCTTGGGGCGGCGTGGAGCCTGTCGACCGAGTGGCAGTTCTACCTGCTGGCGCTGCTGATCGGAGGCCGCCTGGGACTGCGTGCGCTTGCCTGGCTGTTCCTCGTGGTCTCGGCGACAGCAATCGCCTGGCACGCGTTGGTGCCGGACGCCTGGCAGTTCAGCCGCGCCTTCCTGCCCAACAAGGCGCAGTATTTCGCGTTGGGCATCGCCAGCGCGATCGTCGTGCGGGACGGGACCAAGGGACTGGGCGCCTACCTGACCGTGCTCGGCGTCACGCTGGTGCTGTGCGTCGGTCAGGGTGGCGTCGATAAGTTGTTGCCGCCGATGATCTGGTCGCTGTGTCTGGCGGCTCAGCTACGTTCGGCCCCGTCATCACGATCGTCCCTGACGATGGGTACGGGGTCGATGGCGGCGACGGTTGGGATGACGATGGGGCTTTTCGCCGTGGCGCTGCGATCGCGACCGTTGGTCTGGCTGGGAGCCGTCTCGTATTGCATCTACCTTGTCAACGAACCGGTGCAGAAGCTGCTTGGCGTGACGCTTGCGGTCGTCGTCCAAGGCAATGCGGCCCTGTTCACCGCGCTGTGGCTGCCCGGGGCCGTGGTTCTGCCTGTCCTGGCGGCGTGGTGGCTGCACCAATGGATCGAGGCGCCCGCACTGCGCTGGGGTCGAGCCAGGGCGCGACGCGATATGCCGGCAGCGCCCGTTCCGATCAGCGCCGGATGAAAATCCAAAAGAGCGGCGACCGGCCTTCGCGCAGCGCCTTCGCCTCGTAGCGCGTTGGCGGCCAGTCAGGCGGGCGCGTGCGTTCCGGAGGCGATGCGTCGAACAGCGATTGCCCGGCCATGACCTCGGTCACCCAGGCCTGATACGTCGCATCATCGCTTGCCACGCGCCACTCGGCGCCGGGCTTCACCACGCGGCCGAGCAAGGGCAGCATCGCCGGGTGAACGAAGCGGCGCTTGACATGCCGCGCCTTCGGCCAGGGGTCGGGGAACAGCAGGAACAGCCGATCGAGGCAGCCATCGGGCAGCAGCCGCAGCAACACCCGCGCATCGTCGGTCCAAAGCCGCAGATTGGCAGGCAGGGGCGCTGTGGCTTCGCCGCCCTCAGGCACCAGGCGCGACAGCAAGGAGCAGATGCCGTTGTCGAACACCTCGCAGGCGATCAACGCCGCCCCCGGATGCGCCGCGATCTGCGCCAGCGCATGCTCACCGCCGCCGAACCCGATTTCCAGCCAAAGCGCCGCGCATGTCGATGGGAAGGCCGACACCGGGTCGGATGCCTGCTCCGCGGCAAGCGCCAGGCGCGGCAGAGTTACATCCAGCAGTCGAAGCTGGCGCGGGCGCAGCTTATGGCCGCGGCCCCTGCCGTACAGTCGGTCCGGTGGCGGCTTCAGCGACCGAGGGCGGCCTTCAGAGCCGGCACCAGATCGGTCTTCTCCCACGTGAAGGTGTCCTTGTCCGCGTCCGGTTCGCGCCCGAAATGGCCGTACGCGGACGTGGGTACATAGATCGGGCGATTCAAATGCAGGTGCTCGCGGATGCCGCGTGGCGTCAGGTTCATAAGGTCCCGTAGCGTCTTCTCAAGACGGGTCTCGTCCACATCGTTCCCGGTGTTCTGCAGATCGACATACACGGACATTGGGCGCGCGATGCCGATCGCGTAGCTGATCTGGATGGTGCAACGATCCGCCAGCTCGGCTGCGACGACGTTCTTCGCCAGATACCGGCAGGCATAGGCGGCAGAACGGTCCACCTTGGTGGGGTCCTTGCCGCTGAACGCGCCGCCGCCATGTGGCGCCGCGCCACCATAGGTATCGACGATGATCTTCCGTCCGGTCAGGCCACAGTCGCCATCCGGTCCGCCGGTTACGAACTTGCCGGTCGGATTCACATGGAACTCCGCCTCCGGGCACATCCATCCGTCCGGCAGGGTGCTCTTCACGATCGGCCAGAGCATCCGCTTGATCTCGGGTTGCTCGAGGTCCTCGACATGTTGGGTGGAGACGACGACGCTGGTCGCGCCCACCGGCTTGCCGTCAACATAGCGCAACGTGACCTGGCTCTTGGCGTCGGGCAGCAGGCCGTGCACCGACTTGTCGTGGCCGCGCCGGAGTTCGCGGATACGATGCAGGATGGCGTGGGCGTAGTGGATCGGTGCAGGCATGAGTGCCTTGGTCTCGCGACAGGCGTAGCCGAACATCATGCCCTGATCGCCCGCGCCCTCGTCCTTGTTGCCGGCGGCGTCCACACCTTGCGCAATGTCCAGCGACTGCGCGTGCAGGTGACAGGCGATTTCCGCCTTGTCCCAACTGAACCCGTCCTGGTCGTAGCCGATGTCGTGGATCGCCATGCGGGCGAGATGATGGATCAGGTCGGATGTGACCGTAGCCGGGCCACGTGTCTCGCCGGCGAATATGACGCGGTTGGTGGTGACCAGCGTCTCGCAGGCCACGCGCGAGTAGGGATCGGCGCCGAGATAGGCGTCGAGCACGGTATCACTGAGCCGGTCGGCGACCTTGTCGGGGTGCCCTTCGGAGACGGACTCGGAAGTGAACAGGAATTCGCCTTTATCGCGCATGGATGGTTTCTCTCGCGTCGCGGAGGATGGGGTTGTGTGAGGCGGGCTGATTGGCGGCCGGTGTGGCGGAAAGCCCCTGGGGGGTCAAGTGTCGGGCGGCGAAGCGCCACGCCGTCGCTCAAGCCATCCCCAGCACGTCCATCATGGAGTAAGGACCCGGCTTCCGTCCGACGACCCAGAACGCGGCGCGCACGGCGCCTGCCGCAAAGGCGCGGCGGTCGAAGGCGCGATGCGTCAGCGCGATATGCTCGGTGGCGGCGGCGAAGATGAGCGTGTGTTCGCCCACCACCTGACCGCCGCGCAGCGCCGCGAAGCCGATTGCGCCGGTCTTCCGCGCGCCAGTATTGCCATGACGGCCACTCTCCATCACCTCCGCCAGCGCCACGCCGCGCCCCTTGGCCACGGCGCGACCCATGCCGACTGCGGTGCCGGAGGGTGCATCAACCTTCTGTCGGTGATGCATCTCGACGATTTCGGCGTCGTAGCCATCGGCCGGCAGCGCCGCGCCCATCCGTTCGGCCAGCGCCAGCACCAGATTGACGCCGGCGGAGAAGTTGGCCGCATAGACCACGGGAATCCGCCGCGCGGCATCCGCGACGGCGGCTTCATCGGCGGCGGACAGTCCGGAGGTGCCGAGCACCCAGGCCTTGCCGGAAGCGGCCATCGCCTCGGCGTAAGGCTGCGCGGTGGCGGCATTGGTGAAGTCGACAACCACATCCGATGCCTCGGCGAGCGCCCCAATGTCGGCGAACGGCTTCGTGCCGGATGGGATCGGTTTTGTGGACCCCGGGCGGCCGATTCCGCCAGTCAGCTCCGCGTTGGCGGCCCGGACTTCCTCCACCAGCAGTTGCCCCATGCGCCCCGTTATGCCGGCGATGCCAATGCGTGTTGTCATGTGACCCACCCCCTTCCCGACCTCCCCCGCTTCGCGGGAGAGGGAGTAGAACGGCATTATGGTAGCGCGTGCCTCCTCTCGCGCGAAGCGGGTGTGGCATCTGCTCGTCTCAAACAAGCGCCGGATTAAGCCCCCTCTCCGCCCAGGGGCGGAGAGGGTTGGGGTGAGGTGGGGCCGATGCCACCGACGCTGCGCGTTCGGCCGAACTTACCGCCATGACTACCGGGTCAGCCAGTTCTGGAACAACGAGGTGATCATAAACATCGGCGGAGTCCTGCAGGTCGTGCTGCGAGCTCTGGAAGGCGCCCCCACCTCACCCTGACCCTCTCCGCCCCCGAGGGCGGAGAGGGAAGAGCATCCGCGTTCGCTACTCCCGGCCGCCTTCGAAGAATTCCTTCACCTTCGAGAAGAAGCCCTCGCTTTCCGGGCTGCCCTTGCCGTTGCCCTGGGCTTCCGCCTCGAATTCCTCCAGCAGCTCCCGCTGGCGGCGCGTCAGGTTCTGCGGCGTCTCCACCGCGACCTGAATGTACATGTCACCGCGCGCCGTGCTGCGCAGCACCGAGAAGCCCTTGCCGCGCAGACGGAACTGATCGCCGGTCTGCGTACCGGGCGGGATCTTCACCTTCGCTTTCGTCCCGTCGACCACCGGCACTTCGACGTCGGTACCCAGCGCGGCCTGGCTCATTCGCAGCGGCACACGCATGAATATGCTCGCACCATCTCGCTGGAACATCGGGTGCTGCCGGATCGCGACATGCACATACAGATCGCCGGGCGTGGCGCCTTGCCCGCCTGCCTCACCTTCGCCGGCAAGCCTGATCCGCGTGCCGTCCTCAACGCCCGGCGGGATCGCCACTTGCAGGGTCCGCTCACGCTGGACCGTGCCGGCGCCATGGCAGACCTTGCACGGATTGCGGATCATCTTGCCGCGCCCGCCGCAGGTCGGGCAGGTGCGCTCGACCAGGAAAAAGCCCTGTTGGGCGCGAACCTTTCCGGCGCCCTGGCAGGTTGCGCAGGTGTCCGCCGCGCGCGTCTTGTCCTCCGATCCGGAGCCGTTGCACGCATCGCAAGCAACCCGTGTCGGCACCCGCAGATTTACCTTTGCTCCGGCAAACGCCTCGGTGAGTTCGATCTCGGCTGCCTGGCGGATATCGTTGCCGGCACGGGTTCGCCCGCCTGCGCCGCGACGGCCGCCCATGAAGTCGCCGAACATCTGGTCGAAGATGTCGCCCAGACCTCCGCCAGCCGAGAAATCGAATCCACCGGCGAAGCCACCAGCCCCGCCGCCCTGCTCGAACGCAGCATGCCCGTAACGGTCGTAGGCGGCCCGCTTCTGCTCGTCCTTGAGGACGTCATACGCTTCGTTGAGCTCCTTGAACCGCGTCTCGGCCTGCTTGTCACCGGGATTGCGGTCGGGATGGTACTGCATGGCGAGCTTGCGGTAGGCCTTCTTCAGATCGTCGGCCCCTGCCTCGCGTGCCACGCCAAGGGTGGCATAGTAATCCTGCTTGGCCATCTCAGCCCTTCTTGCTGGCGCTGAATAAAATCGCGCCCGCCTTCGAGGAAGCGCGGGCGCAACTCGTCACTTCTGCCTGCCCCGAATAATCAGGCCGACTTCTTCTTCTTTTCGTCGACTTCCTCGAACTCGGCGTCAACGACCTTCTCATCGGATGTGGCGCCCGGACCCTGCGCACCGCCGCCCGGTCCAGCCTGAGCCGTCGCATCGGCGGCCTGTTCGGCTTGCTGAGATTTGTACATCGCCTCGCCCAGCTTCATTGCCGACTGGCTCAGACGCTCGGTCGCCTGCTTGAGTGCCGCGGCATCGGTGCCCTCCATCGCGGAGCGCGCCGCCGCCACCGCCGCCTCGGCTTCACCCTTCTCCTGCGCCGGCAGTTTGTCGCCGTGTTCCGCCAGGTTCTTCTCCACCTGATGGGTCAAACCGTCAGCCTGGTTCTTCAGCTCGACGAACTCACGCCGCTGCTTGTCGGCTTCGGCATTTGCCTCCGCTTCCTTCACCATGCGCTGGATGTCCTGCTCGGACAGCCCGCCCGATGCCTGGATGCGGATCTGCTGCTCCTTGCCGGTCGCCTTGTCGCGTGCCTGCACCGAGACGATGCCGTTGGCGTCGATATCGAACGTCACCTCAACCTGCGGCACACCGCGCGGCGCCGGTGGCAGGCCCACAAGGTCGAACTGCCCGAGCAGCTTGTTGTCCGCAGCCATCTCGCGTTCACCCTGGTAGACCTTGATGGTGACCGCGGTCTGGTTGTCGTCGGCCGTCGAGAAGATCTGGCTCTTCTTGGTCGGGATGGTGGTGTTTCGCTCGATCAACCGGGTGAACACGCCACCAAGCGTCTCGATGCCGAGCGACAGCGGCGTGACGTTCGAGCAACAGCACATCCTTAACGTCGCCCTTCAGCACAGCGCCCTGCACCGCTGCGCCGATCGCCACCACTTCGTCGGGGTTGACGTTGCGCGCGGGCTCCTTGCCGAAGAAGTTCTTCACCGCCTCGATGACCTTCGGCATCCGGGTCATGCCGCCGACAAGGATAACCTCGCCGATCTCGCCCGCGGTGACGCCAGCATCCTTCAAGGCGGCGCGGCACGGATCCATCGTCCGGGCGATCAGATCATCGACCAGGCTCTCGAGCTTCGCCCGCGTCAGCTTCATCACCATGTGCTTCGGCCCAGCGGCGTCGGCGGTGATGAACGGCAGGTTGATCTCGGTCTCCTTCGACGAGGACAGCTCGATCTTCGCCTTCTCGGCGGCTTCCTTCAGCCGCTGCAGCGCGAGTTTGTCCTTGCGCAGGTCGATGCCCTGCTCCTTGCGGAACTCCTCGGCCAGATAGTCCATCACACGGCCGTCGAAGTCCTCGCCGCCGAGGAATGTGTCGCCGTTGGTGGACTTCACCTCAAATACGCCGTCGCCGATTTCCAGCACGGAAATGTCGAATGTGCCGCCGCCCAGGTCATAGACCGCGATGGTGCCGCCGTGCTTCTTATCCATGCCGTAGGCGAGCGCTGCCGCGGTCGGCTCGTTGATGATGCGCAGCACCTCGAGGCCGGCGATGCGGCCTGCATCCTTTGTCGCCTGGCGCTGGCTGTCGTTGAAGTAGGCCGGAACGGTGATCACCGCCTGGGTGACCGGCTCGCCGAGATACGCCTCGGCAGTCTCCTTCATCTTGCCGAGGATGAATGCGCTGACCTGGCTCGGCGAATATTTCTCGCCCTTCGCCTCGACCCAGGCGTCGCCGTTGTCGCCGCGTACGATGGTATAGGGCACCAGGCCCTTGTCCTTCGCGACGATCGGATCGTCGAACCGGCGGCCAATCAGCCGCTTGATGGCGTAGAGCGTATTGGACGGGTTGGTGACCGCCTGGCGCTTGGCGGACTGGCCGACCAGACGTTCCCCGTTGTCGGCGAAGGCGACCATGCTGGGGGTCGTGCGCGCGCCCTCGCTGTTCTCGATCACCCGGACGTCCTTGCCCTCCATGATGGCAACGCAGGAGTTCGTCGTGCCGAGGTCGATACCGATGACTTTACTCATTAAGGGGCTCCTTTCAGCGGACGCGCGCGACCCGAAGCACCGCATGCGTCCCTAGGGGGAAGTATTACACGGATGTATGAGGCGGTGGGCGGCCGGGCAAGAGGCCGGAGACTCGATTCTCGTGCAAATGCGGCATGATTGCCTCAGGCGGTCGTATTCAGCTTCGCCGCGCCCGCAGGTCCACCGAACGCGGACCCGATCTCGGCGGGCGGCGCCTTGGCGACCACCACCATGGCGGGTCGGAGCAGCCTGCCGTTCAGCGTCCAGACCGGCGTCCAGGCGTGCATGACGCTGCCTGGTGCGTGGGCCGCACTCTCCTGCTCGGCCATCGCCTGATGCATATTCGGATCGAATGGCGCGCCGGTCGGGTCGTCGCGCTTGATGCCGTTGCGATCGAGAATGTTCAGGAAATTCCGCTCGATCCCATCGAGGCCTTCGCGCAGCCGCGCAACGATCTCCGGCTCTCCGTTGGCGGCCGGCGGCAGGCTCTCCAGGCCGCGGCGCAGGTTCTCGGCGGCCTCCACCACGTCCTGTGCGAACTTCTGTACCGCATACTGCCGAGTCTCGTTCACCTCGCGATGCGCGCGGGCGCGTACATTCGCATTCTCCGCTTCGGAGCGCATCCAGCGGTCCTTCATGTCCCCCAGTTCCGCCTCCAGTTGGGCGATGCGTGCGGTGGCGGCCTGCATCACCTCTTCCGGTGTCCGGGGCGCGTCGGGTCCGCTGGCCGAGCGCTCTGTGTCATTGGCCGGTGTATCGGTTTTCATGTTCTCGGTTTCATTGCTCATGGCGCGATCAATTAGGTAAATGCGGCGCCGCGGACAAGAAGCGGCGTTAGCCCAGCAGCCGTCCGATAACCCGCGCCGTGTAGTCCACGACAGGAATGATTCGGCCGTAGTTGATCCGCGTCGGGCCGATCACCCCGATGGCACCGACGATCCGGCCGCCGTCATTGCGCGCCGGCGCCACCACCATCGACACGCCGGACGTGCCGAACAGCCCGCTCTCGGCGCCGATGAAGATGCGGACGCCATCGGATTGCTCCGCCAGCTCGAGCAGACGCAGCATGGTCTCCTGCGCCTCCAGCCGTTCGAACAATCCCTGAATGGCGCCGAGCCGCTCGATCTGGGTTACGTCGGACAGCAGCCGGGCCTGCCCACGCACGATCAGGCTGCCGGTGCGTCCTTCGCTGGTCCAGGTTGCGAGCCCTGCCTCCACGACCTGCGCCGAAAGTCCGTCCAGTTCGGTGCGGTTGGCAGCCATTTCCTCGGCGACGATCCGCCGAAGCTCGGCGAGCGGGCGACCCGAGAGGCGGGCATTCAGGTAGTTGCTGGCTTGCTGGAGTGCCGAGGGGGGAAGTCCAGGGGGCGTCTCGATCACCCGGTTCTCGACGTGCCCGTCTGCATTGACCAGGACGACCAGGGCCCGCCCCGGCCCGAGCGGGACGAATTCGATGTGGCGGACCGCGCCCTCGGACTTTGGCGCCAGAACCAGGCCGGCGCCCTGCGACAGGCCTGACAGCATGGTGCTGGCCTCGGCCAGCGTGTCCTCCAGGCTGCGTCCTGAGGCGGCGAGCGCGGCGGTGATCGCCTCCCGCTCGTCCTCGGCCAGTTCGCCGAAATGCAGCAGGCCATCGACGAACAGGCGCAGGCCCCGATCGGTGGGCAGGCGGCCGGCCGAGGTATGCGGCGCGAAAAGCAGGCCCGCTTCGGTCATGTCCGCCATGACGTTGCGGATGGTGGCCGGCGACAGACTGATCGGCAAGCGGCGCGACAGGGTACGGCTGCCCACCGGCTCGCCGGTTTCCACGTATTGCTCGACGATCTCGCGCAGCACGGCGGCCGAACGGGCATCGAGGCCGGGCGGCAGCGCGATGCGCGAGGCGAAGGGTTGATCCATCTACAACTCCCACTGGAAGCTAGGGAGGCGGGCTCTGTCGGTCAAGCGATCAAAGTTGGCACGTTCAGAAACATGACCTATACCCAAAAGTGACACTAATTGAAGCGTATGCACATGAGCCAGAAGAACCTGCCAGTCAGGATGGCGCGGAACGGGCGCCTGAGCGTGCCGGCCAAATTCCGCAAAGCGCTCGGCCTTGAGGACGGCGGCATGGTCGTGCTCAGTCTGCAGGATGGTGAGGTCCGCATCAGGCCCATCGGCGTGGTCCTCGCTGAAGTGCAGGCAATGGTGGCGCCTTATCTCAAGGCGTCCGGAGACTCGGTCGAGCAGTTCCTCGCCGACAAGCGTGCCGAAGTGGCGCGGGAAGAACTCGAATACCGGGCGCAGGACGCATCCAAGCGGCGCGGCTGATGCCGTTCGTTTTGGACACCTCCGCCGTGCTTGCCATCCTATTCAGGGAACCGGGACAAGATGTCGTCCGCTCGGCACTGCACGAAGGTGCCCTGCTTTCCACCGTTAATTTCGCTGAGGCAATTACACGCCTGGTGCGCGACGGCATGGCAGCCGACCGGGCGGCCGCGGCTATAACTGCCCTGCCGATCGGTTTGCGCGACTTGGATGCCCAACTTGCAACGGACGCCGGCGCATTGTTCGCCCAGACGCGTCCCTTCGGGTTGTCGCTTGGAGACCGGGCGTGCCTGGCGCTGGCCCGGCAGGAAAGCGTGCCGGCGTTGACCGGAGATCGCGTCTGGGTTCAGGTCGCGCCGCTATTGAAGGTCGAGGTCCGCCTGATCCGATAGGGCGGTCAGCCCTGCCGGTACAGCTTCATTGCATTGTTGAAGAAGAAGTCGCGGCGCTTCTGCTCGGGCAGCGGCATCGGCAGAACCTGGGTCGGGTCGTCGTAGTCCCAGTGCGGGTAGTCGGTGGCGAACAGCAACCGGTCCCAGCCGATCCAGTCGATCGCATCCAGCACGTGCTCGCGCGGCTGCGGCTCTTCCATCGGCTGCGTGGTGAGCCAGACCTGCTCGCGGATGTATTCCGACGGCGCGCGCTTCAGGTGCGGCGTCTCCTCCTTCAGCCGGCGCCACAGCTTGTCGAGCCGCCAGGCCAGCGGCGGCAGCCAGGCGAACCCCGACTCGATCAGCACCAGCTTGAAGTCTTTCACCCGCTCGAACACGCCCTCGATCACCATGCTGGTGAGGAAGGACTGCGCCGATTGCGCATGGCCGACCATGTCCTCGATGTAGAACGACGGCCAGCCGCTGCCGGTGACCGGATAGCCGCCGAAGCCGAAGGCGTGCACCCCGATCGGCAGGCCAGCGGCCGCGGCGGCCTCGTAAATCTTCCAGGTACCTGCTTCTGCCCGGGCGGATTGGCGGTCCGGGTCACCATCAGCACCTGGACGAAACGCGGATCGCCGGCCCAGCGCTCGATTTCCGCCACCGCTGCATCGGCATCCTCGTAGGGGACGACGATCGAACCTTTCAGGCGGGGCTCGATCAGCCACTCGGCCTCGACCCAGCGGTTCATCGCGCTGGCGACGCCGGCGCCGAACTCGCGGTTCTGGAAGCTGGCGCCGTTATCGCCGGTCGGGTTCAGGATGCCGAGCTGGATATTATTTTCGTCCAGCAGCTGCTTCTGCATGAACGGCAGGCTGCTGCCAGGCCGGCCACCCTCGGGCGGCCAGGCATCCCGGCGCGACGCGTTCGGCTGGCCCTTCGGGTACGCGGGACCGGCCTGATACGCCTGGCGCGGGCGCGAGCCGAACGTCTTCGCCATGTCCACCCAGCGCTGTTCCATATACGGAAACAGGTCCTTATAGGCGTTGCGCTGCGGATGGATGTCGCCGTCGGCGATGGCCAGCTTGGAGGTCGCGGCGGGCTGGACGGTGGGACGGCTGTTCACCTCGACGTTCATGCGGCGGTCTCCATCGGGCAGGATTGATGTAGCCAAGCTTGCAGGCATGATCGTGCGGGCGAGGGCGCCTTACAAGCCCTAGGATGAACGTCGCACCCAGCGGACAGACTGGCGGTGGTTCTTCGCGACGGAGGAAAACGTGGCGATCCATACAATGATCCCCTCGATCCTGGTCATGTGTGCTTTCGCGGCCGGCGCCGCAGCACAGACCACGCCGGCGGCCGAGCACTGGGTGCCGACGAACCGCGCCGCCCAATCCAGCACCGGCCGCGTGACCTTCACAACGCTCCAGATCACGTTCCAGAACGGGAAATCGCTGGAGCTCGCTCCCGGCGGACAAATGATCTTCCGGCCAGAGAAGAGGCAGAAGATCACGGCAGAGCTTTACCGGGTCATCCAGCCAGCGGACCCAGCGCTGGAGAATGGCAGCACCATCTGCCAAGGCAAAGGCGTTGCATATCTGCTCGTCTGGAAGTCTCAGCGGACCGGCAGCGAAGTGGATCCGCGCATGATGGCCGCTTTCTCAGGCAAGAACTTTGCCGTCGGTTCGCACGACGAGTGCGGGCGGTTTGCCTATGACGCAGGTGCGCGCTGACCGATCGTCAGCGATCGTAGAGAACCCGCAGCACGACGAACCAGGGATAGCGCGCATCCAGCACATGCTCCCCCGGGCCGGCCAGCCGTCCATCGGTGAGGGGCACGTGCTTCATCGTCACGGCATGATTGACGTTGCCGCCGATGACGGTGAGTTGAGTGTCATCGCGCGCGACGACGATGTCGCAGTGTGCGGGAAAATGCCGGGCCGGGAGTTTCTCGTAGGTTAGCGGCCGCCTGGTGCGCGAGTAGCAGATCAGGTCGCCAGGAACCGGCGCGTAGTCGTCCACGCGCTCGGCAATCACCGCCCAGCCTGACGCGCGACCGAGCTTCATCTCCTTGGCGATGTCGATATAGACGTAGTGCGATGGCGCATAAGGAAATCGCGCCCCGGCTCCCGCCGTGCGCATGACGTAGCTGACGAAGGCGGCCGACCAGGCATAGTAGTCGTCACGACCACCCTCGATTCCCTGGCCACTTTCATCGTACATTCCGCTCCAGGCGGACTCGCGACGTTCGGCATCCTGGCCAAGCCACCAATATTCGCCGATACGCTCCCAGAAACCCGGCAGGCGTGTGGCATCGTCGTTCGACGGGGTCTCGATACCCGCATCAGGTGGATCATCGAAAACCCGCTGGCCGAACAGGCGCCATTCCTGCTGTGCGATCGCCACCGCATCGACGCGACTGAACGCGCTGTAGGAATAGCGCGCGAACGGCGGCGAGTGCCCGGACTGGGCAATGAACTGTTCTCGTTTCGGCTCGACACCCACTTCTTCGACTGCCGGCGGTTGCTCGTGTGCGCAAGCCTCGAGGAGAGGCCCGACCAGGCACAGGATCAGAACCCTTTTTCGCACGCGGTGCCGCATGGAATTCCGAGACGATACAGTTTGCGGACGAAGTATGGTGGCAACCCGGTAGGTTCCATCCGCCGTGGCCTGTATAGGGGGCGACGTATCAATGTAGCCAGTGCAGAGTGTTGCTCGTGACTGCAGCCGAGATCATTGCCGCCGCGACGGCCCCTGTTGCTCTGGTGGTTCCGTCCTGCATCCCCGGCGCCGTTCTCGGGGTCGCAACGGCATCGGGCGATCGCGCCGTGGCGGTTTTCGGTCTGGCGCAGCGCGAACCGGATCCGGTGACGATGTACCGCGGCACCTGGTTCGACCTCGCCTCGCTCACCAAGGTCCTGTTCACGACGCCGACGATCCTGCACCTCGCGGCGCAGGCACGCCTGTCGCTGGACGATATGCTGATCGCGGCAATTCCGGACCTGAGGCAATACGATCCGGCGGCCTCGGAGCGGGGTCTGACGTTTCGGCAATGCCTCAGCCACCAGACGCACCTTCCTGCGGTGGAGCCGCTCTACACGTATGGACTGGCGCCCGCGACGTTGCGCGCCTTCATCCTTCAGCGGGTCTGGCGGCAAGGCCCGTCGGTCTATTCCGATATCAATTTCATGCTGCTGGGCATTGCGATCGAGCGGCTGACCGGATGCACGCTGGGCGACCTCCAGCCGCCGCACGGACTGACCTGGCGTCCGGATCCGACCGACACCGCGGCGACCGAGCGCTGCACCTGGCGCGGCCGCGTGATGCGCGGCGAAGTGCATGACGAGAACGCCTTCGCACTGGGTGGTGCCGCCGGCCATGCCGGCCTGTTCGGCACGATCGATGGAGTCCTCGACGCGGCGCAACGCATGCTGCAAGGCGTCGAACCCTGGCATGCAGTGGTGCGGACGCGGCAATCGGCGACGCGGTGCCTGGGATGGGAGGCACAATACCCGGGATGGTCCGGCGGCGATGCCTGCTCCGACGAAACGATCGGTCACACCGGCTTCACTGGTACAGGCGTCTGGATCGATTTCCGGCGTGGTCTGTGCTGGGCCCTGCTGACCAATCGCGTGCATCCGACGCGACATCGCGACACGGGCATCGATGCACTGCGGCGTCGTGTGGGCGAGCTGATCATCGGCGCGTCGCAATGAAGGTCAGGCGATGGCGTTGCCGGGCTGCGGCCCTTGCTCCGCTGCTTTGCTGCCTGGCCGTGGGTCGTGCGGCCTCCATCGATGAGCTGATCCGCGCCTATCCGGACGCCCTCGCCGGCTTCGACGGCGCGGACCTCATCTGGCGTGATGGTACGCGCATGCCGGTCGGGGAACTGCGGCCTGTCACCAGCATGGAGGAGCAACTACGGAACGGTTCCATCCTTGAACAGTTGCGGTTGGTCTACCCTGTGGGGCTGCCGCTGCTGCCGGCTCCTGAACATGATCCGGGCCGGGTACGCAACAAAGCCTTCTTCGACAGGATGTACGGTGACTGCAGGTCAGGGCAGGTCGCACCGAAGCTTGTGCAGGTCATCTGGCTTCCGAAGACATGGGGCCACACCGTCAGTATCACCTCGGTCAACGGTGTCGATCGGCGGTTGGCTGCGGTGTCACGCGAACTGGACACGTTGTCAGCGGACGACAAGAGATTTCTGTATCCGCCGGGCGGGACCTATGCCTGCCGGTCCGTCGCCGACACCGGTCAGACGAGCATGCACGCCTGGGGTGCGGCCATCGATATCAATCCAGCCTTTTCGAGCTACTGGTTCTGGCGCCGGTCTGCTGCCGGTACACGCACCTACGACAACCGCGTTCCCCTGACCGTGGTGGCAATATTCGAGCGACACGGCTTCATCTGGGGAGGACGGTGGGCGCACTTCGACACGATGCACTTCGAGTACCGGCCTGAACTGCTGGGCTTCAACCCGACAAGCCCAGGCGAGTGACAGCCGCCGGATAATCCGCGGCGGCCGTATTCACTCCGCCAACCGGGCATACGTCGCCCGCGGATTTTCAATCGTGATCTTGCGGACCAGATCGCGTGACAGGCCATCGGGCAGCACGGCGTCGCCGTCGAACTGCCAGTGCGGGTAGTCGGTCGAGAACAGCAGCATCTCATCCGAGCCCATGTGGTCGAGCAGTCGCTGGAAGGCCTCGACGGTCGGGGGCGCGTCGCACGGCGTGGTGGTTAGGCGCACGTTGGAGCGCACGATGTCGGTGGGTGCGCGGTCCACCCACGGCACCTCGATACGCAGCCCGCGCCAGAATTTGGTCAGCCGCCAGAGATGCGCGGGCAGCCATGTGAAGCCGGATTCCAACAGCACGACCTTCAGTTCCGGGTACTTCGTGAACACGCCTTCGCAGATCAGGCTGGAGAGCGCCGCCTGAAACGCCTGTGCCTGGGCGGCGTAGTCCTCGGTGTAGTAGGTCGGCCAGCCCAACGGCGTGACCGGATGACGATAGGCGGACCCGGCGTGGATGCCGACCGGCAGCCCGAGCCGTTCGGCCGCCGCATAGATTGGCCAGTAGTGCCGCTTGCCAAGCGGCATGTCGTGCATCACCAGCAGCAGGATCTGGACGAAGCGGCGATCTGGCGCGACGCGCTCGATTTCCTCGACCGCCAGTTCGGGGTTCTGCATCGGCACCACGATCGAGGCGCGCAGGCGGGGCTCCTTGTCCAGCCACTCCTTAGCCATCCAGTCGTTCACCGCGCGGGCGAAACCGGCCCCCATGTCCTCGCTGAACAGCAGTTGCACGCCGTAGAGGCAGTTGCAGATCGCCAGGCTGGTGCCGAACGGGGTCAGCGCCTGGGTGCGCAGCGCATCGAGGTTTGAGCCAGGCTTGACGCCCGGCTGGCGCCAGTCGGGCCGCGCGGTCAGCGGCGAGTTGGCGGGATAGGCGATCGATTCCAGCTCGTGCACGCCGCGCTGCACGACGATGTCGCGCCAGTGGTCGGAGAGGTAGGGCAGCAGTGCCTTGAGGTTCGGCACCGCGGGGTGGATGTCGCAGTCGATGCCGCCGGGTTCGATGAGGCTCATACGCGGGGTTGTTTCCTGCACGTTTACCGGTGGGGAGGATAACGGGGACTGCACCAATCGTCCAATTGGCCGCGCCGACGCGGCTTGCCTTGTATTGCAAAGATGGTATAATAGGATGACCTGGAAGGTCGAATTTCTCGATGCCGATGTAAAGGCTGCCCTCGATGCTCTGCCCAAGGGTATCCGCGCCAGATTTGAGCGTATCGTTGCGCTTATTCAGTCAGACGGCTTTGCGCGACTGCGCGAACCCTACGTCAAGCACCTGGAGGGCCCGGTCTGGGAGATGCGCATGACTGGTGCGGACGGTATCGCTCGGGCAGCATATGTCACGGCAAGTGGCAGGCGGATTGTCGTCTTGCATGTCTTTCGCAAGAAGACGCAGAAAACGCCTCGCCGGGAGATCGATACGGCCCTGCGAAGGGCAAGGGAGGTTCGATGACACGCAATTTCATTCCCGCTGAGGAAGCTTTCAAGGAGTGGCGCAAGGACCCGGAATATGTGGCTGCCTACGATGCACTGGAAGATGAGTTCGCCCTGGCGTCCGCTTTGATACGAGCGCGCGGTGCGGCCCGCATGTCGCAGGAGCAGGTGGCGGCTGCTATGGGGACCACCCAGGCGGTGATCGCGCGCCTGGAGGGCGGCCGGATCAAGCCCACGACGCGGACGCTGGAGCGGTTTGCCAAGGCCACCCGGACTCGCCTGCGCATCAGTTTCGAACCGGAAGGCGCGAGGCGTGGCGCTCGGAGGGGATCGAAGCGCGTTTCGGCCGCTTCGTAAGCAGGCACCTGCGACAGGACGCTCTATTGCACGGGCGGTGCGGGCACCCTCGACAGCAACGGGCCAAGACCCTCCGCCATCGTCGGGTGTGCGATGACAGCATCGCGCAGGCCGGTGTATGGCAGGCCCGCCAGCATGGCAGTCTGCACCGCGGCCATGACCTCCCCGGCCTCGGCCCCTATCATCGCGAAACCGAGAATGCGGTCGCTGTCCGCGGCGACAAGCGCCTTCATGAAGCCCTTGGTTTCGCCGATCGTCCGCGAGCGCAGCACCGCGCTGATCGGCAGCTTTGCCACCCGCACCGCGATTCCCTGGCGTTGTGCATCGCCTTCGCTCAACCCGACCCGAGCGAGGGGCGGGTCGGTGAACATGCAGTACGGAACCAGCCGGTCGCGCGTTGTGCGGCCCAGTCCGGCCAGATTGTCCCGAATGACCCGGAAATCGTCGAACGACACATGCGTGAACTGCGGGCTGCCGGCGCACTCGCCGATCGCCCAGACATCGGGCGCGCTCGTTTCCAACCGTTCGTTGACCGCGATGTAGCCACGACTGTCCAAAGCGACGCCGGCCACGTCGAGCCCGATCCCCGCGGTGTTGGGAATGCGCCCGGTCGCCGCCAGGATGTCGGTGCCCTCGATGGTTCGCTCATCCGACGGCGTCCGCACGAGCAGGCGCACAGTCTGCCCGGATCGTCCCCGCACACTGAGCACCTCCGCCGAGATAACAACGTCGATGCCTTCGTCGCCCAGAATGCGTCGGATCTCTTCCGCCACGTCGGGGTCTTCGCGTGCGGCGAGTTGCGGCCCGTGCTCGACGATGGCCACGCGGCTGCCAAAGCGACGGTAGGCCTGCGCCAGTTCGAGCCCGACATAGCCGCCGCCCAGCACGATCAGATGCGCCGGCAGATAGTCGAGTTCCAGCGCCTCGATATTCGTCAGCGGCCCGGCGGCTGCAAGACCGGGCACGTCCGGAATCGCCGGATGCGTTCCGATATTGATGAACACGTGCTCGCCGGTCAGCACGCGCGTGCCACCATCGTTCAGGCGCACCTCGAGCGTCTTGGGTGCGACGAATTTTCCCTCCCCCATGATCAGTTCGGCGCCGCTCGCCTTGTAGTTCTCCAGGTGCATGGCGATCAGGCCGTCCACCATGTCGCGCTTGCGCTGGCGAACCGTGGCCATGTCGATCGTGACCGGACCGGTCGCGGCACCGAAGGTGCCGGCATGGTGGACCAGGTCCACGACCTTGGCGCTCCAGATCTCGTTCTTGCTGGGCAGGCAGTTGATGTTGGGGCAGGAGCCGCCGATCCAACGGCGTTCGATCACGGCCGTGCGTTTTCCCGATCGCGCCAGGTGCCAGGCCACGAACTTGCCGCCCTCTCCGCTGCCGAGAACAAGTGCATCGAACCGATCCGATTGAGTCACCTTGACCTCCATTCGGGCTCTGAACGCCATCAGGCTGCGATCGGAAACGCCGTGGCAAAATGGCACGCGACGAGCCGCCCCTGGGTTGTCTGGCGCAGCACCGGCTGCTCCGTCCGACACACCGCCTGGGCTATCGGGCAACGCGGATGGAAGTGACAGCCGGACGGCACCCGCGACGGGCTGGGGACATCCCCGCGGAGGATGATCCGCGTGGTCCGCCGCTCCGGATCGGGCACCGGCGCGGCGGATAGCAGCGCCTGCGTGTAGGGATGGAACGGGGCATCGAACAGCGCCTCGCTCTCCGCCACTTCGACCAGCCTGCCAAGGTACATCACCGCGATGCGGTGCGCGATGTGCCGCACCACCGCGAGGTCGTGCGAGATGAACAGGTAGGCGATGCCGAAGCGCTCCTGCAGATCCTGCAGCAGATTCACCACCTGCGAGCGGATCGACACATCCAGCGCGGACACCGGTTCGTCGGCAACGATCAGCCGCGGACCGGGCGCCAGCGCACGGGCGATCGCGACGCGCTGCCGCTGACCGCCGGAGAATTCAAACGGATGGCGGCGCAGATGCACCGCGTCCAGACCGACCAGACGCAGCAGTTCGATCACCCGCTCGCGCCGCTCCGTCTTGCTCCGATACAGGTGATAAACATCCAGCGGTTCGGCGACGATGTCCTCCACCCGTTGGCGCGGGCTGAGCGAGGAATACGGATCCTGGAACACGATCTGCACCTCGCGACGGCGTCGGCGCAGGGCTCGACGGCCAAGACCGAGCAGATCCTCGCCGCCGAACGTGACGCTGCCGGACGTTGGTTCGGTCAGCCGCAGCAACATGCGTCCCGTCGTCGATTTGCCGCAGCCGGATTCACCCACCAGCGCCAGCGTTTCCCCCGCACGCAGATCGAACGACACGCCATCGACCGCCTTCACTTCGCCGATCGTTCGCACGCCGAACGGACCGCCGGTGATCGGGAAATGCTTGGTCAGGTCACGGACCTGCAGCAGCGCGAGGGTCACGTCAGCGCCCAGCAGGCCGCCTCGCCGCCGGCTCCGTCACCGACCAGCGGCGGCTCCGCATCGCGGCACACGTCGCGCGCCAGTGCGCAGCGCGGATGGAAGCGGCAGCCGTGCGGCATGGCGAGCGCCGGCGGCACGGTGCCCTCGATCGTGCGCATGCGGCGCTCGCGGCTGGTGAGCGACGGCACCGAACGGAGCAACCCTTGCGTGTAGGGATGGCGCGGTGCCGCGAACAGCCGCTTCACCGGTGCCCGCTCGACCACCTTGCCGGCATACATCACTACAACCGTATCCACGAGATCGGCGATCACACCGAGATCGTGGGTGATCAGGATGATCGCTGTGCCTAGCTCCTGTTGCAGCCGTCGCATCAGGTCGAGGATCTGCGCCTGGATCGTCACATCGAGTGCCGTCGTCGGTTCGTCTGCGATCAGCAGCTTGGGATGACATGCCAGCGCCATCGCGATCACCGCGCGCTGACGCATGCCGCCCGAGAGCTGATGCGGATACGACTGCGCGCAACGGGCGGGATCGGGAATGCCCACCAGTTCCAGCATCTCGACCGCCCGCGCGAACGCCGCCGCGCGCGACGCATCGCGATGCAGCCGCACCGCCTCGGCGATCTGTTCGCCGACGGTGAACACCGGGTTCAGCGTCGTCATCGGGTCCTGGTAGATCATCGCCATGGCATTGCCGCGCAGCGAGCGCAGCCTGGCTTCGTCCATCGCAACGACGTCCTCGCCGTCGAACGCGATTCGTCCGGATACGATGCGGGCCGGCGGGCTCGGGATCAGCCGCATCAGCGCGAGCGCGGTCATCGTCTTGCCACAACCCGATTCGCCGACGATGCCGAGACTGCCGCCGGCGTTCAGGGAAAATCCCACACCGTCGACGGCGCGCACAACGCCGCCTGCGGTGAACAGATGCACGCGCAGATCATCGACCGCCAGCAGTGGCTGCGTCACGCGTCCAGTTCCGGGTCGAGCATGTCGCGGAGTGCGTCACCCACCATGTTGAACGCCAGTACCGCCAGCGTGATCGCGGCGCCGGCGAAAGCCGCGGGCCATGGATCGCCGACCAAATCGCCCATCCCTTCGCGGATCATGTTGCCCCAACTCGGCGCAGGCGGCTGCGTGCCAAGCCCGAGGAAGGACAGCGCTGCCTCCAGCCGGATCGCGGTGGCGATCCACAGGCTCAGCGCCACCACCAGCGGCCCCGCGATATTCGGCAGAACGTGGCGCGCCATGACGGCGAGCGGCCCGCGGCCGGAGGCGATCGACGCATCGATGAACGGCTCGCGCCGTACCACCTGTGTCGCCGATCGCGCCAGGCGGACGAAGCGCGGAAACAATGCGATGGCGATGGCGACGATGGCGGTACGGAAACCCGGACCAAGTGCGGCGGCGATCATCACGCCCAGCAGCAGCGAGGGAAACGACATCAGCAGGTCGGAGAAACGGCTGAGCAGCCGATCGGTCCAGCCGCCGAAATAGCCGGCCAGCATGCCAGCCCAGGTACCGAACAGGGCCGCAAGCGCCGGCGCCGTCACGCCGATCGACAGCGACGCCCGGGTGCCCAGCAGAACACGCGAAAACACATCGCGCCCGAACGAGTTGGTGCCGAGCCAGTGCTCCGCCGAGGGCCCCTGGCTTGCGGTGAGAAAGCTCTGCTCCAGCGGGTCTTGCGGCACGATCCATGGCCCTGTCACAGCCACCACGGCGAGTACGCAGACCAGCAGGGCGCCGATCGAAGCAATCCTGTTGCCGGCGACATAGGCCAGCACGGTGCTGCGTCGCGCGTCGGTGGCGAGCCGTTCCGCAAGGTCGCTCATTGCCACGCCTTCATCGCAGCGTGATCCTGGGATCGATCGCGGCGCAGAGCAGATCAGTGAGCAGATTGACCAGCACCACGAAGAACGCGAACACCACCAGCCCGGCCTGCACCATCGTGTAATCGCGCGCGGTGATGCCGCCGATCAGCAACTGGCCGAGACCGGGACGGGAGAACACCAGCTCCACCGTGATGGTGCCGGAGAGCGTGGTGAGCAGGTAGATGCCGATGCCCGTCGTCACCGGGATCAGCGCATTGCGCAGCGCGTGCTTGAAAATTACCCAGTGCTCGGCGACGCCTTTGCCACGGGCGGTTCGCACATAGTCGCGCCGCAGCACCTCGAGCAGCGAGGACCGCGTCAGGCGCATCACGAACGCCGCCATCACCAGGCCAAGAGTGATCGCCGGCAAGACGAGGTGGTGCAGTCGATCGAGCACGCCCTCGCCGCCGCCCAGCATAGGGAACCAGTCGAAGTGCAGCGAGAATGCCATCAGCAGCAACACGCCGACATAGAAGTCGGGCAGCGAGAATCCCGCCAGCGCGAATAACCGGCCGACGATGTCAGGTGCCCGGTTGCGCCGCACTGCCGCCCAGGCGCCGAGCGGCACGCCGATCGCGATGCCGATCAGTGTCGCGGCGAGAGCAAGCTCGATCGTGTAGGGCAGGCTGCTCAGCAGCAGCGCGTTGATCGATGTGCCGTTGGTCATCGATCGGCCAAAATCACCGGTTAGCGCATGGCCGACGAAGCTCAGGTATTGCATCCAGAGCGGCTGGTCCAGCCCGAGTTTCTCGCGGAACGTGGCGATCGCCTCCGGCGTCGCGTATTCGCCGAGTGCGGCGATGGCGGGATCGCCAGGCAGCACGCGCAGGGCGAGGAAGACCAGCGTCAAAACCAGCAGGACGGTGGGAATGACTTCCAGCCCGCGGCGCAGGATGTAGCCGCCCACGACGGTGCCTTGCGCCTCACGTCATGGTCGGCGAAGGCCGGCCATCCACGTCTTTTCGTGATACGTGCACCAAAGACGTGGATGACCGGCCTTCGCCGACCATGACGACGGGGCCGACCATGACGAGGGGGGCTGTGTGCGGCCCTTCACTGCCGGACGCTCGCCCGACCCAGCGTGAACGTGCCCATGAACGCCTTCACCGGGAAGCCGATCTCCAGCCGCGGATTGTGCACCCATGTCCCCGCTGGGCTCGGCAGCGGCACCACCGGCACCTGCCGCAAGATCTGCATCTGGATCTCCTTCAGCAGCGCCAGCCGCTTGGCATCGTCCACCTCCTGGTGCGCCTGATCGATCAGCGCATCGACATTCCCCGCGACATCGCCAAAGTGGGAAAAATTCATGTTGTGCGTCGGCTTGTTGACGATGGAACGCGAATCGTAGAACGCGTTGAGGATCGCCTGCGTCAGCGGCGGCTGGCCGGTGCCATAGACCACCAGCGGATCGAGATCGCGGCGGATATCCACGTGATAGCTGGCGTGATCGACCAGACGCATGTTGATCTGGATGCCAACCTTGCGAAGCTGCTCCTGCACGATCAGCAGATTGGTCTTGTATTCCTCGCGCTCGCTGATGAACACATCGACGCTGAATCCGTTCGGCATGCCCGCATCGGCCAGCAGTTTCCGGCTGGCCTGCTGATCAAATGTGTAGGGCCAGTCAGGCGGAATGTCCTCCTTCTGCAGCGATCCATAGAATCCCTGTGGCGAAACCCCATACATCGGCTCGACGAAGTCACCGAAAGCGTTCAACCACGCCGTCGGATCGATCGCGTGCGCAATCGCCTGCCGCACGCGGATATCGTCCAGCGGCTTGCGCGTCATGTTGAGGAACAGCGCCCAGGTCCCGCCCGGCCGGCCATAATCGAAGATCGCGTCGGGCTTCTGCTTCTTGAGGCTGGCAAACCACCCGGGCACCGCCGCGCCCTCGATCATGTCCACATCGCCTTTGACAAAGGCGAGCGTGCGCGCGGCGGTTTCGGTGAGGAACAGCACCTCCAGCCGGTCGATCTTCGGCTTGCCGCCCCAAAACTGGTCGAATGACCGCGTGATGACCTTCTGTTTCGGATCGTAGCTGACGAACTCGAACGGCCCGCTGCCGATCGGGTTGAGCCGCAACTTGTCGCCCAACTGTTCCACGGCCTTGCGGCTTTGAACGTAACCGCCAAAGCGCGGCATCATGGAGAAGGCGTAGATGAACGGATTGGGTTGGCTGAGATGCAGCACCACCGTGTAGGCGTCCGGCGTATCGATGCTCTCGATCTGGCGGTAATTGGCCGAGTATTGCGACCCGGTCTTCGGATCGGCCATGCGGCGGATGGTAAAGGCAACATCGTCCGAGGTGACTTCGCCGAACCCTTTGTGCCACTGCACGCCATGCCGCAGATGGAACGTCCAGGTCCGCGCGTCGGGCGACACTTCCCATGTTTCAGCTAGTTCGCCCTGAAGCTGGTCCACCTGGATCTTCGTCGTGCCGTCGGGCGGGCTGACCAGCGTGTTGTAGATCTGACGGATGGTGAATTCGTCGCCGTTGCCGATGCCGAAGGCCGGATCGAGCGCGCCGAGATCGCGTGCGGCGACGCCGACACGCGCGATCGATTCAGCCGACGCCGCACCGGCGCACAAGAATCCGACAATGGCGATCAGTGCGCAGCGCAATGAGTGTCGCATGCTCTCTCCCTTGCCGCCGGTCTCGATGTGCCGGTCTGACAGGCTTCGACGGTATGCAGCCCGGCTCCTCGGCGTCAACAAACCACATTTCCTCGGCATGGCCGTCCCCGGACCTGATCCGGGGATTGACCAGGCCATCCGTCGCGCGACAAGTGCGGCCATGACGAACTGGTCAGGAGCCACCATGCGACCATCCGGCCGAACCACCGATGCGCTGCGCCCGATCTCGCTGACGCCGGGCTTCGCGCGTCACGCCGAGGGCTCGTGCCTGATCCGCATGGGCAATACCGAGGTGCTGTGCGCCGCCAGCGTGGAAGGCCGCGTGCCGCCGTTCATGCGCAACTCCGGTCAGGGCTGGGTCACGGCGGAATATGGCATGCTGCCGCGCGCCACCCACACCCGCGGTGAACGGGAGGCGGCACGCGGCAAGCAGTCGGGACGCACGCAGGAAATCCAGCGCCTGATCGGCCGCGCGCTGCGCGCCGTGGTGGACCGGTCCGCCATGGGCGAGATCACCCTGACGCTCGACTGCGACGTGCTGAACGCCGATGGCGGCACGCGCTGTGCCGCGATAACCGGCGCCTGGGTCGCGATGAGCCTCGCCTTCCGCCACATGCTGCGGATGAATGTCATCAAGAAATTGCCCCTGATTGGCCAGGTGGCAGCGGTGTCGTGCGGAATTTGCGGCGGCGATCCGGTACTGGACCTGGACTATGCGGAGGATTCGTCGGCCGATGCCGATGCCAACTTCGTGCTGACGGACACCGGCGGCATCGTCGAGATCCAAGGAACGGCAGAACGGGCGGCGTTCAGTGAGGATCAGTTCCTCGCCATGCTTGGCCTCGCGCGCCAGGGCGTCGCATCGCTGTTCGAATTGCAGTGCAAGGCGGTCGGCGAGGCGTGATGGCGCGCAAGCTGCCCCGCGGCGCACGGCTCGTTCTGGCGACCCACAATTCCGGCAAGCTTGCGGAGCTCGGCGACCTGCTGCGACCGCAAGGCATTACGGCGATTTCCGCAAGCTCGCTTGGCCTGCCGGAACCCGAGGAGGACGCCCCTGATTTTGTCGGCAATGCGAGGATCAAGGCGCTGGCGTCGACCGCGGCGAGCGGTTTGCCGGCGTTGGCGGACGATTCCGGCTTCTGTGTCGCCGCGCTGAACGGGGCGCCGGGCGTCTATTCGGCGCGCTGGGCCGGCCCGGCGAAGGATTTTTCCCAAGCGATGCAGCGAGTGAACCGGGAAGTCGCCGATGCGCAGGACCGGCGGGCCTGGTTTGTCGCCGCGCTATGCCTCGCCTGGCCGGACGGCCATACCGAGACGTTCGTCGGGCGCGTGAACGGACGGGCGACCTGGCCGCCGCGCGGGACGAGGGGTTTTGGCTACGATCCGATGTTCATTCCGGCAGGAACCGCGGCGACGTTCGGGGAGATGGACAGCGCGGAGAAGCACGCGCTCAGTCATCGCGCGCGGGCGTTCGCCCAGATGATCCGGGCATGCCTACTTGCCGATGCAGAACCGGGAGAACAGCGTGTCGAGGATGTCCTCCACGCCGACGCTGCCGGTAATGCGCCCGAGCGCCCGTAGCGCCAGACGCAGATCCTCGGCGCGAAGTTCCGCGAGGTCGGCAATGCCCGCATCGGCAAGGCGAGCCGCCGCCTCCTGCAATGCTGCGCGGTGACGGGCCTGCGTGAGGGGCGGCGGGCCGGCGCTTTCGGTCAGGGATCGGGCCGCTGCGCCCAGGCGTGCACGCAATGTGTCCAGGCCCTCGCCGGTCAGTGCACTGACGCCGATTGCATCGACCGGAGCGACGCTGCCAAGGTCGAGCTTGTTCACGACCAGGAGGTGGGACGCCGCAATGACATATTCCCCCTCCCCCCAACTCCCTCCCGCAAGGGGAGGGGGAGCTTCTTGTTCTCCCGCTTGTTCTCCCGGCTCGATCACGACAACCACAAGGTCCGCGTCTGCGGCCCGCGCCAGCGCTCGGCGCACACCCTCCGCCTCGATCGCGTCGGTGCTTGCCCGCAGGCCTGCGGTATCCACCAGGGTGACAGGGACGCCACCCAGCACCACCCGCGTCTCCAGCGCGTCGCGCGTCGTCCCCGGCATGGCGGAGACGATCGCAACGTCGCGTTCGGCAAGCGCATTCACCAGCGAGGACTTCCCGACGTTCGGCCGACCGGTGACCGCGAAGACGAGACCCTCGCGCAGTCGCTCGCCGCGCCGCTCATCGTCAAGGTGGACGGCCACCTCTTCCCCCAGTGCCGCCAGTTCCGCCAGCACCGCCGCCTCGATCTCCGGCGGCAGGTCCTCGTCCGGAAAGTCGATCAACGCTTCCTGCTGCGCCAGCAGGACGCGCAGCCTGTCGGCCCAGCCGCGATAGATGGTGCCCAATGCGCCATCGAGCTGACGTAGTGCCTGGCGCCGCTGCGCCGTCGTCTCGGCCGCCACCAGATCGTGCACCGCCTCGGCCTCGGTGAGGTCCATCTTGCCGTTGAGGAAGGCGCGGCGGGTGAATTCTCCCGCTTCCGCCGGCCTGGCACCGAACCGAACCAGTGCCTGCGCAACGCCGTCCAGGACTGCGCGCCCGCCATGCAGGAAAAGCTCGACGGAGTCTTCGCCGGTATAGCTGCCTGGTCCGGGCAGCCACACCACCATGGCTTGGTCGAGCTCCGCCCCGTCGCGGTCGCGCAGGTTGCGGAGCGACGCGCGACGGGGCGGTGGCACGCGGCCGCACAGCGCCGCCAGCGCCGCAAAGCTCGCTGGGCCGCTGATTCGCACCACCGCAATGGCGGCGTGCCCTGCTCCCGAGGCGACGGCGAAGATGGTATCGGCTTCCATCCCTCCCTCATCCCTGTCATTGGCCATAAGCCACCCCCATGTCCGCCCAACACCAAGGGAGCGCAATGCCATGGCCGAGGCTGCCAACCTGCTGCGCCACGAGACCTCGCCCTATCTGCTGCAGCATGCCGACAACCCGGTGCACTGGCGGCCGTGGGGCGCGGCGGCGCTGGAGGAGGCGCGCGAGACCAACCGCCCGATCCTGCTGTCGATCGGCTATGCGGCCTGTCACTGGTGCCATGTCATGGCGCACGAGTCGTTCGAGGATCCGGCGACCGCGGCGCTGATGAACGCGCATTTCGTCAATATCAAGGTTGACCGCGAGGAGCGTCCGGACATCGACCATCTTTACATGTCGGCGCTGCACGCGCTGGGTGAGCAGGGTGGCTGGCCGTTGACCATGTTCATCGCTCCGGACGGTTCGCCGTTCTGGGGCGGCACCTATTTTCCGCCCGAGCCGCGCTGGGGCAGGCCCTCGTTCAGCCAGATTCTGCACGGCGTGTCGGAGGCCTGGCGCGACGACGGCGACATGGTGAAGAACCGCACCGCTTCATTGGCCCGCGTGCTGGCCGCCATGTCGCAGCCCAATCCGGGCGATCTACCGGCGCCCGTGCATCTCGACGCCGTGGCCGCCGCGCTGCTGCGCATGTGCGATCCGGAACAGGGCGGGTTGAAGGGGGCGATGAAATTTCCCAACCCACCGATCTTTCGGTTTCTTTGGCAGAACGCATTCCGCACCGGGCAGGCCGAGGGCCAGGACGCGCTGCACCTCATGCTTCAGCGGATGTCGCAGGGTGGCATCTACGACCACCTCGGCGGCGGCTATTCACGGTATTCCACCGACACGTTCTGGCTGGTGCCGCATTTCGAGAAGATGCTGTACGACAACGCGCAACTGTTGGAGCTGCTGGCGCTGGCGCACGCGCACCGGCCCAACCCGCTGTATGCGCAGCGCGCCGTCGAGACCGTCGGCTGGATGACGCGCGACATGACTGCCGCGAGCGTCGATGGACGTGCCGCGTTCGCTGCCTCGGAAGACGCCGACAGCGAGGGCGAGGAGGGGCGGTTCTATGTCTGGACCGAAGCCGAGGTGGACGGATTGCTCGGCGATGCCGCCGGCGCGTTCAAGCAGGCCTATGACGTCACCCCGGGCGGCAACTGGGAGGGACACACGATCCTGCGCCGCATCACCCAGGCCGGGACACCGGAGCAGGAGAGCGCGCTGGCCCGCGCGCGGAAGGTGCTGTTCGATGCTCGTGCGCGCCGCGTTCGGCCTGGGCGCGACGACAAGGTGCTGGCGGACTGGAACGGCTTGGCGATCGCCGCCCTGGCACGCGCATCGGTGGTGTTCGGCCACCCCGAGTGGCTGGCGCGCGCGGAGCAGGCGCAGGATTTCATTTTGGCTGAGATGTCGGCGCCCGATGGACGGGTGCAGCACGCCTGGCGGCTCGGGCGGGTGACCGCCGCTGGCCTGCTGGACGATCAGGCCGCTATGGCGCGGGCATCGCTCGCGCTGTTCGAGGCGACCGGCGATCCGGCGCGCCTGGAACAGGTCGTGCGGTTCGCGGATGCGGCGCGGGCGGCGTTTCCCGACGGCCATGGTGGCTACTGCACCACGGCGGCCGATGCGACGGATGTGCCGCTCGTGCGGCTGCGCACCGCTGTCGACACCGCGACGCCGTCCGGCAACGGTGTCCTGGCCGAGGTGTTCGCCCGGCTCTGGCACCTGACCGGCGATCCCGCGTGGCGTGAGCGTGCCGAAGCGTTGCTGCGAGCGTTTACCGGCAAGCCGGATCAGCTTGCCGCCATGCCGTCGCTGCTGACGGCTGCCGATCTGCTGGAGGAGGGCGCCACGGTGGTGATCGCGGGCGATCCGCAGCATCCGCTGGCACAGACGCTTGCTGCCGTTGCGCTCGGTGCCGCGGACCCGGCGGTTGTGATGCTGCGCGCCGCGCGCCTTGATGCGCTGCCGGAAGGGCATCCGGCGTATGGCAAGTCGGCCGGAGCCCAGGGGGCGGCGGCCTATCTCTGCCGCCGAAGCGTGTGTGGGCTGCCGGTGGTAGATGGCGCTGCGCTGGCCAGGGCGTTGTCGTCCCGCGCCTAGGAAATCTCCAGGCCGGCATCGAACGTCCGGGATTCAAAACGGGACAGCATCTCCGGGCGGCTCGTTTGACACTTATCGCCACAACCGCCAACTATTCGGGCTTCCTCCGGAACCGCCCCGAAAGATCGCGGGCGGGAGATCCGTTGGGGAAACCACAGACAAGGGTTGCATACCCATGATTTCCGCTCTGTTGCCGAACTACGCTCGTGCCGACCTCGCTTTCGAGCGGGGCGAAGGCGCTTGGCTGTGGACGGTGGACGGGCGACGATTCCTCGATTTCGGCTCGGGCATCGCCACTGCCTCTTTGGGCCATGGCCACCCGCACCTCGCCAAGGCGATCGCCGAGCAGGCCGCCAAGGTGATGCACGTGTCCAACCTGTACCGCATCCCGCAGGCCGAGAAACTCGCACAACGGCTGGTGGACAATACGTTCGCGGACAGCGTGTTCTTTTGCAATTCGGGCGCGGAAGCGAACGAGGGCATGATCAAGATGATGCGCCGCGCGATGTATGACGCCGGGAAGCCGGAGCGCTTCCGCTTCATCGTCTTCGAGGGGGCGTTCCACGGCCGCACGCTGGCGACGCTGGCCGCCACGGGCAATGCCAAGTACCTGGAAGGCTTTGGCCCGGTGGTGGACGGCTTCGATCAGGTGCCGTTCAACAACATGAACGCGGTGCGCGACAAGGTCGGCCCCGCCACGGCCGGCATCATCGTCGAGCCGATCCAGGGCGAGGGCGGCGTGCGTCCCGCCGACATGCAGTTCCTGCGCGACCTGCGTGCCGTGTGCGACGAGTACGGCATGATCCTGGGCTTCGACGAGGTGCAGTCCGGCATGGGCCGCACCGGCAAGCTGTTTGCCTATGAATGGGCCGGCATCACGCCCGATGTCATGTCGGCGGCGAAGGGCATCGGCGGCGGTTTCCCGCTCGGCGCGGTGCTCGCGAAGGAGCAGTACGCCAAGGCGCTGAAGCCCGGCACCCACGGCACGACGTTCGGCGGCAATCCGCTGGCGTGCGCCGCCGGCAATGCCGTGCTCGACGTGATGCTGGCGCCCGGATTCCTGGAGGGCGTGCAGCGCAAGGGCAACAAGCTGCGCACCGAACTGGAGAAGATCGTTCGCGAATTCCCGCAGGTGTTCGAGGACGCGCGCGGCATGGGTCTGCTGCAGGGCATGAAGTGCGTGCTGCCGCAGGGCGAGGTGCAGGCCGCCTGCGTCGCCGAGGGGCTGATGGCGATCACTGCCGGAGACAACGTGCTGCGTCTTGCCCCGCCGCTCGTCGTCACCGACAGCGACCTGGACGAGGCGGTGGCGATGCTGCGTCGTGCGGCGCGGCGTGTATTGCCATCCGCGGGTAAAGCTGCGGCGAAATGAGCGCCTCGCTCAGGCGCACGAGCGACGTCGAGGGCCGGTCCACCGATGCGGTGGCCGGCCCAAGACACTTCCTCGATCTGCGCGATTTCGATGCCGCGACGCTCCGGCAGATGCTGGATGTCGCGGCAAACTACAAGCGCGGCGGCGTGTCGTCGCGTCCGCTGGCCGGCAAGACGCTGGCGCTGATCTTCGAGAAGCCGAGCACGCGCACGCGCGTCTCGTTCGAGGTCGGCATGCGTCAGCTTGGCGGCGACGTTGTCGTGCTGTCGGCGCGCGACATGCAGAGTGGTCGTGGTGAGTCCCCGGCGGACACGGCGCGTGTTCTGTCGCGCTATGTCGATGCGATCATGTTGCGCACCGACAACGTGGCGAAACTGCACGAGCTTGCGGAGTTTGCGACCGTGCCAGTGATCAACGGGCTGACCGACACGTCGCATCCGTGCCAGCTCATGGCCGACGTGATGACGTTCGAGGAGCATCGCGGACCAATCGCCGGACAGGTCGTCGCCTGGCTCGGCGACGGCAACAACGTCGCGCGAAGCTGGATCGAGGCCGCGGTGCGCTTCGGCTTCACGTTGCGGCTGGCCACCCCGGACGGGCTGCGTCCACCCCAGGATCTGATCGACTGGGCACGGGCCCAGGGTGGCAGGATCGAGTTGACCGACGATCCGGAGAAGGCGGTGGCGAGCGCGCGTTGCGTGGTGACCGACACCTGGGTCTCGATGTCGGACGATCCGAACACGAGCCGGCACAATCTGCTGGCACCGTACCGGGTCACGGGCGCCCTGATGGCGAAGGCGGCGGCGGATGCGATCTTCATGCACTGCCTTCCGGTCCATCGCGGCGAGGAAGTCACCGCCGAGGTGATCGACGGTCCACAGTCGGTGGTATTCGATGAGGCGGAGAACCGGATGCACGCTCAGAAGGGTGTGCTGGCGTGGGCGCTGGGTGCGGCGCGGTAACGAAAATCGCTCGCGGCGGGCGCGGGAAGATGGTAGCTTTCCTGAAGCGGGACCGCTCGCGCGACCGCGCCTCCGGAGGGTAGGCTAACGGCGGAGTGCGAGGGTTAGTCACACCCGCCACCTACCCCACCGGATTCGCGAGCGAATGCGTATCCGCATCCTCCGTTCCTCCGATGGCTCCCGGCCGAATTGCCGGGAGCATTCGCAGAATGCCGCTCAAAATGCTGATACCGCGTTGATGACACGGCGCTGTGACGCACCGTGTATCCTGGATCATCGTGTCAAGGACTTTGCTGCGCTGCAGACCATGCCCTTATTGCTGGGATTCGAACGACAGGATTGTTGACCCATCATGAAATGGTCGCGTGAATTGAAGATCGCCCGCCGGAGCATCCGGACGGCCGTCAAGGCAGCTTCTGCAATGGCGAAGGCCCAGGCACAGGTTCCTGCTTCGCTGCGGCTGGCGCCATGGTCCACACGCGATCCGCTCACCACCATCGCCGGATCGGTCGAGGTGCCAGACTTCGGCAGCAATCCCGGCAAGCTCGCAATGTTTGTGCATAGCCCGTCAGGTCCGCCGGCGCCGGGAGCACCGTTGATCGTGCTGCTGCACGGTTGCGGCCAATCGGCGGTGGCGTTTGCCCGCGAATCCGGCTGGACGGCGCTGTCGGAACGGTTCGGAGTGCCTCTCGTGCTCCCCGAACAGGCGGGCGAGAACAACCATGGGCGATGCTTCAACTGGTTTCAGCCAACCCATGTTCAGCGCGGGTCAGGTGAGGCGCTGTCGATCCGGCAGATGGTTGCCACGGCAGTGGAGCGTTTCGGATCCGACCCGAAGCGCATCTACATTGCCGGCCTCTCCGCCGGTGGCGCCATGGCTGCTGCAATGCTGGCAGCCTATCCGGACGTGTTCGCCGCCGGGGCAGTGGTCGCAGGTCTTCCGGTTGGTTCGGCGAACGGTATTTCCGAGGCATTGCGGCGAATGGCCGAGGCCGGGCCCTCCCGATCCTCCGCAGGCTGGGCGGATCTCGTTCGCCGCGCCGCACCGGCGGGCTTTCCCGGGCCATGGCCGCGACTATCCATATGGCATGGAGATTCTGATCGAGTCGTTGACCCCGCCAACGGCCGGCTGCTGGCCGAGCAATGGTCGGCGTTGCATGGCCTGGCCGACACCGGAGTCACGGTAGAACCCTCCGGCGGCCGCCGCGAGGTCTGGGGCCCATCGAAGTTGCCCGCCATCGAGCTTTGGACGCTGCCTGGCCAGCCCCACGCATGGCCGGCCGACGCGGCCAATCGCATGATCTGCTTTTGGGGGTTCGGATCGGGTTGACGCCCCAGCAGGCAGGCGCGCGAACGTTCTGGCGCCGTTTGCAACTAACCGGACCGTCGCGGCCTAGGCTTCCGGTGGCGTGCGATCGTAAGTCGCACCCGCGACCTGCATCACCAGAGTTCCCAGACAATGCGGTTGAGCGTTGCGGTTTCGTCCGATGGCTCCCGGCGGGATGGCCGGGAGCATATTGGGCATACGCCGCAAATGATGACGCAAGGTTAGCGGCAGGGCGACCGTGAATTGTTCCCGCGGATTAACCGCGCGGCAACGCACAGCGACCACCATGAAGGTAATGCCGCAACGGAAGGTGTCCTGAATGTCGAACAGTGCGCCCGCGAGGGATGTCATCATCGCCGACAACGATTACATGATCCGAGACATTCTGCGCTCCGTGCTGGAGAGCCAGAGCTTCAGCGTCCTGCAGGCCGTAGATGGTATCGAGGCGATTGACTACGCCATGCGCACCAATGCTCGGCTCGTTATCCTCGATTACAAAATGCCCAACTTGGACGGTTTCGCCGCGTGCATGCAAATCCGCCGCCTGCCCGGCTATGCGGATGTGCCGATCGTCATTCTCACGGCATTCAACGACGACGATACGCGGCGAGCGGCACAGCGCGCCGGGGCAACCATGTTCTTGCCCAAACCATTCAAATCGGCCGATCTGTTGCAGGCCACTGCCATGCTGGTCGGCGCCTGCCAAGACGATGGCTCTTCGGCAGCCGCGATGAGCGCAACCGCCGCATTTGTCTGGGAACGCCGGCAGGATCCACCGCCGCTGTATGGCGAGCCGACTGAATTGTCTGAAGGCCGCCGGATTCTGAAGATCTGCCGCGGCTGACCGTACCGAACTCAAGCGGGGATCAAACTTTCGAGTGCTCGTTGATGCCGCAACTCCACAAGCGCGGCCTCTGCCTCGCGCCGCATCTCTGCCACCATTCGTTCTGCGTCGGTGGCATTGGATGCGATAGCCGTCTGAAAGCGGGCAGCGATCCGTGACAGCCGCAAAAAGCCGAGCGTGCCCGCGCCACCCGCCAACTCATGCGCCTGTTCGGCCAGTGCTTCCGGTGCTCCGAAGGGCATCGGTTCGTCGAGCTTCCGCAGCAACGCCTCGATCCGTAATGAAAGGCAATCGAGCAGTCTATGGATGGCGTCCGGATCCATGTACGATGCCAGTTCGGCTATGCTGTCCCTATCGATCGTCTGTAACGCATCGCAAGATGCATCCGCTCGGTGCGCTGTCGACCGCTTGATCACGGCAATCAGATCCGCCTGAGTGAATGGCTTCGCCAGATGCTGAGACATGCCGGCGCGGCGGCATTCCTCGGCATGCTGATCAAGAGCGTTCGCCGTCACTGCAATGATCGGAACCTGTGCACGCGGACCGTCCAGCGCCCTGATGAGCCGCGTCGCCTCCAGGCCATCCATCCCGGCCATGCGCATGTCCATGAGCACCACGTCGAAATCCATCGCGGCGACGAGCCGCACAGCCTCGACACCATCGTGCGCCTCGATTGCTGTGCATCCCGCCTTGCGCAAGTATGCCGCCGCGACACTGCGATTCACCTCGGAGTCGTCCACAACCAGCACGATCAAGTTCCGATCGGGCGCAACATCTGCGACGTTGCCCGAGGCGTTCGGTGCATCTGCAACACCAGCCGGCAGTTCCAGCCAGAACACACTGCCACCGCCGGGGTTGTTGCGGTGACCCATATGGCCGCCCATGCGTCGAGCAAGCCGATGTGCGATCGACAACCCAAGTCCGGTGCCCTCGATGCTGGTACGTTCCGTGCCAAATCGTTCGTATTCCTTGAACAGAAGATGCCGCTGCGCCTCTGGTATGCCAATGCCTGTATCGGCTACCTCGATCATGAGGTGGCTCTCGTCACCTGCCAGACGCAACTCGATCATGCCGCGTGGAGTGTATTTCACCGCGTTGCTCAGCAGGTTAAGCAGGATCAGCCGAAGCTGGACATCGTCCGTCACGAACTGGCCAAATGTGCTGGCTGCGATGACCCGTGTCTCCAACCCCCTCGCTTTGGCGCCAAGTTCGATGACCGCCATGCACTCGTCGATCAAGGTTCTGACGTCGATCCGATGCATGTGGATGGTCGGCCCAAGCGCCTCTATTCGCGCGTAGTCCAGCACCATATCTACCACGTCACGCATATGTCTGCAGCATCTGGTGATCTCTGCCACCTGACGTGTCGGCTCTGGAGCAAGTTTCGCCTCGTTTGACAGTTGCTCTGTGTAGCCCAACACACCGTGCAAGGGTGTACGCAACTCATGGCTCAGCATGGTGAGAAAATGCGTCTTCTCGCTGCTCTTGAGTTCGGCTGCCTCTCGCTTCCGTCGCTCGAGCGATAGTATGACGCTCAGCGACGCAATCAACAGCGACAGGGTGCCAAAGCTCAACAGTATCAACCACAGTGACGGAAGTCCGTCCGCATAGAATTCACCGGTTGCTATACCGATGCTGACAACGAGTGGCAGGTTTCCAACGCGACGGTATACAAAGTGCCGCTGGAGATGATCGGTCGGATCGACCGTCGTGATTGTTGTCTCACCACTCCTCACAAACGTGCGGTATGGTTCGGACACGTCGATAACGCGCCCGACTTCGCTGCGGTCATACGGCAGACGAGCCAGGATAATCCCATCGGGCTGCACCACCGTCGCAACAACGTGGGGTCCAAGGCCAAGCCCCTTCAACAGGTCATGGAAATAGTCCAGCTTCAGGCCGATCACGACCACACCCGCAAAGGTTCCATCCGCATTGTCGATGCGGCGACTTACCGATATGGCAGTGTTGTCGCCGTTGCTTCCGAAGGCCTGGCCGATGAAAGCCACGTCGAGCGGCCCCTTTATTGCCTCCCGGAAATAGTCGCGGGACGCCCAGTTCTCACCGTACCGTGCCGGCGGTGAGGCAGCTGTGACATCGCCTTTCTCATTCACCACCTCGATGAAACTGACGTACCGGTCGTGCGGAAAACGGTCCAGAACGGCAGGATTTGCGACTGCGGAGGATTGAAGCGTGGCTGTGACCGCCCGAAGGCCAAGATCAAGCAGCTCCACATTGCGCGCGATGTCCTGTTCAACCGCCGCGGCAAGGCGCGACGCTGTTGCTTCCGCCTGCCGCTCCACCGAGCGGTTGGCGTCCCGCACAGCGAACGCCATCACGACACTGATCAACGCGACGGACCAGAGGCCCACGGTCAGCACACCTTTCGCCGTCAGTTGTGACCGCGTCCACAGCAGGCTGCGAAAGGTCCATTTCAGCACACGCATCGTTTGCTGCCTGTCCAGTTGAGCGATATTAGGCTGCAAATTACTAGCCAACCGTTGATGGTTGCCGCCCTTCTGAGCGTCTGCGGCGACAGGACAACGGTTTGCGTCTTCCGCCTGGATAGAGATGGCTACATAGTTAATTCTGATATATGAGATATCACTGAGACCGTTCGCCCTTTGATCACATCCGGACAGACGCGGGCCGCTCAGGCCATGATCGGCATCAACCAGTGCCAGCTCGCCGAGCTGACAGGCCTGTCGATGCCCGTTCCCGCGTTGCGCCGCGCACGACCCTCAAGGAGCACCCGCCGCGCATGATCCCGCTCATGCTGGCCTGCATTGGCTTGCTGCTCTGCCTCAGCGTCGCCGGTGCGTTCGTCGCACAGGCGCCATCCGGACGGAACATCGTCTATGGCGGCAGCCTATGCATCTCACTGCTGTCGCTGCTGGCGGCTCTGCTCTCGCTCGGCGCCCAGCCATCGGTCGTAACCCTTCCGCTCGGCCTGCCCTGGATCGGCGCGCATTTCCGCCTCGATCCGCTGGCGGCATTCTTCCTGCTCGTCGTCGGGCTGGGCGGCGCCGGCGCCAGCCTGTACGCGCTCGGCCACGGCCGTCATGAACACGAACCGCAACGCGTGCTGCCGTTCTATCCGGCTTTCCTTGCCGCGCTGAACCTCGTCGTGGTGGCCGACGATGCGTTCAGCTTCCTGTTCGCGTGGGAGCTGATGTCACTCGCCTCGTGGGCGCTGGTGATGTCGCACGACCGAGAGAGCGGCAATGCGTACGCCGGCTATGTTTACATCGTCATGGCCATCTTCTCCGGACTGGCGCTGCTGCTTTGCTTCGGCCTGCTGGCGGGACCGACCGGCGGCTATGCCTTCGACGCAGTGCGCGAAGCGCATCCTTTGCCCGGCACAGCGGCGCTTGCCCTCATCCTTGCGCTGATCGGCACGGGATCCAAGGCCGGCGTCGTGCCGTTGCACGCCTGGCTGCCGCTGGCGCATCCCGCGGCGCCCAGCCATGTCTCGGCGCTGATGAGCGGGGTGATGACGAAGGTCGCAGTTTACGGTTTCGTCCGGATCGTATTCGACCTGCTCGGCACGCCCACCGCATGGTCGGGCATCCTCGTTCTGGCGGTGGGCGGCATCACCGCCGTGCTGGGCGTGCTGTACGCGCTGATGGAGCATGACCTGAAGCGGCTGCTCGCCTACCACACGGTGGAGAACATCGGCATCATCTTCATCGGCCTCGGCCTGGCGCTGGCATTCGGCGCCAACGGGCTGGCGACGGCCGCGGCGCTCGCGCTCACCGCGGCGCTGTTCCATGTGTTCAACCACTCGGTGTTCAAGAGCCTGCTGTTCTTCGGCGCCGGCGCCGTGCTGATCGCCACCGGCGAGCGCGACATGGACCACCTGGGCGGACTGATCCATCGCATGCCGAAGACGGCATTCGTCTTCCTGGTGGGTTGCGTGGCGATCTCCGCGCTGCCGCCGTTGAACGGGTTCGTGTCCGAGTGGCTGACCTTCCAGGCGATCCTGCTCCACCCCGATCTGCCGCAATGGGGCTTCAAGATCATGATCCCCGCGGATGGCGCGCTGCTGGCGCTTTCCGCGGCACTCGCCGCCGCGTGCTTCGTCAAGGCGTTCGGCGTGACCTTCCTCGGTCGGCCGCGCACACCCGCGGCGACAGACGCGTGCGAGACAGACCGCTGCTCGCTTGCCGCAATGTTTGTGTTCTCCGGCCTTTGCCTGCTTGCCGGGATCTTTCCTGGCGTCGTGATCGATCTGCTTGCGCCTGTGGTGCAGACGGTGACCGGGGCGCATATGCCGACACAGCTCGGCGTGGCGTGGCTCTCCATCGTGCCGATCGAAAGCGCACGCAGTTCGTATAACGGCCTGCTGGTCTTCCTGTTCATCGGCGCATCGGCATCGCTGGCCGTCTTGGCGATCCATCGCTTCGCATCGCGGGCGCTGCGTCGAGGGCCGGCATGGGATTGCGGCTTTCCTGACCCGAGCCCGGCAACGCAGTACACCAGCGGCAGCTTCGCCCAGCCAATCCGTCGGGTCTTCGGAGCCGTCGTGTTCCGCACGCATGAGACGGTCACCATGCCGCCGCCAGGCGATATCCGTCCGGCGCGGATTGAGAAACACATCAGCGACGTGATCTGGGACGTATTCTATGCACCGGTTGCCGGCGCGGTCTGGTACGTGGCCGAAGTGCTCAACCACCTGCAATTTCTGACCATCCGTCGCTATCTTGGTTTCGTGTTCGCCGCCCTGGTGATCCTGCTGCTGGCGCTGGTGCTGTGGCAGTGATCCAGGGACTGCTTGTGCAGGGCGTGCAGATGGCGCTGGTACTGTTGCTGGCTCCGCTGCTCACCGGCCTGGTGCGAAAGGTGAAGGCACGTTTCCAGCGCCGTCGTGGACCGTCGCTGATACAGCCCTATCGCGACCTGAAGCGGCTGCTCGGCAAGGAAGTGGTGCTGGCCGAGAACGCGTCGTGGCTGTTTCGCGTCGCGCCATACGTGATCTTCGCCGTCACCTGGGTGGCCGCGGCACTGGTGCCGACATTCGCCACTGGATTGCTGTTCAGCTGGTCGGGCGACCTGATCGCGATCACCGCATTACTCGGCAGCGCCCGCTTTGCGCAGGCGCTCGCCGCGATGGACATTGGCACCAGCTTCGGCGGCATCGGCGCGTCGCGCGAGGTGATGATCGCCTCGCTCGCCGAACCGGCGATGTTGATGATCGTGCTCTCGGTCGCCCTGATCGCCGGCTCGACGCAGCTCTCCACGATCGCTGACTACATGGCGTTCTCCGCGGTTGGGCTGCGCGTGTCGCTGGCGCTCGGTCTGGTCGCGCTCATCATCGTTGCACTCGCCGAGAACGGACGCATCCCGGTTGACAACCCGGCCACGCATCTGGAACTCACAATGGTGCATGAGGCGATGGTGCTGGAGTATTCCGGCCGGCATCTGGCGATGATCGAGCTCGCCGCGTCGCTGAAGCTGCTGCTGTATGTCTCGGTGATTGCCTGCCTGTTCTTTCCCGTGGGCCTCGCCTATGGCTACGTGGTCGGGTTGGTCCTGTACCTGGTTAAACTTGGTGTGGCCGGCGTGTCGCTCGGCGTCTTCGAGATGTCGATCGCCAAGATGCGCGTGTTTCGCGTGCCCAATTTCCTGGGCATTGCATTGATGCTGGGTCTGCTTGGCGTGCTGCTGCGGTTCGTGTCGGAAGGCATGTGATGCACGGTTTCGCCTTCAACGTCTCTCACATGCTGGCCGGAGGGCTGGTGCTGGCGAGCTTCATGATGCTGTACCAGGACCGGCTGTACGCCCTGATCAACGTGCTCGCGCTGCATGCCTTGATCCTGGCGCTTTCGGTTGCCTGGCAGGCCTACATCCAGAACGCGCCACACCTTTACATCACCGCGGCCATCGCGCTCGTGTTCAAGGCGATGGTGGTTCCCTGGGCGTTGCGGCGGATGGTGTTCCGACTTGGCATCCACCGCGAGATCGAGACGGTGGTCAGTATCGGACTTACCATGCTGGCTGGCATCGGGCTTGTGGCATTGTCGCTGATGGTGATGCTGCCGGTGACCGCGCACGCCGATCCCGTGGCGCGCGAGGATATCGCCATGGCGCTGTCGGTGGTGCTGATCGGGCTGCTGATGATGGTGACGCGGCGCAACGCGGTGAGCCAGGTGGCGGGTTTCCTGTCGCTGGAGAATGGCGTCAACCTGGCAGCCACCGGGGCGCAGGGCATGCCGCTGGTGGTCGAGATCAGTGTGGCGTTCTCCATTCTGATCGCGTTCATCGTGATCGGCATATTCCTGTTCCGCATCCGCGAACGTTTTGACACGGTTGATCTCGAAGCGCTCGATCAGTTCCGGGGGGAACGGCAGTGAGGGCAGCATTCAAGCCGGCCGCCGAATCATCGTCGCGCACTCACCGATCGTCGCCCACTCATTCATCGTTGGCCACGCACCGAACGTCATGGCCGGGCTTGACCCGGCCATCCGTGTGCGCAAGTGCGCGGGTAGATGGCCGGGTCAAGCCCGGCCATGACGGGTTAAACCGTTCTTGCCATCGGCGATGCATCGCCGCGCTGCGGGGCACGACTCACAAGAGAGGGACTGGCAAACTATCATGAGCGAGCTCGCCATTCTCCTGGTACCGCTCGCCGCCGCGGCTGTGCTGGCGGCGATCTCGGACTACCGGATGTCGGCGCGGATCAACGTCGCCGCCAGCCTGTTGTCGTTCCTCTGTGCTCTGTATCTGCTTGTGGACCGACCCGCGCCCGGCCAATACCTGCTGATCGACGATCTGAATGTGGTGTTCATCCTGCTGAACACCTTCGTCGGCTTCACCACCAGTGCGTTCAGCGCCAGCTACATCGGCCACGAACTGGACACCGGCCGCCTCACGCCGGGCTACCTGCAATTCTACCACGTCATGTTCCAACTCATGCTGTTCGGCATGAACCTCGCGCTGATCGCCAACAACATCGGCCTGATGTGGGTAGCGGTGGAACTCGCGACCCTAACCACCGTCGTGATGGTCGGCATCTATCGTACTCATGAGGCGATCGAGGCCGCCTGGAAATACTTCATCCTCGGCAGTGTCGGCATCGCGCTTGCGCTGTTCGGCACCATCCTGGTCTATCTCGCCGCGCGGCCGGTGATCGGCGAGGGCGTGGATGCAATGGTCTGGACGGTGCTCATAACCCGCGCGCACGACTTCGATCCCGCTTTGCTCAACATTGCCTTCATCTTCCTGTTGCTCGGCTATGGCACCAAGGTCGGCCTCGCGCCGATGCACGCCTGGCTGCCGGATGCGCACGCCGAGGGACCGACACCGATTTCGGCGGTGCTGTCCGGGCTGCTGCTGAACGTGGCGCTCTACGCGTTGTTACAATTCAAGATGCTGCTGGCGGCGAATCCCGGCGCCATCGCGCCCGGTCCGCTGATGATCACGCTCGGGTTGATCTCGCTGATTTTCGCCGCCTTCATGCTGTATCGCCGCCGCGACATCAAACGCATGTTTGCCTATTCCTCGATCGAGCACATGGGCATCACCGTGTTCGCCTTCGGCATGGCGGGGCCGCTGGGCAATTTTGCCGGGCTGCTGCAGATGACCATGCACAGCCTGACCAAGTCCGCAATCTTCTTCTCGGTCGGGCACGTAACACAGGTGAAGGGGACTCAGCGCATCGCCGAGATGGGCGGCCTGACGGCGACGCATCCGGTGCTCGGCTGGGGGCTGATAGCCGGAGTGGCGGCGATCGCCGGCCTGCCGCCGTTCGGCGTGTTCACCAGCGAGTTCCTTGTCGTGACCTCGACCTTCGCGCGCGAGCCGTTGCTGGCGACGTTGTTCGTGTTCGGTTTGCTGATTTCGTTCGGCGCGCTGTTCCTGCGCGTCACTTCGGTGGCGTTCGGTGATCCGATCGGCCCCACCGGTCCGGTGAAGGCATCCTACGTGCCGATGTTCGCCCATCTCGTGCTGGTGCTGATCGCCGGCATCTACCTGCCAGGGCCTCTGGTCGCCTGGTTCCAGCACGTCGCGGCGCTGTTGGGCTGACCATGGAAGCGCTGAGCGCGATCCTCGCCAACGGTCGCATGATCGCGCGGCACAGCCCGTTTCCGTGCTTCGTCATCGACGCGGCGACATGGCAGCACGCCGCTGACCGGCTTGTCGCCGGTGACTGGTCGTTGCTTGGGCTGTGGGGCGAGGTGGGTCGAGCGCATATGGCGATCCTTCACGCAGGCGAACCGCCGGTCACCGTGCTGAGCCTCGATTGCCCGGATGGTCGCTACCCGTCGGTCGGCGCCGTGCATGCGCCGGCAATCCGGTTGGAGCGGACCATGCGCGACCTGTTCGGTCTTGTCCCCGTCGGATTGCCCGATACGCGTCCCTGGCTTGCCCACGGTGCCAATCCGACGGCCTATCCGTTCCTGCCGGTCGAAGGCGAAAGCCTGCATCAGATTCCCGTCGGTCCCGTGCACGCAGGCATCATTGAGCCTGGCCATTTCCGCTTCACCGCCGATGGTGAAACGGTCGTGCGCCTTGAGCAGCGCCTTGGTTATGTGCACAAGGGCATCGAGCACCTGATGCATGGCGCGACGCTCGATCAGGCGACGCGCCTGGCGGGGCGTACGTCGGGCGACAGCACCGTCGCCTATGGCCTGGCATTCGCGCGCGCCGTGGAGGCAGCGCTCGGTATCGAGCCGCCGCCGCGCGCAATCTGGATCCGCGGCGTGATGGCGGAGCTTGAACGGATCGCCAATCACCTCGGCGACTTTGGCGCGATCTGCAACGATGCCTCATTCAGCATCATGCTCGCGCATTGCGGTATCCTGCGCGAGCGCGTGCTGCGATGCGCCGCCACTTGCTTCGGCCATCGCCTGATGATGGACCGCATCGTCCCCGGCGGGGTCACTGTCGACCTGCCAGCCGATGGTGCCGCGCAAATCCGCGCTCTGATCGATGAAATACGTTCGCGCTTTCCCTCGCTGGTGGCACTCTACGACGCGACCGCGTCACTACAGGATCGCACCGTCGGCACCGGCGTCGTCAATTCCGACCTCGTGCAACGCTTTGCTGCGAGTGGCCATGTCGGCCGCGCCTCCGGTCGCAACTTCGACGTGCGCCGGGACATCGGCTATCCGCCCTACGACCAGCTCCAATTCGACGTCCCGTTGCGCCAGGAAGGCGATGTGAATGCCCGCATCTGGATCCGCATCAAGGAGATCGACCAAAGCTTGCCGCTGATCGAACAGATGCTGGAACGCATGCCTGAAAGCGACCTGCGCGTTGCATTCAAGCCGAGCGGCCCCGCGGAAGGCATGGCGCTGGCGGAAGCGTTCCGCGGCGACGTCCTGGTATGGTTGCGCATCAATGCGGCGGGGCGCATCGATCGCTGCCATCTGCGCGATGCATCGTGGTTCCAATGGCCGCTGCTGGAGGCCGCGATCGAGGGCAACATCGTCGCCGACTTTCCGCTCTGCAACAAATCGTTCAACTGCTCCTACTCCGGGCACGACCTGTGACGCTGAAGACATTGCTGCAAGGACTGCGACCTCCCGTCACCGAGGCCGCACCAGGGCTCGGCGATTTGGAACTCGCGGCGCTGGCTTCGAAACTCGACCGCGCAGCGCAGCGACGGCTCGGTCGCAGCCTTTCGATCCGCGAAGTGGACGCGGGTTCGTGCAACGGCTGCGAACTGGAGATCCACGCGCTCAACAACGCGTTCTATGATCTGGAACGCTTCGGCCTGCGCTTCGTGGCCTCGCCGCGCCACGCCGACGTGCTGATGGTGACCGGGCCGGTGACCAAGAACATGCGCGACGCGCTGGAACGAACCTGGCGCGCCACGCCGGATCCCAAATGGGTGGTCGCCGTCGGCGATTGCGCCGCCGGCACCGGCGTGTTTGCCGCAAGCCCCGCCTGCATCGGCGCCGTGGCGAAGGTTGTTCCGGTCGATCTTGTGATCCGCGGCTGTCCGCCGACGCCGACGCAGTTGCTGCAGGGTCTGCTGAGCCTGTTCAGCGCTCGCTGAACAGCACGCCGCCTTTGGCCTTGTTGTCGCGCGAGGTCTCGACGATCTCCACCAGCACCGCGTCAGCCGCCACGCCGAAGTTCTTCACCACCGCGTCGGTGACGTCCTTGATCAGCGCGCGCTTCTGGTCCTTCGAGCGGCCCTCGACGGCATGGATATAGACTTCTGGCATTGCTGTGCTCCTTCGTCTGTCGTGATGCGGTCCGGTACCGTATGGCGCCCGGTCGCGGTTGACAAACCGGCAGCGCCGCCGCGTAGGATCGCGCCGAAAGTTGCGGGGGGAACCATCATGGGCGGGCTTCATCTCAGCCGGCGCGGCCTGATCGCGGCCACACTGGCGATGCCTGCCATTCTCTGTCGAAGCGCGCGCGCCGGCGGCACCATCCAGATGCTTAGCCATCGCTATCCCGCGCTCGAGGACTACGCCGAGAAGATGCGCTCCGCGATCCCCGGCGTGACCGTCAATACCCAGCTCATGCCGATCGACAAGGCGCTGGAACTCGCCACCATCGCGATGTCGTCGAAATCCGACACGCCCGACATCATGTACGCAAGTGATACGAGCTTCTAGACCTTCGTGAAGAATGGCTGGTTCCGTCCGCTTGACGATCTGTGGGCCAAGTACAATGACGAATTCAAGCTGGACGACTTTCCGGAGGCGGTGCGCAAGACCTATACGCACGATGGGCATCTCTATGTGATGCCGCATACGCTCAATACAATGATGTTCTTCTACAGAAAGGACCTGTTCGACACCGCGGCAAAGCCGCCGCCAAAGACCTTTTCGGATTACCGCGACCTTGCCAGATCATTCAACAGCCCCATGCGATCCGGCAATGTAAGTTGTCTGAAGCCGGTCGACGCGGCGATCAACGAGTCGCACTGGTACTTCAACGCCATCGGCGACGGCTGGTTCGACAGCGACTGGAAGCCGATCTTCAACGATCCCGCGGGCGTCCGCGCGATCGAGATGATGAAGGAGATCGCCGGCTGCGCGCAGCAGGGCTTCACCGCGGCGGCCAACGACGAGTGCATGATCGCATACCAGCAGGACACCGGCGTCATGGGTCTGCAATGGGCGACGCGCGCAAAGGCGATGGACGATCCGACGAAGTCGCGCGTCGTCGGCAAGATCGATTGGGTGGCGCCCCCGCAGGGGCACGCGCGCAACAGTTCCGACGGTTACGCTATCTCCGCGTTCAGCAAGCAGGATCCGGACTTGCTGTTCCGCATCATAGCGACATCCGCCAGCCAGGCGAACATGCGCGGCGCCGCATCCCTGCTGATCCCGCCGCGCCGCTCGCTGCTCGACGATACCGAACTCAAGCAGGCGAACCGCTTCTATCCGGCGGCGCTTGCGTCCTACGAGGTCGGCCTCGCCGCCCCCGCGCTGCCCGAATTCTACGCCGTCGGCGAGTTCATCACCCGCCGCATCCTGCAGGCCGTCACCGGTGAGATGCCGGTGAAACAGGCGCTCGATACGGCGGCCGGCGAGACCACAGACTTCCTCAAGGGGCACGGCTATTACAAGTGACCGGCGGCGGCGCGGCGCATTCCGTGGGCCGCAAGGAAGCTGGTGGCTGTTCCTGGTACCAAGCGCGCTGCTGCTCGCCGGGGTCATGCTGTATCCGCTCGGCTACGCGATCTATCTGAGCCTGTTCAACTACGACATCGGCAGCGGCTCGCGCGATTTCATCGGTCTCGGCAACTACGCCGCACTCCTGGCCGACACGCGATTCTGGGACACGCTCAACCGCACGGTCGTCATCGTGCTGGCGGCTGTCGGCCTGGAATTCTGCCTCGGCCTGCTGATCGCCTACGGGCTTTACCGTCTCGCATTCGGCGTCCGCGCGTTGAACCTGCTGCTGTTCCTGCCGAACATCGTCACGCCGGTGGTCGCCGCGTTGTTCCTGCGCTGGATCTTCATCGGCCGTTGGGGACTGCTCAGCGGCGCTCTCATCGGCCTCGGGATATTCCCGCCCGACTTCCTGGGCAATCCATCCTGGGCGCGGGTCACGGTCGTGCTGGCGGATTCGTGGCAGTTCACGCCATTCATGATCCTGGTGCTGTACGCCGGGCTGAACACGGTGGATCAAAGCCAGATCGAGGCAGCGCAGATCGACGGAGCCGGCATCTGGATGCTGCTGTTCCGTATCATGCTGCCGGCGATCCGTCCGCTGATCGTATTTGTCCTCGCCATCCGACTGATGGACGCGTTTCGCTTTTTCGACACGATCTATGTGCTGACCTCCGGCGGACCGGGGACCGCGACCGAGACGATCACGCTCTACACCTATGCGCTCGCCTTCCGCCTGCTGCAGATCGGCAAGGCTTCGGCACTCGGGTTGCTGACCCTGCTGTTCGTTGCGATGCTGACCGGGTTGATGATCCGTGTTGTGTATCGCCGAGAGGGCGGCGCCTTCTGATGCGGCGACGGATGCGCACACAGCTTCCGCTGTTCCTGGCGCTTTGCGGCTTCACTGCGGTCAATCTGACGCCGGTGCTCTGGGGCGTGCTGACCTCGATCAAACAGCCGGTGGACGCGTTCTCGGTGCCGCCAAAGCTCATCTTCACACCGACGTTCGCGTTCCACATTCAGGTCTGGGTCGAGAAGGCGTTCTGGCATTTCCTCATCAACAGCGTGGTGATCTCGGTCTGTACCGTGGCGCTTTCCGTCTCGGTCGGCACGATGGCCGCATACGGGCTGTCGCGCATGGCGAACCGTGCGTCGCGCGGACTGCTGTTCGGCCTGCTGGCGATGCGCATGTTCCCGCACATCCTGCTGGCGATCCCGTTCTTCTTGCTGGCGAAATCGCTCGGCCTGATCAACACCTTTCCGGCGATGATCCTGGCGCTGGTGGCGATCAACCAGCCGTTCACCATATGGCTGATGCGCAGCTTCTTCGTGGACGTCCCGCATGAGCTGTACGAGGCAGCGGCTATCGACGGCTGTAACGCCTGGCAGGTGTTCGCGCGCGTGGCACTTCCGGTGGTGCGCCCAGGTCTCTGGGTCACGGCGCTGTTCAGCCTGCTGCTGGCCTACAACGAGTTCCTGTTCGCGCTGGTGCTGACCGGGCCGGATACCAAGACGCTGCCGGTGGCGATTGCCGAATATGGTGGCGAGGACATCAATTACTGGTCGCTGTCCGCGGCTGCGGCGGTCGGCATCATGCTGCCGATCGTCGTTTTCATGATGGCGCTTCAGCGCCATCTAGTGCGTGGCCTGGCGCTGGGCGCGGTGAAGGGGTGAAGACCTGTGCGCACGGACGGCCGCCTGCCGGGTGGACTACGCCGGCAACTGGTAGCCGATCGCCGCCTCGATCTCGCAGGTCCGCTTTACGGCTGGCCGCGCCATCATGCGGTCGTAGTGCGCGGCAAGCCCGGGGAACGTCCCAGGCGCTGGATGTGCCGAGCCAACGAAGCGCCAGTACAGGCGGAACAGATGAATATCCGCGATCGAATAGCGCGGCAGCGCCCACTCATTTTGCCCAAGTCGCTGCTCGGCGATTGCGAACACCTCCCTGGATCGTTCCACGCCCTGCCGGCGCGCCGGGTGGATAGTCGCGGCAATGAACGACATCCAGGAGATGGCCTGCGCCTCGGCCTCGATATCGCCATCCGGCCACAGGCCTGCCTCGGGAAAGCGCCTGGCCAGATAGTACAGGATCGCGGCCACCTCCGTCAGCGGGCGTCCATCGATCAGCAGCGTCGGGACCTTGCCTTCGAGGTTCAGCGCCAAATAGTCCGGCGCACGGTTTGCCGTCCCGGCCAGCGAAATGAACCTGCTTTCGAACGGCCCGCCGATTTCGTGCAGCGCGATGTGCACCGCCATCGAGCTCGATCCCGGCGAGAAATACAGCGTCAGCACGGGCGTTCCCCCGGACGGGCCGCCTCAGCCGATCAGCTTGGCCATCCAGTTGAATATGCCAAGATGGGTTAGATCGTTCCAGGTGGCGAAGATGAACAGGCCCGCCAGTAGCGCCAGCCCGGCACGGAAACCGTATTCCTGCGCACGTGGCGGAATCGGCCGGCCACGGATCGCTTCGGCGAGGTAGAACACTAGGTGCCCGCCGTCCAGTACCCGGGATCGGGAACAGATTGATCAGGCCCAGATTGACCGACAGCACGGCGATGAATGAGATCAGGCTTGCGATGCCCAGCTGCGCCACCTGACCCGAGAGCTGCGCGATACGCAGCGGCCCGCCGAGGTCCTCGGTGCCGCGCTGTCCGCTGATCATCTGCGCGACGCCCTTGACGGTTTCCGCGGTCACCTGCCAGGTCTGGACCACACCGCCCCAGATGGCCTCAGGCAGGCTCAGGCGCTGATATTCAACCTTGCCGCCACGGATCCCGAGCATGCCTACCTTCTGGCCGCCGGCGTCGCGCTGATCGGTCAGCACCGGCAGATCCAGAGTGTTATCTCCCCGCCGCACGGTGATTGTCAGCCGTTCGGCCGGATGCGCCGAGATGATGTGCTGGACATCCTCGAAGCTTGCGGTCGGCGTGCCGCCGATGGCCACGATGCGGTCGTCGGCCTGGAGTCCGGCGCGGGCGGCAGCGGTGTCGGCGATCACCTCGCCAGCGACCGGAAGGGTGATCGGCCGTCCCGCGGTGGCGAACAGGGCCGCGAACAGCACCATCGCGAGCAGGAAGTTCGCGATCGGCCCGGCAGCCACGACCAGGGCACGTGCGCCCACCCGCTTCTGGTGGAAGGTTCGTCCCGGAATCCAGCTCGCCACGACGTCCGCTGACGCCTCCTCAGGGCGTTCCTGGCCGTGCAGCTTTACGTAGCCGCCCAGCGGCAGCCACGCGAGCTTCCAGACCGTGCCGACGCGGTCCCGCCACGTGGCGATGGCACGGCCGAAGCCGATGGAGAACACCTCAACGTGCACCCCGCACCAGCGCGCCGCGAGGTAGTGGCCGAGCTCATGGACGAAGACCAGAACGCCAAGGACCACAAGGAAGGCGAGGCCGGTGCGGAAGAAATCGGGGATCACGTGCAACACTCTTTCGGTCCTGTTTGGTTCTTATATAGCGCGGTCGGCCGCAACGCGCACCGCCGTACGGCGGGCGGTCGCGTCCAGCGCTAGGACTTCGTCCAGCGTATCGGCAGGCGGCGTCCCCATCGCGTCCAGCACCCGCGCCACAGTCCCGGCAATATCCAGAAACCTTATCCTATGTTGCAGGAACGATTCAACCGCTATCTCATTGGCCGCGTTCAGGATCGCTGATGCACCACCGCCGGCGCGCAGCGCTTCGCGTCCCAATCGAAGCGCCGGAAACCGCACGCTGTCCGGTTCGGCGAAATCGAGCCGGCCCATGGCGGCGAGGTCGAGGCGCGGCGATTGCGTCGCCATGCGCGCCGGCCACGCCAGCGTGTGGGCGATCGGGATGCGCATGTCGGGCGAACCGAGCTGAGCGAGCACGCTGCCGTCCCGGTAGCATACCAGGCCATGGATTACCGCCTGCGGATGGACCAGCACGTCGATCTGCGCCTCGTCCAGCGAGAACAGCCGTGCCGCCTCGATGACCTCGAGGCACTTGTTCATCATCGTGGCCGAATCGATGCTGATCTTGGCGCCCATCGACCAGACCGGATGGCGCAGCGCCGCCTCGGGCGTCGCCTTCGCCATCTCGTCGGTGCTCAGGGTGCGGAACGGGCCGCCCGAGGTGGTCAGCACGATCTTCTCGACCGCGTCCCGGTTGCCATCCGCCAGCGCCTGGAAAATCGCGTTGTGCTCGGAATCGACCGGCAACAGCGTGGCGCCGGCGTCGCGCACCGCGCCCAGCATCACCTCGCCGGCGCAGACCAATGCTTCCTTGTTGGCCAACGCCACGATCGCGCCGCGGCGGATGGCGGCCAGCGTGGCAGCCAGGCCGGCAGCGCCGGTGATCGCCGCCATGGTCAGATCGGCTGGCAACGCGGCGGCGGCAACCACCGCGTCGGGGCCGGCGGCGACCTCGACGCCGGTGCCCGCCAGCGCATTGCGCAGGCCCACATAGCTGGCCGGATCGGCGATCACCGCCCGCTCCGCCTTCAGCGCGACAGCCTGTTCGGCCAGCAGTGCAACATTTCGGCCAGCCACCAGGGCGCGCACCTGGAAGCGTTCGGGCGCGGCGGCGAGCAGATCCACCGTCTGGGTGCCGACGCTGCCGGTGCTGCCCAGGATGGTGACGGAGCGACTCGATGCAGTCATTGCCACAGAACTACTCCACGTCCGAGGGCAAGCGCCAGCAGGGCTCCCGCCATTGCCGAGGACAGAATTGCGTCGAGCCGATCGAACAGGCCGCCGTGACCGGGGATGATCTGGCTGGAATCCTTGACCCCCAGGCAGCGCTTGACGAAGCTCTCCAACAGGTCGCCCGCCTGGGCGACGATACCGACGGCGGCGCTGACCAGGGCCGTTCGCCAGCCGGGGCCCGCGTCCGCGAGAAACGGCGTCACGACCAGCCCGACTGCGACCGCCGCCGCCAGGCCGCCCAGAGCACCTGACCAGGTCTTGCCCGGCGAGACGCGTGGTGCGAGCCGCGGGCCACCCACCATCCGGCCTACCAGATACGCACCGATGTCAGTCGCCCAGACGACGAGAACCAGGAACACCACATTCGCGCGACCAGAGACCGGATCGTCGCGCAGGAACACCAGCGCGGCTGCCGCCAGCGCGACATAGGCGATGCCGGCCATGCGCAGCGGCGCCCCGCCTGGCCGGGCAGCCGGCAACCGGCACAGCATGAGCCACTCGGTGGCAAGACCCAGCGCAACCGCGGCAATCAGGACCGTAAAGGCGATGCCGCCCACCCAGATACAGGCCAGGGCGATCGGAGCAAGCACTGCGGCGGAGGCCACGCGGATCCCCAGATCGCTCCAGCGCAGCGCCCGGCGCTCGGACATTGGGCGCTCAGCCAGGGCGTGCACCGAACCGCCGCTCACGTCGCCCGTACGCTGCCAACGCCGAGGCAAAGTGCTCGGCGCCGAAATCCGGCCACAGCACGTCCAGGAACACCAGTTCCGCATAGGCAGCCTGCCAGAGCAGGAAGTTGGACATTCGCTGCTCGCCGGAGGTGCGGATCAGCAGGTCGGGATCGGGCATGCCGGCGGTGGCCAGATAACGGGAGAACGCGGCCTCGTCGATCAGCGCCGGGTCGAGCCTGCCCGCCTGCGCCGCCTCGGCCATGGCCCGCGCGGCGGCGGCAATCTCGGCCCGGGCGCCGTAGGACAGCGCCACCGTCAGGTTTAGCCGCGTGTTGGCCGAGGTGTCGTGTTCGGCGGCGGCAAGGTCGCGCTGGATGTCGGGATCGAAGCGCTTGCGGTCACCGATGACGCGCAGGCGCACGCCGTTGGCCTTCAGTTCGGCTATCTCGCTCTTCAGGTAGTGGCGCAGCAGACCGGTCAGGTCCAGGACCTCGCCCGTCGGCCGACGCCAGTTCTCGCTGCTGAAGGCGTAGATGGTCAGCCAGGCGACGCCGCTGTTGATCGCCGCCTCGATGGTCCGCCGCACGGCGCGCGCACCCTCGCGGTGGCCGGCGATCTTCGGCAACCGGCGCGAGGCGGCCCAGCGGCCGTTGCCATCCATGATGATTGCGACATGGCAGGGCGCCGCAACCGCCCCATTGGTTGCGGCGGCAGGCGCGTGGGACGCGCGGATGGCCGGTGTCGGCACGCGTGGCGCTCAGACCTGGCGGATGTCTTTTTCCTTGTCGGCCAGCACATCGTCCACGCGCTTGATGTACTGGTCGGTCAGCTTCTGCACGTCGGTCTGCCAGTCCTTCGCCATGTCCTCGCCGATCTCGTGCTTCTTCTCGTGGGTCTTGATCTGCTCCATGCCGTCGCGCCGTACCGCGCGCACAGCGACCCTCGCACCCTCGGCGTATTTGTGCGCCGTCTTCGCCAGTTCGGCGCGGCGTTCGGTGGTGAGCTGCGGGATTGGGACGCGGACAAGCTGTCCGTCCGCGGCCGGGTTCAGGCCAAGCCCCGAATCGCGGATTGCCTTCTCCACGGTGCCGACCAGGCTGCGATCCCAGACCTGGACCGTAAGCATGCGCGGTTCGGGTGCGCCGATCGTGCCGACCTGGGACAGCGGCGTCTCCGCGCCGTACGCCTGCACCTTCACCGGCTCCAGCAGGCCGGGGTGCGCCCGGCCGGTGCGCAGGCCGTTGAACTCGCGGCGCAACGTCTCGAGCGCGCCATCCATGCGGCGGGTGAGGTCCTGCGTCAGCTTGGTGTGGTCTGCCTGTGCCATGACGGTCTCCCGAACGTGCCCCTGACGGTTATTGCTGTTCAGTCAGCCATAGTTGGCCTATGCCATTTTCTTCCAATAATTTCAATCTACTAGCCGATTGAGCCGACTGGCATCGCAGCTGCGCAGCAAGTGCATGGCAATCGGTCGCCCTGTCGCCCCCGCCATACGCACGATCGTAGCCGATGGTGCGGCGACATGGCCAGTCTGAGCCTGCCAAACTCATCGGCGTCTCAGTCATGCCCTGCCTGGGGCCGCCCGGTTATCCCCGGTTCGACCCAGGCCTGGGCAGGCCGGCCTGCCAGTTTGTTGCAACTTACACGGAGCGCCAACTCGATTTTGATCCAGGTCAATGCATGCGGCCAACGATGGGTGGAAACAACACAGGAGCACAACGTCCGTAATCGCGCACAGTGCTTGGTAGGCTTGTCATTGCTCACGGATGCTTTTTCACAGGTTCGATATTGGTCATGCTGAACAAGGGGTTCACGTCGCGCTTGCCGAAAAGTCGATCCACTGCGTGGCCCCAAACGATTGCCGCCAGCGGCGCGGTGCTGATCGGCGCGATGGTGGTGTTCGGATGGATTCTTGGGATTCCGGCGCTGAAATCGGTGCTGCCCGGCCTCGCGACGATGAAGTTCAATACCGCGCTCGGTCTTATGGTCGTGGGAGGCGGCCTCCTGTTGGTGTCACGGCCGGCCCCAGCGGATGCTGTCTGGAAATACCTGCTGGTCCTGGTGATGGGAGCCATCGCCGCGCTTCTCGGGTTGCTCACGCTCGTCGAATATTTTGGTGTGCCACTCCGCCTGGACGAGCTTTTCATTTCCGACTCGAATATGACTGTGCCGTCGGCTTCGGGCCGCATGTCGCCGGCAACCGCTGTTGGAATCGCCTGTGCAGGCGTTGCGGTCATGTGTCTCGCATGGGGAGTGCGCGCAGCGAGAGGAACCGAGCGTCGCCGGGACGTTGCCTTGGCGCATCTGCTCGCGGCGGCGCCCGCCAGTATAGGGTATCTCAGCCTGGCTGGCTACGTTTACGGCGCCGAGGGTCTTTACAGTTTCGGTCCTTTTGTCTCGGTGGCCATCCATACAGCAGTGGCACTGGTGTTGCTGGCATCGGCAATCCTGCTCACCCAGCCGGATTTGGGATGGCGCAGCGTATTCGCCGACCGACCGGTCGCCCTCAGTTTGCTGGGGCGCCTTCTGGCATATTCAGTGGTCATCCCATTCGTCGCCGGACTGTTAGTGGTTCAGGGAGGCCGGCATCATATTTACGACGCTCTGTTCGGTCCGGCGCTGATCGCGTTGGCAGCGGCCGTTACTTCGATCGCTTTGACCTGGATTGCGACCACGGAGGTGCGCAGGGCAGAAGGACGCATGCGCGAGAGCGAGGCACAACTCCACTCGCTCGTGGACAGTGCGGCGGACGGTATCGTCGTTGCCCGTGCGGATGGTCTGATCCTGTCGGTCAACCGGGCCGCGCTGGTCATGTTCGGCTACGACCAGGCCGACGAACTGGTCGGGCGCAACCTGAAAATCCTGATGCCCGCCGCCGAGGCGGCGCAGCACGATCGCTATATCGCCTCTCACCGTGAAGGCGCTCCACCGCGCGTGATCGGCGTTCCCGGCCGCGAGCTGCTCGCCAGCAGGCGCGACGGTTCGCAATTTCCGATCGACCTCTCGGTCAGCTCGTTCGATTGCGTAGGCATGCTCTGCTTTACTGGCATTATCCGCGACGCTACCAACCGAAGGCAGGCCGAGACGGCGCTCGCCGAAGCCGAGGCGCGGTTCCGGGGGATTTTCGATTCGCAGTTCCAATACATCATACTGCTCGCCCCCAACGGCACCATTCTGGAGGTAAATCGCACCGCACTGGATGCAGGCGGGCTGATGCGCAACGATGTCATCGGCCAGCCGTTGTGGGTGACCGGGTGGTGGCCCGTCGCCGATCGTGACCGGCTCCGCACGGAAATCATCCAGGCAGCGCAAGGCGTGATGATCCGCTTTGAAACTGAGATCAACAGCGCGGGCGGCGGCCGCATCTGGATCGACTTCTCGCTCAAGCCGGTGCGCGATCCTGAGACCGGCGCGGTAACATCGCTCATCGCCGAAGGTCGAGACCTGACGGAGAAACGTGGCCTCGTTGCGCAGCTTGTCCAGACGCAGAAGGTGCAGGCGCTCGGTCAGCTCGCCGCAGGGATTGCGCACGACTTCAACAATATTCTTCAGGCCGTTTCCGGGGCTGCCCTGCTGATCGAGCAGCGGCCAGGCGATCGGGACAGCGTTCGCCATCTCGCCCGCACGGCGATCGCCGCCGCCAACCGCGGAACTGCGATCACCGAGCGCCTTCTTTCGTTCGCCCGTCGCGGCGATTTGCGCGCCAATGTCGTTGCCACCGCCGAGTGGCTCAACGGTCTGCGCGAAGTACTCGCGCGGACACTTGGCACAACAATCACCGTTCGGACCAGTGTCTCGCCAGGTATTCCGTCGCTGATCGCCGACCAGGCGCAGTTGGAGACCGCAATCATCAATCTTGCCACCAATGCGCGCGATGCGATGCCCGACGGCAGTAATCTCATCCTCTCGGCGAACACCGAGCACGTTGCGGAGGGCGACCATCATCCGGCCGACCTGGCCCCGGGCGACTACGTACGCCTGGTCGTCGCCGACAACGGTACGGGCATGGACGCTGCGACGCTCGCGCGCGTGAGCGAGCCATTCTTCACCACCAAGCCAGCAGGCCAGGGCACCGGCCTCGGAGTGGCAATGGCGAAGGGTTTCGCCGAACAGTCGGGTGGCGGTCTTTCAGTCGGCAGCGCCCCCGGCAAAGGGACCAAGGTCGCGATATGGTTGCGCCAGGCCGCGGAAAACGCGCTTCAAGCCCCTGACAACGCGAACGGCGTGCCGACAGCCAGCGGGCCCTCGGCACGCATCCTCGTGGTTGACGATGATGATCTGGTTCGTGAGACAGTGGCCGCGCAACTCGAGGCCGCGGGCTTCGCCACATTGGTGGCGTCCAGTGGGATTGAAGCACTCGCCCTAATTGAATCGGGCGAAGTCGTGGATGCAATGGTCACCGATCTCTCGATGCCGGGCATAAGCGGCACGACGACCATCCAGAGGGCGCACGTGCTGCGTCCCCGTCTGCCTTGTTTTCTGCTTACGGGCTATGCTGGCGAACGCGCTGCATTGTCCAACGACAACGCTTTCGTCCTGGTTCGCAAGCCCGTGGCCGGCCCGCTTTTGGCAGCGCAGATCAAGGCTTCCCTCGAAGGCATAACTCAGTGAAGGCCGGCTGCGATCTGTTTTGAACCGGGACGCCACTATGCGATGCGGCCGCAAGCAGGCTGATCATTGCTGTTCGACGATGGTGGTGAACCGCCCCTCGCCGCGGATCACCGCCGCGAAGGCTCCCGGGGCGTGGATGTTGAACACGACGATCGGCAGCTTGTTCTCGCGCGCCAGACTTATCGCGGCGGCGTCCATCACCCCCAGATCGTTCGCCAGCACATCGTGGTAGGTCAGCTGATCGTAGCGCTGCGCATCCGGCACCTTGCGAGGATCGGCTGAATAGACGCCATCCACCTGGGTGCCCTTCAGCAGCGCGTCGCAGTGCATCTCGGCGGCACGAAGCGCGGCGGCGGTGTCGGTGGTGAAAAACGGATTGCCGGTGCCGGCGGCGAAGATGACCACCCGGCCCTTCTCCATGTGGCGCTCGGCGCGGCGGCGGATATAGGGCTCGCAGACACTGGACATCGGGATGGCGGACTGCACGCGGGTCGCGACTCCGCCGGTCTCGAGCGCGGACTGCATGGCGAGCGCGTTCATCACGGTGGCCAGCATGCCAATGTAGTCGGCCTGCGCCCGCTCCATGCCCGAGGCGGCTCCCGACACGCCGCGGAAAATGTTGCCGCCGCCGATAACGACACAGACCTGCACGCCCAAGGCCACGACATCGCCGATATCGGCGGCGATCGCGCGCACGGTGTCGTTGTCCAGCCCGTAGTCGCGCCGGCCCATCAGCGCCTCGCCGGACACTTTCAGCAGGACGCGTCTGTGCACCGATCGGTCTGGCATGAAGCGCGGACCCCTGAAGATCGCGCGCACCCTACTGTCTGCATGGCGCGGGAACAAGGCGAGGCCGGTCAGCGCGCCAGACCGGGGCTCCCTGCTGGAACCGCATAAAAGTTCATCGTCAGCGAGACGCAGGTGTAGTAGCCCATCAGCACGATCATGTCGGTGATGCTCTCGTGTCCGAGCACGCTCACCGCGCGGTCGTACAGCCCCTGCGGCACCAGCCGTTCGCCAGCGAGCGCCGTCGCCACCTCATAGACCGCCTGCTCGCGTTGGTCGTCGAACGATGTGGGCAGCCCGGCGACGATCGCCTCGACCGCGGCGGCGGGCAGGCCGACCTCCTTGCCACGCTTTTCGTGCGCGTTATTGGGATAGGCCGAGCGCCATTTGCTGGTGATGACGACGACGGCGATCTCGCGTTCGCGCTCCGACAGCGACGACTTGCCGGGTGTGAAATGCTGCCCCAGTGGCTCGGCCGCATGCACCAGCTTCGGATTGTGCACCCAGACCTTGTATGGTCCGGCCAGCCGTCCGCGCGGGCCATCGACAAGGAAGCGATAGCCCTTTTGCTGCTCCGGCGTCATCTGGTCGAACGGGATCTCGGCGTAGCGCCCGAACGTCGGCGTATCGCTCATGCTGATGTCTCCTGTTGGCAATTTGCGGATCGAGCATATACACCCGGATCGCGCGAGGCCCAGAAGCGGCAGGTCGCGTCAGCGCAGGGTCGCGCCGGTCGCCTTCGCCACGGCGGCAATCACCTTCTGACACGCGGCCTCGATCTCGGCGTCGGTCAGTGTTCGCTCGCGCGGCTGGAAGACAACTTCCACCGCGAGCGACTTCTTGCCCTGGGCGAGCGTGTCGCCCTGATAGACGTCGAACAGCGAGACGCCGGCGACCAGCGTGCGGTCGGCGCCTCTGGCGGCGCGCAGCACCGCATCGGCGGTGACCGATTGGTCCACCAGGAAAGCAAAATCCCGGCGGATCGGCTGGAACGGCGGCAGGTCGGGGGGCGCCTTGCGCCGCCGTTTCGGATCGCCCACTGCATCGAGATCGAGTTCAAAAGCGACAACCGGGCCGGCAAGGTCGAGCGCCGACAGCACGCGAGGATGCAATTCACCGAAATGGCCCAACAAGTTCTTCGGCCCCTGCCGGACCGTGGCGGAGCGGCCGGGGTGGTAGAACGATGGAGCATCCTGGGTCAGGACCAGCGCATCCAGCGGCACGCCAACCGCCGAAAGCGTGGCCCAGAGATCGGTCTTGGCATCCATCGCATCGATCTGCCTGGCAGGAACCAGCCAGTTGCGTGGCGTTGCACCGGCGCGCAGTCCCGCCGCAACCCACCGCTGACCTTCGGGCGCATCGACCCGGAATTCCGGTCCGACCTCGAACAGCGCAACGTCGGGATATCCGCGCGCGGCATTGCGTCTGGCGGCAAGTGCCAGCGTGGCAATCGGCGTCGGGCGAAGCTGGTCGAGATCGGCCGCGATTGGATTGGTCAGGCGCAGTGTTTCCGGCGTGTCGCCGAACAGCGCCGCTTCGTTGGCGGACATGAAGCTGAAGGTGACGCATTCAGCCAAGCCTTGTGCGGCCAGGGTGCGTCGGGTCAAAGCGACGCGAGCCTGATGCGGTGTCAGTGTCGCGCGCGGCACGGGGGAGACGCGCGGCAGGGAGACCGCCGGGACCGCGTCCAGGCCGCGTAGCCGCAACACCTCCTCCACCAGATCACATTCGGGCTCGATCTCGGCGCAGCCCTCGGCGGCCTTTGCCGCGAGCGCTGGGCTCAGCGTTTCGGCCTGATCCAGCACGATCGATGCCGCGATGTCGTTGCGCCATGAGGGCACCGCAACCTTGACCCGTGCCGCATCGCGGCTCTGCACCGCGAAGCCGAGGCGTTCCAGCGAGGCAACCGCCTCCTCTGGCGGTATGTCGGAGCCGCCAAGCCCCGCGATGCGCGCGAAGCGCAGCGTGGCTGAGCGCTGCCAGACAGGGGGCGTGCCGGCCACAGTTACCTCGCCTGGCTCGCCGCCGCAGAGGTCGAGAACCATCGCCGTGGCAGCTTCCACCGCGTCGGGCATTAACGCTGGATCGATCCCGCGCTCGAAGCGTTGGCGCGCGTCGGATACGATTTGGTGCCGTCTGCCGGTGAGCGCGACCCGGATCGGATCGAACAGCGCACATTCGATGAAAACCGACGTGGTGCGTTCGTCGCAGCCGGTGGCCTCGCCGCCGATCACGCCGGCCATGGACTGCACGCCGGCCGCATCGGCGATCGCGCAATCCTCGGGCGTGACCGCGTAGTCCTTGCCGTTCAGCGCGCGGAACGTCTCGCCGCGCCCGGGCCGCAGCGTCAGCACGTCGCCGGCGAGTTTGCCCACGTCAAAGACATGCAATGGACGGCCGAGATCGACGGTGAAGAAGTTGGTGATGTCGGCCAGCGCATTGATCGGCCGCAGACCGATCGACACCAGCCGATCCTGCAGCCATTGCGGGCTGGGGCCATTCCGCACATTGCGGATAGTGCGGCCGAGGATCCATGGACAGGCCTCGGCCCAGTCGATCTGCCAGCGTGGGCCGCCACGGAATTCGGGCGCCACCTTCTTGGGCTGCCACGGCTTCAGCGTGCCGATGCCCGCCGCGGCGAGATCGCGCGCAATGCCGCGCACGGAAAAACAATCGCCGCGGTTCGGTGTCACGCTGACATCGATCACCGGGTCGTCGAGCCCGGCCCAGTGCGCGTAGGGCACGCCGACCGGCGCATCGTCCGGAAGATCGACTATACCGGCATGGTCCTCGCCCAATCCCATTTCGCGTGCGGAGAGCAGCATCCCCGCGCTGCGCACGCCGCGGATTTCTCCGATTTTCAGCGTGGTGCCGGTGCCTGGGATGAAGCTGCCGGGTGCGGCGAACACGCCCTTCATGCCGGTCCGCGCATTCGGTGCGCCGCAGACCACGAACACCGTGTCATCGCCGGTGTCCACCTTGCACACGCGCAACCTGTCGGCGTTGGGGTGCTGCACCGCCTCGACGACGCGCGCGATGCGGAATGCCGCCAGCGCCGCGCCACGATCCTCCACGTCTTCGAGTTCCAGGCCGATGCGGGTCAGCGTGGCGGTGATCAGGTCAAGCGGGGCGTCTGTATCGAGGTGGGTCTTCAGCCACGAGAGCGTAAACTTCATCGGTCATGTCCCCTCGTGCAGCATGGTCGGTGCGAGGGGCGAAAAACCGTAGTGGCGCAGCCAGCGGATGTCGGATTCGAAGAACGGACGGAGATCCGGGATGCCGTGCTTCAGCATGGCGATGCGCTCGACGCCCATGCCCCAGGCGAAGCCCTGCCACTCACGCGGATCGATGCCGCAGTTAGCCAGCACGCGCGGATGCACCATGCCGCTGCCGAGGATTTCCAGCCAGTCGCCGCCGTGGCCGAGTTCGCCGGTGCGGCGTGTCCAGCCGATATCGACCTCCATCGATGGTTCGGTGAACGGGAAGTAGCTGGAGCGGAACCGCACCGGCAGGTCGGCGATGCCGAAGAAGCTGCGGAGAAAGTCGATCAGCGTGCCCTTCAGGTGACCGAGCGTGAGATCGCGATCGAGGATCAGGCCCTCGCACTGGTGAAACATCGGCGAGTGCGTCGCGTCGTGGTCCGCCCGATAGGTGCGGCCGATGACGATGACGCGGATCGGCGGCGGCTGTGTCAGCATGGTGCGGATCTGCACCGGCGAGGTCTGCGTGCGCAGCACCCGCGGCGGCTTGTTGCCCTGCGCCGACAGATAGAACGTGTCGTGGTCGGCGCGCGCCGGGTGGTGCGCCGGGATGTTGAGCGCGCCGAAATTCATCCAGTCGGATTCAACGTCGGGGCCTTCGGCGATCGTACATCCCATGGCGCCGAAGATCGCCGCGATTTCCTCGATGGTGCGGCTGATCGGGTGGATCAGGCCAGTCTCGCGCGGACGCGGCGGCAGTGTGGGGTCGAGCCGTTCGGCCGCCAGGCGGGCATCGATTTCCGCAGATTCAAGTTCGGTTCGTCGAGTGGTGTTGGCTGTCTCGAATTCGTCTCGAATAACGTTCAAAAGTGCTCCGCGCTCACGTCGCTGTTCAGGCGGTGTCGATCCCAGCTCCCGCAACTTAAGGGTGAGCTTGCCGTTTCGGCCCAGCACTTCCACCCTCAGGGCATTCAAGGTGCTTACGCTCGATGTGGCAGCGTTTGCGGCAAGGATTTCATCCCTCAGGCGAAGCAAATCGTCGGACATGGCGGATCTCTACTCTGACCGTCATGGCCGGGCTTGACCCGGCCATGCGCACCACTTTCGGAGAGCGGATGGCCGGGTCAAGCCCGGCCATGACGGGGTGGCGTGGGCGGCAGATGGCGCGGCTACAGCGCGGCCTGCACCTTCTTGACGATTTCCGCGAACGACGCGGCATCGTCGTAGGCGATCGCAGCCAATACCTTACGGTCCATCTCGATGCCGGCCTTCTTCAGCCCGGCGATGAACCGGCTGTAGGTCAGGCCGTGCTCGCGCACCGCCGCGTTGATGCGCTGGATCCATAGTCCGCGGAAGTCGCGCTTTTTGTTGCGCCGGTCTCGATAGGCGTATTGCAGCGACTTCTCCAACCGCTGCTTTGCCGCGCGAAAGGTGGTTGAGGTGCGGCCGCGGAAGCCCTTCGACTGCTCAAGGACCTTCTTGTGCCGCGCATGGGTGGTGGTGCCCCGTTTGACGCGTGCCATATGCCTGCTCCCTCAATCCAGTCCGTAAGGCGCCCACTGCTTCACAGTGCGGGCGTCCATGTCGGTGAGCACCTGCATACGGCGGTTGCTGCGCTTCGACTTCTGTGTGCGGGCGGAGAGCATGTGTCGTTTCATGCCCGGGCCGGCCTTCACCTTGCCGGTCGCCGTGATCTTGAATCGCTTCTTGACCGACGACTTGGTCTTCATCTTGGGCATTTGGTGCTCCTTTTCTTGCGGCGCCCGCGGCGAACGCAGACGGTCGCGGCCGGGCATGCCCATTTCCAGGCCCGGACGCGCGATCAGGGGCGGGTGTATAACGGCGGGGGTTCGAAGAGGCAAGGCGACGCAGACGCACCGCGCTGGCTCAGGCCGCGAATGCTAACTCTCCCCCTCCGTCACCGGAGGAGGAGAGTTGTCGCCACGATCAACCGGGATCAGGCGCGGGGAGCGACGACCCGGATGCGGGCCATCATGCCACCGTCCTCATGCTCGAGGATGTGGCAGTGGAAGACGAAGTCGCCGATCTCGTGGAACGGTATCTCCACCATCACGGTCGTCGGCCGGCAAAGACCGCTGAGGTACGCCTCGGTCGTGCCATCGCAGGAGTCGGTGTTGGCGGCCCGCGGCAGGGGCACGTTGTCGTGCAGAACCAGCCCGTCCGCCGTGCGGCTCGGCAGCGTCGTGCCCGGAACGGTGCCACCCTGGAGCAGCCTGAAGCGGGTCTGGTGGATGTGGAAGTTGTGGTCCTCATCCGTCAGGTTGATGATTTCCCAGACTTCCTTGACCGCCTGGCCCTTGGGTCCCAATGGCACACACACCGTGGTGGTGGTCGGGTCGAACGAAGCGACCGCCTTGCGTGTTGCCGCGATCTCCCGGCCCTTCTCGTCGATCTCGACATAACCGAGCCCGAAACCGTCCTCGCCGGGCGTGGGGTTGCCGAAGTAGATGCGCCGATGATGGCCTTCCGCCAAGGGCACACAGTCCGGCGAGCCACGAAGGCCGAGCTTCAGGTCGGGATCGATCGCAATGGAGGTCGCCTGCACAAGATTTCCGGGATTGGCGGACCCGGTGATCGGCTGGTTCGCCGCGGCACGCGCTCCATCAATGTTGGTAAGCGTGAATGAGCCGCGGGGCCTGAGCTGGGCCGGCCCCATCAGACCGCCGGTGCCGGACATCGCATTTCCGGCCTCCATGCCGAGGGCGAGCGGGGGCAGAACGCCGCCGCCGGGGGCGAAGGTGACGTGGGCCAGGTCGATTGCTGGCCAATTGTCACCGCCGGTCGAATACAGCCCGGTGCGCAGCGTGGCGCTGGTCGACTTCTGCCCGACGACACGAACTTCGGCACGCGAGCTCGGCATCAGCCGTAACTCGGTTGTGCAGAGGCCTGCCGGTCCATCGGCAGGTCCGGGGCACGGCACCGGCCGGACCTTGCCACCCAGAAGCTTCGCCATGGCGTCCTGGCCTTGCGCATTCATCGCGAGGCTGTCGATCGCCACCCCGTCGATCGCCAGCACCTGCATCAATACCGGCGCGTTCGTCGTATCGTCGCCGATGAAGAGGTCATAGGAACGGCTGCCGGAGGAGTTCAGGATCCGCCAGATATCGCCAGCCGGCCCGACCTGGATCGACGGGAACACCTGCCCGTTGACAGTATTGAACCAGGAGCCCCCGGTGTAATCGCCGGCGTCCACCTTGACACCCGGGCAGAAGCCCTGCGGCGAACCGCTCGGAGGATCGCCGCAGAAGGTCGGCTCCAACTGCGTATTGATGATTCCGCTCTTCAGGACCTGCGTGTCCTTCAGCGTCAGGTGACGGACATTGCCGGCGCGCACCTGGGCGACGCAGGCCGCGTTGGCGCACATGTCCTCGGGCGTGCCGATGGTGATGATGCCCGACATGCCGGAGGTCACCTGGTTGAGGGCGATGCCGTGCAGGTGCGGATGGAACCAGAAATGACCCGACGGGTGGTTGGCCGGGATCTGAATCGCATAATCGACGGCACCGCAGGCCACATCCATGTCGGGATGCCCCATGCCGTGGCCGGTATGACTGGTCGGCGTGCAGGATCCACCGGTGTTGGCGGGGTTGCGCAGCTCGAGAAAGACGTAATCGCCGTACGGATCGTTCGGCCCTTCTGCGCGATGCGGCTCGACGATCAGGCCGTGGGTATGCAGATTGGTCGAATTGGCGCCCAGTGCCGGGTTGTCGGCGAGATGCTCGGCGTCGGTGATCGGCGGCAGATTGTTGACCAGCCGGATCTTCAGCGTGTCGCCGGGGTTGAGTTGCAGCCGAACGCCGCCCAGCGGATGGGCGCTGCCCGTGGGGCAGGCATTCTGCAAGGGGGCGGTGCGCTGGCAGACTTCGTAGACCCACGCAGTGGTGCTCACGGCCGGGGTGATGGCTGTCGGCACAGGCCCTGCGACCATCACCAGGTCGAGCGTGCCGCGTTGACTGGTGAACACTGGCGGTTCGCTCAGCGGGGCGGCGGATCCTGGGACGGGCGCAAGCGTGGCCAGGAGCAGGGCCCCTAGCCCGGCGGAGGATGGAAGACGGAACGGCATAATTTCGGACTCCTTACGAAGGGTGCCGAAATATGTCGGGCGTTCAGGTGGCTGTCAACACGATTTCGTAATTATTCCCTTACTACAAATATTTGATCGCCTGCTGCCGATTTGGCGGTCGATGGCCGCGGGATAACCGTCCAGGTGCGCAATGGGCGTCGGGTCGGGGCTCCCCGCGGGAAGCCGAGCTGCGCCGGAACTTCCGCCTCCGGGAAGCCTGGATCCGGCTCGGGGCAGCGCTCTCAGACCGTTTCCAGCAGATCAGCAACGCGGGCGGTCAACTGCTCCCGATCGAACGGCTTGCGCAGCATGGGCACATCCGGGAGATCGGCCTGGATCGAGTTGGGATCCGCATTGCCCGTTATGAGTAGAATCGGGAACCGTGGACGACTTGCCCGCACCTCTCGGGCTACGGCCGCTCCGCTCATCTCCGGCATGGTGAAGTCCACGACCAGCAAACGGATCGCGCGATTGGCCTTCAGTACCCGAAAGCGCCATCTGCCCGTTCGTCACCGGTAGCACCTGGTAGCCTTTTCCCTGGAGCGCGTCGCAGATGAATTCGAGTACCGCCGAGTTGTCATCGCATACGAGAATGGCCCCGCTGTCCCGCTGCTCGCTGTGCACCGCATCGAGCTCGCTCTCCACGGGAGGCGTGTGAGCACGTGGCAACCACACCTCGATCTGGGTGCCATGGCCAAGGCGGCTGCGCAGACGGGTGGCACCTCCGGATTGGGTGACCACGCCCTGCATGATCGACAGACCCAGGCCAGTTCCCTTCCCGGCTTGCTTGGTGGAGAAAAACGGTTCCGTGGCACGTGCCAGCGTTGCCTCGTCCATTCCGGTTCCGGTATCCGCAACGGTAAGAACAACATATTGCCCGGGCGCCAGATCGTGGGGTGAATCGGGACCGGATTCGCCGTTTGTCGCTGTGATCGATAGCGCGCCGCCCTTCGGCATTGCATCGTTGGCGTTGATCGCCAGATTGAGGATGATCAGCTCGATCTGATTTGTATCGACCAGCGCAGGCCAAAGGTTAGGCTCCGCGGATATCGTCAGCCGCACATCCGGGCCGATCGTGCGAACCAGCGAGCTCTGCATGCCTTGAACCAGACCCAGAAGATCCACCGACTTGGGCTGAAGGGCCTGCTTGCGCGCGAAGGCCAGAAGCCCTTGCGTCAGGGAAATGGCAGTCTCGCCAGCTTTCAGGGCGTTCCGCAAGTATCTTTGGGCGTCGCCGTCGAGTGCGACCGACTTCACCATGCTGATATTGCCGATGATCACCGTGAGCAGGTTGTTGAAGTCGTGCGCGATGCCGCCAGTCAGATTGCCCAGGCTTTCCATCTTTTGGCTCTGACGAAGCAGCTCCTGGGCGCTTTCCCGCTCATGAACCTCGGCCCGCCACAGATTGACGGCGTCGCGTTCTCTCTGTGCCCGTCGCAATGCGATGCCAAGCGCCATCAGGATGCCGGCTGTGGCACTCGCTGCGACCAGACCATAGACAGTCAGATTGGCATGCCAGGTCGACAGGATCGCGTTTTTGTCGAGACTGAGGCTGATATAGACCGGGTTCTTGGGAACCTTGGTAAAGACGGTGATCCAATCGACGCCGCCTATCGACAAAGGCCCCCGGATGATGCCCGACTCATTCTGGCCGACTTTGCCGATCAAGGTCTTGCCCACGTCCGGCAGCCTCGGTGCAGTCTCCGACTGCAGGCGCGATTGCGCCAGAATAGTGCCGTCCACCTTGAACATCGTGACAATATCAGATGAGTTCGGCGCGGCGGACGCCCAAAGGTCGACAATGTAGTCCGCCGAAATGGCGACCTGAGCAATGCCGTTGAACGCCCCGTCCTTCTCCAGACGCCGGCTCAGGGTGAACAGATAGCGTCCTGACCCGGGATCGGTGTGCGGTTGACTGATGCAGCTTTCAACCTCGTTCTTGCGCAGCGCGAGGAAGCAGTATTGGTCGGCGGTCGGCTGCGGTTCGTTGGGTTGCACATGAACCGTCGTTGCACGCAGTTTCCCCGCGGCATCCACGACCACGATCGCCGATTCGTCGTCGAGCCGCAGGTCCATGACCTCAAGCTCGCGCAGAATATCATCTGAGGGTGACGGTATCGTTTCCCAGTCCCGGCCCGCGACGCGATCCACGATCATGTCCAGGATCACTTCGTGACCGGAGAACAGGTTTCCGGCCTGTTCGCGAAACAGCGCTGCGATTCTGACGCCATCGTCTTCGGCGTTCTCCAGGATGGTCGAGCGGTCCTTCCAGGCAGCGGCGGCAAATAGCAGGGCGGGGAGCAGAAATGCGACCAGGGTGAGCCACCGCAGCACGCGTACTGTTCCACTTGCATCCTTGTTGAAAAACGGCATCAAAGTCCCCTGGATCGCCGAGGGCGGATTACCCTTCTCCGGCAGCTGTGGCGGTTCTCATTGCCCTCTCATTATAGACATGCCACTAACGGGTGTCACGGGTTCGTTACCGCTCCTGCCTGACGCGGGAGCCCCATGCGGCCCTTCTGCTCCTGTCGGAATACCGCGGTGGCAGGCCCGCCAGGCGGTCAATCGACGCTCAACGCCCGGCGCGACCAAGCCGGTCAGGACGCGCCGGGCGTCGGCAGCGCGTAGCCGATCCGGGTAAAGGTCGTCTCGGCTGCTTGACTGAGGCCAGCCGCCCGCATCCAACCCGGTCGATCGAAGCGGCGCGTGTCATAGCTGCGGTGTGTGGTCGCGTTGACGCGGAACTCCGCCCACTGGATCCTGTCGGTTCGGTCCGCCTCGGGTACGTCCGCGAGAATGCTCTGCTTGGGGTGCCGCTGCAGCCACATCTGGCCGATGAGACCGGCGAGCTCATCCACGCGCTGCATCGCATCGAGGATCGAACCGATCGGCTGGTAGTTGCCGATGAACGGATTCCACACCTCGAAAACATAGCCATCCGCCTCAGATCGGGTGATCTTGAGTGAGGGCCGGCTCAATCTTTGTCGATTCACTGAGTTCTCCGAAAGCTTAGGAGAGCGCGTCGCCACCATTCAGGAGGCCGTCTCGGTGCCGTTCTCGGCTTCGTCGTCGTCGTCGATTTCGTGTTGTGCTTCGTGTTCGAGTTCTGCCTTCGTCAGCGACGCCGGATGCGGTTCCGATGTCCGACGTCGTCTTCGGCACTGACCGGACCTGGCGCCGGCCTTGGAGCGGACCCGTAAATGAGCCCCGACGCCAAAACCAGGCTGTCCGTTGATCGCCGAGCGGCGGCGCAGGTTACCGTGTGGGAGCTGTTTCTCGGATGTCAGTTGGACTTCAGTGTATGCAGCTTGTCCGAACAGGCGCGCGCGAGGGCGTTGTCCGGGGACGTATTTGTGCCGATTGTCGCCCAACCCGCCTTCATGACGAGATCGCTGCGCGAGTATGAGGATTGCTCGGTCTGGAACCTGGTGAGCGTGGCGTGGTCGGGATCCTGCTGGGCCTTGGTCACGCAGAACGGGACGAGAGCCGCGACCACAGCGGTATCGGACCTGTCCGACGCCAGTTGTTCGGCAGTACCCTGCGTTGTCCAGCCAAGCTGCGAGAAGCCGACGGTGGCCATCGCGATCGCGCCGATCGCCGCGCCCCAAAGTCCGGGTTTCAGCCAAACAGGAATTTGCATGGGATTTTTTCTCTGTGTTGTGGGAGGACTGATCTCCTCGCACCGACAAGTGAAGTATTGGTTGAAGTGGGGCAAGACTGTCACCATTACATCGCCCGCAGGAAAATAAACCGGCCAGACTGGCCGTCCGCGGTCCCGGAGGCAGCGACGGCTCTTGCGTTTTACCGCGAGTCGCGCGATATACGCCGTGCTTTCCGTGAATGCGTGATTGGCGTCCTGTCCGATTTGGACGATGCCCTCCCGGAATTCTCAGTCGTAACGCGTTCGCCCCACTGTCGCGCGGGCAGGCGAACATCAAGGCGCTCGCATTCAACCGCAGGGATGAACCCGCGGTGGCCGGCGCTGGAGCTTTTATCTTCGTGCCATCGATTACCTTTGCAAAACTCGGCTTGGCCGAGCCCTTTCTGCGCGCTCTCGATCGAGAGCGCTTCCTCGAGCCGACACCCATCCAGGCAAGTGCCATTCCACCGCTGCTGGCGGGCCGCGATCTGCTCGGCGTCGCCCAGACCGGCACCGGGAAGACCGCCGCTTTTGCGCTGCCGATGCTGCAGCACCTGTCAGGCAGGCTGGCGACGGCGCACCGCTACGGCACGCGGGCCCTCATCGTCGCGCCGACACGCGAACTCGCTCTCCAGATCGAGGAAAGCCTGCATCGCCTCGGCGGCGATCAGAAACGCCGCATCGTCGCGATCCTGGGCGGCCTCAGCCGTTCGGCGCAGGTGCAGCGGATGCGGGCTGGGGCCGATATCGTGGTCGGTACGCCCGGTCGCATCTGCGACCTGATGGCGACAGGCGAATTGAAACTGGGTCAGGTCAGCCACTTCGTCCTCGATGAGGCCGACCGCATGCTGGATCTGGGCTTCATCCGCGACATCCGCCGGATTGTCGCCGCCCTGCCGGTCGACCGGCAATCATCGTTGTTCTCGGCAACGATGCCGCAGGAGGTGGGCCGGCTCGCCGAGACGCTGCTGCGCAACCCGGTGCGGGTCGATATCGCCCGCGATGAACCAGTGGTGCTGCCGATCGAGCAGCACGTGCATTACGTCGATCCAGCCGGCAAGCGGGCGCTGCTCGGCCGGTTGCTGACCGATCCGGCACTGTCACGAGTCATTGTGTTCACCCGTACCAAACGCGCTGCTGACCGGGTCGCTGAAAACCTCGATACCGGCGGCATCCGGGTCAGCGCCCTGCATGGCAACAAGAGCCAGCCCGCGCGGCAGAAGGCGCTTGAACAGTTCCGCAGCGGGCGCGCACGCGTTCTGGTCGCGACCGACATCGCCGCTCGAGGCATTGACGTGACCGGCATCTCGCATGTCATCAACTTCGATCTGCCGGCTCAGCCCGAGGATTACGTGCACCGCATCGGCCGCACCGCGCGTGCCGGCGCGAGCGGCGTCGCCATATCGTTCTGCGACGCTGCCGAGCAGGGCACGCTCCGCGCGATCGAGCGGATGACCGGGACGGTGATCAATATTGCGGGCGGCTCGCCACCAGGCTTGCAGCACCCACGCCAACAGATGCAGATACCGTCGTCCCCGAACCGCACGCCGGCCCGCCGGCGTCGGCGGCAGCGAGGGCCCGTCGGACTGCGCCCGGCGGCGTGACGGGTGACCGACGGGCAAGGACAGATGTCGCTTCCGGCGATCAGTGCAATGTATAGTCGGGTTCCCCAGAGAGGATTCGCCCATGAACAAGGGTAGGCAGGACCACTCGGACGACATCGCCTACCCCTCCGGCACCGCCTTCCTGCTGCTCCATCTGGCATGCTTTGCCGCCTTCTGGACCGGCGTCACGCCGCGCGCCGTGGTGCTCGGCGTGGCGCTGTATCTGGTGCGGATCTTTGCGATTGGTGCAGGCTACCACCGCTACTTCGCCCATCGCGCATTCCGCACCAGCCGTGTCTTTCAGTTCATGCTGGCATTCATGGCGCAGACGTCGGCCCAACGAGGCATTCTGTGGTGGGCCGCCAACCACCGGCGGCACCACAAGCACTCGGATACGGAGCTCGATGTGCACTCTCCGGTGCAGCGTGGCTTTCTATATTCCCATGTCGGCTGGATTTTCGTGCCGCGAAACAATGACACCGACTATGCAATGATCCGCGATATGGCGCGATACAAGGAGTTGCTTTGGCTCAACCGGCAGCCGTATCTGCCCGCGGCACTGCTCGCGCTGTCGACCTGGCTGATCGCCGGTTTGCCGGGCTTGGTGGTCGGCTTCTGCTGGAGCACGGTTGTGCTGTGGCACGCGACCTTCAGCATCAATTCGCTCGCCCACGTGGTTGGTCGACGCCGCTATGTCACCGGCGACAAGTCCCGGAACAACTGGCTGCTCGCGCTGCTGACGATGGGCGAGGGCTGGCACAACAACCATCACGCCTACCAGGTTTCGGTCCGGCAAGGTTTCCGCTGGTGGGAGTTCGACCCGACATACTATGCGCTGCGCGTGCTGTCGTGGCTCGGAATCGTGTGGGATCTGCACGTTCCGCCGAGGTCGGTGGTGCGCGGCGAGCATAGATTGGGGCAACTCGTCATCGACAAGGTGGCCTCCCAGCTTGCCGTGTCGTTCCCGGTCAATCTCATCGCGAATCAGGTGCTGGAGGCCCTCGCGAGGGCGCCGGGCTGGAGCGACCTCAAGTCGCGGCTGCTGTCCGCGCGCATGCAGGCCGAGACGTTCTGGAGCGAAATCGATCTTCCGCAGGTTCCGACGCTCGATGAGGTCCGTCGCTATGCCAGGGCGCGCCTCGCCCAGACACCATCCTTGGATGACATTGCGATATCGGCCCGCCAACGGTTGCTGGAGCTGGTGCATTCGCGATTGGTGGAAGCGGCGCAAACCCCGACGGTCGGATAGGAACCACGGCTCGGGCAGGCTGCCTGCTGGAGCCTCATGTCATGTCCTGCGACCGTTCGGGAAGCCTGACTACACCGCCCCGGATGTTCGTCTGCGTCGGCTCTGTGTGGCGACGATATCGGCGAAGGCGGTCCGGGCCGAGTCATCGATTTCCCGGCCTTCTTCGCGACACCACGCAGTGAATTTGCCTGGACTGAACACCACGCGCACAGAAGGCCTCTGCTCGCCCGTGTGTTCGTCAATGCCGGCGCGCCATTCGTCAAATGTCGGCGGCAGGCCCTCGGGATCCAGTGCCCGATGCGCCACATAGTTCTTCCGCGTGAACCAGACTGTCGCTCCGCGGCGCATTATCGTTCTGCACCGGTGAGCAACGTCGCGGTCAAAGGCAACGAGCCGGTCGTCGGCGCAATCCACACTGCTGCATTCGTCACGTCATCGACGACTGGACCGATAGCCGGCCACCTGACCAAAGCAGCATCGGGTTGCGATCACAAGCCACGCCATTTGCGGCCGGCAGGCGTCCGAAAGGGATCGCCGGCATCCCACAGACGCTTGTCCTGTGCGATCCAGCCGCTGGCCTCGGCCTCGGTCGTGAAGCCAGCCGCAGTCTGGGGAAGCGCGCCGAGCCTGACAACTTCCACAGCGAAGCCGCCGTCTTCCCGCTGCACGATTCGGTAATTTGCATCGGTCATCTGTCAGTATGGCACGCCCGCGGCGGCTTTGCACATTACAGTTGGAGACGCTAGGTTGAGACGATGAACCATCCCGGGATGGGTTATGCAGCAAGACACTGTCGACTTGCTGTCCCGGACCTACCAACGTGCCGCAATTGGGCGTATCCTACGACGGATGCCCGACCACAACCAATCATAGAGGATAGCTGTACTTTGCGCTCACCCAGAAACGACCGGCAATGGCAGCCTCGCCGCCGCGGGTTTGATGACGACAACTTCTACGGCAACACACCGCCGCCAGTGCCCTTCCCCTCATTCGCATCGAGCTCGGCCGCGCCCGAGGTGCAGGCGACGGTAAAATGGTTCAATGCCGAGAAAGGCTACGGATTTGCCGCGTTGGCCGACGGCTCGGGCGACGTGTTCCTGCACGTGAATGCCCTGCAGGCTGCCGGACATCAGGCGGTCAGTCCCGGCGCGACCCTGCGGGTCCGTATCGGCAGCGGGCAGAAGGGGCGGCAGGTCGACCAGGTCATCTCGGTCGATGAAAGTACGGCCGAGCAGCCGGCGTCGCGCCGTCCCCCGTCCGCCCGTCCCCGCACGCAGGACGGTCCCCGTCGTCAGATCGATCTGAGTTCAGCGGTCGAGACCGTCGGCACGGTGAAATGGTACAACCCAGACAAGGGGTTCGGCTTTATCACCCCGCAGACGGGCGGCAAGGATGTCTTTATCCATGCGACGGTCCTCGAGCGTGCCGGCCTGGGACCTTTGCAGGAGGGTCAGTCGGTGCGCATGGGTGTCGTGCAGGGAGTAAAAGGTCCCGAAGCCGCAACAATCAGTCCGGATTAGCGCGACGCGAACGCTGGCGCCATCACAGCGCCAGCGCTTCATCTTCCCAGCTGCCGCGCACGAAGGTCACGACATCGCAGGGGCCGTCAGCCGCCCACAGTATCCGGAGCACCCGGGTCCCATGCCACACGTCCAGTCCGTATGGCAGGTTCGGTTGTCTGTGCTGCCGCTCAATGGCGTGGCGATACCCTGGGGATGAGGCCTCTCCAGGATTGAGCGCGCTGAATGGTGTCCAGTGGCGAAAAATCCACGGCGGAATGCGAAGCTCGACCAGCCGCACCGTGTCGCGTTGGAGTTCCAGCGCGCCACGCTCGCGAAGAAGTGGCAGCACATGATCACGGATCGCCCGTGCCCGGTCGTCGCTCGATGCCACAAGCCGGACGTTCACGAGAATTGCTCCGCAGTTCGCTTGGCAACAGGCCGGGCAGCTGGTGTTTCTACGGCGCCGCTCACTGCCTCTCAGTGGGCCTTGCGCGTATCGACCAGATCGGACCCGTTGAGGCAGAAGACCACCTCGCCGTCGCGTACGGTGCCGATTACGTCCGCATAAACGTAGGTGACAGCGTTGTGCGTCACCTCGAACGTGAACATCCGCCCGGTGGGGTGGCCGTAATCCTTGCAAAATTCATTGAAGTCGTAGGTTATCTGGCCGTCATACATCAATTCCGTTTGCATGATTGCTCCACATTCGTGGCTGCAGGAAATTGGAATTGGCGCGGCACCGACCGTGGTGTCGCGCGAGTGCCGACGTTCCTCGGATCTGGCGGCGCCTCCGTTTCTCTGGAGGTATGCGAATGCCACACAGCCTTCTAATCAAACGAATTTCGTCTAGCCGGTTCCCACTGCGACGACGTCGGCCGCCTTGGACACGGCAGCAGCGGCTCGTTGCACAGTCATGTCTTTCAACACATGTACGCCACCGGCGGTCGTAGCCAATTTCACGGCGCCCTGTTCGTCGTAGATCGCCACGACATGGCAAGCGTTGACAACCACCAGTCCTCCCCCGGCAGCTTCGAAGGTGACCCAGCTCACCGTGTGCCGCGAGCGATCATGTAGGTGATGTAATCCGCTTGCGTCACACCGTCGTACGACATGCTGAAGGGCTTCTTCTGGGCAGAGGCTGACTTGGCTTCGGGCGGTACAGCTCTGGCCCGACGGACGCGCTTGGCCGGCTGCGGCGCAGGCTCGCGGACCGCCGGAACGCTCAATTCGGCGGACTCGCGGGCTGACGTACCAGACCTCGCTGCCGACCACGATGCCACATCCTTGCGCAGTTGATCCTTCATTGCATCCGCCTGCCGGTCGGGCTCATCGTCGGCGTGGTCCGTTTGTTCAGTTGGTGTTGGCGCTATGCTCATCGGGGCTTTCCTTTGTTCTGCTGGGCGCCGGGCGCAGGGACAGCGAATGATGCAACGTCACCGCCATCGGACCTTTCAGGAGGACTCGACTGCATAGTCGCCAAGATGGCGTAACCGAATGCCAAGGTGATGCAGGCCAGCACCACTGCGGTCCGGGCGCTCGGCCGAGAGACGCCGCGTCTCGGCCCGCGCGCCGGTCTCATTGGCAACAATCCGGTCAAACGTACCGCGATAACGCCGGCATCGGGAAGACCCCACAAGCTCCTTGGCATGCCGGCGATCATTCGAGCCAGATTATCGGTGGCCTCCGCCTTCGGCAGTTCCGCCAGCCGACCCGCCTCGCGCCAGGGATCGTTGCCCTGACGAGCAAGCACGGACGCAACACTCAGCATCATGCCGTTCGCCTCCGTGCCAACGTCAGCAAACAGGAATGCGTTGAGGTCCGATCGCTGCAGGGCAGTTACATCGGCCGATACCACCGAACTTTCCTAATTATGTGGGAAGTCGAAATTTGGACGTAAGCACGGTCTGATCTCAATACAAGCCGCGTCCAGGTTGCGGGCGATCGAGCGGGTGCGGCCGCTTGAGGTCGGCAATCCCACGGCATCCCGCCAATTGCGGTCCCGAATTAACCTTGGAGCACGACAACTTGTCCGGCCTCGTCCATGTATCTGGCCCTGTGGCGTGCCACATGCAAGGCATGGCCCAACCAATCTACAACGTGTTTGTCCGACAGGATGGTAGTTACGGCGTAGCCCTGAGCCAACTCGGGGCGATGGTCCGGACCACAACCGGCTTCGAAGCGGAGTCCGACGCGCGCGAGTGGATTGAGCAGGACCGGTTGCTCGAGCGGGGTGGCAATTCAATCTGCGTCCTCGATCCAGCCATGCCGCGTGCATATTGATGCGCTGCAGGATAAACTCCCGGTCGTGGCGCCGTCATCAATGGTAATCGACGCCGCAGCATGGCTGGTGCTTGTGCCAGTCGTCGTCCTGGCATTGGCCGTTTGGCGCGCGAAGGCGTAATGCCGCGAGCCTGACCTGCCACGCGCCAGTGCGCAGCAACTCCGTCCGCGTGGTCGATCCGTTCTCGACCACGCGGACAGCTTCAGGATTTTGGTTGTGGTATCGGAAGCTGTTGCACTTGCGTCGAATGCCTGGCGCTGCTGTCGACTTCCATGGCCTCGCTGTTTGAAGCCCGACACGAGGCCGCCTCGGCCGTCACCTCAGCTGAGATCCGAGCCAGTACTCCCTCGAGACCGGGCGCGGACGTGGTATTCAATTCATCTGCCGCGCGACGTAGCGCCTCGCGATGCAGCAGCCGCGCGGTCATCGCGTCGAACTGAGGATCGGGTTGATCGTGGTCCGCCATTGGACCCCTCCTTCGGGCGCGTGCCACGTCATGCGCTTAACGACGTGGCACGCTTCAGCGATCAGATTGTGGCGCTCAGTAGCCAGGGTCACCCATGCGGTGGTTCGGTGATCCGTCGCCGTCGGCCGGCTTCTCCTGCCGTTCGGCGACCATCGCCTCGGTGGTCAGCATCAGCGAGCCGACTGACGCGGCGTGCTGCAGCGCAGTTCTCACGACCTTGGTCGGATCGATGATGCCGGCCTTGACCAGATCCTTGAACTCGCCGGTCTGTGCGTCGAAGCCCCAGTTGTACTCGTCCCTATCGAGGATTCTGCCCGCAATCACCGCACCGTCCTCGCCGGCATTCTCGGCGATCTGGCGCAACGGATTCTGCACCGCCTTGCGTACGATCTCGATCCCGACGCGTTGATCGTCATTGTCCGCCTTCAGCTTTGACAGAATCAACGACGCACGTGCCAGGGCAACGCCACCGCCCGGCACGATGCCTTCCTCGACTGCCGCGCGGGTCGAATGCAGACTGTCATCGACGCGATCCTTGCGCTCCTTAACCTCGACCTCGGTCGAGCCGCCGACGCGAATGATCGCAACGCCGCCAGCCAGCTTCGCTAAGCGCTCCTGCAACTTTTCGCGGTCGTAGTCCGAGGTGGTCTCCTCGATCTGCGCGCGGATCTGCTTGCAGCGAGCAGCGATGTCCTGCTTCTTGCCGGTGCCTTCGACGATGGTGGTATTCTCCTTGTCGATCAGTACCTTCTTCGCCTTGCCGAGCATGTCGAGCGTGACATTCTCCAGCTTGATGCCGAGGTCGTCGCTGATCAGCTGACCGCTGGTGAGCACCGCGATATCCTCCAGCATCGCCTTGCGGCGATCACCGAATCCAGGCGCCTTCACCGCTGCAACCTTCAGGCCGCCACGCAGCTTGTTCACCACCAGCGTGGCCAATGCCTCGCCCTCAACGTCCTCGGCAATGATCAGCAATGGACGACCCGATTGCGCCGCCGCCTCGAGCAGAGGCAACAGTGCCTGCAGCGCGGAGAGCTTCTTTTCATGGATCAGGATGTACGGTTGATCCAGTTCGATGTTCATCTTTTCCGCGTTGGTGATGAAATACGGCGACATGTAGCCGCGGTCGAACTGCATCCCCTCGACGATATCGAGTTCGGTCTGCATGCCCTTGGCTTCTTCGACCGTGATGACGCCCTCGTTGCCGACCTTCTGCATCGCCTCGGCGATCATCTGGCCGATTTCCGCTTCGCCGTTGGCCGAGATCGTGCCAACCTGCGCCGTCTGCGCCTGGGTTGTGATCTTCTTGCTGCGCTTCGCCAGCTCTTCAACCAGCGCGGTGACGGCCTTGTCGACGCCACGCTTGAGGTCCATTGGATTCATGCCGGCGGATACCGCCCTGGAACCCTCGCGCACGATAGCCTGCGCCAGCACGATCGCCGTGGTCGTCCCATCGCCGGCGACATCGTTGGTCTTGGAGGCGACCTCGCGCACCATCTGTGCGCCCATGTTCTCAAACTTGTCGGAGAGTTCGATCTCTTTGGCGACCGTCACGCCGTCCTTGGTGATGCGCGGGGCGCCGTAACTCTTGTCCAGGATCACATTGCGACCCTTCGGGCCCAGTGTGATTCGTACCGCCTCGGCGAGCGTGTCGATGCCGCGCAGCATGCGCTGGCGGGCATCGCCACCGAACCGAACGTCCTTGGCAGCCATTTGCTTATCCTTCCTGAGATCGATGATGTCGCGGTATCACGTGGCCCTATCTTCCTGGCCTTAGCCTGCGGGCCGGGGCGTGCTCGATGAACACTCGAAGGTTCGCCTCGGTCGTGAGATGACGGATCGCCCAAGCCCACAGGAAACCTGTGCTTCACTGCTATCCGCTCTCAAGTATTGCCGCCATCGGCAATTGGCAGCCGACGTAGGCAGCCCACCGCGAAATATCTCGCCAGTTCCGCTTCATTAGCACTCCCCTTATTGGAGTGCCAGTGTTAAGATGAGAACACAATATGATTTTGCAATCCCCGCCTTTGGGCGGTAGACGTCATTCGCGCCCGGCGCGAAGTGGACGTAAAAGATCGGAGTAAAGTCGATCGAAACCCCAATGGGCGACGCGCGGTTTTTTGCCCGAAGCAGCCCTCATGCCCTCGCAGCCATAGCGATCGCGGCAAGGGGTACTGCTCCCGCACTCGACAGGACATTCCGGGGCGTCGCTCCGCTGCAATCAGCAGGACCGGACCAGGTCAGCTTTCTCGATAACCGACGTTATGCAGCGGCGCTGGAACATACCATGGCGGGCGCGGTGATCGTGCACCCGGACATGCTCGAGCGGGTGCCCAGTGCGACCATACCGATCGTCACCACCGCTGCCTACGAAGGATGGGCGCGCGTCGCGGCGCTGTTCCATCCCGCACCGCCGCCCTGTCCGGGCATCCACACCTCAGTCGTCATTGCCGATACGGCACGCGTTGATCCGTCGGCGGAAATTGCTCCGTACGTTGTCATCGAGGCCGGCGCGGAGATCGGCCCCGGTTGTCGCCTTGGTGCTTTCGTTTCGGTCGGCAAGGGCGTGACGATCGGCGCAGACTGCCGGATCGGTGCACATGTCAGCCTGAGTCACACGATTCTCGGCGCGCGCGTTTACATATATCCGGGTGCCCGGATCGGCCAGGAGGGGTTCAGCTTCGCGGCGACCGACACCGGGTTTCTGAGCATACCCCAGTTGGGACGCGTGATCGTCGAGGATGATGTGGAGGTTGGCGCGAACACCACGATCGATCGAGGATCCACCCACGACACCATCATCGGTGCGGGATCGCGGATCGATAATCTCGTTCAGATCGGACACAACGTCCAGCTCGGACGTTGCTGCGTCATTGTGGCACAGGTAGGCATAGCCGGCTCCACGATACTGGAGGATTTCGTTCAGGTCGGCGGCCAGGCAGCGATGGCGGGACACCTGCGCATCGGGCAGGGGGCACAGATCGGCGCGCAGGCAGGGGTTATTTCGGATACGCCCGCGGGCGCGGTGTTGCTGGGCAGTCCAGCGCAGCCGCGAAAGGAGTTTTTCCGCCAGGTGATCGCGCTGAAGCGAATGATCAGAAAGGCACAATGATCCACGTATGATTTTTAATGGCGTGCAACGTGGACTTGCAGCGCGATCCTACTCTGATGCTCCGGGTTGAAATGGCTTCGCTTGCTGGCGGAATCCCGAATCGTGTTATGGTTCGCGAGGATATCTGCGGATTGATGGGTGTTCATCGGGGAGGATTCATGGCATGTTGCCACCATGGTAGAAAGTTCGTATCGCGTGGTTCCTCGGGGAGACAGCGGCTTCAACGTCGAGATGGACAGACCGGACGGCCGCAGCAAGACAGTGCCAGGATTTCGCAGTGAGCATGAGGCGAATGCGTGGATCGTCCAGGCCAAGCGAATGATACGGGACGCTGGTCCATGGACTCGGCTGGCGCCCAGGAAGCCGGCTTCAGAGGCAGGGAGCGAAGCGCTGAATACCCCGATACCCGTGCAGATCGAGTCGAATCTGGTCTCGGACGCGCCCGGCAGTGCCGCGGCACGGCGTCCCCGGGTCAGACCGGCACGCGTGCGATAAGGGGCGGCCCAACGGCGTTAGTGTTGGGTGCGTTGGCGTTGGCTGATGAATCTCGTCAGAATATGCTTATATCTGCAATCCAACGGATCAGGTGGACAAGTTGACAGCTTCGACTGTAGTCACAGTAGCGATGGTGAATGCCGCTTTCGGCGCGACTGCCGCACAGGCGAAGCCGCAGGATGCAGATCCGTTTCGCAAAGGCGACTTCGTGGTCTATCCCGCACACGGCGTCGGCAAGGTTGATCGTGTCGGGTCTGAGGTGATCGCCGGACACCGGCTGAACTTGATTCATATCTCCTTTGCCGAGAACCGAATGACTTTGCGCGTCCCGGTCGCCCAGGCCCGTGCAGCGGGTCTGCGGAAGCTCGCGAGCCCTGATGCACTGACCGACGTGCTGACTATCCTTCGCGGCCGTCCTCGCGTCAGCCGGCTGATGTGGGCGAAGCGTGCACAGGAATATCTGGCGAAGATCAACTCGGGTGATCTCAAGGCACTCGCCGAGGTTGTTCGTGACCTGCGCAGTTCCGGCGACGGCGCCGGCAGCAGTTTCAGCCAGCGCAATCTTTTTGAATTGGCACTCGATCGGCTTGCCGCCGAATTCGCTGCCGTCGCGGGGACCGACAGGGCGGGAGCAATCGAGCGGCTCAGTCAGGTGCTGCACCAGGCCGGACGGGGTGACGTTGGGCGGACTGAGGTCGGTCAGGTCGATGGCGATGGGGAAAAGACCGACCGGATGGCAGCGTCTGCCTGCGCGTGACGGCCGGATTTTTCTGGCAAACCCTGATCCGCGTCCCTATCTACCGACCACGGCGCTTTTCGGCCTGGGCGGCCTGTGCCTTATCTTGCGACGCTGTCGCATCCGGCGCTCCCCAATGTGAAAAGTATTTCGGCCCATGCGGTGTGGGCCGCCGGGTTGCACAGAGAGTTATGCTATGTCGCAAGGTACAGTGAAATGGTTCAACGCTCAGAAGGGGTTTGGCTTCATTCAGCCGGATGATGGATCGAAAGACGTTTTCGTCCATATTTCGGCCGTGGAGCGCGCTGGCCTGAGCGGACTGAACGAGGGCCAGAAGGTCAGCTTCGACCTGGAACAGGGCCAGCAAGGCAAGACTTCGGCGACGAACCTGAAGTCGGTCTGAGTGTCAACGCCGGTGCTGCCGACCGCAGCACCGGCCGAGACGGAGGACGGTATGCAGCAGCATAAATTTGCCGTGGGCCAGATGGTCGACTTCCTGCCAGGCCCCGGTGACACCAACGTGCCGCGTGGAAAATACAAGGTCCAGCGCCTGCTGCCGAGTGAGACCAAGGACCTGCAGTATCGCGTGAAGCACGCGGCTGACGGGCATGAGCGCGTGGTGCCGGAAAGTCGACTTTCCGCCCGACAAGGTATCCTCGGCTAGTTCAGCGGACTATTGAAATGCGTTGAGTACCGGCGTTTCATGCTGACAGCCAGCGGAACGAGGGGATAATGGCATTCAAGCCTAACTACAACCAGCAGCGTGCCGAGCGGAACCGCGCCAAACAGGCGAAAAAGGATGCCAAGTTGCGCGAGCGTGACGAGGCGGTTAACCGTCGCAAAGCGGAACAGGAGACCGAGACTTCGGTTGAGCCGGAATCGCAGGAATCGCGCGAGGCGTAATTTTCTGCTGCGCGAAAGGACCGGTTTCATGAAACGCCGTACGACGGGCAGCCGCGACGATTTCGATTCAGGTTTCCTGTCCGGCAGCGCCGACAACCAGCAGTCCTGTGAGCGCTGACACGTTGGCAATATGGCGAAAATCGTGGATGAGAGCGAGGCTCGTCTCGATCGCCGGTGCGGCGACACCAGCGGAAGGAACCAGGGTCCGGTACTTGCCGTCCACATCGCTCCAGTCGATCCCGAGTGAAGCGGCGCCTTTTGGCGCATAGACCGTACTCGTCGATATCCGGCCGTCGCGGCTGCGAATGGTGACCGTCGCGCCCTGACGGTAGCGCGCCGCTTCGTTCTCCATGGGCGGAGGCCCGACGACAATCCGGTCGATCAATCGGTGAATGACCGGGTCGGCAATTTTCGCCGCACTGGCATGCACCCAGGAAAATCCGCGGTCGGCCACGCCAGCGGCGACAAAGTAAGCCGGGCTGTGCGCCATGCCGATCAGGTCGGTCGGGTGTAGTGGACCGGTGAAGGCGGTCATGCCCGGACGCGATATCGTGATGTTCTCGACATCCTCAGCGGCGATCGTGGCGTCTCTCGCGGCGTTGGCTGCTGCCTCGCCAAGCGCGTGATAGGGATGCCCGCCGGGTACCAGCTTGATCGCCAAATCGGTAACGATATCCCAACTCCGCCCGAGATCGCTCGTTGCGATCGCGCTGGCCGCCGCGCCATCGACGCCGCCAAAGGCCTCGAAGAACCCGAGAGGGGTCTCCAGGATGCTTTCTTCCGCAAGGTATCCGCGCTGCGCGGCCAGTGCCGCATTGACCCCGAGCATCGCCGCAAGTCCGGCATGGTACTCGCGCGCGACACTTGTGTTCGCGGCGGTGGCAAGGCCGCCGATCGAGGTCGCCGACAGCGCAATAGCCTGCGCCATCTGCGGCGCATCCAACCGCAACAGGCGGGCAGCCGAGACCGCTGCGGCAAACACCGCGCCGAGGCAACCGTGAAAGCCGCGGTGGCGAAAGCCGGGGGTGATCGCCTCGCTGATCCGCCCGGCTGCCTCGTAGCCGCAGACCATCGCCGTCAGCACCAATTCACCATCGGCGCCGTTGTGTTCGGCGATTGCCAGCGAGGTCGCGGTCAGCGGTGTCCCGGCATGAATGATGTTCCGCAGGTCGCTGTCGTCGGACGCAGCGGCGTCGCTCATCATGGCGTTCACCCGCGCCACATCGGCGATCGGTAGTCTGGCGCCGGTGTCGAACCAAATCGATGCATCGGGGCGCCCGCCGCGTTCCCGCGCAAGATCGCGGATGATCCGTGCGGATTGCAGCCCCGCGCCGCATGCCGCGCTGGCAATGGTGCTGGCGATCAGCATCGCCGCATGGTCGATGGCCACGGGCGGCAGGTCGGTGGCGGTGGTCGCTGTCAGGAATTCGGCCAATTGGCGGGCAACGGCCATCGCACGGTCCTCCGTCTTTCCGGGCCCGAGCATAGAACGGGTTTGACCAGATCGCGGAATTCTTCCAGCGTGCCGGATGCCGCAGACTACGTTGCGCAACACCCGCGAGGAGGAGAACGACCATGAACTTCGCCGTTCAGCATGTGCACCTCAAGACCCGCGATCCCAAACAGACCGCGCAATTTTACATCGATAACTTTGGCGCGACATTGAAGGGCGAAATTCCCGGTCGCGGTTTCCGCGTCGATCTGCACGGGCTTCAACTCAACATCACCGGCCTGATCGCGGTACAGAATCACGAACAGCATTACGGCATCGAACACATGGCCGTGCAGACCGATGATTATCCGGGAACGCTGGCGCAGTTGCAGAAAAACGGTGTGCGCATCCTCGAGGAATTGCCGCCCAACAACGGACGGCACGTCTGCTTCGTGGAGTGCCCCGACGGGGCGCAGATGGAGATCATCGAAAAGACGTAGTCACACTCACGCAAGTCGTCATTCCTGCGAAAGCGGGGAACCCAGGGGACAAATTTCGATGTCTGCTGCACGTGGTCCCCGCTTTCGGGGACGACGACGAAGCGGGGATGACGACGACGAGAGGCGTGGCCTTGAGGATGCGAACGGCCGCGCGTCAGGTGGCAGCAGGATTTGACGGCATCCCGCACTTGGGTCAGCTTCCATTTGCCGCGGCGCGATATATGCGTAATGTGACCGTCGTTCGGATTTTTTCGTATCGGGTCCGATCGTGGTTGCCCGATGACAGGAGGAAACATGGCTGAGATCAAAGGCGCCGACTTGCTGGCGAAAAGCCTCAAGGAACAAGGCGTACAATTCATGTTCGGCGTGGTCGGGTTCCCGGTTGGTCCGCTCGCCGAGGCAGCGCAAAAGGTGGGCCTTCCCTATATCGGTATGCGCAACGAGCAGACCGCATCTTATGCCGCCGGCGCCGTCGGCTACCTGACCGGCCGCCCAGGCTCGTGCATCGTCGTGACCGGTCCGGGCGTCATCCACGGTCTCGCGGGCCTCGCGAACGCGCAGCAGAATTGCTGGCCGATGCTGTTGATCGGTGGCGCGTCGGAGACCTACCGCAACGGCATGGGCGCCTTCCAGGAAGAGCGTCAGGTATTGGCCGCGACGCCATTGTGCAAATGGGCGCACGCCATCGAACATGTGCACCGCATCCCGTTCTACGTGGAGATGGCGGTCAGGCAATCGATCTACGGCCGGCCCGGCGCCGCCTATCTCGATATTGCTGACGACATCATTACCGGCGGGTGTGACGCCGACAAGGCGATCCAGGCCGCGAAATGCCCTGATCCGCCGCGCATGCAGACGATGCCGGAGTACGTCGAGCAGGCGTTGAACGTACTGCAATCGGCCGAACGGCCGCTGGTGATCATCGGCAAGGGCATGGCCTCCGCGCGCGCCGAGGACGAGGTGCGCGCATTCATCGAGAAGACGCAGCTGCCGTTCCTCGCCTCGCCGATGGGCAAGGGCGTGATGCCCGACGACCATCCGCTATCGGTCGGCGCGGCGCGCAGTCTCGCGCTGCAAAACGCCGATGTCGTGTTCCTTATGGGCGCGCGCTTCAACTGGATCATGCATTTCGGCCTGCCGCCGCGTTACAACAAGGACGTGCGGGTCATCCAGCTCGACATCGAGCCGGAGGCGATGCACCAGAACAAGCCCGCCGAGGTTGCGCTTGTCGGCGACGGCAAGGCGATTGTCGGGCAGCTCAATCAGGCGCTCGGATCGCGTCAATGGTTCTACCCGAAGGAGACGCCGTGGCGCGCGGCGATCACCAAGAAGTCGGCCGAGAACGCTGCGTTGATCGCGCCACAGATCGCCGATGACTCGGCACCCGGCGGATACTACCGGCTGCTGCGCGACGTCGCCGCCTGGGCGCCGAGAAACGCGATCATCTGCAGCGAGGGCGCCAGCACGATGGACATCGGCCGCACCCAGCTGCCGAACTTCAACCCGCGCTCGCGGCTCGACGCCGGCAGCTATGGCACGATGGGCGTCGGCCTCGGTATCGTCATCGCCGCCTGCGTCGTGCACCCCGACAAGCCGATCATCCACGTCTCGGGCGACTCGGCGATCGGCTTCTCCGGCATGGAGATGGAGACGCTGTGCCGCTACGGCATGCCGGCCAAGATCGTCGTGTTCAACAACGGCGGTATCGGGCCGGGCATGGAAGAGATCCCGAACAACCCGATGCTCAACATGCGGCCGAACACGCTGATCTGGGGCGCCCGATACGACCTGATGATGCAGGCGTTCGGTGGCCACGGTTCCTACGTCGAGGACCCGAAGGACCTGCGCGGTGCGCTCGACGAGGCAATGAACTTCCCGGGTCCGGCACTGGTCAACGTCAAGCTCAGCCAGGGCTCGCAGCGGAAGGCGCAAGAGTTCCGCTGGCACAGCTGACATCCACCTGACTCTATCGCCAGGCCAGCGGATTTTCCAATTCGGAGCGCTCGGAGGGAAATCCGCTGGCTGGGGCGGGAGGATTCGAACCTCCGAATGGCGGAATCAAAATCCGCTGCCTTACCCCTTGGCTACGCCCCATCCAGCAAGGGCTCAATAGGTCCCGAACCGCACCACGTAAAGCCTGCTCAGCCGGGACGCAGGCCTCCGCCCCAACACCACCACCCCGGCCGCTGCAGTCCCGATGCAGCCCTCCGCGCCATTATCGCATCCGCGAACAAGCCGAAGCACGTCGCACCCGATCCGCTCATCCGCGCCAGCAGGCATCCCGGTACAGCTTCCAGCAACGACAAAACGTTGCCGATCACCGGACAAAGCGCGATCGCAGCCGGCTGCAGATCATTGCGCTGGCGCCGGAGATCGCCAGCCAGCTCCCCGGCATCCCGCCAAGCGGCCGGCAATTCCGCCCTTGCGGACCATGGGCCAATCCGCACCCGAAACACCTCGGCGGTAGCCAGCGCCATACCAGGATTGACCAGAGCGATGCCGCACGGCGGAAGCCCCGCCGACGGCTCCAGATGATCGCCGATACCACCCATTCTGCTGGCGCGGCCGTCGAGGCATACCGGCACATCCGCGCCAAGCGCACCCGCCAGTCTGGCCAGATCCCCGGGATCCGGTTCGATCCGCCATAATCGACAGAGCAGCCGGAGCGCCGCCGCGGCGTCCGCCGAGCCCCCGCCGATGCCGGATGCCACCGGCAGATGCTTGGCCAGCACCAGACGACCGCCCGCCGAAACACCGGCCTCCGTCGCCAAGGCTCTGGCCGCGCGCAGCACAAGGTTGTCCGGTTCCGCGGCAAGACGCCCGGCAAACGGTCCCTCGACTGTCAGCGACAGTGTCTTCGCCGGTTCCGCGCGGAGCGTGTCGCCGACATCGGCGAACACCACGAGACTGTCGAGCAAGTGGTAGCCGTCAGCCCGCCGGCCGAGCACGTGAAGGAACAGATTGACCTTGGCGGGCGCCACTTCGGTCAGATCACCCGGCACAAACCCTACTGTCCGCTGATCACCGCCGACTGACGAGGGCCACTCAGCAGCTTCGCCTCCAGTTTCGCGGCATCGTCGGGCTCGGGATTGAATGTCAGGGCGCGGCGCCACTGATAGGTTGCCTCCAGCCTGCGCCCGGCTGCCAGATAGGCATCCCCAAGATGGCCGTTGATGGAGGCATCTTCCGGTTCCAGCTCGACCGCACGTTCCAGCGTCTTGACCGCCTCGGTGGTGTCGCCCTGGCGCAGCAACACCCACCCCAGGCTATCGACGATCGCGCCGTCGTTCGGTCGCAGCTGGGCCGCCTTCTCGATCATCTGCCTGGCCTGCGTAAGGTTTTGGCCCATGTCGGCCCAGGAATAGCCGAGGTAATTCAGGACAAAGGGCTGATCCGGCGCCAGCGCCAGTGCGTGGCGAAAATCTGCCTCGGCCTTTGGCCACTGGTGGGACCGCTCGTAGCAGATGCCCCGATCGTAGAACACCACCCAGTTGTTCTGCGCCGGCGTCGCGATACGCGCGATGGCGCGGTCATAGGCAGCGATGGCATCGGTGAAGCGCTGCTTGCTGCGCAGTATGTCGCCCTCCTGGATGGCGGGCAGCGGGCTCGCGGGGTAGTCCGCCGCGATGCCCTGGAGTTCGCGCAAGGCTTCCTCGGAATGACCCAGCCGCTCGTTGAGCGCGGCGCGCTGCAGGCGGATCACCGGGATCAGCGGATCGTCGCTGTTGACCGCCACCAACATCTGCAAGGCGTCGTCGAGATGGTGACCGTTTTCAAGGATGTCCGCGGCCAATACCCGTGCCGCCGTGAAATCCGGCCGCAGGTCGAGCGCGAGACGCAACAGCATCATGGCGAAATCGCCGGTGTCCTGCTGGCGCAGGGCGGCAGCCATCGCAAGGTAGGCCTCAGCGATCCCATCCGTCGCATGGGGCACAGGTGGCGTCATTGTTGCTGCAATCAGTCCCGGCAGCGCGATGGTCATCTCGGGGGCGGCGTCAGCCATGGCGTTCAATGTGCGTTGCGCCTCGCCCATCTGCCCGTGGCGCGCGTCCCAGCTCGCGAGGATCTGTGCAAGGCGCAGATTCATGCCGCCAAATTCGGTCTGAGCCGTGCGATAAAGCCTGGCGGCGTCCGCCGTGTGACCGGCCTGATCGGCGATCAGCGCGCCATGCAGGGCGTAGACGCCACGGAACCGTTGACCGTCGAGGAACGGGTGGAGCGTCGCCAGGGCTGCATCCGCATGGCCGCCGCCCTGCTGCGCCCAGGCCACCAGCAGCGGCTGAAGCAACTGCGTGAGCCCCTGGCGCGGCAGCGCGTGGAACTTCGCCTCCGCCGCCTGCCAGTGGCCGGCGCGGGCTTCGACCGCACCCAGCAGCAGCTGAGCCGCCTGACTGTCCGGCAGCTGACGCGCCAACGGCACCGCCTCGGTACGACCGGCAATGAGGGAGGCGATAAATGCCTGCTGCAGCAGTTCCGCGTCGTCCGGACGGGAGGCGCGGGCACGCAGAAGCTGCTTCGCCGCGGTGGTCGGGTCGGACTGGCTCATCGCGAACCGGCCGACCATGTAATCGCCATACACCCCGGTCGGCGAATCCCGGCCTCCATGGCTGGCCGGTTTGCCCGGGGCGGGATCGGCAGCGGCGCAGGCAGACAGCAACGAGAGGGTCAGAAGAAGGGAGCGACTGGCGCTGAGGACATGCTGCATCCGCACAGCCTAATTCACGCCGCCGCGAGAGTCATGCGGATTTGAAGCGGCAACAGGAACCGGTCATGGGCTCCGACCAGCAGCCTCACATGCCGCCAGGGTAGTTGGGCCCGCCGCCGCCCTCCGGCGTGACCCAGTTTATATTCTGGGCTGGGTCCTTGATGTCGCACGTCTTGCAGTGCACGCAGTTCTGCGCGTTGATCTGGAGCTGCGGATTGCCCGCTTCGGCACCAACGATCTCGTAGACACCGGCCGGACAATAGCGTGCTTCCGGACTGCGGAAGCGCTGCCAGTTGAGCGTGATCGCAAGCTCCGGGTCGGTGAGGTGCAGGTGCGGCGGCTGGTTCTCCTCGTGATTGGTGTTGCTGATGAACACCGAAGACAGCCGGTCGAAGGTCAGCACGCCGTCCGGCCGCGGGTAATCGATGCGCGGCGCAGAGTCCGCCTCGATCAGCGTCTCGTTGTCGGGATGTCGGTGATGGAAGGTCCATGGCGCCTTGCCGCGCAGCAGATATGTGTCGATCGCCGAATAGGCGAGGCCGCCCCATAGCCCGTATTTGGCAAACGCCGGCCGTATGTTTCTAACCTGTGACAACTCCTGCCACACCCAGCTTGTGCGCAGCCTCTCCTCGTAGCCTGTCAGGTCGGCCGCGCCTCCCGCGGCAAGCGCATCGGCCACCGTTTCGGCCGCCAGCATGCCGGATTTCATCGCAGTGTGAGTTCCCTTGATCTTCGGCACGTTGACGAACCCGGCCGCGTCGCCGATCAGCGCGCCTCCGGGAAATGTCAGACCCGGAATCGACTGGAGACCGCCCTCGTTCAGGGCTCGCGCGCCATAGCTGACACGTCGGCCGCCCTCGAAGTGTCCGCGCACCGCCGGATGGGTCTTGAAGCGCTGCATCTCGTCAAACGGCGATAGCCAGGGGTTGCGATAGTCGAGCCCGACGACGAATCCATAGGAAACCAGGTTCTCGCCGAAATGGTAAAGAAACGAGCCGCCATAGGTTCCGCGATCGAGCGGCCAGCCAATGGAGTGCTCGACCAGCCCGGCCCGGTGGTTGGCGGCGGGGATTTCCCACAGCTCCTTGATGCCGATCGCATAGGTCTGAGGGTCATGGCCGCCGCGCAGATCGAAGCGCCGGATCAGCTGCTTGGACAGCGAACCCCGGCAGCCCTCGGCGAACAGCGTATAGCGCGCGCGCAACTCCATCCCGCGCTGGAAGCCGTCCGTGGGCTGGCCGTCCTTGCCGATCCCCAGATCGCCGGTGGCGATGCCGACGATGCGCCCGTCATCCTCCAGCAGTTCGGCGGCGGGAAAGCCAGGATAGATCTCGACGCCCAGCGCTTCCGCCTGAGCAGCCAGCCAGCGACAGACATTGCCCAGCGAGACGATGTAATTGCCGGCATTGTGCATCTGCGGCGGCGTCGGCAGCCGGAAGGCGCGGGTCGCGGTCAGATACAGAAAGCGATCGTCGGTGGCCGGCGTATCGAGCGGCGCGCCCTTTTCGCGCCATTCCGGGATCAGCTCGTCGAGGGTACGAGGCTCCAGCACAGCGCCCGACAGGATATGGGCGCCGATCTCGCCGCCCTTTTCCACCAGGCAGACCGCAGCGTCGGGTGCAAGCTGCTTTAAGCGGATCGCAGCGGACAGGCCTGACGGCCCGCCACCCACGATCACCACGTCGAACTCCATTGCCTCCCGCGGGGGCAACTCATCGGCCATCGCGCATCTCCCGGTGCAACCGTCACAACCCTAGGCAGACTGGCGCGCTGGCGCAAAACCGCCGGCGTTTCGATTACAGGATGTGACGACAGCGGGCTACCCGTGCTATTTGTTCATCAGATCGTGATGGGCCAACCATTACTGGAAATTCGGAAAGCATCGGAATGAGCGGCCGCACTCGTCGGGAGGATCAGATCCTGGAGCTGCGCAAGCGGATTGCGTCTTTGGAGGCTCAGGCCTCGGGAATCGCCTTGGCCCAGGTAATGACGCGAAGCTTCGAGGGGGAGATCCGCTACTGGTCGCGCGGAATGGAACGGCTCTACGGTTTCTCGGCCGCCGAGGCGATGGGCCGCATATCGCATCAGTTGTTGCATACCGAATTCCCGCTCTCGCTCGACAATGTGGACGAAGAACTGCTCGCTCGGGATGAATGGACCGGCGAGCTGCGGCATCGTCGGCGCGACGGCGAGGAAATCATCGTCGTCAGTCACCAGTCGCTGCGCGGCGCCCCGCCTGGCGAAAAGCCGCTTGTCACCGAGGTGAACAACGACATCACCGAGGAGCGACGAAACCGGGACGCCCGGCTGTATCTGGCCAGCATCGTCGAAACGTCCGAGGACGCGATCATCGGCAAGACCTTGGACGGTGTGGTCACGACGTGGAACCAGGCAGCTGAAACGATGTTCGGCTACGTTGCTGCAGAAATGCTCGGCCGATCGATAACTCTGTTGCTTCCGCCGGATCGGCAGCACGAAGAAGCCATGATCCTGGCACGGCTGCGGCAAGGCGAGCGGCTTAGGCATTACGAGACCGTACGGCTGCGCAAGGACGGCAGCGAATTCGCAGCTTCGTTGACCGTGTCACCTATTCTGAACAGTTCGGGCCAGATCATTGGTGCCTCGAAGATCGTGCGCGACGTCACAGCGGACCGGCAGAGCCGATCGCGCATCCAGGAGCTGCAGGCCGAACTGGTGCATGTCTCCCGGCTGTCCACGATGGGGCAGATGGCTTCGGCGATCGCGCATGAGCTCAACCAGCCGCTGACGGCGATCGGCAACTATGCCGGCGCGCTTGGCCGGGTACTGGCCGCAGACAGCAGCGGTGCGAACGGTGATCGCACGCGCGACATCGTCGAACGGATCCGCAAGCAGACAAACCGCGCGGGTGAAGTGATTCGGCGTCTGCGCGATCACGTCGCCAAGCGGAACACGACGCGGCAGCGGGAAGATATCAATGCGGTGATCAGGGAGGCGGTGGAACTGGGACTGGTCGGCACACGGCATCAAGGCGTGCGGACGACAATCAGTTTCGATGAGGCAGCCGGCACGGCGCTGATCGACCGCATCCAGATCGGCCAGGTGCTCATCAACCTGGTGCGCAATGCCGTTGAGGCGATGGAGGGGAGCGAGCGCCGCGAGCTGCTGATTTCGACGCATGCCTCGGCCGACGCGGTGGAGATTGCTGTGACCGACAGCGGGCCAGGGTTGGCGGCGGAGGTCGCGGATCGGTTGTTCGAGCCGTTCGTCACCTCGAAAGCATCCGGATTGGGGCTCGGTCTGTCGATCTGCCGTGAGCTCATTGAGGCGCATGGCGGCGAACTGTCCGCCGCGCCGGGCACGACGGGCGGGATGGTGTTCACGATACGACTGCCGGCCGCCGCCACCCGCGAAAATCGGGCCTGAGCAGCGGAACGGTTACTGGTTGGTGTTCCAGATGTCGGTGTCGAGTTTCCAATTGTGGCCGACATGCCGCCAGAGGACGACATACTTGCCCTCGACATGCATCATCTGCTTCTGCGCATTCGGCTGGTCGAGACTGAACTCACCGATCTCACGTGCAGCATTTCCGAACTGGTCGACCTGCAATGCCTTGAGGGAAATGTTCCTGACGCCAGCCTGGATAGCGCCCTGCCAGAAAGCCTGAATGGCGGCGCGACCCTTCGCCATGGGAGCGCCCGGCGGCAGTGCCGTTGCCCGTTCGGTGTAGAACTGGCCTATGGCGGCCGCGTCACCCTTGTCGAAGGCAGCGACGAATTTCGCATTGGCGGCATCAATCTCTGCCTTGATGTCGCGCGCCTGGGCGGAGGCAGCGAGCACCAGCAACGGAATGGCAAGAAAAACGGTTTTCATCAGATGGTCGCTCCCTTTCTTGGTGTCTGGGCTTGCGTAAGCTCCCTCTCCGCCCCCAAAGGGGCGGAGAGGGAATAGTGGCGATTACCCCAGAGCCTGGGCCGCCGCCAGCACTTCGGCGGCGTGCCCGGTGACGCTGACCTTGCGCCAGACCTTGGCAATCTTGCCGTTCCTGTCGATCAGGAACGTACTGCGCTCCATGCCCATATACTTGCGTCCATACATCGACTTCTCGACCCAGGTGCCGAACCTGTCCGCCAGCGCATGCGTCTCGTCGGAGGCAAGTGGAAACGTCAGCTTGAATTTCTCGGCGAACTTCTCGATCGGCCTCATCTTGTCGGGCGATACGCCGATCACGTCGATGCCGATCTTGCCGAGTTGGGGTAACGCTTCCTGGAACGCGCATGCTTCCTTGGTGCAGCCCGGCGTGTCGGCCTTCGGGTAGAAATACAGCACGAACGGCTTGCCATGCAGCGACCTGCTGCTGACCGTGCGCCCACCGGTCGCCGGCAACTCGAAGTCGGGCGCGGCCGCGCCTTCCTCAACACTCATGGAACCACCTCACCTACGTGACGAACAAACATGGCGCGGACCTGACGCGCCAGATCGTCCAGCGTGGCGCGCAATCCGGCCAAGTCAACCGGCCCCTCCCCATCGAGCGCCACGGCAACGGCCCGCAGCAGGGCACGCGCGGAGGCGTCCGGCAGATCGTCCGGCGGGCCGCGGCCCACCGTGATTCGCAGCATGCCCTGCACGGTGCGCCAGAGATGGTCAGCTCGTATCAGGAGTGCCGCGTCCTCCGCGGGGAGAAGCCCCGCCTTTGCCAATCGGTCGAGCGCGATGCGCGTGGTGGGCGAGCACAGCTCTGGCGCTTCTTCCGCGTGGACGATCTGCAGGACCTGGGCGATGAACTCGACCTCGATCTGACCACCGGCGCGCAACTTCACATCCCAGGAGCCGTCTGGCGGCAGGTCTCGGGTCATGCGCGTCCGCATCGAGGCCGCATCGGCGCGGATGCGGTCCGGCGTGCCCGCTGCCGCCAGTGCCTGGGCGATGGCTTCCTCGATCCGTGTTCGCAAAGCAGGGGGGCCTGCGACGACGCGCGCGCGCGTCAGCGCCATCCGCTCCCAGGTCCAGGCCGATTCGGCGTGGTAGCGCTGAAAGGACGGCAGCGACACGGCGAACGGACCTTTATTGCCCGACGGACGCAGCCGCATGTCCACCTCATAAAGCCGGCCATCCACGCCCGGTGCGGTCACCGCCGCCACATAGGCGTGGGCGGCGCGCACGAACCACTGGCTCGCCGGCATCTGTCGGCCACCTCGGCTTTCGGTGACCATTTCGGGATGATGGTAGATCAGCATCAGATCGAGGTCGGAGCCCGCCATCATCTCCCGCCCGCCGGCCTTGCCCATCGCCACCACCGCCATCGAACCGCCGCGGACGCGGCCGAAGCGCGAAGAGAAGTCCGCCAGCACCGGCGGAAGCAAGGCGCTGAGCGCCGCATCCGCGATGGCCGTGCGGTGCAGTCCTGCGGCGTCGGCGTCCAGTCTTCCCTCCATTGTGGCAACCGAGACAGTAAAATCTTCCTCGCGCACTGTGCGACGGATGATCTCGATGGTGTCCTCCAGCAGGCGCGCGTCCTTGAGGCGTGCGCGGACAAGAGGAGCCGGGTCGGGGTCCGCCTCCGGCGACAGCAGGCCGTCAAGCGAGGCCGGGTGATTGGACAGGTGATCGGCCAACGAGGGTGATGCGCCGAGCACTGCGGCGATCCGATCCAGCAGCGCGGGATTGCGCTGAAACAGCGAGAGAAGCTGTACGCCCGCCGGCTGGCGCGCGAGGAAAGCGTCGAACCGGTTGAATACCGTATCGGGCTGCGGCTGGCGCGCGAGAGCTGCAAGCACACGGGGCAGCATTTGAGCCAGCAGGTCGCGGGCCCGCGCCGAACGCAGCGCGCGGACGTGCCCGGCCAGCCAGCCGCGCGCCGCGGTCACGATGCGCCCTGGATTTGCGAAACCGAGTGCACGCAGCGCCGCGACGGTGGCGGCAGGCGCCGCATCGACGCCACTGAAGTCCAGCTCCGGAGCGGACTCGCTGGCGTCGAGCAGGTCCGGCACCAGTTCGAACACCTCGGAATAGCGTGCTCGGACCTGATCGAGATGGCGCAGCAACTCGGTGGCGAAGGCGGTGGCGTCCGGGTAGCCCATGAAGATGGCAAACCTTGCGAGATCCGCCGACCGTTGCGGCAACTCGTGGATCTGGCGGTCGGCCACCATCTGCAGCCGGTGTTCGACGCTGCGAAGAAAGCGATAGGCCGAGGCCAGTTCGGTCGCGGCACGACGCGGGACGTGCCCGGTACGGGACAGGACCCGGAGCGCGCCAAGGGTGGTGGGAACCCGTAGTCCGGGATCGCGCCCGCCCCATACCAGCTGGAGGGTTTGGGCGAGGAATTCGATCTCGCGGATGCCACCCTCGCCCAGCTTCACGTTGTGCCCGGCGATGCGCGCGACCGGATCGGCTGCCGCGACGAGAGCTCCACCCTTGTGTTCGTCGATGCGGCGCTTCATCGCATGGATGTCGGCGACAGCGGCGAAGTCGAGGCCGCGCCGCCAGACGAACGGCCGGATCGCCTCGAGGAAACCCGCGCCGAGCGCGAGGTCACCGGCCACCGGGCGCGCCTTGATCATGGCGGCGCGCTCCCAGTTCTGGCCCATGCTTTCGTAGTATGCGATCGCGGCGGGAAGGGCGACGGCGGGCGGTGTGACGGCCGGATCGGGACGCAGTCGCAGGTCGGTGCGGAACACATAGCCGTCGGCGTCACGTGCCTCCATCAGCGACACCAGGCCGCGGGCAATTCGCGACGCGAAGGCGGCCATCGCGTGGCCCTCGGTGCGTTCCGTGTATATTGGCGCCGTCGAATCGTAGAGCAGCACGAGGTCCACATCGGAGGAATAGTTCAGCTCGCGGGCACCAAGCTTGCCCATGCCGAGCACCGTGAACCCACCGCCGCGAGTCGGATCCTCTGGATCGGACAGGCGCAGTTCGCCCGCGTCGTGGGCGGCGCGCAGCAGGTGCGCGGTGGCCAGACCGAGCGCGGCCTCGGCCAGATCGCTGAGCGCAGCAGTGACGCGCTCGAGCGGCCAGATGCCCCCGATATCCGCGATGGCAGTGGCCAGCGCGACGATCCGCTTGGCACGCCGCAGTGTGGCGGCGACGCGGTCGCGGCGGGTTTGGGCAGGCAGCGCCCTCAGTTCCTGAAGCGTCGTCGTCACCACGGCGTCCGGCCCGCTCGCAACGATGTCGCGCAGGCTGGGGGCTTCGCGCACCGCAAGATCGGCGAGATAGGGGCTGTTGCCGCCGAGCGAGCGAAGCATAGCCGTCACCGCGGGCCGTGCCGAAAGCCGTGCCTCGGTACGGCCCAGTCCACCGAATCGCTCGATCAGTCGTTCCGCCGCCCCGGCGTCGTGCGGGCTCGGCCAATGTGCCGGAAGGCGGAACGGTCTTTCGGTCATGCGTTCGAAGGCTGGCCGTGAGGCGTCTTCCTGGTCAAGTCGCCATCGGCTGCGTCAGGCTGGTGCATTGGCTCGTCACGCTTGCGATAACCCTCATGTTGCTGGCCGGCGCCGGCGCCGCTGCCCTGGCCTGGCGCCTGTCGCAAGGACCGGTCGATCTGCCTTGGCTCGCCACGCGGCTGGAAGCGGCAGCCAACACGAATGGCGGTCCGACCAGGCTTTCGATCGGCACGGTCGCGTTGACGTGGGAGGGATTTCGGCTGGGCGTGGACCGTCCGCTGGACCTGCGTGCGACCAATGTGACGGTGACCGACCAGACGGGCAGGCAACGGCTGGACATCCCGCGTGCCGAGATATCACTTTCCCTGCGAGCGCTGCTGCGCGGCAGGATCGAACCGCGGGCCGTGGAGATGGATGGCCCGCGCCTGACCGTCCTGCGCGCCGCTGATGGCGCACTCAGCCTCGACCTCGGCAGCCTGACGGAGGCATCCGACAGCGGTATCCCCTCGCATGCCGAACCGACGAGTGCCACGCAGGCTCCGATCAATGCTCTGCTGGCAGAACTGGCGCAACCGGCGGCGAACGATCGGGATGGCAACCGCAATACGCTGTTGAGCCAACTGCGCCTGTTGCGGATACGCGATGCACGGGTCGTTGTGGTGGATCGCCAGCTCGGCATCACCTGGCGGGCACCCGAGGCGAATATCGACCTCACCCGCAAGCCACAGGGCGGCGTTGATGGCACGGCCGACCTGTCATTGGTGCTTGGCGAACAGCAGGCGCGGCTGACGGTGGCGGCGACGCTGGCGGCGGGCGCCTCGGAGACGCATCTGCGTGCCCGGCTCACCCCTGTCAGACCCGCCGCGATGGCGCGCGAGGCGCCGTCTTTGACGATGCTGGCCGCCGTGGACGCCCCGGTGAGCGGCGAGGCCGATCTCGAGCTGGATGCCAGACTGGCGCTGCTCACGGCGCGGCTCACCGCACGGGCCGGATCCGGGAATGTGCGGATCGGACAGGCGAGCGTACCGATCCTCGAGGCGGCCTTGGCCGTGTCGGGCACGTCGAACGCCCTGACGTTGCAGATTTTACAGGCCAGATTGCGTGGCCACCAGGGCGGGCCGCAAACGCAGATTCAGGCCCGTGGCACGGCGGATCGCACTTCCGGGCGGCTGGATGCGGCCTTGACGCTCGATCTCGATCAGGCCGATTTCGCCGATCTGCCTCGGCTGTGGCCGGAGGGTATCGGCGGGAATGCGCGCGACTGGATCGTGGAGAACATCCCGCTCGGAACGGCCCGCAATGGTCACTTCGAGATCGCACTGGCGGCGCCTGAAGACCTTTCATCGGTGGCGTTGACCAGCGCGACCGGGACGTTGAACGGTGAAGGGCTCCAGGTCTGGTGGCTGCGCCCCGTTCCACCGATCGAAAACGGTGTGGCGCAGCTCCGCATCCTCGATCCGGATACGCTGGAGATCGCCGTCGCATCGGGCCGGGAGAGGCTGCAAACCCCGAAGCCGGACTCCGGCAACGGCGGGCTGCAAATCCGTGACGGGCGGGTACGCATCACCGGCATTATGGAGCCTCATCAGGTTGCGGCCATCGATGCGAACATCGCCGGATCGGTGCCCGACACGATCGCTCTGTTGCGCGAGCCGCGCCTGGGGCTGCTGGATCGTCATCCGATCGATCTGAAGAATCCGGCAGGCCAGGCGACGGTGAAGCTTGCGCTCAGCATCCCGCTGGAGCGGGCGGTCCGGATGGATGACATCTCCGTCCATGTCGTGAGCCATCTGGAGGGCGTGCATCTCGGCGGCGTGGTGGCGGGACGCGATCTCGACCAGGGCGTGCTCGATCTGGATGCGAGCGTGGACGGGCTGAAGGTGAACGGGCGGGCGCTGCTCGCCGCCATCGCGGCGCAGATCGATGCGGCGATGGATTTCCGCGCCGGCCCCCCCGCGCAGGTGTTGCAAAGCGTGACAGTTACCGGAGACCCGAGTGCGAGCCAGCTCGCTGCGGCCGGGCTGGACGCGACGTCGGTATTGACCGGGCCAATGCAATTACAGGCGACGCTGACCGAGCACCGCAACGGATTGGGCGAGCTTGGCATCACGGCCGACCTCGCGACCGCGGAACTGACCGTCAGCCCGCTCGAGTGGCGCAAGCCGCGGGACGTGCCCGCCAAGGCATCGGGGCGGCTGACCCTGGATCACGATCGTCTGACCGGCATCGACACTGTCCAGCTCGACGGCGAGGGTGTGGCGTTGCGCGGAACCGGCGATGCCAGGGACGGCAGGCTTGCGCTTCTGCACCTCGACCGGATGGTATTGGGGCGTACCGTCGCCAGCGGCACGGTGCGGCTGCCCGACCCGGCCGGCGCGGGCCCGATCGTCGTGGATATCGGCGGCCCCGCCATCGACATGGCGCCACGGTTCAGTCGCCGCGCGACGGCGCGGAAACCATCGCAGCCGAAGCTCGACGCGGCGGCCGGACCTCCCTGGACCGTCCAGGCCCGCTTCGATCGCGCGTACATGGCGAACGACCAGGTGATCAGCAAGCTTGCGCTGAGTGCCGAGAACGACGGTCGCGTGTTCCAGCGGCTTCGTCTCGAGGGGCTGACCGGATCGCGGTCTTCATTTCTTGTGCAGATTCTACCGGATAAGGGTGGCCGACGGCTGACCGCCAGTGCCGGGGACGTGGGCGAGTTGCTGAGCGGGCTCGACATGGTGCGCGTGATGCAGGGAGGACGGCTGTCCGCACAGGCGACCTACGACGACGCGCATCCTGGCCGGCCGCTGTCGGGATCGGCGGAAATCGAGAATTTCCGCATCCAGGGCGCACCACCGCTCGCCAAGCTGCTGCAGGCGATGACCCTGTACGGACTGGTCGAAGTGGTGCAGGGTCCAGGCCTTGGTTTCAGCCGGCTGATCGCACCGTTCCGGCTGACCGACGATGCGTTGGAGCTGGACGATGCGCGTGCGTTCAGTTCCTCGCTCGGTCTGACGGCGAAGGGCCGGATCGATTTCGCCGGGCAGCAGCTTGACATGCAGGGAACCATCGTTCCCGCTTATTTCTTCAATTCGCTGCTGGGCAAGATCCCGTTGGTGGGGAAGCTGTTCAGCCCCGAGCGCGGCGGTGGGCTGTTCGCGGCGAGCTACACACTGCGCGGGTCGCTGGATAATCCGGACGTATCGGTCAATCCGCTGACCGCGCTGACGCCGGGGTTTTTGCGGGGGCTGTTTGGAATGTTCTGACATGGACGACATGCGATTGGCGTGGCGGGCGTCTCATTCGGGTCTCGGCAATCAGTGGATGAGACGGGGACGATAGAGATCGGACCAGGGACGAATTACGGATGAAGTCTGACGCGACTGCATCATCCGTCCGGTTCGATCCGATGCACGATACGGGTTGGCGAGCCGTGGATGCCGAGCAGGCGAAGCTGTCCCTCACCGGCGTTGCGGAATACGTGCGGCACGCAGGCGGGCAGGGCGATCATGTCGCCGACCTCCAGCCGGGCCGGGCGGTCCTCCTGGCCTTCCAGCCAGGCGTCCATCGCGCCCTCGATGATGAACAGGCACTCGACATAGGGATGCCAGTGCAGCGGTGTCTGGTATCCTGGCTTGCAGGTCTGCACACCGGTGAAGATCGGCAGCCCGTCGTCGCCCGTAAGCTTGTTGTAGTGCGCCAGCGGACCGAATGACACGGTCTCCGATTCGGACAGCCGGGCGATCCTGGCTTCGGCGTGCGGTCGCATTGGACTACCTCGCGCGATGACAGGGTGCAGTATGCACCGCCTCCACGGGCCCTGACGAGACGGACGGGATTGTAAGCCGGGCTCAACCGATTGAGGATCGGGCCGCAAGCACTGGGAGACAATCGACATGACCACGCAACTCGGCCGTCGGGCACTGGCCGGCGCCGGAGCGCTGTTGCCCGCCGCGGCCATGACCGGGCCGACCCGGGCTGAGTCCGCCAACGAAACCACGTTCGATCGCGTGCGCCGCACCAAGACGCTACGCATCGCCGCACTGCCGGGCGAGTTGCCGTATTTCCAAAAGGATATCTCCTCGGGCGAATGGAGCGGCGCCTGCATCGACATGGCGAACGATATCGCCAAGGTTTTCGACGCGCAGCTTGGCTATGTCGAATCCACCTACGGGAACTCGGTGCTCGACCTGCAGTCCAACAAGGTCGATCTCGCCTTCGCGCTCAACCCGACGCCGCAGCGCGCGCTGTCGATAGGCTTCACCCATCCGATGATCGTCCACCCGTTCGGCTGCATCGCGCGCAAGGGCCTCGATCCGAACACCTGGGACGACATCAACAAACCCGAGATCAGGATCGTTTACGACATCGGCTCGTTGCACGAGACGGCGGCCAAGCGTTACTGTTCCAAGGCGCAACTCACCGGCTACAAGACGCGCGACGAATGCACGCTGGCGATGCAGTCTGGCCGCGCCGATGCGCACATCCTGGCGGCGATCCTCGGCTTGTCCACCATAGGCAAGAACCCCTCGCTCGGCAGCTATCATTTGTTGACGGGTCCGCTCGTCGCGCTGCCGAGTTGTCTCGGTCTGCAGCGCGAGCCCGATCCACGGTTTGCTGATGTGATCAACGCATGGATCGACTTCAACCGCGGCACCGGCCAGATCCGCGAGTGGCTGCTCGAAGGGCTGACCAAGTTCGGCGTCGCACGTGAGCAGATTCCTTCGACGCTGACCTTCTGACCAAATGAATTACCAGTGGGACTTCGCGTTCCTGCTGCGCTATACGCCACTGTTCTGGAAAGGCGTGCTGGTCACGCTGGCCTACACCGCGGGCACCATTTTTCTCGGTCTGATCATCGGCCTGCTGATCGGGCTCGGCCGGCTGTCGCGCTCGAAGCTGGCGAACATCCCGCTGATCGCCTTCATCGAGGCATTCCGCTGCACGCCGCTGCTGGTGCAGATCGTTTGGTTCTACTACGCGCTGCCGGTGCTTCTGAACATCCAGATCCCCGCCACCGCAGCCGCGGTTATGGTGCTGTCGTGCTACACAGGCGCGTTCTATGCCGAAATCTTCCGCGGCGGCATCATATCCATCGAGTCCGGCCAATGGGATGCGGCACGTGCGCTCGGGTTGCGGCGCTGGGCGATGATGCGCAAGGTGATTCTGCCGCAGGCGGTGAAGCGGATGATCCCGCCGTTCGTCAACCAGTCGATCACGCAGCTCAAGAACACCTCGCTGGTATCCACAATCGCGGTGCCCGACCTGCTATATCAGGGCACGCTGATTACCGCGGACACGTACCGCCCGCTGGAGGTCTACACCGTGGTCGCGCTGATCTATTTCGTGATGCTGTTTCCCAGTACTCTGCTGGCACAGGCTTACGAGCGGCGGCTGGCGAAGGATCGCTGAATTGTCATCCCCCGCGCGGCAGCAGCTGCTCGGCGAGCGTCACCCAATACGATGCGCCGATCGGCAGGATCTCGTCGTTGAAGTCGTAACGTGGGTGGTGGACCATCGCATCGTCCTTGCCGCGGCCGCCGCCCAGCAGGATGTAGCTGCCCTGCTTGGCATTCAGCATGAATGAAAAGTCCTCACCGCCCATGGTCGGCTTTTTCATCGGCGTCACGCGTGCCTCCCCGGCCACGGCGGCGGCGGCGCGGCGGGTCAGCGTGGTGGCGTCCGGATCATTGACGGTGGCCGGGTAAGCGCGGTCGAACACCACGTCGGCTTTGGCGCCGAAGCTTGCGGCGATGCCGGTGGCCAGCCGCCGCACGCCGGCTTCCAGCTGATCGCCGACGCGCGGAGCGAACCAGCGCGCGGTGCCTAGCATGCGCACAGTCTCGGGAATCACGTTGTAGGTGTGGCCGCCATTGATGTGGCCGATGGTGACAACACCACCTTCCACCGGTTCGATCGTGCGCGCAACGATGCTCTGTAGCGCGGAGACGATCTGGCTGGCGATCACGATCGGATCGATGCCGAAGTGTGGCTGTGCGCCGTGGGTGCCCTTGCCGGTGATGATGATCTCGATATTGGCCACCGCCGCCATGATCGGACCGTTGCGCCAAGCGAAAGTGCCCGCTGGCATCTGCGGCCAGTTATGCATGCCGAACACCATGTCCATCGGGCAGCGCTCGAACAGCCCCTCTTTCACCATGACCTCACCGCCGCCCAGATTTTCTTCCGCGGGTTGGAAGATCACGAAGACCGTGCCGTCGAAGTTGCGCGTCTCGGCGAGGTACTTCGCCGCGCCAAGCAGCATCGCGGTGTGGCCGTCGTGGCCGCAGGCGTGCATCACGCCGTGGTTCCGCGAGGCATAGGGGTGGCCCGTCTCCTCGAGGATCGGCAGCGCATCCATGTCTGCGCGCAGACCGATTGCGCGTGTGCCATCACCGTGGCCGCGGATGACACCGACCACGCCGGTGCGCGCCATGCCGGTGATGATCTCGTCGACACCGAAGGATTTCAGCTTCGCCTGCACGACGCCACTGGTGCGGGTCTCCTGCAGCGCCAGTTCAGGATGCGCATGCAGGTCGTGGCGCCACTCGGTCATCTCACGGTGGAACTCGGCGATCCGGTTTATGATCGGCATGGAAATCTCCGTCAACTGGCCCTGCAGGTACTTTTGGCCGCCCATCTGCTGCTTGATCAGATCGGCCATATGGTCGTTCGGCGACTCACGTTTTGCGGCGGCCGCCGATTCGTAGGGCAACATACCACGATCGAACAGGAGTCCTACCTCGGGTGCACAGGTGTGGTCGCGACCTGTCACCGGATCGGCGCGAAGGTGCGTGCGAGCCCTTCCGGCAATGCGATCGGCTGCACGTTGAGCGCCGCACGCATCGGTGCGATGTCGAACGCCTTGTCTTCCAGCAATCGACGTATTTCAGCGGGCCGCACTGTCGGCAGCAGCGGGACGAATTGGCTGAGCCAGGCGCCCGCCATCAGCGACCAGGCCGGCAGCGCGATCCAGCGCGGCGGTCGCAATCCGGCCGCGCGTGCGACCTGTTGCACGAATGCGAAATAGGGAAGGGGGCCTGGCCCGGCGATCACCAGGCTGTGGGGGTCATCCCACGCGATCTCCAACGCGGCGCGAATGCACCGTGAGACGTCGTCCTGGTGGATAGGCTGCACCAGAGCCTTGCCTCCGCCGGGCAGCGGCACGATCGGGAGCCGTCGCAACAGGGCGGCGAGACGTTGAACGTTGTCCTCGCCCTGCGCGCCGTAGATCATCGTGGGATGCAACATGACACCGGAGCGTCCCGAGGCGAGGAACGCCGCCTCGCCAGCGATGACACCCGTGCCGTGATCATCCGGCCACCTGGTGAACTTGCGTGTGCTGCCTAGCAAGACCAGGCGTGCGTCGGCGGGTGCGGCGTCGATCACGGCGCGAGCGTGGCGCGCATGGGCGCAGCAGACGATGCGCGCGGCATCCTTGAGCGCTGAGTGAAGCGCGCCGGGATCGGTCAGGTCGGCGATGCGTGGCCTCACGTCGATGCCGGTGGCCGCCCATTTGGCTGCATCCCGTACTATGGGAACCAGTGGCGCCGTATCGCCGACCAGCGATCGGCAGAGTGCAACGCCACTGCGGCCAGAAGCGCCGATAACGTGTACCTGGACCGGGCGCACCATGATGCTACGTTTAAGCCGTCATGGCCTCCCCGGATCAAGTCCGGGGAGGCCCTGACGATGGACGGTTGAATGCCGCGTAGGAGGACCGTTTGGAGCATGCTGTCGATCCGGTGACCGTCTCGGTGGTGCAGCATCGGCTGCATGCCATCGTCGAGGAGATGGGCGAGGCGATGCTGCGCACCTCCTATTCGCAGATCCTCAATTCAAGCCGCGACTTCTCCACTGCGATCTGCGACATTGATGGCCGCCTGATCGCGCAGGCAGAGCATGTGCCGATCCATGTCGGCGCGCTGCCCTGGGCGGCCAAGTCCGTGCATGATTTCTTCGGCGACGACATCCATCCCGGCGACGTGTTCCTGCTGAATGATCCGTATCATGGCGGCAATCACCTCCCGGACCTGACCGCGTTCGTGCCGATCTTTCAGGGCGATCGGCCGGTGTTCTGGTCGATCAACCGCGCGCACCAGAGCGACATCGGCGGATCGACGCATGGCGCCTACAACGCCGCGGCAACCGAGATCTGGCAGGAGGGCATCCGCGTCACGCCGCTGCGTCTGTACGACCGCGGCGCGGTGCGGCGCGACGTGCTGGAGATGCTGGTGACGAACGTCCGCCATCCGCACGATTTCCGCGGCGATCTCGCGGCGATGATCGGGTCGGCGCATGTCGGGCAGCGGCGGTTCCTGGCGCTGGCCGGCGAGTTCGGCTGGGACGTGACGAACGCCGCGATCGAGGCGGTCCTGGACGGCGCGGAACGCCAGGCGCGCGCAGTGATCGCACAGTGGAAGGATGGCGTCTATCACGGCGAGGCATTTCTGGACGACGATGGGCATGGCTATCAGGACATCCATATCCGCGCCACCGTGACCAAACGCGGCAGCGACCTGACCATCGATCTGTCGGACTCGCACGAACAGGTCGTCGGATTTGTCAATTCGTCGTATCCGAACATGCGCTCGGCGGTGGTGGTGGCGCTGGCCTATCTGATCGATCCGCACACGCCGAAGAACGACGGCGCGTTCCGTCCGGTGCAGGTGATCGCCAAGCCTGGCACCGTCGTGTGGGCGAACGAAGGCGCGCCGGTGACGCTGTGCACCAACCACTGCTCGCAGGAGATCATCGAGGCGATCATCAAGGCGCTGGCTCCGGCCTGTCCCGACCGCGCCATGGCTGGATGGGGGCGGCGGTTTCGTATTGCGATTCAGGGTCGCGATCCGCGCACGCAGAAGCCGTTCATCTGGCACATGTTTCAGGCGCGGCCCGGTGGTGGTGCGTCACCGGTGGGCGACGGCTGGCCCGCGGGCGGCGAGTGGCAGGCGGCGGGTGGAATCAAATTTGGCAGCCTGGAAGTGACCGAGGTGCGGTTCCCACTGTTCTTTCGCATCCATGAGTTCCGTCCCGGTTCCGGCGGCGACGGGCAGTATCGCGGCGGTCCGGGGTGCGTGCTCGAGATGGTGGCCGAGATCGAGGAACCGGCGCGCGGCAACACGGCCGGCGACGGCGTCAAGTACGGAGCATGCGGCATGCTCGGCGGCAAGGATGGGTTGCCACATCGCTACGTTCTGTATTCCGACGGCCGCCAGCCGCGCGTGCTGAAGACAAAGGAGGTCGGCATCGCGATACGTCCGGGCGACGTGTTCAAGATTGAATCGGGCGGCGGCGGCGGCTGGGGCGATCCGGCGAAGCGCGATCCGGCGGCGCGGGAACGGGATATGACCAACGGATTTGTCGTGTCGTGAATATTGTGGTTGCACGATACACCCCCTCCCCAACCCTCCCCCGCTGCGCGGGAGAGGGAGTGCACCGCACCCTTTCCCGCGCAGCGGGGGAGGGTTGGAGAGGGGGTGGTGACGTCGTATGCTGAAGATCGGCATCGACGTCGGCGGCACGTTCACCGACGTTGTCGCGGTGGACGACACTGGCCACCCCACATTGGTAAAAGTCGCGTCCACACCTGAGGATCCTTCGATCGGCGTGATGGCCGGCCTCGATCGTCTGGCCGACATCCTGCAACTGCCCCGCAGCCGACTGTTGGGCGAGACCGAGCGCATCGTGCACGGCACCACGGTCGCCACCAATGCTCTGCTTGAGCACAAGGGCGCCAAGGTCGGGCTGCTGACGACCGAAGGCCATCGCGACGTCATCGAAATGCGCGAGGGCCTGAAGGACGACCGATACAATCTCCGCATGCCGCCGCCGGAGCAACTTGTGCCGCGTGCACTGCAATTCGGTGTGACGGAGCGCATGCGCGCCGATGGCCGCATCGAGACGCCTCTCGACCGTAACTCGCTCAATGCCGCGATCGCCGAACTGAAGCGTGCCGGCGTCGAGGCGGTGGCGGTATGCTATCTGCATGCCTACCGCGATCCACGCCATGAACGCGAAACCGCCGAGGCGCTGGCCGATGCGATGCCGGAAGCTTATGTGTCGCTGTCGTCCGAGGTGTTTCCGCAGATCAAGGAGTTTGATCGCGTATCGACAACGGTGGTGAACGCCTATGTCGGACCAGCGCTGTCGCGCTATCTTCGCAGACTGGAACAGCGACTTGCCGAGGCTGACTATTGCGGGCCGATTCTGATCATCCAGTCGCATGGTGGCGTGGCGCCGATCGATGAGGCGGCGCGCATGGCAGCCGGCGGCGTGCTGTCGGGCCCCGCCGGCGGTGTTGCCGGCAGTCGCTATGCGACGCAGTTGCTCGACAGCGACAACCTGATCCCATTCGATATGGGCGGTACCAGCACGGACATCTGTCTGATCGTCGGGGGCGAGCCCGCGCTGGTGAGCGGGCGCGGCATCGGCGGTCATCGGTTGGCACTGAATAGTCTCGACATCGTCAGCCTCGGCGCCGGCGGCGGATCGATCGGGCGCGTCGATGCTGGCGGCATCCTGCATGTCGGTCCGGAGAGCGCGGGGGCAGTGCCGGGACCGGCATGCTACGGGCGCGACGGTCGCGAACCCACGGTGACGGATGCCAACCTTGTGCTTGGGTATCTTGATCCGCAGCATTTCCTTGGTGGTGCCAATACCCTTGATGCGCGCGCGGCGGAGCAGGCGCTGGACCGGCTGGCGACGGCGTTGCAGGTGGACCGCATCGCCGCGGCCGAAGGGGTGCATCGCGTCGTCAACACCAACATGGCGGAGGGCATTCGTCTCGTCTCGGTGCGCCGCGGTGTTGATCCGCGCCGTTTCGCGTTGCTGTCGTTCGGCGGCGCCGCCGGCCTGCATGTGACGGATGTCGCACGCCAGCTCTACCTGACGCGGGTAGTTGTGCCGCGCGTCGCGGCGGTGCTGTCGGCCTGGGGCATGCTGGCGACCGATCTGCGTTTCGAAGTGTCGCGCACGCATATCGGCGACACGGCGCGGCTGGACGGTACTGGCATCAAGCGTCTGTTCGCCGAGATGGAACAGGAGGGCTTTGCGCGTCTGCGGGCGTCCTTCGACGGTCCGGTGCGCGTGCAGCGTTCGGTCGAGATGCGCTACGGCGAGCAGATCTTTGAGATCAACGTGCCGCTCGACGATATCGACTGGAGCGTCGCCAATCCTCTGCCGCAGATCGTCGAGCGGTTCCACAATCGGCATGAGGAACTCTACACCTACGCATTGCGCGAACAGGGCGCGGTGCTGGTGAATGCGCGCGCCGCTGTCATCGGTGTGTTGCCCGGTGTGCCGCAGGAACCAATATTGCCGCCGCAGTCCGATGCATCGCCACGTGGTGAGCGAAGGATCTGGCTGCGCGGCTGGACCAAAGTGCCGGTGTTCGCGTTCGATGATCTGGCGCCCGGCCAGGCGATCGGTGGTCCGGCAATCGTCGAGTCCACCATGACAACTGTGCTGCTGCGTCCCGGCAACCGTGCGACGATTACACCGCACGGATGGTTGGACATCGACGTGCGCTGACGAAAAGGGGAAGATCATGACACTGCAATTCGGCTGGTGGGATCATTTTGAGCAGCGCACCGACATGCCGCTGTGGCAGCAATACGACGAGCGCATCAGCTTGATCCAGCATGCCGAGGAACTCGGGTTCTATGGTTATCATATAGCGGAACACCACTTTACGACGCTGGACATGGCGCCGTCGCCGATCGTGTTCCTGGCCGCGGTTGCGCGCCGGACCTCGAATATCCGGCTGGGCACGATGGTGCTATGTCTGCCGCTGTATCATCCGACGCGGCTGATCCAGGAATTCTGCATGATCGACCAACTCTCGCATGGCCGCTTCATGCCCGGTGTCGGACGTGGCATCCGCGACGTGGAACACGAATGGTTCGGCAGCGACGTTCAGCAGACGCGTGAGGCATACGACGAAGTGCTGACGGTCCTGCTTCAGGGCCTCCGCACCGGGCGGATCACCCATCACGGCGAGCGGTTCCACTACGATGACGTGCCGGTGCACTTCGAAATGGTGCAGAAACCCTATCCGCGGTTTTGGTACGCGGGGAACCTGCAGCATGCGGCAGAGCAGGGAATGAACGCCCTCGGCAGGGGCTCGCGTGAAGCAGTCGAGGACTACTGGAAAATCTGGCAGGAAGGGCGGGCGCGGCAGGATGCGCGGTTTCTCGGCGAAGACCCGATGGTCGGGTCCACGCGCCACGTCGTTGTTGCCGATACCGACGCCGAAGCGCTTACGCTCGCGCGCCGCGCATACCGCGCTTATGCGGAGCACTTCCACGCGACCGAGGTGCGAATCGCAGGCGGTGTGCCGAAGAACGCCGCGCTGCCGCAGCCGGGTGGCGTCAACTTCGATGCGATGATCGAGGCTGGGCAGGTATTGGCCGGTTCCGCATCCAGCGTGCGCGATAAGCTGTTGCGATTCGTGGCGGCGGTTGGGCCGCAGCACAATTACCTATGCGGCGCGTTCCAGTGGGGCGACCTCACGACCGATGAAGCCAGGCGGTCGCTCGATCTGTTCGCAACGGAGGTAAGACCGGCGCTGATTTGAAGCGGGAGCAAAGCTATGCCGAATATCGCTCCGGCCTATCAGGCCACCACAGGCTCGCCGCTCGATGTCGACAAGGCATTTTATCGGCGGATTGGGCAGGAACTTGGATCGCGCAAGCTGATCGAGCAACTGGTGGTGCCGATCCGCTCCGGGCGCGCATGGCGCGTGCCGGCAGGTCATGTGTTCCGCATCGTTACCATCGATGGCCCCCAGGTTGGCGATCTGAATATCTGGAATTTGCACAATCCTCGCGAGCGCATGTGGGCGTCGCGCTCGCGGCAGCTACAGGCGTCGCACGTCAGTACGTTTGACCGATTGTGGTCCAACCTGCCATATCTGCGACCGTTGGTTACGATTACCGACGACAGCCTGTCCGGCTACGGTGTGGACGGGTTCGGCGGTCGCGTGCATGACCTGCTCGGCACGCGTTGCGATCCTTATGTGAACCGGTTGCTGACCGGCGAGGATTTCGATTTCCATTGCCACTCGAATTTGGTGCGCGCCGTGGCGCCCTATGGTTTGACCGAGTTCGACGTGCACGACGTGCTGAACGTCTTCCAAGTGACGGGGCTGAATTCGGACGACCGCTACTTCATGCGGGCGTGTCCAGCGACGCCTGGCGATCATCTGGAGTTCTTCGCGGAGATCGATCTGCTGTGCGCAATCTCGGCGTGTCCGGGCGGCGATTTGTCAGTGCCGCTGTGGGGACCGGATGCGCGCGACCCGATCGATGTGTGCCGGCCGCTCGGTGTGGATGTCTACGCGTTGGACAAGGGTTTGCTCGAAGGCTGGAAATCGCCTGACGTGGCGGCTTACCAAGGGGCGCACGGCATGCATGTCGAGCGTGGGGCATGGGAACGGTGATGCCCCTCCTCCTGCCCCTTCCCGCTGGGCGAGAGGGAGCATCATCAAGTACACTCTCCCTCCCATTGCGGGAGGGGACCCCGCAGGTCATCACTTCAACTGATCGGCCACCTTGTCGAGCCCAGCCTGCACGCAGGGTTCATCGACCCCCGGCGAGCCTGACACTCCGACCCCGCCGATCACATCGTCACCGACCTTCACCGGCAGCCCGCCCGGAATTGCAATCACGTTCGGCAGAGTGACCTGCTGGCGCACCACCGGATCGTTGTCGGCATAGCGCTTTGCATACGCCGTGGTCGACATGCGGAAGGTGCGCGCGGTGTACGCCTTGCGACGTGCGTTCTCCATCGTGTGCGGCCCGGCATTGTCGGCGCGCATCTCGACGATCACGTCACCGGCACGATCCACCACCACGGCCGACACGGCGTAGCCATGCGAACCGCAGCTTTTGATCGCTTCCTCCGCGATCGTCAGGGCCATCGGATAGGAGAGGTCGCGATGGGTGAGAAGCTGCGCGTGGGCCGGCAGTGCGATCACGCCCGCCAGCCCGGTCGCGGCGATGCCCCAAAGATACTGCATGTGCGCTACCGGATCGGCGAGAACGCAGCCGGCATCACGAACGCGTTCTCCTGCTTCACCACCACGCCTGGCGGATTGCGCGCCGGCCACTGGCCTGTCGCCGATGCGGCGGCACGTACGCTGGTGCGTTCGTTGGCATCCTTGTAGGCCCAGATGTGCACCCATTTGTTCAGCGCGCCGAACTCCGAATACATGCCGGCGACCAGTGGCGAGAATTTCTGCCGTCCCTCGATCTTCTCGGACCAGCGTTCGATCAGGCCGGGGATCGCACCGGGGATCAACGTGTACTGGCGGATCTCGAACAGCGGACCAATTGCGCGTGGCTCCAGTGGCGGCGAGAACGGCGCCGGGTGAAATACCTCGTTCTGCATGTCGGTGATGAACTCGCTGTTCGGCGGCGGCCAGCCGGGCTCCTTGGCTGCGGCGGCGCGCACGGCGGCACGATGTTCGAAACTGTCATAAGGCCAGACATGGATGATCTGGTTCAGCTTCCCGACCTCGGAGTGCCAGAAGGCGGCGAGTTTCGAGTGCTTCAGCCGGTTCGGCAGCGCATCCGCGAAGCGCTTCTCCACCTCGGCCAGGCTGCCCGGTTTCAGCGTATAGGTGCGCACTTCGATGATCATCCTCGTTCTCCCCCCTCTGCTCGTGACGTGCGAATGCTAGGATCAAGTGCGGCACATCGCAAATGGCCGAACCCGTGCTACGCCCCCGTCTTCTGCCAACCGCGCGCGGACATGCAAGCTGTTGCCTTGGCCTCGTCCACCACGACGTGCGACTGCATATCATAGCCCTGAGTGGTCTCCACGGTCGAATTCTCGCGGCGGCACTGCGCGAGATCGTTCTTGTACTCGGTATCGCCAAAGCCGGGATGGGCGACATTCTGATACCGCGCGGGCGTGCAGGCGCAGAGCACGCCGAGCAGTATCGACAGGCATGCCAAAGCACCTGGCAGGCGGCAGCGGCGCATGAATTCCTCCCACTCCTGCCCGTCCGATGCTGGCGGACCGCGGCTATTGCGCCAACATATACACCATGATCGCCTTTGCAGAACTGCTGGAACGCCTGGTCTTCACGCCGTCGCGCAATGCGAAGATTGCGCTGCTGCGGCGGTATTTCGCCACGCAGCCGGACCCGGACCGCGGCATCGGCCTGGCTGCCATCACCGGCGAGCTGTCGTTCACCGCCGCGAAGCCGGGGCTGATCCGCGAACTGGCCGCGACTCGCACCGATCCCGTGCTGTTTGCCTGGTCGTATGACTATGTCGGCGACCTGGCCGAAACCGTCGCGCTGATGTGGCCGGTGCAGTCCACCAACGCGCCGACGCCACGCTTGGCCGAGGTGGTGGAGGCGTTGGAGACCGCACCGAAGGTGGCGCTGTCCGATATCGTTGCCGGGTGGCTGGACGCATCCGATCCGTCGGTGCGGCTGGCCTTGCTGAAGCTGATCACCGGTGGTTTGCGCGTCGGCGCATCGGCGCGCCTGGCGAAGATCGCACTCGCCGAGATCGGCGGCGTTGATCCGGACGAAGTAGAGGAGGTCTGGCACGGACTGGCGCCCCCCTACCTTGCACTCTTCGCATGGTTGGAAAAGCGCGGTCCGCGGCCCGATCCCGCCCAGGTTCCGGTGTTCCGTCCACCAATGCTGGCGCATCCTTTGGAGGTTGCGGACATCGCCGCGCTGCAACCGCCGGACTGGCGCGCCGAATGGAAATGGGATGGCATCCGGGTTCAGCTTGTTTCAACCGAAGGGGGCAGGCGGCTTTATTCGCGTGGGGCCGAAGACATTTCCGGTGCGTTTCCCGAAATCGTCGAGGCGATGGATTTCCAAGCAGTGCTGGATGGCGAACTGCTGGTGATTCGTGACGGCCAAGCCGCACCATTCGCCGATCTGCAGCAGCGGCTGAACCGCAAGGTGGTAAGCGCCAGGATGATGGCGGATTACCCGGTGGGTATCCGGCTCTACGACATGCTGTTCGACGCAGGCAACGACGTGCGCCCGCTGCCATTCGACGCGCGCCGCGAGCGGTTGGAGGCGTGGTATGCGCGCACGCGGCCCGGCCGCATGGATTTGTCAGAGCTGATCCGTTTTTCCTCGCTCGATGAATTGATGGTCCTGCGCGACGGGGCGCGCGCGGCCTCGATCGAGGGGCTGATGCTGAAGCGCAGCGATAGTGCCTATGTTCCGGGGCGGGTGAAAGGGCTGTGGTGGAAGTGGAAGCGCGATCCGCTGACGGTCGATGCGGTGCTGATGTACGCGCAGCGTGGCCACGGCAAGCGCAGCAGCTACTATTCCGACTATACGTTCGGTCTGTGGCGCGGGGACGAGCTCGTGCCGGTGGGCAAGGCGTATTTCGGCTTCACCGACCAGGAGCTGGTGTTTCTCGATCGCTGGATCCGCAACCACACGGTCGCGCGCTTCGGCCCGGTGCGCGAGGTCGAGAAGGCGATGGTGCTGGAAGTGGCGTTCGACGCGGCACAGCTTTCCAACCGCCATAAATCGGGTGTGGCGATGCGGTTCCCGCGCATCGCGCGCATCCGAACGGACAAGCCGGCGGTGGAGGCAGATCGGCTGGAGAGCCTGATGGCATTGGTGGAGAACAAGCGGGCCGACACCAACGTCGCCAGGTAATACCGGCAAGGATGCATCAAGCTACCTTCCTCCTTGCTTGTTGACCCCAATCCCGCTGCGTGCTGCGCTTTGGCCACCATGTGCGGGAGGAGATCGGACGATGCCGCTGGTACTAAACAACACCAAACGCAAGATGCAGGCAGGCGAGGTGGCACTTGGTTTTGGCGTGCATCATCTGCGCAGCGCCGCCGCACCGGCTCTTGCTGCCGCCTCTGGCCATGACTGGATGTTCCTCGACAATGAGCACGGGTCGTTTTCCGTAAGCGAGATCGCCCAGCTCTGCATCGCGTCACTTCCAACCGGCATCACCCCGCTGGTGCGCGTCTGCTCCGACGCAATCGACGAAGCGACGCGCGCGCTCGACAACGGTGCGCTCGGCATCGTCATGCCGCATGTCGATACGGCGAAAGAAGCGCGGCACATCGCGGAAGCGTTTCGTTACCCGCCGCGCGGCAGCCGAAGCTGGGGTGGCCCGCCGGCGATCTACGGATTTCGTCCGCCTGCGATGGCCGAGGCACAGAAGGTGATCAACGATGAAATACTGACCGTCGTCATGATCGAAAGCCCGGCGGCGGTGAAGAACGCCGGTGACATTGCCGCGGTGGATGAAATCAACGTCCTGCTGATCGGCACTTCCGATCTGTCGTCGGAACTTGGCATCGCGGGCCAGATGGGCCATCCGAAGGTGATCGACGCTTATGCAACTGTGGGTGCCGCATGCCGGAAGCATGGCAAGGTGCTCGGCATGGGCGGTGTATACGACGAGGAGAACGCATCGCGCTACGTCGGCATGGGAGCGCGCTTCGTGCTCACCGGTTCGGACCACAACTATCTTCTGATGGGCGCGAATGCACGCAGCAGCTTTTTCACCGGCTTGCCGCCTGCTACTGTCGTACCGCCGAACAAGAAGGCAGCGCGGAATCGAGCCTGAGGCGCGCTTCATTACCAGGGGCAACGACCATAGCTCCATCGTTTCCGGTTCCATTGTACGAGCACAATTCTTTCGTGATCTCCCGGGCGAAGCCGCGCACGCCGCCAACCAAGCCGCATCGCAAGGCGCTGCTCGCATCTTCGTGAAGATCGAGGGATCGTGAAGGCAACCGGGTGGCGGGAGGAGGCTTCGAGTCAGCGTGTAATGCATTTGGCCAAGGATATAGCATGTCCACGCTGTCAAGTTTCATCGCTAACCGGCTCGATCCGTCTGGCAACACGCCGATCACGCCGGACGCACTGAGCCAGCCATCTCAGTTGAGCTTCATCGCCAATGATGTGGCCAGCGCGCTTGCCTCGGCAGTGCCCGTTGCTCCAACGATGGCCCCGCCTGGCGCCCCGTTCAGCGCAATCTACGCCTTTGGCGACAGCCTGACGGACGGCGGCAACAATTCGCTTGCCACCGCGGGATTGGTTCCGATGGCACCCTACGCCGATCGCAGCTTCACCAATGGTCAAGTGTGGGTAAAGGACCTCGCGCAGGATCTGGGGCTTCCCGCGCTCAATCCAAGTCTCGCAGGCGGGACCGACTTCGCGTATGGCGGGGCGGAAACTGGGCAGACGCCGGCGCACACGCTCAACCCGACGGACCTTTCGTCGCAGATATCTCAGTTTGCCTCTCAAGTGCCGTCGCCGCAGGCCGGTGCGTTGTACGCCGTTTGGATCGGTTCAAACGACGTGCTGGATATCGCCAACAACACCACCTTGACGACGGCACAGCAGCAGGCCGACGTAGGTGCCGCCGTGAACAACGAAACGGCAGCCATCAGCGCTTTGGCTGCCCGTGGGGCGGAGAACCTGTTGGTACTGAACGTCCCGGATCTCGGCAAGACCCCTTACGAGGCGGCGCGCGGTCCGACCGTGGCGCAATCGGCAACGTCACTCGCATCGCAGTACAACAGCGACCTGGCCGCGTCAGTGCAGCAGCTGGAGGCATCTGGTGCGCTGAAGATCGATCTGGTGGACACCTTCTCGGTGATTGATCAGGTGATCGCCAATCCAGCGGCCCATGGATTCACCAACGTGACCGATCCGGTCTGGACCGGCAATCTTACCGACCCGAACAGCGGGACGCTCAATGCGACCGGCTCAGCACAGAACCAGTTTCTGTTCTTCGACTCGCTGCATCCGACGGCGCAGGCGCACGCTCTGCTGGCGTCCGGCATCGCGCAAGGTCTTACCAGCGGCGTGGCGTAGTCAGTCATAGCGCCAGCTCGCCCGACCTGGACCTTGGCGTTGCGGTGGTGGGTTATCCGCGGCTGGTGACATCGGCTGAAATCCAGGGCATAAAGCAAGCATTGTCGATCCTGTTGCAGTCGGCAGGGGAAGGATGGCGTATCGAGCGGCCTGATCTTGCGATGTCTTTCCAGACCCCACGAACTGACGGGATTCGGTGCGATCAACGATATGGAACGGCGGTTCGTGACATCGGCGCAAAAGCAGGCCAAGTACGGCATCGCGCAGTGATGCAGCAACCGAGCGCGCGCACCAGGCTTGCCGTCGATATCGGTGGCACGTTCACTGATCTTGTGCTCGCACTGTCTGATCGCACGTTATCCACGAAACTGCTTACGACACATGCTGCACCGGACGAGGCGGTGATCGCGGGCGCAGAGACGATATTACAAAATGCGCGTGTTCCGGCGTCGTCGCTCGAGCTGGTGATCCATGGCACGACGCTTGCCACCAATGCGCTGATCGAACGCAAAGGTGCGCGAACCGCGCTGATCACCACTGCCGGATTCCGCGATTCGCTGGAGATCGCCTACGAACATCGCTTCGAGCAGTATGACCTGTATATGGAACGTCCGGAGCCGTTGGTTTCGCGTGACCTGCGGATGGAGGTACCGGAGCGTCTTGCGGCGGATGGTTCGGTGTTGTTGAAGCTGGACGAGGCGGCGCTGGAACGTCTGGTGCCGTTATTGCAGCAGCACGACATAGAGGCGGCGGCGATCAGCTTCCTGCACTCCTACATCAATCCGGCGCACGAGGAGCGTGCGCGGGAGGTGATCACGCGTCGGCTGCCGGGGATGGCTCTCACGATTTCCTCCGAAGTTTGCCGCGAGATTCGCGAATACGAACGGACCTCCACCGCCGTGGCGAATGCCTACGTGCTGCCGATGATGGAGCGCTATTTGGTGCGCATGCAGGATGGCTTGCGTCGCATCGGCGTGACATGCCCGCTGTTGATGATGATGTCATCGGGCAGCATATGCACCGTGGAGACGGCGCGGCGTTTTCCGGTGCGTCTGATCGAGAGTGGCCCTGCGGGTGGCGCCATTCTGGCACGTCACGTTGCCGCGCGCGGCGGTTACGATCGTGCAATCTCATTCGATATGGGCGGCACGACGGCAAAGCTCACGCTAATCGACGACTTCACCCCGCAGCAGTCCCGGCATTTCGAAGTTGCGCGGACCGCGCGCTTCGCCAAGGGGAGCGGTTTTCCCGTGCGCATTCCGGTGATCGACATGGTGGAGATAGGCGCGGGTGGCGGTTCCATCGCGCGTGTCGATTCATTGAGGCGCATCGTCGTCGGCCCGGACAGTGCAGGGGCCAACCCCGGCCCGGCCTGCTACAGCATCGGCGGCGCTCAGCCGACAGTCACCGACGCCAACGTCTTGCTGGGACGGATCGATCCGACGCGCTTCGCCGGCGGAAAGATCGCGCTGGATCCCACGCTGGCGCTGCAGGCTGTGACGGCGACGATCGGCTCGCCTCTGTCGATGCCCGTGCAGGAGGCGGCGCGCGGCATTGCCGAGATCGTCGACGAGACGATGGCGAGCGCGGCCCGTGTGCATGCGGTGGAGAACGGCAAGGACACGTCGGACCGAACGCTGATCGCATTTGGTGGCGCGGCGCCGCTGCACGCCGCACGGCTGGCGCAGAAGCTGGGCATTCGCCGCATCGTCGTACCCGCGGATGCCGGCGTCGGTTCGGCGCTAGGTTTCCTTGGCGCACCGATTGCCTATGAGGTGGTGCGCACGCTGCTGGTGCGGCTCGATGCGCTGGAACAGGCGAAGATCGACACGCTGTTCGCCGAGATGCGCACCGAGGCCGAAGCGGTGGTGCGGCTCGGCGTACCACACGGTGAACTGATTGAGACGCGCACGGGTTTCATGCGCTATCGCGGCCAGGGCCACGAAGTGGCGGTGCAGTTACCTGATGGCAGACTTGAACCCGCCGCGCTGCACACTGCATTCGATGCCACCTATGCGCGTCTTTATGGCCGCATCATTCCACGGCTCGAAGTCGAGGCGGTGACCTGGACCCTCTCGCTTTCGGAACCTCATGAATTGCCCGCACGACAGGACATGCCGGCAGATGCCGGCGCAGCCATACCGTCCGGCCGCTGCCGCATCGTCGAGACCGCCAGCGGCGAGGCGGTCGAGGCAACGGTCTTCGTCCGCGCCGCATTGCGGACGGGTGCACATCTGGCGGGGCCGGCCGTGATTGTTGAAGACGGCACCTCGACCATCGTGCCGAGCGGCTTCATCATGCGCATCGGCGCCGGCGACGACATCGTGATCGAGGAGACCGGCGCGTGACACCTGATGTTTCTCACTGCCACGCCCGGCCATGACGATGACAACGCGCAGAAACATCGCCGAGATCGAACTCCAGATCATGTGGAACCGTCTACTCTCTGTCGTGGAGGAGCAGGCGCAGACCCTGGTGCGCACCGCGTTCAGTACCTCGGCGCGCGAGGCGGGCGACATCTCGGCCGGCGTGTTCGATCTCGAGGGGCGGATGCTGGCGCAGGCCGTCACCGGGACGCCGGGCCACATCAACACGATGGCGCGTTCAGTCGGGCACTTCCTGGATGTGTTCCCGGTCCCTCATATGAACGAAGGCGATGTCTACGTCACCAACGATCCATGGAAGGGTACCGGACATCTCTACGATCTGGTGGTGGTGTCGCCGACCTTCATGGACGGGCGGATTGTCGCGCTGTTCGCCTGTACCACACATCTGGTGGATATGGGCGGCGTCGGGCAGACACCGGAAGGGCGGCAAATCTATCACGAGGGCCTGTTCATTCCGCTGCTGCGCCTGGCGCGCGCCGGCGCGATGAACGAGGACCTGCTGGCGATGATCCGCGCCAACGTGCGCGAGCCGGTGCAGGTCATCGGCGACGTTTACGCGTTGATCGCGTGCAACGAGATCGGCAGCCGGCGGCTGGTGGCGATGATGCGCGAGTTCGCGTTGCGCGATCTGGACATGCTGGGCGAGGCGATCATCAGCCGCAGCCGCCGAGGCATGGCGGAAGCGATCGGCAAACTGCCGCAAGGCACCTGGAGTGCGACGATGCGCATCGATGGCTACGAGGCGCCGATCGATCTGGTCGGTACGCTGACGATCGGCCGCGATACGATCCATGTGGACTATACCGGCACGTCGGGCATGTCGTCCTACGCGATCAACTGTCCGATGTGCTATACGGAAGCCTATACGACCTTCGGCGTGAATTGCGTGGTGGCGCCGCACATTCCAAACAACACCGGCACGCTGGATGCGGTGCGCGTGACCGCGCCCGAAGGCACGATCCTCAGCGCGACGCACCCGGCGGCCGTTTACGCGCGCTCGGTGATGGGGCACATGCTGCCGGACGTGGTGTATGGCTGCCTGGATCAGGCGCTGCCGGGGCGTGTGCCGGCGGAAGGCACATCGAATCTGTGGACGCTGAACCTCATCGCGGGGCACGGGCTGACCGGCATCGGCAAAGCGGCCGGCACGCCATTCATGGTCAACAGTTTCCACTCGGGTGGTGCGGGAGCGCGACCATTGCAGGATGGTTTGTCGGCAACACCGTTCCCTTCGGGTGTGCGCAATGTGCCGGTAGAGGCGACTGAAGCGATCACTCCGTTGGTGATCTGGCGTAAGGAATTGCGACAGGATTCCGGTGGTGTCGGACGCCATCGCGGCGGGCTTGGGCAGGTCATGGAGATTGCGTCGCGCGAAGATGCGGCGTTTGGCATCTTTGCCCGCTTCGAGCGCGTGAAGTATCCGGCGCGGGGTCGCCATGGCGGCGGACCGGGCCATGCCGGTCGGCTGTCGCTGGCGTCCGGCGCCGAGCTGAAGCCGAAGGGGCTGGCAGTCGTCCCGCCCGGCGACCGGTTGGTGGTGGAGATGCCGGGCGGCGGCGGCATGGGATCGGCGAAGCAGCGCGACCCGGAAGCGGTGCGGCGCGATGTGCGGTTGGGTTATGTATCGCGGGAGGCGGCGCTGCGGGTCTACGGAATTAGCGATGGGACATAGCGCGAAGCGTCGAAACCATCAGGCAATACACCGGTGGGCTTGATCAGATCGTAGGGTCCACGGGCCAGGAACGTACCGCTCCCGGGCTCCGCCTGAACCTTGCCGTCGCGCATCGCCACGCGGCCGCCTTTCACCGTCGCCACCGGCCAGCCGGTGACCTCCATTCCCTCATATGGCGTATAGTCGATCGTATGCTGCATCAGCGCATTGGTGATGGTGACACGCTTGCCCGGATCCCATAACACGATGTCGGCGTCCGAACCCGGCGCGATGGTCCCCTTGCGCGGGTAGAGCCCGAACAGCTTCGCCGGATTGGTCGCGACCAGCCGCACGTAGGTGTTGAGGTCGATTTGCCCCCGCGCCACACCTTCGCTGAATACGATCGGCAGTCGCGCCGCCAGACCGGGAACGCCGTTGGGAATGTCAGGGAACGGCGCGTTGTTGCCGTGGATGCGTTTGCCCCCTTCGCCTTCATAGCTCGAACCGCTGTGGTCGGAAGACACCACATCGAGCGTGCCGCGTTGGATGTCGCCCCACAGCGCCTCACTGGTTGCAGCGTCGCGCGGGCTGGGACTGCACATGAATTTTGCCCCTTCGAAGCCCGGCCGGTCCATGTCCTGGGCGCCGAGCACGAAGTATTGTGGGCAGGTTTCCGCCCACACCTTCAGCCCGCGCGCCTGTGCCCGCGCAATCTCCTCGGCCACCTCGGAGCACGACACATGAAAAACCTGGATCGGCTGATCCACCAGTTCGGCCAGCGCGATCGCACGGTGCGTCGCCTCGCGCTCGACGATCTTCGGCCGCGACCATGAATGGTATTTCGGCGCGCTGCGCCCGTCGGCCATCAGCGCTTCGGTGCGCCAGCGGATCGCCTCGTAGTTCTCGCAATGCACCGTCACCAGCGCGCCGGTCCGTCGCGCCGCGGCCAGCACGCGCAGGAATTCGCGATCGTCCAAATGCGACGGTTCATACGTGAGAAACACTTTCAGGCTGCGCACGCCCGAGGCGACCACCTCAGGAATTTCGTCGTGCACGACTGCATCCGATGGATCGGTGATGATCTGGTGGAAGCTGTAATCGACCATCGCCTGCGCAGCGCGCCGATGATACTCGGCCAGCGTGTCGCGGATGCCGTGGCCCTTGAACTGCGCAGCAAAGGTGATGACCGTGGTAGTCCCGCCGGCCAGGCACGCGGTGCTGCCGGTGACAAAGCTTTCCTCGTCCGCACCGCCGGTCGGCCGCAACTGCTCGATATGGCAGTGCGTATCGACGCCGCCCGGCAGCACCAGTAGCCCGCCGGCATCCAGCACCTGCGCGCCGTCCAGCTTCTCGCCCAGCGTGGCGATGCGGCCTTCGCGCACGCCGACATCGGCGCGGAATGTGTCGGCGGCCGTCACTACGGTGCCGCCACGGATCACCAGATCGAACTCGGCCATGCCAAACCTCCGGTCAGACGCGTGAGCTTGGCCGGTAGAATGGCTCATGCCGGGCCGGATCGAAATAGTTGGCGTAGAACGTCCGCACATGCGGCAGCAGCGCCTTCGACAGTCGCCGACGTTCCACCTCATCGTCCGCCAGCGCCTTGTTCAGATCGTCGTGCAACGCCCGCAGCGCACCGTCGCGGTCCATCCTGGTGAATTTGCCCTCCGTGTAGATAACCTCGCCGTCGCAGATCACGCTGCGCACGCCTTCGGTCTTGGCGCGCTGCAGCACTGTATCCAGCAATGGCATCGCCTCGTCGAGATACGGATAGCTGACCTGCCGCCAGTCGATCAGCACCATGTCCGCGGCACGCCCGGGCTCCAGCACGCCGAGGCGCTCGCCGAATGCGGTGGTCTTTGCGCCGCCGGACGTTGCCATGCGGAACACCTGCGCCGGCGTCGGCACGTCGTCGCCCATACCCGGTACGCGATGCGCGCGCAGGACCATCCGCATTTCCTGCAGCATGTCGCGGTCGTCGTTGATGCCGGCTTCGTCGAGCCCGATCGCGGTGTTGATCCCCTTCGCCTCGAACGCGTTCAGCGCCGCAACGCCGGAGCGGAGTCGGAAGTTCGACGAGCAGTTGTGGCACACGCAGGTGCCGGTCGCGGCCAACCGGTCGATGTCCGCCTCGTTCAGCCAGACGCCGTGGCCCAACGTAAGTTGCGGTCCAAGCAGACCGAAGCGATCGATGTACTCCACCGCCGTGCAGTCGCCCCGACGACGGGCGTACTCCTTTTGGTACGCCGTCTCCAGCAGATGCATATGCAGCGGCACGTTGTATTTGCGCGATGTTTCGGCCAGTCGGGTCAGCGCAACATCCGAGCACCAGTGCAGATTCGCTGGCGCCAACTGGATCTTCACGCGGCTCTTGTTCTGGTGTCGCTCGTGCAGGTTCTCGAACAGGGCGATGTAGTCGTCCAGCGAGAGCTGAAACCGCGCGAACCAGCGCTGCATCGGGTCACGGAGTTCGGCCGGCAGGCTGGCGACAAAGTCCTCATCGCGCTGATACACCAGCCGGTTCTGATCGCGCACCGCGAACGAGTAGGAGACCCGCATGCCGATATCCTCGTAGGCGCGGATCACCTCATCGGCACGCTGTTCAACTTCGCCGAGCTTGCCGGGCATCCAGCCATGGATGTGCTGCACCGTGGTGATGCCGGAGGCGATCATCTCGAACGCCGAGTACAGCGTATCGAGATACAGGTTCAGATTGCGGGCCACCATGCGCGTGACGAACCACAGCTCCAGCGGCATGTCGGGCGAGCCAAGTTGCACCGGCGTGAGCCCGACGTGGTGGTGGCCGTTGATGAAGCCAGGTAGGAGAATCTCGTTGCCCGAGCCGATTACCGGGACGTTTGGATGTTTTCGGGACAGGTCGGCGTAGGTGCCGACGGCAGTTATCGTGCCGTCCTCCTGCAGCACCGCGCCGTCCTGGATCTCGTTCCAACTGTGGCGATCGAGCGCGTGCGTAACCGTGGCGCGGCTGCGGATCAGTGATGTGGGCATAGTGTTCTCCCGGTCTCTTGGCCCCTCCCCCCAACCCCCTCCCGCAAGGGGAGGGGGAGTCATGAAAACCAAACTCCCCCTTCCCTTGCGGGAGGGGGTTGGGGGAGAGGTGCGTCACTCCACCGTCAAAGCCTCCTGTTCGGCAAACGCGCGATCCACCTCGTCCCGCAGCAGACCGGTCAATTGCCGACGCAACGCCTCCGCCTGGGGCGAAAACGGATCCCGCGGTCGCGGCAAATCGATCGGAACGATCGTCTTCACCCGCCCCGGCCGCGCGGTGAACACCACGACACGGTCGGCCAGCGCCACCGCCTCGTCGATATGGTGCGTCACGAACACCACAGACGCCCCAGATCCGCGCCATACATCCAGCAGGAAGTCCTGCATCTTGGCGCGCGTCTGCACATCCAGCGCGGCGAATGGTTCATCCATCAGCAGCAGGCGCGGCCGCATCGCCAGCGCACGCGCCACGGCAACCCGCTGACGCATCCCGCCAGACAATTCGTCGGGACGTTTGTCCATCGCCTCCGACAGTCCCACCCGCGCCAGCGCACGACGCGCCACATCTTTGCGCTCCCCTGCCGAGACACCCTTGATCGACAACCCAAAACTGACGTTCTGCCAGACCGAGAGCCACGGAAACAGCGAGGTCTCCTGGAAGATCAGGCTGCGCTCCGGCGATGGTGTCTCGACACGTTCGCCGAACGACCAGATCTCGCCGCCGTTGGTCGCCTCCAACCCGGACATCAAATACAGCAGCGTGGACTTGCCGCAGCCCGACGGGCCCAGCAGTGCCACGAATTCGTTGGGCGCCACGTCCAGTTCGATACTGCGTAACGCCTCGTGCGCGCGCGGTGTGCCTGCAGCCCAGGTCTTGCCGACGGCGCGGCAAACCATCGCGTCCTTTGAAGAGAACGGGCGGACCGGGCTAGATGCCACTCAGCACCTCGCGTGGCACCCAATACAACAATCGCCGCTGCACCTGGCGCAGCAGGAGATCGAAGGTGAATCCAAGCACGCCGATCAGCCCGATGGTAAAGAACACCAGTGACGGATTGAACGTGTTGCGCGCCAGCATGATTACCTGGCCGAGCCCGTAACCCACGCCGGTCGCCTCCGCGATCAGCACGACCATCCATGCGCCGAACAGGTTCATCCGCAGCACAACGAACAACCCAGGCAGGATCGCCGGAATCACGACGCGCGAATAAATCTGCCGCTTGGTCGCCCCCATCGTGCGCGCAACATTGATCAGATTTCGGTTCACGCCGTCGATCTGCGTGATCGTCGCCAGCACCATGTGGAAGAACAACGCGACGACCACCATGAACACCGCCGGCCCGTTGCCGATGCCGAACAGGAAGATCGCCACCGGCAGCCACGCGATCGGCGACACCGGCGCCAGCAGGGTGATCGTCGGCAATGTCAGCCGCTCGAACAGCAGGAAATAGCGGATCGCCACGCCCGTCGTGATTGCGAGCGTGAAGGCGATGACCAGCCCGGTCAGAACGCGCCCGGTGGACGACAGGTACCGTGTAAGCCACTGCCATTGCCGGGCTCGGCCCCGTCCCACCGCCGGCGCCGATCTGCCAGCGGTTCACGGTGTTGAAGAACTTCGCCTGATCGACGATGTTCCCGATAAAGACGTGCGGCGGCGGCAATAGCTTCGGATCGGACCAGCCGAGCGCCCAGCACAGTTCCCACAGCCCGGCGAACAGCCCGATCGACACCGCGCCCCACAGCAGACGCTGCCCGGTCTGCGCGATCACGGCCCAGGGCAGCGCGCCGAACGCCGAGCCGCCGAACGGACGCAGTGCCGCGTCAGGCAGCGGATTTGTATTTGAGCTTGCCATACAGGTCCTGGTTCTCGGCGATCACCTGCTCGAGCAGCGTCCAGTCGATCGCATCCCGGCCCGGCTTCTTCTTGATGTAACCCATTTCGACGATCGACTCGACGCGATCGAGGATGAACTGCGTCTGGTTGCGCGCGTCCACCACCGACGGCTGCTTTGACATTGCGATGCGCGCATTCTCCATCGAGGTCTTGTAGTACGGACCGACCAGGATCTTCAGCGTCTCGTCGGGCTGCGTCTCGGCCATGTACTGCGCCTTCATCATGCCCTTGATCAGCGACTTCAGCGCGGCGGGGTTCTGCTGGATCATGTCGGCGCGCACCGCCAGCACGCAGTCGGTGTAGCCGGGCCCGTAGATGTCGATCCCGTCCGACAGCATCACGCTGTCCTTCACGTCGTTCAGCAGCGCGGTGCCGTACGGCTCGATAGTGCAGATCAGGTCGAGCGCGCCGGCCTTGAACGCCTCCACCGCCTCGGGCGTGTTGCCCATGTAGCGGACGTTGATGTCCTTGAAGTTCACGCCGTGCCGCTTCATCCAGTCGAACGGCAGCACCTCCAGCGTGTCCATCTGGAAAGTGCCCAGCGTCTTGCCCTTCAATTTCTCCGGCGTGTCGAGTTCCGGCTGCGCCACCAGAACGCAGCCCTGAATGCCGCCGCCGGCGATGATCTTCACCGGCGCGCCCGCATCGAACAGCGCGACGAAGCTGGTGTAGGGGATCAGTCCCGCATCCACCTGGCCGGCGCCGAGGAACGTGACCTGCTCGGCGAAGGATGGTGTGATGACGAAGTCGAGCAATACACCATCGTCCTTGGCCGTCTGCAGCGCGTTCGCCAGGAAGTAATTCAGGTTGCAAAAACCCGAGCCGTGCGTCGATTTGATGTGCGCATCGGCGGCATGCGCGGCGCGCGCACCGAGGGCAAGGGTCAGCGTGCTGGCCGCGCTGGCGCGCAGGAAACTGCGCCGGTCGAGGCGAGCGGTGCGCAGTTGGGACAGGTCGATTGTGCCGTGTTCACACATGACGACGCTCCTGGATGCAGGAGTGGGTATATGCGAGCGGCGTGCCATCCGTTGGTGCCAGGAAAGCCGGCGTCGGCGTGCTGATGTTCGGCGATTGAACAGGCAGTTCGCCTAAATTGGCGGCAGCCCTCGCCAGCCAGGGGCGACGCGGGCTTGCCGCCATCCCCTCACCCACTAGAACCCAACCGATGCGCCTGTCACACCCTTCCATCCGGCCGGTTGGCCGCTCCATCACCTTCCGGTTCGATGCAACTCCAATCCCCGCGCTGGAAGGCGAGACCGTCGCCGCTGCACTGTCGGCCGCAGGCATCCTCGCGTTCCGCCGCACCGCGAGCGGCGTGCCGCGTGGGCTGCATTGCGGTATGGGCGCCTGCTTCGACTGCGTGGTGACGGTGGACGGCCGCATCGGCCAGCGCGCGTGCATGACCAGGGTGGCCGACGGCATGATCGTTACTGGCGATGCGATCCCGCCGCTCGCCGCGCTCGGCGCCGAACCCACGGGTGTGCAGGCGGACGAGCGGGCGTGCGACGTGCTGGTGGTCGGCGCCGGACCGGCCGGGTTGGCCGCGGCAATAGCGGCGGCCGAGACCGGAGCGGGCGTCGTCGTGCTGGACGAGCGCAGCGCTACCGGCGGGCAATACGCCAAGCCGCTGGCGGACAGCTACGCCGATGTCGCGCCGGACGCGCAGTTCCGCCTGGGAACCGAGCTGCGCGAACGCGCCATGTCGGCAGGCGCTCGGATCGAGACCGAGGCAACAGTCTGGGGCGCCTTCGCTGCGGACGAGATTGCGGCACTGGTGGGCGGGCGTGCGGTGACCTACCGGCCTCGGAGTCTGGTGCTGGCGCCTGGCGCACACGAGCGGCCGGTGCCGTTGCCCGGGTGGACTTTGCCCGGCGTCATGACCACCGGATCGTTGCAGACGCTCGTGCGGGCGCAGCGGGTGTGTCCGGGTGAACGGGTGCTGATCGCCGGCAGCGGCCCGCTTAACCTGCAGCTTGCCTGTGAACTGCTGGCGGGCGGTGTCAAACCGCTCGCCGTCGTGGAGGCCGCGCCCCGTCCCAGCCTCGCGGAGTGGCGCGGCGCCTGGACGATGGCGCGCACGGCCCCCGACCTGGTGCGCGAGGGGATCGGCATGCTGGTGCGTTTGAAGCGCGCCGGCGTGCCGGTGCTGTGGTCGGCGCAGGTGACCGAACTGCACGGCGAGGCGCGCGTGCGATCGGCGCACGTCGCGGATCGGACGTTCGATGTGGATGTCGTCGCCCTGAACCTGGGCTTCCAACCGGAGACCGGTCTGGCGCGCGCCCTCGGCGCGGACCACCGCTTCGTCGATGCCGGCCTCGGCCACCTCGCGACCGAGACCGACGATGACGGACGCACCTCGGTCTCGGGCGTGTTCGCAATCGGCGATGGCGCTTCACTCGGCGGATCGCGCGTCGCGATGGCGCGCGGCCGGCTCGCAGGTCTGGCCGCGGCCCGGGACCTCGGGCTGAACGCGCCGGATGAACCGGCGACGCGCGCGGCGCTGGCACGCGCGCTGGCGTTCCAGGACGCGCTCTGGCGCATGTTCCGCGCACCGCCGACCGCTGCGCTGACTGACGCAACCATCGTCTGCCGCTGCGAGGAGGTGACAGCCGGACGGCTACGCCACGAGCTGGCGGGCGGACTCACGTCCCTTCCGGCCCTGAAAAAGGCGACGCGCGCCGGCATGGGCCGTTGCCAGGGGCGCTTCTGCTCCGCCACCATTGCCCGCCTTTGTCCCGATGCCCCGGATGACTTCGCGTTCGCCGCGCCGCGCGCGCCGCTGCGCCCGGTGCCGGCCGCACCGCTGATGTTCGAGGCGCCCGAGTTCGAGGCGCCATTGCTGCGGGCGCCGAACCCGCCAGTGCACCTGCATCCGTTGCCCGACCTTCCGGCCGAGACGCGCCACGCCGATGTGCTGGTGATCGGCGGCGGCCTGGCCGGGCTGTGCACCGCGTATTTCCTGGCGAAGGACGGGGCGGACGTTTTGCTGGCCGAGCGCGACGAGGCCGGCATGGCGGCCAGCACGGCCAACGCGGGCAGTCTGCACGTGCAGTTGCTGTCCTACGATTTCGACGACGATACGCCCGACGATGGCGGCCCCGCCGCGCACACTCTCCCGCTGGCGCCGCGCAGCATCGCATTGTGGAAGCAGATCGCGGCAGAAGCCGGCGAGACCCTCGGCATTCGCACCGAGGGCGGGCTGATGCTGGCCGACAGTGCCGCGGGCATGGACTGGCTGCGCCGCAAGTCCGCGATGGAGCGCCGTTGGGGGATCGAGAGCCACGTGCTCGGCGCCAACGAATTGCGTGAGCTGGCCCCGGCCCTGGCAGACACCATGATGGGTGCCGATTTCGTTCCGGCGGAGGGGTATGGCGACCCGCTGCGGGGTACGATGGCGGTGTTAAAGCTGGCGCAACGCCACGGCGCGCGCGTGCTCCGCGGGGCAGAGGTGCAGGGGATCGCACGCGATGGAGCTGCGTGGCGGGTGACGACGAGCAAGGGTTCGATCACGGCCGGCCGCGCGGTGAACGCGGCCGGCCCCTGGGCGGCACACGTCGGCCGCATGGTGGGCCTCGACCTGCCGGTCACCGGCACGGTGCAGCAGGTCATCGTCACCGAGCCGGCGCCGCCCTTGACGCGCCATTTGGTCGCGCTGGCGCACCGGCATCTGTCGTTGAAGCAGCAGGCCAGCGGCGGCTTCCTGGTGGGTGGCGGCTGGTTCGGCGGCTTCGATCCGTCGAGCGGCCGCACGCACAATCTGCGCCGCAATATCGAGGGCAATCTGTGGGTCTGCGCCCGCGTCCTGCCGGCGTTGCGGAGCCTCAACATCGTCCGGTCCTGGACTGGGATAAACCCGGCGATCGACCGCGCCCCGATACTGGGGGAGGTGCCGGGGTTGCCGGGCTTTTTCAATGCTGTCGCGGCAAACGGATATACGCTGGGTCCGGTGGTCGGGCGGATCACCGCCGATGCGGTGCTGCACGGTGAGCCGATCGATCCACACTACCGGTTGGAGCGGTTCGGGTGACCACGCAGGAAACCAAAGCATCGCCAACGCTCGTTCGATGGTACAAACTGCCGATGAGGAGACCGCCCCACGACCCGTCTGCTCGACCGCATCGTCATTGATCCGCGGATCTGCGGTGGCGGGCCATGCATAAGTGCGCGATCAGGACCTGTCGGGAGCCACCGATGAAGCTCTGTTCTCCGTATTCGGTCAGGAGGAAGGTGCGCTGGTCACGTTTGGCCATGACTTCGGCCATGTCCTCGGATTTCCTCCGGAGCTTGGTCCAGGTGTCGTCGTCCTCGAGCCCGGCACACCGGCCACGCCGCAAAGTCTGGTGGATCGGCTCCGCGAAATGTTGACAATTCTTGCAACAAATAGTTTCGCTCGATCATTGTGGGTCGTCGAACCTGGTCGTGTGCGCATTCACCTCAGGCGCGGGGAAGACTAACGTCTCGCCCTTTGCTCAAGTTGGCGTCAACTATGAGCCTCCAGGAACCCGCCCACCGCGTCGATGAATCCCTTGGTATTCTGCCCGTGCACGTTGTGCCCGCAATCCGGCACCGTCACCAGCATCCCTTGCGGCAACGCATCGCGCAGCCGCTCCGCCGCATCAGCCGTCAGGATGGCGGAGTTTGCGCCGCGCACCGCCAGTACCGGCAACCTGAATGCGCGCGCGTCATCAAGCGTGATGTTCTCAAGCGGCCCGCTGCCGCGCACCAGCCCCAGCCGGCGTGGATTTGAATCGCATTTGCTGACGAATTTTCCGTCCGCACGCTGCAGCATGTTGTATTTGACCGTGCGCTCGATGTGCTCGCGCGAGCGGTACGGATCGTACTGCTGCACGTTACGTACGAAGTGGTCCAGATCGTCGAACTCCTCATTGTCGCGCACGAAACCGGCAATCACCTGGCGTCCGCGATCCGACACCTCCGGACCGACATCCACGATCACCAGCGCGCGCAGCAGCGTCTGGTCACGTTTGGTCAGCAGCATCGCGTTGCGCCCGCCCATCGAGTGGCCCATCAGGATCGGCTGCTCCAATCCAAGCGCGCCGATGAACGCCTCGGCATCCAGCGACATCTCATGGTTGGAATACGTCACGTCGCGCGCCCACTCGGTGTCGCCATGGCCGCGCTGATCCAGCGCCAGCACGCGATAGCGGCGCGCCAGATGCAGGCTGACCAGGTCCCAGGAATGCGCCGACTGGTGGCCACCGTGCAGCAGCACGATGGGCGGGGCATCCCGCGCCCCCCATTCCAGGAAATGAAAGCGCAACTGGCGCAACACGATGTTGCGCGACCAATACGGTACCCCGGGCGCGTGCGGAATGCCGAGGTCAGCCGCACTGGCGAGCAGCAGGCGGAATTCGTCGGACTCAGTCATATCCAGGGGCTGCGTGGTCTGGGCGAAATTGTTCAGGTACATCCGGGTGTCTCGACCTCGTGCTGCTTGCGCCACGTTCGGCCAAGCCCGCTTGGATGGCAACGGGCAGAGGCCTGCGCTCAGGGCGTCAGGTTCAGCGTGGACTCCGGCTGGCTGACCTGGATGGTGCGGATCGCCGTTCCGTCGAGGCCGGCCTTGTCCAGGTCTCCCTCCCGCGCCTGCAGATCATCGAAGGTGCGGACGTAGTATTGCCTCGCCTTCAGGTCCGCGACCACGCTCCACTCGGTGATCTCGGTGCCGTTGACCCCACCACCCGCCGTTGCATCGGCCGATGTCCGGATGGTGCCCGGCACGATGTCGAAGGTGTTCAGTATGTGGAACGCCAAGCCCACCGCATCGGCACTGGTCGGTTCCTTTGGCGCACTGTAGGAAAACAGGAAAGCGCGGAGGAAACGCGATGGCGAGGTCATATCGCCGGGCAGCCCCACCGACCCCGCACCGGAGCTTGGCGGCGACAATGTCAAAGTGCCAAGTGTCAGCGGCCTGGGCTCGGTGACCGATAGATCGAGGTACATGCCCAGGTGTGCCAGGTGCCAGTCGAAGGGCGGCGCGTTCGTCATCACCCCGGTCGGGTTGTCAAACATCGTCAGCCGACCGCCGACATATTCGATGACAAGGCTCGCACCGCCGGCGTCATGCAGCGTGACATGCAGCAGTACCGGCATTTTGAACACCGCCAGCGATGACCGGTTCACCAGGATGCTCGGCAGTGCCGCCTTCGCCTCTGCGACGGTCGCAAAACTGGTCAGGAGGTACAGCAGCAGTGCGAAACCGACCATCGCCGATGCGTGCGGCAATCACATCGCGCACCGCGTCCCGGCAATGCCGATGTGGATACCGATCCAGACGAGAGCGGCGACGATGAGCAGGCTCACTGGCCACCTCTCGTCGTCAGACTTCAGTTCGTTGCCAGACTTCAGCAAATACCGGCGACTGATGCATGTCGACAACGGACCCGCGTTTGCGGCGGATCATTGTGTCAGCCGACCGCGACCTGGAAAATGCGCATATAGTTGCCGCCGACGATCTTGCCCGTTTCTTCGGGGCTGAAGCCACCTCGCAGCATCGCCGCGACCAACTGCACCCATTGCGCATAGTCTTGCAGACTGCCAGGCGACACCTGCTGGTCGGTGCCGATACTCACATGATCGACGCCGACGACATCGACCATCTCCTTCATCCCATCGACATATTTGTCCAGGCTCGGGAAGAAGTGCCAGATGCCGATGGAACCGCCGGTCTCGGCGATGATCCTCGCGTGGTCAGGGCTGATCTGGCGCCCCTTCAGCGGGGTCGGGCCCATCGCCCGCGAATCGGCGATCGCGGTGTGCGACAGCAATAGCGGTTTCGTGGCGACCTTGGCCGCCTGCTTCACCGTGGCTTCGGTGGCGTGTGCAACATCGCAGACAACCCCGAGCCGCTGACACGCCTGGATCGCCTCGGCGCCGAACGGGGTGAGCCCGTTGTGAGTGACCGCACCAAGCTGAAAATCGCCGATGTCGTTCGGCGTGAAATGCACAAGCTGCGCATGCCGGACACCGCGCCGGTGCGCCTCCTCGAGCCGTTCGAATTTCTGCTCCAGGAAGTCGAACCCTTCGATGTCCATGACGATAACCGGCTGCCCCTCGGCATGCGCCGCAGCGATATCCTGCGCGGTCAGGGCACGGCGCACGCCGTGACTCGCCACCATTTCATCGACCCAGGCGAGGCGGTCGAGATGGTACTGGTAGAGTTCTCCCGGGGCGGGCATGCGCACGACGCCGGGAACGCCCGCCGGCGTCCTACCGAGCAGGGGCATGTCCGGCACGTCGGCGAGGCAGGCGACCGCAAGCGATCCGGCCCGCATGCCCGTCGCAAGGTCGTCGTTGGGCGGCGCTTTCGAGATGATCCCAGTCGTCCCGCCATGCGTGTGGACATCGACGGAGACGGACTTGCGCAGGACATCAAGCGCGGCAGACGTGCTCGCGGCCGTTTGCGCCGCAGCCGTCGAGCCGCGCGGTGCGATGCCGCCCGCGAGCATCGCGCTGACGGACGTCACGATCGTGCCCCATACCCATTGCCTGCGAGTCAACGCGTGACAGCAACCACAGCAGTTCATGTCGTTTCCTCCGACGCTTCCAGTGGCCTTTTGTCTTGCAGGGCGCGGCAAATCACGTCAGCTGATCTTCCGCGCCAGCCGGTGTCCCGTCAATCGAGATGCCCGGGCTGCTGCGGTGGTTCCCATCGGTTTGTCGAACAGCGCGGCGCCGTGCATAGATGACGGCTCAAGCGCATCCTTGCTGAGATATGAGACGGGAAGAGAAGATGCAGTACACACCTCCGCCACACGTCACGCAGTACTGGCAGCTCAGCAAGCCATCCGCCAAGGGCCGCCGCGGCATGGTGGTGTCGCAGGCCAAGGGCGCCGCGGAAGCAGGCGTTGCGGTGTTGGATGCCGGGGGCAATGCGATCGACGCCGCGGTGGCGACGGCGCTGGCGCTGGCCACGCACGAGCCGTGGAATTCCGGCCTCGGCGGCATCGGCTTTGCGCTGGTGCACCGCTCCGGCCAGCAGCGCGCCGAGGTGGTGGATTTCGGCCCGCGCGCGCCGGCAGCGGCGGACCCCGCGCGTTACCGGCTGACCGGCCGCATGACCACCGATCTGTTCGCGTGGCCCGAAGTCGAGGGCGACATCAACATCCACGGCCCGTTGTCGGTCGCGATCCCGTCCTCGGTCGCGGGCTACGATTACATGCACCGGCAATGGGGCAAGCTGCCGCTGGCCGAGGTGATCGCACCGGCCATCGCCCTGGCAAAGCGCGGCCTGCCGCAGGACTGGTACACCGCACTGAAGGTCGCCACGTCCGCCTCAGCAATTCGGCTCTATCCGACGACGGCAAGCGTCTATCTGCCCAACGGATTGCCGCCGGCGCCGCCCTATCAGGGCAAGCCCGGCTTCTTCCGCCAGGGAAACCTGCCGGAGACGTTGGAGCGCCTCTCCAAGGCTGGGCTGCGTGACTTCTACGAGGGCGACGTTGCCGCCTCGGTCGTCGCGGATATCAAGTCGCTCGGTGGCGTCGTGTCACTGGACGATCTGCGTAACTGCCAGGCGCGCACCCGGCCGGCGGAGGAGGTGGGTTGGCGCGGTCGGACACTGCAACTCACCGGCGGGCTGACCGCTGCGCCGACGCTTGAAGCGCGTTCTGGAGGGGATGGCCGATGCGCCATATGGCGGTGCCGCGCCGTCGCCGGCGTGGTATCGCACGCTCGCCCGGGTGATGAAGGCGGCCTACGCCGAACGCCTGGCCGGTCTTGGCGAGTCTGAGCCGCTGGCGGCCGAAAGCTGCACCACGCATCTGACCGCGTGCGACGCCGAGGGCAACACGGTGGCGATGACCACCACGCTGATGTCCTCGTTCGGCAGCCGCGTGCTGCTGCCGCAATCGGGCGTGCTGCTGAACAACGGCATGATGTGGTTCGACCCGCGGCCGGGCATGCCGAACTCGATCGCTCCGGGCAAGCGGCCGCTTTGCAACATGCTGCCGATCATGCTGACCGAGGACGGCCGGCCGTTCCTCACCGGGGGCGCCTCGGGCGGGCGGCGCATCATGGCGGCGGTGTTCCAGCTGATGACGTTCATCGCGGATTTCGGCATGGACGTGGAGACGGCGGCGCATCATCCGCGCATCAACGTCTCCAGCGCCGGCAGCGCCAGCGCCGACAGACGGCTGCCTGCGGCGGTGCTGGATGCGCTGGCGGCGGACGGTCCGCTGGAGGTCGTCGAGCACAGTGCAGTGCCGATCAACTTCGCCTGCCCGAATGTGATCGTGCAATCTGCGGGCGGCATCCGCACCGGCATCAGCGATGCCGCTTCGCCCTGGTCGGGCGCGGTGGCACAAACGTAGGCGGCCGCCTGCCGGTAACCTCCGCCCTCAATAACCCCGTTCCCAATCGATGACGTTCCGCAGCGGCGCCCCCTCGATCCATGCCCGCAGATTGTCGCAGAAAATTTCAATCGCCCCATGCCGGCTCTCATCGCTCGCCCCCGAGACATGCGGCGTGATCAGCACCCGTGGATCGCGCCACAACCTCGCGGGCGGCAAATGCTCGAACTCCCCATTGTAAACATCCAAAACGACGCCCCGCAGATGCCCGCGCCCAAGCGCGTCCGCGAGCGCCGCCTCGTCCACGATCTCGCCCCGCGCGACGTTGACCAGCACGCACCCAGGCTTCATCGCCGCCAGCCGCGGCGCGTTGATCAGATCCGTTGTCTCCGGTGTCCACTGGCAGCAGATCACCACGAAGTCGCTCTCGCGCAGGAACCGGTCGAGATCGTCGGTACCCCCTAGCTGGGAGAACCCCGTCGGAAGTGGCGCCCCAGGCTCCGGGCGCCGCCGCGTGCCGATCACGCGCATGCCGAGCGCCGCGGCGAGCCGGCCGACATCGCGGCCGATCCCGCCAGCGCCGACCACACACACCGTCTTGCCCTCGATCAGCAGCGGCCGATACGCGCGATGATCGAATGCTCCCGATTCCCGATCGAGCACGGCGCGGTCGAATCCCTTGGCGAAGTGCAGTATCCCCGCGATCGCGTATTCCGCCATCGCCAGTGTGTTGCCGGACCCGCGCGACGTCGTGACCACCACGTCGCTGCCCCAAAGATCGCCCAGCCGCAGATTGCTCGCTCCCGCCGGTCGCTGATGAAACCACCGCAGCCGCGGCGCACGCGCACGCAGATCGAACGGGAATGGCCATCCACCGAGGATCACGTCCGCCTCGGCGAGCAGCCGGTCGCGTTCCTCGCGCGTGCCCGAGCCGGCGACGCCCGGCGCCAGATAGCGTGAGGCGGCATAGGTCGGCCAGGTCTCCCGAATTTCACCGTCGAACCAGCCGCCTGCGTCAACCAGATGCACCGATGGATCAACCGCCTCGATCCTGGCGCGATCCGCCGCGCTGATGCGCTGGATGTTGACCACGTTCACTCTTGGCATGGACGTCTCCATGAGATCGTTCGGTACCGGCGCAGCCCCGACTGTTGCCCCTGCAATCGCATCCCGACGCGCGCGCTCATTGGCACGTGACGTGCTTTAGACGGCTTCGCCAGCCGCATGTCCGCTTGCGGTGGCAAACAGCATCTCCTGCGGTGCACGTGCGTCTCCCACCAGTATGACCGGGATTCCCGCCGCCTCCAGCGGTGCAGCTAATTGATCGTCCGGGGCGCGTGGCGTGGCATACGTCAGCAACGCCAGATCATCGATCACACGGACATTGCCGTTGTAGATGTTGACGATGTCGAGCCGTCCCTCGGCGCAGGCGTTGCTCCAACGCGGTTCACACAGCGTGACCACTTCGATGCGTTGCTCCGCCATGCGGCGCAGTATGCCCTGGCGCGTCACCATCTGCACGTCGCTGGCGATCGTGTCGCGCGGCGTTACGATCACGGCCCGCTCGAAGCGCGCGCGCAGCGCTTCGGCCGCGGCATAGGTTCCTTCGGTGTGGTCGGTGTCGAACAGCACAGCGGTACCAGGCTGGCGGGCATCGTGACGCAATATTTCGACCAGCGCGGAACGTAGGTCGGGCACATATCCTTCCGCGCGCGCGCCGGCGGGCAGCCAGTCGGGCGCGATCATCGTGGAGCCCGTCGCCAGGATTACGGCGTGCGGCTGAAGTGCCACGATATCCGCCGCCGTCGCTGGCCGGCCCAGCACGAAGCGCGCTCCGGCACGGTGCGCCGCAACGGTCTGATAGTCATAGATTGAGGAAATCGTCTCTCCGCCCGGCAACTTCTCGCGCAGGAATGCCTTGCCGCCGATCGCATCCGACGCGCCGAACACCGTGACATCGTGTCCGCGCGCGGCGGCAACCCAGGCGGCCTCCATCCCCGCGATGCCCGCGCCGACCACCACCACGCGCTTCGGTGTCTCGGTCCGCGACGGGACAAAATCCACTTCGTCGGGTCGGCTGACGCGCGGGTTGTTCACGCAGGCGATCGGCACATGCATCGTCACGATCGCCCCCCAGCAGGTGTTGCACGACAGGCAGTAGCGGATGTCCCATGTGCGCCCCTGCGCGGCTTTGCGCGGCCACGCCGGATCGGCCACGAGCGGACGGCCGAGCGCGATCAACGACGCCTCGCCGCGCGCGAGAATCCCGTCCGCCTCCGCCGGATCGGTGATGCGTCCGAGCGCCATCAACGGCACCCCGTTCAAACGGTGCCGCAGTTCCTTGATGTAATGCATGTACGGCATCGGCGGACCGAAGCGGTCGGGCGTGTGCATCTCCAGCGTGCGTGCATGAGCCCCACCCGCGAAGCAGACGTAATCGACATTGCACGAACGGGTGAGCAGATCAGCGATGATGCCGGCTTCTGCGGGGCCGATGCTGCCCGGCATTCCGTCATCACCCGGGAGCTTCAGCCCAACGATAAAGTCTGCCCCGCACGCCGTTCGCAACGCCCTCACCAAGTCGGCGACAATGCGAGTTCGGCCTTCCCAATCGCCACCAAATTCATCATCGCGTCGGTTGGACCAGGGAGAGAGAAACTGATGGAACAGGTGCCCATGTCCAGCGGAGATTTCGGCGCCGGAAAAGCCGCACATCTTCAGGTGCGATGCGGAGTCCGCGATCTGCTCGATCAAATCGCGTACGTCTCCTGCCGTCAGCGCCCGCGGCACCGTCCAGGAGAGATCGTCGGGCAGAGCGGACGCGCCGATCGCTTCCGAGTTGCGTCCCGGATAGTGGCGCCCGCGTCCCGCATCCTGGATTTGCCCGAGCAGACGGCAATCCTGGCCTTCCACCGCATCGACCAGGCGTTTCAGCCCGTCCGCGTCGTCGCGCCGCCATACCTGCACGCGTGGCAGACCGGCCTGGTGCCGCATCATGCCGAGTGGTTCCGTCACCGTCATCGCAGCCCCGCCGGCGGCGCGATTGGCGTGGTACTGGATCAGCCGATCCGTCACCCGTCCCGCGGGCGTGGCGAGCAGACTCATCGACGCGTGGGTGATTCGGTTGCGCAGCCGTTTGCCCGCCAGCTCGAACGGGGAGAAGAGGATAGCGAAATCGGCGGTGTCGCGCATGGGGCGAACTACATTATCCATTCAAATCGGGAAAATCGTCATTCCCGCGAAAGCGGGAACCCAGCGGAATCGCCTGCCCGGCCCACGCCTACACAAAATGTGGACGCACCTTCTCGCAAAGCAGTTGCAACGACCGCATCATCATCCCCGGTGGAATGTGACTGCCGAAATTCAGCTCGGCGAGGATGCCATCGATTCCCAACTCGTCGCGCAACTGCAGCAGCCGATCCGTCACCCGCTCCGGGCTTCCCACGACAACCTTGTCGCGCAGCACCTGGTCGTAGGTGATCGTGCGCACCGTCTCCAATTCCGCCCGCCGACGGCTGTTCGGCGAGCCTTCCAGCCGCGTGGTCAGAGACTTGTAGCCTTGCATGATGCTGGGCTCGGCTTCTTCCAGTGCCTGCGCATCGGTGTCGGCGAGATGTAGTGATAAGCGCAGATACACTTCGCCTCTGCCGGGATGGCCCGCCGCCGTGTAGGCATCACGATATGCCTTCAGATCCGGCGCGAGCGCGGACAGCGAGCCGCTGCGCACCGCGACGAACAACGGATAGCCGAGTGCGCCAAGCACCGGGAACGTGTCCTCGCTGGCTCCGGCGATACGGATCGGCGGGTGTGGCTGCTGATATGGCCGAGGCACCGCACGCGCCTCGTTGAAGCTGTGATATTTGCCGGCGAAAGAAAAACTCGGTTGCGACCAAGCCAGCTTGAGGATCTCCAGCGCCTCGAAGAAGCGCTCGCGGCTCTCCGCATAGGGCACACCGTAGGCGGCGTAGGATCGCGGATTGCCGCTGCGACCGGCGCCCAGCAGAAGCCGGCCGCGGCTGATCTGGTCGATCGTGGCGGTCTCCTCGGCAAGCCGCAGCGGATGGCACAGCGGCAACACCTGCACCGCGGTGCCGATCTTGATGCGGCTGGTGCGCGCAGCGATTGTGCTGGCGACGGTCAGCGGTGCGGACAGCACGGAGCGCGACGCCTGCTGGTGGATCTCGGCGAGCCAGATCGCATCGAGCCCCCATCGTTCGGCGTCCGCGACCTGGTCTAGCGCCTGCGCAAATGCGTCGGCGTCCGATTGCTGTTCCACCTGGCGGTGGAATTCGTGGTACCAGCCGAACTCCATGGGACACATCCTGTGCTGAGGGTCGCACGCTAGTCCGCGCGCTGCCATCCGACAAATGGCGGCATTTGGAACATTGCGGCGCAACGCCTAACCTAGTGGGCGAAGGATGACGGGAGATCAGTACCATGCGGTTCGGATTGTTCGGCAGCGCAGCTGCGCGCCGCGGCAGCGGAGAGTTCGACAGCGCCGAGGGGTTTCGCGATTTTATCGAATACAACGTCGAAGCCGAGGCGCTTGGATTTCATGGCACCTTTGTCGTGGAGCATCATTTCACCGGCTTCGGCCAGGTTTCGGCGACGCTGAACCTGCTGACATGGCTCGGTGCGCGCACCCGTACCCTACGGCTCGGCACTGCGGTGATCGTACTGCCGTGGCACAATCCCGTTCTGCTGGCAGAACAGGCGGCAACGCTGGACCTGCTGTCGGGCGGTCGGCTGGATTTTGGCATCGGCAAGGGCTATCGGTACAATGAATTCGCCGGGTTCGACGTGGCGATGGAGGAAGCCGACGCGCGATTCGAGGAGTCCGTCTCGGTATTGCTGAAGGCGTGGACGTCCGAAGAGCGCTTCTCGCATCACGGCAAATACTGGCGGTTCAACGACATCGTCGTCGAGCCGCCGTCGGCGCAGAAGCCGCATCCGCAGATTTGGATGGGCGCCGGCAGCGAGCGCTCGATCCGCAACGTTGCCGAACGTGGCTTCAATCTTCTGCTCGGTCAGTACGCCTCGCCCGGCGATGTGGCGCAGAGCATCGCCTGGTTCAGGTCGGCGGCCGAGGTGACGGGTCGCCGCTACGATCCGATGCAGATCGGCGTCACCCGCGCCTTCTTCGTCACCGACAGCGAGACGGAACGCGACGCGGCGCTGGACCGAAGGCTGCAGAACCGCATGCGGCAGCTTAAACTTGCAACACGCCCGGACGGAACGGTGCATGGTGGCCCCGACCGCGCCACCGGCGATCCGCATTCGGTCAACGTGAACAGCGCGATCTATGGCAATCCGGATGAGATCGCTCGCAGGCTGGAAGCGCTGCAACAGGTCGGGGTCGGCTACGTGCTGATGAACGGTGGCGGCTCGGGCGGCGGCGGACGCGGACGCCAAAGCATGCGCCGCCTCGCTCGCGAGGTGATGCCGCTGTTCGCCGAACACGCGCCGGCGCGGGCGGCGGAATAGCAACGGGTCGAGCCACGAACCGGCGCGGCCGAACATGCGTTGGGATCAGGCGCCCTGCGCGGCCTTCTCCTTCTCGGCCATGCGTTGCTTGAGCTGTTCGGCCGTGAGGCGGACAATGTCTTCGTTCTGGTGCGCATAGAGGTCGTAGGCTTCGGTCTCCAGTTCTTCCAGTACGATGCGGCCCGCGAGCACATCGGCCTTCCATGCATCCTGCGCCGGTTGGCGTGCATGAAACTCCGGCATGACATCGCGCGCGAACAGTTCCAGACTGTCGCAGATTGCCTGGTGGCTGGTGCGTCCGGCCTGATTGAGCAAAATCACCTGATCGACATGCGCATCTTCGAACTGACGTAACCGCTTGCGGATGGTTTCGGGCGAGCCGATCAGACCGTTGCGCAGCGCCTGCTTCGCCTTGTCGGTCTGCCGCCAGTCCTGGTACTCGCGCCACAGATTGCCGGTACCCGGCGCATCGATGCCCTTACGACCGTAATAGCTCAGCGCGAAGATGAAGAACGTCCATCCCGACGCTGCCTCGATTGCCTCCTCGTCTGTCGGCGCGCACATGAAACCATTGACAATAGCGATGTTGGGATTGGTTTGGTACTCGCTCAACAGGTTCGGGCGATGCAGCAGATTGTTGTAATAGCGATGCACCCAGGCGCGCGCCGCGTCCGGCGACACGAAGCTGAAACCGAGCGCGCCCATCCCCCACTGCCCGGCGTCGCCAATGGTGCGGATGTTGGAGCAGGCAACCCAGAGCGGCGGATGCGGCTTCTGAAGCGGCTTGGGAATCACATTCCGCGCTGGAAAGTCGTAGGTACTGGCCATGGTATTCCCAGCTGTCGCGGGTGAACATCGGGATGATGGCGCGCACCGCATCCTCCCAGCGGTCACGCTTGTCGCGCACGCGCACGCCGAACGGGTGCAGTTCCGCGGGCCCCGCGGCCTCGCCCATCCCGAGATCCACACGTCCGCCCGAGAGCAGATCGAGTGTTGCTACCTTCTCGGCCACGCGATGGGGCTGGTTGGTGGTGAGCTGGATCACGCCGTGGCCAAGCCTGATGTTCTTGGTGCGTTGGCTCGCCGCGCCAAGAAACACTTCCGGCGCCGGCGAGTGCGAGTACTCTTCCAGGAAGTGATGCTCGACCACCCAGGCATAGTCGTAGCCTAGTTGGTCCGCGAACTGGAACTGATCGAGCGATTGCTGTAGCAGGTCAAATTCGCTGGTATCGGTCCAGGGCCGCGGGAGCTGGTGTTCGTAGAATACGCCGAACTTCATGAGCGTTTTCCTTCGCGGACTGTTCAATCGGCTGGCGTCAGGACGCCTTTCGCCAGCTTGGCCATGGTGAGCGAGCGGTAATCCTGGCCCGTGTGGTCCTGCGGCGTGAAGCTCACCGGACCGTTCACGCCGGGCAGGTCCTTCAAACGTTCCATCGCGTCGCGGATACCCTGGCGGGTGCCGTCCGAGTTCTTCACCGCCGCCTCGGTGATCAGCCCGACATCATAGCCGAACGTGTTGAGATACACAGGGGTGCGGCCCAGCGCCTGCTGCAGCTCGGTATAGAGCCGTGCCGTGTCGCCGCCGATCACTGTGCCGAACGCGCCGATCTGGCTCGGTGTCAGCAACCCGTCGGCCGCGTCGGGTCCGCCGATCGCGTCGAACAGCGCCTTGCTGACGGCAGCCTGCTGCACCGCCACGGGCGCGGTGATCTGCATCTGCTGCATCAGCTTGAACGTCAGGATGCCCGGCCGCCCGGTCGCGCCGTTGTAAATGAGTTCAGGGTTGGCGGCCTTCAGTCTGACTATCTGTGCAGTAAAGTTGCTATCCTCCGGGTTGAATTCCTCGGCCGTCACGAGCTCCAGCGCGTACTTCGGCGCAAGTCCCCGGAGATATCCTTCCTCGGCCTGGCCGAACGTGTCCTTGCCGTGCAGCGATGCTATTCGCCTGTAGCCCTTCTTCCGCGCATATTCGCAAAGCACGACCATCATGTCGCGCGGTCCGGGAGCGACCTTGAACAGCCAGGGATCTGCCGGTACGCCGAGTGCTTCCACCGCGCCACTCGAGACGATCGGCACCTTGAATTCCGACGCGATCGATTTGATCGCCATCGCGGAATTGCTGTTGGTCAGTGCATAGATCAGCGTGACCGTGGGATCGCTGGCGACGCGGCGGAAAGCATTGATGGCGTTCACCGGGTTGGTTTCGTCATCGAGCGTCTCGAACACGATGGTGTGGCCCGGCAGACCGCGCGCCTTTACCCAGGCCTGCACGCCGGCGTTTTCGTCGGTCGCGGCAGAGGCGAAAGCGCCCGACAGCGAAGCGACGACGCCGATCTTGAATTCGCTTTGGGCCGCGGCGGGGCCAGCGACGAGAAGAAACAACAGAAGCACGCGCGCAAGCACTGGCATTTTTTCCCCATGACGTAAAGACCCAGCGGTAACATAAGTCATTGCTTCGGGCCACCAACAACCTCACCGTCCCAAAATCGCAAGCTTCCTGCTGCGAATGCGGCCTTCGATCGCGTAGTGGCCGCCCTGGCCGCCGAGATAGGCCTCCTGCACCGCCGGATTGACCAGCAATTCGGATGCAGGTCCCTCGATCGCGATCCGCCCATTCTCCAGCACGTAGCCACGGTCCGCGATCGCCAGCGCCGCGTGCGCGTTCTGTTCGACTATCAGCACGGTGCCGCGCGCCGAACGCAGAGCGACGATCTGCCGCATGATCTGGGCGGCGACCATCGGCGCGAGGCCGAGCGACGGTTCGTCCAGCAACAGCAGCATCGGGTGCGACATGGTGGCGCGCGCGATTGCCACCATCTGCTGCTCGCCGCCGGACAGGGTACGCGCGAGTTGGCGCCGACGCTGACGCAAGATCGGGAACCGAGAAAACTGCTCCTCCAGCGCAGTGGTCACTGCGCGGCGATCGCCGCTGGTGTAAGCGCCCATCAGCAGATTCTCCTCGACTGACATGCTGCCGAACAATTGCCGCCGTTCCGGCACCTGGGCGATCCCGGCGCGGACGATCGCGGGCGTCGGCAGATGCACGATGCTGCGCCCATCGAACCGGATGCCGCCGGACGATGTCGCCACCAGGCCCATCACGGTGTTCAGGAGAGTGCTCTTTCCCGCCCCGTTCGCACCGATCAACGCGACGATTTCGCCGACCCCGACAGCGAGCGAGACTTTATGCAGCACCGGCGATCGCCCGTAACCGCTGGACACGCGGTCGAGTTCAAGCAGCACGCGCGCGAACTTCCTGACCCAGATATGCTGCGATGACAGCGGGGTCGTCGCGCACAAGATCCGGCGGCCCCTGCGCAATCATCTCCCCATGGTCCATCACCACGACGTGGTCGGCCAGACCCATGACCAGACGCATGTCATGCTCGACCACCAGCACCGTCACGCCGAGGGCCGCGATGCGCACGATGAGCTCCGCAAGTCGCTCGGTTTCGGCATCGTTCAGGCCGGATGCCGGTTCGTCCATCAGCAGCAGGCGTGGTCGCAGCGCCAGGGCGCGCGCGATTTCCACCAGACGCTGATGGCCGAACGGCAACGCCGCGGGATCTTGAAGCTCCGCTCCCTGCAGCCCGACGAAACCAAGCGCTTCCAGCGCGGCGCGCCGCACCTCCGCTTCCTCCCGCTCGCCGATCCAGTGCAGCGCGATTGGCAATACCGCCTGCGTGGCGAACCGATGCTGGCCGCACATCACGTTTTCCAGCACCGTCATGTTGTCGCACAATTGCAGGTTCTGAAAGGTGCGGCCAATCCCCAACCGTGCCACATCGCGCGGCATCAGCGCCTGTATTTCCTGGCGTTCGAAGCGCACCACACCTTCGTCCAATGCGAGATAGCCGCCGATCAGGTTGAACAGCGTCGTCTTGCCCGCTCCATTTGGGCCGATCAGTGCGGTGATGGAACCGGGCTGAACCTCGAAGCCGACATTGCTGACCGCCCGCAGGCTGCCGAACGAGCGCGAAACGCCAGCCACCTCCAGAAACGGCGCTTCCGGTAATGGCGGATCACTCAGCGGCGGCAATGCTATCGCGCCCGGCTCCGCCACCATGACGCGGGGCGGGTCGTGGTCGCCGGCAAGACGGTCGTAGATACGGCTGACAAATCCGGCAATGCCGCGCGGGAAGGCAATCAGCACGATCACGGTAAGCGCGCCCATGATGACCGATTCCCACAGTGGCAGAGCCAGATCGCGCAGCAATTCGCGGACGAAGATAATGATGGCCGCTCCCAGCGCGCCACCCCAGATCGATGTCAGGCCGCCGATGATCGTGCCGGTGATCAGGTTGATGGTGTAGCCGAAGCCGAACACCGTCGGATCCGTCGCGCGCAGATAGTGCACCAGAAGGCTGCCGGAGACGCTCGCCATGCCGGCGCCGATGACGAACATCTGCACCTTGTGTCGGCCGCTGTCGACGCCGACCGACCCGGCCGCCTCCTCGCTGGCCGCAATCGCGCGGAGCGCTCGGCCGATCGCCGAGCGGTCGATGTTCAGTCCGATCCAGATCGCGAGGAACACCAGGAGCCAGACAAACCAAAAGAACATACGGTCATCGGCGAGCGAAATGCCGAAGACGCGGAACTTCGGAATGCCGGTCACGCCCATCGGTCCGCCGGTGAACGCCAATTCGACGGCGACGACGATCAGCATGAGGTGCAGCGCGAGCGTCGCCATCGCCAGGACGAAGCCACGCAGTTTCAGGATCGGCGCCGCGATGACATAGGCGAGCGCCATCGCCATGACGGCGCCGGCGAACAGTGCCGCAAAGGGGTCCCAGCCGTAGCGCACGCACAGGATCGCGTTGGCGTAGCCGCCGATCATGCTGAACGCCGCCTGGCCGATCGCAAGCTGATGCGCCAGGCCAAGCAGCAGAACGACGCCAACGGTGCTGACCGCCATCGCGCCGGCGGTGATGCCGACGCCGAGATGATAGCTGTCGGGAAAGCCCAGCGGATACAGCGCCACTGCAACGACGAACAGCAGCGCGGCAATTGGCGATTTGCGACGCGAGAGAAAGCCGGTCACTGGCCGCCCGCCGCGACACCGGCGCGGCCACGCAGGAACACGCCGCCCTGGATCAGCAGCCAGGCCAACAGAGCCCCGTAGACGATAAAGTCCTTCCAGCCGGAGGAAACGTAGCCGGCGCCGAGCGATTCCAAAACGCCAATGAAAAGACCACCGAGCACGGCGATCGAGGGCGACCGGAAGCCGCCCAGGATCGCACCGATAAAACCCTTCGTGCTGTAGGTGAGGCCAGCGTCCCAACTCGCCAGGACAATCGGTGTGATCACCACGCCAGCCAGTGCGCCGGTCGCGCCGCTGACCCCGAATACGATGACGCGCAGCCGCTCGGCATTCACGCCCATCAGTCGCGCCGCCTGCAGATTGATCGAGCAGGCGCGCACAGCACGACCGATGCTGGTGTAGCGCAGGAATGTGAAGGTGCCGAGCAGGAGAAGCAGGGTTGCGCCCCAGACCCAAAGGCTCTGCACCGGCACGATGGCACCGAGCAGAACGATCACTCCGTCGCCGGAGAAACCCGGCAGGCTGAGCGCATCCTTGCCGGCGACGATCAGCGTGATGCCACGCAACACGACAGCGAAACCGACGGTGGTGGTGATTTGGATGAAATGCGGCCGAAGTCGCACTGGCGCAAGCGTGAAAAATTCCTGTGCGGCGCCGACCGTCGCGCCGATCGCGGTCGCGGCGAGGACTGCCAGGGCGAATGGCACGTCGAGTCCGATCAGCCAGGCTGCGGCCATGCCGCCCAGCATGACGAACTCGCCCTGCGCGAAGTTCACCACGCCGGAGACGTTCGCGCACAGCACGAACCCGAGGGCCACCAATGCATAGACGCAGCCCGTGGTCAGCCCAGGCAGCAGCAGTTGCAGGAAGATCGAGGAGTCCATCAATCGGCCGGCACCGGCTTGCCGTTCTCCAGCCTCCCGAGCGTGATGGAACGCGAATCCTGGCCGGTGTGATCCTGTGTCGTGTAGGTCACTGGGCCATTGATTGCCGGCAGGTCCGTCAGCTTCTCCAGTGCATCGCGGATGCCCTGGCGCGAGCCGTCGGACTGCGTTACCACGGCAGCCGCGATCAGTCCCACATCGAAGCCAAACACGTTGAAGAAAACCGGAGTCCGCCCGCCGAGACCTTCCTTCAGTTCGGCGTGGTATTGTGCCGCTTCGCCACCGAGTCCATCGCCAAGCGAGCCGCGCTGCGTCATCATCATAAGGCCGTTGGCGGCTGTCGGGCTGCCGATCGCATTGAAGAACGCTTCGCTGATCGCCGAGCCGGCCACTACCAGCGGTGTCGTAAGGCCGAGCTGCTTGTACTGTTTGAATGCCAGGATTGCGGCCCGTGCACTGGCACTGCTGTAGATCAGGTCCGGGTTCGCCGCGCGGATGCGCGTAAGCTGTGCGTTGAAGCTTGTGTCCTCGATCGCAAAGCTCTCTTCGGCCACTAGCTTGTAACCGTACTGTGGCGCAAGCTTCTGCAGGTTGCTGTGGTCGTACTGGCCGAACGTGTCGGTCGAATAGAGATGCGCGACCTTGGTATAGCCTTTGCGCTTTATGTACTCGGACAAGGCGATCATGTAGTCGCGGTTCGATGGCGCGACCTTGAACATCCACGGATCGGGGGGAACGCCCAGTGCGTCAGCGCCGCCTCCGGTGATGATCGGCACCTTGAACTCCGAGGCGAAGGATTTAGCCGCCATCGCGGAATTGCTGTTGATGAACAGATAGATCAGCGCGATCTGCGGATCAGACGCCAGCCTCCGGAAGGCATTCGCCGCGTTCACCGGATTGGTCTCGTCGTCCAGCGTCTGCAGCACGATCTTCCTGCCAAGGCCGCGCTGCTTGATCCAGGCATTGAACCCGTCGAACGTATCCTTGGTCGGCGCGGCGAAAGGACCGGTGACCGAAGCCACCACCCCGATGCGGAATTCGACGGGCTCGTCGGCCCCTGCCGCGCCTAGCCCGAGGGCCAACAGCGCCGCGGCGCAGAGTGTCAGTAATCGCATGCGCATGAGCGTCTTTTCCTGTTCAGACCGGCACAGTCCGCCCATCGTATTCGTAGAGCCAGTCGTAACGCGCCTCCATCGCGCGCGGCGCGAATTCCCGCTCCATGAAGGCCTGTGCATGCACAGGATCGGCGAGTTGCGGATTATGGTAACGCGATACGTTTTCCAGTGAGCCACGCACGATGCGCGACGTGCGGTCGAGCCGGGCGGTTTCATAGCGATGCAGTGCCTCGGCAACGTCGGAATACGCCTCCAGGCAGCGCGCCAGGACCATGCCGTCCTCGATCGCCATGTTTGCGCCCTGCGCCAGGAAGGGCAGGGTGGGATGGCACGCATCGCCAATCAGGCTCACGCGACCGACCGACCAGTGCGGCAGCGGCTCCCGCCCGAGCATCGCCCATTTGTAAGGGATGTCGATGGCATCGACGATCGCCAGCACGTCCTCGTGCCAACGCGCGAAGTCCTGGCGGCACTCCGCCACCGTGCCGGCCTCCGACCAGCTCTCGATCAGCCAGTCGTCGCGCTCGATCGCGGTGACGAAGTTCAGCAGTTCGCCGCGGCGCAGCGGGTAGGTGACGATATGGCCGTGCGGGCCGATCCAGGTCATGCCGTATTGCTGGCGGAGCCGTGCTGGCAGGCGTTCCATCGGCACCACCGCACGCCATGCCATGAAGCCGGTGAACGTGGCACGTGCGCCGCCAAATAGCGCCTCGCGAATTTGTGAATGGACGCCGTCGGCGCCGATCAGCGCATCACCACGCACGCTCTCGCCGCTCGCCAGCTTCAATGTCACGCCGGTCGCATATTGCTCGAAGCCGATGCAATGCGCGCCGACATGCACCGCTGCGGGCGCGCGTTCGGCGAGTGCCTCGACCAGTGCGCGATGAAAGTCGCCTCGATGCACCAGCCAGTATGGCGAGCCATAGCGTGAGACGGCATTGGCGCCGAGATCCTGCACGCGCCAGGCCTGGCCGGTGTTGAACAGCCGCATTTCCTTGGCGGTCGGCACGGAGGCGATCGCCTCCAACGCCGGTTGCAGGCCAAGCTCGCACAACACCCGCGAGCCATTCGGCGAAATCTGGACGCCGGCGCCAAGTTCGCGCAGTTCCGCGGCCTGCTCATACAGAGCGACCTCAAAACCGCGTTGCAGCAATGCCAGCGCGGCGACGATACCGCCTATGCCGGCGCCGGCGATCAGAATGCGTGGGCTGCCCAAGTCCTGGTCCTCATTGCGATCTGGCGATCAGAGCCGGGATAATCGACTGGATGCAAGCCGTGCGCTATCCTGTCCTGGCAGAACGACGGGAGGAAGACATGCTGGATCAACCACAAGGCCAGACTGGGGCGAGGCTGCTGGCGGAGGCGCCATTGCGGCTGCACCATCACGCCTATGCCGTGAAGGACCAGGAGGCCAACCGGCACTTCATCGAGGACATATTAGGAATTCCCCTGGTCGCAACCTGGTGCGAGCGGGTGTTCTTCCCTGATGTCGGCCGCGAGGTGGACTTCTGCCACACCTTCTTCGAAATAAAGGATGGCGGTGCGCTGGCATTCTTCCAATACGCCGATGAAGAGGCATGGAAGAGCCGGGGGGCCCCTCAGCAGGACGGCGGCGCGCAGCACGTCGCATTCAAGGTGACGCAAGGCACGTTCGATGAGCTGATGCAGCGTGCGACTGCCGCGGGTATCCCGGTGCGCAAGACCGATCACGGGTTTTGCGTGTCGATGTATCTGAAGTCGCCCGACGGACTGCGGCTGGAATTCACTGTCGACGCGCCGGATGCCGAGCGGATTGCGGCGATGCGCCGGAAGGACGCGCATTCCGAACTTGCCCGCTGGCTTGCCGGTGACCGCCGTACCAACAACGACGACCGCCCACACTAAACCCTTCCGGCTTCGCAGGCGAGGGAGTTCAACGCACCCTCTCCCGCGAAGCGGGAGGACGCTCGGTCGCGACGCTGCGCATCGCCTCGTCGTGGATGGAATGCATGATCCGGCGCTTGATAGCCATGAACGCGCCGCTCGTCAGCATCTCCACGGTGCGCGGCCGCGGCAGATCGATCTCCACCATCTCCTTGATCCGACCCGGCCGCGCGGTCATCACATAGATCCGGTTGCCCAACAAAATCGACTCGTCGATGTCATGCGTGATGAACAGCACCGTTTTGTGCGACTGCTGCCAGATGTCCAGCAGCAGCTCCTGCATCAGCGATCGCGTCTGACTGTCCAGCGCACCAAACGGTTCGTCCATCAGCAAAATCGCCGGATCGTTGGCGAGGGCTCGTGCCAGCGCCACACGCTGCATCATGCCGCCGGACAGTTGTTTGGGATAAAGCCGCTCGAACCCTTCGAGCCCGACCTGAACGATGAACCGCCGCGCGATCTCGCGTCGTTGCGTCGCCGGCACACGGCCGATCCGCAATCCGAATTCGACGTTGTCCTGCACGGTAAGCCAGGGGAACAGCGTGTAAGATTGGAACACCATACCGCGGTCCTTGCCGGGGCCGCCGACGCGCTCATTGTCCAGATAAATTGCGCCCTCGGTCGGCTCGATCAGTCCCGCGACGAGACGCAGCAAACTGGTCTTGCCACAGCCCGACGGTCCGACAATCACCGAAAATTCCTTGTCCTCGACATCGAGCGAGATGTTCTCGAGCGCGGTGACCGGCGCGCCACCCCTGGAGGCAAAGCGCAGTGCGACGTTCTCGATGTGCAGCTTTGGCGCTTGCCGCAACCTATAGGACCCGGTCGCTCAACCCGGCCGCCTTCTTCACGAAACGCAGGGCTCCATCGAAGTCGAAGTTCATGTAAACCGCGTTCAGATGTGCATACGGCGGCGATTGCGCGAACAACTCGAACGTCAGTCGGTGGCCGGCATAGTCCGAATTGAGCAGGTCGCGTGCGAAGGCCAGCAGACGGCGACGATCGTCCGCGCTCCACGCCTCGTTCACGGTGTAGAACTTCTCCAGCCAGGGCCTGGTCTCCGGATCGACAAACGCAGCGTAGTCCGGCGTGACGCATATCTGTCCGCCGCATAGTTCGCGCGCCAGATGCATCATCGCCGGAAGCTTTGTGCACGCATGCACCCGGCCGGTGAACAGCAGCGATTGATTCGGCATCAGCAGCCCGGCGGGGCTCGGCTGTGCGGTGGCGATCGCGGCGGTCAGGTGCGCATTGATCCCCTCGCGATAGCAGGCGAGTTCCGCGAGTTTCTCACGCACGGCCTGCTGCTTGTCCAAGCCGGTCTGGCGCGCATTGAAAAGCGCCGCGCCGATCAGCATGTCCGCGAGATACAAAATGCGCTGCGTGTAGGGAAACGCCGAGTAGCGATGTAAGGTCACACGTATGAAGGTCGCAGCGCGGGTATGCCGATAGAACAGTACATTCTCCCACGGCACCAGCACATCGTCGAACACTATCAGCGTATCCACCTCATCGAAACGATTCGATAACGGATAGTCTTCGACAGGCGCGCGGCCGGCGAACCCAGTACGGCAGATGTGCTTGATGCCGGGCCAGCCCATGTCGGCGATGAACCCGACCGCGTAATCAGACAGCTTGTCGTCGCCCCAGTTCGCTATCGTCGGCTTGACGAAGGCCTGATTTGCATAGGCCGCTGCCGTTTCGTATTTGGCGCCGCGTACCACAATGCCTGCATCCGTCTCCTTCACCGCGTGGAGCAGCATGTCGGGATCCTGATCCTGTGGTCGCTTGGAGCGGTCGCCCTTCGGATCGGTGTTCGCCGACACATGGAACGGATCTTCTGTCAGAGCCCGCATGATGTGCCGCTCGACGTTCTGGCTGAACCGCGGATCGATCTCGTCCAGCACCGACTTGCCGTCCCACAGCGACCACAGCTCGCCGATCGTCTCGTCGCCGATCCGCACGACGACCCCACCGACCTCATTGAGCTGCGCATCGACGTAGGCACGCTTGTCCTGCCAGTCCTGCTGTGTTTTCGGCAGTTTCAGCGCAAGATTGCAGCGTTCGCCGCTGGCGTCATCGATGTAGGACATCGCCGCGCTGTGCTGTGCCTCGTGCGCCATGTCATACAGCCGGGCGCGCAGTGAAACGATCGGCCGGAATGCCGGATGCGTGGTTACATCGGCTACGCGCTCGCCGTTGATCCAGACCTGACGGCCATCGCGTAGTGAGTTGAGATACTGCGAGCCGGTTCTGAGCATAATTTGGTTCCTTAAGGATTTGCCGCCCACGGCAGCAGCCAATTCCGCATCAACTTGAAGAACTGGTCGGTGATCAGGCCCAATAGTCCGATCACCATGATGCCTAGGAATATCCTGTCGGTGAACAGCCCGCGCATCGAATTCAGGATGAAGTAGCCCAGGCCCTTGTTGCCCGCGACCAGTTCGGCCACCACGAGGTAGGTCCAAGCCCAGCCAAGCGTCACTCGCAATGTGTCCATCACACCGGGCAGCGTCGCAGGAATCAGCACGCGCGCGACCACGGTGCGGCGGTTGGCGCCCAGCGTATAGGATACGTCCAGCAGGTCCTGCGATACGCCGCGCGAGACATCGGCGATCAGGATAAGCTGCTGGAAGAACGTGCCGATGAAGATGACGGAGATTTTCTCTTCGATGCCGATGCCGACCCAAAGTATCAGCAATGGGATCAATGCGGAGACCGGAAGGTAGCGGACAAAGTTTGTCACCGGCTCCAGCGCCGCCTCGACGACCTTGAAGCTTCCCATCAAAATGCCGATTGGCACCGCGAAGATCGAGGCGATGACGAAACCCGACATGATCTCAATGACGCTGACGCGGGTGTTGGCCAGCAGCGAGCCGTCCGCAAGCCCACTGATCGCCGCCGCCGCCACCTCGTCGGGAGTCGGCAGAAAGTCGCTCCGCACTACACCGCCGTACGACAGAGCGCACCACAGCGTCAGGATGGCGACCGCCACCAGCACGCTTACCGTCAGGTAGACGTGCCGAGGAATCTCCTTCTTCGGCGCGAAGTACGCGTCGAGGAATGATGGCATCAATTGCCGATGTAGTTGTAGCTGATCAGGTCCGCTGGGGTTACTTTCACTTGCAACTTCCCGTGGCTCGACCACACGTCGATCGCGTCCTGGACGGTTGTGGCGAGCGGGCCTGGCTTGCCCTCGGTGCCAAAGAAAGCCTTGTTGTCGTCGGCACCATAGAACTTGATGCCAGGCAGCGTCGCCTTGAACTCCTTTGGATCCTTCAGCCAGCCGCCGACGCCCTTGGCCATGATGGCGATGGATTCGTCCGGATTGCTGCGGTAGTAGGCGACAGCCTCATTCCATGATCTGACGATGCCGGCGACGTCCTTCTGGTGCGCATTCGCCCAGATCGTTTTGACAATGATGACATCGGTGATCAGGCCCGGCGTGGTGGAGCTGTCCACCAGCAGGTGCCCGAAATCGGTGGCCTTGCCCTTGCTGAGCCAAGGCTCCCAGGTCACCGCGGCATCGACACGTTTGGCGACGAAGGCGCCGCCTGCATCACCCGCGGTCATGTTGACGGTATCCAGGTCGGACTCCTTCAGGCCCGCCTTGCCCAGCAGCACGTTCAGGTAGAATTCGGACACCGAGCCTTCGTTGACAGCGACCTTCCTGCCCTTCAGTTCGGCGATCGTCGCGATGTCCTTGACCGCGACAATGCCGTCGCCGCCGTTGGAATCATCGATCGCCACGATATACTGGAAGTCGTTGGGCTTCTTCAAGTAAAGCAGCGCGGTATCGACCGTGCTGGCGATCATCTGGATCTTGTCGGCCATCAGCGTAGGAAAGCGCTCCTTCGGGTCTTCCATGACGATCAGGTCAACGTCGACGCCGTTCTTCTTGAAGAAACCCTTGTCCTGCGCGATGTAAAGTGGACCGTAGCCTACCCAGGTTGAATGTGCGATGTTGATGGTGTCGGCTCGTGCAGTGGCCGCAGCCATGACCGATAGCAGCGTCGTGCCGAAAAGCAGCGCCGCCACTTGCCAAAAGCGTTTCCTCATCGAAGCACCCATTGTTTATTGCCATGTCGCACGGTTATCTTGGCCGGATGCGCCACCTTAGAGCATGGCTCGTTCGGCGGCAATTTGCCGGACCGTGCTGGATGCGGCGCGCTGGACTTGCTAGGCTGGTCGTCTGCCGCATGGAGTGAGCCGGGTCATGCCGGGATCGCAAAATTCGTTGCTCGACGAAGGAACCAGGGTGCTGAGAGAGCTTGCGACTCAGCAAGGTCTTGCTTACCGCAGCTACGGCGAAGCCTTGCAGCGCTTCGGTGAAGACCAGATCGACTGGAAAGAGTTGTTCAAGACGTTGGGCGACATCTACTTCAAGGAAGCTGCGCAAGTTGTGTGGAGCCTCATACGGGCGAACACGAATGTCTGCGCCTGGATGCTTTCCGCGGCTGGTGCGAAACCTGTGCGCCCGGAAGCCGATCCGGGGCATGATGAGACGCCGACGGGCAGACGAGCGCAGCGGGGTCGCGGCTGAGCAACGCCAGACCGGAAATTCCGAAGCTCGCGGTCGTCGATGATGTGCAATCGACGCAAAACGATCGACTGGCGGCAGCACTGGATCGTGGTGGCTTCTGGGATATTCTTGAACGGTCATTGGGTGATAGGCCGGCCGGCGCGCTGCGCGTGGTCATCAAGCCCGAACTCGCCGGCTACACCGCGGCCTCACCGCTGACAACCGACCCCTCTTTGGTGGAGGTGTTGATCGATTTTTTGTGCGACCGCGGCTTTGTCGATGTCGCAGTGGTGGGGGCAGCCGACACCAGCGCACTCTGGGCGGATAATCGCGACCTCCATGCGTTGAGCGACCTGTTGGGGTACCAATTTGTCACGCCGCAGAAACGCACTTACGATATCGTCGATCTCGCCGATGCGGTGGACGAGACGGTCTTTCCCTTAGGCAGCGCGTTGCACGGCACAGGTATTTCGCGCACCTGGATCGACGCCGATATCCGCATCGTCTTCGCCAAGAACCGGACGGATGAGGAGGCTGGTTATGCGCTGGGGCTCGACACACTGATCGGTGTCCTGCCGCTCGCCGACAAAACCCTGCATTACCGGCGTCGACGGCATCGCTGGCGACGTTCTGACTGCGCTGCTTGCCGTGGCACCGGTCGATTTCGTCCTGATCGATGCGATCGTCAGCACGCATGGTGTGGGTGGCCGACGATCACCCGACCCGATCAGGTACGAATACGTTGATCGCGGCATCCGATATCGTGCTGGCAGATTATATCGGTGCATTGAAGATGGATCTCGACCCATGCGTGTCACCAATATTCGCGCAGGTCCTGCGCAGGCATCCATTGCCGAAACGCTACATCGTGTCCGGTTCGCTCGCGCCGTATGCCGGCTGGCACAATGTCCCTTTGCCTTTGCTCCGATCGACGCAGGCGCGCGCCGGCGCGGTGACCTTCGATCGCCTGATCGAGCCGTGGTTGCAGTTGCTCGATCCCGAACTGTTTCCGTTGAAGAACCCGCTGGATGCGCGAATGAATGCGACACTGGCCGATTTCTTCTCGGACGCCGACGAAAGTCCGACAAGCCAAGGGCTGTTGGTCGTTGCAAACCTGCTGCTCTGTATGTTTGGGCAGGTCGTCGAATTGTATCGAACGATGTTCGACAAGGATGGATTGCATCGCCGCTCAGTGCCGCTCGGATTTGACGTGTCCGCAATCGAGGATGGTGCGTTCGAGAGACTGGTGAACGAACTGGCCCAGCTTGAACCCATCGCAGCCGGTGCGCCCGGAATGTCCGACGGTTTGCGATGGCGCTATGTCGAGAACGCCGTGGTGTTTCACTACAGCAGAACGCTGCCGGTCGGGTTTGACACGTTTGTTCGACGCGTGGATGTTGCGCGCACGATCCAGTACATGAGCGACTATCTGGGAGGGGTCGTCGTTCCGATTGCGTACGACGAATCAGGCCGTCCTGTTCGTCAGGCGGAACGCAACATCTATCTGCCTCAGCCGAACTACCTCGTGATCTACCAGGGCAAGCCGATCAACGTCAGCAAGCTCGAGGTGGTCGAATACCGCTCCGACCGCCACAGGCTGTACTGGAAGACGATGGCTAGCGAGAACGGATCCGCTACCTACGATGACGGTATTGCGACGTTCGAGCGCACACCGGAAGGAACCTGCATCACCATCGTTGGACGTCAGCTTTTTGCGCTGCCGCTGTTCTGGCAGGTGTTCGATTTAAATCTCGTGCCAGACATCAAGTCGGCGCTTGTTACGCATGCATACCGCACGTTCTTCGACCGCACTCTGGTGAATTTCGAGGCGCTGCTGGAAATGCGTGATATTCGTATCGGGCGGCCCGTGGATGAACCAGCCCCGGTCACCGCGGAGCAACTTGTGCGGCTGCTCGGTCGAATTGGCGACATCGCCGCACCACTGCTGCAACGCGGAATCCATCCATCGGGGTCACAACAAATCGGGGAGCATCGTGAAATCGACACGGACGGCTTCGTTCATGTCCGGCCGTCACCGCAATCGCAGCCTGCCGCCGAGGCGACCTTGTCGGACCTAAATCCCTGGGTCGCGGAAATCGCGAAGTTTCTCGGCGGTCTGCTGCAGGCGGCGCAACGCGACCTGACGCAACTGGGTCAGCCCGGATGAAGGCGCTCGTGACCGGCGCGGTCGGCCTGATCGGTGCCCATCTTGTGCGCGCCCTGTTGGCGCGTGACTGGCGGGTGCGTGCGCTGGTGCGCCAAACCAGTCGGCGCGAATTGCTGGCGCGACTTCCGGTAGAATTTGCGATTGGCGACGTGCTCACCCCCGGCCGTCATCTTGATATGGCGTGCGCCGACTGCGACGTTGTCTTCCACGGTGCCGCGCATTTCGCCTATGCAGGTGTCAATTCAGCCACTCTGTACGCCACGGCGGTCGCCGGGACCGAGAACATGCTTGCCGCCTGCGCGCGGATGGGCGTGTCCCGCGTCGTCGTGACCTCCTCCTCGGTGGTATTCGGCCACCGCGACACCGGGACATCCATCGAAGAGACGGACGGGTTGGCGCGCGGTGACGGAGAGCCGCCCTATGTCGCGGCGAAGATTGCTCAGCATCGGCGTGCGCTGCAACTCGGTTCGGCGCTGAAGCTCGACGTGCGCCTCGCCTGCCCGGCGATGACACTCGGTCCAACCACTGGTCGTCTTGGTCCGAGCAACGGGCTCATCGTCGCTTATCTCGCCGATCCGCTCGGCTGCACGTTTCGTGGTGGATGCAATCTTGTCGCCGCGCGCGATGTCGCAAATGGCCATGCGTTGATCGCTGAACATGGCGCTCCTGGCGAAAGCTACCTGCTCGGATCGGAAAATCTGACGTGGCAGAAAATCCACGGCATCATTGCCGAACTTGCCGGAGTTGCGCTGCCAAACCTGCAGCTTAATCAGACTCTTTCGTTCCTTGCCGCAACGGCGGAAGAACTGCGCGCAGCCATTGGCGGTCGGGCACCGCTATCAACACGTGAGCAGGCTGCGATGGTAGGACGGTACTATTGGTATTCGCACCGCAAGGCGGCGGCACTTGGCTATTCACCGGATCCGGCGCGGGCCGCCTTGATCGAGACGGTCTCGTGGCTCGCGGCGTCACCGCACGTCTCGCACGCGATCAGAGCCGGCATGCATCTTGCTACTGATATCTACCGCTTCCGCGCCGCCCAGGGAGTAACGGCTTGAAGTCCTTCCGCAGCCTCGTCGTACTCAAGCGCCCGCACGTGGCACTCTGGACCATCATGCGCGATCATCTGATCAACATCGCGCCGCACATTGCGGATATCGAGGAAATCCGTCAGCTCGATCGGAGCGTCGATGTGGACGGCATCGTGCATATCGTGAACCATTGGCGTGTTCGCCATCAGGTGCCACCGGTGATCCGTTCAATCCTGAAGACTGATGAGGTCAGCTGGATCGATCGGAACACATGGGATGCATCAACCTTCACCTGCTCCTGGAGGATCGAACCCAACTTCCTGACCGATTACATCGACTGTGCCGGTCACACCGTTTTCGCGCCGGCTATGGCAGGGCGGGGTGCGCGCGTCACGTTTGAGGGCGGCTTCGATCTCAGGCCGGGGGTGCTCGGCAGTTCGCTTGGCGGGATCGAGAAGCTGATGTCCGCCTTTCTGGAATCGATCGTAACCACGATCATCCCGCACAACCTGCGCGGTATTGTCGAAGCGGCGGCGGCGTTTGAATTGCCGAAATAGCCAGTTGCAGTCGGTATCGTTCCGGCTACCCGATCAGTACGCTGTGATGGAACCCCAGCCGCGGATCGGCCAGCGGCGACAGCCATGGCAGATAGGTCTGCAATTCGGGCATCGGGACGCGGATGCGGATCTCTCCGGCCGGATAATCATAGATCGTGATCCAGTTCAGCCCGCGATTTGCAGTGAACAGAAGCGACTGATCGGACGAAAGCTGGCAGGCATAGACTGAATCCAGCAGACTGAACCGGCTCACGCGCAGCGCACCGAGAAAATGCCGGCTGTTCGTAGCGAACGTCCCGCGCGCAAATATGTCGTAGATCTGGGTGGCGACCTCCCTGGGACGTGCGACATGCGCCGCCAGATCTGGCTTCTCGTCGATGATGCGAAATTGGGCGAAATTGTCGAGTTCAATGGCGACGATCGACTGGCTGCCGCCATTGCAGAAGATCAGCTCGTGGTCGGATAGCGTAACGTCCGAGTTGATATGGGCGGGAATCTCGCGCCCCGCCGCCCAATGCCGCCGCACGCGTTTCTGTCTCGCATCGATCTCGAAGGCATACTCCTTCAAGAAGGCCATTCCCCACTCGTGGTAGTCGCGATGGTCCTGTGGCACGACGCGGAATGACACTGCATAGAAGATGTCGTCCTTCGGATGGACCGCCACATGCCAGCAGGTCGCCGGCAAGGTAAGCACCGTGACCTTGTTGTCCACGCGATCCCAGATGCCGACATGCCGCGCCTCGCCGCCCTCCCCATCGGCAGGGTTATCCATGGAGCCATACACGATGTAGCGCCCGGACGCCGTCTGCTTCATGCCATGCGGCAACTTCACGCCGTGCCGGATCAGCCGCCGCGGATGCTCCAGATCGTCCACCTTGAACGCATAGAAATGCTCCCCGATCGGCGTGACGATCTCATCATCCGACAGCCAGATGACATGGGTGCTGCCCTGCAGCGATGTCCGCGCCGTCTCGAACCGCAGGGTCGAGATGCGATTGATTTCAGTAAGAGTCCGAGCGTCATAGAACAGCAGATGCTGGCCGGCATTGCCGAGATACCCCACGGTTCCGGACGGGTTGACCGATACCGCGTGGCCCCCGGCGATGCCATCGTAATACACGATCTTGTATGCGTAACGGTTGTCGGCGGGGTCGAACAGGAACAGGCACACGCCGGCCATCCCTTCCAGGCCGTTGACGCCGTTGCCGTCCAACGCGACATGGAACGCGAACGGATAGCCCTTAACCGGAACGGGACTGGCACGCGTCGGTTGGCGCATCACGCGCGTCGATCGATTACGAGGGGCTCGGGGCAATCAGGAGACCAGTCGCGACGCTGCCAAGGCGTATACCGATATCGGATAGGACACGGAAAAGCCAAGTACGGTGCCGACCGCCACGTCACTTGGATAGTGGTGCGCCGACGCCAGGCGCGCCCACGCCATGAGCAGACAGGTGGCGAACGCAAGGCCTATTGTCTGTGGAAACTGCATCGACAACGGTACAAGCGCTGCGGGCAAGGTCATCGCATGGCCGCTCGGGAACGAGTGCTGATCGAGAGCCTGCAGGAGTGGCACAAGTGAGGCATCGCGCTGATATGGCCGCGGTCGCGCAACAAGGCGCTTGATAATCGGGTAGATGCAATGCAGGGCTAGGACGTTCGCCGTTCCCGCGACCAGGACGGGTATGGCATCCAGGCCGGCGGCAATGATGCTGCCAATGCTCAATGCCAGGTAGATCCAGCCATTCCCCATCCAGCTGAGTGCAATCGCAGAGGAGCGGACGGGCCTCGGGCGCGCGGTCTGAACGAACCAGTGCACCAGATACAGGTCCACGGCCGACAGGCGTGCCAGGCTACATCGCCTGCGAGATATCGCCTCATCCATCGGTTGGCGCTCACCTTCGCTGACCAGAACCGCCAGCGACCATGTTACGGCGGTGCGCAGGCGGACGGAAAGCGCTTTTTGCTGCGGATGCGAACGAAGCGGGTGGTCTTGATACAGAATGTTATAAGATGGCATCTGGTCGCACGGTGACCGACCCGCGGCAGGTGCTGCACAGCCCCTCGGCCTCGATCGTCGCGCTGCTGATGGCGAAGCCGCTGTCCCTCGCCGCACGCGCAAGGACCGCGGAGACATGATGATCCTGCATTTCGATCACTCTGCCGCATTCGCGACAGATCAGGAATTGCGCGGCATGCGTATGACTTTCCCCATCGGGATCGGCGGTGCAGCCTGCAACGCAGCCGACGAAAGCCGATAGCCGCTCGACCCGATGGACGAGGCCCTGCTCCAGCAGGAAGTCGAGCGCTCGATAGACGGTAGGTGGCGCTGCGCCGCGCCGGGTCTGCCGCAGACGGTCCAGCAACTCGTATGCGCCGGTCGGCGACACGGCGTCCAGAACAAGACCGAGAACGCGCCGACGAAGCTCGGTCAGGTTCGCACCACGCCGTTCGCAGATCGCCTCCGCCCGATCGAGCAGGCCTTCGGTCCGCCGCGAGAACTCAGCCGTCATCCGATGTCCTCCGTAGGGACAGTGATTACCACGCATTGCCGGTCTAGACTTCCAGGCAGTTATGTTATAGCGTTACGCTCCGATGGTCTACGTCCCGAAAGTAGTGCCAACAATGGCGAATCTCCGTCTTCTGACCGCGATGGTTGCGCTGTTCGTCGGCCCAGCCGCGGCCCAGGATGTTCCCGGCACGAACAACATCGTGGCGGCGGAGAACTTCTATGGCGACGTGGCCCAGCAGATCGCCGGCAGCGGTGCCACGCTCACCAGCATCCTGAGCAATCCCGAACAGGACCCGCATCTGTTCGAAGCGAGCCCATCCGTTGCCCGCCTTTTGTCGGCCGCCACAATCGTCGTCTACAACGGCGCCGACTACGATCCCTGGATGACGAGGCTGCTCGCCGCTTCGCGGTCGCAGAACCGCAGGACCATTGTGGTGGCGGATCTGGTGCGCCGGAAGGTCGGTGATAATCCGCACGTTTGGTACGACCCGCCGACGATGCCGGTCTATGCCGGTGCGCTGGCTGCAATGCTCGCCGAGCGCGATCCGCAACACAAGGAAGACTACCAGCGGCGGCTGGGCGTTTTCCTCGCTTCGCTGCAACCGATGGAAGCGAAGATCGCCGATCTACGCTCAAGGTTTGGTGGGACCGCCGTAACTGCCACCGAGCCGGTGTTCGGCTATATGGCCGCCGCGCTCGGCTTCACCATGCGCAACGAACGATTCCAGCTCGCAGTGATGAACGACACCGAACCCCGCGCGTCCGACGTTGCCACATTCGAAAACGACTTGCGGAAGCATCTCGTCCGGCTGCTGTTCTACAACAGCCAGGCAAGCAATCCAGCGACGCAGCGCCTTGTCAAAATCGCCCAGCAATCGAAGATCCCCATCGTCGGGGTCACCGAGACGGAACCGCAAGGCAAGACATATCAGGACTGGATGATGGGTGAACTCGACGCGGTCGTACAGGCCCTCGCCAAGCCTGCATCGTGAGTGCCGTCGAACTCACCGGCGCGACCTTGGCCTTCGGTGCCCGGACCGTGCTTGCCGGCATCGACCTTGCGATCCGCGACAACGAGTTCGTCGGCGTGCTCGGTCCGAACGGCTCGGGCAAGACCACGCTGATACGTGCAATTCTCGGGCTGCTGCCACCACGCAGCGGGACGATCCGCGTGCTGGGCCGACCGGTGGCGCGCGGCAATCCGGCCGTCGGCTATATGCCGCAAACGCGTGGCGCCTTGGACAATCTTCGGCTCTCCGGCTGGGACTTCGTCGCTAGCGGCGCCAACGGCCACCGCTGGGGTTTGCCGTTGCTCGGTGCCGATGCCCGCCGCGAGGTGCAGTGGGCGTTCGACATGGTCGATGCCGCCGCGCTCGCGCGACGCCCGTTGGCCGAGACCTCCGGCGGCGAGCGACAGCGTCTGCTGCTGGCGCAAGCCCTGCTGGGCCGCCCGCGCCTGCTGTTGCTGGATGAACCGCTGATCAGCCTCGATCCGCATCATCAACGCGCGGTGGTCGAGCTGACCAGGTCGCTGCAGAAGGAACTCGGCATTGCGGTGCTGTTCAGCGCGCATGAGATCAACCCGTTGCTCGGGGCGCTTGATCGTGTGCTTTACCTCGGCTCCGGCCATGCCGCGCTGGGCGCTGTGGACGATGTCATCAGCGGACCGGTGCTGTCGCGTCTCTATGGCTCCAGAATCGAGGTGGTGCATGTGAACGGCCGCATCTTCGTCATGTCCGGTGGCTACGACGTGGAGCGCGATGCGCACCAGCACGACCATGGCGAGCACCATGTTCACGTATGACTTCATGCAGAACGCGTTCGCCGCCGCCGGGATCGTCGCGGTGGTTTGCGGTCTGGTCGGGTTCTTCCTGGTGCTCCGCGCGCAAACCTTTGCCGGCCACGCGCTGTCACATGTCGGCTTCGCGGGCGCCACTGGTGCGGTGCTGTTGGGGATTGCGCCGCTCTGGGGGCTTACGGCGCTGACGCTCCTGGCCGGGATAGGCATGGGCCTGCTTGGCGAACGGCTGCATCAGCGCGACGTTGCGATCGGCATTGTGCTGGCGATGTCGCTCGGACTTGGGCTGCTGTTCCTGCATTTCTACACCACCTACGCCACCCAGGCGACCGCATTGCTGTTCGGCAACATCCTCGGCATCGACTCGGCGACGGTCTGGACGCTGATGCTTCTCGCCTTGACCGCCACTGCGGCGCTCGCCGTCATCGCGCGCCCATTGCTGTTCGCCAGCCTGCAGCCGGAACTGGCGGAGGCGAAGGGCGTTCCACTGCGCCTGATCTCCGTGCTGTTCCTGGCAATCGTCGCGCTGGCCGTGGCGGAATGTGCGCAGATCGTCGGCGTTCTGCTGGTGTTCGCGCTGATGGTCGGGCCGGCTGCGGCGGCGCAGCGTTTGACCACACGGTTCTGGAACGGGATTGCGCTGTCCGTCGTGCTGGCGCTCGCCGAGGCATGGTGTGCGCTTGGGCTGGCTTACATCACCGACTGGCCGACCAGCTTCTGGATCACCGCGTTGAGCGGTTGCATTTACGTGGCGGCGGTCGCCACGAGCGTTCGGTTGCAGACACTGTAGGCATCTGGCCCGATGTGCGCCGTCGTCGGATGCAACCGATCAGGGGAAGCCTTAGGACATTCCTCGGCGAAGACCTTGTACGCCGCGCCGTACGGCGCCAAGACCTGCCAGGCTGAATCGGTGCAGCCTGCCGTGCCGGTATGTTCATGTACAGCATCCCCAGGCAATGCCGGAGACACAACCATTGCCCGCCGCCACGCACTGGCCTCTGGCATACTTCCCGGGCCTTGATTTTTGAGGATGCATGCCTTCCGACGCCCTCTGGGAAACCTGCGAAGCTTCCTCGGTGGCTGCGGCGGCACCAATGAGGGCAGGCCGGTGTGTCGTCAGCTTTTTCTTCGGAGGCAGCCGCGAGTTCCGGAGTGCGCGGACGGTTGGCGATTTGGCCGGCACTACCGAGATGTTCCGGCCAAGAAATCGATCGAAATGATGTCTTGCTTGCTTCCGTCAGCAAAATAAGCTACCAATGATGCCTTGGCAGATCGAATGTTTGCGCCGTGCGGGGACGGTTTAACCGAAACAGACTGGCTTCAAACCGACGGGTAAGCCCCGCGGGCTTTGCCGCCTTGATGTTCGCCGCATGGTGCCAGATTTTGCTTGTCGTGACGCTCGCGCATCTGCCGCAGGCACAGGCCGCCGATGCACTCGACTGTATCCGCATGTGTCACCCCGACGACGATGGCTCGCCGGCGCCGAAGCAGCAGGATCATTCCGGCCACGATTGCGTTCTGTGCGTTATGTGCGTCGGCCATGCCGCGCAGGCCGCATTGGTGTCGTCGCCACCGGTATTGCCGGATCGGCCGTTCATCACGCTCGTCCTGCTTGACGCCTACCGTCCACGTGCGCCGCCGGTCAAGCCGGTGTTCGCCGCGCAGCCCCGTGGTCCACCTGCGCTGATCTGAGTCTGCCGTGCGCGTCCGCGCCGGCAAACCCATCAGCGGAGACCTTTTCTATGAACAGCTACAAGTTCCTGACCACGCTTGTCGGCGTGAGCCTGGGAGCCGTGCAGCCTGTGCTCGCACACGGATTTGCGGGTCCCCACATGTTCATCAGCACGTTGCTGATCGACGATCCGAACGTGGCCGATGAAGCCAGCCTGCCGACGTTTTCGTTCCTGCCGCAGCCGACCGACGGGGGACCGGCGCCCGGGCTCTACGCGCTGGAATTCGAATTCGACAAGCGCATCACCGAGAATTTTGGTTTCTCGCTCAGCGACGGCTATCAGTGGCTGCGCACGCCGGGCGCCAAGACGTTTCACGGCTGGGAGAACCTCGAAGGGGGGCTCAAATACAAAGTGTACGTCAGCGACGAGCATGAGTTCATGCTGTCGCTCGGGGTATTCCAGGAATTTGCGCCCACCGGGGCCACCGGCTCGAATGGCAACGCGCTCGACAATGACCTCACAGGTTCGACGACGCCCACGATCTTCTGGGGCAAGGGCTTCGGCGACCTGCCGATTGGCTATCTGCGCCCGTTCGCACTTACCGGAACCTTCGGCTATGCGATCGCCAACAAGGGACTGAAGGTCACCGGCACCGACCCCGATACCGGCGATCCGCTGTTCAACAACGGCACCTCAAACCAGTGGACCGGCGGCCTGTCGCTGCAGGTACAGCATGCGCTACCTGCAATCTCAGGTGAAAGATTTCGGCTTTCCGGAGTTCGTCAACAAGCTGACCCCTGTGGTCGAACTCTCCTGGTCGTCGCCGGCCAGCAAGCCGAACCAGGACAGCACGCAGTACCTGTTCGGCGTCGGCGTCAACTACACGTCCGACTGGTGGGCAATGGGCGTGGAGGCGCTGATTCCCGGCAACAAGCAGTCCGGTTCGCATCTGGGCGTGATCGCGCAGTTCCATCTCTACTTCGACGATCTGTTCCCGAACAGTCTCGGCAAACCCATTGTGGATTGGTTTCACTGATGCGTACGATCTCCCTGCTCGCGCTGGCGATGCTGTCTTCGGCATCGCCGGCTTCGGCCCATGCGTTCCTGGAGCACGCAAGTCCGCCGGCAGGCAGCGAGGTAGTCGCCTCGCCGCCCGAAGTTTCCATGACGTTCACGGAAAGAGTAGAGCCGCTGTTCAGCACGATCGAAGTGCGCGACGCAAACGGCGCCGCCGTGTCCGCGGGCGGCCTGCACGTCGCGCCCGACAATAACCGGCGGCTGTCCATTGCATTAACGAAACTACCTCCCGGCATATATACCGTGATCTGGCACGCCACCTCGGTCGATACGCACAAGACCGAGGGCAGCTACCGGTTCACCGTCACACACTGACGACCGCAATCCAGAGAAAAAGCAATGCGCTCGATACTCGCTGCCGATCTGACAGCAATTCCCCTGGTCGCCTCGGCCGATGAGGCGGGCATCCAGATCGGTCACGTCTGGTCGCGCGCCGCGACGGCCGGGCATGAGCGATCACAACAACATCGGCGGGATGGGTGCTGTGCCGATACAACGCGGCGGGAAGCGCCCTGACACAATGAGCCAACGGGCCACGACACAGATCGAGCGGGCTGATTGCCTGTATCGCCCAGTTCGCACGTGTAACCGTACGGGCTTGGGAAGCCGCCAACAAGGCGCCATATGGCGGCCGACGACAGTCCCTGGTCTGGCAAGGCTTGCTCGCCGGTCCTGCGCACATAGCGCATGAGCACACTGATGACCCTTGTGGCGCTGCTGCGCGGCATGCATGTCCTGGCGCTGGTGTCGCTATCCGGCACGCTGGTGTTCCTTACGCTCGTGGCGCCTTCGGCCATGGCAGAGGCCGCCACCGATGCGCCGGAGCTGCGGCAGCGCTTGCTGCGCCTTGCGCGCTCCAGCACGGTATGCGCCCTGATCGTCGCCGTTGCATGGCTTGTGGTTGAAACCGTGGTTATCGCCGGCGCCGACAGTGCAGCCACGACACTGCACGCGCTGCCGACGGTCGCCGTACGGACGCAATTTGGGCAATTGCTGCTGCTCCGCTGCGGCCTGCTGCTGCTGGTGCTGCCCCTGCTGACGCCGCGACGTATGACGATCGCCATCGCCGCCATCCTGGCCGCGATCGCCCTCGCCGTTCAGCCGATGCTCGGCCATGCAGGTGCGGTCGGCGGCAGTGTCGGCGCTGAACTGATCATCTCGGAGATTCTGCATCTGCTTGCCGCCGGAGCGTGGCTCGGCGGTCTGCTGCCATTGTTCATCGCGGTCGGCACCCTACCCCGCAATGCCGCGGCAACGGCCTGCCACAGCTTCACGCCGGTCGGCCTCTCCGCGGTGCTGGTGCTTGGAGGAACCGCCGTGGTGCAGGTGGCGGAATTCATGGGCGGCCTGCCGGGTCTGTTCGGAACCGGCTACGGCCAGATCGCACTGGTGAAGCTCGGACTGTTCGTCGGGTTGCTGGCGCTGGCCGCATTCAATCGCCTGGTCCTCACCGATCAACTGGCTGGGACCGCGCCGGAAGCCGCGCGGCAGCACATGCGCATGTCCATCGCGACCGAGGCTGTGCTGGGCACGCTTGTGGTGATCACGGCGGCGTTTCTCGCCGCGCACACGCCGGGCACACATGAACAGCCTTTGTGGCCCTTTCCATGGCGGCTGAACCCGTTGGTATTCCGTGAGCCGGACCCGCGCGGCGAAGTGGTCATCGCGTTGTTCGCTGCCGGTACGTCCGCGGTTATCGCGGCCATCGGGCTGATCTGGCGCAAAGTGCGTTGGCCGACTGTCGCGTTGGCCGTGATCATTTTTCTCGTGGCAATCCCGCACCTTGATCAACTCTTCGCTGCGGCCTACCCGACCAGCTTCTTCGTCTCGCCGACTGGCTTTGCCGCCGCAACCATCGTCCGCGGCGAGCGCCTGTATCGGACGGATTGCGCCTCCTGCCATGGCACCATGGGTCAGGGCGATGGCCCGGCAGCGGGCACACTGCCGGTCGCGCCCTCTGACCTGACGGCGCACCGTCTCCTGGAATACAGCGACGGCGATCTTTTTTGGCTCGTGGGACATGCCGTCGGCACACCGGACGAAGACCGGTGGGATTTGATCGACTACCTGCGCGCCCGCGCCATGGGGGAGTTCGTGCGAACGGCCGCCTGGGGCCTGCATCCGCTGCATATCCCCCGGTTCAATGGCGATTGCGCTGACGGACGCGACATCGCTACCGATGATCTGCGTGGTCAGGTGGTGCGCATCGTGGTGCCGGGCGGCAACGAGCAGGGGCAGCCTCTGGTACAGGTCGCCAAGCCTGTCGTCACGATTTCCTTGGCAACGGATGCCGCTGACCGGCCGGGCGGGGTACGGTGTGTGGCACAGCGGGAGGCGCGGGAGGCTTTCGCCATCCTGCTTGGTACCACGTCAGACGCGCTTGCGGGCAGCCAGTTCCTGGTTGATCCGAACGGGTGGCTTAGAGCGCGCTGGCGGCCGGGCGATCCAGGTGGCTGGCCCAGCCCAAAGCGGCTCTCGACCAGGATCCAGGTGTTGGCTGAACATCCGCTTCCCGCTGATCCCAACGGCCATGCCCATCACCACTGATGCCAACCGCCCCAAAAGCCGACCCTTACCGACAATTTTGCCTGCCTGAGCGGATACGCGGGATTGTTACAACCCTCCCGGGCGGAGATAGTCCGGTAGCGGCTGCTGCGTCGGCTTGCTCGCGGCGGCCACGCTCAATTCCCAAATCGGTTGCCGATCCCAGGGTGGCGTACGGTGACGACGTAATGCTAGCCGTTCCGGACAGCGGCACCACCAGTACCGCCCTTGGTGCTGGCATGGGTCTCGCAGTATGCCGAACCAGATATTCACGTAGCGCCGAGGGTACAACAAGTGTGGCTTTGCAACGCTGGAACCCATCTGGACATTTTGGCCATGCACGCTGCATAACTGGGGCTGCCAAGGCTTTCTACGCGGTGGGCGGCGACATTCAGACCGGAAAGTCATCGTCGAACTTCCGTCCACTGGCAGCGGTAGCTTCACGGTGATCTGGCATGCAACCTCGGTCGAGACGCACAAGACCGAGGGGAGCGTCCGGTTCATCGTGAGATAGCGCGTGCACAGCCAGGATATCTTCGTGGCTCTGCTGCGCGGCGTGCACCTCGCTGCACAGTTGTCGTTGTTCGGCACGCTGGTGTTTGCAGCGATCGTGGCACCAGCCGCGACAAGTGCCGCCGAAACGACCCGGCTGCGAGCTTTGCTCCTGCGCCTGGCGCGCGCCAGCGCGCTGTGCGCTCTGCTTGCCGGAGCGGCATGGTTGACCGTCGCGACCGCCGCCATTGCCGGCACGAGCGGCGTTGCGACGACGCTGCATGCCCTGCCGGTGGTCGCGCTGAAGACGCAGTTCGGCCAATGGGTGCTGCTTCGGCTGGCGCTGCTCATCGTCGTTCTTGCACTGCCCCTGGCAAGGCATTGGCTGCGTATCGGCGCCATCGTGCTTACGGGCGCCGCGATCGCCGTGCAGCCGCTCGTCGGCCATGCCGGCGCGATCGGCGGCAGTCTCGGCGCCCAGCTGATTGCGTCCGAGATCCTGCATCTGCTTGCGGCCGGCGCCTGGCTGGGGGGTCTGTTGCCGCTGTACGTCGCAATCAGCATTTTGCCGGTGGCGGCGGCGACGGCTGCCTGCCGCAGCTTTACGCCGATCGGTCTGGCCGCCATCGTAGTGCTGGCCGGGACGGCAGTCCTGCAGATCGCGCAATTCATTGGCGGCGTGCCTGGTCTGTTCGGCACCACGTACGGGAAGATCGCACTGGCAAAGGTTGGCTTGTTTATGCTGCTGCTTCTGCTGGCGGCGCTCAACCGGTTCGTGCTCACCGAACGTATCGCCAGAGATGGATCCGTCGATGCGCGCCGCCACATGCGCCGATCGATCGCGGCAGAATCCGTGCTGGGCGCTCTCGTGATCATCACGGCCGGCTTTCTTGCCTCGGGTACACCGGGAACGCATGACCAGCCGATCTGGCCGTTCCCCTGGCGTCCGAGCCTCGAGGCGTTCGGCGATGCCGACCTGCGGCGCGAGCTGATCGTCGCGCTGGTCGCAATCGTTGGGGCGATCGTCATGGCGATCGCCGGCCTCGTCTGGCGGCATGTCCGATGGCCGGCTCTGGCGCTGTCGATGACCATGGTGGCGGTCGCTGTACCGCATTTGGATCTGTTGTTCGTCGCCGCCTATCCGACCAGCTTCTTCACCTCACCCACCGAGTTCGCTGCCACTGCTATCTCACATGGCGCGAAGCTGTACGCCGCGAACTGTGTCGCCTGTCATGGCGCGGACGGCCGAGGCGACCGACCGTCCGCGCCGTCGCTTCCGCTGCGACCCGCCGATCTTACGGCGGAGCACCTTTGGGCGCACAGCGACGGCGCGCTGTTCTGGTTCATCTCGCACGGCTTCCGGACTGAGGACGGCGCCATCGCGATGCCCGGGTTCGACGGCATTTTGTCGAGCGGTGCCCGCTGGGATCTGATCGACTACCTGCGCGCGCACAATGCCGGAGAGAGCATGCGCAACTCGGGGAGGTGGATGCATCCGCTGCCGGTGCCGCTGTTCGATGTAACATGCGCCGGAGGACGGACTATTGATCTCGATGACCTGCGTGGTCGCGTGCTGCACATCGTCGCAGCATCAGGCGATGAGCAGGCGGAGCCGCCTTCGGTCGCGAATGCCGACGCGACAACGATTTTCGTGGAACCGCACCCGACCGCACCACCCGAGAGATCGGTATGTATCGCGAGCGAACCGGAAACATGGACGGCGTTTGCGATCCTCCTGGGACACGCGCCGAACGCATCGGCCCATTGGCAGATCCTGGTCGATCAGAACGCCTGGCTGCGCGCGGCATGGCAGCCAGGCGATCCCACCGACTGGAACGACCCGCAGTCGCTCGATGGCGCAATCCGCGACATAACGGCGCATCCGGTCATGGGTTTCGATGCAGTGGGACACGTACATCGGCACTAGCGCCTCCTTCTCGACCAGTGCCGCTTTGTGGGGAGCGGGTATCTTTTGATGCCACGGCACCGAACGCTGCCTCGCCTGCTGATCGGACGTCTGCCGTTCTTCTATGGCTGGATCATTCTGGCCTGCGCGTGCTGCGCTGGCTTTTCGCGCCAGGGCGGAGCGGTGGCGACGCTGTCGATTTTCGTGTCACCGATGACGGGCGAGTTCGGCTGGTCGCGAACCGCGCTGTCCGGCGCGGTATCGCTCGGCGGCGTGCTGGCGGCACTGTCCGCACCTGCACTTGGGCGGGCGCTGGACCGGCGCGGCGCACGCCTCGTGTTGTGCATCGCGGTCCTGTTGACCGGTGCCGCCAACATGCTGCTCTCGCTCACCGACGCGCTGCCGATGTTCTACCTGCTGTTCTGCATCGCGCGCATGAATTTCGCCGGACCATTCGACCTCGGCATCTACGGTGCGGTGAACAACTGGTTCATCGCGCGTCGCGCATTCGCAATCTCAATCGCAACGCTCGCTCAGATGGTCGGCCTGGTGGCGCTGCCGCTGATCGCCCAGGTCGCAATATTGCACGGCGGCTGGCGCGCGGGCTGGCTCGCCGTGGGCGCCGCCGTGCTGGCGATCGGGTTCGTTCCGAACTGGCTGTTGATGGTGCGTCGGCCGGAAGATGTCGGTCTTGCACCCGACCGCCGATCAATGCACGACACTCCGGCAGCCGTACGGGCGACGGAGCCGGTCTTCTCGCGCGCGCAGGCACTGCGAACGCCGTCATATTGGCTGCTCTGCCTGTTTGCGCTGTTCGCCTACCCGGTGCAGGCGGGAGTCAGCCTGCATCAGGCGCCCTTTCTGATCGAGCGAGGTCTGAGCCCCACGGTTGCAGCCGCCATCGTCAGCACATTCTCCCTGATGTCCGGCGTCGCCAGCCTCGGCTGCGGATTCGTCCCCCACTCCATGCCGATCCGATACGCGCTTGCGCTGTCCGGTGTCGCGCTCAGTGGTGGGACCTTCGTTATGGTGGGCGTTGCATCGGCACTTCAGGGCTTCATTGCCGCCGCGATGTTCGGCGCAGGCATCGGCGGGCTCCTGACCCTGCTGCCGATCGTGTTTGCCGATTACTATGGGCGGAGCAGCTACGGGGCGATCCGCGGCATCGCGCTGTCCGTGCAGGTTCTGGCTCAGGCCATGGGCCCGCTGCTGTCGGGTTTCCTGCGCGACCGGACGGGCAGCTATGATCTCTCGCTGCGATGCTTCATCGTGCTGTCCTGTCTCAGCATTCTGGCGGCGCTGCTCGCGCGTGAACCTCGCCAGCGGTGATTGGTGTCAGTCAAGGAGGACCGCGAATTGGCCATCAAGTACGAAAAGCGCGACGGAGTCGCTTACATCACGTTGAACAATCCGGCAAAGGCCAACATCTTCGACAAACCGACATCGGACGAGATCTCGGCCGCCTGGATCGATCTCTGGGAGGATCGCGACATCCGCTGCGCCATTTTGACAGGCGCGGGAGACAGGCATTTTTGCGGCGGACACAATCTGGCGCCGCGGCCGAACATCACCGAGGAAGAGCGCGAATATCTGCGCACCCAGCGCGTCTTCTGGCCGTTGGCGGGAACCGTGCATGGGCAGAAAACCGGCGTCGATGGGCGGATGGGTGACCATTATCCGCGTGTATGGAAGCCGGTCATCGGGGCGGTGAATGGCTGGGCGGCGGGCGCCGGCCTTTACGTCCTGCTGTCGTCAACCGATATCCGCATCGCGAGTGCAGAACACGCGCGGTTCAAGTTCTCACTGATTTCGCAAGGCTGGATCGGGCATGGACCAGGTGCGAGCCTGCTCGTCAAGCAGCTTCGCTACGCCGATGCGATGAAGATACTGCTGACCGACGATCCGTTCGACGCGCAGGAGGCGCTACGGATCGGTCTGGTCAATGAGGTCGTGCCGCATGCGCAGTTGATGGAGCGCGCGGAAAAGATCGCCCGCCACATCGTCACCCTTCCGCCGGTCGCCGTGCGCATGATGAAGGAGTTTGTCGTGCGCTTTGGCGATCTGCCGACGGACCAGGCATGGCATGTGCAGAACCTGATCAACAACCTGCTGATACAGGTAACGACGGACGGTGAGGAGGGACGCCGGGCGTTCAACGAAAAGCGCCCGCCGAATTTCTCCGGTGCGCTGCGTCGTCGCGGCGAAGCATGGGAGGAGCCCTCGGAGGAGGACGCCGAACGACTGGACGAGGCGTATCGGAGCGGGGAATTCTGAGTACACCGTAATTCTCTCCTCCCCTTGCGGGAGGGGTGGGGGGAGGGGTCGCATCATCGCAAGACAATGCTGTCTGATTAATGCCAAGCCTGGCTTCGTACTGCGTCCCCCTCCCCCAACCCCCCTCCCGCAAGGGGAGGGGGAGCACTTTTGCTTCTCCCGACCATGACGCGCGAAGCTATCCCAACGCGCCCGATCGACGCAGCGCATCGATCTCGTCGTGCGACAGATCAAGCACGTCGCGCAGAACCGCGTCGGTGTCCGCGCCGAGATCCGGTGCTGCGCCGGATCTCCGGCCAAAGCTGGCGCGCCATGGCAGGCCGGGGAGAGCACCGTCGCCGTGCGGTTCCCAAAATCCGCGTTCCCCAAGGTGACTGCTTGTGGCAAGGTCCACTGAGTTCGCAAGCGATGCCGCAGGAATGCCGGCACGCAGCAACATGGCGGCAGCGGTATCCGCGCGCTGCGACAGGAACCATGCGCACAGCGCGTCATCGATCGTTGCCCGTTGGTGCACGCGTTCGTGGAACCCGAGGTCGGCCATCCGTGCCAAGCCAGGAACCACGGCGCACAGGCTTCGCCATTCAGCGTCGCCCCGGACGGTGACGCTGATCCAATCGTCGTCTCCGGCGCAGCGATACGCGCCATGAGGAACGTAGCAGGGGGAAAAATTCCCCCGTGGCTGCGGCACATCACCAAGCTGCGCTGCCAGCAGCGGTTCGGCCATCGTCCAAAGCATCGCCTCGATCATCGAGAAATCGATGCGCGCCGCAGCCCCATCGCGTCGCCGCCGCCACACAGCCGCCGCGGTAATGAATGCCAACATCAAGCCGCACATCGGATCTAGCCACGCGAAACCGACGCGCGGCGCAATATCGGGATGGCAATTGAGCCCGGCGAAACCAGCATAGCATTGCAGCAGCGTGCCGTAAGCGACGGCGCGCGATTCCGGCCCGGTTCGCCCAAGTCCCGACGCGGACACATAGATCAGGTTTGGATTGATCGCCCGAAGTGACTTCCGCGCCGAGGCCCAACCGGTCCATTACGCCGGTCGCGAAATTCTCGACCAGCACGTCGGAGCGGGCAGCCAAGGCGCGCGCAACATCGACGGCCTCCGGCTTCTTCAGGTCGAGCACGATGCCCCGCTTCGCCTGACCGAGCACCGTGTGCAACTCGGTCGCGCGACCTGGGTCGCCGCGCCCCGGCGCTTCGACCTTGATGACATCGGCACCCATCGCAGCGAGGTAGCGTGTCGTTGTGGGGCCCGCGATGACCCAACTGAAATCCAGCACGCGAACGCCGGACAGCGGCATCGGCCCCGATGCGGCAGGCACAATCCGATCGCCCGGCGCGATCGTCAGCCCGAACGGTGACGCCGGCGTTCTGACCGTGTGCCCATCGACAGTGGCGTGGCGCCAAAAGCCGCGATGCTCGAGTTGCGGCGAGCCAAGCTGGTCCGCCGGCTCGCGCAGCGGAAAGCTCGGCACGTGGGCCGTCTGCGCGGTATCGGCGATCCACTGCTTGTCGTACCGGCAGCTCCATGCGGACATCAGCGCATGCAGCGCATCCCAGTTCGCGACGCGGTCGGGTTTGGTTTTGAAACGCGCATTGTTGCCCCAGTCGGGCGAGCCCATCGCGGCAAGCCAGGACGACCACTGACGATCCTCGCGCGGCGAGATCGCGGCATAGCCGTTGCGCGCCGGCAGGATGCACACCGTCGCGCCGTTGCCGTCCGTCAGGCGCCTGCGCGCGCGGCTCTTGCCGGCGAGCCCCGCGCCGGTCAGTTCGCCCATCGCCATCGTCGCCAGCGCTTCCTGGATCGACACGTCGATCACGGCTCCGGCCGAGCCTGCCTGTGCTGCATGGATGCCGGCACACGCGGCGGCAATCCCGCCGATGAAGGCCGATTGTTTCCCGACGGGACGGATTGGCGCTTCCGCAAGATCGTCCACCTGTCCCGTCAGCAGCCGGGCGATGCCGCTGGCGAAAAACAGCGTCAGGTCGGTCGCCGGATCCTCCGCCTGCGGCCCGGTCTGGCCGAATGGCGAGATGAAGACGAGCGCTGCCATCCCATTGGAGCGGCGAATTCCGGCCGCATCGTGCTGCCGTGCGCGGAGCTCGTCCGGACCGCCTTCGCAAACGATCAGGTCGGCAACTGCAAGAGTGTCGAGCGGTGCCGTGGAGTGATCGCTCTTGCCGTGGTTGAGATATTCCGCCAGCGGCGTGGATCGGTCCGGATCGATGCAGGCAACGTCGGCACCGACATCCGAAAAAAGCCGTCCGCACACGGCGGCGGCCAGGCCCGCGCCGACCTGGACCACACGGAAGCCAGCCAGCAATGACATCGCCTCCCTACTCCACTCTTGCTAGATCTGTGGCAGGATGCACGTCACACGGTCGCCGCGGCAATGTGCCCTTGGAGGAAACGATGGACTACGAACATATCCTGGTGGATGCAGAAGACGGCGTCGGGATCGTAACACTCAACCGTCCCGACAGCCTCAATGCGATGAACCGCAAGCTTGGCAGCGAACTGCACAACGCGGTGAAGCGCCTGGAAGCCGACGATGCGATCGGCTGCATCGTCATCACCGGCGCTGGGACGCGGGCTTTTTCCGCCGGCGGCGATATCCACGAGCAGCGCGAGGACGATCGGCGCTACTCGCAGCAGGAACTCGACAAGATGCGTGACGGGCGCAGGAGCTACGACATCAGTGCGTGCGCCAAACCGGTTATTGGCATGATGAACGGCCTCGCCTATGGCGGCGCCGCGGTGCTGGCCTCGTCGCTCGACATGCGGGTGGGTTGCGAGGATACGCGATTTCGTTTTCTGGCCGCCGCGTATGGCCGGATCAACAGCACCTGGACGCTGCCCAATCAGGTTGGCTGGCCGATTGCGAAGGAGCTGCTGTTCACTGCGCGTGTCGTCGAAGCCGAGGAGGCGTATCGCATCGGCCTGCTGAACCATTTGGTGCCGCGTGCGCGATTGAGGACGAAGACGATGGAGATCGCACGGATGATCGCGGGCAATCACCGTGGCGCGGTGATGGGGGTGAAGGCGCTGCTGCTGAAGCAGAAGGGCGAGAACCTGGAGCAGCAATGGGCGGAGGAGCACGACTACACGACCCATGTCCTGCGCGGTGCCAAGGCCGAGGATGCATTCCCGGAATTCATCGCACGCAAGGGTAGACCTGCGGCATGATGAGCCCTGCCGATGTGTTCTGTCCTTGCTCGTTTCTCACGTCATGGCTGGGCGTGAACCCGCCATCCCTCGCGACAGAGGTGGTGGATCGGATGGTCGGGTCAATCCCCACGATGGCGGTAAATGAGCGGTGTCCAGAGTAAACAGCGACTGCGGCTGTACGAAACTGGCGGAACGGTGGTGGAGCTGAGGGGACTCGAACCCCTGACCCCCTCATTGCGAACGAGGTGCTCTCCCAGCTGAGCTACAGCCCCGTCCCGCGTCGCGCCCGGTCGCGCGAGGCGCGGACAATGCTCAGCACCCATGGCGAAGTCAAGCGACCCGATTTCGTGCAGGTTGCGGACCGAATCGCCCACCGCTAGCTTCCGCCGACCCTTGGGAGACCACAGCGTGATCGATATCCTGTTCGACCTGATCTATTACGTGGTCAACCTGTTCAAGTGGGCTGTCATCCTGGCTGCGCTGTTCAGCATCCTGACCAGTTTCGGTGTTCTGGACACCCGCAACCGGATCGTCTGGACGATCGGCGATTTCCTGTACCGCGTGACGGATCCGGTACTACGGCCGATCCGCAATATCCTGCCCAATTTTGGTGGGATCGACCTTAGCCCCTGGGTCGTCGTGGTATTGATCCAGATCGTGATCTTGCCGCTTCTGTTCAGACTGCACATCGCCATCACCAACGGCATTGTGCAGCCTTTGTTGTACGGATGACATTCTGGCGCCCGATGCCCGATGGCGTCGCCGTCTCGGTGAAGGTGCACCCGAAATCGCGCCGGCCGGGTCTTCATGGGACCGCACCCGCGGCTGGTGGTCAGCGTCTGCGCATCGGCGTGACCGAGGCGGCGGAGGGTGGCCGAGCGAACCACGCGGCCTGCGCCGCGCTGGCGGTCGCATTGGGGACCGCACTATCCGCAGTCCGCCTGACCGCCGGCGCAGCCAGCCGGGAGAAGATGCTCCACGTCAGCGGCGACCCCGCGCTGCTCGCCGCGAAGCTTGCGGCACTGTGAGCGCGCGCATCATCGACGGCAAGGCGCTCGCCGCCTCGCTGCGGGCGAGCCTCGCCGAACACGTGGCGGCGCTGCCATTCCGCCCAGGCCTTGCCGTCGTCCTGGTGGGCGACAATCCGGCGAGCGCCATCTATGTCCGGGCCAAGGACCGGGCGGCCAGTGCCACGGGCATCGCCACGCGAACCATCCGACTGCCGGACGATACGTCCGAGGCGGCACTGCTGACCGTCATCGCCCGGCTGAACGCTGATCCGGCCGTCGACGGGATATTGGTGCAATTACCGCTGCCCGCGCACATCAGCACGCCGGCCGCGATCGAGGCAGTCGATCCGGACAAGGATGTGGACGGCTTCCATCCGCTGAACGCCGGCCGTCTCGCCTCCGGTCGGCCGGGGCTGGTGCCTTGCACGCCGCTCGGGGTGATGAAACTGCTGGCGGAAGGCGGCATCCCGCTGGATGGCGCGCGTGCGCTGGTGCTCGGTCGCTCCAGCATCGTGGGCCGGCCATTGGTGGCATTGCTGCTATCCGCCAACGCCACTGTCACCGTTGCACATTCCCGGACCCGGAACCTTCCCGCCGAATGTCGAAGGGCCGAGGTTCTGGTTGCGGCGATCGGCAGGCCGGAGCAGGTGCCGGGCGAGTGGATCGCACCCGGCGCCGTGGTGATCGATGTCGGGATCAACCGCCTGCCCGACGGCAGGCTGGTCGGCGACGTGGGGTTCGCCGAAGCCGTTGCTGTCGCCGGTGCGATCACGCCCGTTCCCGGCGGCGTCGGCCCGATGACCATCGCCTGCCTGCTGGAGAACACAGTAACCGCCGCGCTGCGCCGTCGCGCCGTCGACGCCTGACGCGCTCCGACGGCGCCATCAAAAGTCGGTGCAGCGGCCGTTCAGTTCCCAGTCGCCATAGCGTGTCGGCTCGGGTCCCTTCGGACCGCCGATCTCCTTGGGCGTCGGTTGCGGGACCGGAGGCTTCCGCTTGTCCTGATCTTCTGCCTGCTCGACCGCGCGCTGTTCGCTCATGGAGCCGAGATAGGCTTCCGCGGCGGCCCCGGCAACGGATGATGACATGTCTCACCCCGCCCATCATCATGCATTTGCAAGTATGGTCGTTACGGCCAGGGGGAAGACATGCCGGACAACGAAGCCATGGGGTTCGTGCCCAATCCGGGCGCGTGGTCTGCAACGCCCACGGTATCGCGGTTGGCGGTCCGCGACCACGGTCTGGGCTCCGCCGTCACTCTGCTCATGCAGAGCCTGCCCTACGCGCTGGCCCGTTTCGCCATCCTGCTCGGCTATACGGTGGCCTGCATCGTATGGCTCGTCGTCACGTTCGGTGGCGCCGCCTGGCTCGGCACCCATATCGCCGGCGCGTTCGGCGTCGTGCCAATGCACTACAGGACAGGAGGGCAACATGGTGCGTGTCGTCGGGATCGATCACCTGGTGATCAAGGTGAGCGACTATCAGAAATCCAAATCCTTCTACAGCCGTCTGTTCGCATTCCTCGGCTTTCAACTGTCGGATGAATTCGAGGACGCAATCGGCTGGACCAACGGCAAGACGCGCTTCTGGATCGGGGCGGCCGACGCGCAAGGGAAGAAGCACAAGTACCGCATCGGCGACGTTGGCTTCCACCACTACGCGTTCGAGTTGCGCAATCGCAAGGACGTCGACGACTTGCAGGCGTTCCTTCAGGAACTCGGCGCGACGATCGTCGATCCGGCCGGCGAGTACTACGACGACTACTATGCCGTGTTCTTCCTCGATCCCGACGGGCTCAAGCTGGAAGGCATGAAGTACGGCGAGCGTCAGGCGCGCGCGGCCCGCGGGAAAACCAAAGGCGAATGACTACACGCGTGTTCGCGCGGTTGCCGTTCTTTTACGGTTGGGTGATCGTCGCCGTCGTCTTCGTCACCATGGGGGTCGGGGTCACCGCACGCACCGCATTCTCGCTGCTGTTCCCGCCGATTCTCGACGAATTCGGCTGGGATCGCGGCGTGACGGCCGGAGCGTTCTCGTTCGGCTTCATCGTCTCTGCCGCACTGAGCCCCTCGCTCGGCAAGCTCATGGATCGGCAGGGGCCGCGTGTGGTGAACGAGATCGGCGTGGTGCTGATCGCGGCCGGACTGTTGCTGGCGACGTTCGTGCGCGAACCGTGGCACCTCTATGCAACGCTGGGCATGCTCGTTGGCAGCGGTAGTCTGCCTCGGCTATACCGGCCAGGCGCTGTTCCTGCCCAACTGGTTCGTTCGCCGGCGCGGACTGGCCATGAGCATCGCCTTCTCCGGCGTTGGTGTGGGCTCCATCATCCTGTTGCCCTGGCTGCAGAGCCTGATCGCGCGTGCCGGCTGGCGCCATGCCTGCGTCGCCATGGGCATTCTGGTGCTTCTGTTGTTGCTGCCGCTCAACCTGCTGGTGCGGCACCGGCCCCAGGACATAGGGCTCGAACCGGATGGCGACCGCTCCGCGCACAATGCGACCGACGCCGGCCGACGCTCCAATGTTGTTGACGCGGCCTGGGTCGCCGTTGACTGGACGCTTGGCCGTGCCGTGCGCACAAGCCGGTTCTGGTGGATTGCATTGGGATATTTCTGCGCGCTGTTCGCCTGGTATGCCGTGCAGGTGCATCAGACCAAGTACCTCATGGAGGTCGGGTTCAGCCCGACCGTCGCAGCCTGGGCGCTCGGTGCCGTCAGCCTCGCCGGCATACCGGGCCAGATCGGGCTCGGTCATTTGTCCGATCGGATCGGGCGTGAGTTCGTCTGGTGCCTCGGCAGTCTGGGCTTCGTGTTGTGCTGTCTGCTGCTGCTGCTGTTGCGCCAGTCACCGTCGCCGACCCTGCTCTATCTCATGGTCCTGGCACAGGGCGCGCTGGGCTACGGTGTCACATCCGTTATCGGCGCCATCCCGGCGGAGATCTTTCAGAGCCGCCACTACGGCACGATCTTTGGTACGCTGATGCTGGCATCGATCACCGGTGGTGCTGCGGGGCCATGGCTGACCGGCGTGCTGCACGACGCAACCGGCAGCTATGATCCGGCGCTCTGGATTGCGCTCGGCTGCAGCGTGCTGTCCGCCCTGGCCATCTGGCTCGCCGCACCGCGCAAGGTGCGAGCCGTCGCCGGGCGCGTCGGCCGACTGGCCTGACGACACAGGGAGCATGTGATGGCCGAACATCCCAACGTCACCGTGGTGGCTCATCCGCTGGTGCAGCACAAGCTGACCCTGCTGCGCGACAAACGCACGCCGACGGCTCAGTTTCGCCAGCTTGCACGCGAGATCAGCCTGCTGATGGCCTATGAAGTCACGCGCGTGCTGCCGCTCGAGGACGTGGAGATCGAGACACCGCTCGAGCGCACTCATGCCCCGGGTCTCGTTGGCAAGAAGTTGTGCTTCGTCTCGATCCTGCGCGCCGGCAACGGGATACTCGACGGCATGCTGGATCTGGTGCCGTCGGCACGTGTCGGCCATATTGGGCTGTACCGCGATCCGGTGACGCTGATGCCGGTCGAGTATTATGTGAAGTTGCCCGACGACGTGAACAAACGGCTGGTCGTGCTGGTTGATCCAATGCTCGCCACCGGTCATTCCGCCTGCGCCGCGGTCGCGCGTCTGAAGCAGGCGGGCGCCGCACAGATCAGCTTCACATGTCTGATCGCTGCTCCCGAAGGATTGCAGGTCTTCACCCGGGAGCATCCTGACGTGAAGCTATTCACTGCCGCTATCGACCGTTGCCTCGATGATCACGGCTATATCCGTCCGGGTCTCGGCGATGCGGGCGACAGGCTGTACGGGACGCGGTAATGCTCAGAAGTAGTCCAGGCAGATGAACGTCGGCGCGCGCTCCTTTTCGTCATTCCCGCTTGCGCGGGAATGACGATGGGGAGGATGCAATTTCAGTGTGGCTCAGAGCAGTTGCTACGACCGTTCATCGCGCCTCCATGGCCAACGCGACCGCGACAAGCATTGCATCGGTTTCGCGTCCGCCGATGATCGAGAGCCCGATCGGCAGTCCGTCCACCGTCGCGCCGGGCAGACTGACCTGCGGCGTACCGGTGAGCCCACCCTGCGCACACAAACAACCGATGCGGTCCCGCAAAGGGCCAAGCACCGGCAACGGCAGCCCTTTCTTCGGTGCCGGAAACGGCGTGGTCGGGAGGCAGAGAATTGTTCCGGGCGGCAGCAGATAGGCCATGCGGGCGCGCGCCTCCTGCCGCATCAGTTCTGCCCAGCTTCGATCGGCCTCCGGTATCGTCGATCCGGCGATAAGACCGCGTGCGACGTTGAACGCCATGCGCGGATTGTCTCGCTCGACCCATGGCCTGAAGGTCTGCCACGCCTCGTGCGGCTGCAGGGTTCGCTGTGCACGTGACCAGACCGACAGGCCCTGTGGTGCCAGGATCTCGTCGCGTGCCGATCCGATCAAAATCGAAAGCTTCGCAACCATCGGCTGCAACGCATGGGCCACCGCGGCGTCGGCAAATCCGAACGCATCGACAGCGATAATCAATCGCGTGGGCAGCGTGTCGGCGATCGTCTCACCGAGCAGCACGCTGGATACACGTGCGAACGTGTCCGCGTCGCGGGCGAACCAGCCCGTCGTGTCCGAACTCGGCGCCTGCGGCAACATCCCCGTGACGTCGAGCCGTCCATGCGTCGGGCGAATGCCATACAGCCCGCAGAAGCTCGCCGGCACGCGCACCGAGCCGCCGGTATCGGTCCCCAACGCTGTATCGCAGAGTCCGGCCGCGACGGCGGCAGCTGAACCGGAGGACGAACCGCCAGGCACGCGATCTGGCGCCTTGGTGTTCAACGGCGTGCCGTCAAAGGCGTTCTCGCCGAGAATGCCGAGCGAAACCTCGTCGGTAATGGTCTTGCCGATCAGCTTCGCCCCGGCATCGAGCAGCGTCTGCACGGCCCATGCGTGTTTTGTCGGCACCGGGTTGCTGCGCGCCCAGTCATGATTGCCGCCACCGGTAGGAAAACCCGCGACATCGAACAGGTCCTTCGCAGCGAAGGTAAGGCCAGCAAGCGGCCCGTCCCGCGCGCCATCGATGGTGATCCGCTGGCCTGGAACGAAAGCGTTGATTGCATCGGTCATGTCATGAACCTCCGTTTCATTATCAGTGCCGCGAAAGGAAGTTCAGCAAAGTCGCATTGAACAGGGTATGCGGATGCCGCGCAATTCAGCATCGGTGAAGTTTGGCTCGGTCGCCCACATGTGGCTGATGTTGTCGAGAAATGCCTTGAACGCCCTTGGCGTGGGTGAAAGCAGTTCGTATTCGTGTGCGGCGCGTTCGATGTAGGCCGAGAACACCGGACTCTTTTCCACGTCCTTCACGCCCGATGGATCGGAGTTCGCCGCAAAGGCGAACAGTTTCGTCAAACGCTCCGGGTGATGGATCGCGATGTCCAATCCGATGATCGCTCCGTCGCTCCAGCCCACCAGTGCCGCCTTCTCGATGTGTAGCGTGTCCATCAGCGCCAGCACGTCCGACGCCATCGCGTCATACCCGATCGGCGCGGCGGTACGTGTACTGCGGCCGTGACCGCGGCTGTCGAGCACGATGATCTGATAGTGCCGTGCCAGAAGCGGGATCTGCTGCCCCCAGTAGTTGGAATTGGCGAGACCGCCATGCAGCAGGATCACCGGATCGCCATGGCCGAACACGGCATACCACAGGCGGATGCCGTTCACCGCGGCAGCACCGCTGTGCTCGGCGTCGGGCAATACAGGCGCCGGCGGCAGGCGCTCCCAAGGATATTGCTGTGCGATGATGGGAACCGCGGAACAGAGCAACATGCAAATCATGATGCCCAATCCGAGGCGGTGCATCCGCATGCGATCTGCCCTCCGTGTCTTCGTGCCTTTGTGGTAAGCCTGCTTGTTTCACTTCGCCTCAGACAGCCGCTTCTGCGCCATCGGCCGCCACGGCGCATCAGCCGGCGCCTCCGCCAGCGCGCGACGAAACAGCCCGGCCGCCTCGTCGGTCACGTGGCCTTCCGTCTCGCTGATCGCCTCGGCCGCTTCCGCCGCAAGTGTCGCATCGAAACGGGTTGCCAGCGCGGTGCGCCAGGCATCCGCGGCCGCATGCAATCTGCCGCGGCTGACCTCGGCATTTCCAAGCAGCACATAGCCCTGGCGCGCCTGTTCGCTGTGCGGATCAAGCACCGCCAGCCGGCGGCGGAGCTGCGCGATCAGCGCGGCTTCCTGTTCGGCACGCTGTTGTGACGCGGCGATGCGCTCGGCCAGCGGTGCGGCGGGCAGATTTGGATTTCCGCCGACGACGTAGAGCGCGAAGGCGCCGATCGGCACCAGCGCCAGCGCGATCAGGATCGGTGATGGCGAACTCGTCTGCGGCGCATCCTCGGCTCCGCCGGCGGCATTGAGCAGACGACGCTGCACCTCCAGCATCGCGCTCGCATGCTCCGCTGCGGCAATCCGTCCATCGGCCAAGTCACGATCCAGTTCGGCCAACTGCGCACGATGCAACGCGATCGCTGCCTCGCGCCGGCTGCGCGCGGCCGCCGCGTGGCGCAGCGAGAGTGCCAATGGTGCGAGCGCGATGGCTGCCAGCAGCGCAATGGCGAGCCAGATCATGCCGGGTCGGTCACGACTTCATCAGATCGGTGACGCGCCGCTGCTCGGCCTCGGTCAGCGGCTCGGGAGGTGCGGGACGGCGACGCCTGGCGATCAGCACCGCGCCAATGCCGGCCAGCAGCGCAAGCCCCGGCGCCGTCCATAGCACGAAGGTCTCCGCGTTGAACGGCGGACGCAGACGGACAAAATCGCCGTAGCGCGCCACCATCCAGGCGGTCACCTGCTGGTCCGTGTCGCCCGCGACGACACGCTGGCGAATGATGTGCCGTAGGTCGCGCGCCAGGTCCGCATTCAACTCCTCGACGCTCTCGTTCTGGCACACCAGGCAGCGAAGCTGGTGGCCGATCGCCTCGGCTCGCAGTTCCTGCTGTCGGTCCGGCAGCAGTTCGCCGGGGTCGCTGACCGCATGCGCAGGCGCCGCGGCGAGCAGGAGCAGGGGCAGGAAGAATGCGACGAGCTTCACGTCAGGCTCTGCAACAGCGGCGCCAAAGACTGTTGCACAACATCCTCGCTCAGGCCGCCGGCCCAGCGCCAGCGCACGATGCCGGCCTTGTCCACCAGATACGACTCGGGCACGCCATAGACGCCGAAATCGATCGCCACCCGTCCCGGCTCGTCGCGCGCGATGCGGGTATAGGGGTCGCCGTTTTGTTGCAGGAAGTCCGCCGTGGCGTCGACCTTGTCCTTGTAGGCGATGCCCCAGAGCGGCAGCCCCCGCTGCTTGAGCGTCATCAGCACCGGCGCTTCCTGCACGCAGGGAATGCACCAGGAGGCGAAGAAGTTGAGCAGCACTGGGCGTCCGGTTGCTATGACGTTCCGTACCTGGAGAATCCTTGGCTCGGCTGCTGGCCCGGCAACGAGAAGGCCGGCAGGGGTTTGCCGATCAGCATGCTCGGCACTTCATGCGGATCGTAGCTGCCCGCGCGCATTCGTTCGAGCAGCGTCCAGAATGCTGCCCCGCCCAGGGCGGCGATACCCAGCGGGGCAAGCAGGAAAACGCGGCGCTGGATGGGGATCATGGTCCGGAATCCCTCCCCCCAACCCCTTCCCGCAAGGGGAGGGGGAGAACGTACAGCAGCACACCCCCTCCCCTTGCGGGAGGGGGTTGGGGGGAGGGAGCCTGCCCCGTCACCGCGCCACCCCCGCCTGCACTCCGGCAGCACGCCGCGCCGGCGCACCGACGCGCAGGCGGCGATCAGCGAGCGACAGCGCCCCGCCGATGGCCATGACCAGCGCCCCGAGCCAGATCCACGGCGCCAGCGGATTGACGTGCAGTCGCAGCACCGCCGCGCCGTCGCGCTCCTCGCCCAGCACCGCATAGAGATCGCGGAACCCGTTGGTCTCGATTGCCGTGTCGGTTACCGCCGTCTTCTGCACGGTGAACACCCGACGCGACGGATGAAACGTCACCACATCATGACCGCCACGCGTCACCCGGATATCCGCGACCCGCGCCGCGTAGTTCGGCCCCTGTTCGTCGTGCAACCCAAGCAAGGTCCAGTCGTAGCCGGCGAGTTGCACGCTCTGTCCCGGATTGACCGCGACGATCGTGCTGGCCGCAAGCGACATCCCAGCGATACCGGCGACAGTGACGCCCATGCCGGAATGCGCGACAGCCGACCCCCACACCGACAGTGGCTGCGCGGCAACGCGCGCGCGGAACGTCGCGAACGGTGCGCGGAACAGTCGCGTGCGTTCGACGACCTCGGCGAACGCGCCGCAGATCAGCCAGGCGGAGGCGGCAAAGCCCAGCGACGCCAACCCGTACCGCAATCCCAGTGCGGCGATCATGCCGATCGCCGCCGCGATGAGCGCCGCCCACCACAGCTTGAGCAACGCCGGCCAAAGCTCCGCGCGCTTCCACGGCAGCACCGGCCCGAGCGACATCGCCAGGAACAGCGGCACGGCGAGCGGAAACACCGTTGATTGGAAATACGGCGGTCCGACGCTGAGCTTGGCGCCGAACAACAGTTCGGCGAACAGCGGATAGGTCGTCCCGGTCAGCACGACGGCGCAGATCGAGCACAGCAGGATATTGTTCAGCACCAGCGCACCCTCGCGGGACACCGGAGCAAAGATGCCCGTCGCCGCCATGGCCGGGGCGCGCAACGCGAACAGCAGGAGCGATCCGCCGATCACCAGCGCCAGCAGCGCCAGGATGAACACCCCGCGCGTCGGATCGTTGGCGAAGCTGTGGACCGAGTTGAGGATGCCGGAACGTACCAGGAATGTACCGCACAGCGACAGCGAGAAAGTGCCGATCGCGAGCAAAATGGTCCAGATCTTCAGCGCCTCGCGCTTCTCCACCACGATAGCCGAATGCAGCAGCGCGGTGCCCGACAGCCAGGGCAGCAGTGAGGCGTTCTCCACTGGATCCCAGAACCAATAGCCGCCCCAGCCAAGCTCGTAATAAGCCCACCAGGAGCCCAGCGCGATGCCGCCGGTGAGCAGGGACCAGGCGGCCAGCGTCCACGGTCGCACCCAGCGTCCCCAGGCGGCATCCACACGGCCTTCCAGTAACGCCGCGACAGCGAATGCGAACGGAATGGCGAAGCCGACATAGCCTGCGTAGAGCACAGGCGGATGGATCGCGAGCCCCGGGTCCTGCAGCAGCGGGTTCATGTCGCGGCCATCGATCGGCGGCGGCCACACCCGGTCCAGCGGATTGGACGTCGTCAGCGCGAACAGCAGGAAGCCGGCCGAGGTGAAGCCCAGCACGCCGATGACGCGCGCCCGCAGGCTCGACGGCAGCGCCCGGCCGAAGCCTGCCACCGCGCCGCCGCACAACGCCAGGATCAGGCACCACAGCAGGATGGAACCCTCGTGGTTTCCCCAGGTGCCGGTGATCTTATAGATCAGCGGCTTGAGGCTGTTCGAGTTCTCCACGACGTTGGCGACCGAGAAGTCATCGACCACGGCGCTCCAGACCAGGCAGCCATAGGCGGTTGCCAGTGCGATGAACTGACCGATAGCGAGCGCCGGCGCGGAGGCCATCAGACGCGCGTCGCGCCGGTACGCGCCCCACAGCGGAAGGATGGCCTGTGCCCCCGCCAGGGCGACGGCAAGCGCGAGCGCGAAATGGCCGAGTTCGGGAATCATGCTTCGTTGTCATCCCAGCGGCTGTGAGGATTCAGGCGGGCCATTCCGGTGCCGCGGGCCCGGGTTCCCACTTTGGCACGAATGACGACTGGAGCGCGGCAGTCCGCGTCTCGCCAAACTCATCCGCCGGTCTTTCCCGGCTGCATTGTGTTCCAGGTCGCGGCGGGTGGCGGCGGGCCGGCGTCCGGGTTCCAGTGGCCGGCCTTCTTCAGCGCGTCCGCAACGTCCTTCGGCATATATGTCTCGTCATGCTTGGCCAGCACCTCCGATGCGCGGAACGTGCCATCGGCTTGCAGGGTGCCCAATGTCACCACGCCCTGACCCTCGCGGAACAGGTCGGGGAGAATGCCGACATAGGTCACCTCCACGGTGGCGCCGCCGTCCGTGATACGGAACTTTGCCGCAGGTCGGCCGTCGTCGGTGGACTTCTGGACGCTGCCCTGCTCGACCAGCCCGCCGAGGCGGAAGTTGCGGCCTGGCATCGGCGCCTTCGCCGCCAGATCCGAGGGCGCAAGAAAGAATACGAGGTTGTCGCGGAATGCCGACAGCGCGAGTGCGACGGCGGAGCCGAGGCCAAGGCCGCAGGCGAGTAGAATCCAGAGGCGCCGGCGCTTGCGAGTCATTGAGCGTCCCCGGCCGCGCTCCTGCGCCGGCGTGCCCCTGGGCGATTGACCCGGGGATCGATCGCCGCGAGCCGTCGCTGCGCGGTACGCATGCGCAGGAACGCGGCCACTGCGAATGTCGCCGGGATCAGCACGCCGAGCGCATACGACGCGACGATGTATGGCAGATGGGTCATGCAGGAGCCTGATTTGCCCGCGCCATCAGAAGGGCACGGATCCGCCGTTCCATCACGGCAGCGCGGGTCCGCGCAATGACAATGGCGGCGAAGGCGAACGTATAGCCGAGCGCGGCAAGCAGCAGCGGCCAGAGCATTCCGATATACATGGTCGGCGCACCGGTGAAGCTGATCGTGGCGGGCTGGTGGAGCGTATTCCACCAATCGACGCTGAACTTGATGATCGGCAGGTTCACCGCGCCGATCAATGCCAGGATGGCGCCGGCGCGATAGCCGCGGATCGGGTCGTCGAAAGCGCGCACCAGCGCGATATGACCGAGATAGAGAAAGAACAGCACCAGGACCGATGTCAGCCGCGCGTCCCAAACCCACCATGCGCCCCACATCGGCTTGCCCCAGATGCTGCCGGTGGCCAGGCAAAGTGCAGTGAACCCGGCACCGACCGGGCCGATCTCGGCCGCCGCCAGATCGGCGAGCGGGTGGCGCCAGACCAGCGACAGAACCGAACACACGGCGAGCCCCAGATAACCGGCGGAGGCCAGCCACGCGGCCGGCACATGCACATACATGATCCGCACAGCGTCGCCCTGCTGCCAGTCCGAGGGAGCGAAGAACAGCCCCCACGCCAGCCCGAGCGCCGTCAGGCCCGCGCCGCCGGCAGCGAGCCAAGGCAGCACGGCGCCGGAAAGACGCAAAAAGCGGCCCGGATTGGCGAAACGGTGCAAAGAGCGCCCCGGATTTCGCTCGCTCGGGGGCGGGGCAATGACGGAACTCGCATCCACGTGATCAACCTACTCCATGCCGGCCTTCGATTGAAGGAAAACGGCGTCGGCTTAACGTTGAGTGGACCACCCCAGCCTGGAATGTTCCTTAAGGAAAATTCATCTTCGCGCGGGCGCGACCCGGTGTGTGGCTGAATTGGCAGGCCCTTAACCCCGTTCTGCGTCGCGGCGCTGTTTGCCCTGTTTTCTGTCGCCGTTGCCGCCTCAGCTGCCGAAATACGCCCACCAAGGAGGAGGCCGTGACAATGGTGAAACAGGCGATCGCCCGCGTCGCTCGATCGCCACCTCGGTGAACCAGCAGGACGCTGCCACGGCGGAGATTGCCCGCAACGTGGACAGGACAGCCAACGCCGCGCAGGAGATGACCAACCGCAACGCCGATGTGTCGAGCGCGGCTGCCGGCACCAGCCGCCATGCGGTGGACCTGCGGGACAACACGGCGGGATTGGGCCAGTGAGTGCAAGGATTGCGACACTCGGTGATCCAGGTGGTGCGGACGCCGACGGCGGAAGTGGACCGCCGCCAGCGCCGGCGCCACGCGGTCAATCTGACGGGTCGGCTCGCCGTTGCCGGCCAGGGCGACCACACCGCCAGGGTCACCGATCTATCCGAGGGCGGTGCCCTCGTCAGCGGTGTACCGGACATGCGGATGGGACGCACTGTAACACTGTGTCTGACCGGTCTCGCCGTCGCATTGGCCTGCGTCGTGCGCTTGACCGATGACGAAGGCATGCACGTCGCGTTCGAGCTTGATGCAGCCGCAACGGCCGCTTTGCACTCAATGATCGCGAACCTGACACCGCACCTGGCGGCGTGACCCGGCCTTCGCCAACCCGTTTGAAGCCGGTCGGCGTTGGCTTACTGTGCGCCGATTGCCACGCGGATCGAGGATGGGGCGGGAATGGCGTACTGGCTTGTGAAGTCCGAACCGGATGCGTTCTCCTGGGACCAGCAGGTTTCGAACCGCGTGGAACCCTGGACGGGCGTGCGCAACCACACGGCCAAGCTCAACCTGAAGGCCATGAAGAAGGGCGATCGCGCGTTCTTCTACCACTCCAATGAGGGCAAGGAGATCGTCGGCGTCGTGGAAGTGATACGCGAGGCCTATCCAGACCCGACAGCCGAGAAGGGCGACTGGGTGGCGGTCGACATGAAGGCTGTGCGTCCGATGCCGAAGCCGGTGACGCTCGTGGCGATCAAGGCCGAGCCCGGGCTGGCTGACCTGGCGCTCGTCCGGCAGTCGCGGCTGTCGGTCTCGCCGGTGTCGAAGGCGCACTGGGACCAGATCTGCCGGATGGGAGGATGGAAGCGTTGAGCGAAGACGTGTCGCCGCTGCGTGCGCTCTGCCGCTGCGATGATCTGCCAAGCGGCGTCGCCAAGGGATTCCCGCCACCACCCGGCGGCTTCACCGGCCTGGTCGCCGTCCGCCAAGGCAACGACATCTTCGTGTATGTGAACTCGTGCCCGCATCTCGGCACGCCGCTGGAGTGGGCGTCGGACCGCTTCCTCTCCCACGACGGCAGCCTTATCGTCTGCGCCACCCATGGCGCCGAATTCCGCATCGCCGACGGGGAGTGCCTGCGCGGCCCGTGCTTCGGCGAGCGTCTGGAGCCTGTTGTGATCCAGATCAAGGACGGCACCATATTTGTGCCCGAGGATGCCGGCCTGTAGAGCCGCTAGCAGACGAACGGAAGGAAACGCGTTCATGTCAGAGACCCATCCCGCCGACGGACAGATCTTTCCGGTCAAGCCTGAGATCGCCGCGAAGGCGCACATCAGCGCGGCGCGTTATCGCGACATGTTCGAGCGCGCGTCACGCGACCCGGAGAGCTTCTGGGCGGAGCAATCGCGCCGCATCGCCTGGATGAAGCGGCCGACCAGGATCAAGGACACCAGCTTCTCCGGCAATGTGTCGATCAAGTGGTTCGAGGACGGCACGCTGAATGCCTCGGCTTCGTGCCTCGATCGACACGTCGCGACACGCGGCGACCAGACGGCGATCATTTGGGAAGGCGACGATCCGGCGACGAGCAGGCACGTGACCTACCGGGAACTGCACGAACAGGTCTGTCGCCTGGCCAACGCGATGAAGGGCCTGGGGGTCAAGAAGGGCGACCGGGTGACGATCTACCTGCCGATGGTGCCCGAGGCCGCTGTGGCCATGCTGGCCTGCGCCCGCATCGGCGCGATCCATTCCGTGGTGTTCGGCGGGTTCTCGCCGGACAGCTTGGCCAACCGCATCCAGGATTGCGCGTCGGAGCTGTTGATCACGGCCGATGAAGGTCGCCGCGGCGGGCGCAAGGTGGCGCTGAAGGCCAACGCCGACGAGGCGCTGAGGTCCTGCCCGGACGTGAAGAACGTCATCGTGGTGAAGGTCACCGACGGCGATGTCACAATGCAGCCCGGCCGTGACCACGATTACGCGACGCTGTGCGCGCAGACATCGGCCGATTGTCCGCCGCGGGAGATGAATGCCGAGGATCCGCTGTTCATCCTGTACACGTCGGGCAGCACGGGACGGCCGAAGGGCGTGCTGCATACCACGGGTGGCTACCTGGTATGGGCCAGCTTCACCCATGAATTGGTGTTCGACTACCACCCGGGCGAGATCTACTGGTGCACCGCCGATGTCGGCTGGGTGACCGGGCACACCTATATCGTTTACGGACCGCTGGCGAACGGTGCGACCACGGTCATGTTCGAGGGCATCCCGAACTATCCGGACAGCTCGCGATTCTGGCAGGTGGTGGACAAGCACAAGGTCAATATCTTCTACACCGCGCCGACCGCGATCCGCGCGCTGATGCGCGATGGCGAGGGCCCCGTAAAGAAGACCTCCCGCAAGTCGCTGCGCATCCTCGGCAGCGTCGGCGAGCCGATCAATCCGGAGGCCTGGCTGTGGTATGACCGGGTGGTCGGCGAGCACCGCTGTCCGATCGTGGACACGTGGTGGCAGACGGAGACCGGCGGCATTCTGATCAGCCCGCTGCCGGGTGCGACGCCCACGAAGCCGGGTTCCGCCACCTGGCCACTGCCGGGCGTGAAGCCGATCATCGTGGACGGCGACGGGCACGAATTGCATGGACCGTGCGAGGGCAATCTGTGTTTGGCCGATGCCTGGCCAGGAATCATGCGGACCGTGTTCGGCGATCACGAGCGTTTCGTGCAGACCTATTTCTCGACCTTCAAGGGACTTTACTTCACCGGCGACGGCGCGCGGCGCGATGCCGATGGCTATTACTGGATCACCGGACGCGTCGATGACGTGATCAACGTATCGGGCCATCGCATGGGTACCGCAGAGGTCGAAAGTGCGCTGGTTGCGCATCCGAAGGTGGCGGAGGCCGCGGTGGTGGGCTTCCCGCATGAGCTGAAGGGGCAGGGCATCTATGCCTATGTCACGCTGAAGCTGGGCGAGGAACCGACCGAGGGACTGCGCAAGGAACTCGTGGCCTGGGTACGCAAGGAGATCGGCCCGATCGCCTCACCGGACGTTATCCAGTGGGCGCCGGCGCTGCCGAAGACCCGCAGTGGCAAGATAATGCGCCGCATCCTGCGCAAGATCGCCGCCAACGAGACCGACGGCCTGGGCGATACTTCCACCCTCGCCGATCCCGCCGTGGTGACGGAGCTGGTGGACAACCGGACGCAGTAATCGACATCGGAGCGCGAGCGGTGGCGCGCTGTGAGCTGCTTCACAGCGCGTCACCGTCCCCTTCGGTAGGAGCGATGCAGGGAGCGCTGGTTTGGAGGGACCTGCGATCGCGATCAGCCTGATGCAACGATCATTCATCACGGAATCGTGATTTCGCTCCTGGCAAGAGCGACGGAGAGTCTGTCCAGCGAGCCGGTGGAAAGTTCTTGCCATGGATGCCTACACCCAAGATCGTCGTCGCTTGCGGATCGATACGGTCCTGGGCCAGGATCACGTCCTGCCGGTATCATTGCGCGGACGGGACAGCATCTCTGCTTTCTTCTCCTATGACGTCGAGCTTGCATCGACGGACCACGCCATCAAGGCAGACGACATACTCGGCACGTCGGCCACCGTCCGGCTTGACGACAGCACCGGTCTCTACACGAACATCAATGGCGTAGTTTCGCGGTTCGCCGTGTCGGGGCGCGATGCGCGCGGCTTCAGCCTGTATCGCATCTGCGTGGTCCCGAGCCTTTGGTTCCTTACCCAGACGCGCGATTGCCGGATCTTCCAGGACAAGAACGTCCGCGACATCGTCGATGCGATCCTTGGCGAGCACGGCATACAGCACAAGGAATGGCGCCTGAACGCCGAGCACGAGAAGCGCGACTACTGCGTGCAGTACCGCGAGACCGCCTATGACTTCATCTGCCGTCTGCTGGAGGAGGAAGGGATCTTCTTCTACTTTCGCCACGATGATAAAAAGCACACCGTGGTGTTCAGCGACAATAATCGCGGCCTGACGAAATGCGCCAACGAGCGGGTCGCGATCGCGGGGGACGTCGGCGCGCCGGGCGGCATCTGGCAATGGGAAAGCACCTACCGGTTCCGCACCGGGCAGTGGGCACTCGGCGACTATAATTTCGAGACCCCGTCCACCAGCCTGACAACCGAGAAAAAGACCGTCAATCAGGTATTGGCGAAGCGGCCATTCGAGGTGTTCGACTATCCCGGCCGCTACCTGAAGAAGAGTCCCGGCGACGCGCTGACGAAGCTGCGGATCGAGTACGAGGAAGCCGCCTATCAGGAGACCTCCGGCGAGGGCGCCTGTCTCGGATTTACCGCGGGGACTTATTTCTCCCTGTCCAGCGGCGATGCGCGCGAGACCGGCAAGGAGTACCTTGTCAGTTCGGTCGAGCATTCCGCGGAGGATTGGAGCGAGCTGACGCAGGATGCCAAGCCGGCGACCTACTCGAATCGCTTCCGCTGCGCGCTGCGCTCGGTGCCGTACCGGCCGGAGTTAAAGACCGAGCGCCCGCGAATCCATGGCACGCAGACCGCGGTGGTCACCGGCCCGGGCGGATCCGAGATCTTCACGGACAAGTACGGCCGCATCAAGGTGCACTTCCACTGGGACCGGCAGGGCAAGAAGGACGAGCACAGTTCCTGCTGGATCCGGGTGGCGCAGAGCTGGGCCGGACGCAGCTTCGGCACGTGGTATGTGCCGCGCATCGGCCAGGAGGTCGTGGTCGCGTTCCTGGAGGGCGATCCCGACCGGCCGCTGGTGGTCGGCTCCGTCTACAACGCCGAGCAGACCGTGCCGTTCAGCCTGCCCGCCAACGCCACGCAGAGTGGTCTGCGGACGCGCTCGTCGATGGGCGGCGGTGCGGCGAACTGCAACGAGTTCCGCTTCGAGGACAAGAAGGGCTCGGAGCTGGTTTCGCTGCATTCGGAGAAGGATCTTTCGACGGAGACCGAGCACGACGCGACGCACTGGGTGGGGCACGACGAAACGACGACGGTGGATAACAACCGCACCGAGACCGTGCACGGCAACGAGACGATCACGATCGACAAGAACCGCACCGAGACGGTGCACATGAACGAGACGGTGCAGATCGATCTGAACCGGGCGCATACGATCGGCGTGGCGGAGATGCTGACGGTCGGTGCGGCGCGTGTTCACAGCGTGGGTCTGGCCGAGGCGATCACTGTGGGGACGGCACGCACGGTGACGGTGGGCGCGGCGCAGACGATCACTGTGGGCGCGGACCAGGCGATCACGGTCGGCGCGAACCAGACGATCAATGTGGCGAATGATCAGACGATCTCGGTGGGGGCGAACGAGAATGTGTCGGTGGGCGGCAACGAGACGATCTCGGTGGCCAAGGATCGTTCCACCAACGTGAGTGAGAACGAGACGCTGGAGGTCGGGAAGAAGATCATGATCTCGGCCGGCGAAGAGATCGTGTTGAAGACGGGTTCGGCGACGATCACGATGAAGAAGAATGGTGATATCACCATCGAGGGCAAACAGATAACGATCAAGGGGTCAGGCGATGTCATCATTAAAGGACAAAAAATCCTCCAGAACTG
>CAWEVI010000051.1:0-11787 GCA_963812475.1 uncultured Alphaproteobacteria bacterium
TGGTCAATCCTGGTGCGTGATCCGGCCACCGGCGCGATGGGAGCCGCAGTGGCCACGCGCTTCTTCGCGGTCGGCGCGCTGGCGATCCACGTCGAGGGCGGGATCGCGGCCCTTGCGACGCAGGCCATGATCAACCCGATGTATGCGCTCCATGGGATGGCGCGGCTGCGTGCCGGCGAACCACCCGACGCCGTCGCCGCGGCATTGCTGGCGGAGGACGCCGGGCGCAACCATCGCCAGCTGCACATGCTCGACGCCCAGGGCCGCATCGCCCAGCACACCGGCAAGGACTGCGTGTCCTGGTGCGGTGCCGTGCGCGGTGTGGACATCTCGGTTGCCGGCAACATGCTGGCTGGCCCGGCAGTGGTGGAACGCACTTTGGACGCTTTTCAGCGCGCCCCAGGCACGCTGGCCGAACGCCTGCTCACCGCGCTGGAGGCAGGCGAGGCGGCGGGCGGGGACAAGCGCGGCCGGCAGTCGGCGGCGCTGAAGATCTGCACGCGCGATCCGTATCCCGATCTGGACATCCGCACCGACGATCATCCCGATCCGCTGGCGGAATTGCGCCGGCTCCATGCCGTGAGCCAGGAGCGTTTCGCCGTGTTCCGTCGCTTCCTCGCCGGCGCCGACAGCCCATGCGGCGTGTTCGACCGCGCGGTGATCGACGCCGCCGTTGCGCGCGACGGGAAACCACCGCATTGACCGGCCGAACCACAAAACCGGGGAGCTTCATCATGCGCCGCATCCTGCTGGCCGCCGCCTGCCTTGGGGTCGCCGTGTTGTCCACTCCGGCGCCGGCGTTCTCGCAGACGCTGCGCATCGCGCTGCGGCAGGATCTGGACGTGATGGATCCCACCACGGCAACCACCTATGTCGGGCGCATCGTGTTCGCCGGCCTGTGCGACAAACTGTTCGACATCGACGCGAAGCTGAACATCGTTCCCCAGCTCGCCACCGGTTACGAATGGGCGGACGACAAGACCCTGGTGATCCATCTGCGGCCGGGCGTGAAGTTCCAGAACGGCGAAGTGCTGGACGCGGCCGCGGTGAAATACTCGCTGGAGCGGCACCTGACCATGCAGGGCAGCTATCGCAAGAGCGAGGTCAGCTCGATCGACCATGTGGAGGTGGTTGACCCCGCCACGGTGCGCATCGTGTTGAAGGCGCCATCGGGCGCGTTTCTGGCGCAGCTGACCGATCGCTCCGGCATGATCCTGCCGCCCAAGGCAACCGAGGCTGCCGGCAAGGATTTTGCCGCGCATCCGGTGTGCAGCGGGCCGTTCAAGTTCGCCGAGCGCGTGGCGCAGGACCACATCACGCTGGAGCGTTTTGCCGACTACTGGGACGCCAAGGACATCCACTTCGACAAGGTCGTCTATCAGGTCCTGGTCGATCCGTCGGTGCGGCTGGCCAATCTGCGGGCCGGCACCATCGACCTCGCGGAATACGTGGCGCCGACCGACGCTGCCGCCGTGAAGCAGGACCCGAAGCTGCGGTTGGTGCTGTCGGATGCGCTCGGCTATTTCGGCATCACCAACAACCTGGCGAATGGGCCATCGGCCAACAATCCGTATGGCCAGAAAGCGCTGGTGCGTCAGGCGCTGGACCTGGCGATCGATCGCACCGCACTGGTGAATGTCGTGTTCAGCGGCATATTCGTGCCGACCGTGCAGGCCGTGCCGCCAAGCTCGCCGTTCTTTGACGAAGCGCTGAAGATCCCGGACCGAGACGTGGCAAAGGCCAAGGCACTGCTGCAGCAGGCGGGCGTCACGTTGCCGGTGAAGCTCGATCTGCTGGCGATCAACGATCCCGAGAATTTGCAGGCAGCCGAAGTGATCCAGTCGATGGCGAGCGAGGCGGGCTTCGATGTGCATATCCAGGCGATGGAATTCGCGTCTTCGTTGCAGGCGGCCGTGCACGGTGACTTTCAGGCCTACATGATCGGCTGGTCGGGTCGCGTCGATATCGACGGCAACACCTACGCGTTTCTGCACAGCGGTCAGGCCAATAACAACGGCAACTATGCCAACCCGACCGTTGACAAGCTGCTCGACGAGGCGCGGGGGATGACCGATCTCGCGAAGCGGCGCGAGCTCTATTCGCAGATGTGGCCGATCGTGCGGCAGGAGCTGCCGATCACCTATCTGTGGAATGCCCGCAACATCGTCGGCATGTCGGCGAAGCTGAACGGCTTCCGTGCGATCCCGGACGGCATGATCCGGCTCCAGGGCCTGGAGATGGCGAAGTAGTGGGCGGACATCTCGGCACGCGCATCGCGCAGATCATCCCGACCTTGCTGCTGGTCAGTGTGCTGGTGTTCGGCCTGCAGCAGCTGATGCCAGGCGACCCGGCGCTGGTTATGGCCGGCGAGGAGCGCGGCGATCCGCAGGTGCTGGCGCAGATCCGCGCCGAGTTGTGGCTCGATCGCTCGCTGCCGGTGCAGTACCTGCATTGGATCGGCAACGTGCTGCACGGTGATCTCGGCTACTCTTGGCGGATCCGCCAGCCGGTGGCGCAGCTTGTCGCGCAGAAGCTGCCGGTGACGTTGCAGCTCGGCACGATGGCGTTCCTGATCGCGGTGCTGATCGGCGTGCCGGCCGGCATCATCGCCGCGGTGTACCGCAACGGGTTCTGGGACTATGTCGCGAACGCCGTCGGACTGGCCGGCCTGTCCACGCCGAACTTCTGGCTCGGCATCATGCTCATTCTGCTCGTGTCGGTGAAGCTGGGCTGGCTGCCGCCGTCGGGCTATGTGCCGCTGACCGAGGACTGGCGGCAGTCGCTCGCCACCACGATCATGCCGGCCTTCGTGCTGGGCAATGCGATCGCCGCGATCCTGATGCGGCATACGCGCAGCGCGATGCTGACGGTGCTGGACCAGGACTATGTGCGCACCGCGCGGGCGAAGGGGTTGCGCGAATTCGTCGTGGTGATCCGGCATGCGCTGCGCAATGCGCTGATCCCGGTGGTGACGCTGGGCGCGCTCGAGCTGGGCACGCTGTTTTCCGGCGCGGTGCTGACCGAGCAGGTGTTCAGCATTCCCGGATTTGGGAAGATGATCGTCGATGCGGTGTTCAATCGCGATTATCCGGTGGTGCAGGGGGTCGTGCTGGTGACGGCGTTTTTATATGTCGTGCTGAATTTGTTGGCGGATGTGCTGTACGTGGTGATCAATCCGAGGCTGAGGGGCGCATGAGCAGGGGTCAGAAGACCCCGCCCCCCGGCCCCCTCCCGCAGAGGGGAGGGGGAGCATTCGGGTGCCTGTTCCCCCTCCCCTCCGGGGAAGGGGCTGGGGGGCGGGGCCAGCACTCCCATGAGCACCACCGTTGCAGCCCCCGCCATACCGCACGCCGCGGCCATGCCGCGCAGTCCGGCGCGGCTTGCGCTGGATCGCTTCATCCACCGGCCGGTCGCGGTGGCAGGGCTCGCGGTCATCGTGCTGTTCGTCGCCGTCGCGGTCCTCGCCCCCTTGATCGCGCCCTACGACCCGATCGCGACAAGCTGGTCGGCGATCCGCAAGGCACCGTCGCTCGCGCACTGGATGGGCACCGACGAGAACGGCCGCGACGTGCTCTCCCGCGTGGCGTTCGGCGCGCGCGCCAGCCTGCTGGCCGGCGTGGTCTCGGTGCTGATCGCCGCCGGCATCGGCGTGCCGGCCGGGCTGCTCGCGGGCTTCGCCGGTGGCTGGATCGACGTGGTGCTCAGTCGCATCGTCGATGCCATGCTGGCGTGCCCGTTCCTGATCCTGGCGATCGCGCTGGCGGCGTTCCTCGGTCCCGACCTGACCAACGTGATGATCGCTATCGGCGTCTCGACCGCGCCCCGCTTCATGCGGGTGGCGCGCGCCGCGACGTTGGATGCGTCGAGCAACGACTACGTCGAGGCGGCGCGCGCGATCGGCAATCCGGGCTGGCGGGTGGCGGTGCGTCACGTGCTGCCGAACATCGTGCCGCCGGTGCTGGTGCAGGGCACGTTGGCGATCGCCGCCGCGATCATCGCAGAGGCGAGCCTGTCGTTTCTGGGGCTTGGCCAGCAGCCGCCGGCGCCGTCCTGGGGCTCCATGTTGAACTCGGCACAGAGGTTCCTGTCGCAGGCGCCGTGGCTTGCGGTGTTTCCCGGGCTGGCGATCTTCCTGGTCGTGCTGTCGTTCAATCTGGTCGGCGACGGGTTGCGCGACGCGCTCGATCCCAGGGGTCGATGACGCCGGACGACGACTTGGGCCGATGAGCAAATCTTAAACTTCCCGAGGTAGCCTCCACCTCGATGTGAATGGTGGTGGCGTGCATGGCCATGGCGACGGCTGGCCAAAATTTGGGCTGCGACAATTTTAGCAAACGCCGGCTCCTGATACCGAGTGCCCTAAGATTTTACGTACGGCGCTGGCCGCACACACGTCATGGCCGGGCCTGCCCCGGCCATCTATGCCGGCACCGCGGCTGCAAAGATGGCCGGGTCAGGTCCGGCCATGACGGTTTTACGGTGACGCCGCGCATACCCGGAGGATCAACCTTTAGGGCGCTTGGTATAAGTGTCATCCCGCTTGTTGTGATGCTGGCCGTAATGGCAGGAACGGGTTCGGCATTCGCGCAGTGTGCGACCCCGGATACCGTGCTATGTGCCAAGCAGACCGCGGATCAGGAAAGGCTGCTGTCGCCGTTCAACCAGCTATTGAGCACGGCCGCTGGTGCTGCCTTGCTCAACGCAAACCTTCAAATAGACAACGGCATCTATCTCAACTCGACCCAAGCTCAGAAGATTGCTTCCAGCACGATCTTGGTCGTGTCGGCCGTGCCGGCCAATGTTCTGCTCCGCGCATTTCCTGGGAATCCAAATTACTTTTATAATTCGGCGGGGTTGCCGACTGCACCCGATGCCCCGGCGTCTGTCCAAGCGGCTTTGGAGGCGATAACCTTCAACGCCCAACTGAACAATATAAAGGCCGATTTCGGTATCTCTCCCAACGTCTATGGCCATGCCTACACACTGCTGCCGGGGCAGATCGACAGTTTCGGCAACCCGCCACCGTATCAGGTGTCTGCGGCGATTCATAACAATCCCTTTACGGCAGCCAACTCGTCTGCGTTCGCCGCGCAGAACCAGCAAACGCCCGGCACCCTCAATGTGAACTGGCAAGGGCAAACGCCGGGCAGCGATTCGCAGATCGCCGATTTCCCGAGCGCACACACGATGCTGGCAACGTTCGACGCGATCACGGCTGCCGTCCTCGCGCCTGGGTATTATCAGCAGCTCGCCCGGTCGGTGGAGGACTTCGCATACGATTTGAACGTATCCGGCGTGCATTATCCGACCGACGTGATCGCCGGGCGAATTCTCGGCACGTACGTGCTCGCTCAGACGCTTTCCGGCAATCCGCTGTATCCGAGCACCGTCCCGGCCAATCTCGCCGCGCTCAGCCAGGCGATGCAGGGCTATCTTGGCGGCGGCGGCAGTTCGCCGTACGCGGCAGAGTGCGCCGGCAGCGTGGCCGCCTGCGCTGCCACCGGTGCGATCCCGAGCGCCGCGAGGTACGCGCAGCAGATACGCGCCTATACCAACGATCTGACCTACGGCCTGCCCTCGGTCGGCGACACGACCTTGGCGCCGATCGTGCCGTCCGGCGCATCGGCGTTGATTGCCACACGGTTTCCGTACCTGAACACCGCTCAGCTCAACGACGTTCTTTCCACCACCGAATTGCCCTCGGGCGTGCCGCTCGACGACGGCACGGGTTGGGCGCGGCTCAATCTCTACGCCGCCGTCAGCGGCTATGGCGCCCTGAACACCAACGTCACGGTCGATATGAACGCCGCACTCGGCGGCCTGAACAAGTTCGATGTCTGGAGCAACGACATATCCGGCCCTGGCGGTCTGACCAAGCAAGGGTCCGGAACCCTGATCCTGGCCGGCAACGACAGCTATACCGGCGGCACCGTCGTGCAAGGCGGCACGCTTGCGGTCACCGGCGCGGTGGCCGGCAATCTGGCGGTCTGGTCCGGCGCCACGTTTGCCGGCAACGGCAGCGTCGGCGGTTCGCTCGCCATGCTTCCTGGCTCGATTTATCAGGCCGCGGTCGGTGCGGGCGGCGCCAGCCTGATCCAGGTCGGCGGCACCGCGACGCTGTCCGGCGGCACGGTCACCGTCAGCAGCACCGGCAGCATGGCGTTGGGCAGCGCCTTGCCCATCCTCACGGCGGCAGGTGGCGTATCCGGCAGCTTCGGCGTCTTGACCGAGCCTCTGAGCGGCCTCGCGGCCGGCACGCGGTTCGACACGCTGTACGGGGCAGACATGGTCTGGGTGGCAACGACCCCGAGCCTTTACGGCAACCTTGCCGCCGCCGGCGTGCCCGAGAGCAGCAGCGAAAGCGCCATCGGCAATGCGCTGGATGCGATCCGTCCGGCCCCCGGTGTGGCGCTGGATCCCGCGCACGCGGCGCTGTTCGGCCCGCTCTATACGCAGCCCGCCGGCAGCATCACCGTGGCGTTGGATGAATTGGCGCCGTCGATCTATCCCGACGCGATCATCACGGCGCGGAACTCCTGGTACCTGATGGCCGGCGCGGTCAGCGGCCAGATGGCGTCGCGGCGCGGTCTGGCCGCCGAGCACACCGCCACCAGCGCGCCCGGCCCGGACGGCAGCACGATCTGGGTCAGCGGCCTCGGCGGCTACGATACCATCGGCGCGGGCGGCGGCTCACCGGGCTTCACCGCGGGGTTGGGCGGCACGGCGGCCGGCATCGATGTGCCGGTGGCGGGCACGGCGCGGATCGGCGTGGCGGTCGGCACGGTCGAGGCGCAGACCTGGTCGCAGGCCGGCAGCAACGCCACCAGCAGCACCGCGCAGTTTGTCAGCTACGGTCAATGGCAGCGCGGGATGCTGTTCGCCGATGCGCAGCTTGGGCTGATGTACCAGCAGGAAACCGCGCATCGAAACCTGCCGCTCTTCAGCGCAACGGCGCAGGGCACGACGGACGGGCTGGCCGGCGGCGGCGGCGTACGGGTCGGCGTGCAGCAGACCCTCGGCCCATGGCTGATCGAGCCGAGCCTGGGCTTCGGTGGGTTCGATCTGCATCTGGGCAGTCTGTCGGAGACCGGTGGCGGGCCACTGGCGGAGGATATCGGCGGCGCGACGCTGGGCAGCGCCGAGAGCACGCTCGGGGTCAGTGCGCAACGCAAAGTCGCGCTGAGCGAGACCGTGCGAATGACCGTCAAGGCTCGGTTGGGCTGGGCGCACGAGTTTGCCGACAACACGGCGACGATCGCGGCAGGCTTTGCGGGCCTGAGCGGCAGCGGCTTCGCGTTGAACAGCGCTCCAATCGGGCGCGACGCCGCGCTGGTCGGGCTGGGCGCCGACATCAAGGTGGCGTCCTGGCCGGTGGCGGTGTTTGCCGGTTATGGCGGCGCGATCAACGCCAGCAGCAACGCCCAGTCGTTCAACGCCGGCGTGCGCTTCGTCTGGTAGGGCGAAAGAGAGCCAGGGCGCCATCGCTGGCGGCACGCTCGATCCCAGGGTGCTGGACAAGATGGCCGGGTCAAGCCCGGCCAGGACATACCATGTCTGCCGTGCGTGCCGCGCTGCAATGCCGCGAGGGATAGGATGGTCCACGCCCGGCTATGACGGCCGAGAGGCTGCGACGCGCGTTTCTGCGATGGTGCGTAACCGTTCGGGACGACGATCATAGGCTTTATCGATTATTCCCATTGTCAAATTCGATCGAACGTGACGGCCTGGGGACGATTGCCACCAGCGCGTCGTCGTGGCAGACTCACATGACAGTGTGCACCGGGCGCGCGCAGGTAGAGATTGCCGTTCGCGCTCGCGCCACGTTGACAGTGGACTGGGCGGGTTGCACGGTTTGGAGCGGATAGCGGACCCGGTGAAACAGGAATTCGGAGGTGGGAAGCGCATCATGGGTGCCGGCCCAACGACGAGCAGGTCGCCCGCGCGCAAGTTCAAAAACTCCACGTAGGGGTCATGCATCAAGCGTGACTCGCGAGTAGCTTATTGCAGGAAGTAAAGGAGAGGAGCATGGCCAACCAAGACGACATCGCTTTGATGGCCCACTTGATGCGACGTGCGGGCTTCGGAGCAAGCCGCGACGAACTCGAAACGCGCGTGACGAAGGGATACGACGCAACGGTCGAGGAACTGCTGAACCCCGACCGTCAGCCACCGGTCGATCCCTACACGCTGCTGCGGCATCAGCCCGCGGCGTTGCTTCCCGGCGGGCAGCCGCCGATGGGCAACGTCAATTACATGTACTACCTGGTGAACACCAAGCGCCCACTCCAGGAGAAGATGGCGCTGTTCTGGCACAGCGTGTTCGCCACCGGCAACTCGAAGGTCGACAATTACGATCAGTTGCTGGAGCAGATCGAGATGTTCCGCAAGCATGGCATGGGCAACTATCGTGACCTTCTGGTGAAGATCGCGAAGAACCCGACCATGCTCTTCTGGCTCGACAACAACCAGAACCATGGCACCGCGGTCAACGAGAACTGGGGCCGCGAACTGCTGGAACTGTTCAGCCTCGGCGCCGGCAACTACACCGAGGTGGATGTCCGCGAGGCATCGCGCGCCTTCACCGGCTGGACGTTCGAGACCAAACTGCCGCGGCTTCCCTACGGGCGGTTCCCGTGGAAGTTCGAATACCGCGCGGAAGACCACGATGACGGCGAGAAGACGTTCCTCGGCCACAAGGGCAACTTCAACGGCGAGGACATCATCGACATCATCGTGCAGCAGCCGGCCTGCGCCAAGTTCATCTGCCGTCACCTGTACAACTTCTTCGTAGCCGACGAGCCGCAGGTACCGGCCTGGTCGATCGAAGAGCCGCGCGATCCAGCAGCGATCGCGATGCTGATGAAGGTGTTCCAGGAATCGAAGTGCGAGATGAAGCCGGTGCTGAAGGCACTGTTCTCGTCCGACTTCTTCAAGAAGGCGCGCTACCAGCACCTGAAGTCGCCGGCCGAGGTGGTCGTCGGAACGCTGCGCCTGGTGGGCGGCTATGAGCTGCCGAAGCCCGGCTACGGCGAGCTGTCGATGCAGCCGTCATACATGGGCCAGGACCTGCTGAACCCGCCGTCGGTCGAGGGCTGGCACACCGGCAAGGAGTGGATCAACAGCGGCTCGCTGATGTCGCGCATCAACTTCGTCGCGGCACAGATCGGCAATCCCGACCTGCCGGGCGTGAAGAAGATCATCGCGCGGCTGAAGGCGCAGGGCACCAAGACGCCCGAGCAGCTCGTCACCAACTGCCTTGATCTGCTTGGCCCTGTCGAGGTCGGTGCGGAGACCAAGAAGGAGCTGACCGACGCGGCGAAGCAGTGGGGCGAGATCGGCTGGGACAACGCCGCCAGCACGCAGAACGCCACGCGGCGTACCGCCGAAATGCTGCAACTGATCGCCGCGACGCGCGAATATCAGTTCGGCTGAAACATGACACGGAACGGATAGGAGGAACTACTCTATGTCGGCAACGCAGCTATCGAAGGATCCGGTGCTGGTCGTGTTGCAGCTCACGGGCGGCAACGACTACCTGAACACGGTGATCCCGTACAACAACGGCCTGTACAAGGACAATCGCAAGGCGGTCGGCATCGCCGACAGCGACATGATCCACCTGGACCAGGCGCACGCCATCCCGAACTACATGGCGCCGCTGAAGAAGTTCTGGGACGACGACAAGCTCGCCATCATGCACGGCGTCGGCTATCTCGATTCGCCGCGCTCGCATTTCCGCTCGATGGATATCTGGCACACCTGCGAGGCCGACAAGGTCGGCACCGAAGGCTGGCTGGGTCGCGTGGTGCGCGAGTTCGATCCGAAGAAGGAGAACGTCGTCACCTGCGTGAGCTTCGGTCCAAGTCTGTTCCGTGCGCTGGCGGTGCCCAACGTGCCGGTCGCCTGCGTGGCCGGCCCGCTGGAGCAGTACGGCTTCCTGCCGACGATCCGCGACCAGGCGCAGCGGCTGAAGGTGCTGGAGACGTTCTCCCACATGTATCAGCCGATCGAGGGCAGCGGCGTGATGGATTACCTCGGCACCACCGGCCTCGACGGGCTGAAGGGCGCCGATATCCTGAAGGTGGCGCCGGGCCTCTACAAGTCCGACGTGCAGTACCCGAACACCACGATTGCGCAGAAGCTCAAGGGCGTTGCCCAGGTGCATCTCGCCAATCTCGGCACGCGGGTATTCTACTGCGACCACGGCAGCTTCGACTCGCATGCCGGGCAGAACCCGCTGCACGGCAATCTGTGGACCGCGGTCACCGAGGGCCTCGACGCGTTCATGACCGACCTGCGCGCCCACAACGCCGCTGACAACGTCATCGTGCTGATGTTCTCCGAGTTCGGCCGCCGCGTGCGCGACAACGGCTCGGGGACCGATCACGGCGCGGCCGGTGCGACGTTCGTGCTCGGCGAGAAGGTCAAGGGCGGCCACTACGGCGAGTATCCCTCGCTGGATGCAAGCAAGCTCGTGCAGGGTGATTTGAACCCGAGCATGGACTTCCGCAGCATCTACTCGACCATTCTCGACAAGTGGCTCCATGTGAACCCGGCGCCGATCGTGAACGGCACCTACGAGAAGCCGGCCTTCCTCCACTAGGCCGTCGGATGACTGACCGCCCGCGTTCCCGCCCAGGGGACGCGGGCGGGCGCTGGCTTTAGGTGAGGAAGGGAGGGGATTATGGCGCTAACCACAGTGGTGCGCGGCAGGGCCTATGACTGGAGCCATGCCATCGGGCGTGGCGCTGCGACCGGCACGGGCTTCAACTATGTCCAGACGATGTGCCTGAGCGGCGATGGGGATCTCTACACCGCCAATCGCGGCAACGAGAACAACTTCGGCATGCGGGTGAACCGCATCAAGCTTGGCGGTCCGGGCGATGAGGAGCTGGCCGCCGAGTTCTTCCAGCACGGCCAGGGCGACGGCAAGGCCACCTGGCCGTTCGGCGTTGCCGTGGGCCAGAACAACGAGGTGTTCTGCTCGGACGAGTGGACCAACACCATCTCGGTGTTCGACAAGGACGGCAAGTTCAAGCGCAAATGGGGCACGACCGGCAGCGGCGACGGCGAACTTCTGCGCCCAGCGGGCCTCGCCGTCGAGAAGAACGGCAACGTCATCGTGGTGGACAGCGGCAACAACCGGCTGCAGGTGTTCACACCGGACGGCAAGCTGGTCGCCTCGTGCGGCAAGGGCGGCACGGGCGATGGCGAGTTCAACCAGCCCTGGGGCATCACGACTCGACAAGGACGGCAACATCTACGTCGCCGACTGGAAGAACCACCGCGTGCAGAAGCTTTCGCCGCAGGGCAACTTCCTGATGAAGATCGGCAGCTACGGCGCGTTGCCGCAGCCGGAGGATGCCTTCGCGGTTACCTACCTTGGACCGTTCGTTTCAAGCCTGCCGGAATCCCACTATCCCAAGGCCGGGCTGCTCAATCACCCGACCGACGTGGCGGTGGATCCGGACGGCGACATCTACGTCACCGACTGGGGCAACCACCGGGTGTCGCATCTTCGAGGCGGACGGCACGCCGCTGACCAACCTGTACGGCGACGCGCAGGTGTTCTCGAAGTGGGCCAAGCAGAGCGTCGATGCCAATCCGGACATGATGAAGGCGTATCGCCGGGTGCGTAACTCGGAGCCGCTGTACCGGTTCTGCTTCCCGACGGCGGTGGATTTCAATCCGGCGACGGATGAGATCATCGTCGCCGACAGCCAGCGGAACCGGCTGCAGGTGTACAAGAAGGTGCGCGACTACCAGGACTTCCAGGCGAACCTGTAG
>CAWEVI010000052.1:0-93742 GCA_963812475.1 uncultured Alphaproteobacteria bacterium
GCACCGCCCGATCCGGCAGTTCGATGCTGTCATCGCCGAGGTCGTCGAGCGAGTGCGCCTGCAGCAGGGCGCGCGCGACTTCCTCCACGAACAGCGGCACGCCGTCGGTACGGCGCGCAATGACACGGCCGAGATGCGGCGGAATGTCGCGGTCGGTGAACAGGCTTTGTACCATCCCCGCGACATCGGCGGGCGACAGTGGCGAAAGACGTACCACTGTCGTCGTCCGATCCGCCATCCACGTCGCCTCGAACCCATCGCGCGCCGTCATCAGGATCATCACCGGCCGCCCGGCGATGCTCTCCGCCATCCGCCCCACCAGCTCCAGCGAGGTGGGATCGAGCCAGTGCACATCCTCGATTACCAGGCAGAGCGGCCCGTCGCGCGCCAGCAGCAGGACCTGCTCGATCAGCACCGAGAACATCCGTTCGCGCAGCTGCTCCGGGGACAGCGCCCGCATCGCCGCGTCGTCGGACGGCATGCCAACCAGTTCCGCCAGCACCGGCAGCACAGCCCGTTTCACCGCTTCGTCGCCTGCCAGCAACGAGCGCAGCTTCGCAAGCTGCACATCGGGCGGATCGTCCGGCTCCAGATGCGCGGTCATGCGCAGGAAGGCAATCAGCGGATACAGCGCGCTGTCCTCATCGACCGACCGCCCCGCGAGGCGCACGCAGCGGACGCCGTCGTCGTTATGGGCGGCGAGGAAATGCTCGATCAGACGCGACTTGCCGATGCCCGCCTCGCCGATCACCAACACGGCGCCGTGCTCCCCGGTACGCGCGCGGTTCCACCGCTCGGCCAGGATCGCGAGTTCCGCCTTCCGACTGAAGAAGGGCGTGAGCCGCGGCTGCGCGATCGCAAGGCCCGATGCCTCGCCGATCACGCGCCAGGCTCCATGCGTCTGCACGAAGCCGCGCACGTCGCGCTGGCCGAGGTTCTCGCAGACGAACATGCCGCGGACGCGGGCGTAGGTCTCTTCGGCGATGACGATGCCGCCCGGCGGCGCGAAGCCCTGCAATCGCGCCGCGAGATTGGGCGTCGAACCAATGATCGAGTTTATGTCCTGCTGGCCGCCCGCGAACAGGTCGCCGACGATCACCCGCCCGGTCGCTATGCCGATGTGGACATTCAGCGCCGTGCCCGCCGGCGTCTCCAGCAGGCCAATGCCACGCACGATCTCCAACGCCGCGCGCACCGCGCGCTCCGGGTCGTTCTCGGTGGCGACCGGATAGCAGAAATAGGCAAGGATGCCGTCGCCGATGAGCCGGCCCATCATGCCGCCGAAGCGGTTGATCGCGACGCTGGCAAACTCCCGATAGCAGCGGATCACTTCCAGCAGATCCTCGGGTTCCAATCGCTCGCCGAGGCCCGAGGAGTTCACCAGATCGACGAACATGATCGTCAGCGGGCGCCGTTCGGCGCGTGTCGTCTCGGGCGCCGGGGCTGCTTGTCGTGGGCCACCGCGCGGCGGCGTGAGCAAGGCGACGGCGCGACGAAACCGCATGCGGTCGCCGATATTCAGACCGAGTTCGCGCAGGTCCTCATCGGTCAGGTCGGCGACCTGGTCCAAGGTGACACCCTGGTCGCGAAACGCCGCATGATGCTCACCGAGCCCGATCGACCGCAGCCACTCCTCCACACCGCTCCCCTCCGCATGGTGTGTTTTGGCCTCGACAGTCAATATTAGAACGTTTCCGACCAGACTGGAATGGCGGGCGTGCGCCAGCGGGGGAGGACCCCGGCACCGCAATGCGCATTGCGCGAAAACACACCTTTCTCCGCCACGGCCGGCCAGTTCCCGGCCACCGTGAATTCCTTCAGTCCGCCATGACAGTGCGCGCGATGTCAGGCCGATCCGTGATCAGACCGTCCACTCCCCAGTCGATCAGCCGGCACATGTCGTCGGGCCGATTGACCGTCCACGGTATCACCCGCAGGCCCAGACCATGCGCCTCGGCCATGCTCTCCTCGGTCAGATCGACATGCTCGGGGGCCCAGATCCCACCGCCCTCTCCGGCCACTGCACGCGGAACCGAACCACCAAAGTCCGCTGGATCCGGGCCTCCCCACCAGACGCGTGCCATCGGCAGGATCGCCGCCCGCGTCAACCAGGCGAGGCGCATGTCGGGCCGTATTCGACGCAGATGGCGAGGGCCGCGCCAGTCGAATGACTGCACGGTGATGCGCCCGATGGTTCCCGTCGCATGCGCGACCGCCAGAACGGCTTCCGCCATAGTTGTACCGTCCACGGTCAGCCCGGGCTGCATCGGAAATGTCTTCAGCTCGATGTTGAATCTGGCGCCGGGATCGACGCGCAATACATCCGCGAGCGCCGGGATACGCGACCCATCCCGCGGCGTCTGATCTGGAAACGCCGCCGCATAGGCGCTCCCCGGTCGGATGCGCCCCACGTCGTATTGGGTCAGATCGGCCACACGGAGCGATCGGATCGGCGGCCCATGTCCGGCGAGCCAGACGCCGCCCGGTGCGCGCGTGATGTCCGCGTTGAGCGCAGCGTCGTGGCTCACCACCACGACATCGTCCAAGGTCATCGCGACATCGAGTTCGAGAGTGTCCACGCCGATATTCAGCGCTCCGACAAAGCCGGCCAGCGTGTTCTCCGGAAACAGCCCCCGCGCGCCTCGATGGCCGTGCAGTTCGATGGATCGCCGCATGCCGCCCCGCGTAGGGCGGCCCTTGTGTCCGCGTCAAGCTGCGGCCAATGCTGCGCCATGGACACGACAAACCAGCGAACGCTCGGAGTGCTCGGCGGCATGGGTCCGCTGGCAAGCGCCCAGTTCATGGTCCGCCTGACGCTGCTGACGCCCGCCGCGCGCGACCAGGAGCACATCCCAACGGTGCTGTGGTCGGATCCGCGCGTGCCCGACCGTACCGTCGGTGCGCTGGCCGGCGGCGCCGATCCCCTTCCCTGGCTGTTGCGCGGCATCGATGGCTTGAAGCGCGCCGGATGCGGTGCGATAGCCATCCCGTGCAACACGGCGCATGGCTGGTACGATGCCATGCGCGATGCCGCCGACATCCCGATCCTGCACATCGTCAATTCGGCGGCCGTGGAGTTGCGCCGCATGGGGATTGGCACCGGGACGATCGGCATCATGGGAACGCAGGCGACGCTCGCGATGCGGCTCTACCAGGAACGGCTCGGCGCATCCGGCTGGGACTGCATCGTGCCGAGCCAGGCCGAGATGGATCGCCTGGTCAGCCCGGCGATCGCTCTGGTGAAGGCCAACCGGATGGCGGAGGCTTACGCGCCGCTCGCCGAGGCGGTTGGAGGCCTTGCCGCACGCGGTGCGACGGCGGTCGTTCTGGGCTGTACCGAAATTCCGCTCGGCATTCAGGCGGGCGCCACCCCCAGCCTGCCGCTGGTCGATACCATCGATGCACTCGCCCGCGCCGCCATCGCCTGGGCACGACGCTGACGCTCCGTCTCGTGGTTCGCGCCGACCTTCAGGGTTCGTCAAGCATCTGCGCGTAACAATCCGGCCGCGACATGGGTTCGCACGACCACCGCGGATCGCCACCGATGAATCTGAGCGTCCTTCCGTTTTCATTGCAGCTGCCGTCGGGTTACAGCCTGGCGGCAGGGAACGGGGGACTCCGAGCCCTACGGCGTCGAGTGCGGCCACCGCCGCAAGTCCGACCGCCACCCAGGCGGGTTCGCCGACCACCGACGTGGTCAGCATCAGCAACTCATTCGATGCGGGGACCTTCACTGCCGTTGCCGGCGACACATTTAGCCTGAGCGCCCTGGTGCAAGGCCAGGTAGGTAAGCCAGGCGCGGTGGCTGGCTATCGGATCGGTCTGGGCGGTGGCAGCGGCCATTTGTTGCTGAACGGCAGCGACGTCACCGACCGGATTAGCTTCACCGCCGACGAATTTGCCCATTTGACCTATAGGACGGGCACGGATGGATCGCAGCAGAGCCTCGTCATCGTCGCCCAGACCGGAATCCGCCAGCGCGACGGTAGCCTGACCCAGGAGGTTGACAGCCCGGCGGTGCAGATCACGGCGGACGTCACCGGCAGCCGCTCTATCAACGCGATGAACGCCCTGCGAACCGCGCCGACAGGAACCGATGCCAATATCGTCGGGATCGTGCAACAGGCCGGCATATTCAGCGGATTCGGCGGATCGGCACGCCCCACCCTGCAGACCGACGGCAACTTCTCAGCCGTTGCCGGGGACGTTTATCGGATGAGCGCGCTGTTCGCCGCAGCCGGGCCGACCGGGCAGACGATCGCGGGGTATCGCGTGGCGTTGGGCGATGGCGGCGGCAACCTCCTGCTGAGGGGTGTCGACGTCTCCGACCGCACCAGCTTCTCCGCGGACGAGTTCGCGCATCTGACCTACACCGCAGGCGCGGACGGCTCGCAGCAGAGCCTTCTGGTGATCGCCCAGACCGGCAAGCGCCTGTCGGATGGCACACTGAGCCGGGAGGTCGACAGCACCGCAGTGCAGATCACCGCGGATGTCACCGGCAGTCGCTCGATCAATGCAATGAACGCCCTGCGCACCCAACCGACGGGTGCCGACGCCGACATCGCCGGCATCGTGCAGCAGTCCGGGATTTTCATCGGGTTCGGCGGATCCGCCCGACCCACCGTGCAGACCGACGGCAACTTCACGGCCACGGCCGGCGACGTTTATCGGATGAGCGGCCTGTTCAAGGCCAGCGTGCCGACTGGGCAGACGATCGCCGGATATCGGGTGGCGCTGGGCGATGGCGGCGGAAAGCTTCAGCTGGGCGGTGTGGATGTCTCCGATCGCACCAGCTTCTCCGCTGACGAGTTCGCGCGTCTGACCTACACCGCAGGCGCGGACGGCTCGGAGCAGAGCCTTCTGGTGATCGCGCAGACCGGTACCCGGGGCCGCGACGGTTCGTTGAGCCAGGAGATCGACAGCGCAGCGGTGCAGATCGGAGCCGACGTGACCGGCAACCGCTCGATCAATTCAATGAATGCGCTGAGCACCGTCCCGTCCGGTGCAGATGCCAGGATCGTCGGCGTCGTAAAGCAGGCCGGGATTTTCAATGGCCTCGCCGGTTCGACGCCGCCCACCTTGCAGACCGATGGCAATTTCACCGCCGTCGCCGGCGACGCTCTGCGGCTGAGCAACCTTTTCAAGGCGAGCGCGCCGGCAGGAAAGGCGATCGCCGGATACCAGGTCGCCCTGGGCGATGGCGATGGCAAACTGTCGCTGAACGGCAGCGATGTTTCCGACCGGACCAGCTTCACGGCCGACGAATTCGCACACCTGACCTACACGATGGGTGCCGATGGCTCGCAACAGAGCCTGGTGGTCGTCGCCCAGACCGGCACGCGACGCTCCGACGGCTCGCTGAGCCAGGAGGTTGACAGCGCGCCGGTGCAGATCGCCGCGGCCGCCAGCGGCAGTCGCTCGATCAACGCGATGGCCGCCCTGCGCACCACGCCTACGGGCAAGGACGCCGATATTGTCGGCATCGTGCAGCAGGCTGGGATATTCAGCGGTCTCGCGGGATCGACGCGACCCACCATGCTGACCGATGGCAACTTCACCGCCGCCCCCGGCGACGTACTGAGGCTCGGTGCTCTGTTCAAGGCGCGCGCACCGACGGGCAAGACGATCGCCGGATACCGGGTGGCGCTGGGCGACGGCGGCGGTCAACTGCTGCTGAACGGCAGCGGCGTCGCGGGCCGCACCAGCTTCACCGCCGACGAGTTCGCGCACCTGACCTATACGACGGGCGCAGACGGTTCGCAGCAGAGCCTCACGGTCATCGCCCAGACCGGCACGCGCGGGCGCGATGGTACGCTGAGCCAGGAGGTCGACAGCGCCGCACTGCAGATCACGGCGGACGTGACGGGCGCCCGCTCGATCAATGCGTTGAACGCCCTGCGCACCACGGTCGATGGGGCCGATGCCGACATCGCCGACATCGTGCAACAGGCCGGGATCTTCAGCGGTCTCCCGGGAACGGCGCGGCCCGCGCTGCAGACCGTGGTGACGGCGGAACCGTCCATGTCACCGACCGCGCTGGCGACCGCAACCGGTGCGTACAATACGGCCGGTCTGGCGCAGGCCAGCGCCGCGATCGACCTGTCGCCGTTCTACTCGGCCGCAATCGGCAGTTCCGTTTCGCCGGGCGTCCTTGCCAGCCCTGGAGGATCACTTGCAGCCGCACTGCTGCTGCTCGACAGCAACACGACAGGCGCATTCCGGACCGCCGACAATCTTTCCGCACAAACGGAGGCAATCAAGGCCTACACCACCTCCACCGGTCTGTGACGGACGTCGCATCCCGTGGCGCTTCGTCTGCGGTGTTGGGATGCAGCGAAACGTGCCTGGGAGCGCCAAAAGAAAGTCGCTGGATTACGACGTCGGTATTATTCTTACGTTGCTGCCCCACCGCCGAGCAGTGTCTCCCGCAGTGCCTCCCAACTCTCCCGATCGGGCGCACAGATAAGCCCACCGCCGGTCACCGTCGGGCGATAATCGCTGCCATCCAGCCGCGCCGAATACCCGCCGGCCTCACGATGCAGCAGCCAGCCAGGCGCATGGTCCCACGGCAGCAGCCGGTTGAAGAACAGGAAATGGCAGTGCCCGCCTGCCGCCAGGCGGTACTCATGTGCGGCACAGCGGTAATCCCAACTCCCGCCCACTCGCGGAAGGTTGGCACAAACGATCGACCGGGTCGGCTCCGGCAGGAACCGCCAGGACACGTTACCCGACATCATCGCCACGGGGACCGGCGCAGCAACGTGCAGTGTCGCCCTCTGGCCATCCGGGGTCTCCGTCCAGGCGCCTTCGCCGCGCAGCGCCAGCGCCGTGTCACCGCCGACCGGATCGTGAATTGCCGCCGCCGCCACCTCGCCGCGCACCACCACCGCAGCCATCACGCCGAACAGGGGCAGGCCCGCGGCGTAGTTGGACGTGCCGTCGATCGGATCGACCACGATCGCAAGTTCGGCGTCGGCCAGCAGGCGAAGTCGCGTGGGATCGGCCGATGTTGCCTCCTCGCCGATCACGACGGCGGACGGGAACTGCTGCCCGAGCACTTCAGTCAGCCATTGCTCCGCCGCCTCATCCGCATCGGTGACCAGATCGAGCGGCCCGGTCTTCTGCCGCACCGCGCCGTCACGCATATTGCGAAATCGCGGCATAATCTCGGTTCGTCCGACCTCGCGGAGCAACTCGGTCAGTGTCGCCAAATCCGCGGCGGAAAACGTCACTCGCGTCGTTCGAACCGGGCGCGGTCCGCGGGCAGCAGCCGCACCGTCACGTGCACCGCGGCATCGCCGTCGTGCCGGTCCACCACCTCGCCATGCTGGTAAAGCCAGGCAAGCCGCGCGCCGTCCTGCGGTGCGATGTCATAGTCGGCCAGTTCCAGCCCGCTGGCGATGCGCGCATCGATCGCCGATTTCAGCGCCGACAGACCTTCACCGGTAATGCTCGACACGGCGACGGCGCCGGGACGCTCGGGAACGAACGCGACACCGCCAAGCAGATCGGCCTTGTTGAGCACCTCGATGGTGCGCACCGGCCAGTCGGCATCCAGTCCGCCGTCTATCACCATGTCGTCCAGCACAGCCACGACATCGGCGCGTTGCGAGACGCTGTCGGGATGCGCGGCGTCGCGCACGTGCAGGATCACATCGGCTTCCGCCACTTCTTCCAGCGTGGCACGAAACGCCTCGATCAGTTCGTGCGGCAGATCGCTGATGAACCCCACGGTATCGGACAGGATGGCGCGCCGCCCGGACGGAAGCGCGAGACCCCGCATGGTCGGATCGAGTGTCGCGAACAACTGGTCGCGGGCGACCACGCCGGCGCCGGTCAGCGCATTGAACAGGGTTGACTTGCCGGCATTGGTATAGCCCACCAGGGCAATCACCGGAAACGGCACCCGTCTGCGGGCAACGCGATGCAGCCCGCGCGTACGACGCACCTGCTCGAGGTCCCGTTTCAGACGCACGATGCGCTCGCCGATCTGACGCCGGTCCGCCTCGATCTGGGTTTCGCCAGGGCCGCCCAAGAAGCCGAAGCCACCGCGCTGGCGTTCCAGATGGGTCCAGGACCGAACCAGACGTGAACGCTGGTAATCGAGATGTGCCAGTTCCACCTGCAGCGCGCCCTCCCGCGTGACCGCGCGCTCACCGAAGATGTCCAGGATCAGCCCGGTGCGGTCGATCACCTTGCAGGACCAGGCGCGCTCCAGGTTGCGTTGCTGTACCGGCGAGAGCGCGGCATCGATGATCGCCACGGTCACGTCGTGTTCGGCGATCGCATGGCCCTCGAGCGAGACCTGCCCCTCACCCAGCAGGGTGGCGGGACGTCGGGCGCGCAACGGCAGGATGGCAGTATGCACGACGACCAGTCCGATCGAGGCGGTCAGCCCGACGGCCTCCGCCAGGCGTGCTTCGGCAGCGCGCGTCTGCTCGCCACGGACGGCACGTTGGCGATCCGATCGATCCCACGGCAGGATCACCGCAGCACGGATCGGACCGGCCAAACCGTTCCGAGCGGACTGGCCCCTCGAGAGTTGGTCGCCGTCAGTTGCCAGCGGCAGGACTCATCTCCCGTGTCGGGACAGCGGTACTTTCCGCCTTGGCCGCGTCGAACAGCTGGATCGGCGCGCCCGGCATTACAGTGCTGATGGCGTGCTTGTACACCAACTGGGTGTGCCCGTCTCTGCGCAGCAGAACAGAAAAGTTGTCAAACCAAGTAATTATGCCCTGAAGCTTGACCCCGTTCACAAGGAAGACGGTCACTGGAGTCTTGTTCTTTCGCACGTGGTTCAGGAACACATCCTGAACATTCTGCGATTTCTCATTGGCCACGGCACGATCCTTCTTCTTGTCTTTGCGGTTGCTGTTCTTAGTGCCCGGACGGGCGTGGCACGGCCGCCGGGTTCAGCCACTCAATCTAGCCATACACCCTGCTCACGCAAGCACACGAAGTCGCGCCGCGAGATCCAAGGCAGTCGAGAAATGGATATCGGGACGCGCCCGGTCAATCCCACCATCGTGCGCGGCGTCACCGACGAGCACGGCGGTGACGCCGGCAGCCCGAGCGGCGTGCATGTCAAGCGCCGTGTCACCCAGATACCAGACCGAGCGGTCCGCCGGTTGGCCGATCCGGTCAAGCGCCAGCAGGATCGGCGCGGGGTCGGGCTTGTCGGCTGCGGCGTCGCCGGCGCCGATGACCGCGTCGAAATGGGGCGCCCAGCCGAGATGCTCCACCTCGGCGCGAAGGTAGCGGCCGGCCTTGTTGGACACGACGCCCTGCGGCCAGGGCGCGCCCGCGGCGAGCGCGTCCGCGGCGCCCGCCATCGGTGCGACGTGGTGGAGGTGCTGATCATCGAGTGCGGCGTAGAAAATGTCGCGCGCGCGCTCCCACTCGGCGCCGAACATGACGGGGAAGCTGTCGCGGAGCGAGACGCGGACGCGGGCACGGGTGTCGGCGACGGTCCACAGCGGCATGGCGAAGGCGGCGAACACGGCGTTGAGTGCGGCGGCGATTCCGGCCCAACCGTCCACCAGCGTATTGTCCCAGTCGTAGAGCAGGATGGCGGGTCGGGCGGGCGGAGCGTGCATCAGGGCGATCCGTGTCCGGTGGTTCCAGTTCGTGTTCTCCTTTCCGCCCTCGGGGGCGGAGAGGCTGGGTGAGCTGGCGGATCGGCGGTTCATCACTCCACGCAATCGCGCCGTCTCAACACACAGGCAATGAGACGCCGCCGGGGATTCACCCCCCGCCAATCTTCGGGATCAGGTAGATTTCGCTGTCCGGCTTCAGCACGGCGGAATACGCGTCCTGGTAGATCTCGCCGTCGATCGCCACCGCCATGCTGTCCTCCACCTGCTTGCCCAGACCCGGAAAGCGCTGCTCCAGTTCAAGCACCAGCCGGCGGAAGGTGGTCGCCGCCACCTCGAACTCCGTCCTGCCACCGGTGAACCGCTGGCAGGACGAACCCGAGATGACGACAGTCGGCATCAGTCGTCGCCGTTCGCCAGATCCAGCGCGGCGCGGACCTTCGGCGGCGACATCGGCAGGCTTGCCATGCGCAGCCCGATCGCGTCGCGGATCGCGTTGCCCACCGCCGCCATCGGCGGCACGATCGGCACCTCGCCCACACCACGCGCGCCGAACGGATGGCGCGGGTTCGGCACCTCGACCAGGATCGCCTCGATCAGCGGCAGATCGGAGGCGACGGGCACGCGGTAGTCGAGGAACCCGGCGTTATCCATCTTGCCGTTCTTGTCGTAGATGTACTCCTCGTTCAGCGCCCAGCCGATGCCCTGTGCAGCGCCGCCCTGGATCTGGCCCTCGACATAGCTCGGATGGATCGCGCGGCCGACATCCTGCACCGCGGTGTAGCGCACTATGGTGACGTGACCGGTCTCCTTGTCCACCTCCACGTCGCAGATATGCGCGCCGAAGCCGGGCCCTGCGCCCTGCGCGTTGACCGACACCTCCGACGTGATCGGCCCGCCGGTGCGCGCCGCCTTCAGCGCGATATCGTTGAGCGTCAGCGGTTCGAACGCGCCGGCGTTGGTGCCGGCCGGATGGGCCGCGCCGTCTCGCCAATCCACCGCGTCCGGGGTGATTTCCCAGATCGCCGCCGCGCGCGACTTGAGTTGGTCCACCACCTTTTCGGCTGCCATCGTCGCCGCCATGCCGGTGGCAAAGGTGACGCGGCTGCCACCGGTGACATGGGTGAAGCCGATCGAACTGGTGTCGCCGACGATGGTGCGCACCCGTTCCGGCGCGATCTGCAGTACCTCGGCAACCATCATGCCGATGGAGGCGCGCGATCCGCCAATGTCGGGGCTGCCCGAAACCGCGTTGACCGAGCCGTCCTCGGCGACATGCACCGCCGCCGATGACTCGCCGCCGATGTTGAACCAGAACCCGGTGGCGATGCCGCGGCCCTGGCCTGGCTTTAGCGGCGTCTTCCAGTGCGCGCTGGACTTTGCCGCTTCCAACGTGGCGAGGAAGCCGATGTTCTGGTGCGTCGGCCCGTAATGAGTCTTGGTGCCATTGCGCGCACCGTTCTGCTCGCGCAATGCGATGGGGTCCTTGCCGAGCTTGCGCGCCAGGTCGTCCATCGCGCTTTCCACCGCGAAGGACGCAATCGGCGCGCCGGGTGCGCGATACGCCGCCACCTTCGCGCGGTTGCTGACCACGTCGTAGCCGGTGACCTCGACGTTCGGGATGTCGTACATCGCGAAGCCGCACATGCAGCCAGGCTGGATCGGCGAACCGGGGAACGCGCCGGCCTGATACTTCAGCACGTGCTGCGCCGCGACGATCGTCCCGTCCTTCTTCGCGCCGAGCTTCACTTCCATGGTGGCGCCGGAGGTCGGGCCGGAGGCGCGGAACACCTCCTCGCGCGTCATCTGCATCTTCACCGGCCGGCCGCACTTCTTCGACAGCGCGAGCGCCAAGCGGCTCCAGATAGACCAGCGTCTTGCCGCCGAACCCGCCGCCGATCTCGGCCGCCATCGCGCGGATGTTGGCGATGTCCATGCCGAGCAGCTTCGCAACATAGGACCGCGTCATGAACTGGCCCTGCGAGGAGGACGAAGATCGTGCTCTGCCCATCGGCGCCGTAATGGCACAGGCAGGCGTGCGGCTCGATATAGGCCTGATGCACCGGCTCGGTGGTATAGCGGCCCTCGACGATCACCTCGGCCTGCTTGAAGCCGGCGTCGATGTCGCCCTTCTTGAAGTAGACGCGCTTGGCGATGTTCGACGGCTTGGTCGGCTTCGGCTCGACACCGGCGGTGAACAGGTCGTCGTGCAGCACCGGCGCATCGGCCGCCATCGCCGCCTCGACATCGATGACGTAGGGCAGCACCTCGTACTTCACATCGATCAGCTCGAGCGCCTCATCGGCGATCGCCTGCGACGTCGCGGCCACCGCGGCGACCGCATGGCCCTCGTACAGCGCCTTGCCGCGCGCCATGCAATTCCGGGAAAGGTCGCGGAAATTCATCGGACCTTCACCGACGAACGCCTCTTCCGAAGGGATGTCCGGGAAGTCGGCGGCGGTGACGACGGCCTTCACGCCGGCCAGCTTCAGCGCCTTGCTGGCATCGATCGAGACGATCCGCGCATGCGCATGCGGCGAGCGCTTCACCTTCCCCCACAGCATGCCGGGCATCACCATGTCGGCGCCGAACTGCGCGCGACCGGTGACCTTGTCCACGCCGTCGGGACGGATCGGACGCGTGCCGACAACCTTCAGATCGGATGGAACATAGTTCATGCTACGGTCTCTCCTCGCATTTCGGCGGCGGCATCCATCACGGCGCGGATGATCTTGTCATAGCCGGTGCAGCGGCAGAGGTTGCCGGCCAGCCAGTAGCGCGCCTCGGTTTCGGTCGGGTTGGGGTTCTCGTCGAGCAGCGCCTTCGCCGCGACGATGAAGCCCGGCGTGCAGAAGCCGCATTGCAGCGCCGCGTGCTCCAGGAATTTCTGCTGCACCGGATGCAGGTGGTCGCCGTCGGCGATGCCTTCAACCGTCGTGATGGATCTTGCCCTCGGCCTCGACGCCGAGGATCAGGCAGGAACACATCAGCGCGCCGTCGACGATGACGCTGCATGCGCCGCAGTCGCCGGATGCGCAGCCTTCCTTGCTGCCGGTCAGCCCCAGCACGTCGCGCAGCGTATCGAGCAGCGTCTGCTGCGTCTCGCAGAGGAATTCGACAGGTTCGCCGTTGATAGTGGTGGATACGTGATGCTTGCTCATCAGTGAGTCTTCCCTTGCGTCTTACCGTGCCCGATTTCCCTTGGGCGCGATCGAATGCGATCGCCGCCACACGGCGCGCCAGCACGCCGGCCACCTTGGTGCGGTAAACGATCGTTCCGCGCTTGTCGTCGATCGGCTTGCACACCGCACGCGCCGCCGCATCCAGCTTCGCCAGCGTGGCGTCGTCGAGCGTGTGCCCGATCAGCGCATCGGCGGCTGTCCTTGACCAGCAGCACCGTCGGCGCCACCGCGCCGAGCGCACAAGCGCGCGGCGGTGCACACGCCCTTGTCGTCCAGCGTCACGCTGATGCCGCACGCCGACCACGGCGATGTCCATTTCGGTGCGCGGAATGAAGCGCAGGTAGGCGTCGACTTGACCGCGCCGGCCGCGGCGGCAGCTTGAACTCCAGGATGAACTCGTCCTTGGCGAGCGAGGTGCGGCCGGGTCCCGTGGGGATCTGCTCCACCGGAACCTCGCGGCGTCCCTTGCCGCCGACCACCACGGCGATCGCGCCGGCGGCATACATCGCAGGCACGCTGTCGGCGGCCGGCGAGGCGTTGCACAGGTTGCCCGCCAGCGAGCAGCGGCCCTGGATCTGCGTCGAGCCGATCAGGTCGAGCGCCTCGACCACGCCCGGCCAGGCCTTGTTCATGCCGGCATGCGCCTCGACCATCGCGCCGGGCGTCGCGGCGCCGATGACGAAGCCGCCGTTCTCCTCGCGGATGCCGATGATGCCGGGGATCTTCTTGGTGTCCACGATCAGCTCAGGTTTCAGCCGGCCCGACCGCAACTGGACCAGGAGATCGGTCCCGCCGGAAAGGACCTTGGCCAGACCGGAAGACCCGGCCAGCAGTTTGACGGCCTCGTCGACCGTCGCGGGTGCGGCGTAATTGAGCGTTGGCATTCTTGCTCCCGATCTCTGCGCGCGTTGGCCCGCCCGGTCCTTGGCCGGTCCAGGCTGGAAGGTCCCAAGGTTAGGCGATCAGCAATGGCCGGTCGAGAGGCGGCGGCGCAGCCTGTCAGTCAGCGAGACCGTGCTGAAGTTGATCAACCGTCCGAGCCGGCGCCCGCTCAGCCGAGTTTAGGCGAGAAGCTGCGCTTCGTTAAGGGCGGCAAGCGACCGTTCAAGTTCACAGAGTTCACCGACGGACGGATTGCCGTTCCGTGCAACTCCGTGGGCAACCCGTGTAACCCGTGTCGGTCTTTGCTTCGCTTACTGCGCTCGCTTGGCCGCGTCCCACCAGGGACAGCTTCCCTGCATCGTCTGGTAGTTGCCCGCAATCACCCGCACCGGTTCACGCATGCCGTCCTGCGCCGCCTTCAGGCGCATCGCGCGCGCCTGTGCTCGCTGCTCCTCCGGCAGCCATGTCCGGTCATGCCCCCAAAGGCTCGGACCCACCGTCACCTCGGTCGCCCGCCAGTTCCCCGGTATCACTTCTTTCCCGCCCCAACCGTATTCCAGCATGAACCCCGAGGGCGAACGCAGGTAAAAGGATGTCACGCAGTCATTCGGATGCCGCCCCAGCGTGGTGGCGATCCGCTCCGGTTCGCCCAGCGCGATGTCGTAGCCCTGGCCGACATCGTCCAGCGAATACAGTTCGATCATCAGGTGATGCAGGTCCTGCCTGCCCGTCTCGATCAGCGCCACGCTGTGATGGCGCGGGTTGATGTGCAGGAAATAGGCCCGGAACGGCGTCAGGATGTAGTCGCTCACGCCGAAGCCCAGCACGTCGCGATAGAACCCGAGCAGGTCGTCGATGTTCTTCACGTGGAATACGGCATGGCCCATGCCCAGCGGGCCGGTACGGAAACCGGATATGGAACGGCCCGGGCGGAATGGCTGATCGGCGACCGCCGCGCCCCAGAACGCCTCCAGCCGGTTGCCTCCCGGGTCGGCGAAGCTGACCAGGCTCCGCACGCAGCGCTGATCGGCCAGTGCGGCAGGCTCGCGCCGCACCGACACATCGGCTGACTCCAGTCGGTCCGCGAGTGCATCCAGCGACGCCGCATCGGCCACCTCGAAGCCGAAATACCGCTCGCCATCAGCCAACGACCGGTCCACGACCAGTCGCTGGCTACGATCGTCCATCCGAAATGCGCGACAGGAATTGCCGCGCTCGACCATCTGCATGCCCAGCCATCGCGTGGCGAAATCCGTCCAGTCCGTCAGGTCGGAAGCACCGATCCCGACATAGCCGAGAGCCTGCACCTGCATGGCAAATCTCCACCGGCCGGCCGCGACCGGCCGGAATAGCGCGAGCCCGGAGCCAATCTCCCAGGCCTCGACGTCACACGACAAACATTAGCACGCCTCCGGTCGAGTTTGGACAGGTCCGTCGACGCCATTCCCTTCGGCATCACGGTCCGGTGAGTTCTCAATGGCTGCCGAGCAGTTACTTGCATTATGCAATGCACGCCTATATGAGCGACTTGCATGATAGAAGCCAATGCCGGAGACGACCCATGCAGCACAAAAGCTTCGGGAACATGTCATGCCCCATCGCACGCAGCCTCGAGCGGGTCGGCGAGTGGTGGAGCATCCTGATCCTTCGCGACGCCTTTCTCGGGCTGACCCGCTTCGACCAGTTCCAAAAGAGCCTGGACATCGCACCGAACATATTGGCGCGCCGGCTCCAGGCACTGGTCGAAGCCGGTCTGCTGGAGCGCCGCGGCTACAGCGCTCGGCCGCCGCGCGATGAATACCTGCTGACCGCGCGCGGACGCGACTTCCGCCCCGTGCTGTGGGCCATCCTCGCCTGGGGCAACAAGCATTTCGCCCCCGAAGGACCGGCCGTCGTGGTCGTGGACAGCGAGACGGGCGAGCAGGCAGAGCCCGTCCTGATCGATCGGCGCAGCGGACGGCTGCTTGTCGAGCCGGCGTTCCGGTCAGCGCCCGGACCCGCTGCCGACGAGCGTACCCGGCGCCGGTACGCGGCTGCCGCTTCGGAAGACAGGAGCGTGCCATGAACACCCAGGTGCTCGACCAGTCTGCGCCGTCCGTCATGCGACGCGATATCGTCGCTCCTCCGCGGACAGGCAGAATACGGCTGTCGCGCAAGCAGTTGGGTATTGTTGGTGGCGCACTGTTGGCCGGGCTTGGCGTTGCCTGGTACGGCACCGACTGGTGGACCGTCGGACGCTTCATCGATAGTACCGACGACGCCTATGTCGGCGGCGACGTGACGGTGATCGCGCCCAAAGTGGCGGGATTCATCGCCGAAGTCGCGGTCAGCGATAACCAGGAAGTCCATGCCGGCGATCTGATGGTCAGGCTTGACGACCGTGACTACCGGGCCGCCCTGGCGAAAGCTGTCGCCGGTGTCGCCGGACAACAGGCCACGCTCGCCAATCTCGATGCGACCCGTCGTCTGCAGGAGGCAGTCATCGCCCAGGCGCAGGCCGAACTGTCCGCAACCGCCGCCGAAATCACCCGCGCCAGATACGACGTCGATCGCTATCGCAGCCTGGCGCACGATCAGTTCGGCTCGTTGCAGCGTTTTCAGCAGGCGGATGCCGACTACCAGAAGGCGCTCGCCGCCGATCAAAGATCGCGTGCGGCGCTGGAAGCCGCACAGCGTCAGCTCGATGTGATCGACACGCAGAAGCAGCAGACGCAGGCTGCTCTGGCTGGCGCCGTGGCAGACCGCGAGTCCGCCCAACTGAACGTCGGCTACACCGAACTTCGGGCGCCGATCGATGGGACGGTCGGAAACCGCAGTGCGCGGACCGGCGCCTACGCCACCGTCGGAGCGCAGCTCATCTCGCTGGTGCCGACAAACGGCCTGTGGGTCGACGCAAACTTCAAGGAAAACCAGCTCGCGCGCATACGCGTTGGATTGCCCGTGACGATCGAGGCCGATGTCCTGCCCGACCAGGCCTTCCACGGACGTGTCGCAAGCCTGGCTCCCGCCACGGGCGCGATTTTCAGCGTGCTGCCGCCAGAGAACGCCACCGGCAACTTCACCAAGATCGTGCAGCGCGTCCCGGTGCGCATCCGACTGGACGGCGATGGCGCGACACTCGGCCACCTCCGGCCTGGCCTGTCCGTCACAGCGGAGGTCGATGAACGCGGGAGCGTCAGGCCGTGAGCGCGACGACCGCCGATATCCTTCGCCCGGCCACCCATCCTGGCGAGTTGTCAATGCCGGCGAAGGTCTTTGCCTTCGCCACCATGAGCGTCGGCTTCTTCATCGCATTGCTGGACATCCAGATCGTCTCCGCCTCGCTCAGCGATATCGGTGGCGGCCTCTCCGCCGGCACTGACGAGACCGCCTGGGTGCAGACGAGTTACCTGATCGCCGAAATCGTCGTGATACCGCTGTCCGGCTGGTTGTCGCGCGTGATGTCGACACGCTGGCTGTTCTGCGCCTCCGCTGCCGGGTTCACCTTGACAAGCCTGCTCTGCGGCTGGGCCTGGGACATCCAGAGCATGATCGTGTTCCGGGCGTTGCAGGGCTTCCTGGGCGGATCGATGATCCCAACGGTTTTCACCACCGCATTCATCTACTTCAATGGCCAGCAGCGCGTCATCGCCGCGGCGACGATCGGTTGCATCTCCTCGCTCGCGCCAACGCTCGGACCGACGATCGGTGGATGGATCACCGATAACTATTCCTGGCACTGGCTTTTCTTCATCAATCTGGCGCCGGGCATTTTCGTCGCCGTGGTGGTGCCAATCCTGGTGCGAATCGACACACCGAACCTGTCGCTGCTGCGCGGCGCTGACTATTTCGGCATGGTCCTGATGGCGGTATTCCTCGGCTGCCTTGAATACACGCTCGAGGAAGGACCGCGCTGGGATTGGTTCGGCGACAACACGATCCGTACGACGGCGTGGGTTTCCGGCGTGGCCGGCGTCGCCTTCCTATGGCGCAGCCTGACCTTCAGCCGGCCCGTGGTCGATCTGCGCGCGCTGAAAAGCCGCAACTTCGCGCTCGGCTGCTTCTTCTCGTTCATCACCGGCATCGGCATCTTCGCGACGATTTACCTGACGCCACTGTTCCTTGGCCACGTGCGCGGTTTCAGCGCCCTGCAGATCGGCATGGCGGTGTTCTCGACCGGACTGTTCCAGGTCTGCGCCATACCGTTCTACACGGCGCTCGCACGGCGCATTGACCTGCGATGGCTCATGATGTTCGGCCTCGCCTGCTTTGCCGTCAGCATGTGGAACTTCACGCCGATCACCCATGACTGGGGCTGGCGCGAGCTGCTGCTGCCGCAGGCGTTCCGTGGTTTCTCGCAGCAGTTCGCCGTGGCCCCGACAGTGACGCTGACGCTCGGCAGCCTTGCACCGGATCGGCTGAAGCTCGCATCCGGCCTGTTCAACCTGATGCGCAATCTAGGCGGCGCAATTGGCATCGCCGCATGCGGCACGATCCTGAACAATCGCACGAACCTGCACTTCCTTCGGCTGGCCGAGCATTTGAACAGCAGCAATCCGGCGATGCAGCAGCTGGTGCATCAGGTCGCAACTTCCGAGACCGCGGCGCGCGGAGGCGATGCCGTGCAGGGTCATGCCGCGGCGCTCAGGATGCTATGGTCGCTCACCCTGCGGGAGGCGCAGACCCAGACCTATGCCGATGCATTCCTCGTGATCGCGATCTGCTTCGTCATCGCGACCGCGATGGTGCCCTTGATGCGCAAGATCGGAGCACCGGCGGCACCTTCCGCCGACGCCCACTGACGCAGATGTGCCCAATGATGCAGATAGGGAGGACAGACAGTTGGAACCCAGGAGCGCCACCGCCGCGGTCATCGGCGCCGGTGATTTCATCGGCAGCGCGATCGCCAAAAAGTTCGCCGCCGAGGGGTTTTCGGTTTTCGCCGGACGCCGCAATGGCGACAGGCTTGCACCGCTCGTGCAGGACATCGAGGCCCATGGCGGCCACATCGTCGCCCGTTCGCTGGATGCGCGAAAGGAAGCTGACATCACTGAATTCCTGCGGGAGGCCGACAGGCACGCGCCGCTCGAAGTGTGCATCTTCAACGTCGGCGCGAATGTCAATTTCCCGCTGCTCGACACCACTGAGCGCGTGTTTCGCAAGGTGTGGGAGATGGCATGCTATTCCGGCTTTCTCGCCGGGCGCGAGGCCGCGCGCCTGATGGTGCCGCGCGGTCGCGGCGCGATCTTCTTCACCGGCGCCACGGCCAGTCTGCGCGGTGGTTCGGGCTACGCGGCATTCGCGGCCGCGAAATTCGGTCTGCGCGCGGTGGCACAGAGCGCGGCACGCGAATTGGGACCCAGGAATATCCATGTCGCGCACCTGGTGATCGATGCCGGCGTGGACACCGAATGGGTGCGCTCGCGGATCAAGGAGCGAGAGGGTGTGGAGGCGCTGACCAACCTCGATCCCAACCGGCTGATGCAACCCGTGTCGGTCGCCGAGGCTTACTGGCAGCTGTACCGGCAGCCAAGGGATGCATGGACGTTCGAGCAGGAGATACGTCCGTTTGGCGAGAGATGGTGAATGCGATGGCAAAGGTTGAATTCCACTTCGACTTCGGCAGCCCCAACGCCTATCTGAGCCACCTCGTGATCCCCGATATCGAGCGCAGGACGGGTGCGCGGTTCGAATACGTGCCCGTGCTTCTCGGCGGCGTGTTCAAGCTCACGAACAACCGTTCACCCGCCGAGAGCCTGGTCGGAATCAGGAACAAGTCGGAATACCAGCGGCTGGAAACCGCGCGCTTCGTGGCGCGACACGGCATCACTCGGTTCACCGCGAACCCGTTCTTTCCCGTGAACACCCTGGTCCTGATGCGCGGCGCGGTGGCAGCGCGGAAGCTCGGCGTATTCGAGCGATATGTGGACGAGATTTACCGGCACATGTGGGCTGACCCGAAGAAGATGGACGACCCGGACGTAGTCCGAGCGGCGCTCACCGAGTCAGATCTGCTCGTCGAATCGCTGCTGGCTCTGGCGCAGTCCACCGACGTGAAGAACGAGCTTCTGCTGAACACGCAGCGCTCGGTGGAACGGGGCACGTTTGGCTCGCCGACGTTCTTCGTCGGCGACGAGATCTACTTCGGGAAGGATCGGCTACGCGATGTCGAAGAGGCGATTGCGGCGGCTGGCGCAGCCTCGGGCCACGCCGGCTCACGTGGATGATTTGGCCGCTGCGTCAGTGTCCCAACGCCTGGACGATCTCCTCGGTCATCTTCTTGGCGTCGCCGAACAGCATCATCGTGTTGGGTCGGAAGAACAGCTCGTTGTCCACGCCGGCGTAGCCTGACGCCATCGAGCGCTTCACGAACAGCACGGTCGCCGCCTTCTCCACGTCGAGGATCGGCATGCCATAGATCGCCGACTGCGGATCCGTCTTCGCCGCCGGATTGGTCACATCATTGGCGCCAATCACATAGGCCACATCGGCGGTGGAAAATTCGTTGTTGATCTCCTCCAGTTCGAACACCTCGTCGTACGGCACATTGGCCTCGGCGAGCAGCACGTTCATGTGGCCCGGCATCCGGCCGGCGACCGGGTGGATGGCGTATTTCACTGTCACGCCCTCCTTCTTCAACGTGTCCGCCATCTCGCGCAACGCGTGCTGCGCCTGCGCCACCGCCATGCCGTAGCCAGGCACGATGATGACCTTGGTCGCATTCTTCATGATGAACGCGGCGTCCTCGGCGTTGCCGCTGCGCACCGTGCGGTCCGTCGCGCCGGCCGCGGCGCTGACCGAACCTCCTTCGCTGCCGAAACCGCCCAGCAGCACGTTTATGATGCTGCGGTTCATACCCTTGCACATGATGTAGGACAGGATCGCGCCCGACGCGCCGACCAGCGAGCCGGTGATGATCAGCGCCAGGTTCTGGATGGTGAAGCCAATGCCTGCCGCGGCCCAGCCGGAATAGGAATTCAGCATCGACACGACAACCGGCATGTCCGCGCCGCCGATCGGGATGATGATAAGGAATCCTAGCCCGAACGCCAACAGCGCGATCAGCCAGAACAGCACCTGGCTGCCGGTGCCGACGAATGCCACGATCAGCACCACCAGCAGGATGCCGAGCCCGAGGTTGAGCTTGTGCTGGCCGGGAAACGTGATCGGCGCGCCGCTCATCAGCGCCTGCAGCTTGGCGAATGCGATCAGCGAGCCGGAGAACGTGATGGCGCCGATGGCCAGACCCAACGACATCTCGATCAGGCTCTCGGTATGGACGTGGCCCAGCGTGCCGATACCGAACGCCTCCGGCGCATTCAGCGCCGCGGCGGCGACGAACACCGCGGCGAGGCCGACCAGCGAGTGGAACGCCGCGACAAGTTGCGGCAGCGCCGTCATCTGGATGCGCAGCGCCACGAACGTGCCGACCCCGCCGCCGATGATGATGCCGAGGAAGATCAGCCCGTAGCCGAGCCCGCCCATGCCGTGATGGGCCAGCGTGGCGATCACCGCCACCGCCATGCCGATCATGCCGAATCGGTTGCCCTGGCGGGACGTGACGGGGCTGGACAGCCCGCGCAATGCCAGGATGAACAGGACGGCGGCGATCAGATAGGCGAGCGCGGTCAGGTTGGCGGACATCGGCCCGGGCCTCTATTGCCGCTTTCTGAACATCGACAGCATGCGCTGCGTCACGACGAAACCGCCGAAGATGTTCACAGATGCCAGAATAACGGCGATGAAGCCGAAACCCGTCGCCCAGCCGCTGGTGCCCAATCCCGTCGCCAACATCGCGCCGACCACGATCACCGAGGAAATCGCATTGGTCACCGACATCAGCGGCGAGTGCAGCGCCGGGGTGACGTTCCACACCACGTAATAGCCGACGAAGCACGCCATCAGGAAGATCGCCAGCAGGTAGATGAACGGCTCGACCTCGGAGACGACGACGCCGGTGCCCATGATCAGCGTATGCGCGTGGGCGGCGAGTTCGCTGGCCCGTTGTGCGAGGCGGTCGGCTTCGTCGGCCAACTGGGTCGGGTTCATCTTCGCCTCTCCGGGCTCAGGCAGCCTGTGCGGGAAGGAACTGCGGGTGCACGACGGCGCCGCCGCGGGTCAGCAGCACACCTTTCACGATCTCGTCGCCTTCCGGCAGCTTCGGCGCATTCGCCTCCTTGTCCCAGAAAGTGGTCAGGAAGGTGAGCAGATTGCGCGCGTAGAGCGACGAGGCGGCGACCGGGATGCGGCCGGGCCAGTTGAAGTAGCCCAGGATGGTCACGCCATTCGCGGTGGTGACGCGCTCGCCGGGCACGGTGGCGGCGCAGTTGCCGCCGGCATCGGCAGCAAGATCGACGATGACGCTGCCCGGGCGCATGGACTGCACCATCGGCTCGGTGACGATCACCGGCGCCTTGCGCCCCATGACGAGCGCGGTGCAGACCACGATGTCATTCTTGGCGATCGTGGTGGCCATCAGGTCCGCCTGCTTCTGGCGGAACGCCGCACTCATCTCCCGCGCATAGGCGCCGGTCTGGCCGGCGGTCTCCTCATCCTCGACGCCGACAAAGCTGGCGCCGAGCGACTTGATCTCCTCCTTGGCGGCGGGCCGGACATCGGTGGCGGACACGATGCCGCCAAGGCGGCGTGCCGTGGCGATTGCCTGCAATCCGGCGACCCCGGCGCCGATCACGAACAGACGGGCTGGCGGCACCGTGCCGGCGGCCGTCATCATCATCGGGAAGCCGCGAGAAAACGCGCCGGCGGCCTCGATCACCGCGCGGTAGCCGGCTTGGTTGGCCTGACTGGAGAGCACGTCCATCGCCTGGGCACGGGTGATGCGCGGCAGCAGTTCCATCGCCACGCAATCGATGCCCGCCTCGGCAAGAGACGAAACAACCGCCGGATCGGCGAACGCGTTGGCGATGCAGACCAGAAGCGCGCCGCGCGGGATCAGCGAAAGCTGCTCGGGCTGCGGCACCTGCACGGTGAAGACTATACCGGCGCCGGCCAGGGCGGTGGCCGCGTCCGGCGCGACCTCGGCCCCAGCGTTGGAGAACTCGGCATCGGGAATGGCTGCGTTCGCGCCGGCCCCCGCCTCGATCGCCACCGTGAGCCCGAGACCGATCAGACGCTTGACCGTCTCGGGGGTTGCCGCCACACGCGTCTCGAACGCCCGGCGTTCCTTCAGCACCGCAAGGCGCATCCGATCAATCCTTTACGATCAACGGCCCAGAGGTGGAGTTGGGCTCGATAGGATCTGCGGCCACTGTCCAAGTCCAGCGATCGCACCATGCGCGAAGGGGTGCGGCGGTGCAAGAGGGCGGTCGGGCTCCCCCTCCCCCAGTCGGAGGGGGCTGGGGGAGGTCACCAGAACAGATTGCCGCCTCCCCCTCCCCCAACCCCCTCCCGCAAGAGGCGGGAGAAGGCTTTGCGCCAGAGAATCGCCATCGCGTTGCAAGTCTATGTCCACCCGCTCATCCTACCCGCAAAGGCCAGGGAGGCAGACGCCGATGGACGACGACTTCCGCAAGGCGGCGCTCGATTATCATCGGCTGCCGCAGCCGGGAAAACTTGCGGTCGAGCCAACCAAGCGCATGGCCACCCAGCGCGACCTGTCCTTGGCCTATTCCCCTGGCGTCGCCGCCGCCTGCGAGGCCATCGTCGCCGATCCGCACGCCGCCTACGACTATACCACGCGCGGCAATCTGGTGGGCGTGGTCTCCAATGGCACCGCCGTCCTCGGCCTCGGCAACATCGGCGCGCTGGCCGGCAAGCCGGTGATGGAGGGCAAGGCAGTCCTGTTCAAGAAGTTCGCCGGCATCGACGTGTTCGACATCGAGGTGGACGCCGAGGACCCGGCACGCTTCTGCGACGTGGTGGCCGCGCTGGAGCCGACCTTCGGCGCCATTAACCTGGAGGACATCAAGGCGCCGGAGTGCTTCGCCATCGAGGCGGAGTTGCGCCGGCGCATGCATATCCCGGTCTTTCACGACGATCAGCACGGCACCGCCATCACCGTGGCGGCCGCGGTGCGCAACGGGCTCGTGCTGCAGGGCAAGTCGCTGACTGACGCAAGACTGGTGACCTCCGGCGCCGGCGCCGCCGCGCTCGCGTGCGTCGATCTTCTGGTCCTGATGGGGCTGCGGCCGGAGAATGTCACACTGACCGACATCCAGGGCGTCGTGCGCACCAGCCGTGAAGACATGCTGCCAAACATGGCGCGCTATGCACGCGACACCGACGCGCGGACGCTCGAGGACGCGTTGCCTGACGCCGACATTTTCCTCGGCCTTTCGGCGCCGGGGGTGTTGAAGCCGGAATGGCTTGGCCTTCTGGCGCCGAAGCCGTTGATCCTGGCGTTGGCCAACCCGGACCCCGAGATCCTGCCGGAACTCGTCACCGCCGCGAGACCCGACGCCATTGTCGCCACCGGGCGCAGCGACTATCCCAATCAGGTCAACAACGTCCTGTGTTTCCCGTTCATTTTCCGCGGCGCCCTGGACGTCTCCGCCACCACCATCAACGAACCGATGAAGATCGCCGCTGCGGAGGCCATCGCCGGACTCGCGCGGATGGAGGCCTCCGAGGTGGTCGCCGCCGCCTATGGCGGTTCGGCGCCGGTGTTCGGTCCCGACTACATCATCCCCAAGCCGTTCGACCCGCGGCTCATTCTCGAAATTGCACCGGCGGTGGCACGGGCGGCAATGGCAAGCGGCGCGGCGCGGCGGCCGATCCACGATTTTGCGGCCTATCAGCGCGACCTGGAGCGCTTCGTCTTCCGCTCCGGCCAACTCATGCGTCCCGTCTTCGAGGCTGCGAAGCAAGCGCCGCGGCGTATCGTCTATGGCGAAGGCGAAGATGAGCGCGTGCTACGAGCCGTGCAGACACTGGTCGACGAAGGGCTCGCGCGACCAATTCTGCTCGGTCGCCGTGCGGTGATCGAGCGTAGGGTCCGTGAGATGGGGCTGCGCATCGATCTTGCCGACGGCGTTCGTGTGCTCGATCCGGCGGTCGATGACGAGGTGTTCCGGCCTTTGCTGCCGGACTACCAGATGCTGGCCGGACGGCGCGGCATCCCTCCGGGCGATGCCGCGAACGACCTGACCCGGCGCGGCACCGTGGCGGCGGCGATGCTGCTGCATGCCGGCTTGGCCGACGCGGCCATTTGCGGCGGCTCCGCCAACTGGTGGCGCCAGGTCCAGTACGTTCTGCCGATCATTCCGCGCCGACCTGGTGTCAGCCGCGTCTATGGGCTCGGTTGCCTTATCTTGCAGAACGGCACGCTGTTCATCTGCGACACTCAGATGGTGGTCGATCCGACAGCGGAGCAGATCGCCGAGATGACGATGCTCGCCGCCGAGGCGGTCAGCGAGTTCGGCATCACGCCGAAGGTGGCGCTGCTGTCACATTCCAATTTCGGCGCGAGCGATTCCGAGACTGCCCGCAAGATGCGTCGCGCCCTGGCGCTGCTGCGCGACCAGGCGCCGGACCTGGAGGTGGACGGCGAGATGAACGCCGATTCCGCCCTGGTCGAGGCGATCCGCGACCGGGCGGTGCCCGACAGCCGCCTGGACGGCACCGCCAACCTTCTGGTGATGCCGACGCTGGACGCAGCCAACATCGCCTTCACGCTGCTGAAGGCGGCAGCGGACGGATTGCCGGTGGGACCGATGCTGCTGGGCATGTCGAAACCGATCCACGTCCTGGTGCCGAGCGTCACCGCGCGCGGCATCGTCAATCTGAGCGCCCTAGCGGCCCTGGAATCGCAGCCGCTCACCCAATGATGGCCTGGCCCCCTCGGGAACTGCTACTGATCGCCGACCACTGATCACCGATCACACATGCTCGCGCTCGTCCTTGGCGGCCTGACCTTGTTTCTGCTCCTCGGAGGACTCCGGGCGTTCGAGCGCGCCTCGGTTCCAACAATCAAATCGCTGTTCGCCTGGGTCGGGGCTCTGGCGGGCATCACCCTCGCCCTGCTTTTGGTCCTGTCGGGTCGCGGCGGGATCGCGCTAGGCGCTTTGACCCTGTTCGGCCCCCTGATCTGGCAGCGCTGGCGCGCCAGCCATCCCGCAACGGCCGCCGGCGCCCAACGTCAGGCGCCACCACCGCCCCGCCGCCAAGGCAACATGACCTCCGAGGAAGCATACGAGGTGCTCGGTCTGCATCCGGGTGCCACCGAGGCGGAGATCCGTGCCGCTCACCATCGCTTGATGCGTACCGCCCATCCTGATAGCGGGGGCTCCGATTGGCTGGCCACGCGCGTCAATCAGGCCCGCGACGTATTGATCGGGCGTTCCGGGGCCGGCGGCAGGCGGACTGGATGACCTTTCGCACGCCAACGTGATACATCCGGTAGCGACAGCGCCGCCGCTGCGCTCGCCGCTGACACTACATTGCCGCCAGACAGGAATAATGACTTCCGCCGGCCCATTTCCGCGGCTTCGGGAAGACCAAGGGGAACCCCACCGTGATCAAGCCTTTGCGCAAGGCCGTTTTGCCCGTTGCGGGCCTCGGCACACGATTCCTGCCAGCCACCAAGGCGATCGCCAAAGAGATGCTGCCGGTGGTCGACAAGCCGCTCATTCAGTATTCGATCGAAGAGGCGCGCGCAGCCGGGATCGATCAGTTCTGCCTGGTGACAGGGCGTGGCAAGACCGCTCTGGTCGAGCATTTCGACATCGCCTTCGAACTGGAGGCGACGCTGCGCGAGCGCGGCAAGTCCGACGCGTTGGATCTGTTAAAGGCAACGCAGGTCGAGCCCGGCTCGATGGTCACGGTACGCCAGCAGGTGCCGCTGGGGCTTGGCCACGCGATCTGGTGCGCCCGCGCCTTCATCGGCGACGATCCATTCGCCATCCTGCTGCCGGACGACCTGGTGCTCGCGGACACGCCTTGCCTGCAGCAGCTCGCCGAGGTGTACCGCGACACGGGGGGCAATGTGGTTGCGGTCACCGAGGTGCCGCGCGAGCAGACCAATCGCTACGGCATCCTGCGCACCGGCAAGGACGATGGCCGGCTGGTCGAGGTTCTCGGCCTGGTCGAGAAGCCGGCGCCGCAGGTGGCGCCATCGAACCTGTCGATCATCGGCCGCTATGTACTGATGCCCGAAGTGATCGCGCACCTGGCACGGATGGAACGCGGCGCGGGCAACGAGGTACAGCTCACCGATGGCATGGCCAGGCTAATCGGGAAGCAGCCGTTCCATGGCCTGCGCTACGAGGGCCAAAGGTTCGACTGCGGTGACAAGATCGGCTACCTGGAGTCGCAGATCGCTTACGCGCTGAAGCGCCCCGATATCGCGGACGCGGTGCGCACCTTCCTGCGGCATTATGTGGATCCGACCGACTTCATCGTGAAGGCGGTCTCTCGCGAGACGGTTCGGTCGTGACGTTCTCGCATCGGTTCGATCCGACCACGCTGCGCGAATACGACATCCGCGGCACGGTCGGGGGTACGCTGTCCGAGGCGGATGCGTTCGCCATCGGCCGCTGCTTCGGTTCGTTGGTCGTGCGCGGCGGTGGCCGCACGGTTGCTGTCGGCTACGACGGCAGGCTGTCTAGCCCGTCGCTCGAGGCAGCTCTTGCCAACGGCCTGAGCGCCAGTGGGATCGAAGCGATCCGCATCGGCCGCGGGCCCACGCCAATGCTCTATTACGCCAATGCCAAGCTGGCGACCGACGGCGCCGTGATGGTCACCGGCAGCCACAATCCGCCCGACTACAACGGCTTCAAGATGGTGCTCGGCGGCAAGCCGTTCTACGGCGAGCAGATTCGCGCGCTGGGTGGGCAGGCGGCTGCGGGCGACGTGGTGGAGGAAACCGTGGCGCCGGAGCGCAACGTCGACGTTGCGGCCGATTATGTCGCGCGTGTGCTTGCCGACTGGGATGGCGGCGACCGCTTGCTGAAGGTGGTGTGGGACAACGGCAACGGCGCGGCGGGCGAGGTATTGGCGAAACTCGTCGCCGGACTGCCAGGCGAGCACATCGTGCTGAACGGCACGATCGACGGCACGTTCCCGGCGCACCATCCGGATCCCACGGTGCCGAAGAATCTCGAGCAACTGATTGCCGAGGTGGCGGCACGGCGTGCGGACATCGGCATCGCGTTGGATGGCGATGCCGACCGCATCGGCCTGATCGACGACAAGGGACGCATCCTGTTCGGCGACCAGCTTCTGGTGATCCTTGCCCGCGACGTGCTGCGCGAGCATCCCGGCGCCACGATCATCGCCGACGTGAAGGCCAGCCAGGTGCTGTTCGACGAGGTCGCGCGCGCCGGCGGCGATCCGTTGATGTGGAAGACCGGTCACAGCCTGATCAAGGCCAAGATGGCGGAGACCGGTTCCCCGCTGGCCGGCGAGATGTCCGGCCACATCTTCTTTGCCGATCGTTGGTACGGTTTCGATGACGCGCTCTATGCCTCGGTGCGCATGCTCGGCATCCTGGCGCGCATGGACACCAGGCTGTCCGAGGTGCGCGACGCGCTGCCGCAGGTGATCAACACGCCTGAAGTGCGCTTCGACTGCGACGACACGCGTAAGTTCGCGGTGATCGAGGAGGTGGCTGCCCGGCTGCGTGCCGATGGGGCCAAGGTGTCAGAGACCGATGGCGTGCGTGTGCTGACCGACGACGGCTGGTGGCTGCTGCGTGCGTCCAACACGCAGGCGGTGCTGGTCGCGCGGGCCGAGGCAGCTACAGATGCGGGCCTGGAGCGGCTGAAGGGCGCGCTGGTGCGACAGCTCGCGCTATCCGGCCTGCCGCGGCCGGACTTTTCGGGAAGCCACGCAGGGCACTGAGGAGGGAGCCTCGCGCATCCGGGCCAGCGGCGCCGTATCGTGATTGCTCACCTGTCCCGTCTGTTTCGGCTCGACACAGCAATCAAGCGGACACAGACCCCCGGGACAACCGCCCGGGGGCCTGTGTCCGCTTGATTGCTTTTACGCTGTATCCGCCATGCCTGGGTTCCCACTTTCAGGGAAATGAAAACCAGAAGGCGCGTCGCGCGCATAGACGTACCCAGGTAGAGTGCGTCCGAATGTAACCGGGGGAAAACCATGAAACTCAGCACGGACCGCATCCTGACCACCCATGTCGGCAGCCTGCCTCGGCCACAGGCACTGGTGGAACTGCTGGTCAGGAAGGATCACGGCGAAACCTACGACCACACGGACTTCGCGCGTCGGGTGCATCAGGCCGTCGCTGACATCGTCGCGCATCAGGTCGCCGTCGGCATCGATGTGGTCAGCGACGGCGAGGCCAGCAAGGTCGGCTACGCGACCTACATCAAGGATCGACTCACCGGTTTCGGTGGTGAACCGTTCTCGCCCAAGCCGCAGCGCGACCTCGCCGACTATCCGGATTTCCGCCAGCGCATGATCCAGTTCACCGGACCGCAGGTGTTCCAACGACTGTGCTGCACCGGTCCGATCGAACTGAGCGACCATGACGCGGTGAAGCAGGATATCGCGAACCTCAAGGACGCGATGGCCGCGTCGAAGCCGGTGGATGCGTTCATGCCGGCCGCCTCGCCCGGTGTCGTTTCGGCGTTCCAGCCCAATCGGCACTACCCGTCGCACGGCGCGTATATCGAGGCGGTCGCGCGTGCGATGCGCGAGGAATACGAGGCAATCGCCAACGCCGGCATCGTCGTGCAGCTCGACAGTCCCGATCTCGCGATGGCGCGGCACACCGGGTTTCAGGACCTGACCGAAGCGGAGTTTCTCACGCAGGCCGAGCAGCAGATCGAGGCGCTGAACCACGCACTGGTCAATGTGCCGGCGAGCTCGGCGCGGCTGCACCTGTGCTGGGGCAACTACGAGGGGCCGCACGATTTCGACATTCCCTTGCAGAAGGTTTTGCCAATCATTCTGCGGGGCAAGCCGCAGGCAATTTCGTTCGAGGCGGCAAATCCGCGGCATGCGCATGAGTGGGCGGTCTGGCGCGATGCCCGTATTCCGGACGACAAGGTTCTGATCCCCGGCGTGATAGACACCTGCACGAACTACATCGAGCATCCGGAACTCGTCGCTCAGCGCATCTGCCAGTTCGCCGATATCGTCGGCCGCGAGCGCGTGATCGCCGGCACCGACTGCGGTTTCGCGACATTTGTGGGGCATGCCGGCCGGGTGGACTCGGAAATCGCCTTCCGCAAGCTTGGTTCACTTGTCGAAGGGGCAAAACTGGCATCCGAACGCCTGTGGCATTAGAGCAGCTGGCATTGCATTTTCTTCGTCCCTTGGGTGCGTCTGCGGTTCTGATTCGACTGACACTTCCGACGATTTCAGACGCCTAAGTGACCTGGAGCTGTGAGTCCGATCATAGGAGCTGCCAAGCCAGCTTGTACGTTCCTGCGTGCCGCGCCCCCAGCGGCCGGCATTCGTACAGTGCAATCACAAAACAGGAGTGAGCAAAATGGCAACGGCATTTCCGTTGGAGATCGAGGCGCTCGACGTTCCCTTCGCGGTGGTCCCAAACGCGATGTTCCCCGATGCAACGCCGGTATGCGTGCTGACCAACAATGGCGCGGCGCCGGCTTTCGATACGTTCATCAAGTCGTATTTTCCATTCCCTCCCCACCCTCCGTCCGGCACGTCGGAAGGTCCGGACCCGTGGCAACTTGAATTTCGTTGGCAAACCAAAGGGCCAGGCATCGCCGGCTCGTGGCATCTCGACGCATGGCTTGAGTGCCTGACAGCAGGGCCGAACATCCGTGTTCCGGGGTTCCCGAAGGTGGTCCCGGGCGCAGGGCCGGCTTACGACGAAATCTTCCCCGTTCCCGCGGACGCCGTCGCGCCATCGGCACCCGAGGTCGGGCCGACCGCCACAGCCAAACTCTTCAGGCTCGTGACCACCATGCGGTGGGCCGATACAACAGGGGGCCCGGCGCATATTCGGGTGGTGGGCCGCGGCGTAGGGCCGATCGTCGAGTTCTATACGCCGCTGGTATAAGCCCGTCCGGCCGTCGCCTGTCGGCCGCGTTGTCGACTGGCGACGGTCAGGGTACCGATTGCAAGCTTGCATTCCCTCGCAGCGTCAAGTGCGGTCCGGCTATACCGCCAATTCAGCCAGTCAATTCCCGTCGGACGATGGCGGCACCGGCAGCGAGTGCGCACAGTTTGCCAAATGCACGCTCGCGCGGCATGTATTTCATGCCGCAGTCCGGCGCAGGGATCAGGTGTGCCGCATCGACATGCTGCAGTCCGCGGCGGATGCGCGCGGCAACCGTCTCGGCGGTTTCCACATCCGCACTCCCAAGATCGAGCACGCCGAGCATGATCTGTTTACCTGACAGGTCGGCCAGCACACCGAGGTCGATGTTCGGTTCCGCAGCCTCGATCGAGATCTGCTGCGCCGTCGTGTCGGCAAGTTGCGACAGGAACGCGTAGCCGCTCGGTTTGTTGTGCACAACGTGTGCATAGCCGAAGCAGAGATGCACGACCGTCGGTCCCGTGATCCCCTCCAGCGCGCGGTTGATGGCGCGCACGCCATAGCGGGCAGCCTTGTCCGGCGCGGTGCGCACCCATGGTTCGTCGAGTTGCACCACATCGACCCCGGTCGACTTCAGATCACGCAGTTCCTGGTTCACTGCGACGGCGTAGTCCATCGCCATCTCTTCCTCGTCCTGGTAGAACTCGTTCTTCACCTGTTGCGACAAGGTGAATGGACCGGGCAACGTGATCTTTGTCGCGCGATCGGTCTGACGGAGCAGAAACTGAACATCGCGCAATTCGACCGGAACCCGACGGCGGATTTTACCGACTACACGCGGCACCGGCGTGACGCGGCCCGCCTGCGATCGCACTTCGCCGGGATTGTCAGCGTCGATCCCTTCCAGCGCGAGTGCGAACCGGTTGGAGTAGCTTTCGCGGCGGATTTCGCCGTCGGTGATGATGTCGATCCCTGCCCTTTCCATGTCGCGGACCGCCAATATGGTCCCATCGTCCTGCGCCAGTTCGAGCAGCGCCTCTGGAATACGCCAGATTTCATGCGCATGGGTGCGCGGTACACCGTGTTTCTCCAGCGCCGTACGATTGACCAGCCAGTCAGGCTGCGGATAGCTGCCGACCACTGTCGTCGGCAGCAGATGCATAGGATAGGTCATCCCGGTATCCTCCTCGGCGCGCGAATGCGTGTTACGCTAACAGCCCTCGCCTTGCGTGACGAGCGCAGCAACAATCTGAGGAAATGTCCGTGCTCCATGCCACGCGGCTGGCACTCGCCTGCCTGGCGCTGCTGCTCTCTGCCTGTGCTGCGCATCAGCACGCGCCGCAGGACGGAGCCGACAGGCGGTTCGAGGCGGCAAAGGCATCGCCGCCACAATTGCGCGCCTTCCTGTATCGGATGCCAAAGGGCGGCGATCTGCACAGCCACCTGAGTGGTGCGGCCTACACCGAGACGTTGATCGATGCCGGCGCGGCGTCGGGCGTGTGCATCGATCCGGCCAAGACTGCTGTCGCGCCGTGTGGCAGTGCGACGCGAAAATTGGCTGATGCATTGCGCGACAGCGATTTTCGCCGCGCCCTGATCGATGCGTGGTCGATGCGCGGCTTCGTGCCGAGCAGCGGCGTCAGCGGGCATGACCATTTCTTCGCCGCCTTCGCCAAATTCGCCGGGGCGGCGAATATGGGCGACATGGCAGCCGATGTCGTCAATCGTGCCGGGCGTCAGCATATGCGGTATCTGGAGCTGATGGTGACGTACCAGGGGCGCGCGGTGACCGGCATGGCGCGCAGGCTCCGCTGGACGGGCGACATGGCGGAGTTCCACCGGCAGCTGATCGCGGCGGGCCTTCCGATGTTGCTGGCACATGCGCGTTCCGACATGGACGCAGGCGAGGCACGAATGCGCTCCGTGTTGCATTGCGACACACCGCAGGCGGAACCGGGCTGCAATGTCACAGTGCGCTGGGTGGAGCAGGTGATACGGTCTAATCCGCCGGGCGAGGTGTTCGCCCAGATGCTGTTCGGCGCGCTGCTCAGCCAGGCCGATCCGCGCGTGGTCGGCTTGAACTTCGTGGCTCCGGAAGACGATCGGGTTGCGCTGGCGGACTACACGCTGCACATGCGCATGCTCGATTACCTGCATGGCGTGATGCCAGAGACCAACGTGTCGCTGCATGCCGGCGAGCTGACGCTCGGTCTGGTGCCGCCGGAGGCGCTGCGGTTCCATGTGCGCCAGGCGGTTGAGCTGGGGCATGCAAAACGCATCGGCCACGGCGTGGATGTGATGTACGAGATCGATCCACTCGGCCTGCTGCGCGAAATGGCCGACAAGCGAATCGCAGTCGAGATCAACCTGACCAGCAACGATCAGATACTGAGTGTCGCTGGGGATCGGCATCCGTTTCCGGTCTATCGCGCCGTCGGCGTGCCGACCCTGCTGTCCACCGACGATGAAGGCGTCGAGCGCATCGATCGAACGCACGAGCTCGAACGTGCGGCGATCGAATTTGACCTTGACTGGCCGACACTGGTCGCGTTGGAGCGCAACACATTGGAATACGCCTTTGTCGCGGGAGCGAGTCTGTGGGCCGACCCAATTGCGTGGCGCAAGGTGCCGGCGTGTGATGGCACTGGAGTGCCGCTGCCCGCGCAGTGCGCGGCTTTCCTCCGGGCGAGCGAGAAGGCGCGGCTGCAGTGGGAATTCGAGCGCGACCTGGACAGGTTCGAACGGGAATTTGCATGGGAGCAGAGGTGACATGCCGCCTGCAGCCAGCCTAGGCTGCCGCCAAACTATGAAACGGGCCGCCAAACTATGAAACGGAAAGCGACCGCGATGGAATTCGGCATCTTCCATGAGTTCCCATCCCTGCCGGGACGACCCGACGCGGAGGCCTTCGCGCAATCGTTCGATCTGGTTGACGGCGCCGAACGCTGGGGCCTCGATGCGATGTGGCTCGGCGAGCTGCATTTCGACGCTGCCCGCTCGGTGCTGTCGGCGCCGCTCTGCATTGCCAGTGCGATCGCCGCGCGGACACAGCGGATCAAGATCGGGCTCGCCGTTCAGGTGCTGCCGCTGTGCCATCCGCTGCGTCTGGCGGAGGAGGCGGCAACCGTCGATCAGATCAGCAATGGCAGGTTGATCTTCGGCGTCGGGCGCAGTGGCGTGGCGCGCACCTACGAGGCGTATGGCGTGCCCTACGCCGAAAGCCGCGAGCGTTTCGCCGAGATCCTCGATATCGTGCAGAAGGCGTGGACGCAGGAGAAGGTGTCGTACCAGGGGAAATATTATCGTTTCGAGGATGTGGCCGTGGTGCCGAGGCCTTACCAACAGCCCACGCCCCCGATCCGTGTCGCCGCCACGAGTGCCGATACGTTTGTATCCATCGGCAGGCAGGGCCTGCCGATCTTTGTCGCTGTCCGCTACGAGACCGCTGCCGAGATCGCGCCGAGCATCCACGCCTACCGCGAGGCTGTCGCCGCGTCCGGCCACGACACGGGCGGGGTGTTCCTGCGCGTTCCCGCCTACATCGCGCCGACCGATGCGCAGGCACGCGCAGAGGCGGAGCCGAGCCTGATCCACTTCTACCGCCAGCAGGCAGCACTGCTGGCGGATTCGGCGAAGCGGGCCGGCGTGGACGGCGCCGACCGCCGCGCCCAGACCGCGCGCCGGCTCGAGACGATGACCTACGAGGATGCGCTGCGCGGCACGGTGCTGATCGGATCGCCCGGTTCGGTCGCTGAACGGCTTGCGACGCTGAAACAGGAGCTGGGGTTGGATGGCGTGCTGATGGAGCTGAACTGCGGCGGCAGGATCCCGCATGCGAACGTGACGACCGCGCTACGGTTGCTGTGCCAGGAAGTGATGCCGCGCTTTCACTGATCGACATCGAGGCGCTGTGGCATCACCCCTGAAACGTAGGCCCTGACCGCGAACCCTGGTGCGTAACCCCTCCCGCGAAGCGGGAGGGCTGTTCGCTGAGGGCACTACAAATCCTGATCCGGGGCGGAGCAGGATCCGCCCCCACGAAACGAGACGCCGGTGAGACATTCCTCCTGTCAGCCCGCCGCCGCCGCCGCCAGCGCGCGATCCAGCGTGTCCACCAGCCGGTCGCACTCGGCGCGCGTGATCACCAGCGGCGGTGACAGCACGATGACATTGCCGAACCGCCGCCCGCCGCCACCGCGCCCGACGATCACGCCCTGCTCGCGGCAGAAGTCCACCACCCGAGCGATCAGCGATGCATCCACCGGCTCCTTGGCGGCGCGGTCCTTCACCAGCTCGATCGCCTGCAACAGGCCCTTGCCGCGCACGTCGCCCACCATGGCGTGCCGCGTCAGCCCGCGCAGCCCGTCCATGAGATACGCCCCCGTCTCGGCCGCGCGCTCGACCAGGCGCTCGGCCTCCAGGATCTCGATGTTGCGCAGCGCGACGGCGGCGGCGACCGGATGGCCGCCATAGGTGTTTACCTGCGCCACCTGCCGATCCTCCGCAGGATCGCCGTAGAAGCTGTCGAACACTGAATTCTTCACCACGGTCGCGGCGATCGGCATGTAGGCGCTGGAGATGCCCTTGGCGATCGCGACGATGTCCGGCGACACGCCATAGTGCTGATGGGCGAACATCTTGCCCGTGCGGCCGAAACCGTTGATCACCTCGTCCACGTGCAGCAGGATGCCGTAGCGGCGGCAGATCGCCTCCACCTCCTTCAGATATTCGTCGGGCGGCACCGCGACACCAATCCCGCTCATGATCGGCTCGACGATCACCTCGGCGACCGTGTCGGGGTTCTCGCCCAGGATCGCGCTTTCCATGTTCTTCACGCACGCCAGGCCGCAGCTCGGGTACGTCAGGCCGAACGGGCAGCGATAGCAGTACGGCGGCGCCACATGGACGAAGTCGCCCGAGTACGGCTCGAACTTGGCCTTGCGGTCGCCCATGCCGCCGGCATCGAGCGTGGCCAGCGTGGTGCCGTGATAGGCGTAGTAGCGGCTGACAGTCTTGTAGCGGAACTGGCTCGGGTGTTCGTGCTTTTGGTACTGCCGGGCGATCTTGAAGCCGGCCTCGTTCGCCTCGGATCCCGAGTTGACGAAGTAGGTGTGGTAGCCGCCGCCCATCAGCGTGTTTATCTTCTCCGCCAGCCCCGCGGCGGGCACGTTCATCTGCGTGTGCGGGAAGTAGGCGAGCTGCTGCATCTGGTCGGCAGCGACTTCGGCAAGCTCGCCACGGCCGTAACCGATATTGACGCACCAGAGGCCCGCCATGGCGTCAAGATAGGCGGTGCCATCGGCGTCGTAGATCGTCGAGCCGTGTGCGCTTGTGACGACAATCTGCTTGGATTCCAGGACCTTGTGCTGGACGATGGGGTGCAGGACGTTCTTCAGATCCTGCCGCACCACGGCGGCGCGGATTTCGGGATCGGGGGCGTTGGTCAGCGACATGGCGACCTCGTGCTGTATTGGTCACCCACCCTACCGCGAGGTGCGCTCCTACAGATAGTCCGCCAGGCGCGATCTGTACCACTCCAAAGAACGCCTGATACCCTCCTCCAGCCCGACCCTCGGCTCCCAGCCGGCCGCGGCACGGAACGCGCTGTCGTCGGCGTGATAGCTCCCGATATCGATCGTGGCGCGGTCCGCCGGGAACTCGCGCGTGATGTAGCGAGCCGGTGGGCCGGCCACCCGCACCATCAGTTCGGCAATGTCGTGCAGCGAGACGGGCGGCGGGCCGCCGATATTGAAGATGCGCCCGTGGCATTCCGGGCTGTCGGCGGCCAGCAGGAATGCCTCGGTCACGTCGTCCACATAGGTCAGGTCGCGAAGCTGCGCTCCGCCCCACACCTCGAACGGCCGCTGCTCCAGCACGCAGCGGATCCAGATGCCCAGGAAGGTCTGGCGCGCGTCGCGGATGCGCAGCCGCGGACCGTAGCAGTTGGTCAGCCGTAGCGAGACCACCGGCCTGCCGCGCACCCGGTGCTCCAACAGCCAGTACTGCTCGCCAGCGAACTTCGACACGCCGTTGGCGTCGGGCGGCGCCACCGGTTGGCTCTCGTCCACTGGAAGCTTCTGCACCCGCCCATAGAACTGCCTCGTCGAGGCATGCACCACCACGGCGTCGGGTGCCGCCTCGCGCGCCGCCTGGATCAGCCGCACCTGCGCCACGGCATTCACCGCGATGTCCGCCAGCGGATCGTTCTGGCCGCCCATGTGGCTGGTCTGCGCGGCGAGGTTGAAGATCACATCGGCGCCCTCGCATAGCGACCGCAGATCGATCTCACGGATGTCGCCGCGCACGAGTTCCACCGCCGCATCCGCCAGGTTCGCCGCGTTCGCGCCGCCGCCGAACAGGAAGCCGTCGAGCGCCGTCACGCGCGCGCCGCGAACCGCCAGCGCGTGGCACAGATTGGAGCCGAGGAATCCCGCCCCGCCGGTAATCAGAACCCTGCGACCATGCCAGCCCATGCAGACTCTCCTGAGGCACTCGGTTATGCCGGCGCAACATGGCGAAACTCTGTTGTCCGTTACGCGGCATCGTCCGGCGGCCGCGGCATCTGACGTCGGCCGCGCGACCGAGCGTCGCTGTCGGATCCGGCGCTGCGCATGATCTCGCTGAAGCCAAACAGCAGCATCAGTATGCCGGATACCACCTGCATCCCGGTCAAGGCCCGTACCAGCAGCGACGTCGGCGCGATGTCGCCAAAGCCCAGGGTGGTGATGGTGGCGACGCTGTAATACAGCGAATCGACGAAGCTGATGCGGGCCGGCGACCCATGCAGAGCAAATTGCGGTGCCCGCCCGGTCAGATCGGCGATGCGATAGAGACAGGCGAACACCACAACCAGCAGCGCATAAAATGTGAGAAAGGCCATGATCGGCCGCACCAGCCGGTCGAGCCGCGCGGTGACGCCTTCGAACACCATGGCGATATCAATGATCACCAGGACGACGTCACGCACCGCGATGACGACCAGCAGCGTGATGACAGCCATGGCCGCCAGCAGCGCAATACCCTGCTCCGATGGATCGAGTTCGAGGCGTGGGAGCGCGAAGGAGACTGCGCCGACAGCCATTGCGCCAAGCAGCCAGCTGGTCACACGCGGCAGATGCTCGAGTTCGCGAATGCGGCGGGCATGAATGATCGTGTACACCTGCCGGCGGCGCATGATGCAGCCGACCAGGAAACCAAGGACCGGCATGGCAACTGCGCCCAGGGCGAAGGGACGCGGCGCCTCGGGGAAATTGGTATCCCGGAAGCCCTCGAACAGGCAGGCGTAGATCGCCAGAAAATTGGCGACAGTCATGCCGAAATGCGCGCCGCCGGGGAACAGCAGGTAGAAGAACCCGAACCCCACCGCGCAGGTGACCAGCGATGACAGCGCGGATGTCCAGTCGGCGCCGATCGCGGCGGCGATCAGGCCGACCAAAGCAAGCGTGAAGCCGATGGAACGCAACCAATGCCGATCCAGGCGGACAAGCCGGCCGCCGGAGCTGCGCTGGACCGGCCGCAATGTCACAGCACGGCGGCGCTGCCGCGAAGGCTGCGTTCAGGCTGCCGACCGTGGTTGCTCATCGGGCAGTCTCCTTTGGGCATCTTGGAGTAGCGGAGACGCTAGCCGATCCGGCCCGGCCAGTGAACGTTCGGAGTAGGGCGTGCGCCGCGACGCCGTCGCCGCTATGGAGAGTGCCGCATGGCAGAACCCGATCCGGACGCCGAAGCCAGGCGTGCCCTGGCGCAGCACCGGGCCTTCGCCACCTTGCTGCTCGTCCTGATGGCCGCGTTGACGCTCGGCAGCTACGCGCTGCCGGAGGGCTGGGCGACCGACCTGCTGCAGGCAGCGGCCAAGGCCGGCTTCGTGGGGGGTATCGCCGACTGGTTCGCGGTGACGGCGCTGTTCCGTCATCCGCTGGGCATCCCGATCCCGCACACGGCGATCATCCCGCACCAGAAGGAACGGCTTGGTGCCGCGCTGGGACGCTTCGTCGCCACCCACGTGTTTACCGGCCAGGAGGTGGCCGGCGTGCTTGCCAGGCTCGACCTGCCAGGCATTCTGCACCGCTTTCTGGCTGATCCCGGATCTGCGCGACCGGCCTCGGTGGCACTGGCAGGCATGCTGCCTCGGCTGCTCGCGACGGTGGAGGACGGGCGGGCACGGCGGCTGCTGTCGCGCCTCGCCCCGCGCATCCTGGGCGGTGCCGGCGCCGGACGGATGGTGGCCAGCGCGATGCGGGGCCTCGTGGAAGGCGGTCGCCATCAGGAGGTGTTCGGCTTCGTCCTCGGCCAGTTCAAGACCCTGATGGCCAGCAAGGAGGACGCGCTGCGCCTCGCGATCGAGGAGCGGGTGCGTGAGCAGGGCGGCCGGCTGGTCGGCTGGGCGCTGGGCGCGTCGGTCGCGCGGCGCGTGCTGGCAATGGTGAACGCCGAACTGGACAAGATGAGCCCGGACGGCTCGGAACTGCGCGCCGCGTTCGACGAATGGGTGCGTCGGGAGATCACCCGTCTGGAGGAAGACCCATCGCGCGCGGCCGAGGTCGGTGCGGCGATTCGGCGGATGGTGGCGCACGAGACAGTGCAGGCCTGGATGTGGGACATCTGGGCGCGGCTGCGCATGGCGCTGGAAGCCGATGCAGGCCGGCCGTCGGGGCGGACGGTCGCCTTCATCGAGGGCGCGCTGGCCAATCTGGGCGCGATGCTGGAGGCCGACCCTGCCGCGCGGGACCGCGTGCATACGGGCGTGGAGGCGGTGGTCCTCAGCCTGCTGCCGGCAGCGCAGACGCGGCTGGCGGATTTCATCGCGCAGGTGGTGGCCGGTTGGGACACCGAGACCATCGTCGAACGGCTGGAGCTGCGTATCGGCAAGGACCTGCAATACGTGCGGGTCAACGGGACGCTGGTGGGATTCCTGGTAGGAGGCCTGCTGTATCTCGCACTGCGCGCCGGCTTCGGGCATGTCAGATTCTGACGCCGGGGTACCCGGAAGCGCCTTCCGTCTCACCTGGAAGGCCAGGTCAATTCCGGGATGTACTTGAAGGGATAGTCCGGATCCCATTTAGCCGTGCGGCTCCGGCCGTTTCGACAGCTCGAACTTCTTACGCGGCATTTCCTGGTAGGGAATGAGCTTCAGCAGACGCGAGATGACGTTGAGGCGAGCCCGCTTCTTTTCGTCGGAGCGTACCTACGAACCACGGAGCCCATGGCGTATCGGTTGCCGCGAACATCTCGTCCCGGGCACGCCTTCAGGTCCATCGGCGACAGCTTCCAATGCTTCCGTCCATCATCGATGCGGGATTCCAGTCGGCGGGTCTGCTCCGCCTCACTCACCTCGAGCCACTATTTCAAAAGAACGATGCAAGCGCCTCCAGAAAGCGCTTCACCCGTTCGTCGGAGCAGAAACCCATCACTCGTTCGACACGGGCCCGGTTGTACCAGCCTCGGTCGAAGACAACAACCTCCCCCACCGCTGGAAGGTGCGGAAAATACCGCTGGACATACATCTGCGACTTCTCGCGCTCGGTCGGCGCCGGCAGCGCATTGACGCGGAATACGCTAGTCGACACCGGAACGACCATGCTGTTCACTTTGCAGCCAATCGCGCCCATATCGCGGGATATGACCGGCCAAATCCTTCCGCCCCCCTTGCGGGAGGGGGTAGGGTCAGGTCAAGGCATTGAATACAACCACGTGGGGAAGAGCACATGGGACGCAGGTTTGCCAACATTCTCGAAACGGTCGGCAACACGCCCGTGGTCAGGGTCAACAAGCTGGCGCCGGACGGCGTGAACCTGTTCGTGAAGATCGAGGCCTTTAACCCGCTTGGCTCGGTGAAGGACCGCTTGGCACTGGGCGTGATAGAGGATGCCGAACGTCGCGGCACGTTGAAGCCTGGCCAGACGGTCGTCGAGGCGACCAGCGGCAATACTGGCATCGGGCTGGCGATGGTCTGTGCGGCGAAGGGCTATCCGCTCGTCGTCACCATGGCCGAAACCTTCAGCGTCGAGCGCCGCAGGCTGATGCGCTTCCTCGGCGCCAAGGTCGTGCTGACACCAGCCTCGGAGCGCGGCATGGGCATGGTGAACAAGTGCTATGAACTCGCATCGGCACACGGCTGGTTCCTGCCACGGCAGTTCGAGAACGAGGCCAATGCCGACTTCCACTCGCGCACAACGGCACGTGAGATCGTCGAGGACTTCAAGGACACCAAACTCGACTACTGGGTCACCGGCTACGGCACCGGCGGCACGCTGAAGGGTGTGGCGCGCGTGCTGGCCAAGGAAATGCCGAACACCAAGGTCATCGTCTGCGAGCCAGCCGATGCTGCGATGCTCAGCAGCGGCACCGGACAGCAGCGCAAGGAGGACGGATCGCCAGCGGCGGCGCACCCCGCATTCAAGCCGCATCCGATGCAGGGCTGGGCGCCGGACTTCATCCCCAAGCTGCTCGGCGATGTCGTCGAGTCCGGCCAGATCAACAAGATCCTGCGCATCGCCGGCCCGGACGCTCTGCGCTGTTCGCGCGATCTGGCGCAGAAGGAGGGAATCTTTGTCGGCATCACGGCCGGCGGGACGCTGGCGGGCGCGCTTCAGGTCTGCGCCGAGGCGCCGAAGGGGGCGAACATCCTGGCGATGCTGCCCGACACGGGCGAGCGCTACCTCAGCACACCGTTGTTCGCCGACATTCCGGCCGACATGACTGAGGAGGAGAAGAAGATCTCCCTCTCTACTGCGGGCTTCCACATGCCACAGTCCTCGTGAGGACCTGACGCGTGCTGCGCCTGTCGGTGCTCGATCAGTCGACGGTTGTGACGGGGCGCTCGCCGGACACCTCGATCCGCGAAAGCCTGGCGCTGGCCAAGCATTGTGAGGCGCTGGGCTATTCCCGCTACTGGTGTGCCGAGCACCACAACTCGGCGAGCCAGGCCGGTACCGCGCCGGAAATCCTGATCAGCGCGATCGCCGCGACGACGACGCGCATCCGTGTCGGTTCGGCGGGCGTGATGCTGCCGCATTATTCCAGCCTGAAAGTGGCCGAGCAGTTCCGCCTGCTGGAGGCAATCGCACCGGGACGGATTGACCTGGGGCTAGGCCGTGCGCCGGGATCCGACGGGCGGACCGCCTTCGCGCTCAATCCGCTGGCGGAGACGGCGGCTGATCATTTCCCGGCCCAGGTGCGCGATCTGCTCGCCTGGCTGGCCGGGGAGAAGCTGGTGGAAGGCCATCCGTTCCGCGACATCATCGCCCAGCCGGGCGGACCGACCCTGCCCGAGGTGTGGATTCTCGGCAGCTCCGACTACGGGCCGCAGGTCGCCGCGTATTTCGGCCTGCCGTTCTGCTTCGCGCATTTCATCACGGACGGGCGCGGCGTCGATCAGGCAATGGCGATCTACCGCGAGGGCTATCGACCGAGCGAGCGCCACCCCACGGCGCATGCGGGGCTGTGCGTCTGGGCGATGGCGGCGGAGACCGAGGCGGAGGCGGCGCGGCTGTTCACCTCGCGCGAGATGTGGCGGCTGGGGCGCGATCGTGGGGTATTCGAGGCGCTGCCGTCGCCCGAGGAAGCCGCCGCCTACCCGTATTCGGAAGCCGAGATGCTGCGCATCCAGCGGCTGCGAGCTCGCGCGCTGTATGGCACGCCTTCGGTGGTGGGCGCGAAGCTGCGTGCACTGGCGACCGAGCACGGCGTGGAGGAAATCGCCATCCTCACCACGCTGCACGACCCGGAAGCGCGCCGGCGATCCTACACGCTGCTGGCCGGGGAGTTCGACCTCCAGGCGCAGGTTCCCCTTGGCCGCCGAATAGAGGAGAAGCCGCATGCCCCAGTTCCTGATCACGCTGTATGATGGCACCGATGCCGAGGCCGGTTCGCGCCGGCAGGCTGCGCGACCGGCACATCTGGACGGGCTGACGGGCAACGTCGCAGCCGGAAAGCTGGTGTTTGGGGGGCCGATCCTCGACGACGATCAGAAGCCGATCGGGTCGTTCCTGCTGGCGGACTGTGCCGACCGGGCCGAGCTCGATGCCATGATCGCCAATGATCCGTACACCAAGGCGAAAGTCTGGCAGCGGGTCGACGTGAAGCCCGTTCGCCTGGTGGTCCAGGGCGGCACAATCACGCCATAAAGAGCGGCGGCCCGGCGGCGGTTCGCCAGCGGCCTGCCCCTGACGGCTCTGGCTATCCCCGCAACTCTGGCTAGCCCGGGCGACTGACAAATGCCTTGCAGAATTGTGAATAATGGGTGACAAATAGGTGACAGCAACGGTTGGGATTGCCAGCGACCGTGAGCAGCCTGGACCTCTGGGTATTCCACGCCATCAACGGATGGTCCGGGTACCCAATATTGGATTGGATTGCGGAGTTCGCTGACAGGAATGAACTCCTCAAAGCGGGTATCCTCGTGTCCGCCTATTGGTGGTTCTGGTTTTCCCCCACCTCGCGTGATGATCATCGGCGGATCGTAATATCGGCTCTGCTCGGCACGATCGTTGCGCTGTTTGTCGCACGTGCCTTTGCCGGGGTTCTGCCTTTCCGTGTCCGGCCGCTTTTCACGACCGGCATCGACTACCATCCTCCCGCTCTTCGGCTGCACGAGTATCTGAATGCTGAGGACTGGAGTTCGTTTCCCAGCGACCATGGCGCCATGTGGTTTGCGCTCGTGTATGGCCTGTGGCGCCTGTCCCGTCCGGTTGGCATCGCCGCTGCCGTGTTCAGCACAGTTTGGGTATGCATCGTCCGGATCTATCTGGGCATCCATTATCCGTCGGATCTGCTTGCAGGGGGCTTGATCGGATTGGTCTGCGCTTACATCACGCCGAGGATCGGCGGCAACAGACTCGCAGACTACGCGCTGACATATGAAAAGATTCATCCACAAGTATTTTACGCACTTGCCTTTTTGGCAACATTCGAGATTGCAGTGATATTTGACGATGTGCGTGTATTCATGCGCGGCTCAATGCGAGCACTTCAAGCCATGGGTTTCAGGTCCATTCACTTGATGGAGGCGCTTGTCATAGGCGGAGCGGTGGTACTCCTGTTCGCTCTGACGGCCGGGGCACTGGTCAAATGGTGGCGCCAGGCGCAGAGCTGAGATCGATCGCACTGCCGTCCGTATCGGCTGTTTTTTACGCATCATGCATGAAAGCTTGTCCTACGGTCGCCAGGGACCCCGGGCGCCCGACTTTCCGCCGCGCCAGAGTTGGAAGCGGAACGCCAGCCACGCGATGAGGCCGGCCACAATCGCCACCGGGATCAACACCAGTGCGAACCAGAGTGCGAAGGCGGCCAGTGCCAGGCTGACGGCCAGCAGCGCGACGACCACAGCCCAGCGGAAGATCCGCACTGCGAGCGGCGGCCGATGCGGGCGAAAACTGCCGTCGGGCAATAGGTCTAGATCGGGCGGGACACGGTCGCTCATCGCGGCCGAGAGTTGGCGCGTTCCCGCGGCTGGTTCAAGGTGCGAACGGAGGTCCGGGGTTAGACAGAGGGAGATCGAACGTGAAGGTCGGGTTGTTCATCAATACGCAGTTCCCACCGGGCGAACCGGTGGCGGCGCACATTCCGGACCTTGTTGCGCAGGTGCGCTCCGCGCGCGACGCGGGATTCGCCTCGCTATGGTTTCCGCATCATTACCTGACTGGCCCACTGCAGATGCTGCAGATCGTGCCGATGATGGCGTATCTGGCGCCGCACGCCGAGGGCATGCAGATCGGGCCGAACATCCTGATCCTGCCGCTGCTCAATCCGGTGCACGTGGCGGAGGAATCGGCGACGCTCGATGTGTTGACCGGCGGCAATTACGTGCTGGGTGTCGGGCTCGGCTATCGGGAGGCGGAGTTCGCCGCGTTCGGCATGTCGCTGAAGGAACGCGCGCCGCGGCTGGAGGAGAGCGTTGCGCTGATGCGCCGGCTGTGGACCGGGGACAAGGTGACGCACAAGGGGCGGTTCTACGAAGTCAATGACCATGCGATCGGTCTGAAGCCCGCGAAGGCCGGTGGGCCGCCGATCTGGATGGCCGCGACGGTGGACGTTGCGATCCAACGCGCGGCGCGTCTCGGGGATGCCTGGCTGATCGTTCCGACCACGCCGCTCGGCAAGCTCGTGGCTCAGATGCGCGTGTACCGCGAGGCACTGGCCGGACGCGTGCCGGATTGTTTCCCGATGGTGCGCGAGTGCTATGTCGGCGCGAACCACAAGACAGCGCTGGACGAAATGCCGCGGCCCGCTGGAATACAAGTACGATGCGTATGCATCGTGGGGCATGGCGTCGCGCGACAAGCCGCCATTTGAGGAATATGTGCGCAATCGCTTCATCATCGGCGACGCGGTGTTCGTGAAGGAGGAGATCGCCCGGTACCGCGAGGCGCTGGGCGTCGATCACTTCATGATGCGCTGCCACTGGCCTGGCCTGGAGTTCGACAGGGCGCTGGGAAGCATCAGGCGACTGGGCGAGATCGTCGCGGCGTGACTGTCGGGGCAGAGGTTTACACGTGCCTGTGTGCTCCCATCGCTTCCCCGCTGGTCATCCATCGCGCTCCAGCACTTCCCTGACACGAGCGGGATCGACAGTGAGTGGCTCGATCCCCGACCGCTCCTCCTGCAGCTTCATGCCGACGCGGCTGTCGCGTTCGCTCCAGCCGCGGTTCAGCGCCTCGTTCAGCTCCGCCAGCGCGAGGTGCGACAGACGCATCGGCACACCGACCTCGCGGCCAAGCTGGCACGCCAGCGACACGTCCTTGTACAGAAGCCGCAGCGCGAAATCCGGCGGGTCGTAGCGCCCCGTCAGGAACTTGTCGCCCATACGATCGAACATACGCGCGCGCCCACCCGCACCCTGGCGGATCGCCGCCCACAGCGCCAGCGGCTCGATGCCCGCCTTCACCCCCATGGTGAACGCCTCGGCCAGCGCGACATTCACCGCCGCGCCCGACAGGTTGTGCACCAGCTTGGCGACCGAACCTGCGCCGATGGCGCCGATATACCGCGCCTGATCGCCCATCGCGTCGAGCACCGATTTGTGCTTTTGGAACAGCGCCTCGTCGCCGCCGACCCAGATCGCCAATTTGCCGGAATTCGCCCCGCGCGGCCCGCCGCTGACCGGCGCATCCAGCAACGCCACGCCCTGTTCGGCCAGCTTTGCATGCATTTCGCGCACAAGGCTGACCGAGTTGGTGGACAGGTCGAACCACACCGAGCCCTTGCGAAAGCCGTGCACCAGCCCGTTCTCACCGAACGCCACCGCTTCCACATCGGGCGGCGCGGGAAGCGAGGTGAACACCACATCGCAGGCCTCGGCCACGGCGCGCGGGCTGTCCGCCCAGTCCGCGCCGGCAGCAAGATGATGCGAGGCGGACTGCCGCCTCAGGTCATGCACCACCAGCTTGTGGCCCGCCTTCTGCAGGTTGCTCGCCATGCCGGCGCCCATCATGCCGAGGCCGATGAATCCGATTGGCATTGCCGTCTTCCCCTTCAAGTGTCCGATCAGATCTTGACGGCCTGTCTCGCCAAAAGCTTCCAATTGCCGTCCTGCTTCAGCCAGACCATCAGAACGCCGATCTTCACCGCATTGATTTTGCCGTCGCTCTCGTTTTCGCCGGTGAAAATGAAGCGCGAGATCGCGTTGCTGCCGACGATGTGCGTGGTCTCGTCACTGACGCTGATGGACTTCCAGTGCGACGCGACCGCACCGTCGAGGAACTCGGCCTTGTTCTGCACCTTGCCGCCCGAGTGGCCATAGCTGAGCTGAGCGGCCGTCAGCGCATCCAATTGCGCGCGATCGTTGCCCAGCATGGCCTTGCGGAACGCCTCGACGGCCTGCCTGACCGCGGCCTCGTCGCCGGCCTGGGCAGCCGCCCGCGGAATACGGCCCATGATGGCGACGCTGAGCGCGCCGGCGCCGCCAAGCGCCAGACTGCGGCGATTGAACGTCATGTTTTTCCTCCCTCGTCAGTCACGGGTTTGCTATCCCGCCGAACAAGCCGACGCTGGCACGGCAGGGCAGCGCGTTCAAGAGACAGGTCTGGTCAGCAGCGGTCAGCAGGCATCAGCACAGGCGATGCTCCTCGACCACGAAGTGCGCCGCACCGGTGTCTTCGCCAGCCATCGCGCATTCGAGGTCGACCATGCTGGCGAACGACAGTTCCACGATCCCTCCGGGTACTGACCGGCAGATGCGGAATGGTACTGTTCGGCGCCGGGCCCTGCTGCAGCACATGATACAGCACCAAGCCGCGCAGCCTCGGCAATTCGCGGACATGCGCCGCGTATCGTGCGAGTCCGCCTTCATCCGCGGCCGAGCCCTCCAGCAATGCGATGAGCTTGACCCGGCCGGCACCCGGAGCCTGCGGCACCTCGATCCGAGGTTCGCATATCACGCGCGAAACTGCGCCGATGAACAATTTCGAATCGATATTGCAGCCTGCCATCTCCGGCGACCGGTGCGCACGCTGCCGGTCTTCGTCGCTGTCGAACGCCAAAATCGGAAAACCGTCGATGCGCATGGCGCGCGCCGGCGCATTCGTTGCCAGAACTTCGATGACATGGTCCTGCACGTAGGACCGCAGGCCGGGGAACCCACATACCAAAGGCCCATGCACATCCAGCCAGTGCCGGCGGAATGCGCTCAACGTCACATCGTCGCGTCTGCGCATCAGGCTGATCGCGGCGACACCGGCCATCGCACGCAGAACGCCCTACCGCAGCGAATTGACAATCTGGCGATACGCCTCCTCGGGGAACGCCTTCATCGACGTGGTGCGCACGTTGCCCAGCTTGCCGAGCATCAAAGTGAATCGCGCCGCCACCGCATCGTCGGGCGCGTCGTAGATCATGATCAGGTCGTAATCGCCCATCGTCATATAGACGGAGCGGAACTGTCCGCCCATCTCCTCAAGCGTCTTCTTCGCCGCATCGATGCGCTTCGGGCTGTCGTTGATCGCGCGCATGCCCTGTTCGGTCCAGTTGGCGAGCATGACATAGGTCGGCATGGCCAATCCCTCCTACTCAGTCCTTGGAACCCAGCCTAAGGTGACGACCGATCAGGGAGAGAAGCAAGCCATGATTGTCCCGGAAGGCGCCCGCAACATCGAATTCCTTGGCCATACCGACCAGGGTGGCCGCGGCGACGGCGTCCAGGTGATGGTCGCACGCGGCCATGCATACATAGGCACACGGGTCAGCCGCGGCGTGATGGTCACCGATGTGCGCGACCCGCGCAATCCGAAGCCGGTGAACTTCGTACCGACCCACCCGAAGTCCGTTTCCATGCATATCCAGGCCGCGGATGACATGCTGCTGTGCATCCAGGAGGCCGATCAGCGCGCGCTGCTGACGCAGCAGGAATACTATGGCGGCTCGGGCAAGGTGGACAGCAGCCGCTTCGGCAAGCGTGGCGAGGACTACGCCGCTGGCATGCGGGTTTACGACATCGCCGACCCCGCCAATCCGCGGCAGATCGGCGCCATGGAGGTGCCGGGTCTTGGCCTGCACCGCATCTGGTGGGTCGGCGGGCGCTACGCCTATGCATCGGCGCTGCTCGACGGGTTCACCGACCACATCCTGATGGTCATCGACATGGCCGACCCGACGAAGCCGCAGGAGGTCGGCCGCTGGTGGCTCCCCGGCATGAACGCCGCCGCCGGAGAGACGCCGACCTGGAAGAACCGTCACGCGCTGCATCACGCGGTGGTGGAAGGCGATTTCGCTTACGGCGCCTGGCGCGACGGCGGGTTGACCATCCTGGACGTGACGGACAAGTCCGCGCCAAAGCTGATCGCACACCGCAACTGGTGCCCACCCTATGGCGGCGGCACGCACAACGCGCTGCCGCTGATTGACCGCGGTCTGCTGGTGGTGGCGGACGAGGCGGTGCTGAACATCGACCAGGAGGGGCAGCACAAGCGCACCTGGGTGTTCGATATCCGCGAGAAGAGCAACCCGGTGTCCATCGCCACGCTGCCGACGCCGGCAGATCAGGACTACGTCAAGATGGGCGGGCAGTTCGGGCCGCACAATCTGCACGAGAACCGGCCGGGTTCGTTCCAGTCCTCGACAACGATCTTTGCGACCTGGCAGAGCGCCGGCGTGCGTGTGTTCGACATCTCGGACGCGTATCGGCCACAGGAGGTCGGCTATTTCGTGCCGCCGCAGCCGACGCGGTGGGCGGAACCGATGCGCGGTCGCGCCAAGATACGGCATACGGCGGACGTGTTCGTTTCGCAGGACGGGCTGATCTACGCCACCGACTACGACGCGGGATTGTACATCCTGCAATGGAAGGGCGCGGGAGTGTGACGGGATTCGTCATCGTTGTCTGGGTTTTCCTGCTGCTCCTGGTCGTGGCAACGCTATTCGCCGGGGTGAAGACGGTGTCGCAGGGTCAGGTCTGGACCGTCGAACGCTTCGGCGCCTACACGCGCCTGCTGCAGCCGGGACTGAACTTCGTGCTGCCCTATGTCGATCGCGTAGGCCGCAAGCTGAACGTGCAGGAGCAGGTGGTCGAGATTCCGGAACAGAGCGTCATCACGCGGGACAACGCCACCGTCTCGGTGGATGGCATTGTCTATTATCGGGTGATGGAGCCAGAGAAGGCGGCATATCAGGTCAGCAACCTTTCGCTCGCGTTGAACACGCTTGCGATGACCAACATCCGCGCGGTGATTGGCGAGATGGAACTGGACGCCACGCTGTCGTCACGTGAGCGCATCAACACCGCGCTGCTGATCATCCTGGACGGCGCGACCGAGCCATGGGGCGTCAAGGTCTCGCGCGTCGAAATCCGCAAGATCGAGCCGCCCGAGAACCTGATCCGCGCGATGAACCTGCAGATGACCGCGGAGCGCGAGCGGCGCGCAGCGGTGTTCCGCGCCGAGGGCGAACGGCAGGCGGCGATCCTGCGCGCAGAGGGTGAGAAGCAGGCGTTGATCCTGTCCGCCGAGGGTCGCCAGCAAGCGGCGAACCGTGATGCAGAGGCGCGGGTGGCGCTTGCCCGGGCTGAGGCCGAGGCGACGCAGATGGTGTCCGACGCGGCGGCGGTGCATGGCCAGGCGGGGCTGCGCTACTTCATCGCCGACCGCTACGTGCGCGCGTTCCAGGCGCTGGCTTCGGCGCCCAACACGCGCCTTGTGGTGGTGCCGATGGAGTCTACCGCACTTGCCGGTGGCATCACGCAGGCGCTGGAGTTGCTGCGCGGCGGCGACGGCCCTTCGGGCACCAGTCCACCGCCGCAGATGCCGCCTCGGCCAGACCTGCCGTCACCGCCGCCTCCTTCGCCGATCGTGCCGCCCTCGATGCCACCGCCGTTCGCCGGCATGCCCGCCCCCGGTCCGTGGGGAATGGGTCCGACGGGATGAGCGACTGGATCATTTGGCTGGTCGGCGGCATGGCGCTGCTGATTTTGGAGATCCATACGCCGGGTGCCTTCATGATGTGGCTTGGGCTCGCGGCTTGCGGCACAGGCCTGGTCATTCTGGCAACCGGAATCGGCTTCGAGCTCCAGGTGGTGACGTTCGGCGTGCTGGCGGCGATCTCGCTTGGTGTCGGACTGCGATTGCGCCATCGCCCCGTCAGGCTGAATACGCAGCAGGCTGGGCTGGCCGGCCGCTCCGCCACCGCGCTTGTGTTCCAGGGCCGGGAGGGACGCGTCCGCGTCGGTGACAGCGACTGGGCTGCCCGCGTGCCGGCCGGGATCGCCGAACCCATCGCCGGCACCAGGCTGCGTGTGGAAGGTGTTGACGGCACGGTGCTGATCGTCCGCCCCCAGGTATGACAGGAGCGACCCGCATATGGCCGACACATCGACGACCCTGACCTGGGACGCAGCGAAATGTCTGGTGCAGGATGTGGAGGACGCGTTCGGTGCGGCGGACCTCGCACGCATCGAGCAGGGCTTCACCGAGGACGTGGTGACGCGTTTTGCCGATTTCCCTGAGATGCGCGGTCGCGCAGCGGTCATGCGCTTCCTGCGCGCGCGCTTTGCCCGGACCAATGGCTACAGGCTGAGGAAGACGCTGCATTGCCTGATGGGAGACGTGCTCGCCAACACCTGGGATGCGAACTGGGAGGATGCCAAGACCGGCAAGCCGATGTTGGGTCGTGGCACCGAGATCTGGAGGGTGCGCGGCTACCGCATCGCACAGTGGGATGCGACGTTCAACGTCTGGGAAAAGGGCGGCCCGCCAGTCACGCCGGTGGTGTAATTGCCCGCCCCCGGCCAATGCCGGTCGCGTCTCACGTAGCCCCCTCCCGTTGCGGGAGGGGGCTACGGGGAGGGGTCGCCCGCAACGCGGTCAGATCAACAGAAAGCTCGACTTCGTACCACGGTCCCCTCCCCCAACCCCTCCCGCAAGGGGGAGGACTTTCTCCAGCAGACGGTTCGGGGTCAGCGGCGGCCCGGCTGGGCATCGACGAAGGCACGCAGCACGGCGTTCATCCGGGTCTGATAGCCCGGGCCACGATCGCGGAACCAGGCCAGGATGTCCTGATCGATGCGGAGCGATATCGCCTGCTTCGGCTGTGGCCATGCGACCTTGAGATTGCCCCAGTCCGTTCGTTTCGGTGGCGCCATCGTCGCGGAGCCGCCTGCCTTGCCTTTGGCCGTCTTGCGGGATTGTTTCGTGGCGGTACGAGCCATGCTGCCTCCGACTGGAGCCATGGCATCGTCCATACAAGCGTATCGGGCCGACGGCAAGACCGTGCGCCGATTTCGGTCAGTCTCCGCCGAGCGCTGCCTCCGCCGCCCGCACCGCCTGCAGCGGCACCGTGGCACGGCCTACCACCTGGCCGCCGATACAGGCCAGCCAGCCGGCGCCATCCGGGGGTGTCGTCGGGCGCAATTCGATCACCTTGGCATCCTGGTCCAGCGCTACGGCGCGGTAGGAGCGCCAGCCGGTCCACACCGGCCCCAGAACGCGAACGACGCGGGCAATGGCCTCGCCCGCGTCGTCGCGTCCGATCCATTCGAGGGTCCGGTGGACACCGGGCCCCTCCTCCTGCCGTCCCCGCATCCAGTGGAGGCGGGGGGGTTGCACCTAGACTGCCTCCGTCATGCGTGACCTATGCTCATGCATTTAGCTGCACTGGGCCTCAAGCGCTCTTGGCCATGATTTCGTCCGCTATGTTGCGCGGTACCGGATCGTAGTGATGGAACTGCATGGTGAACGAGGCGCGCCCCTTGGTCATGCTCCGCAGGTCGGAAATGTAACCGAACATCTCCTTCAGGGGAACGTGTGCCCGGACGATGATTGTGGACCCGGCACTTTCCTGGTTCTGGATCATGCCGCGGCGGCGGTTCAGATCGCCGACCACGTCGCCCACGTGGTCCGACGGCGTGGTGACCTCCACGTCCATCACGGGCTCCAGAATGATCGGCCCGGCCTTCTTCATGCCGTCACGGAAGCATGACTTCGCAGCGATCTCGAAGGCGAGCGAGGAGCTGTCCACATCGTGGTACTTGCCGTCGAGCAGGGTGTATTTGAAGTCCACGGTCGGGAACCCTGCGAGCACGCCTGTCTCGGCCTGTACCTTGATGCCTTTCTCCACCGCCGGAATGTATTCCTTCGGCACCGAGCCGCCCATCACCTTGTTCTCGAACAGCACGCCCTCGTTGCGCGGCAGCGGCTCGAACGCAATCTTCACCTCGGCGTACTGGCCGGAACCGCCGGTCTGTTTCTTGTGGGTGTAGATCTCGGTGTGCGGCCGGGAGATGGTCTCGCGGTAGGCCACCTGCGGCGCGCCGATATTGGCCTCGACGCTGTACTCGCGCCGCAGCCGGTCGATGATGATCTCCAGGTGCAGTTCGCCCATGCCCGACAGGATGGTCTGGCCGGTCTCCTGGTCGGTGCGCAGACGCAGGCTGGGGTCTTCGGCGGCGAGCTTCTGCAGGCCGAGCGACATCTTCTCGACCGCCTCCTTGGTGCGCGGCTCAACCGATATGTCGATCACCGGCACCGGGAAGGCCATCCGCTCCAGAACTACCGGGTCCTGTTGCGAGGCCAGCGTATCACCGGTCCCGGTGTCCTTGAGGCCGACGAAGGCAGCAATGTCACCGGCCACTACCTCCTTGATCTCGGCGCGCTTGTCGGCGTGCATCTGAAACATCCGTCCGATGCGTTCGCGATGGCTGCGCGTGGTGTTCATCACCGTGTCGCCGGATTTCAGGGTGCCGGCATAGACGCGTACGAATGTCAGTGTGCCATATTTGTCGTTGATGATCTTGAACGCCAGTCCGGCGAATGGCGCGTTCGGATCGGCCTTGATGCGACGACGGTCGGAGCGGTCGCCGTCTTCCTCGCCCTCGCCGGCGGCGATGCTGATGCCGGGCACATCGACCGGCGACGGCAGATAGTCAACCACCGCGTCCAGCAGCGGCTGGACGCCCTTGTTCTTGAACGCCGTGCCGCACAGGACGGGACGGAACGCGCCGGAGATCGTGCCCGCCTTGATGCAGCGCTTCAACGTCGCGACCGCCACGTCGCCCTTGTCGAAGTATTCCTCCATCGCGGCGTCATCCACCGACAGCGCGGTGTCGAGCAGAAGCTGGCGATATTCCTTCGCCTGCTCCGCGAGGTCGGCCGGGATTGGCTCGTCATGGTACTTGGCGCCGAGTTCGCCGCCCTCCCACACGATCGCCTTCATCTCGACCAGGTCGACCACGCCGAGGAACTTGTCCTCGATGCCGATCGGCAGCTGCAAGGGCAGCGCCACGATGTCGAGCTTCTCCTTCAGCGTGGCGAACGCGCGGAAGAAGTCGGCCCCGGTGCGATCCAGCTTGTTGATGAAAATGATGCGCGGGACGTTGTAGCGGTCGGCGAGACGCCAGTTGGTCTCGGACTGCGGCTGCACGCCGGCGACGCCCTCGATGATGAAGATCGCACCGTCCAGCACCCGCAGGCTGCGGTTCACCTCGATGTTGAAGTCGATGTGGCCCGGCGTGTCGATAATGTTGATCCGGTGGTCGTGCCACTCACAGGTCACCGCGGCGGAGGTGATGGTGATGCCCCTCTCCCGCTCCTGCTCCATGTAATCGGTCGTCGTGTTGCCGTCGTGCACCTCGCCGATGCGATGTGACATGCCGGTGTAATAAAGTATCCGCTCGGTCGTCGTCGTCTTGCCCGCGTCGATGTGTGCGGTAATGCCGATGTTGCGGATCTTGTCGAGCAGCGTGACAGGCACGGTGAACCTCCATACCACGACGGGCGCCCCGGAACCCTCGCCCCGCGCGCCCGCATGTTTATCCGGCTCAGCGCAGCCGGTCATCCCATAGCTCAGATGCTGCACCGCGGAGTCAATTGCAAGGATTATCGGCTGGCGCGTGGTCAAGGCACGCATGCACCGCCCGATTGACGCATCCACCGGCGCCAAGTCATCTGCCGACAGCGGCGGGAGCAGCGGGAGCGCGCAAATGAACACGGCGGCGGCGGCGGTCGATGAACAACGGCAGTGGGGCCGGATGATGGGGATGGCGCAGCTCGGCGCCATCCCCGGGGATGGCGTGAACCGCGCCTGTCTGACCGCGCTGGATCGCCAGGCGCGCCGTCTGCTGATCGACTGGGCAAACGAGGTTGGCGCCGCGGTGTCGGTGGACGCAGCGGCCAATCTGTGGCTGCGGCTCGAGGGGACCGACCCGCGCGCCGCCGCCGTGGTCACCGGCAGCCACATGGACACCCAGCCCAACGGCGGCCGGTTCGACGGCATCTACGGCGTGATCGCAGGGCTGGAGGCCCTGACTGCTCTGCAGCAGTCAGGGACGAAGCCGCGCCGGCCCGTCGAGGTGGTGGCCTGGACCAACGAGGAAGGTGGTCGGTTCTCACCCGGCTGCATGGGCAGCATGGCCTGGAGCGGCTTCCGGCGCATCGAGGAATTCGCCGATGTGGTCGATCCCGACGGCGTCCGCTTCGCCGATGCGCTGGCCGGGCATCTGGCCGCCGAGACCGACCTGCCGCTTCGCCCGCTCGGGAGCCAACCGCATGCCTACGTCGAGGCGCATATCGAGCAGGGCCCCAGGCTTGAGGCAGAGGGCCTGGATATCGGCGTCGTCACTGGCATCCAGGGCAGCCGCTGGTTCACCGTGACGCTGACCGGCGAGACCGCTCATGCCGGCACCACGCCGCTGGCACTGCGGCGTGACGCGGTGCAGGACATGGTGCGCGCTATCAAGGCGCTGAATGCTCTGATGCACGATCCAATGGACGTGCTGCGCTTCACCGTCGGACGGGTCGTGGTGGAGCCGAACACATCGAACTCAGTGGCGGACAAGGCGAGCTTCACCATCGACTTCCGCCATCCCAACAAGGATGTGCTGCTGACGCGCGGGAATGCGGTCGCCGGCGTGGTGCAGGCAGCCGTGCGCAATGCCGGCGTGACGGTGCAGGAGACTTTCCATGCGCTGCCGGTCGAGTTCTCGCCGCTGGTGATCGAGGCGGTGGAGCGCGCCACCATTGAACAGAACTGCCGGCAGATGCGGCTGCCGTCGGGCGCGTTCCATGATGCGCAGTTCGTTGTCCCGGTGTGCCCGACCGGGATGATCTTTGTGCCGTGCCGCAGGGGGATCAGCCACAACCCCGCGGAATATTCCGAACCGTCGCAGTTGGCGGTGGGAACCCGCGTGCTGACGCAGACGCTGGTTGAATTGGCCGATAGCTAAAGCAACTTTCCCCCGTCATGCTGACGAAGGTCAGCATCCACGTCTTTGCTGATCGCAGCGAGGAAAGACGTGGATGGCCGGCCTTCGCCCACCATGACGAGGTGGCGGCGACCGTTGGGTCACGGTCAGGTGCCGTTGGCTCAAGGTTCATCTGACGTCCGCACGCGCGCATCCAGCCCACCCTCGGTCTCGATGAAGTCGGCGATCTGCGGCACGCCGGTTCCCGCACGGATGTTGGCGAACACGAACGGTCGCTCGCCGCGCATCTTCCTCGCGTCGCGGTCCATCACGTCCAGGCTGGCGCCGACGAACGGGGCGAGGTCGATCTTGTTGATCACCAGCAGGTCACTGCGGGTAATGCCCGGGCCGCCCTTGCGCGGGATCTTGTCGCCGGCGGATACGTCGATCACGTAGATCGTCAGGTCTGCCAGTTCCGGGCTGAACGTAGCGGCGAGATTGTCGCCGCCCGACTCGATCAGGATGATGTCGAGCGCCGGAAAGCGGCGGTTGAGCTCGGCAATGCCGGTCAGGTTGATTGATGCATCCTCGCGGATCGCGGTGTGCGGACAGCCGCCGGTCTCGATGCCCAGGATGCGCTCGGGCGGCAACGAACCTGCGCGGGTGAGGAATTCGGCATCCTCCTTTGTGTAGATGTCGTTGGTAATCGCCGCGATGTCATAGCTGGCGCGGAACCGCTGACACAGCGCATCCATGAGTGCGGTCTTACCCGTGCCGACAGGCCCGCCAATACCGATGCGCAGGGGACCGTGTTGCGAATGCATCATGAGCGGAACAGCCTCGTGTATTGGGTTTCGTGACGCATGGCAGCGATATCGGAGCGGAAGGCGCAGCCGCCGAGATCGTCCAGGGTGGCGGCGCGGGACGCCTCGGCGACCTGGAGGATGACCGGTTCCAGCACGGCGAGCACCCGCAGGCCGGCGCTCTGGCCGAGCGGTACCAGACGCACAGCGGCCGAGATCAGGTTCGTGGCGAACGTTTGCAGATAAGCCGCCGCGGTGGCGTCCTCCGCGATGCCGTGGGCGCCGGCCAGAGCGCCGACGGCGACAGGATAGGCGACGCGACGCGGGAGGTCCGGCGGACACCATGCGGCAGCAGCGGCGATGAACGCGGCTCCCTGATCGAGCGTCTCGGCCCGTCGCTCGCGCGATGGCGCGACCGCGGCCGCAAGTTCCGCAATCGCGCCGAGCGTGGCGGCATCACTGTTGGCACGATGGGCGTGGCGCAACAGGATCGCATCGTTGCGTCCGGAACCGTGCGCCAGGACGTCCGCGAGCCAGGCGTGCAGGGTGTCGCCGTCGGCTATGTCGCCGCACTCCACCGCCCATTCCAGACCATGCGAATAGGCGTATGCGCCGGTGGGGAATGCCGGCGACAGCCAGGCGAGCAGTCGAAGCAAGTGCTGCTCCCCCTCCCCCCAACTCCCTCCCGCAAGGGGAGGGGGAGAATTCATGCCTGCACTGCCCTCAGTCATGGTCGTGGTGGTGGTGTCGACTGGCGTAGGCACCAGGCTCCGGATCGAATGGCGCCTCGATCGCCTCCACGTGGCCGCCAAGGCCTTCCACCATGTCCCTGATCACGTGGTCCGCTCGGATGCGGATGCGCGCGCCGCGCAACTGCACCGGCAGATGGCGATTGCCGAGATGCCAGGCAATGCGCACCAAATCATCCGCACCGTGCGCGTGGATCTCCAGCAGCGGTTCCGGTTTCGCGCAGACCCGGATCACGCCTGTTTCCACGGCCAGCCCATCTCCATGGCGCAGCCGGACCGCCTGCGGCAGGTCCAGCAGCACCTCGTGGCCCTGCTCGGTGCGCAGCAGGATGCGCCGGCGATGGCGGCGATCGAAGTCGATCAGCACGCGATCGATTTCCCCCGCCGAATCCCACGTGCCGGCTGGCAGTACGGCCTCGGCGCGCATCAGAACAGGAAGTAGCGCTGCGCCATCGGCAGCACCGTGGCGGGTTCACATGTCAACAGCACGCCGTCGGCGCGCACCTCGTAGGTCTCCGCATCAACCTCGATCGCCGGCGTTGCATCGTTGTGGATCATCGACCGCTTGCCGATGCCCGCGCGCGTGTTCGCGACCGGCACAAGGCGGCGCTGCAGCTTCAAGGCATCACCGATGCCGGCATCCAGCGCGGCGCCGGAGACGAAGCTGATGCAGTGTTCCGCCAGCGCGCGGCCGAAGACGCCGAACATCGGCCGGTAGTGCACCGGCTGCGGCGTCGGGATCGAGGCATTGGGATCGCCCATCGGCGCGCACGCGATGCTGCCGCCCTTGATCACCAGATCGGGCTTCACGCCAAAGAACGCCGGCGACCACAGCACCAGGTCGGCGAGTTTGCCCGCCTCGATCGAACCGATCTCGTGCGCCATGCCCTGCGCGATCGCCGGATTGATCGTGTATTTGGCGATGTAGCGCTTCACCCGCGCGTTGTCGTTGCGCCGCGCCGTCGCCGGGCAACGCACCGCGCTGCTGCTTCATCTTGTGCGCGGTCTGCCAGGTGCGGATGATCACCTCGCCGACGCGGCCCATCGCCTGGCTGTCCGACGACATCATCGAAAGCGCGCCCAGATCATGCAGGATGTCCTCGGCCGCGATCGTCTCCTTGCGGATGCGGCTTTCGGCAAATGCAACGTCCTCGGGGATCGACGCGTCAAGGTGGTGACACACCATCAGCATGTCGAGATGCTCGTCGAGCGTATTCGCCGTGTAAGGCCGCGTGGGATTGGTCGAACTCGGCAGCACATTGGCGAGCGATGCAACTTTGATGATGTCGGGCGCGTGTCCGCCGCCGGCGCCCTCGGTGTGGAAGGCATGAATTGTGCGGCCCTTGAACGCGGCGATCGTATCCTCGACAAATCCGGATTCGTTCAGCGTATCGGTGTGGATCATCACCTGCACGTCGAACCGGTCGGCCACCGACAGCGCGCAGTCGATCGCGGCCGGCGTGGTGCCCCAGTCCTCGTGCAGCTTCAGGCAGGCCGCACCGGCGCGGATCATTTCCTCCAGCGCGGCGGGGCGCGACGCATTGCCCTTGGCCGCGAATGCGAGATTGACCGGCAGGCCCTCGGCCGCCTGCAACATCCGCGCGAGATGCCACGGACCGGGCGTGCATGTGGTGGCAGCAGTGCCCGTGGCGGGGCCGGTGCCGCCGCCGATCAGCGTCGTCATGCCGGCGGCGATCGCGTCCTCCACCTGCTGCGGACAGATGAAATGGATGTGACTGTCGATGCCGCCCGCGGTGAGGATTTTCCCCTCGCCGGCGATCACCTCGGTGCCGGGGCCAATGACGATATCGACGTTCGGCTGGACATCGGGATTGCCGGCCTTCCCAATCCTCGTGATGCGGCCGTTTGTTATCGCGACATCGGCTTTGACGATGCCCCAATGGTCGATGATCAGCGCGTTGGTGATCACCGTGTCGACTGCGCCTTCCGCCTGCGACGCCTGCGACTGGCCCATGCCGTCGCGGATCACTTTTCCCCCGCCGAATTTGACTTCCTCGCCGTAGGTGGTGAGGTCGCGCTCCACTTCGACGAACAGGTCGGTATCGGCCAGGCGGACCCGGTCGCCGGTCGTCGGACCAAACATGTCGGCATAGGCGCGGCGGGTGATGCGGGCCATCAGTCGAGCGCTCCCATGACGGCGCCGCGGAACCCTTGCACGATGCGTTTGCCGCGATACGGCACCAGGGTCACTTCGCGCGTCTGGCCGGGTTCGAAGCGCACCGCGGTGCCGGCCGCGATATCCAGCCGCTGGCCACGTGCGGCGGCGCGGTCGAACGAGAGTGCGGGGTTGGTTTCGGCGAAGTGATAGTGACTGCCGACCTGGATCGGACGGTCGCCGGTGTTGGCGACGGTCAGCGTGATGCGGGCAAGGCCGGCGTTCAGCTCGATGTCGCCGGCGGCCGTGAGGATTTCGCCGGGGATTGTCATCTGATTGGCTCGTGCACGGTAACCAGCTTGGTTCCGTCGGGAAACGTCGCCTCCACCTGCACGTCATGGATCATCTCAGCGACGCCTTCCATCACCTGGGCTCGGCTGATCACCTTGCCGCCAGATTCCATCAGGTCTGCGACGCTGCGGCCGTCGCGCGCGCCCTCGACGACGAAGTCGGTGACCAACGCCACGGCTTCGGGGTGGTTCAGCTTCACGCCACGCTCCAGACGGCGCCGCGCGACCATCGCCGCCATCGCAATGAGCAGCTTATCCTTCTCACGCGGCGTCAGGTTCATCCGAAGCTCCTCTCATGCCATCCTTGCCCCACGGTCATGGCTGGGTTCGACCCGGCCATCTGCGCAGCACCGGCGGTGCACGGATGGCCGGGTTGATTGTCGGGTCAGGCCCGAGGACGGCCATGACGAGAAGGGCCTGTACGGCGTCAGGTTCATGCGAATTACCTCAGCAATTCCAAACACGCGGCAGCGGACGGCCGCCGCGTAGGACCTGAAGCGCAGCGACCACAGCCTTGCGCAGCGATGCGCCATCGGGCGCGAGAACGCGCGCTATCAGCATCCCGTCCCACGTACTGACACCACAGTGGGGTAATGCCGCACGCACCGTGTCCAACGCACGCTCGGCATCAGGCGCGACATGCACCAGAGTTGCCACCGTGTGCGCCCCACCGGCGATCGCCGGTCGTTGCAATGCGGCCGCCACTGCGCCGTCCAGACGGATCGCGTCGTGCCACAACAAGCACCCTGCGCGGCGCACCTGAATGACATCGCGCAGTGACGCCGTCGTCACTGTCTCTCCCATCGCCGCGCGTCCAAATATCAAACTCTCCACACCAAGAAACCAGCCATCAGCTGCAACATCGACGCAAAGGCGCCGGTCGAGCGCACAGCAGTCGAACAGGATGGTCTCCTGCGGCAGCCACTCCAAAGCGGCACCATCAGCCACCACAATCTGCGTCCGCACCTGTGACGTCGCTCCGCCGGGAAACGAGCGATAGAACCGCTCCGCAGCCTGCGTCGCGATCGTCGCCCGTGCGCCGGCTCGCACCGAAAACGCACTGTCCAGCCGATCCCCCCCGGCGATCCCACCGGACGTGTTCAGCGTGACGACGTTCGACCAGTCGGCGTGCTCCGATCGTGGAAATCGCGCCTTGAGGCAGCCTGCCTGACGCAAACCCTCCAGCACGGTTCGCCCGTCGCGCGCGCGCAGATCGACGCGCAACTCTCCCACCGCGCGCTGTAAGGTCGGGCAGTCAGACCGAGAGGCGGCGTCGTACATCCTCCTCGTTCAACTCCTCCCGTCGGCCCGACAACACGACATCACCCCGATCCATCACCACGATCGTCTGCGCAAGTTCGCGGGCAAAATCGAAGTACTGCTCCACCAGCAGGATGGCCATTCGGCCCTGCGATCGCAACAGCGCGATCACGCGGCCGATGTCCTTGATGATGCTGGGCTGAATACCCTCCGTAGGCTCGTCCAGCACCAGGAGCCGCGGCTTCATCACCAGCGCCCGCGCGATGGCAAGCTGCTGCTGCTGCCCGCCCGACAGATCACCGCCGCGCCGGCGCAGCATCGTGCTCAGCACCGGGAACAGTTCGAACACCTCATCCGGCACGCGACGGTCGCCACGCGGCAGTACGGCAAACCCGGTCTCCAGATTTTCCCGCACCGTCAGCAGCGGAAAGATATCGCGGCCCTGCGGCACCCAGGCGATCCCGCGCCGCGCGCGATCGTGGATCGGCAGGCGCGTGATGTCCGCACCCTCCCAGCGGATCGCCCCGGCACTGATCGGATGCGCACCGGTGATTGCACGCAGCAGACTGGTCTTGCCAACGCCATTGCGACCCAGCAGACAGGTGACCGCACCAACCTCCGCCGTCAGCGACACCTGCCGCAGCGCGATCGCGGCGCCGTAGTGCAGGTCGACATGATCAACTTCGAGCATCACCGTCCCAAATACACTTCGATCACGCGCGGGTCGTTGCTGACGTGGTCGATCGATCCCTCGGACAGCACCGAGCCTTCGTGCAGTACCGTCACCTTTACGTCGAGCGCGCGCACGAACGCCATGTCGTGCTCGACCACCACCACACTGCGAGTCCGGTTGATCTCGCGCAGCAGTTCGGCGGTCTGCTCCGTCTCAGCGTCCGTCATGCCGGCCACCGGTTCATCCACCAACAGAAGCTGTGGCTCCTGCGCGAGCAGCATGCCGATCTCAAGCCACTGCTTCTGCCCATGCGACAGATCCGCCGCCGGACGATGGCGCTGCTCGGCCAGGCGCGTGATCACCAAAATCTCCTCGATTCGCTGTCGCTCCTCGGCGGTCTCGCGGGCCCACAGCGTGAAGCGCGGCCGGCGGTCTTCGGCCAGCGACAGCAGCAGGTTGTCCCACACCGTATGCGGCTCGAACACCGTCGGCTTTTGGAACTTGCGCCCGATGCCGAGCGAGGCGATCGCCGGTTCGTCGAGCCGTGTCAAATCGGTATCCTTGCCGAATAGCACCTTGCCGTGGTCCGGCCGCGTCTTGCCGGTGATTACGTCCATCATCGTCGTCTTGCCGGCGCCATTCGGTCCGATCACGGCCCGCATCTCACCGGCTTCCAGCACCAGCGACAACGCGTTCAGCGCGCGGAACCCGTCGAAGGAGACGGTCACCCCATCCAGATAGAGCAGCGTATCGCCGCGCTCGGTGAGCGTCGCGCTCATCCGGTGACCTCATGTGCCGCCGCCTGCGCCGGTGTCGGCTCGGCCACATCGGTCGGCCTGCGCCGTCGGACCAGGCCCATGATGCCGCGCGGAAGAAACAAGGTGACGAAGATGAACATCGCACCCAGCGCGTAAAGCCAAAGCGATGGTATGGCGCTGGTGAAATAGGTCTTGCCGAGATTGACCAGCACCGCACCGAGGATCGCGCCAGACAGCGTGCCCCGACCTCCGACCGCCACCCAGATCACCGCCTCGATGGAGTTTGCAGGTGAGAACTCCGACGGATTGATGATGCCGACCTGCGGCACGTAGAGCGCGCCGCCGATGCCGGCCATCACCGCCGACAAAACCCAGACAACCAGTTTGTAGGATTCCGGCCGGTAGCCGAGGAAGCGTGTGCGTGACTCCGTGTCTCGCACGGCGATCAATACCTTGCCGAAGCGCGAGGTCACCATATAGCGCGCCATCAGGAACTGTGCGCAGAGGAACAGCGCGGTGATGACCAGCAGTGCGCTACGGGTGGTTTCGGCCTGCACGGGAAAGCCGAGCAGGTCTTTGAAGTCGGTCATCCCGTTGTTGCCGCCGAAGCCCATGTCGTTGCGGAAGAACGCCAAAAGCAACGCGTAGGTCAGCGCCTGGGTGATGATCGAGAGATACACGCCGGTAACGCGCGAGCGGAACGCCAGCCAGCCGAACACGAGCGCCAGCAGTCCGGGTACCAGCACGACCATCAGTGCCGCGAATCCGAACCATTCGAAGCCGTGCCAGTACCACGGCAGTTCGTGCCAGCCCAGGAACACCATGAAGTCGGGGATGTTGGCATTGCCGTACACGCCACGCGCTCCGATCTGGCGCATCAGGTACATTCCCATGGCGTAGCCGCCGAGCGCGAAGAAGGCGGCATGCCCGAGCGACAGGATGCCGGCGAAGCCCCACACCAGATCGACCGCCAACGCCAGCATCGCGAAACACAGGTACTTGCCTGTCAGTGCAATGACGTAGGTTGGGACATGCAGCGCGGCGGATTGGTCGGTTGCGAGATTCAGTATCGCAAGCAACATCGCGCCGCCCAACACAAGCGCGAGAGTGAACTGGGTCGTGCGGTCGAAGATCATCGCGCCGGCCTTCAATCGTCATCCCCGCGAAAGCGGGGATCCAGGGGTCGCAAGCGCTGTGCCTGTTGTCTGGGTCCCCGCTTTCGCGGGGATGACGACTTAAGATGCGGCCACACGTGCATCATGCCTCCACCGCGCGTCCCTTGAGCGGGAACATGCCGCGCGGCCGGCGCTGGATGAACAGGATCAGCAGCACCAGAACGACGATCTTGCCAAGCACCGCACCGGCCACCGGCTCCAGGAACTTGTTGACGATGCCGAGCGTAAGCGCCCCCATCACGGTGCCCCACAGATTGCCAACTCCGCCGAACACCACGACCATGAAGCTATCGATGATGTAACCCTGGCCCAGATTAGGCGAGACATTGTCGATCTGGCTCAGCGCCACGCCTGCCATGCCGGCGACGCCAGAGCCAAGGCCGAAGGTCAGCGCGTCGATCCACGGCGTGCGTATGCCCATCGCCGCCGCCATCTGCCGGTTCTGCGTCACCGCGCGCATCGCAAGACCCAGCGATGTGAAGCGTAGCGCGGCCATCAGCGCAGCCACGACCAGGAACGCGAACAGAATGATGTAAAGCCGGTTGTAGGTGAGCGTCAGACCGCCGAGTTCCGTTGCTCCGCTCATCCAGTCCGGCGTGCTCACCTCGCGGTTGTTGGCGCCGAAGATCGAGCGCACTGCCTGCTGCAGCACCAGCGACAGCCCCCACGTCGCCAGCAGTGTTTCCAGCGGGCGGCCGTACAGCCAGCGGATCAGCGTGCGCTCGATGGCGATGCCGATCGCTCCCGCCACAAGAAAGGCGAGAGGAACCGCGATCAGCAGACTGCCGCCGAACAGCCAGGGCGCGCTGTCGCGGATCGCCTGCTGCACCATGAAGGTCACGTAGGCGCCGATCATCACCATCTCGCCGTGCGCCATGTTGATCACGCCCATCACGCCGAAGGTGATCGCCAGCCCCGCCGCGGCCAGCAGCAGCACCGAGCCAAGGGACAGCCCGTAGTAAATGCTCTGTGCGACGCTCCAGATCTGCAGGCGGAAATCGATCGCCTTGATTGCGGCATCGGCTGCCGATGCGACGGCGGGCGGTTGGCCCGTCAACCCCGCGATCAGGCTGCGGCTGTCGATGTCGGCGCGGCCGCTAAGCACCGTGACGGCGGCAAGTCGATCGGGCTCGCTCGCATCAGGCGACGACAGCAGCGCGGCCGCCCTCGCCTGCTCCATGCGCTGTTTGACACCCGGGTCGGCTTCCTTGGCGAGGGCACGATCGAGCGCCGGCAGCGCGGCAGGGTCGTGGGACCTGAACACCGCTTCGGCTGCGGCAAGCCGGATCGTCCGGTCGGATGAAAACAGACGCAGGCTGCCCAATGCTGCGTCGATGGCGCCACGCACCGCATTGTTCATCCGCACCGGCCTGAGGCCGCTGGCCATCACGTCAGGCGCGGCCGCACCGGTCGCTGCCTCTGCCAGAGTGCCGTCATCCTGTTTGATGAACAGCGCCTTGTCCGTGCCCATGAACAGTCGCCCGGCCTGTAGCGCGGTAATGATCACCGCCGCCCGCGGCTGGCCGGACAGGGCGAGCATCTCGACGCCGCGGCGCACGCTGTCGAAGCTGGTCGACGCCAGCGCGGTCAACGCTTCGTCGGTCGATTGCGCGTGGCTCCAGCACGGCGCCAGCAACAGCGCAGCCATCAACAGCAGACCGGCAAGACGTTTCATTGGCGGACTTTCGACAAGCCATCTTGGGTGGCCCGGGGAGGAAACGGGCCACCCAAGCATGGCGTTCGACGGCTCAGGTCATCAGGCCTTCTTGCCGCCGCCCGCACCGCACTTGCCGGTCTTGACGTTGAACGCACCACAGGACAACGGAGCACGCCAGTCACCGATCAGGTCCTTGGTATCCTCGACGTAGGGCGACCACTCCGCGGCCACTACCAGTCCGGGCGTCTGCCAGACAGTGTTGAACTGACCGTCGGCCTGCACCTCGCCGATCAGGACCGGCTTGGTGATGTGATGGTTGGGCATCAATGTGGAGTAACCGCCGGACAGGTTCGGCACCGAGACGCCGATCAACGCATCGATCACCGCGTCCGGATCGGTGGTGCCGGCCTTCTCCATGGCCTTAACCCACATATTGAAGCCGATGTAGTGCGCCTCCATCGGATCGTTGGTGGTGCGCTTCGGGTTTTTGATGAAGCTGTGCCAACCGTCGATGAACGCCTTGTTTTCGGGCGTATCGACGCTCTCGAAGTAGTTCCACGCCGCGAGGTGGCCGACCAGCGGCTTGGTGTCGATGCCCGCGAGTTCTTCCTCGCCAACGCTGAAGGCCACCACCGGGATGTCGGTCGCCTTGATGCCCTGGTTGCCGAGTTCCTTGTAGAACGGCACGTTGGCGTCACCGTTGATGGTGGACACCACGGCGGTCTTCTTGCCGGCCGAGCCGAACTTCTTGATAGACGCCACGATGTTCTGCCAGTCGGAATGACCGAACGGCGTGTAGTTGATCATGATGTCTTCGGGCGCCACGCCCTTCACCTTGAGGTAGGCTTCCAGGATCTGGTTGGTGGTGCGCGGATACACATAGTCGGTGCCGGCCAGCACCCACCGCTTCACCTTGTTGTCGTTCATCAGGTAATCCACGGCCGGGATCGCCTGCTGGTTCGGCGCGGCGCCGGTGTAGAACACGTTGCGGCTGCACTCCTGGCCTTCGTACTGCACCGGATAGAACAGGATGCCGTTCAGTTCCTCGAACACCGGCAGCACCGACTTGCGCGACACCGACGTCCAACATCCGAACACGGCGGCCACTTTGTCCACCGACAGTAGTCCGCGCGCCTTCTCGGCGAACAGCGGCCAGTTGGACGCAGGATCGACCACCACCGCCTCAAGCTTGCGGCCGAGCACCCCGCCTTTCTTGTTCTGATCCTCGATCAGCATGAGCATCACGTCCTTCAGCGTGGTTTCGCTGATTGCCATGGTGCCGGAGAGCGAGTGCAGGATGCCGACCTTGATCGGCCCGGTCGCCTGCGCGGCGGCGGGTTGGAATGCCGCTCTGGCACCGCCGAGGGCAGCGAAAGTGACGGCAGCGGCGCCAATTCTGCCGAAGCGGCGGCGGCTGAGCGTGAAGTCGGCAGTTGCCATGTTGTTTGGTCCCCCAGTTCATTGTCGTGGCGAGGCGGTTGCGCCGGATCACCGCCGTTACAGAGTGCAACCGCTGTGCCACGAAATTGTGAGGCCGGATGGCCGCCTCAGCGCAGATGGATGCGGATTATTAAGGCAAAGTATCTATTTTTGCCCAAGAATCAGCCAAAGGCAGTGCGGCGCGCGGTGCTTGCTGAAATCGCCGGTCTGGTCTCCGATGGCGGATCGCAACACCCGGGAGCAACGACCGATGATCCACGTCCTCGCCATCATCACCGCCAAGCCAGGCATGCGCGGAGCGATCCTGAAGGAGTTCCATGCCAACATTCCGGCGGTACGCGCCGAGAATGGCTGCATCGAATACGGCCCGGCGATCGACACCGAGAGTTCGCCGGCGAAGTTCGGCGACGACGCCTTCGTGGTGATCGAGAAATGGGAGAGCCCGGAGGCACTCAAGGCGCATGCCGCCTCGCCGCACATGGCCGCCTACGGCGCCAAGACGCGCGAGATGATCGCGAGCCGCGTGATCCACGTGCTGTCGCCTGGCTGAGGAAGGCCCTCACCCCAGCCCTCTCCCCAAAGGGGAGAGGGAGGCGGTACAGCAATCATGGACTACTCCCTCTCCCCTTTGGGGAGAGGGGCGTCTTCCACCGACTTTTCCACAGCATCTGACGAATTGTCCACACGTCTTTCTTCTTGAAGCGTAATCTCTGAACAGTTCTGGTTGACCCGCACGGCATCCGCTTGGTACGCCCGATCTGTGCCCACGCCCGAGTCGCCCCCGTTCATCAGAGTCCGCGGCCGTTCATTCATGGCGCTCGTCCTCGCGCCGGAACCGCCCGTGGCAGACTGGCTCGATGCGCTCGATGCGCAGATCGAGCGGTCGCCCGCCTTCTTTGAAGGCCGCCCCGTGGTTCTCGATCTCGGGGCGCTGCCAAGCGAGCAGCCCGACGTGGCGGGCCTGCTGCAGCGGCTGAACCAGCGCGGCATCCGGATCATCGGCACCGAGGGCGCGCATCCTTCATGGCAGGGCATGGAGGCCTGGGCGCCGCTGAATGCCACTGGCACGCGCCCGGCACGCCCGCTCGATGTGCCTGACGAGCGCGCGCCCGCTCAGACGCCGGCCGCGCCGGAGAGCAACGCGCTGCTGGTCGACCACTCGGTGCGATCGGGCCAGTCCATCGTGTTCGAAAAAGGTGACGTGACCGTCGTGGGCTCGGTCGCCTCGGGCGCCGAAGTGATCGCCGGCGGTTCCATCCATGTGTACGGCGCATTGCGCGGCCGTGCCATCGCCGGCCTTACCGGCAACAATCGCGCGCGGATCTTCTGCCGCCGGCTCGAAGCGGAGCTGCTCGCAATCGACGGTGTTTACCAGACTGCCGATGACATGAGCGCCGCGCTGCGGGGCCGGCCGGTACAGGCCTGGCTCGCCGGCGAGGCGATGATGCTGGCAACGCTCGACTGACTACCGAAAAGGAGAAAGAGATGGCCACGGTACTCGTCGTGACATCCGGAAAGGGCGGCGTCGGCAAGACGACATCGACGGCCGCTCTCGGCGCCGCACTGGCGAAGCAGGGCCAGAACGTGGTTGTCGTCGACTTCGATGTCGGGTTGCGCAATCTGGACCTGGTGATGGGCGCGGAGCGGCGCGTCGTGTTCGACCTGATCAACGTGGTTCAGGGCGACGCCAAGCTTCCCCAGGCGCTGATCCGCGACAAGCGGATCGACAACCTGTCGCTGCTGCCCGCCTCGCAGACACGCGACAAGGATGCGCTGACCGCCGATGGCGTCGAGCGGGTGATCCAGCAACTGCGGGAACGGTTCGACTGGGTGATCTGCGACAGCCCCGCAGGCATCGAGCGCGGCGCTACGCTCGCGATGCGGCACGCCGATGCCGCCGTGGTGGTGACCAATCCCGAGGTGTCCTCGGTACGCGACTCGGATCGCATCATCGGCCTGCTCGATTCAAAAACGGCAAAGGCCGAGAAGGGCGAGCGGATCGAGAAGCATCTGCTGCTGACGCGCTACGATCCCATTCGGGCGGCGCGCGGCGAAATGCTGAAGACTGAGGACGTGCTGGAGATCCTGTCGATCCCCCTGCTGGGGATCATCCCGGAAAGCGAGGAGGTGCTGCGCTCGTCGAATCTCGGTACCCCGGTGACCATCGGCAACCCGAACAGCGCTCCGGCGCGCGCCTATTTTGAGGCGGCACGGCGGCTCAAGGGCGAGACACTGGTCGTCTCCGTGCCGGCCGAACGCCGCAGCTTCATGGGACGACTGTTCGGCCGGAGGGCCGTTGCATGAATTTGCTGAGCATGATGTTCCGCCGCAACGGCTCCGCACCTGTCGCGCGCGATCGGCTTCAGGTGCTGCTGGCGCATGAGCGCGCCTTCGTCGGCAAGTCCGACCTGCTTGCCGTGCTGCAGGAGGAGATCATCGCGGTCATCGCCAGACATGTGACGATCGAGCGTGACAAGGTGCAGATCAAGCTGGATCGCGGCGATACCGTCTCCACGCTGGAGATCGACGTAGAAGTGCCAGGCGCCGCCGCAGCCGCAGCGAAACTGGCGCTGGAGGGTGCACGTCCTGCGATGGCCGGAGGGTGAATGGCGCCGACCAGCCTTATTCCGTGATGGCCGGGTCAAACCCGGCCATGACACAGTACGCGGCTGGCATTACTCCGTTGCCAAGAAGGCGACGGGGAGGATCGACAGCAACCGGTCCATCGGCATAGCCGTATCATGCACTTTTAAACATTCGCCACTGAACGCATCCCGCATCTTGCGACCAAGCAGATCGTCCGGCAGATGCACGACAGTGTCCCGCCAGACGTCAGGTGGGATGATGACTGAGTCCCCGCCGCCAAGCAGTCTGACCGGCATGCGCGGCGCGACGACAAGGCAATGCGCCCCGGCGTGCGAGCGCAGGAATGCCACCACGTTCGCCGCCAAGGGTCCAACGACATCGAGCGGTCGATAGGCGCCACGCGCGAACAGCTCCGGCAGCCTGCCACGCTGGGCCAGCACGCACCGGATCACCGCCTGCTTCATACGTCCGTCTCGCCAGTGCACCGCAAGCGCCTCCGGCTTCCCGGCCGCGTTCAGCGCATCGACGCGACGCGCAAAATCCACCGGTCGGCGGTTGTCCGGATCGACCAGACTCAGGTCCCAGAACTCGTTGCCCTGAAAGATGTCGGGGACACCCGGAACGGTCAGCTTCAGCAGCGTCTGCGTCAGGCCGTTCACCGCACCGGCCGGACCGATGCGCTCCGCAAACTCCGAGGCCTGCGCGAGAAATCCCTCGCGATCCGCCATGATGGTGTAGAGGAAGGACCGCGCGGCATCCTCGTATTCCAGGTTCGGCGCTGTCCAGTCCGTCGCCAGCTTTGCCTCCCGCAGCGCCTTGAGCTGCCAGCCGGCAAGGCGCTCGGTAAACTCCGACATGCCTTCCGCATCGCTCGCATCCAGTTGCATCGGCCACGCCGCAACGATCATCTGATAGAGCATCGCCTCGTCGCCGGGCGATGGCATTGGACAGTCTCCCACACGCCGGTGCGACGCATTCAGCGTCAGCCAGCGGCGAACGTTCGCGGCCCATTGCTCTGGCATCTCGCTCAGCACCGCCAGCCGCGCGCTCACGTCCTCGCCGCGCTTATGGTCGTGCGTACCGGTGGTGAGCATCGCATCGGGAAACCGCTCGCGCTGCTCCAGGCATCGGGCATGAAAGTCCTCGGCGGTCATGGAGAACCGTGCGAGGTCGGCGCCCACGTCATTGCGCGATAGCAGAACGCCATAACGATAGAACGCTGTGTCCTCCACCGCCTTCGCCGCCAGCGGCGCACTCAGTTGCTGGAAGCGGACGATCGCGGTGCCGCGTGCATCGCGATCGAGCTCGCCCGGCGCCTCGCCACCGAGCCATCTGTCCAGCAATCCGACGATCGGTCGATCGGCTGCACGGCAATCCGCCACCGCTCCCGCCACCGCCTTGGCAAACGCGGCATCGTCGGCTGCGGATCGTCGCGCGCATCCGTAACTGCGATAGACCGGAAAATGCGCCAGCAGCGCAGTCAGCACACGATGGATGGCGGCAAACGTGACGTCGCGCGTCTCAAGCCGCATCCGGGCGATGCGATGCAGCGACGCTGCCGCCGCGTCGAGCTGCGAGGTGAAGCTGCGATCCAGCATTTCGCGCCGCGCCGCCTTTTCCTCGACGGCAAAATCCGCCGTCCGGCCGCTCACCGAACTCCAGAGCTCCCGCAACGGCGCCTCGCCGGACGGATCGTGCAGCAGCGCATTTACTTCGTCCATGAAGTCGTAGCCGCTGGTGCCATCGACCTTCCAATCGTCCGGCAGTCGCTCGCCGGGTCCCAGGATCTTTTCGACGACAAGCCAGGCTCTGCCGCCAAGCCGCTCGCGCAGGCGTCGGCAATAGCTGGGCGGGTCTGCGAGGCCATCGACATGGTCCACTCGCAAGCCGTCGATCAGACCGTCCGCGCACAGCCGGAAAAGCGTCGCATGCGTCGCCTCGAACACCGCCTCATCCTCGATCCGCAGCGCGGCCAGGCCGTTGATGTCGAAGAAGCGTCGCCAGTTGATTTCGTCGCCCGCGGTGCGCCACCAGGCGAGCCGGTAGTGCTGGCGCTCCAGCAGAGCATGCAAACGCGCCCTGCCCGCCTCCGTCGCCGGATCGTACGCATCCGGCGCAGCCACGGCGATTTCGGCATGGTCCGCGATGCGGATCGGAAAACGGTTGTCGTAATAGCGGATGACCGGCGCGCCATCCTCGCGCGCCAGGGTGATCGCCCCGGATCGCAGCGACTCGCCATAGGGTTCCCCGAGGAACGGCGCCAACACCTTGTCGCGCAATGCCGGGTCGGCGCTGTTCCAGTCGATGTCGAAAAAACTCGCGTAGCGGCTCGTTTGGCCGTGCAGCAGGACATCGGCCCACCAGGCGTTCTCCATGCCGCCCGCCGCCATGTGGTTCGGCACGATATCGACGATGATGCCGAGGCCGGCGTCGTGCAGCGCTGCGACCAGCGACCGCAGACCTGCCTCGCCGCCGAGTTCCGGATTTACCTGCGTCGGGTCCACCACGTCGTAGCCGTGCATCGAGCCCGCACGCGCCGTAAGGATTGGCGATGTATAGACGTGGCTGATGCCCAGCGAGACGAGGTACGGCACCAGACGCGTCGCATCGGCAAAGGTGAAGCCGCTGTGCAGCTGCAGCCGCACGGTTGCGCGCGGCGCTGTCATAGCCGAGGCCGCTTTGCCGCCAGGTGCGCCACCCGTGCCGCGACATCCGGCGTATCCAGGATCGAACCGGCATCGCCCGGCAACCGCCGCCGCCAGTTCGGATGTTCGTCCATCGTGCCTGGCAGGTTCGGCTGCTCCTCCAAGCCGAGTACGTCCTCGACCGGCAGCAGGCAGAGCGGCGCGCTCGTTCGTGCGACGAACGCAAGCGCGGCGTCCACCGCGGGTCGTGTATCCACAGGCTGCGGTGGCTCGCCGGCAGCCACGCCCTCCCGGCTGAATGCCGCCCACAATGCGGCACGGTCCGCGTTTCGTTCGCCCACCGCGTCGGCCTCGCTCACGCCATTGCCGAGCCGACCGCATGCCGCGCGCGTCGCGATATCGGTGCCATGCCACCAGCCCGCAACGGTCGGCAGGTCGTGTGTCGAGGTCATTGCGATGGCGGCGTGATCCCATTGATCCGGAACTGCAAATGCCTGGCCCTCGCGCTCGAACCACATCACGCGCATGCCGTGCACGCCGGCCGCCTCCAGCGTCTCATGGAAACCATACGGCAGCGTGCCGAGGTCTTCACCGATGACGATCGCCTGATGACGCTGCGATTCCAGGGCAAGGAGCCGCAACAGGTCGACAACCGGGTAGGCAAGATAGGCGCCATCCGCCGGCGAAGCGCCTTCGGGGATCAACCAAAGTCGGGCCAGGCCCATTGCGTGGTCGATCCGCAGGCCACCGGTGTGACGCAACGCGGCGCGCACGGTCGCCAGGAACGGTGTGAAGCCTCCTGCGATCACAGAGCGTGGCGAGAACCCCGTCAGGCTCCAGTCCTGCCCGCGCGTGTTGTACAAATCCGGCGGTGCACCGATGGTCAGGCCGCCCAGAATGTCGCCTTGCCTGCTCCACGCATGGCTGCCGGTGGGATCCATGCCAACCGCCAGATCGCTGATCAGACCGATGCGCATTCCGGACGCCCGGGCGCGCTGCTGCGCCGCCGCGAGTGACCGGTCGGCCAGCCATTGCAGGAATACGTGGAAGAGTACCTCGTCGCGACGGGAGGCGGCGAACACGGCGACCGTGGCGCTCGCCGGATCACGCAGGTCGGCCGGCCAGCGCCGCCAATCACCTGTTCCGTCTCCCGACTGTTCCGCATGCAGCGCCTCGAATGTCGCATGCTGCGCCAGCAGATCGCCGCCGTCGGCGCGAAACAGCGCAAAGTCGGTCGCGAGCGGGCCGTTTGCTTCAGGCTCGGCCATGAAGTCTTCGAACAGCACGCGCAGCAGCGCGAGTTTGGCGGCGGCGGCTTCCGGCCATTCGATCAGCTTCAGTGCTTCCAGGCGCGCGAAGGCATCACCCAGGCCGGCCTCAGCGATCGCCTGGGCGACATGCTGTTCGCCGAACACCAGCCCCGGCGCGGCATGCAGCGGATTGAGGAACAGCCGGGTGGATGGCGAGTAAGGGCCAAACCGTGTGGGATCCGCGGTGAATAGCGCATGCAGCGGACTGAGCGCCAGCGCATCGGCCCCGCCGTGGCCCGCCGCTTCGGCCAGCGCCGCGATGCCGGCAGCATCCCCGATACCCGCATCGCCAGCGCGGCGCAGTGAATAGACCTGGGCCGCGAGGCCCCACAGGCGCGCGTCCGGCACCGCATCGTCGATCGTGCGGCAGCGGCTCGGCGCCACAGCCAGCACGATGTCCCGATCTTCGATCAGCAACCGATGGTAGCCAGGTTCGCTGATGGCCGGCACGCGCAACCGGCCCCGGACCGGCAACACCGATATGTCGCGTCGGCCGCCTGCCTCAAGTTCGACCCTTGCCCGATATGGCTCGCTCGCTCCGGCGTCAAGCCGGGTCGGCCTGCCCGCAGTCGCAGTGACGAGGGGCGGCAGCGCCTGCAGGTTGGTATTCCGCGTCAGTTCCCGGCGGCTGGCCGCCAGGTCGCCGCGCGTCTCGCAAGGCAGCCCGAGCGCGGCAAGGATGCGGCGGAGCACATCCGCTCCAACAACCTGCGGGCGACCGGCGAAATCGTGCCATTCCACAGCGACGCCGGCGCGGCGCGCCAGATCCTGCACGGCCTCGTCACTCATGGGCGGCTTCGCGTTTGAGGTAGGCAACGGTGCAGTGCCGCGGCAGCCAGCCGGCCTGCGCCTGCTGCGCACCGTCCGGCGATGTGGCGAACAGCAGTTCGCCGATAGGAGCAGGCATTGATCCGGGCTCGTCGCCGAGATTTGTTCCGATCGTCAGCACAGTGCCGTCGCCAAGTCGCCAATGCGCCAGGACGGCCTTCGCGCCGATCGCACGCGCCTCGATCGAGCAGGTTCCATCGAGCCGCGGCACGATTTCGGTCCGCCGCAGCGCAATCAATCGCCGGTACAATGCACTGCGCGCGGTGGCGGCCGCCGGATCGGCATGCGGAACGGATGCCTCAAACGTTCGTAGCGCGTTGGGATCCGGGATGCGTTCCCGCGTCGCCGGATCGGCAAATGCCGTAAAGCGAGCAAATTCATTCCGCCGTCCCTCGCGCACCGCCTCGGCAAGTTCTGCCTGATGATCGGTAAAGAACAGGAAAGGTGTGCGGCTCGCATCCTCCTCGCCCATGAACAGCAGCGGAACTTGCGGACACAGCAATTGCAAAGCGATAGCAGCCGCGAGCGCCTCCGGGTCGGCCAAAGTGGTCAGCCGTTCGCCGAAGGCACGGTTGCCGATCTGATCGTGATTCTGCAGGAACAGCACGAACGCGGTCGGCGGCAGATGTGCGCTCGGCATGCCGCGCGCCGCGCCGAGGTACCCGCAATGTTCACCCTGAAAGATGAAGCCTTCGGCGAGGCAGCGCGCCAGCTTTTCCGCCGGCCGGTCGACGTAGTCGGCGTAGTAGCCACCATGTTCGCCAGTCAGAAGGACGTGCAGCACGTTATGCCCGTCATCGTTCCACTGCGCATCGCAGTCCCTCTCCAGATGCGAGGCGTCATTGTGGTGCTCCAGCACCAGGTGGACGTGCCGCCCGGGCTCGACAGTGGCGCGCACGGCGGCGGCCATCTCATCCACCCAGTCCTGCTCCTCGATCGCGTGAACCGCGTCGAATCGCAGACCATCGAACCGGTATTCCATCAGCCAAAGAAGCACGTTCTCGGTGAAGAAGCCGCGCACAACCGGTTGACGGAAATCGATCGCCGGTCCCCACGGCGTGGTGTGGTCCTGGCGAAAGAACTGCGGCGCATAAAGCGACAGGAAGTTCCCGTCGGGTCCGAAATGATTGTACACCACGTCGAGGAAGATCATCAGTCCAAGTTCGTGCGCCGTGTCGATCAGCGACTTGAGTTCATCCGGCGTGCCGTAGGATGCATCCGGCGCATACGGCAGGACCCCGTCATAGCCCCAGTTGCGCCGACCCGGGAAGTCGTTGATCGGCATCAGTTCGACCGCGGTGATGCCGAGTTCCCGCAACCCGGTCAGCCGCTTCGCCACACCGGAAAATCCGCCGCAGGCGCCGACATGAAGCTCGTAGAGCACGGATTCACGCCATGGCCGGCCCAGCCAATCCGCATTACGCCAGGCATAGGCGCGCGGATCGATCACGACGCTCGGCCCATGCACGTCATCGACCTGCGCGCGAGCAGCCGGATCCGGCACCAGCGTGCCGTCCGCCAGACGGTAACGGTACCGTGCACCGGCAGCACATGGCGCGGTCGTTTCAAACCAGCCATCCGTCGAGCGTGCCATCGGCAGCAACGGCCCGCCCTCCAGAGCCACTGCCACGGTCGCCTGCGCCGGCGCCCAGAGACGAAAGCGCGCGTGACCGGCCGCCGTCAGGGTCGCACCCCACGCCTGTTCGCTGGCAAAGCGATCGTTCATTCCGCCTCCTGCTCGTGGATGGAGTGAAGCAGGACCGCGCTGTGGGCCGCAACCTGCACATCGCCATCCTGCACAGCGCGCATGTCGGCCTCGTGTGCCGCGCTGTCGAGCAGGACGCGCGACGGCAGTTGTGGCACGGGCAGATGGAATTGCCTGTGCTCATCGGTTGGATTGAGCAGCAGTGTCAAAATTGCGATCTTTCCTTCCGGGCAAGCCGTGGCACGGCGCAGCACCAACGTCCTTTCCTCCAGATCGTTCCACGCCTCGACTGAAAGTGTTCCTCCCGTCTCGTCGAACCAGGCGATATCGGCGATTTCCGGCGCCGGATGCACCCTGCCATGAAGAAAGACTGGGCTACGCAGCACCGGGTGTTCGCGCCGGATCGCCGCGAGCCGTGCCACATAGGTTGTCAGCGCAACCCCGGCGGGCGAGGCGGCCAATTGCCAGTCGAGCCAGGTAAGCTCGTTGTCCTGGCAATAGGCGTTGTTGTTGCCGCGCTGGGTGCGGCCGAACTCGTCGCCGGCGAGCAGCATCGGCGTACCGGCCGCGAAGTACACAGTGGCCAGCATGGCGCGCCGAACACGGTCACGCACGGCGTTGATCGCAGGATCCTCGGTCGGCCCCTCCACGCCCCAGTTGCTGGTGAAATTGGCGGAATGCCCGTCATGGTTCTGCTCGCCGTTCGCTTCGTTGTGTTTCTCGACGTAGCTCACCGCATCCGCCAGCGTGAACCCGTCATGCGAGGCGACGAAGTTGACGGACGTCCACGGACGCCGGCCTTGGCGCGCGAATATGTCAGCCGAACCGGCGAGCCTTGCAGCTATTGCCGGACGATGCCCGGGATCACCGCGCCAGAAGCGTCGCACGCCGTCACGGAAGCGATCATTCCATTCGGCAAACCCGGGAGGATGATTGCCGAGTTGATAGCCGCCCGGTCCGACATCCCACGGCTCGGCGATCAGCTTCACGCCTGCCAGCGCCGGATCCTGCCGCACCGCGTCGAAGAAGCCGGCGCCGGGATCGAAGCCGCCTGGCTCGCGCCCCAGTGTGGCACAGAGGTCGAAGCGGAAGCCATCGATATGGAACGAGTTCACCCAGTGGCGCAGCGAATCCATCACCATCTGCAGCACGCGCGGATGCGACAGGTTCAGCGTGTTGCCGGTACCCGTGTCGTTGACGGGACGGCGTGCATCGGACGCCTCCAACCGGTAATAGCTGGCGTTGTCGAGGCCTCGGAACGACAGCGTGGGTCCATCCTTGTCGCTTTCGGCGGTGTGATTGTAAACCACATCCAGAAACACCTCGATGCCGGCGGCATGCAGGCGGCGGACGGCGACGCGCATCTCGTTCGCGGTGCCGTCGGACAGATAGGTTGGCTCTGGTGCGAAGAAGGCGAGCGTGTTGTAACCCCAGTAGTTGCGCAGTCCGCGTTGTTGGAGGGCGCGGTCCTGCACGAAGGCGTGCACCGGCATCAGCTCGATCGCGGTGATGCCAAGCCGGCGTACGTGGTCGATCACGGCGGGATGCGCCAATGCCGCGAATGTGCCGCGCTCGGACGGGCGGATGTCCTCGCGCAGCATCGTCAGCCCGCGCAGATGCGCCTCGTAGATCACGGTATCGGACCACGCGATAGCGGGTGGGCGGTCATCGCCCCAGTTGAAGGAATCGTCGGTCACGACGCCTTTCGGCATCGCCGGCGCACTGTCCCGCCGGTCGAACGACAGGTCACCGCGTGGCGAGTTCAGCCTGAAGCCATAGAGTGCATCCCGTTCCGTCCAGTGCACGTTGCCCGACAGTCCGCGCGCATAGGGATCGAGCAGCAGCTTGTTGTGGTTGAACCGATGACCGCGCTCCGGTTCGTATGGTCCGAGGGCGCGGTAGCCATACAGCAGGCCAGCCGTCCCATCAGGCAAATAGCCGTGCCAGACCTCATCGGTATATTCCGGCAACGTGTAACGCGCGATCTCGTGCCGCCCGCCAGGTTCGAACAGGCATAGGTCGATCCGCTCGGCATGGGCGGAAAAGACCGCGAAGTTGATGCCGAGGCCGTCCCAGGTCGCGCCAAGGGGGTACGGTCGGCCGGCTAGCAATGCATCAGGGAGACGTTGCATCGGCTCAGGTCGAGAACAACTCGCTGATCCGTTCAATCCGCGAAGCGGAGATACAACGCGGCAAGGGGCGGCAGGGTCAGCTCCAGCGACTGCGCCTCACCATGGCGCTGCACCGGTGCGGTGGCGACGACGCCGCCATTGCCCATGTTGGATCCGCCATACGACACGGAGTCCGTATTGAGCAGCTCGCGCCAACGGCCGGGACGCGGCACTCCGATGCGATAGCCCGACCGTGGTACCGGCGTCATGTTGCAGACGACGAGAACCGGAGAAGAGGCTTCGTCGCCGTAGCGCAGGAATGCGAACACCGAGTTCGCTCGATCATCGCCGATCACCCAGCGAAAGCCGGTGGAGACGGCGTCGCGTTGATGCAGCGCCGCCTCGCTCGCATAGATGCGGTTGAGATCGCGCACCAGGCGTTGCACGCCGAGCCGCAGCGGATCGGCGAGCGCGCCCCAGTCGAGTTCGCCGTCATGGCTCCATTCGTGCTCCTGCGCGATCTCGCCGCCCATGAACAGCAGTTTCTTGCCCGGATGCCCCCACATGAAACCGAAATAGGCCCGGAGATTGGCGAAGCGCTGCCAATTGTCACCCGGCATCTTGGCGATCAGCGAGCGCTTTCCATAGACTACCTCGTCGTGCGACAGCGGCAGCACGAAATTCTCGGCAAATGCATAAAGTAATCCGAATGTCATGTCGTTGTGGTGCCATGAACGGTTGATCGGATCCTCCTCCATGTAGCGGAGCGTATCGTGCATCCAGCCCATGTTCCACTTGTAGGCGAACCCTAGACCACCTTCGCTGATCGGTCGCGATACGCCTGGCCACGCCGTGGACTCCTCGGCGATGGTGATCGCACCGGCGCAGCGCTCGCCGACGACTGCATTGAAGTGGCGCAGGAAGCCGATCGCTTCCAGGTTCTCGCGTCCGCCATACACATTGGGAATCCACTGTCCCGCCTCGCGCGAATAGTCGCGATACAGCATCGACGCGACAGCGTCGACGCGAAGGCCATCGACGTGGAAGTGTTCAAGCCAGTACAACCCCGACGCGATCAGGAACCCTTGCACCTCGCGACGACCCAGATTGTAAATGTAGGTATTCCAGTCCTGGTGGAAGCCCTCGCGCGGATCCTGATGTTCGTAGAGCGCGGTGCCGTCGAACCGCGCCATGCCATGCGCGTCGGTGGGAAAATGCGCCGGCACCCAATCGACGATGACACCTATGTTGGCACGGTGACATGCATCGACGAAGCGGGCAAATCCTTCGGGTGGTCCAAACCTGGCGCTCGGCGCGAACAGGCTGAGCGGCTGGTATCCCCACGAGCCACCGAACGGATGCTCCGCCACCGGCATCAGTTCGACATGGCTAAAGCCCATCTCGCTGAGATATGGCACCAGCCGTTCGCTCAGTTCGTCCCAATTGGGGATGCGCCCATCGGGATGAAACCAGGATGCGGCGTGCATTTCATACGTCGTGATCGGCGCGTCGTTGCCATGCCGACGCCAGCGCTCCCGCATCCATGCCTCGTCGTGCCACACATGAAGCGTTGGATCCACGACGACGGATGCGGTGGCCGGTGGCGGTTCGGTCGCACGCGCCAGAGGATCGGCCTTCAACGGGAGGCGCGCGCCATCCGGTCCCACGATCGCGTACTTGTATCGTGCTCCCGATGCCAGGCGGGGAACAAAGAGCTCCCACACGCCGGCCGGAAAGCGCAGCCGCATCGGATGGCGTCGCGAGTCCCAGGCGTTGAAGTCGCCGACCACCGATACGGCACGCGCGTTCGGCGCCCAGACGGCAAAGCGCACGCCGCGGACGCCGTCAATCGTCACCACGCCGGCGCCGAGATGCGACGCAAGCTCGAAGTGCCGCCCTTCATTGAATAAATGCAAATCGAGTTCGCCCAGCAACGGGCCGTAGGAATAGGGATCTTCCGTCTCCTGCACGGCGCCCGGCCAGGTGATGCGCAGCAGATAGGGCTCAACGCTGTCCAGCCTGCCGACGAACAGTCCATGCGGCGCGACAGGTGCCAACCGGCCGAGCGAGGCACCGCCCGTGCGGGTCAGCGCCTCAACCTCCAGCGCACCGGGCAGGAAGGCACGGACGACGCGCCCCATGCCGGTATCGCGCGGACCCAGCACGCCGAACGGATCGCGCAACGTTCCATTCGCGAGTGCCTCGGCCGCGCCTTCCGGCAGGACCGGCAGCTCGATCATGTCGTTCATGACGGCACCTTCTCGCCGGCCAGTTGCGTGACCAGCTGCGCCATGCCGTGCAGCGGCACATCGATCCAGGTTGGACGGTTGGCCGCCTCGTAGGCGATCTCGTAGCCCGCCTTTTCGAGCAGGAACAGTTGCAGCAAATTCTTCTCCGCCGCCACGTCCTTCGCCGGGAAGGCATCGAGGTAACCGTTGAGGAAGCATTGGGTGCCGCGTTCGACAAAGCTGCGCAAAAACGCATCACGGCTCGGATCGGCGACGTGCGCGTGGCTGGCAAGGCTTTTTCTTTTCACCACGGCGGCTGCGTAGTCGAATGAACGGATCATGCCGGCAACGTCGCGCAGTCGATGGTTCTTCCCGCGCCGCAACGCCATCGGCTTCGCCGGCTCACCCTCGAAGTCGATGATGTAGACATCGCCGTTGGCAACCAGGACCTGGCCCAGATGCAGATCGCCGTGAATGCGCGTCAGCGTCGAGCCGGGACCCGAACGGGCAAGCTCGTGCACCGTCTCGACGAGCTTCTCGCGCACCAACGTCACTGCGGCAAGGTCCTGCGCCGCCGCCTCGTCCCACTCCTTCTGAGCATCGAGCGCGGCGAATGCGGCCGTCAATTGCTGTTCTGCCTGAGCCGTCCACTGCTCCGCGGTCTCGACGCCGGCGGTCTCCGGAGTGAATGACGGATCGTTGGTGTCGCGGGCAAGTATCGCATGCATCTCGCCAAGGCGACGCCCGAGCAAGGTGGCGATCGTATCGTAGTCTTCGTGCTGCTCGGTCGATGTCGCTTGCGCCTCCTCGGTGCCGGCTGTCAGATCCGACAGGCCGCGCATCAGCAGATCCAGCGTCCACGTCCACGCATCGCCCTGGTTGCGAATGAAACCTTGAGCGATCGCCAAAGCGTGGCGTTCACCGTCGGGATCGACCCGAACGATCTCGCCCAGCAGGGGCGCGATATTGGCAAACCCCTGCTCCGTCAGGTAGCGGCCCATCTCCGCCTCGGGATGCGGTCCGGTCGTGATGCGGCGGAACAGCTTCAGCATCGCCACGTCGCCGATGATCATCGAGGAGTTCGACTGTTCGACGGACAGCCACTGCATTTCGGCGTCAGGCGGAACAGTCGTCTCGGCCATGCGCGAGGTCGGTTCGAAGCGGATTTCCCCTGCCTGCGTCGCAATCGTAGTGGCGTTGGCTAGTCCGTTCATTGCCGCAAGGGCGACCTCGGGCAGGGAAAACCCGTCCGTCAGGAGCCCCACGTGGGCCCCCCGCCGTACGCGAGCAACCGCAAGCTGGGCCGGCAACGGACCGGTCGGCCGCTCCTCCCAGACGATCGCCAGCGGCAGCAGCCATCGTGCCGTACCGCTTTGCGTGGTGGTTTCGATCTCCGCCAGCAGCAGTTCATTCTCGGCATTCGGCAGTGCGATGACGGATGCAAGCCGCACCGCATTGAGCACCTGATCCTTCATCGCAAACCAGCGACGCTTGGCGAGGTACGCCGGCAGGATTTCGCGCTCCAGAATGGAACGTCCGGCCAGCAGTGCATCGGCCAGGCGATTGCGCAGTACGATCGTTTGATATTCGGGCATGGGCTCTGGTGCGGGCGTGTGCAGCGTAGGCCAACCACCCGCCTCCTCATCTGCTAACAGGAACCAGTAGAAGCCGTAGGGAGGCAGCGTGAGCAGATAGTTGAGCTGACCGATCGGCGGGAAGATCGAGCCGCCGTCCAGTTCGATCGGCATCCGCCCGGCAAACTCGGAAAGCTCGAGCTCCACCGCCTGAGGCGTGCGCGCCAGATTGGCCACGCAGAGAATGGTGCGATCCTCGTACTCGCGCAGATACGCAAGGACTTTTCGGTTCTTCGGATATAGCAGCCGAAAGTTGCCGCGGCCGAATGCACGGTACTGACGGCGGACCGCAATCGCCCGACGCGTCCAGTTCAGCAGCGAATGCTGGTCGCTGGATTGCGCCTCGACGTTGACCGCCTCGTAGCCGTAGAGCGGGTCCATGATCGGCGGCAGCATCAGACGCGAGGGATCCGCGCGCGAGAATCCGCCGTTGCGGTCGGGCGACCACTGCATCGGTGTGCGCACGCCGTCGCGGTCGCCGAGATGGATGTTGTCGCCCATGCCGATCTCGTCGCCGTAGTAGATCACCGGCGTTCCCGGCATGGAGAACAGCAGGTAATTCATGAGTTCGACGCGTCTTCGGTCGTGCTCGAGCAGCGGCGACAGCCTGCGCCGGATGCCAAGATTGAGCCGCGCGCGGCGATCGGCCGCATAGGTCTCCCACAGAAAGTCGCGCTCGCTGGACGTCACCATCTCCAGCGTCAACTCGTCGTGGTTGCGCAGGAAGATCGCCCACTGGCTGTTGGGCGGAATCTCCGGTGTCTGGCGCAATATGTCGGTGATCGGGAAGCGGTCCTCGCGCGCGATCGCCATGTACATGCGCGGCATCAGCGGGAAATGGAATGCCATGTGGCATTCGTCATCGTCACCGAAATAGTCCTTGGCGTCCTCGGGCCACTGATTGGCCTCCGCCAGCAACATTCGGTCGGGATAGTGCTGGTCGATCTCGGCGCGGATCCGCTTCAGTATGGCATGCGTCTCGGGCAGGTTCTCGTTGTTGGTGCCCTCGCGCTCCACCAGATAGGGCACCGCATCCAGGCGCAAGCCGTCGACACCAAGTTCGAGCCAGTAACGCAAGACGGAGAGCACCTCCTTCATGACGCGCGGGCTGTCGAAATTGAGGTCCGGCTGGTGCGAATAGAACCGGTGCCAGTAATACGCGCCCGCAACCTCATCCCAGGTCCAGTTGGAGCGCAACGTATCGATGAAGATCACCCGCGTCCCGGCATATTTGCGATCATCGTGCGACCACACATAGAAGTCGCGATACACCGAGCCCGGCTTCGCCCGCCGCGCGCGCTGGAACCACGGATGCTGGTCGGAGGTGTGGTTGACCACAAGCTCGGTGATCACCCGCATGCCACGCGCATGCGCCGCGGCGATGAAGCGCCTGGCATCGGCGAGTGTGCCGTAGTCCTGATGGACGCCGCGGTAATCGCCGATGTCGTAGCCGTCGTCGAGGCGTGGCGAAGGATAGAACGGCAGCAGCCAGATCGTGTTGACGCCGAGATCAGCGATGTAGTCGAGCTTGGAGATCAGACCGGCGAAATCGCCGACTCCATCGTTGTTGGAATCGAAGAACGATTTGAGATGCAGCTGGTAGATGATCGCATCCTTGTACCACTGCCTGTCATCGGTCAGAGCGGGCCGGAGGGCTGCGCGCGGTCGGGCAACAGTCATGTCCATCATACTGCTCCCGCGGGAGCGACCCGCCAGATGGCAAATGGCAGATCGGCGGGATCGAGGCGGATGCGCTGGTTCTTGCCGGTCCAGACGAAGCGCTGGCCACGCATCAGGTCGGTCGCGGCCAGTGCCTCATGATCAGGCAGGCCCCACTCCCAGAGCGGAATTTCGATTGCTGCCTCCTGCGGGTTGTGCGGATCGAGGTTGATCGCGATCAGAATCATGTCACGCCCGTCCGGCGTTCGCTTGCCGTAGAGCAGTATCTGGTCATTGAACGCTGGATAGAAGGTGATGCCGAGGTGGCTCTGCAATGCCGGATTGGCCTTGCGAATCCGGTTCAGCGCTGTGATCTCCTCCACGATGTTGCCCGGTGCGGCGAAATCACGCACGCGGATCTGATATTTCTCGGAGTCGAGATATTCCTCACGCCCCGGCAGCGGTGCTGCCTCGCAGAGTTCGAAGCCTGAATACATGCCCCACAATCCGGATAGCGTGCAGGCCAGCGCCGCACGGATCAGGAATCCCGGGCGGCCGGAGGTCTGTAGAGGGATCGGATTGATGTCGGGCGTGTTGACGAAAAAGTTGGGGCGGAAGAACTCGCGCACCGGCGGCGCATTCAGCTCGGTCAGATATTCGGTGATTTCCTGCTTGGTGTTGCGCCAGGTGAAGTAGGTGTAGGACTGGGCGAAGCCGATCTTTGCCAGCCGGTACATCACCTTCGGCCGGGTGAAGGCCTCGGCCAGGAAGATCACATCGGGATGCCGTCCCCGAATGTCGCCGATCATCCATTGCCAGAACGGCAGTGGCTTGGTGTGCGGATTGTCCACGCGGAATATGCGCACGCCCTGGTCGGTCCAGAACTGCACGACGTCGCGCAGCGCGGTCCACAACGCCGGCATCGCCGCGTCGGCGTAGAAATCCGGATTGACGATGTCCTCGTATTTCTTCGGCGGATTCTCGGCGTACCGGAGCGACCCGTCGGGGCGCCAGCGGAACCAGTCCGGATGTTCACGCAGCCAGGGATGGTCCGGCGAGCACTGCACGGCGAAATCGAGCGCGATTTCCAGTCCGTTGTCCTTCGCCGCCGCGATCAGCGCGCGGAAGTCGGCGAACGTGCCGAGCGAGCTGTGGATCGCGTCGTGCCCGCCATCGGGACCACCGATCGCATACGGGCTGCCGACATCGCCCGGTTCGGCGCGCAGCGCATTGTTGCGGCCCTTGCGGTTGGTCGTGCCGATCGGATGGATCGGCGGAAAGTACAGGTACGTCGAAACCCATGGCGCGGATCGCCGGCAGACGCCCGATCACGTCCGCGAACGTGCCATGGCGCGCCGGATCGTTGGTGGCGGATCGCGGAAACATCTCGTACCAGCTTGCGAACCCTGCCTGCGGCCGATCCACGTCGATTGGAATATCAGGTGCGTGCCGGCAGGCGAATGGCCGTTCATCGGCGGCTCGCATTGCGTCCCGCGTCGCATCCGAAAGCAGCGTCGCAACCTGCTGTGGCGCCGATTCGGACGTCAGCCGATCTGCGATGCGCAACAGGTCGGCACGCACCTGACCCAGCGCGCGCGCCGCGACCGTCTCCAGCATGTGTCGGCCTTCCTCGACCTCGAGTGCGACGACCTGTCCGGCTTCATGCTTGGCGGTCAGGTCGTGGACGAATGTGCCCCAGAGATCCCACCACGCCTCGACTGTAAAGCGATGACGGCCGATCCGCTCGGTGCAGAAGCTTGCCGCCCACCGATCGTTCACGATCGGGTGCATTGTGACGCGGTGCCAGCCCGCTTCGTCATCGGCGCGCCAGAGAAGTTCGGCGGCGAGCACTTCGTGGCCATCGGCAATGATGTCGGCAGTCGCCGTCACCTGTTCGCCCACCAGCCGCTTCACCGCGAGATTGCCACCGGGGACCGATGGTGCGAGCGCCTCGATGGCGATTCGCATGGCGACCGCGCTCAGCGGATCGGGGACGCCGAGGGCGCCGGTCGGTTGGATCACAGGCTCGCTGGGCGCATAGGCGAGCACCCGGACCTCGCCTGGAGCCATCAGCGCCGGTACGTCCAGCGGCTTCGGCATCGCGAATGGAGCCCCTGCCTGCGGCGGCAGCGGCGAAAGCGACAGGTCGATCTGCGCGCTTCGGCCGATATCGGGATTAGCGAGGACAACGACAGCCCGGGATGCTCCCCTCACATCCGGCGTGTCCGCGCGCAGTAGAGCGGTCACCGGGTCCTGCGGGCTCGTCAGCGCCCGCATCTCGCCATCGACGGGGTGCGCGGCCATGCGGTCAATCAGAGCATTGGCGGTCCGCAGATCGCTGCTCAGGTCGCCAGGCGCCTCGTCATGTGCGCGATCGAAGTCCTGCGGGCCGGCACGCGCGGCATCGAACGCACGGCGCGTGGCATATTCGAACCCCATCGGGACGAAGATGCCGCTCGCCGAGGCTGCGGCGAGGCGCAGGGCGAGGCGACAGCCCGCGGCAATGTCGCTGCCAGGTTCCAGCCGGGCCGCGCGCCGTTCGAAGAATGACGGTTCCGGCGATGCCACGGCGGGCGCGATGCGACGGAGCGCCTCGAACTCCTCGACCAGCCAACTCGCGCGTCCGTCCCACCATGCGAGCGAGGAACACACGTGATCGAAACCGACGCCTTCCAGGCGGGGCAGGGCTGCGCGATCCACATCCGGGGTCCAGGCGAGGAAGCGGCACTGTGCCGACTGGGACCGAATTGCGCCGATAATCTGTCGCCAGACCGGCGGTGGAACCCGATCGGGCTCCAGACACCGGAAGCCGGCCACGCCAGCCTGCACCAGGCGTTCGAGCCGGTCCAGCCACCACGCGGCCATCGCTTCAGCGATCTCGATCCGCTCCAGCCTCGCATACGCGGCATCGAGCCGATACGGCGTTCGCCGCGGATTGGGCAGGGCACCGCAACCGCCGGTGGAGAACCACTGCTCCTCGCGCTGGCGGATGGCGGCATCGATCGCGACCCGATCGATCGCGAGGTCCAGCCAGATATGCAGTCCATACTCAGATGCCGCCTGCGTTATCCGCCTGATGCCGTCATCGGCGGATCCCTGCCAGCCCAAGGCGGGGTGCAAGGATTCATGATCGGCGGTGACGAATATGTCTCCGCCTGCACCTGGGACGAACGGCGGCGCGACGCATACGATATCGAACCCCATGGCCCGGCATCGCGCGAAGTGGGCCGGCCACTCGGACAGCGTCCCCGCGACCAGCGGATGCAGGTGGTAGACCTTAGGTGCCATGCTTCGCGCGGTTCCGAACTGTCATGCGGCCCCCCGGTGTCGGTTGCGAATTCGTCGGAAATGACGATGCCCTATCCAGTTTGGGGCAATCCACCGATAGCCACTGTAACGTTTGCCGCCCCACACATTCACTTAACCGGGAGGCGTGCAATCTCTCAACTGTCCGTGAAGGCAGGCGCGATGCGCCTCTCCCTCGCTTAGCGCGGGGGTAAATCCGGCGGTTGCGATCACCGGACCGCGCACGTCCGTGAGCGCCGAGAGGATTGATCGAGCCGAATGGGAATGCTCGGGCAGCACGCGGACCAGCACTGTGCGCTTCCACTATGGCTGATGCGAGGAAACGGGGTCAATCGAGCACCATCCGGCGGTTCGCGACATGCGAGCGGGTTGAGCAGACGGGCAACACCGCGCGCTGGATCGAACGTCGGGCTACAGCGACTGAGCGAGGCACGCAGCGACAGCAATGGCCCAGAGGAGCGAGCCCCCGATCACCAGATGCGCCAGCGCGCGCATCAGCTGGCGTACGCTGGTCGGAAGGTCCGAGACCTGGCCCGCCGGCGGCGATGCGCCAATGTCAGGATAGGTTTGATCGTCGTCCATCGGCCCATTCCCGTGACGGCACTGCGCCGGTCGATGGACATGTAACGAATTTAAAACGTATTACGCAACGTTTATATAACCTATATCGAAATGAAATATCGCCCGGTGACCGGCTGTTGGACACATTGCCTCATGGCCGGTCCCACAAGCGGGGACCAGCCGGACCGGCGCCGGCTCACGCTGTCGTTGAAAAGCCCTTTTTTCGCGGAAAGCACGCCTAAAGCGCAATGTCGGCCGAAAGCGACATTCTGCAGGTTCGACCTTCGGATAAAGCCGTCAATCAGCTCGATCCGCAGCGTCGATTATTCTTGCGGGTCCGCTTCAATCGGACCGAACCTCGAACGAGGCGGCGCCCTTGCTCTTAGCGCGTCGCTACACCCGACCAAGCCCGGCCGTCAGCCCAGGAGGGCGTCGTAGAGGCGACGACCGATCTGCTCCAACTGGTCCGGTTGAACGGCACCGCTGATTGCACAGGCGAGATCGTCGTCTTCCCACGCCACAGTCGGGACGCCCCCACCGGCGACACGACGGAACGGTGTCTCCTTGGCGCCGGGGCGACCTTCGAGATACATCGTGATCACCTTGTTGTCGTGGACATCGCGAAAAGCGAGTTGCACGGCCTGCCCCTTTGGCGCGGGTAAGACCCAGCCGCCAAGCAGCGTGAAGCCCACTGCCGCGGTATCGTGAAACTCCACAGGTACACCCAACGCCTTTGAGACATTCTTCGAGAGGTCGTCGATCGAAGCGACCTGGAGCGGTTGCGGGTTGGCATGCGCCAGCGTCAGATACGCGGCAGCAGCCTGCTGGCCAAACGTGTCCGGATGGCGCTGTCCGAGACGCTCGAAGCCTACCTGGAGGCCCCAGCCGCCAGCGCCGCCAAGACCTACGGCGAGAACGACGGCAGCCGCCATACGCCAAATCGCCCGACGCTCGCTGTTGCGCTTATGGAAAAGCAGATGGGGATTAAGTCGCGCCGGGATCGGTTCGCTTGCCGGATCGGACAGCGCTGCGCGAAGCGCCTCCCGCTGGGCAAGGTATGCGCTGACCCGCTGTGCCGAGTCGGAATGTGCCTCCAGATAGCGCTCGACAACAGGCAGGCGTTCCGCGGTCAATTGGCGGTCCACGTAGGCATGCAGATCCTGGTCGATGACCGGGCAGCTCAGTTCGCCGCCTAGACCGCTGGCGTAGCTGCCCATTTCACCCTCCGCTGTGCCGGACATCCGTCCGAGTGCGTGTACTGGCGCAGCCGTTCACGGCCCCTGGCCAGGTTCGAAATCGCCGTGCGAGCCGACATGCCCAACACCCTGCCCACGTCCGCGTACGAGAGGTCTTCGACCGAGACCAGTAAAACCGCGCTGCGCAATTCGCCCGGCAGATGTTCCAGGCCCCGCAGCAGATCGCAACATTTCAGCCCATCCTCCTGGTCCGGGCGCCGACTCTGATCGGCTTCTCCCGTCGCATCGAGCATATCCATCGGCAGACGGCCGCGGCGGCGGCGCTTCCGACCCATGAATAGACTGTGCATGGTCCCGAACAACCAAGCCCTTACGTCTATCGCGTCCGGCCGCGTGGGCAGCATGTCCAGCGCGCGCTCCAAGCAATCACGCACCAGTTCGTCCGCTTCGCCGCGCGTATGCAACAAGGCGACCGCATAGCGCCGCAGCGCAGGAATGCATGCCTCGATCTGCCTCAGAACGCTCGGCACTGTCGCGGCAGCCTTGCCATTCCCGCCCTGCTGCCGGCTTGCCCAACGCATCTTCGTCGCCGTTTCCGCGTCGCACTGGAGAATGGACATTGGACAGACATCACGCAAAAGCGAGTTCGCTTATAAAACGGTCTACGCATGGGAGTCAATCGCAAACAATTGCCCCGTGAGCGCCGCCGGAGGACGCGAAGTCCGGGAAGAACTTGGTCGCGCATGGCAGACGGTTACATGGTGAGCCCGGTGGGACTCGAACCCACGGCCCCAAGATTAAAAGTCTCGTGCTCTACCACCTGAGCTACGGGCTCGCTGCCCGCCTTAGAGCGTCAGGCCCCGTCGGCGGTCAATACCTGGGCTTCAGTCCTTCACATCGGCAGCGACCCGCAGGTGAACGATGCGGTCGGGGTTCTGCACCGTGCCGCCGGAGCCGCTGCCGCGCTTGAGCTGGTCGATCAATTCCATGCCCTGCGTCACCTGGCCCCAGATCGTGTACTGCCCATCCAGATGCGGCGCCGGCGCGAACATGATGAAGAACTGGCTGTTCGCACTGTTCGGGTCCGAGGTGCGCGCCGCCCCGCAGGTGCCGCGCAGGAAATGCCGCTTGGTGGTGAATTCCGCCGGCAGATTGGGCAGGTTCGAACCGCCGGTGCCCGTACCGGTGGGGTCGCCGCCCTGCGCCATGAAGCCCTCGATCACCCGGTGGAACGGCGTGTTGTCGTAGAACCCTTCGCGCGCCAGCGTCTTGTACCGCTCGACGTGCTTCGGTGCGATGTCGGGAAACATCTCGATCACCACACGGCCCTGCTTCAGGTCGAGATAGAGTGTGTTCTCCGGGTCGGACTTCAGCTGCGCGGATGCGGTGTCGCTCATCGTAACTCCCCGTATCAGGCTTGCGATCGCGGCGCCCGCGATCAGGGTGCGTCGGTGCATTGGCGCCCTCCTTGGACCTTCATGAATTCGTCACGCCCGGGCTCGGCCAGGCCGTCAGCCGCGGACTCGCTCCAGCACGCGCTTCAGCGTCAGCGGCGGCACGAAGGACGAAATATCGCCCCCCAGCATCGCCACCTCTTTCACCAGGCGCGAAGCGATGAACTGATGCCGCTCGCTCGCCATCAGGAACACCGTCTCGATGTCCGGCGCCATGCGATAGTTCATGCCGGCCATCTGGAACTCATAGTCGAAATCGGACACCGCGCGAAGACCGCGGACGATCATCGATGCGCCGACCTTGCGCGCGAAGTCGATCAGCAGCGTGTCGAACCTCAGCACCTCGATAACCATGTCGTTTTGCGTGGCGATCCGCTCGATTTCGGCCGTCACCAGCTCGACCCTCTCCTCCAGGGTCAGCAGCGGTCCCTTGCCGGTGTTGATCGCGACGCCCACCACCAGCTTGTCCAGCAGGCGGGCCGCGCGCGCGATCACGTCCAGGTGGCCATTGGTCACCGGATCGAATGTCCCCGGGTAGAGACCGACACGCAGCTTCTTCCCTGACCCAGGCATCTAGGTTTCGTCCTCCGGTGCGGGTTCCGACTCACCATTCTCGTCGCCGGTGGCCTCGATTACCGGGAAGACGCTGGTCACGTGCTCGCCTGCGTCCACCCGGAACAACGTAACCCCCATCGCCTGCCGCCCGGTCACGCGCACCTGATCCGCCGGCACGCGGATCAGCCGGCCCGCATCGGTCACCAGCATCACATCATCGCCTGGCCGCACCGGGAAACTGGCGGCCACCGCGGTGCCATTACGCCGGCTCAATGTGATATTGGCAATTCCCTGCCCGCCCCGGCCCGACGCGCGGTACTCATAGGCCGAGGAGCGCTTGCCGAAGCCGGCATCGGTCACCGTGAGCAGAAATTCTTCCGCCTCGGCCAATTGCTGCACGCGAGCCTCGTCCAGCGACACATCGGCGACCGGCTCTTCCGCATCGACCGCCGGTTCGACGTCCTCGTCGCCATTGCCATTGCCGTTGCCGCGCCGCCGTGCGTTGGCGATCCTCAGATACGCGGCGCGCTCGTCGTTGCTCACCTCGACATGCTCGATCACCGAGAGACCGATAACCTCGTCGTCCGGCGCGAGCCGGATGCCGCGGACGCCGGAGCTGTCCCGGCCGGCGAACACCCGCACCGCGTCGTCGGACAGCTCGAAACGGATGCAGCGCCCCTTGCGCGTCGCCAGGAACGCATCCTGGCCTTCACGGCAGGTCGCAACGCCGATCAGCCGGTCGCCATCGTCGAGCTTCATCGCGATCAGGCCGGCGGCGCGGACGTTGCGGAAATCCGACAGACGGTTGCGCCGCACATTGCCCGACGCGGTCGCGAACAGCAGATGCAGGCTGTCCCACAGCGTCTCGTCCTGCGGCAGTGGCAGCACCGTAGTGATCGTGTCCGACCCCAGTTCGGGCAGCAGGTTCACCAGGGCCCTGCCCTTCGCGGTCGGTCCTGCTTCCGGCAATCGCCAGACCTTCTCGCGAAATGCCTTGCCGCCGGAGGAAAAGAACAGCACCCATTGATGCGTATGAGCATGGAAGCTGCGGGTCACGATGTCGTCGCCGCGGATCGATGCGCCGGCGCGCCCGCGCCCGCCGCGGTTCTGCGCGCGATACGTCTCGAGCGTGGTGCGCTTGATGAAGCCGTCGCGCGTAATCGTCACCACCATCTGGCCGGGTTCGATCAGGCTTTCGTCGTCCTGGTCAGCCGCCGCCTCGATGATGTCGGTCCGGCGTGGCGAGGCGATCTCAGCCCGCGCCTTCGCCAGTTCGTCGCGCATCAGGTCCATCCGCCGCGGACGCGAGGCCAGTATCTCCAGCAGGTCGCGGATCTTCGCGCCGACCTCGGTCATCTCCTCCTGGATCTTCTCGCGCTCCAGCCCAGTCAGACGCTGCAGCCGCAATTCGAGGATGCCGCGCGCCTGCTCGTCCGTCAGCCGCACGCTGCCATCGGCGCTGATCACGTTGCCCGGCTCGTCGATCAGATCGAGCAGCACGCCGATATCAGCGGCCGGCCAGTCGCGCTCCATCAAGGCCTGGCGTGCCGCAGCGGCGTCGTTGCTCGCACGGATCAGCCGAATCACCTCGTCGATGTTCGCCACCGCGATGGCGAGCCCGACCAGCAGATGCGCCCGGTCGCGCGCCTTGTTCAGCTCGAAGCGGGCGCGCCGCAGAATCACGTCCTCGCGGAACGCGATGAAGCAGGCCAGCGCGTCCTTCAGCCCCATCTGACGCGGCCGTCCGCCGTCCAGCGCCAGCATGTTCACGCCGAAGCTCACCTGCAGCTGGGTAAACCGGAACAGCTGATTCAGCACCACCTCGGCCGTCGCGTCGCGCTTCAGCTCGATGACGATGCGCATGCCGGAGCGGTCGCTCTCGTCGCGCATCTCGCCGATGCCCTCGATCTGCTTGGCGCGTACCAGTTCACCGATGCGCTCCAGCAGAGTGGACTTGTTCACCTGGTACGGGATTTCGCTGATCACGATCGCTTCGCGGTCGCGGCGGATCTCCTCGAATTCGGCGCGTGCGCGGATCGTGATGGAGCCGCGGCCGGTCTCGAACGCCGCGCGGATGCCGGAGCGGCCGAGGATGATGCCGCCGGTGGGAAAATCCGGTCCCGCGACGATCTGCATCAGTTCGTCCAGCGACGTGTCCGGTTCCGCGATAAGTGCGAGCGTGGCGTCGATGATCTCACCGGGATTGTGGGGCGGGATGTTGGTCGCCATGCCGACGGCGATGCCGTTGCCGCCGTTCACCAGCAGGTTGGGAAAGCGCGCCGGAAGGACGTGCGGCTCCTTCTCCGATTCGTCGTAGTTGGGCTGGAAATCGACCGTGTCCTGGTCGATGTCGTCGAGCAGCAGCGCGGCGGCGCGGGCCAGGCGCACTTCGGTGTAGCGCATTGCCGCCGGCGCATCGCCGTCCACCGAGCCGAAATTGCCTTGGCCGTCGATCAGCGGAACGCGCATCGAGAACGGTTGCGCCATGCGCACCATGGCGTCGTAGATCGCCGCGTCGCCATGCGGGTGATACTTGCCCATCACCTCGCCCACGACGCGAGCTGATTTGCGGTACGGCCTGTCCGACGTGTAGCCGGCATCCTGCATGCCATACAGAATTCGCCGATGCACCGGCTTCAATCCATCACGTGCATCGGGCAGGGCGCGCGCAACGATGACGCTCATGGCGTAGTCGAGGTAGGAGCGGCGCATCTCCACCTCGATGGTCACAGGCTGGGTGTCCTCGGGCGGACCCGGAGGCGTGTCGTCAGGGGCGTCGCTCAAACAGGGCTCGATTCAGTGGCGCGGGCGGCGCGCGCCGGGTTGCCCGGCGCTGCACCGCATCATGGCATTCTAGATAGGCTCATTCGGCGCCAATGGCGAGAGGGACGCCCGTCATGGGGTCGCTTGCAGCCTTGCCAGCAGGGGCGGCGAAGGCGAACCATCGACCTGAAGTCCGGACACGCCTTGGAATTGGCTGATCGCGCTGGCCGTGTTCGGACCGACGACGCCATCGGCCGGTCCGCGCATATAGCCCAGGCGGATCAGTTGCGTCTGCACGGCGCGCGTCAGGTCGGGCCCGGCGAATGGCGGGGGCGGCGGCGCCTGGACCATCATCGGACCAAACCCGGGCACCATGTTGCCCTTCGCAAACATGCATTGCGCGAAGGCGTTGTCGTACTGCTGCTGGATGCTGAGCTGCTGGTTGGAACTGCCCGCCGCACCGATCCCGGTACCACCCAGCGCACCGGCACCCGCGCCGATCGCGGCGCCGCGTCCGCCGCCGATCGCAGCGCCGAGACCCGCGCCGAGCACGGTGGTGAGCGCCGCGGCGCCGACCGCCCGGTTGTTCGCGTTCTGCGCCTGACCGGCGACCGACTGTTCCGCGAACTGCCGGCAGCCGGCCTGATCGAACTGGAAGGCGTCGAAGGACTTGCCGGGTCCGGGCATCACCTGAACGGTCGGGCCAAGAGGCGTCTGCGCACAGCCTGACAGCAACAGACCGAACGCAACCACGCCGGATATTCCGCCACCAGTCCAGCCACGATGTACCACAGTGTGTATCCTTCCGGTCGGTATTCAATGTTCGATGATTGAACGTAAGGGCTCATGGCCCGGAATCGCAAGCAATCTCTGCTCTGCGGGGGTTCGATTTGTAGGCCGTACGGTCACATTTGTCAGCAGGAACCATAATCGCATCACGCCGATTCGCGCTAATATCAGCGCCCTAAATGTTGATGCACGGCACTGGTCCCTCACACGTCATGGCCGGGTCAAGCCCGGCCATGACGGTTTTGCGGCGACGCCTGGCCTGTC